>CASESG010000001.1 GCA_949290645.1 uncultured Bacillota bacterium
TGGCAGTTGCGTTCTTATGAATATGATGCTTGCTGCTCATTCTCTTGGACTTGGCACTGTTTGGGTTGCTAAAGAGCGTGAGATATTCGATAGTGAAGAGGGAAAAGAGCTTCTTAAAGAATGGAATCTTCCTACAACATTAAGAGGCGTTGGAGCTCTTGCTCTTGGCTATGCTAATGAAGAACCTAAGAAAGCAGCTCCTAGAAAGAAAGATTATATCGTTAAGGTATAAAGCTAATTAAAAATTACTTATTTAATCACTTAAGCCATCATTCTTATTTAACTAGTTTGGTGGCTTTCTATTTTTGTTAGGATTAGTTAAGAAGACAAAGCCCAGATTTCAACCCAAGCCCAATTTATAAATATAGTTTGAGCGAAGTTTTAAGATGCCAGCAATCATTTAGAAATCCGGGTCTTGTGAAAATTCTACATATGCTCGGTTTCATTGAAAAACTAAGGCAAGGGACTGAAAAGGATTAACGAAGCATACAATGATGAAGAGAAAAAACCTGTCTTGGATAATTTAGAACACTCATTCATAGTTGAATTGCCTGATCTTAATTACTTTAAAGCTAAGAATGATGTGCAAGATGTCATCAATGTCACCAATGATGTCAGCAATGTCAGCAATAATGACATCAATCATGAAAACTTGTCAGATGAGGATAAAATTATTGAAGCAATCAGAAAATCACCTAACATTAAACAATCAAAACTCGCTGAAATAATAGGTAAATCAAACAGAACTGTTGCTAGGATAATTAAAAATTCTCCAAGGATCAGAAGAGTCGGGTCCAATAGAACTGGAAATTGGGAAATCGTAGACGAAAATAAGCAATCCGAATCATAATTTTTAATTTAGAGATAACGATGTTTTTAGTTGATTCAATAGATTTAGATGTTTTAAACCCAGTATATATTTATTGTTTTGGAATAGCTGGAATTATTATTTATCTACTTTTGATTATTTTAGCTATCGTTTTTATTAAAAAAGACGTCGATTTAAATTATGTATTTGGTTATAGAACACCTTTTGCTCTTTCATCAGTAAAGAAATGGAAATGGGCAAATAATATTTTTATGAAATGCCTAATAATTGTAGAGCCAATATTTTTGATAATTCATATTGTTATATTTACTTTATCAGCGGTATTTTCTTGGTTCTTTTTATCGACAATACTTACTATGGTTATAGGACTTTTCTATTTTATTCCTATTGTTTTATATATTGAGATATATGGCCTTATAAAATTTAAAAATGATGTAGAGAAGCCTATTGAACCTCTAATAGAAAATGAGCAATCCAAAAAACAAGACATCGATGATTTTTGGAAATAAAGTCTCAATTGCAAATTTGTAGCATTTAAAAGTTGCCGTTGTTGTCATTGCAAGGGTGTGCAATGTATCAAAAGCGTAGTATGTAGGCATTCTCGTTGATCATACCTGACACCTTATGGGGTTCGGGCTTTTTCTTTTTGCTCCGATAGCGAAGGGCCTTTGAAAATCTCACCTAGTAATCTTGGCCAAACTCACGGGTTTTTGGAATGACCAGATACTGATTAAGAAAAGCATTGTTTATTCTAAAAGCAAGATGCCTGCTTATCCCTTGCTTCTTTCCTCAAGTGACTTGCTGCTTCCTTTCTTATATGATCGACAGCCCTATAATCATTTTTGTGCTACAAACTGAAAATAATTTTGAGTTTGTAACATGTTTTGTAGTGCCACAGAAAGATGGGCAAGGTCGTAGTCAGGAATGAGGTCAGCCTGACCAACAAGGTGGAGGCGCAGGAATACTTCGAACTTTCTCACCTGTTGACAAAATCTCCGGATTCTTGGAAAATCATCTCAAAAGGAGAGATGATTGAAAAAAATGATACCGAAAGTCATCCATCAGATATGGTTGGGAGATTCCAAAGCGATCCCCGAGGATCAGAAGCGATACATGAAGGATTGCCGCGCCCTCTTTGAAAAGGAAGGCTATCTCTATCGCCTGTGGGACATGGAGAACTTCCTGGCCGAATTTCCTTCCTCTCCCTATTTCGAGGCAACCTGTTCGGCGAAGAAATACGGCTTTGCCAGCGACTATATCCGGCTCAAGGTCTTGGAGCGCTATGGCGGAATCTATCTGGACACGGACGTGAAGGTGCTCAAGAGCCTCACGCAGTTTCTGAAAGACAAGGCCTTCTTCGGCTACATCCTGGACGATTCCATCGGGACGGCAGTGATCGGAATGGAGAAAGATTGTCCCTTGGCTGACGAGCTCTTGAAAAGAGTCGAGGAAGTCTATCGGGAGAAGAAGATCTTTCCCGTCAGCAACGATGTCGTCACCTCCTATTTCATGGACGATCCGGATTTCCTTCTCGACGGAAAGGAATTCGTCACCAAGGAGGGATATCATTTCTGTCCGCGCTATTATTTCGAGAAGAACACGGCCTGGTATCGCCATTACGAGGGAGGCTATACAAGACATTATCCCGCCGGTTCCTGGCACAAGGAACATCCGCTTCGAGACGCTGTCCAAAAAGTTGCTCGTTTTCTTCTCGGAGAGGCCTTTGTCGCCGACCTCTACAATCTTCTTCAGAGAAGGAAGAATTTCTCCTATCCGCGCTTTAAGCAGGACCGAAAGAGAAGAAAGAAGACTCGGTAGGAATCCTTGCCTGTCATCGAAAGAGGGGAGCCCGGCTTTCTCGGACTCCCCTTTTTGTCTTACCGCAATCCGACCGTCAAAGAGTACTTGCCTTTGAGTTTCCGCCCGTCGACGGAACCTTCGATGGAAAAGATCTTGCTTTTCCAATTGTTGTAGCTGGGGTCAATCTGCTGGAGGAAGAAGTCGAATTCGATCTTGCTCTTGTTCATCTGGACATCTTTTGCCTCCATCACGAAGGCTTCCGGGCGACTTAAGGTGGTGATGGTGAAGTCGATCACGCTGAGATCGAGATAGCAGGTCATTTCCTCTCCGTCCTGGTTGTAGATTCCACCGAAGGAGACGTCCTTGAACGTATGTCCGGCCAGCAAATTGTTGAAGGTCGTGTAGACGTTGTGGGAGCCGGAGACCGGCTTGTAGATTTGGTCGAATGAACCGGCGACGATTCCAGTCGCAAAGACGGGCTTCACACTCACTTCGTCGTCCGTCATCTCCAGGGAATAGGTGTATGTTCCGCTTTCCGCATCGTAAGTCATCGCCAGCGGGGAGATCTTTCTCTCGCCGTCGGCATCCGTGACGAGCAGATAGTCGATGTCATAGCTTTCCGCAGGAGACATGCTGAGGGTGACTGTCTCGCTTGGCTCGACTGTTCCTTCCTTGTCGGCGTTAATCGTTCCGCCAGTGGCATCGACGAGGGTCAATGTCGCAGGGGTCTCCGAATCCACAAGGGAGAAGGGATAGCTTTCGATGATGCTTTCGTCCTTCCACAAAATCTGGATTTCGCCGTTAAGCTTTTTCGGGAGATATTTCTGATTGAACCAGAGCTGGAAGGCAAGACTACCGTCTTCTTTCTGCTCGAAATTGCGCAGGGAGATGTAAGGCTCGAGAGCTTGCTGCTCCTCTTCAGTGATGCCGATGAGATCGAGATGGATAGCGAAGTCTTCCAGCTGGATGATCTGCGGAGAGATCTTGATGCCGTAATCGTCATAGAAGTAAACATCCTTGAGGTTCTTCTGGCTTCCACCCCCGGAGCTTTTGAAGGAAATTTCAAGCGCCTGATCTGGGCTCAAAGCTGTGCTGAGATAGTTCATCGTGACCGAGGCGGGCTTCTCCATCTCGTGTCCGAAACGTCCGATGTTGGTCCATTCTTCGCTTGTGAAGGAATACGTCGTGTAATCCGTCAGGTCGACATAGAAGTCTCCCTCGATGGGGTCTGTCACGTTGTCGAGCGGACTTCCCTTTCCGCTGTGCCAGGAAGGTTTCTCTTCGGGACGAAGAGTGGTCGAAAGATTCCATTCTCCGTCTTCCTTGACGTAGATATCCGTCGTGACCGTATCCAAGTAGAAATCGCCATCCTTGCCGACACTGGCATCCGGCTTTCCTTCGCCCGTCAGCCAAGTCGCGCCATCTTCTCCCGGAAGCCCTTGTTCTCCTTGTTCGCCCTGTTCGCCTTTTTCACCTTGAGGTCCTTGCTCTCCGGTATCTCCTTTGTCTCCTTTGTCTCCCTGCTCCCCTTGCGGGCCGGTTTCTCCCTGTTCTCCTTGGGGACCTTGCTCACCCGGTTCTCCTTTGTCTCCTTGCTCCCCTTGGGGTCCTTGCTCTCCGGTATCACCCTTGTCTCCCTTGATGTTACCGATGAGAGTCCAGCCGTTCAGGGCACGGATGTAGATGTCTCCGGTCTTTGTGTCGATGTAGAAATCGCCTTCTCTTCCTTGCTCGCCATCGGGTTCTCCATATCCCCAGAGCCATTCGGAACCCTTTTCTCCTTGTTCGCCTTGGGGTCCTTGCGGGCCGGTTTCTCCCTGTTCTCCTTGGGGACCCCTCTCACCTGCGGGGCCCGTTTCGCCTTGCGGACCGACAGGGCCTAAGCCATCGGCCGAACGGATCTGGCAGGAAGAGAGAAATGTACCGATAAAAAAGAGGCTGGCAAGAGAGATCACGGAAAGCTTTCTTTTCATATGTTTTTTCTCCTTTATAGCGCTTACAATCTATCATCTTAGAACAATTAAAACGAGAAAAGGATTCGAAAAAGCATGTTTCTTTAACAAAAGAGAGCATTTGTAAGCGTCATTTGGGCTAAAAAATCTATAATAGGGTTATGAGAATATTCACGTCCTTGATGTTTGACGAAGAGACAAAGAACAAGCTCTCTGAGCTTCAGGCCACGATCAAAGAGAGGGGTCTAAAAGCCAAGATTCTTCCTCCTTCCAGCCTGCACGTGACACTCGTCTTTTTGGGAGAGGTTCCAGGGGAACGCCTTTCGGACATTTCGGTGGCCCTTTCGTTCTCGGCCCTTTCCCTTTCCCTTCCCCTTCCCCTTGTCGTGAGACCCAAACGGTTTCGCTTTTTCGGACATTCTCTCGTCCTGGAGCTGGAAGAGGAAAAGAGTCTCATGGCTTACCAGGCCCAGCAGGTGCGAGCTTTTCGAAATCAGGGCTTTTCCTTCGAAGACAAAAGGAAGTTCGTTCCTCATGTCACGCTGTTTCGAAAAGCGCCTTCCGATTCTAGCCTGCCTTCGCTTGCGCTTTCGGAATTGAGAATCGCATTGGAGAAGTCCGTCGTCTTGGAATCGATCCTGGGCGGACCCAATCCGGATTATCGGGAAGTCGCTCTTCCGTAAACCTCCTTCCAAGTCATTTCAGGCGAGACATCATCTTGTCGATGCATTTTTTCTTCTGGCGATTGTCGGGATGGACATATAGGTTTAGCGTTGTTCCGATGTTGGCGTGTCCCAGGATGGCGCTGAGGGCTTTGTAATCGCATCCGGCTTCCACGCAGCGCGTCGCAAAGCTGTGCCTCAGGCCATGGAAGCGGACTTGCGGCATGTCTAGTTTCTTGAGCAGTCGGGAATAATAGGCCCGAAACGCCCTCGGTTCGAGAGGTTTCTTGCTGTTGGTGAGAACGTAATGGCTCGGCTCGGTGATTTTCCCGATGGACTTCAGCCTTCTCAGCAGAGAATGGGAAAGCGGGATCTCTCGTTCCGACGAGGAGGTCTTGGGCTTGTCGATGCGAATCTCGGATTTCTTGTTTTCGAAAGAGTAGACTCTCTGTATCGTTCTCCGGATGGTGAGGATTCCCGCTTCCAGGTCGATGTCCTGAAAACGAAGAGAACAGACCTCACCGATTCGAAGGCCTTCTTCGAGGCAAAGGCTGATTCCAAGATTGTGGAAGGAGAAATGGGTGTCCAGATAACGAAGAAGTTTCTTTTGTTCCTCCAACGTGAAAACCGGAAGGTTTCTTTTTTCCTCGAAGACCGGATATTGAACGTCGACTTTTTGATAAGGCCAGTTCCCCTTTGAGCATCCGTAATAGTAGATGGATTGTGCCAAAGAGACACGACACTTGATGGTCTTTGCCTTGAGGCCTCGCTTTTTCTGGGAAAGAGCGAAATCTTGCAATTGGCTTTTGAATGGGACTTTCATGGACTGGAAGTAATGGACGAAGACGTTTTCGATGCCCCATCGATAAAGGGCATATGTCGAGGGCTTGATGTAATCTTTCCGTTCCTCGAGAAAGTCATGGGCGATTTCCATAAATGATTTTTGCACGATCATCCTCCGTCACTAATATTGGCGTCCTGCCTCAATGACGTGCGGAGGCAAAAAGAAAAAGTGTATTAAGCAGGATGCTTAAGGCTCAAAAGTTCCTTAAGTTGCCACCAAAGGACGCCTTTTTTGCCCTCAATGCCTGTTTTCGAATGCGTTTTTCGCGCAACAGAATAATCTTGACAAGGAAAGCCAGCAGTCAAAAGGTTGAAATCCGGAAGAAGGCTTTTGTCGACCTTGGCAATGTCAATGTTATCTAATCTTTCGGTATTGAAACCAAAACGTTTTTGATAGCAATCAAATGCATACTGCTTCTTTCTTCCAGGTTCCCATTGATTAGCGTAAACAAAATCAAAACGTTTCTTTTCTTTTGTCTTTCCATCGATGAGACGCACTTTGTTCAAACCGACACGGAATCCTCCGACTCCAGCAAAAAGTTCTATAGCCGTTGTTTTCATAACTCAATTATAATCCTTAAGCATCCTGCTTACGGAATATTGGAGAATGTCAATCGACTGGTTCTTTCCCCTAAAAAACAACGGGGAAGAGACTTTGGAATCATCCTTCGATGTTTGGATGATTTGGGATACTCGGCATGCTGGAGAATATTGAATGCTGCTGACTATGGATATCCTCAGCGAAGAAGAAGGACCTTCATTTTCATCTATAGAAACGATTTGAATTATTCGAAAGACATTTCAAAGCACGAGCCTGAGGATGTCCTTTTGAAGGAAAGCATTTTTGCGAAAGCGTTTCCTGTCGATTCTCTTTCCTCATCCCTTTCGACATACTCTTTGGTGGATGACTATCATGACCTGGTCGAGGTCTCCGATCGCTTTCGTGCGCATTTCGATAATGCAGGCTGGATGCACAAGGGGATTGTTTACACAGCGAAAGTCAAATCAAAGGAAAAGCCGATGTGTCCGCTGTCGAACATTGTCCTTCCTTGCACGGACTCTTCTTTCTATCTGACGGACAAGCAGAGGGATCAGTTTTCCTATCTGCGGGGGAAGAAGAAAGTCCAGAGAAAAGCATCGACAGGGCTCTCCTATCAGTATTGCGAGGGAAGCATGTCTCCTTTTGATTCGCTGGACCTTCCCGGAAGAACGATGCTGACAAGCGAAGGCTCGGTCAATCGTTCGAGCCACATCATTCCCGATCCCAAGACAGGGCGTCTTCGTTTCCTTACGCCCGTGGAGTGTGAGAGGCTCAATGGTTTTCCGGACGGATGGACCGATACGGGCATGCCACGATCCTCGCGCTATTTCATGATGGGAAATGCCCTTGTCTGTGGCATTGTCGAGAAGCTTGGCGACCAACTTCTGAAAATCATGAAGGAGGATTGATAATGTCCCTTGATGTCTCGTTTCTTCGTCAGTTTTCTTCTTTGATTCAGTCGGCCTATGCCATTCGTGGAAAGACGATCGAGGAGGTTCAGGCTTGGACTTCAACGGCGACGGTCTCCAAGGCGCAAAGTTATTTCGCAATCCGGAATTTCCTCAAGAAGGCCTGCCCCAACGATGGCTTGCAATCATTGCTGGATTATGCGGATATCGCTCTCAAGACGATCGCGTTGGACGAAAAAGGGAGGCTGACCGAGAGCATGTCTTTCTCTGCTTTCGAATTCTGCAAGGTGGCGACGGAATCCTGGGAATCATCGAGCGTTCAAGCGATGTTTTCGAAGAACTTTTGGTTCTTCGTGACCTATCAAAAAGGAGAAAAGAACGTTGTTCTCACGGACTTCTTCTGGCGACTTTCGAAAGAAGATTTGGCGTCTGTCCAGTGTTTGTACGAAAGCTACCAAAGAAAATTGTTGCAAGGAGAGGTCTATGCGAAAGACAAAAATAACGCTGTCGTTCCGGCCTTTCGTCTCGATGGATGCCGGGTGTCCCACATTCGCCCGCATGCCGCAAACAGAGAAGATACCTTTCCCCTCCCTGTCGCCGATCGCCTGACGGGACGGAAAAGTGCGACGAAGCAATCCTTCTGGTTGGACAAAGCCTATCTTGAGGAGATCGTGAGAATCAATCTTTCTCCCGTGGAAAAGGAGGTCATTGGAAAATGATGATCGACAAGGAAACTTTGGAGAAGAAAGCGACGAAGCCGCTCAGAATTCACGATCAGCTTCAAACCTTCGACACCTATGCGATTCCTCTTGAGAAGCTCTTTTACAACGATCGAAACGGTCGTATCGCGACGTTCATCGATGAGGAAGAACTGCGCAAAGACCATTCCCGAGAGGAAATCAAGAGGCTGATGGAAGAGGACATCGCCAGGTACAACGACTTCATCGGCAAGGCCATCAAGGGGGCAGAAAAGCCGGACTCTTACGAAAAGACCCTGAAAGACATCGAGCACAAGGGACAGATGGTCGCGGGCGTCGTGCTGGATGACGGAAGGATCATCGACGGGAATCGAAGGTTCACTGTCCTTCGGGAACTCTACCGGAAGAAGGCCGAGCAACGGTTCTCGACGTTCGAAGCGGTCATCCTTCCGGTGCCTGCCTCGGAAACGGAGCAGAAAGCCATCACCCTTCTGGAACTGGAGCTGCAGCACAACGTCGACAATCAAAGGGACTATTCCCCCATCGATCGACTGGTCGACTTCTACAAAAAATGCTGCGATGAAAGGACAAGGACGATCTCGGAAGAGGAATACCGATCCTATGCCAACGTTCCGGCGAAAGAGCTGGCAAGCCTCAAGAGACAGACGGAAATCATGTTGGAATACTTGGAATGGAGGGGACAGCCGAAAGCGTTCTATCTTCTCAAGGAAGAAGATCTCAACGGACCGCTTGTCGAACTTGCCAATGCGAAAACGAAATTCTCCGAACACAACTGGCTGGAATTCCGGGACTATTTCTTCGCCCAGATCACCTTAGTGTCCGGAGACAAGACAAGAAACATCCGCAACCTCATCAAGCTGGCCAAGGAATCCCCTGAGCATGTCCGCCAAATGGTGCAGGCGTTGGACAAAGAAGGAGCCTTTCTCGGAAAGGTCGATGACATTCTGAGGAAGGAAAAGGAAGGGGTGCAGACTCCGGAAGATACCCACGAAAGGCGGAAATTGGGAGAGGACTTCCTGTCCTTGCAAAAGGAGGCGATTTACCAAAAGGAGAAGGAGAAGAGCCAGAACAGTCCCCTGGAGAAGCTGCGAAAGGCGCAGACGCTTTGCGATGAAGTCCGTTGGCAGGACATCAAGGAGACGACCGGAGAAAACAGGAAAGAGATCCAGAAAATCCTTGCGGAGATCACTTGCGCCCTGGAGAAGATCAAGGGCTATTTCTAAATGGAAAGAAAGGCTTCCTTGGCGGATCTGAGCTTTCAGGGGACCTACGATCCCGCGGTTCCCGGACATGATGCCATCGAGGAGCTTTACCTCCCCTGCCTTTCGCTGGCAAAACGATACGATCGCGTCTCCGCCTATTTTTCCTCCCGTTCCTTGCAGAGCTATGCCAAGGGCCTCCACGCCTTTGCGAGAAACGATGGTCGCATCCGTTTTGTCTTCTCCAATCAAATTTCGCCAAAGGAAATGGATGACATCGTAGAGGCCTACAAAAGACGTGAGGCACAGATGGTAGAAGACCTGAAGAAGCATTCCGATGAACTCAATGACGACTTTGAAGTTGCCAATCTTTCTTATCTGATTCGGCATGGAATCGCAGAAGTGAAGATTGCCTTCATGACGAACGACCTGGATTCCCTGTTTCATCAAAAGTTCGGGATCTTCACGGATGAACAGGGCTGCTCGGTTGCCTTCAGCGGTTCCAGCAACGAGACCCTGGAGGGCCTGAATTACAATTCGGAACTTCTGGATGTCTTCACCCCGAAGGACTCGATGTCGAAGATCGAGGATCGCAAGCAGCGCTTCGAGAAGATTTGGAACGGAACCTATAGTCCCAAGATGCGCGTCTTCTCGCCCAGCGAGTCCTTTTTCGAGGAACTGGTCGCCTATGATCGTGGGCGTGTCTTCTCCTCTTTGCAAGAGTACCTGGAATGTCGCAAGGAACGGCTTTCCCTGGACCATGTCCTTTTGGATGTCGATGAACGAGCCAACCATCTTCTCGTCGAGAACCTCCTCTGCCATCCTTCGTGCGACCGTGCCCTGTCGGGGCTGATGTCTCTCAAGAAAGGCCGGAAAGTCGGTTCCTGGAGCTATCGCTTCCCCGAGATTACCCTTTCCTTGGCACGGGAGATTCAGGAGGCTCTGCGCCGTCGATTGATTCCGTTCCGAATCTCATCCTCATTGCAATCGGTCCTCGACCAGCTCAACCGGAAGCTGGAGCGCCGGCTCCAATGGGCGCAGAAGATCAAGCGCGGGGAAGACGAGGATCTCTGGCATGATGACTATGAGGCTTTCCGAAGAGTCGTCGAAAAGAACACGATGGTCCCTCTGAAGGACTTCCAGATGCGTGCGGCATACTTCCATTATCGATTGATGTCTTCGGCCGATTATTCCGTTCCTGGCTCGGGAAAGACTTTCATCGCCTATGGCCTCTTTGCCTATCTGCGCGCGACCGGCCAGGCCCATCGCTTGGTCGTTCTCTCTCCGCTCAACGCTTTCATGGCCTGGGAGGAAGAGGGACGGAAGATCTTTGGCGCGGAAAAGCCCCTTCATTTCTTCAACAGGGAAAAGCAGGATGGCGATTGTGCGGAAACACTGCTCCGCGATCGATACGATGTCTACTTGTTCAATTATGAGTTTCTGAATTCCGAAGAGAAAGCGGAAGTCGTCCGAAGACTGCTGGATGACAAGACGATGATCGTCTTCGACGAAATTCATCGCATCAAGAATCCGGAAGGAATGCGCGCCGGATGGGCCAAACGACTGTTTCGCACCTATCCCCGACCCCTCTTTCGCCTGGCGCTGACGGGAACGCCCTTGCCCAATTCCTTTCAGGACATCCAGAACACGATTGAGATTCTCTACTCCGATGACAAGGACCTGTTTGACGCCTTCTGTTCGAAGAATCTTCGGGAGGCCGACCGAAACGAGGCCGTTGCCCAGGAGATTCGGCGTCAGTTGTATCCGACTTTCATCCGCGTGACCAAGAGCCAATTGCAGATTCCGGAAGCCGAGAAGGACGATCTCGAGACTCTTGCCGTCGAACCGGACGAGGGGCAAAGACGGCTGCTTGGAGAGCTGTGGCGCAAGATTCAAAATCCGCTTCTCCTCTTTGTCCGCCTGATCCAGGCGTCCTCGCACCCGGCCTTGCTGGAAAAGGAAATCGATGACGGAACGTGGGAGGAACTGGACCTCTCGCTCGAGGGCAAGCCGACCGAAAGGTGGACCTTGTCCGCCGAAAGCCAGGAATACCTTCGTCTCCATCCGCTGTCCCGAAAGACTCTGACGGCCCTTTCTCATATCCAATCCGCCGCACAAGAAGGGAGGAAGGCCCTGCTCTGGTGCCTGTTCCTGGACACGATCGATTCTTGCCAAGGATGGCTGGAGAAGGAGGGTGTCCGCGTTCTCTCCGTGACGGGAAGGGATTCGGAGCGGCAAAGGGAGGAGAAGATTCGTCTCTTTCGCGACGGTGATGTCTCGGTCCTTGTCACCAACCCCAACACGTTGGCGGAATCGGTGTCCTTGCACCAGACATGCCACGAAGCGGTCTATCTCGAATATGGCTTCAACCTCACCTACCTGATCCAGTCCAAGGACCGCATCCATCGCGTCGGTCTGCCTCCGGGCACCAAGACCCGTTACCTCTTTGCCATCACGGAAGGCGATGAAGCGCGCGGTTCTTCGATCGATCGTCGGATTCTCGAACGGCTGGAAAGAAAGAACGAAAGGATGCGCAAGACGATCGAAAGCGACGACTTGGCTTTGGAAGTCGATCGTCAGACGCTCCTGGAAAGCATTCGGGATATTTTGGAAAATCCATAAGACAACCGCTTTTCCGTCCGATGTTTCGGCCATTGCCGTGTTCGCCTTTTGAGCGTGGTAAAATAATGTCATGGGAGGAAGGCAAACATGGAAATTCAGGTCTCCGTGAAGGACAAGGACACCCTTGTCTTGCAAACGGATGCACATGTCGGGGACATCATCTGCCTCAACAAGATCAGCAATGTCGATCTGTCGGCCATCCAGGACCTTTTGTCCAGGGAGATGGAGAGAGAAGTCCAGAAGAAGATCCAGGAAGCTCTTTCCCGCCAGCAGAGGGAACTGGAGGCGACACATGCTGCGGAACTCCAGAAGAGTCTCGCCGGACGGGACGAACAGTGGAGAGTGAAGAACCAGGAATTGGAGAAGAGCCTTTCGGAAGTCCGACATCAGAAGGACATGGCGCTCAAGGAAAAGGAGGCCGAACTTCAATCTCTACATGAAATTCAAAAGACGGCTCTTGAAAACAAGGAATTGGAAGTTCGCCAATCCCTTCAGAAAGAACTCAACGATCAGAAACTTTTGAATCAGAATCTTAACCTGCAGCTGGAGAATCAGCAGAAGATTCACGAGCAGGAGAAAGAAAACATCCGAAAGATGACGGCCCTGGAAACGGAGAACCGGTTCAACAAGGAAAAGGAAGAGATGAAGGATTCCTTTGTCCGGGAAAGGGAGGAACTGGAGCGCCAGATTGCCCAGCTCCAGAACACCAAGGCCTCCCTCAACGTGAAAAGGATCGGGGAGAACCTCGAGCAATGGTGTTCCAACGAAGTTCTGTCCTATATGCAGAACGGCTTTTCCAACTGCCTTTGGAAGAAGGACAACGCTGTCGTCCAGGAGGAAAACGAGGCGCACGGAAGCAAGGCCGACTATCTTTTCTGGATCTATGCCTCGGAAGAGAAAAAGGAGGAGGAGCTTCTGGCCGGGATCTGCTTGGACATGAAAGACGAAAACCCGGATTCCACCAATCGGAAGACCAACAGCGACTATTTCCGACAGCTGGACCGGAATCGCACGAAAAAGCATTGCAAATACGCCGTCCTGGTCTCTAACCTGGAACTCGATCGTCCCAACGACATCCCGATCTATCGTGTCCAGGAATATCCCGACATGTACGTCGTTCGCCCGGCCTATCTCATGACCTTCCTCAACATGATTGTCTCCTTGACGACGTATTTCTCGAAGATGATTCTCAAGGATCGGGACAAGACCAACAAGGAAATCGCCTTCGACGAATACCACAGGAAATTCGAGGAACTGAAGAATACCTATCTCGACAAGCCCTTGGCCTCGCTGTCGAAGTCGATCGAGGAGCTGTACAAGCAGAACGAGGCCATCAGCAAGGCCAGCGACCGGATTTCCGAGACGCTGGACGGCATCAAGAGAAGCTATCTCCAACAGATTGAGGAGAAGCTCGCACGCCTCTCCGAAAAGCTCGGTGCGGAAGAGCGGAAGTATCTTCGCAAAATCGGACAATGACAAGAAAAAAGCGGAATCGGATAGGAATCTTGCCTCGAAGCGGAGTATAATTTCATCGAAAATTGTAAAGATTTCCCCGGAGAAAGAAACGTATGAAAAGCAAACTCCGATTCTTGGCGCCGTTCTTCGCCTTGGCCTTGACGGCCTGTGAGAACTTTCCTCGACCGAGCTTTCCCCTCTTGAGCAGCGGTTCCTCCGTGCAAAACTCCTCGGAGGACACCTCCCTTTCCTCGGACGATCCGACTTCTTCGACGACCTCTTCCTCCACTTCTTCTTCGGCGTCTTCTTCCTCTTCTAACTCATCGTCTTCGACGTCCACGGGTCCGATACAGGAAGAGAAGGCGACGGTACGGGTCTCTTCGGACATCGTCGGGGGAGCGGTCGTGCTGGAAGGATACGGGACGGAAGCCGAGGTTCCTCTCGGCACGGAAATCCATCTCCTCGCGACACCGGAGGAAGGATATTCCCTGACGGAACTGACGGTCAATTCGGTTTCGGTCCTTTCGACTTTGTCTTTCGTCGCCGAGGAAAAGACGACGTACCTGGTCGAGGCAGAGTTCACCGAGGAAGTCGTCACCGTGACGGAGGGGGCCATTCGCTTTGCGGGCCTCGATCAAGACGGCAGCCTCAGCTTGGACGAGTCGAATCTTGTCCTGGAGAATGTCGACGTCGCTTCCGTCTCTTCTTCGGGACTCTTCCATGACAGCGAGAACGATTCTTCGAATTTCCGCATGGCCACGGGAAAGAATGCCGGCATGGTCACCTTCTGCTTCTCCGAGGAAATCACGATCGAGGAAGTCGTCCTCCATTACGAGCCTTATCATAACGACACGCCGGAGGTCACGGTCTCCACGGACTCGCAATCCTTGGCCCAAGGAGAATCCTCAAGAACATACGACTTTGGTGGAGAACTTACGAGTCTACTGAAAATTCAATGTCCAAGTGGAAAACGAATCATTCTTTCTGGAATTGACATTTTTTTCAAGGAAATCGAGGTTGTCCCAGTCCCTGCGACGATTTCCATCACCAATGAAGGAAACGGAGATGTTTCGATCAGCCCGAGCTCGGAGTGGATGGTCGGAGATACGATCACGGTCACGGCAACTCCAGAGGAGGGGAACTATCTCTCGCGGCTGACTTTGAACGGTGCGAATGGAAAATCCCTTGGCAACAGCCGCTATTCATTCGTCATCAAGGACGTGTCCAACACGTTGTCGGCAATCTTCCGCGAGCGCGGCGCGATCTCGGAGGATTATTCCTACCTCTATGCGAACGAGTCGATCTTCCCCGATCGCGGAAATCAGTCCGTCGACATCGACGAATACTACGAACCGATCCGCGGGCTTTCGGGCCTGGCCCTGAAGGAAGGCCTTCACGACATCATCGACGATCACGAGGAGTTTTCCTATGATTCCGCCAACGATTCGCTCCCGGTGATCGACACCGATCCCTTTGACAGCGGAAAAGTCCACCTGATCTATCAAAGCCAATTGAAGAACCGGGGCGTTTCCTTCAACAAGGAGCACACCTGGGCCAAGAGCCATGGCGACTTCGGCACGAGAAAGCCGATGGGGTCGGATCTCCACAACCTCCGAATGTGCCACAACAACCTCAACTCGACAAGGAGCCACCTGGATTTCGCTGAAGTGAGTCATTCCTCTTCCACCAGCGTCGTCGACAAATACGACTGGGCCCAATCCGATATGGAAGGGAACTATCGCGGGAGCAACTACTTTGAGCCGCAGGACGAATGGAAGGGCGATGTCGCACGCATCATCTTCTACATGGCGACAAGGTATGACGGAGGCTCGGGCGAGGTCGATCTGGAGGTCTCGGGCGATATCGACACCACGCGCTTCTACGACTTCTCTTCCGGAGCGGACGGACTTCACGGAAACTTCGCCGACCTCTATGAGTGGGCGACGTCCGGAATCGATCCCGTCGACGACTACGAGGTCAGCCGCAACAACGTCTGCGACCAGGAATATCAGCACAATCGCAATCCCTTCATCGACCATCCGGAGTTCATCATCATGATCTATGACAAGAACTACGATGGCCCGGGTGCCTTGATGTAAGATACAGGAAAAGCCGTGCTTTCTCTCCCTTCGATGGGGAAGGAAAACACGGCTTTTTTTACTTCACGGTACCGAAGATTCGATCTCCGGCATCTCCAAGGCCCGGGCAGATGTAGGCGTTTTCGTTGAGGCATCGATCCAGGGCTCCGACGTAGAGGGGAACCTCGGGATAGTGCTCGTGGAAGTTCTTGACGCCTTCCGGAGCGGCGATGATGCAGATGAAGGTGATGTTCTTGCAGCCCTTCTCCTTCAGGAGCTTGACGGCATCGCAGGCCGAGCCACCGGTCGCCAGCATCGGATCGAGGACATAGATCTCGCGGTCGGCGATGCTGTAGGGAAGCTTGCAGTAGTATTCGTGTGGCTCATGGGTGACTTCGTCGCGGTAGAGTCCGATGTGGCCGACTTTGGCGGAGGGAACCAGTTCCAGCATGCCCTCGACCATGCCAAGTCCCGCTCTCAGGATGGGGACGAAGCAGAGCTTCTTTCCGGAGATCTTGGGCTCCTTGGCGTTTTCGATCGGGGTCTCGACATCGACCAGCTCGGTCTTGAGATGGCGCAGGGCTTCATAGCCTTCCAGGACGGCGACTTCCTTGACCAGACGGCGGAACTCGTTTGTTCCGGTCTTCTTGTCGCGCAAGATCGTGATCTTGTGCTGCAAGAGCGGGTGGTCGAGATAGATGACGTTCTTCATCTTCTTTTCTTCCATAAAAGAGTCTCCTTTCTTCAAGGGGTTCCTTCTTTCCTTTTGCCCAACCCTCATTCATTGTAATGCTTTTCTTCGCCAGAAGAAAGGACGCTTTCTTTCTGGGGAAGAAGGAGTGTTTCTTGAAGCACAGAGGATTTCCTTGTTTGACGGATGCGAAATTTCGTGCAAGAAGAAGGCCTTTGTTTGCTTGCAGAGGAAGAAAACTTTATAATCATTCCAGTCACGAAACAACATGGTCATTACTCTTGTCATTGACACTTTCGGTGCAACCAACAACGGCACGACGGTCACCTGCATGCGGACGGCTTCCTTTCTCAAGAAGTATGGGCATGAGGTTCGAATCATCGCCTATGTTCCCGAGGAACACGACGATCTTTCCGACTATCGGATTTTGAGTGTTCCGAGAATCCACATCCCGATTTTCGATAAGCTTATCCTGGACAACGGAATGGTCTTGGCCAAAGGCAATCTGAAGGAGATTGCCGAGTTCATCCAGGGTTCGGATGTCGTCCATCTTCTTCTTCCTTTCCATCTGGAGAGCCAGGTTCGGAAAGTGGCCAAGGTGATGCAGATTCCGGTGACGTCTGCTTTTCACTGCCAGCCCGAGAATGTCTCTTATAACATCCACATGGGACATGTGAAACCCGTCTCTTCCCTGATCTATGCCCTGTTCCGCCGCTGGTGCTATCGCTATACCCGTCATGTCCACACGCCCAGTGAGATGATGGCCGACCAGATGCGCCTTCATCACTACAAGAACATCATCCATCCGATCTCCAACGGAATCTCTCCGATCTTCCGGCCTCTTCCTGTCGAGAAGGAAGAGCGGTTCAAGGACAAGTTCGTCATCCTCATGGTCGGAAGGTTCTCCGGAGAGAAGAGACAGGACCTGCTCTTCAAGGCAATCGGCCACAGCAAGTACAACGACAAGATCCAGCTTGTCCTCTGCGGTCAGGGACCGCTAAGGAAGAAGTACGAGAAGCTCTCCAAGAAGTATCTGAAGAACCCCTGCTTCTTCGAATTCCACAGGCAGAAAGAGCTTCTGAAGCTGATCAACCAGTGCGATCTCTATGTCCATGCCTCTGATGCCGAGAGCGAAGCCATCTCCTGCATCGAAGCCTTTGCCTGCGGCATCGTCCCGGTCATCTCGGATTCCCCGATTTCGGCCACCAATTCCTTCTCCTTGGACGACCGCTGTCTCTTCAAGGCCGGGAAATACCGCTCCCTGCAAGAGAGGATCGAATACTTCTATGAGCATCCCGAAGAGAAGAGGAAACTCTCCGAGAAATATGTCGAATACGGCAAGGGCTTTGCCTTGGACAAATGCGTCCATCTTCTGGAAGAGATGTTCGAGCAAGCCATCCTGGACGACAAGGAAGACCGGAAGCTCCACCGTTCTTATTTCACGAACGCCAGCGAGCGAAGGAAGCTCAGGAAAGTCGCCAAGGAAATCGGAATCGAGAATCCCGACATCTACAAGGAAAGCGTCCGCTGACTTTTCTCTCTTGAGAGCTCGAGGCTTTTTCTGACCTTTTCCAGGACGAAGAAATCCGACAAGGTATCGTTCAAGACGAGGCTGACCCACGTCCTCTTGTTCATGTGATAAGCCGGCAGAACCCCGAGTGTCATGAAGGGGTCGATGTCGTCATTCCGGACATTCAGGAGGTCGATTCTCTCCTCTTCCCTGTGGATTTTTCTTCCTTCGATCTCGACGAGCAAGGCGAACCATTTCTTGCTTTCGTTTCTCAAGACGGCGAACTCGGGATACTTCTCAAAGATGTGGGCAAAAGGAGAGCCCAATTCCTTTTCCAATATCGTATAAATCCGATTTGTTTGTTCAGAAGCATAACGATAGATTGCACATTTCGAAAGGATGTCTTTGAGCAACATCTCTTTTTCTTCCTTGAGAGGTGTCAGAAACTCTCCCGCTTGATCCAGGTTCACCAGCGGATATGGATCTCCGCTCGTCTTGTCGATCAAATGGAAGGAGAGGATGTTGTCCTGGACTCGGATCTGGGCCTGGAAAACACCTTTTCTGAAGTCCTTCTCCAAGAGAAAACCAGCCTTGCCCGGACGAAAGCCATAGTTGAGAAGAAGCTCTTTTGGAAAGACGTAGTTTCCTTTCATCTTCCCATCCTCGCTTTCATCGCGGAAAGGATTTCGTCGACGTGCTTCTTGAGCTCTCTCTTTCCGAAATCGGTGTGGAGGATGAAGTCGAGCTGATGCCGGTTCTTGTCATAGGAATTGATCTTGTTGAAGGAGAGTCTCTCCTCGATGTCCTTCTCCTTCCTCTCCTTCAGGTGCTCGACTTGTCTTGTCGTCTCCACTCCGACGAGGAAGGTGAAGAGGTCTTCGAAATGGGCATCGAAGAGCAGAGGGACTTCCACCGCCTTGTCTTTGCCATCGTTGTCGTTGAGGAAAGACTCGACTCTTCTTCTCAGCTTGGGATAGAGGAAACGGTTGTAGCGAAGGCGGAAGGAAGGGTCTTCGGTCAAAAGCCGGCTCAGCTCTTTCTTGTCCAGTTTCGGAAGGAAGAGACGAGGGAATTTCTTTTTGGCTTCCTTGAGAAACTCCTCCTCGCCGTAGATCTTCCGGACTTCCTCGTCTAGGGAGAGAACCAAGAGTCCCCTCTCCTTCAGGTAATGGCAGACAAGGCTTTTTCCGGAGCCGATCTTTCCGGTCACGGCGACGGAGAAACCGGTCTTCTGGCAGGCCGGGCAGAAGTGTGTTCCTCGTCCCTTGAAGACTCTCTTCTGGATGGTGTTTTTCTGACATCTCAGGCATTTCTTTCCCTCTCGTCCATAGACTTTCAGGAAGGACTGCATCTCCCCATGGGTCGTGGGACTGGCCTTGTAGGTCCGGATGGTCGATCCGTTGTTTGCGATGGCTAAGCTGAGAATCCTTTTTGCCTCCTCGACGATTCTTTCGCATTGCCTCAATGTGATCTTGGAGGCCAAGTGGAAGGGAGAAATCTCGCTAGCGAAGAGGATCTCGTCGGCATAGATGTTTCCGATTCCGGAGATGATGTGCTGATCGAGGAGACATTCCTTGATGGATTTTCGACCGGTCGAGAGCTTGTCCTTCAATTCCTGGCCCTTGATCTCGAACGGTTCCCTCCCGAGCTTGGAAAGAGGGCCTTCCTCCTTCTCGGAGAGATAATGACAGGTTCCGAATTTCCGGACGTCATAGAAGGCAAGGCCCTTGTCGGAGGAACAAAAGGGGAGGAAGAGGGAGAGATGAGCGAGACTGTGCCTTTCCTTGTCGACGACGAAAAGCTTTCCCTCCATCCGCAGGTGGAAGACAAGTTTCTTCTCGTCGCTGAGATGAACCAGGAGGAATTTTCCTCGTCGGCTCAGGGAGAGGATTCTTTTTCCCGGAATCTCCTTGAGGAAGGAAGAAAGAGGGGTCTGGAGAAGACGTTTGACAAAGAGGGTCGGCGTGTCGAGGACTTGTCCGACGATCTCCGGCTCCAGAGTCCTTTTCACGGTCTCGACTTCGGGCAGTTCCGGCATCTCAGTGAACCTCGTACCAAGTCTTGGCGACATCGCCGTCGACCTTCAAGGGAACATCGAGCTGGACGGCATTCTCCATCGTCTTCTTCAACAGCGGAACCAGTTCCTTCTCCTCGCTCTTGTCCAACTTGAAGATGAGTTCGTCGTGGATCTGGAGCAGGATCTTGGAGCGATAGTTCTTCAAGAGCTTGTCGACCTTGATCATGCTGATCTTCATCAAGTCCGCCGCCGATCCCTGGATGACGGTGTTGACTGCCGCTCTTTCCGAGAACTGGCGCAGGGCACGGTTAGTGGAGAGGATGTCCTTGAGATACCTGCGGCGGTGGAAGAGAGTCTCGACATAGCCTTTCTCCTTGGCCATCGCCTTGACCTTCTCCTCGAAGACCGGAATCTCCGGGAAGACTTCTAGGAAGGAGGCAATCAGCTCCTTGGCTTCTCCGTTTGGAATCGAGAGCTGCTCGGAAAGGCCGTGGGCGGAGATTCCGTAGACGATTCCGAAGTTGACGGCCTTGGCCCTTCTTCTCATCTCCGGGGTGACTTCCTCCAGAGGGACGCCGAAGACTTTTGCGGCCGTGGCCTTGTGGATGTCTTCCCCGAGGCGGAAGATCTCGACCAGGCTCTCGATCTTTCCGACATGGGCCAGGACTCTCAGCTCGATCTGGGAATAGTCCAAAGAGAGCAGATCATAGGCGTAATCGGGATAGAAGAAGGCCTTGCGGATGGCTTTTCCTTCCTCGTTCCGGATGGAGATGTTCTGAAGGTTGGGCTCGCTCATCGAAAGTCTTCCGGTTGCGGTCAGTGCCTGGTTGAAGATGGCATGGATCTTTCCATCTTCGCTCGAGTGCTTGGGAAGGCTTGTCGTGTAGCTGGAGACAAGCTTGTTGTAGAGACGATACTGGATGATGAGAGGAACGACCGGATGATCGCCCATATGGGCGTTGAGGACATCGATTCCGCTTCCTTTTTCGCCCTTGTTCTTATGGAGTCCCAAGGTGGTGAAGAGGACTTCCTCGACCTTCTTGGGGGAGTTGAGGTTGAAATTCTCTCCGACATACTCGAAGATCTGTTTTCTCAGGACCTCGAGCTTCTCTTGATATTGTGCGTCGATTTCCTTGAGCACCTTCAGATCCATCGGCATGCCTTCGAATTCCATACGGGCAAGGACTTCCGAGAGCGGAAGCTCGATCTCGTAGAAGAGCTTCGACTCCCCGTTTGTCTCGATCTTGGAAAGGACTTCCTTCCTCAAATCGATGGCAAGGGAGAGCGTCTGCTCGTAGAGGGGGACATCCTTCTTCAGCTCCAGTCCATAGGAGAAGAAGAGCTCCTCGACTTTCTGCCCGCATTCCGTGTTGATGAGATAAGTCGCAAGAAGCAGGTCAAAGTCGACGTTCTTCACAAGCGGGAAGCCGTTTCTCAAAAGCAGGACATCCAAGCCTTTGAGGTCATAGACGGTCTTCTTTTTCTCATTTGTCAGGTACTCGAGGAACGTCTTGTCTTTTTTTGCATCCTCGAGCGGAAGGTGGTAGATGTTCTTCTCCCCGGCCAGGGCGAAGCCGAGGAGCTTTGCGACATTCTCGTTGCTCTGGTCGCTGTCATAGGTGATGCCGAGGATCTCTTCATGGACGTCGGAAAGGGCGGAGACGGGAAGAATGGTCCGGTGGATGACCTTGCTGTTCTTCATGGCGGCGTTCTGCTCGGCCTCCGCTTCCAAGAAAGCGTCCATGAGCGAGATCTGCTCTCCGTCCTGATAGGAAATCATGTCTTGCATCTTGTCGATATGTGAGAGGAATTGCTTCAATTGGTATTTCAAATAGAAGGCAGAAAGCTTTTCCTTGACATAAGGTTTGAACTTTGACTTCTCATAGTCATCCTCCATCGGCAGGGAGGTATCGATGGTTGCGAGCTTCTTGAAGAAGAGAGCCTTCTCTTCGCCAGCGAGGATCTTGGCGTTTGTCTTGTTCTCCGGATTCTCGTGGCAGGCTTTCAGGATGTTCTCGAGGTGTCCGTATTGGCTGAGAAGCTTCTTGGCGGTCTTCTCTCCGATTCCGGGGATTCCCTTGTAGTTGTCGCTGGGATCGCCGGCGATTCCTTTGAAGTCGGTCACCTGGTCGGGATCAAGGCCGTAGGAGGATTCCTTGAGGGTCTTCTTGGTCAGCTCCTCCGTCTTGCTCAGACCCTTCACGGGCAGGAGGATCTTGACATCCTCTCCGATGTCGAGCAGCTGGAGGAAATCGCGGTCGGAGGAGATCAGGATGACCTCGTCCTTCTTCTCGTGGGCCAGTCTTGCCATCGATCCGCAGAGGTCGTCGGCCTCGTATCCTTCCATCTCCTGATGGTAGATGCTCATGCTGTCGAGCAGTTCCCGGGAGATGGGGATCTGGCAGGCGAGCT
The DNA here is from genome assembly GCA_949290645.1 of uncultured Bacillota bacterium. Classification (GTDB taxonomy): domain Bacteria; phylum Bacillota_I; class Bacilli_A; order RFN20; family CAG-288; genus Enterosoma. The sequence continues at coordinate 22,239 of CASESG010000001.1, forward strand.
CTTCCGGGATCTTCTCCCTCTGGGCCTTGTAGTCCTCGAAGGCTTTCTTGCGCATGGTCGGCTTGTCGGTGTCGAAGGCCACGAAGACATGGTCTCCTTCCTGGGCCATGGCCTTGATCTTCTTCATCAGGTTGTGGAAGGCGAATATGGCGTTGGTCGGGACGTTGTCCTTGTTGACCATCAGGTTTCCGGTATAGGCGGTCGAATAGTAGGCGCGGAACAAAAGGGAGTTCCCGTCAACGATGAATGTCTTTGCCATAGTTTTCTTTTCGTCCTTTCTTGTTCACGATCTTCATGTCGAAGAGCACGCCGGTCTTCTTGAAATCTCCTTGGATCAGGAGGAAGTCGTTGTTCTCGATTCCCTCCACGAGAGTGTAGATCTTGTAGTCCTTGCGTCCGTCGGTCGCGGTGAAGACGTGGTCTCGTTCCACGTTCCCGTCATCCGTGACCAGCATCGTCTTGTAGCCTTCCATTGAGAGGACGCTTTTGAGGCTTCGTGAGAGAACCATGCCCAAGCTCTGCTTCTCCAGATAGAGTCTCTTTCCGAGATCTTCCTCTCCCACAAGCGGAGGGACCTGCTCTTCTGGGAAGGACATCCGCGCGAAGGCGAGATAGTCCTGGAAGAGGTCCTTCATCTTCTCCCGTGCTTTCGAGAGGGGATCGAAGGCTCCGGCATCGATCATCTTGTCGATGGTCCTCTCCTCCTTTCCTTGGAAGAGCGGCCCCATCCTCTGACAGAACTGATAGAAGGAGAGGAACGGACCTTTCTCCCTTTCCTTGACGATCTGCTCCAGGACCTGCTTGTCGACCTGGCTGATCCGGGACAGAGGGAGAAGGAAGGAAGAATCCCGGAAGAGGATCTCGTCCTTGTCGGAGAGGTTGATGTCGGGCCCTTTGAGGGTGACCTTGTGCCGATAGATTTCCTTCATCAGTTCATAGCATTCCTCGCTTCCCAGGGAGGTCTCGTTTAGGGCCGTGCTGTAGAACTCCTTGGGGTAGTTGGCCTTGAGATAGAGAAGCTCGTAGCTGATCAGTCCATAGGCATAGGCGTGGGACTTGTTGAAGCCATAACCGGCGAACTTCTCGATGTCCTCGTAGATCTTCTCGGCGGTCCCCAGAGGGATCTTGTTCTTCTGGCAGTTGGTGAGGAACCTTTCCTTGTCCTTCTCCATCTGCTCGACCTTCTTCTTGGAGATGGCCCTGCGGAAGAGGTCGGCCTGGGAGGCGCTGAAGGAGGCGAGGGTCTTGACGATCTCGATGACTTGCTCCTGGTAGACGATGATGCCGTAGGTCTCCTTCAGGATCGGTTCGAGCCTTTCGTCCAGGTACGTGATCTGTTCCTTCCCGTTCTTCCTCCGGGCAAACTCGTCGATGTATTTCATCGGCCCCGGGCGGTAGAGAGCCAGGATCGAGCAGAGGTCGGGGAAGGATTCGGGATGAACCTGTTTTATGGTCTTTCTCATGCCTGGGCTTTCCAGCTGGAAGATATCGCACAGCTCCAGAGCGTTGAGACAGTCGAAGGTCTTCTTGTCGTCCAGGTGGTCAAGGAGGGAGATCTTGTCTTTGATCTTTTCCTCAACCTTGCGGATGAAAGTGAGGTTGGAAAGGGAGAGAATATCCATCTTCAAGTATCCCATTCTCTCCATATAGGGGTACTCGTAAAGGACAGTCCCTGTCGAACCATTGGAAAGAGGGCACGACTGGGAGAGGTTTTCCTGGCTGACGATGACCCCAGCGGCATGGACGGAGGTGTTGACGGGAAGGCCAAGCAGAGGATTGATCTTGTCGACCAGGTCCTGATAGTAGGAATCCTGCAGCAGGTTCTCCAGTCTCTTTCCGTAGTAGGAATCGGTCAGGGCGGAGCGGAAATCCGTGCTGCTGTCCTTGATGACGGAGGTGAGCTTCTTGAGCCGATTCTGGGGATAGGAGAGAGAAGGGCCGATGAGATTGACGGCGCTTCTCGGCTTGAGCCTGACGAAGGTGACGATGTCGGAGACTCTCTTCTCTCCGTAGCGAACCTTGAGATAGCGGATGATCTCATCCCTGCGGTCGTCCTCAAAGTCGATGTCGATATCCGGCATGTTCTTGCGCATCGGATTGAGGAAGCGCTCGAAGGAAAGACGGAAGAGAATGGGGTCGACATCGGTGATAAAGAGGGCGTAGGAGACAAGGGAACCGGCTGCCGATCCTCTTCCGGGGCCGATGCGGATGTTCTGCCGACGGGCGTACTGGACATAGTCGTGAACCAAGAGAAAGTAGGAGGAATAGTCCATCTTCCGGATGACGGAGAGTTCGTATTCCAAGCGTTCGGCATATTCCTTGGGAACCTGGTTGGTGTTCAGCCTCTCGGAAAGGCCGTGCGAGCAGAGGTCGAAAAGCTCCTTGCTGTCGTTGTCGAAATGGATCAGGGTTCCTCTCTTCTGGAAGAAGACGAACTGACACTTGTCGGCGATCTCCTTCGTCCTTTCGAGATCTTCCGGACGGTAGATCTCCTGCAAGGATTTGAGGGAGAGAAGGAAATTGGGGCCTCCTTCCGGCAGGGATTCCGCCTTCTCCTTCTTGAGCGCCTTCTGAAGAAGGACAAGGCTGGCGCAATCCGACTTCTTCAGGTATCGAACCTTGGGGAAGGCCACGGTTTGATATTCCCTCTCCTTGGCGAAGTGATAGAGGTCTTCCATCTCGTTCTGCTCCAGAAGGGAGGAGATCACGATTCCGATGTAGAAATCTTCCTTGAAGATCTTCTGAAGCTTGGCAATCTCCGGAGAGAGACGGGTGAGACCCTCCGGACTTCGCAAGGCGGGATCGTCGCTTTCCAGGACCAGGATCAGGCCTTGGCGGATGCAGGAGAGGAAATCCAGATCGATTTCCTCCTCCTTCCTGGCAAGAAGGACAAGGAGGTTTCGATAGCCGCTCTCGTCCTTGAGATAGACGACCGCCGAAAGCGGACGACCTAGGGAGGACTCCAGGGCAATCCGGCATCCGAAAATGGCCTTGGTCGAAGAGCAGGCATCCGCAAAAGAGGGGTAGGCATAGAGGTTGGGATCGGCGATGGCAACGCCTTTGTATCCCAGATGCAGGCTTCTCTCCACATAGCTTTCCGGAAGGATGATCGATTCTCCGAAACGATAGGCAGTCAAGGTATTGAGCTGATAAAAATCCATGGATCCCCTTCGGCCCTCTTCTCTGACGAGAAGGTCCTTTCAAAATTATAGGAAAAGGAAGGCATTCCGTCTAGGAAGGCTTTTCGAGGATAAGAAAAGATGGGCAAAAGCCCATCTCCTTCTCTCCGAAAGCCCTTCTTCTTACTTGGCGAGGATGAGATGCTTGAAGAGCAAGCACCAGATGAGGTCGACCCAGCCGAAGACGAGTCCGAAGAAGGTGACGACGATGGCGAGGATCAGGGAGATGAGACCCTTCTTCTCCAAGAAGTTGCTCCAGCGGACACCAATCTCGACGATCCAGTTGACGAACGGGATGAGGAGAAGGATGAGTTGGACAAGACGACTGCAGCTGTTGAACCATTTCTTCATGGAATGTACCTCCAGTATCTCTGCCGACTATTATACAGGTTTTGAAAGCTATGTACTACCAGTGGAAGAAGTTGATCGAAGCGGAGAGAAACGTCCAAAAAGCCAATCCCGATTTCGTCCTCACTTTGTCCCTGGAAGTTTCGTTTGCCCTTCTTTTCGAGAATTGGCTCTCTTATTCCGCAAAGCTTTCTTTACAACGTCTTTTCCCTTGGGTATAGTCTAGTCCGAAGAGGTGATCCATATGGAAAACATCATCTATGGGAAAATCCCTGTCAAGAACGCCATCGTCTCGCCCCGGAAACCCTTGCGCCTTTATCTTTCTGTCAGCCACACCGACAAGGAGATCCAGTCCTTGGCTTCCAAAAACAGGATCCCCTATCGCCTGACGCCGGACTCGGAACTCGACCGCCTTTCCGGACAGGCCAACCACCAGGGAGTGATTGCCCAGATGCCTCGCTTTTCCTATGCCAGCCTCGACGATCTCCTTGAGGAGACGAAGGACAGGAAGGAATGCACCATCGTCTTGCTCGACGGCATCGAGGATCCGGTCAACTTCGGATCCATCATCCGCACAAGCGGTGCCTTTGCCGTCGATGGCATCGTCGTCCTCGACCGCCGTCAGGCCCCTCTCTCTCCGACGGTCGCCAAGATTTCGACCGGTGCCGAGATGGTCGTCCCAATCGCCCAGGTCAACAACCTTTCCAAGGCCATCGAAGAACTCCAGAAGAACGGCTTCTGGGTCGTCTGTTCCGCCGGGGAAGGAAAGGATGTCTATGACGAGATCGACTATTCCGGAAAGATCGTTCTCGTCGTCGGCTCGGAGGGCTTTGGTGCCTCTCGCCTGGTCAAGGAGAAGTCCGACTTCGTCGCCTCGATTCCTCTTCCGGGAACGATAAAGGCCCTCAACGCCTCTATCGCCACCGCTGTCTTCTTGGCACAGATCGACTCCTATCGCCGGCATCACGACAAGTAACTTTTATCGAACGACTTGTCGGAGTCGGAAAGGAGTTTCCATGGCATTTCATGTCCAAGAGTTTTATGTGTGTTCAATTCCCGCTTCCATTGCCGAAATCCACGAGACCATCAATGGAAAGACGATCTTTGACGACTATTATCTTTTCATCGGTTTCTCTGCCGAGGAGCTTGCCATGCTGGCAAAGAAGAACAAAGATGCGATGAAGGCTTTGGAGTCATTGCTGAGAGAGGACATCCAGGAGTTTGAGAACCGATACTGCAATCGCCTGGATTGCCCGAGTTTTGTCATCCACACCAAACTCGAGGAGTGTCTCGCATCTGCAGTCCGGAAGTTCGACCCTCGGAAGGGACCCTTCCTCCATCTCTTCCGAGCCGTCTCGAAAAGAGGGATGGAGCATTTTTCCTCGACTTTTCTCATGCAGAAGAAAAAAGTCCTTCGCATCCTTCCGGAGGTTCATTCCCGACCGGAGGGAGTCGTCTATCTTCACGACAGCATCCGGTCGAAGGACAGGGAGAAGAGGTTCGAGCTCGACTTCCGGAAATACTTCGAGCAGCTCAGCCCCACCGAGAGGACAATTCTGAGGATGTACGGAAACCACTTCTCCTATCGGGAGATCGGGGAGCAGGTTCGACTTTCGACCTCCTCAGTCTGCAACAAGGTGCATCAGATGATCTCCGAGATTCGGAACCGGATGAAGAAGAAGTTGCTATGAAAAAAGGAGCCGGCTTTCGCCAGCTCCCGAGCATGTCGATCAGTGCCTCTGGAATTTGCCGTGCGGACGAGGACGATCCGGACGTTCGGAGTAGCCTTCGGGCTTGGGGAGGAACTCCCTGTGGGAGACATCCACTCTTCCCTGAGCATCGATGCCCGTGACGATGACCTTGAGGGTATCGCCGAGGTGGCAGACGTCTTCGACCTTCTCGACTCTCTTCCAATCCAGCTTGGAGACGTGGCAGAGGGCATCGGTGTTGCCGAAGAGGTTGACGAAGGCGCCGTAGCTTTCGATGCGGACGACCTTGGCGTCGAACACTTCCCCGACTTGCGGGACGCGAGCGATGGACTGGATCATGTCATAGGCCTTCTCGATGGAGGCGGTGTGGACGGAGTAGATGATGACACGCCCGTCGTCGTTGATGTCGATCTTGACGTCGTTGTCGCAATCCTTGATGATGCCGTTGATGACCTTGCCCTGGCTTCCGATGACTTCACGGATCTTGTCGGGCATGATGTTGAAACGCTTCATCTTGAGAGCGTATTCGGAGAGTTCCGTTCTCGGGGCAGGGATGGCGGCGAGCATGACATCGAGGATCTGCTTGCGGGCCGGCTTGCTTTGGGCGAGGGCTTCGCGCAGGACATCCTTGGTGATGCCACGGATCTTGATGTCCATCTGCAGGGCCGTGATTCCGTTGGGAGTACCGGCGACCTTGAAGTCCATGTCGCCGAGGTGATCCTCCATGCCTTGGATGTCGGTCAGGATCGTGTAGGGATGGTTGCCATCCAACGGGCCGGAAGTGATCAAGCCCATCGCGATTCCGGAGACCGGAGCCTTGATGGGAACGCCAGCGTCCATCAAAGCCATGCAGGAAGCGCAGATGGAAGCCTGAGAGGAGGAACCGTTGGATTCGCAGACGTCCGCGACGCATCGGATGGTATAGGGAAACTCATCCTCGGAGGGAAGGACATAGGAGAGGGCTCTTTCGCCCAAGGTTCCGTGTCCGATCTCCCTTCTTCCCGGAGTGCCCATGCGGCCGAGCTCGCCGACCGAATAGGGCGGGAAGTTGTAGTGGTGCATCCATCTCTTGAGGGAATCCCCCGTGATGTCGTCGATGATCTGGGCATCCTCGAGAGGGCCGAGGGTGCAGGCGGAGAGAACCTGGGTCTGGCCGCGGGTGAACATGGCCGAGCCGTGGGCTCTGGGAAGGAGGTGAACCTGGGCATCGAGAGGACGGATCTCGTCGACCTTGCGGCCATCGGGGCGAACCTTGTCGACCGTGATCAGACGGCGGACCTCGTCGCGGACGACCTGCTCCAGGACTTCCTTGGCCTCGTTGACGGCGAGGTCGTGAAGCTTCTCGTTCTTGTATTCACGGGCATCGATGATGTCGATGACTTCCTTCTCCAGGGCATCGATGGTGTTCTGTCGCTCGAGCTTGTCGAAGATGGAGACGGCCTTGATCAGGCGTTGCTCCTGAGTCTCGCTCTGGCCAGGGGAGACATAATTGCGACAGAAGGAGGCGAATTCCTCGTCGATCTTGTAGATGTTGAGAGGACGCTTCTCCTTTCCGACTTCCTTGGCGATTTCCTTCTGGAAGCGGCAGAGTTCCTTGATGGCTTCGTGTCCGAACATCAAGGCATCGAGCATGTCTTCCTCGGAGACTTCCGCCGCACCGGCCTCGACCATGTTGATGGCCTCTTCCGTGCCGGCGACAGCGAGATTGATATCGGATTTCTTCTCTTCCTCGACGCTCGGGTCGATGATGAACTTGCCATCGACACGGCCGACGCGAACGCCAGCGATCGGGCCTTCGAAGGGGATGTCCGAAATGCAGAGCGCAAGGGAGGAACCGAACATGGCGGTCATCTCAGGGGAGGCGTCGAGATCGGCGGACATGACCGTCGCCGTCACCTGGGTCTCGTTGACATAGCCCTCGGGGAACATCGGACGGATTGGGCGGTCGATCAGACGGGAGAAGAGTGTTTCGCGGTAGCTCTGACGTCCTTCTCTTCTCAGGAAGGATCCCGGAATCTTACCGGCAGCATACTGCCTTTCGAAATAGTTGACGGTGAGAGGGAAGAAGTCCTGACCCAATTTCGCTTCCTTGGCCCCGCAGACGGCGCACAGGACAGCGGTGTCATTGAATCGGACGAAGCAGGACCCATCGGCCTGCTTGGCGATCTCTCCGGTCTCGACAGTGAGTGTCTTGCCGAAGAATTCGCGTGTGAAGACTCGTTTCATTCTTTGACCTCTTTCTTTGTTATTAAACCGAGAAAGATTCTATCATAGATAAGCAATTGAGCGGAAACTATTTCGTTCCTCTTCTTTTCTCGGAGAAGAATGGCTCCTTTCTCTCACCCTTGGAAAGAGTGAAAAGGAGAGGCTTTCTCCATGGCAAGGAAAGGATAAAGAAAAGCGAAGGAATCCAGCGGGGCGCAAAGGTCTATCAAGTGATGAAGCAAACAAACAAGTTAAAACAGTAAATAAGAAGTTGTTTTTAGCAAATATTATTGAAAATGAATCAAAAATTCTAGTATTCTGTGAAATTGATAGAGGTTTTACTTATTTTTGTGATACTTGTCGAGGATTCGGAGATAGTATTCCTTCCATAGGCGATAGACATGAGGACGGCTATAGGTTTCCTTGACTTCTTTGGAGACGGAAAGGGCTTCTTGATAGAGAGTCCCTTTCTCCGACAATCTTTTAAGCAGAGTCGAGAATTCCTCGTTGTCCTTTCCGACAAGGCTCTTCTTGGGAAGAATTGGCTGATAGAGGGAGAGGCCTCGGATCAGATAGGGAAGGCCACAGGAACAGGCTTCCAGAAGGGACATCGGGAAGAGCTCGTTGTAGCTAGGAAGGAAGAAGAGATCGCTCAGCTGATAGTAACGGACCATCTCCTCTCGGGAAACAATTCCGGGGAAGAGGACGTTCTTTCTCTTCTTCTCCATCTCCTTCTTGAGGATGGGATAGCCATCCGTGATACCCTTGAAGGAGAAGCCGCCGAGCCACAGGAAGAAAAGATCCGGATTTCGATCGGCCACTTTCAAGAAATCCAGGACTCCCTTTCTTGTCTGGACCTGACCGACGGCGATGACGACAAAGCTTTTTTTTGGAATGCCAAGTTTCTCTCTCAGCTCTTCCTTCTCCTCTGGAGTCGCGGGGTGGAAGACTCTCTCGTCGACGAAGTTGGGAATGTAGGTGATTCTTTCCTTCTCGATTCCCAATCTGGTCAAGGGTTCGAGGAAGCTTGGGTTGACGACGACAATCTCCTTGGCCCGGCGATAGAAGGAGACGACATAACGGCAGAAGAGAGAAAAGATCGGTTTCGGCAGTCGAATCGAACCCTTGAGCGTCTCGGGCAGGAAGTGGACATAGCAGACGGAGAGGGTTTTCTTGTTCATCTTGAAGTAGAAGTCGGGATTGACGGAATGGACATGGACGATGTCGGCTTTACTGGGACTCTTGTTGTAGAGCAAGGTGAAATCCTCTTTTCCAAGCTCCTCCATCAGCCTTGTCTGCTCCAAAAAGGCCGAGCCGACTCCTTGGGCCGGAGCGGAGGTCGCATGGGAGAGGACATCGATGACGATCTTTTTCTCAGACATGTTCTGGTTTCCTTTCGTTTTATGGCGATGTCGGAAGTGAGGAAAAGAAGGCGGAGTCAAGAAGGCCCTGAGAGAAAAGGGAAAAAGAGCCCAGCCTTCTTACCTCCGCAAAGTGAGGATTGATATTTAAGATAGCAGACTTCTTTCGAAAAATGGGGAGGAAATCGAGATGAGAGTTGCGATAGACTACTTCTTGCCGAAGAACATCGAAGGAGGAAATCATGGACAACAGAGAAAAGTGGAACCGTCTTGGCAAGCTCATGGAAGAGATGGAGAATCTTCAGCACATCCGTGCTGTCCTGTCCTTTGACAGCGAGACGATCTGCCCCTTGGGAGGACAGGAAGAAGATTCCAGGGACATCGTCTATCTCTCCGACAAGATCTTTGCGATCCTCAAGAGCGAGGAATTCCAATCCCTGGTGAAAGAACTCTATGAGAGCAACGATGGGGATGAATATTCCAGAAGACTTGTGACTCTTCTCTATCGCGACATGAAAAAGAACGAGAAAGTCACTCTCGAGCTCCAGAGCCAGTGGAACAAGGCACAGCAGGATGCCTTCCATCTCTGGGCAGAGGCTCGGGAGAAGAAGGACTACTCCCTCTTTGCCCCGGCCTTGGAGAGAATCTGCTCCCTCTCCCGGACATTGGTCTCCCTGCGCGAGGACTATGACAAGGAGCATCCGTATCAATCCTTGATCGACGACTATGAGCCGGGCTTCACGGAGCAGGAACTTGACGAATTCTTTTCTGCCCTCCAGGAAGAAATCGTTCCTCTCCTGAAGAAGATTCGAAATTCGACCTATCGGCCGAGAGAGGATTTCCTCTCCCGCCCGATTCCTCTTTTCAAGCAGGAGGAATTCTCCCGTGCCTTGTTGAAACTCAACGGCTTCGACTTCCGCCGCGGTGCCTTGACCACGACCATTCATCCCTTCACCAGCCAGATCGGGAAGGATGATGTCCGAGTCACGACCCACTACGACGAGACCTCCTTCGCCTCGAACCTGTATACCATCGTCCATGAGGGCGGACACGCCCTCTTCGGGCAGAACATTCCGACAGAGGTCTTCACCTCTCATCTTGGGGAGGGAAGCCTGACCATGGCCAAACACGAGTCGGTCTCCCGCTTCTACGAGAACCTTATTGGCAGAAGCCGGGATTACATCCACCTCATCTACCCGCTGTTCCGAAAGATCTTCGCCGTTGAGATGTCGGACGTCACGGAAGAGGAACTCTATGAGGCGGTCAACGCCGTCCACCTCGACAATCCAATCCGGATGGAGGCCGATGAGCTGACCTATTCGCTCCACATCCTGATCCGCTATCTTTTGGAGAAGGAGTTGATGTCCGGAAAGTCAGACCTTTCCTCTCTCAACAAGAAGTGGAACGAACTCTATTTCGAGATTCTGGGAGTCACAGTGAAAGATGACCTCGAAGGAATCCTCCAGGATGTCCACTGGACTTCTGGCTTTGGCTATTTCCCGACCTATGCGATGGGCAATGCCTTAGGTGCGATGTATTTTTACAAGATGCAGAAAGACATCGGCTCGGATGAGTTGATCAGACAAGGAAAGATGGTGGACATCCTCGATTGGATAAGACAAAATGTCTTTGCGAGAGCCAGTCTTATGGACACCAAGGAATGGATTGGGCAGATCACTGGGGAAAAGTTCTCTCCGAGAAGATATCTCGACTATCTGAAGGAGAAGTTCAGCCGTCTCTATCGCCTATAGGAGAGAAGGTTCTTGAGATAGGGAAGAATGCTTTCGACATCCGACAAGGCACCTGGGAAGTCTTTTTCGCTCTCCTTGGCGGCTTGATGGAAGACCTCGCTGGCAAAGCAGGTCAAATCGAAGAGAGAGAAAGTTTTCGTCCCATAGGAGAGAAGGCCCGCCAGGAAACCGGCCAAGGCATCGCCTGAGCCGGCTTTTCCGAGGGCACAAGCCGGCTCTTCCTCGAGACATTCGGCCTTCTCCTTGTCGACGACGATCGAGCTGTAGGACTTCAGCAGCAAAGTCACATCGTATCTCTTGGCATATTCCTGAGCCAGGGGGACGTAATCTTTGGGATTCCGGCCGAGATTGTCACACCGGAAGAGTCTCTTCGCCTCCCCGAGGTGGGGTGTCAAAAGAATGCAGGAATTGGGATTCTTCTTTTGCAGGGGTAGGCTGTCCTTCTCCGCAAGGAGGGCGAGTGCGGTGGCATCGAGGATGAGATTTCCGGGGTAGAAGGAGATCAGCTTTTCCAAGAAGGTGGCGTTCTTTTCGGTCCGTGCGATTCCGTTTCCAATCAGGACGGAAGTCGCCTTGCTCAGGATCTTTTCGGCTTTCTCATCGAATAGGAAGGACTCTTCTTCCTGATGGAAGTTGCTGGCGATGGCTGTCTTGGTGATGCGAGAGAAGACGATCTCATAGATGCTTCTTGGGACGGCGACTTCCTGGAAGGCGGTTCCGGAGAGGGAGCAGTAACTGGAGGAGATGGCAATCGCTCCGGGATAGTCCAGGCATCCTCCAATGAGCAAGGTCATGCCGAAATCGCTCTTGATTCCCTGTTCGTCGCGCCGGAGGTAGAGAAGTTCGTGGATTTCCTTCTTACGTTCATGATTCATCTTTCTTACTTCCCGAAGAGGTCTTTTGTGGTCTCTTGATATTCCTTCTTGCTCTCTCTCTTGTCCTTTCCGTTCTTGATGTCCTGCCAGGAATCGAAACGAAGCTGGAGCAGGAGGGCGAGTCTCTTCTTTCGGAAGACTTTCCTTGCGAGAACGGGACATTCCTTCTCGAGGATGGACTTTCCGAGAAGGAAAGCTTCCTCGTGTTTTAGGAGAGTGTCTCTTCTGGGCCTTGCCATCAGGGAACCTTTCCATTGGCGATAGAGATAGAGAGGTCTCTTGATGGAGACGACCTTCGGGGCCAAGGAGAGGGCGTGGTAGAGGAAGGGAAGGTCTTCATAGGTATCCAGAGAAGGGAAGAGAATGTGGTTCTTCAAGAGAAAATCCCGGCGATAGATCCTTCCCCAGACGAATGTCCTCTGCTTCAGGAAGGGACTGGTCAGAAGGTGGAAGAGGAAATTCTTTCCGTCTCCTTCCTTCCTCAGGCGCGAATAGCCTCTCTTCACTTTCTTTCCCATCAAGAGGGAATAACCTCCGCTTGCAATCGTGGCGTTCTTCTTTTCCGCCAAGGGGACAAGGACGGAGAGGAAATCCTTCTTGAGGACATCGTCGGAATCGACGAATGCCAGATACTTCCCTCGTGCGCAGAGAATGCCGGCGTTCCTGGTGGCGGAGACTCCGTCGTTTTTCGCCCGCCGGTAATAACGATACAGGTTCGGCTTCTCTCGTTCCCTCTTCTGGCAGAGCTTGTGGACTTCCTCCCCGCCTCCGAAGTTCAGGAGCAGGATCTCATAGCGAAAGGAAATCTCTTCCTGTCGCTCCAGGGAATCCAAGCAGGCCTCGAGATATGGGTGATTGGGAAAGATGGGGACGATAAGGGAGACAAGGACCTCCATCTCTTACTCCTTGGGGATGTAGACGGAACGATCGAAGTCGGCCAGGCGGATGTTTCTTTTCTGAAATTCCTTGTAGAAGGTTCTCTGCGCTTCGGAACGGACGTCCCAGTAATCCTCGTTCTTCATGTAGAAGACGACCTTGATCTTGATACAGTTGGGCCGGCTCTGGCTGAAGTCCTCGATGGCGGTCGCTGTCTTCTGGTCTTGTGGCAGGTTGATGACGCCGGGGACGCTGTTTGCGATCTCTTCCAACAGGGCACAGGTCTTGTCGACGTCGATGCCGTTCAGGAAGGTGAAATACAAGGCGATGCGCCGATATTTCAGAGTGGAATGATCGACGACGATATCCGCACTCATCTTCGTGTTCGGTATCAGGATTGTCTTTCCGTCGACCGTTGACAAAGATGTCCGCATCATCGAAATCTTCGTGATTGTTCCTTCTTCGCCATCGACGCTGATATAATCTCCGGTCTTGAGGTTTCCCTCCGAGAGGATGATGATTCCGTTGGCGAAGTTGGTGATGACATCCTGAAGGCCCAAGCCGATGGCAAGGAAGGCCGAGGAGATGATCGAGGCAAAGCCCGCAAGAGGGATGCCGAGGACGAAGATGACAAGCAGTGCCAGAAGGATTGCCAGGAAGAATTTCAGGGACGTGACGATGAAGTTGATGACCGAGGGGTCGAGGGCACGGACTCTCTGCCCGTCTTTGTGCGCTCTCTTCTTGACCTTGGTCAGGGACTTTCGAAGCAGGTGGCAGAAGAGCTTGATGAGATAGATGCCCGCGATCAGGATGACGATGGCCAGCGTGATGCGGATGGCAAGGACGACCCCGTCGACGGTGAAGAAGTGGACGATCTGGTCGCTCAGGTCCTGCCAAAAGTTTCCTCCGCCAGTCGTGGAGGAAGAGGAACTCTCTGCCGCTTGCGCTGTCTGGGAAGAATCCACAAGGAATGGGAACATACTTCAATTATAGCTTTCGAAGGCCTTTGTTTAGTAGGAAAATGTGTTTCTTGCCCTTGAAAGTCGGGCGCTTGTGGAAACGGGATTTCTCCCCCTTCCTTGTCGAGGATTGCGGTTTCTTCTAGAATATATTCTAGATACTATCGTTTTATCCTTCCGAATGTTGTAAAATACCTGTGTTTTTGGGAGTGATTTGCGATGAAAAGAAAAGTGCCCGTGCTTCTGCTGACAACCTTCCTGAGCCTGCTTCTGCCCTCTTGCGACCAATACGTCGAGGGGACGATTCTCTTCGACTTGAACGGTGGCTCCTTTCCGGAGAGCTTTCATTTCGATTCCTTGAGCGGCGAGGGAGGACAGAGAGTCGAGACGGATATTCCCGATCCCATCCGCGAAGGCTATTACTTCGTCGGCTGGCGCCTTTTGGAAAAGGACGGGACCTATTCGGAAATCACCACCTATCTCGATCAGAAGACCGGCGAATCCTACTATCGCTTCCCTTATGGAGACGTGACGATGGTGGCGTATTTCGAGCCGCTGATGGAGATTTCTTTCGACCTGACGGAAGGAAAGGAGCGCTCTGGCGCTTTGGTCGCTCCGGAGAATCCCTCTCTCTATGACGCGGACACTTCCACCTTGGACGGATATACGACGATGCGCATTCCCTCCAACGTCTATCTTCCCACGGCGACGGCCGAGCATCTTAATTTCGAATACTGGTATACGAAATATCCTCTGGTCGAGACCGAAGATGAGACGGGAACTTCCCGCTTCGTCCTGGACACGACAAAGCCGGAAGGGGAATATCGTTTCGACACGGGTTTCGAAAGCGAGGACGGAGCCAGCCGGCCGATGGCCTTCCCCGAGAGCGAGGACGGAAAGCTGACTCTCTATGCCTCCTGGACGGAAGACCCCAAGGTGACGATCCATTTCGGCTTGGAAGAATATGGAGTCAAGGTGGCTCCTCTCACGTTCCTGCTCGGCGTCGGCGAGGACATCTCCGCCCCCTTGATCAGCGAAGTCAAGAACACCCTCGGAATCGACCTTTCCCAGGCGGGATACAAGTACTATCGCGAGGAGGGGATCGACCTCCGCTTTGCCGGGGCCTATCTCGACGAAGAATGCACCAAGCCTTTCCCCTTCCCCTCCTTGGAGGCGGATGGCGGAAGAGAGGATGTTCCGATTTCCACGCAGGATGTCGAGATCTATCTGAACTGGAGCGAGAAGATCGACCTCACTTTGGACTATGGCGAAGGAAAGGTCGGGGAGGAATCCTCCTTCCACAGCCAAGACTATTATGTCGGCGATATCCTCGGCTCGGACTTTGCCTCTTTGCATCGTCCTTCCAAGGAAAATGCCGAATTCCAGGGCTTCACCTTCAACGGCGAGAGCTTCGACCTCTCCTTCGATCCGCTCCCGAAGACGGATGACGGAAAGGTGACCCTGGTCGCCACCTATGCGGACTATCCGCAGCTGACCGTCGTCGTCGACTATCCCGATTCCGCTCTCAACGTCACCCTTGACCCGAAGCGATTCCTGGCCGGGGAGGATGTCTCCTCCTATGTGGGCTTTGTCGTGAACGAAGAAAAAGCTGACGACTATGCGGTCTATGACATCGTCTATCAGCAGAAGGGAGATGACGGAAGCTATGGCGAGAAAGCGCCTTTCTCGAACATGATCATGCCGATGGAAGACACGATTGTCACGATCGAGATGGGATACAAGGCCATCGTGAACATCCATCCCATGGTCGGTGTCTACGGAGAGACGTATTCGGAATTCGATCTCTCCTCTGCCCTTCCCGATTATGAGACGACAAGACGCTACGGAAAGACCTATGATGCCACGGAAGGGACGTTCCTTCCGGAGACCTATGGCCCAGAGGAGCTTGACCCCGGAGTGGAATCCCTTCCGGGACTGATCGATTCGAAGAGGCAATACTTCTACGAAGGAATCTATGCCGATTCGGAGCTGACAAGAGAGCTTCTTCCTTCGGGTGTCGAGATCTTCCGCGACCAGCCCCAGGTGATCGACGTCTATCTCAAGTTCACCCAGTCGATCGATGTCACTCTCGTCTATGAGGATGGCTCGAAGAGCGAGGAGACCTACACCGTCCTTCCGGCGATGCGGAGCGAGGATTTCTTCGCCCAAATCTATGGAGCGGATTTCGATCTCTCGAAGTGGGACATCTTCACGGCTCTGCCGGATGGCACCACGGCGATGATCGACGGATGGATTCCCTCGACCGACTGCACGCTGACTCTTCGTGCGAGGAACTGAACGTTTCTTTGATTTTCATTGTGAGGAAAGGATCACTTTTTCATGAGCTTAACCGCAGGTATCGTCGGCTTGCCCAACGTCGGCAAGTCCACTCTCTTCAACGCCATCACCAACAGCAATGTCCTTGCTGAGAACTATCCGTTTGCGACGATTCAGCCAAACACCGGTGTCGTGGAGGTCAAAGATCCGCGCTTCGACCGGCTTGTCGAGATCTTCCAACCCGCTCGCCAGGTTCGGGCGACGTTCGAATTCACGGATATCGCCGGATTGGTCAAGGGAGCGAGCAAGGGAGAAGGCCTGGGAAACCAATTCCTCGGAAACATCCGAAACACGAATTGCATCATCCATGTCATCCGCTGCTTCGAGAACAGCGACATCATCTCTTACAACGGCCGTCCGGTCGATCCGGTCAGCGACGCGATGGAAGTCGACCTGGAATTGATCCTGTCCGACATCGACGTCCTGCAAAAGCGCCTGGAGAAGGTCGAGCGCAAGGCCATCACCACCAAGGACAAGGACGGTCTTGTCGAGGTCTCGGCGATCCACAAGCTCCTGGATGCCCTGCAGCACGAGAAGATGGCTCGGGATGTCGAGCTCTCCTTCGAGGAGAAGGAGAAGGTCCAGGACTTCGCCCTCATCACGTTGAAACCGGTCATCTATGTCGGAAACGTCGATGAGGAAAGCTACGCCGACCCGATGAAGAACGAGCATTTCAAGGCCCTTTCGGAATTCGCCAAGAAGGAGAATGCCGAGTGCATCCCGGTCTCGGCCTTGATCGAAGAGGAATTGACCAAGGTCTCTCCGGAAGACCGCAAGGAATACCTGGAATCTTTGGGCACTTCCCAGACGGGTCTCGACAAGATCACGATGGCGGCTTATCACATCCTGGGCCTGAGGACGTTCTTCACGGGCGGAAAGGACGAAGTCCGTGCCTGGACCTTCCGCGAAGGAATGACGGCTCCGGAATGTGCGGGTGTCATCCACTCCGACTTCCAGAAGTTCTTCCTCAAGACGGAGGTCTACACCTATGACGACCTGATTGCCTACGGTTCGGAAGAGAAGGTCAAGCAGGCGGGAAAGATGATGACGGTCGGTAAGGACTACAAGGTCCAGGATGGCGACATCCTCTACATTCGCTCCGCCGCGGCGAGGAAATGAAGATGGACATCCGCACCGGTTTCGGCTATGACATCCATCGTCTGGTGGAAGGGGAATACCTGCTCCTAGGCAGGATCCGCGTTCCTTCCTCCTGCATGATCGATGCCCATTCCGACGGGGACATCGTCCTCCATGCCGTCAGCCAGGCTCTCTACTCCGCCATCGGGGAAGAGGACATCGGAACCCACTTCCCGGACACGGTCAACGAGACGAAGGGGATGGATTCCGCTCAGCTTCTGATCTCTGCCGTCCACGATGTCGAGAAGGCCGGCTTCCAGCTCTCCAATCTCGTCGTCACCATCGTCCTGGAGAAGCCAAAGCTCAAGGACTACAAGGAACAGATCAAGAAATCCTTGTCCCATCTTCTGGGAATGGAGAGTTCCCGCATCGCCGTTCATGCCAACACTTCCGAGCGCCTGGGAGCGGTCGGAGAGGGAAAAGCCATCGAGTGCTATTCCCTCGTCACCCTGATCAAGGAGAATTGAACATATGGACATCCAAAGCAGCATTCGTCAGGAATTGCAGAGAATTGCCAACGAACTTGGAATCGAAGTCAGCCTCGAGCAGATCCAGCTCAGCAAGAGCGACAATCGGGAACACGGCGACTATGCCAGCAACATCGCCTTCCAGAAGGCCAAGAGCATGGGAAAGAAACCCATCGACCTGGCCCAGGAATTCGCTTCCCGCTTCCAGTGCGAAGGCATCGAGAAGGTCGAGGCGGTCTTCCCCGGCTTCCTCAACTTCTTCCTGAAGTCGGACGAGATGGGAGCGGTCATCGAGGAGATTCTCGAGAAGAAGGAACACTACGGCGATCTCGAGTTCGGAAAGAACGTCCGGGTCGACATCGAGTATGTCTCCGCCAATCCCACCGGAACCCTCCATCTTGGCCATGCCAGAGGCGCGGCCTTGGGAGACAGCATCAGCCGTATCTTCAAGAAGGCGGGGTACGATGTCACAAGGGAATATTACATCAACGATGCCGGAAACCAGATTGACCATCTCGGTGAGTCCTTGATTGCTCGTTATCTCGAGCTCTTCGGCATCCGGAGAGAGGTTCCCGAGGATGGCTACCATGGCGAGGAAATCATCGAAGTCGCCAAGAAGATGAAGGAGGAATACGGAGACAAGTTCGTTCAGGATCCCGATTCCCATCTTGCCTTCTTCAAGGAATATGGTTCCAAGATGCTCCTGGAATTCATCAAGAGGGACTTGGCGGAGTTCCGCGTCAAGCAGGATGTCTACACCTCCGAGAAGGCCATCCGGGCCAGGGGCGGGGTGGAGAAGACCTTGGAGAAGCTCAAGCCCTATCTCTACGAGAAGGACGGAGCCCTGTTCTTGAACACGACCAAGGACGGAGATGACAAGGACCGCGTCCTGGTCAAGTCGGATGGCTCCTATACCTACCTTCTTCCCGACATCGCCTATCACGTCGACAAGTTCGAGCGTCACTTCGACTTGCTGATCGATCTCTTCGGCGCCGATCACCACGGCTACGTCACCCGCTTGAAGTCGGCCCTTTCCGACCTCGGCTATGACAGCAAGAGATTGATCGTCTCCCTGGTCCAGATGGTCCGTCTCTTCAAGAACGGCGAGGAGTTCAAGATGAGCAAGAGGACCGGAAACGCGATCTCGATGAAGGAACTGGTCGAGGAGTGCTCGGTCGATGCCATCCGCTACTTCTTCGTCTCGAGAAGCGGAAACTCGCATCTCGACTTCGATATCGACCTGGCCAAGACCCTCGGAAGCGAGAACCCGGTCTACTACGCCCAATACACCCACGCCCGTCTCTGCGGCATCCTGACAAACGGTGCCTCCTTCCTGCCCTATGACAAGAAGGGAGACAAGCTCGTGAGCAAAAGCGAGAAGAACCTCCTTCTGCTTCTGAAGGAATATCCCAAGGCCATCACCTCGGCCTGCCAGGAGATCGAGCCCTACAAGATCACCAACTACGTCCATTCCCTTGCGGTCAGCATCAACGACTTCTACACCAAGTGCCGTGTCCTGGATGATGCCGATGTCGCTTTGTCCAAGCAGCGTCTGGCCCTGGTGGATGCCTGCCGGATCGTCCTCAAGGATGCCTTGTCCCTGATCGGTGTCTCGGCTCCGGAGCGGATGATGTCCAAGGAGAAGGAAGTGTCTTCCCTTTGAAACCGAAGTCGATTATTGTATAGTTCTATGTTGCTGTATATTGAGAATGCCTGAAAGGAGAGAAAGATATGCCTGTGAACAAACTGTCCTTGGTGGATGCCGCCTATCAAGTCCTGACCCGTCGCTATGAGGATCGCAAGGAAAGCGATCCGATGCCGTTCAACGAACTGCTTCTGGCGGTCGGGGAACTGGTCGGGATCGAAGACCAGAACGACCTGCTCAACCTCGCCTCGGCCTTCTACACGTCCCTGACGCTCGACGGAAGGTTCGTCATCAAGGAGAACAATACCTGGGTCCTTCGCGACCACGAGCTCTTCGCCAACATCCACATCGACATGAACGCCGTCTATGCCGAGGATGAGGATGAGGACGAGGAAGACGAGGACGAAGAGAAGGATGACGAGGACGAGGATGGCATCGACCGAGACGAGGAGGACGATCTCGACTTGGGAGACAAGACCATCATCGATCCGGACGACGAAGATTCCGACGACTGATTCCTCAAGGCCCTTCGGGGCCTTTTCCTTCCTATCGAAAACAAGGAGAACGAACATGAACGAACGTCAAGAATTGTTGGATGCGATCTTCGGCAAAATCGAGAAGGCCGATTCCATCGTCATCTTTGGCCATGTCAATCCCGACGGGGATTGCGTCGGCTCTGTCCTGGGGCTCAAGCACGCCCTTATGGAGCTATTCCCGGAGAAGAAGGTCTACGGAGTCGGAACCCATCCTTCCTACCTCCCTTCCTTCCTCGAGGAGAGCGATGTCGTTTCCGACGAGGTCGTCTCTTCCTCCCTTGCGATTTTGGTCGACCTCTCCGACCTTGCCCGGGTCGAGGACCAGAGGATCCAGACGGCCAAGGAGATCGTCTGCTTCGACCACCACGTGGCGGACAAGGACTCCTATCCCTTCTTGGTCTATCGGGACGTGACCGCTCCCTCGGCCACCTTCATCCTCAGCCAGCTTCTTCTCGAGCGCTACGGAAAGATTCCCCAGAGTGCCGCCAAGGAGCTCTTCTTGGGCCTTGTGACCGACACGGGGCGCTTCCAGTATGACTGCGAGCCGAAGACGCTCGAGATGGCGGCAAAGCTCGTTTCCTGTGGGGTCGATTACCATCCGATCTATCGGGAGCTCTATCGCCAGAACAGCAAGGACCTCCACTATCGGGCCTTTGTCTACGATCACTTCCATTTCGAAGGCAAGGTCACCTATTGCTTCGTCAGCAAGGCCGATTGGTCTCGTCTTGGCCTGACCCAGCAGGAGGCCGGAGGAAAGGTGAATCTCCTCTCCCTCTTGGACAACCATCCCCTCTGGGCCTTCTTCACGGAGCAGGACGACGGAATCATCCGCTGCGAGCTGAGAAGCGACGGAACCTACAACGTCCAGGAAATCGCCAAGTCCTTCGGTGGTGGAGGACATGTCCCGGCCGCCGGCTGCAAGGTCGAGTCCTTCCAGAAGGCCATGGAAGTCGTGAAGGCTTTGGACAACGCCCGAAAGGTGGAAGGATGAGAGACCTCTCGAAAATCCTTTCCGGGATGATCGAGGCGGGGAAGAAAGCCAGCCTTGCCATCCAGGAAGTCGCCCATCGCCCCTTCTCGGTCAAGATCAAGGAAGACCACTCCCCGGTGACGGAAGCCGACCTCGCCTCCGACAAGATCCTGAGGAAGATGCTTCCCCTTGACGACGAGATCTTCTATCTCTCCGAGGAGGAAGACGACGACAAGAGCAGACTCTCCTATGACGAGCTCTTCATCGTCGATCCTCTGGATGGGACGCAGGACTTCGTCGAGAAGGACGGCTCCTATTCCATCAACATCGCCTATGTCCAGAACAGAAAGCCCGTCCTGGCCCTGATCTTCCTTCCGACCAGTGGCAGCTATTGCTATGCCATCAAAGGAAAGGGATCCTACTATGTCGAAGAGGGAAGAGAGGAGCGCATCTTCGTCTCCGATCGCCTCGACCATCTCGTCTATGCCAGAAGCAAGACGCACGAGAACGAAAGGGAGAGAGAAGTCTATCTCCGTCACAAGGACAAGATCGCGAAGGTTCTCGCCCTGGGCGCTTCCCTCAAGGGAGTCTCTCTTGCCCGAGGCATCGTCGACTGCTCCGTCCGCTACACGCAGATGACCAAGGAATGGGACACCTGTGCGATGGACCTGATCGTCCGGGAAGCGGGCGGAATCTTTGTCGACACCTTGAGAAGGGAATTCGTCTACAACCGAGAAGATGTTTACAACAGAGATGGCTATGCGATGTTCAATCGCAAGGAAAACTTCTTCTTGTTCGACTAAAAATAGCGTAATAGAATCTGCGTTCTTTGAATCGGAATCGATGCCGGATATCTTCTTTATCGAATGGAGAAGAACAAGGGAGAGCAGTGCCAAAGCGTGTGTCCTTGTAACGATTGCGCTTCTTCCACGGTCGAGTATGGGGATGAGAAGAAGATATCGATGAGCTTGGTTGCTGATTCGAGGATAATTCCAAATCATTAAGAAAAAAGCGGACCGCCAACTTGTATTCAAGAGGGCAATCCGCTTTTTTGATGCTCGGTTGTTCTGCTGTCGATCAGACGTTCTTCGTCTTCGCCGAATCCTTCTCGAAGGCCACAAGGCCGCTGTCGGTCAAGGGGTGGCTGATCAGCTTCTTGAGGACCTTGTAGGGGACGGTTGCGATGTCCGCACCAAGAAGGGCGCAGGTCTCGACATGGCTCACGGAGCGGATCGAGGCGCAGATGATCTTCGTCTCGTATCCGTAGTTCTTCTTGACCTTCACGATCTCCTCGATCAGCTTGGCGCTGTCCCAGCCGTTGTCGTCCAGCCTTCCCAAGAAGGGAGAGACGTAGGTGGCATGGCTTTCGAAGGCGAGAAGGGCTTGGCTGAGGGAGAAGCAGAGAGTGACGTTGGTCGGGATGTGTTCGTCGTGAAGCTTCTTGCAGACGGAGAGGCCGGCGGTGGTCATGGGGAGCTTGATGACGATGTTTTCCGGCTTGATCTGGTGGAGCTTCCGGGCCTGGAGAAGCATTCCTTCCTCGTCTTCGGCGGTGACTTCCGCAGAGATCGGACCGTCGATGAGCGTGCTGATCGTCTCGATGATCTCGCTTTGGCTCTTTCCTTCCTTGGCGATGAGGGAGGGGTTGGTGGTGACGCCCTTGATGAAGGGTGTCTTGCTGAATTCCTCAATCTCCTTGAGATTGGCGGTGTCGATGAACAGTTCCATGTTCGGTCCTCCTTGCTCTTTCAGATGCGACGCGGATTGCGGTCGTCGGGATCGACGATTGGTTCGTAGGAATGGAATTTTCCTTCCATGTATTCCTTGTAGGCCTTAAGGTCTTTCTCGATGACTTCGATGGCGGCTTTCCTTCCTTCGATGGAGGTGACGGAAGTCTCCTTGCCCTCGAGGGACTTGTAGACGCGGAAGAAGTGACGGATTTCGTTTCCGACATAGTCGGGAAGGTCGGACATCTCGTTGTATCCGGAATAGAAGGGATCGGAGGTGCAGACGGCGATGATCTTCTCGTCGATGAATCCCTGGTCGACCATCCGGATGATGCCGATGGGCTTGGACTCGACCAAGGTCAAAGGAACAAGGCTTTCTTGGCAGAGAACCAGGACGTCGAGAGGATCGTTGTCTTCGGCGTAGGTCAAAGGGATGAAGCCATAGTTGGCCGGATAGTAGGTCGCCGTGTAGAGGACGCGGTCGAGCTTGATCAGGCCGGTGGATTTGTCGAGCTCGTATTTGCAGTGACTTCCGCGCGGGATCTCGATTACGGAAGTGAATTTTTCAGTGCTGACTCTTTTGGGGTCGATGTCGTGCCAGATGTTCATGTCTGATTCTCCTTCAAAATCTTAGAGGATGGGGGCGTTTTGATATTTGCGGCGGACAAACGGAGCCAGGATGACAAGGCCGAGGTAGGAATTGTAGCGGAAGGCGAGCTTGTCGTATTTCCCGTAGGGGGAATTCTTCAGCTCGTCCTTGAGGTGCAGTTCCGCGAGCATCTTGTCGTAGATTTCCTTGTATTCCGGTTTCTTTTGAATCAGCTTCTTCTCCTTGAGGAACTTCATGTAGTACATCAGCAGGAAGTCGGTCTGGTTCTTGACCTTGCTGACGTCGACAGGCGTCTCCTTGAGAAGCTTCAGGTTGTTCTCGGTGGCTTCGCACATCTCGTCGGAGAGATGATAGTTGTCGTTGAGAAGCTTTTCTTTCGTGCTCGAAACGAGCTTCATCCTCTCGTCCTCATAGGGGAGCAAGTCCATCAGGGCATCATAGGCCCTTTTCATGGCTCGTTTCATGAGGAGGAACAGGATGAAGGCCGAAAAAAGATAGACAAGGATGAGGGCAAGGATGACGATGATGACAATAACCCAGCTTTCCATTTTCTTCGTCCTCGATTCGTTCTCCTTTACGATAGTAAAAACGAAGAGACAAAACAAGTCTTGACTATGCTAAAATCAGCGTATGAATGCGCAAAACAAGCTGAAAAGGAAAGATGTCGCCGTCCTGCTCCTGGCCGGGAAGGGAGAGCGTCTATATGATGCCTTGAAAGTGAAGAAGCAGTTCTTGGAATTCGACGGAAAAGCCCTCTTTCTCTACCCTCTGACAAGCCTTGTCCTTTCCAAAAGGTTTTCGAAGATCCTTCTCGTCCATGCCGAAGAAGACCGCAAAAAGGTTCAGGATTGCCTTTTGAAAGACCCGATTCTCCGCAAGGAAAAATTTGAATTTATCATCGGCGGAAAGACAAGAAACGAATCGGTGAGAAACGCTTTGAAAGCAATCAAAGGAAAGAAAGGCAATTTCTCTGTTCTCATCCATGATGCCGCTCGTCCCTTCCTTACCGTGAAACAAGTCTCCTTTATTATGGACAAGACGTATCGGGCGGAGGCTTTGACCTATTGTATCCCGCTTGCGGATTCGCTCTTCCGCCAGGACGGAAAGGGAATCGCCTATCTCGACCGGAAGAATCTCTACCTTGTGCAGACACCGCAGGTCTTCGATTTCGACAAGCTGGTTGAGCTCTATCAAAATCCGGATTATGAGGACACGACCGACGATTTCTCAAAGGCGGTCCGAGCTGGAATGAAAACTCTTCCACTTCCGGGCGATTCCTCGCTTTTCAAGATCACGGGCAAGGACGATCTGGCCCTCCTCTCGATGCTTTCTGTCCTTCCTTCCGATTGATAAACGTCTTTTCTTTGACTATAGTATTCGGGATTACCTTTTTGGTATCGATTAGGAGGGACCAAGATGGTTGAATTTTCAAGACACGGTGCGGTTTTCCAGAACATGGACTATTCGGAGATTGACAGCCGTGGCGAGGCGATTGCCA
The DNA here is from genome assembly GCA_949290645.1 of uncultured Bacillota bacterium. GTDB lineage: Bacteria > Bacillota_I > Bacilli_A > RFN20 > CAG-288 > Enterosoma. The sequence continues at coordinate 46,429 of CASESG010000001.1, forward strand.
AGATGATTGACGAGAAGACGGGAGAGGGAAACGACTTCCTGGGATGGTTGGATTATGCCAGCCGTCTTCCGGAAGAGGAGATTGCCCGCATCGAGAAGACGGCCAAGCGCATCCGCGAGAACTACGATGCCCTTGTCGTCATCGGTATCGGCGGCTCTTATCTGGGAGCCCGGGCGATGATCGAGGCGGTCAACGGCTTCTTCCCGGAGGACAAGCTGGAGATCATCTACCTCGGAAACACGCTCTCGAGCACCTATACTGCTCAGGTCATCCGTCATCTGAGGAACAAGAAGTTCGCGATCAACGTCATCTCCAAGAGCGGAACCACGACCGAACCGGCCGTCGCTTTCCGCCTTCTCAAGGAGATGCTCATCCAGCGCTTCGGCAAAGCCTATCTCAAGGATGCGGTCATCGCCACGACCGACCGCGCCAAGGGCGCTCTCAAGATGGAAGCGGACAAGGAAGGATACGAGTGCTTCGTCATCCCCGATGACATCGGCGGACGTTTTTCGGTCATCACTCCGGTTGGCCTTCTTCCGGTCGCTTGCGCTAACATCGACATCCGCGCCTTCCTTCAGGGCGTCAAGGATGCCGAGAAGGACTACTCCGGCCACGACTACAAGAAGAATCCGGCCTATTTCTATGCCGCGACTCGCTATCTCCTTCACGTCCAGAAGAAGTTCACCTCGGAGATGTTCGTCTCCTATGAGCTTCAGAACAAGATGATCGAGGAGTGGCTCAAGCAGCTCTTCGACGAATCCGAAGGCAAGGAGGGAAAGGCCCTCTTGTGCTCCTCGGGTGTCTTCACCACCGATCTTCACTCGATGGGACAGTTCATTCAGCAGGGATCCCCGGTACTCTTCGAGACCATCATCAAGGAGAAAAACCCGAACTTGGATGTCGAAGTTCCTTCCGACGAGCGGAACCTCGACAACCTTAACTACCTCGCCGGCAAGAATCTCTCCTACATCAACGACAAGGCCTATCAGGCGACCTTGGAGGCCCATACGGAAGGACATTCTCCGGCCATGGTGATCTCCATCGACAGGATGGACGCCTACAACATCGGAAACCTCTTCTACTTCTTCTTCCGCGCCACGGCCTTCTCCGCCTACCTGCTTGGCGTCAACCCCTTCAACCAGCCGGGTGTCGAGATCTACAAGCACAACATGTTCAAGCTCCTCGGAAAGCCGGGAGTGAAGTAATCGTTTCGCAAAAAGCCGCCTGGAATCATCCGGGCGGTTTTTTGATGGCCTGTCGAAACATTGCAAAATCAAAATGAGACCCTACTGCAATGCCATGGAAGGAAGATTCCTGTGTCACGAGCCCCATTCAAAAATGAGGCTTAAGGAGCGCTGTGATGAAATAGGGAAACCGTCTTTTGATTGGCGGATAGGTCTTCGGAAATGCAATGCCTGAACACAAGAGGAATCATCTGCGTGAGGGATTTCCTTCATATCGAATATCGAGTCTGTGTCATTGAACCTCTTCTGTGGGAAGACGAGCCCTTTGAGTATCGTTTCTATCCCGACTATGGAATGATCGCTCTCCTTGATTCGGATACTTTCCAGGGAATCCACGAAATCAATCTCTCCTTGAAGAAAGAAGTTTATTTCCAGAAAAGCTTTGTTCCGACGTTCATTTCGAAACGAGTCCTGTCGAAGAATCAGGAGGATTATTTCGAATTGCCGGATGGGGCGGACCTTGAGGTGATGAATCCGATTCAATACCTGATCGGGACAAAGATGAAGTATTCAAGGGATTCCTTCTATGTCATCGCCTTTGAGGAACCCAAGGAATCCGGATTCCGGATATCAAAGGCAAGAGGAATGCCTCAGAACTCACGAAGAAAATTCTTGACTATTTTGCTGCCCGAAATCGAGCTCTTCTAGAAGACGGAACGGCGATCGACGCTCCCGGCGTCTTCAAAACACTTCGTTTTCGGTACGAAAAGGAATTGTGCGGGAGAAAGCAGAGGCAGAAGGAAGGAATTGCGAAAGCGAGGAGGGAAGGGAAATACGTCGGAAGAAAGCCAATCGTCGTCGAAGAGTTCCTCCTTCAGGAAGCGGAAGAGAGGATCGCTCAAAAGGAAATCACGAAGAGGAAAGCCTCGAGATCGCTCGGGATCAGCATCGACATATTCTATCGGCTCGAAAAGGAATTAAAAAAACAGAAGGACGTCCTTTGCGATGTTTGTTTGAGATCCTCTCAGGCAGAGGGAGCCTTTATCCAGGACAACATGGCAATGACAGGAAACTTTTGCCACAGGAAATCCTCTTCTTTTTCTTGCAACCTGTCGGCCAGTTTGATAAAATATGCAAGCGCCGAATTTCGGATGCTTAGCTCAGCTGGAAGAGCATCGCCTTTACACGGCGGAGGTCAGGAGTTCGAGACTCTTAGCATCCACCACTGAAAGAAGCGCAGAAATCGATTTGTGGGCGAGTAGCGAAGTGGCCAAACGCGGCAGACTGTAAATCTGTTCCTTCGGGTTCGGTGGTTCGAATCCACCCCCGCCCACCATCCCTTCGGTAGCAACGCATCTGCGTTCTATATCCGTGCCTTACTTGGGGTATAGCCAAGGGGTAAGGCAACAGACTTTGACTCTGTCAGCGGTGGTTCGAATCCACCTACCCCAGCCATCCTTCTAGCCCGAGGAAGCCCCGAACCGTCTCGTTAGCTCAGTTGGTAGAGCACGTGACTTTTAATCACGGGGCCATGGGTTCGAGTCCCATACGAGACACCACTCCTCTGTTCCGCCCAGGTGGCGAAACTGGTAGACGCACAGGACTTAAAATCCTGCGGGCTTATCACCCATACCGGTCCGATTCCGGTCCTGGGCACCAAGAGATCATTCCTGTCTGTCATCCCCAAAGGGGGTGGCAGACATTTTTTTGTTTCGGAAAGGTCAGGAAGCTCTCCTCGACGGATGGAAAGCTTCGATTCAGAATCGGTGAGGAAGAAACGTAACCACAAAACTTCAATTCATTTTACTTTTGCGGTTTTGGGGATGTGATGCAACACGGAAGGCTTCCTTATTGTCAGCGCCGTTCCTGAATTTGGAGGAGCTGTTGAGGCAAAATCCACAGGGATACTTTCTGCGGTTGCGCTTCTGTATTTATTAAGGAAAGAAGACCTTATATTCTCGTGTCAAGAAGAAGGAAAAAGGGGAGAGGTGCCGATTTCCCTTTCTGAAAGCGATTTTGACACAACGGGATCTTCGTTTTTGACAGGTGGGGAAAAGCGGGGATTTGATGTTTGATTTCTGTGTTCATTTTCTAATGAAAACACTTTGAATTTTCAATAATGTTTAGTTTTAATGAACAGAATTACGATTACTTGATAAATTTCGGATAAAATATCGGACTTTTTTTAATTTCTTGACAAAAGCGGGGGGGGGTGTTAGGTTTTGATTTGAAAGGGCTTACCTTTCAGAAAGGATCACTACATGAGACGGAAAAAGAATTTGCGCTTGGTACTCATGCTCTCCTCCCTGGTCAGCATCGGTGCCTTCGCCCCACTCCAATCCGAATCTTCCGACTCCACTCAGGCAACCTCTCCGATCGTGCTTCCCAATGACAAGAAGACGAATGGAGAGAACATCCTGCCGGAAGGCGTCCGCGAGGTCGATTTCAACTACGGATGGACCTTCAAGAAGGGAAACCTGCTCGCCGACAAGCCTTACGAAGCCTATTACGACGACTCCAACTGGAAGAAAGTCAATCTTCCGTATGACTGGTCCATCTATGAGGACTTCTCGGCGGAAATCTCCTCGGAAATCGGACATCTCCCGGGCGGAACGGGCTGGTATCGAAAGGTCTTCACCGTTCCTGCCTCGATGAAGGGAAAGAGGATCACCATCAACTTCGATGGAGTCTACATGGAATCCACGGTCTATGTCAACGGACAGAAGGTCGGATTCTATCCTTCGGGCTATGTCCCCTTCCACTATGACATCACCGATTACATCCACTTTGGTGAAGAGAACGTCATCGCAGTCTCGGCCACGAACCTGGATGGCTTCAACCAGGCCACCTCTCGTTGGTATTCGGGCTCTGGCATCTACCGTGACGTCTTCCTGACGATTCAGGACTCTCTCCATGTCGGACAGGACGGAACCTCGATCACCTATCCAGACCTCAAGGTCAACCACATGGCCAATCCGGACAACTTCACGGCCAATGCCGCAATCACCAACACCATCGTCAACGATACGGACGATCAGGCCAAGTTCAAGGTCCGCACGACTCTTCTGGATTACGAGACTTTGGCTCCGATCGAGAACGGAGAGCCGGTCACTTCCGAGGAAGTCACCCTCGAGAAGGGAAAGTCCATCGATGTCCAGAACAACATCACGGTCAAGAACCCCAAGCTCTGGTCGATTGAGTCTCCCAATCTCTACTATGTCCAGACCGAGCTTCTCGACGAGGAAGGAAAGGTCATCGAGACCAAGAAGGACCGGATCGGGTTCCGCTATTTTGACTGGTACACGATGAACGATGCCGAGGCCGGCGCTCCGGCGGAAGGCTTCTTCCTCAACAACAAGTTCTTGAAGTTCAACGGCGTCTGCATGCACCACGATCAGGGAGCCCTGGGTGCCGAGGCCAACTACAACGCCATCCGCCGTCAGATGGAGACGATGAAGGAGATGGGTGTCAACGCCATCCGCATTACGCACAACGCCGCCGACTCCGCTCTGCTCCAGGCCTGCGACGAACTGGGGCTTCTCGTCATCGAGGAGAGCTTCGACTCCTGGTATTCCGCCAAGGCCAGCCAGGACTTCCATCGCTTCTTCGAGCAGGTCGCAACCCATCCGGAAGCCAACGGAACGGAGACCTGGCCGGAATTCGACCTCCATCACATGATCCAGAAGCATCGCAACTTCCCTTCCATCATCATGTGGTCGGTCGGTAACGAGATCTGGGACACGCACCATCTGGCGACGGACGCGGCAAAGTCCAAGGCCCTCCAGACCATGAGGAACCTGGTCCAGTGGTGCCATGAAGCCGACATCGACGGCGATGACGACTCCCGTGCCTCGGGACAGAGAAGGTTTGTCACCATCGGTCAGAACCAGTGGGACGAATCCTGCATGCCCTTGATGCGGGAACTCGATGCGGTCGGATACAACTACTGGTGGAACTTCCAGGGACAGGACGTCAAGGACTTCCGCTTCTATGGATCGGAGACATCCTCGGCCGTCAAGTCCAGAGGCTTCTATTCTGACAGGAACGACATGAGCTCTGTCGTCCTCCAGATGGAAGGCGTCGGCGATCAGCTCTCCTCCTTCGACAACTCTTCCGTCTCCTGGGGTGCGACCGCTTCTGTCGCCCTGAAGAAGATGCAGGACAGCTACAGCGACGGCACGGCCAACCTCATCCATGCCGGCGAATTCGTCTGGACGGGCTTCGACTACGGCGGAGAGCCGACTCCCTGGAACCAAGTCCAGGGCCGCAATCCGCACAACTCCTTCTTCGGCATCGTCGACACGGCGGGCTTTGCCAAGGATGACTACTTCCTCTATCAGTCCCAGTGGCTGCCTAGGGATGAGACCTTCGTCCACATCGTCGGTCATTACAACTGGGAGAACCCAGTTTTGGCCAACCAGATGCTCGACGAGAACGGAAACCTTCCGGTCAAGGTCTACTCCAACGCCGATGCGGTCGAGCTCTTCCTCCAGAAGCCGGGACAGGAACCGAAGTCTCTGGGAAAGAAATCCTTCACCCCCAAGTCGAAGGAAAACCACACCATCACCGAGACCTACTATCGCTCGAGCGAAGACAGCAACAGCCTCAACCTCGAGTGGAGCGTCGACTGGGAATACGAAGTCGGAACCAAGCTCTTCGCCAAGGCCTATGACGCCGATGGAGAGGAGATCACCCTCGACGAGTACGATCCCTTGGTCCGCAACGCTCCGCAGAGCGAGATCGTCACGGCCGGAGAACCGGCGAGTGTCGTCCTGACTCCGGAGAAGACGACCATGACCTCCGACGGCTATGACCTCGTCTACATCGATGCCCAGATCGTCGACAAGGACGGCAATCCCTGCCCCAACGCCATGAACAACATCAACTTCCAGTTCATCGGCGACACCGAAGCGGCGGAGATCGTCGGTGTCGACAACGGAAATGCGGACTCTTGGGAACGCTTCAAGGACTACGACGGAGAATGGAGACGTTCCGCCTTCAACGGAAAGGCGCTTGTCATCGTCCGTTCCAAGGGCAAGGATGGTCTCTTCTCCATCCAGGCGACTTCCACCGGACTCAAGGGCTCCACGGTCAGCTTCGTTTCCCAAGGGGAAAAGGAAGAGACTTCCGAGCAGCTTCTCGACGTCACCGTCGACCCGAAGAGAATCCGTCCCCTCGACGTTGTGAAGAAGTGAGAGAGGAGCGAAAACAATGAAACAGAAAAAAGCGATTCGTCTTTCCCTGCTCTTCCTGACGGGCCTGACTTCCGTCGGAATGGCCATGGGAAGTTCCAATGCGACTCCAGTCGTCGACGGAATGGTCAAGACGGCCAAGCGCGCCGCCTCGACCTTCCTGGGCTTGGCTCCCCTCGATCCGATCACGGTCCAGGCCCTCTCTGCCCCTAGCGAACTGACTTCCTACCTCCCGACCACGGTCCTGGGATACTATTCCGATGGCTCTTCCCAGACCTTCACCATCACTTGGGACAGCGCGACCGAGGAACAGGTGAAGACGGCCGGAACCTTCGCCCTCAACGGCAAGGCGACCTATGGCGAGGAGACGCATGACGTCACCATCGCCGTCACTGTCGTCGTCATCGAGCACATCGTCACGCCGCGCGTCCTCGTCTACATCGAGGATCCGGACAACTACGAGCTTCCCAGAGAGACCCTTGTCATCTACACGGATGGCTCGACGGCGATGAAGAAGCTCGACTTCACGGGTGTCGAAAAGCCGACCGTCACCGAGCTTGGCGAGAAGAAGGTCACCGGAAAGCTCGAGACAGGAGAGAGCGTCGAATGCATCATCGAAGGCGTCGGTGCCGATGCCCTGACCAACGTCAACGCCGCCAAGGGCGCGACGGGCAAATTTGACTTCGTCAACTCCTACGACAATCCGGATTCGATGTACAACGGCAACCACACCGAGAAGGGCATCTCCAACTGGGAGACGAGAGACCAGTCGACTCCGGAAACTTCGGGACCACAGGATGGCTTCTATCACGTCACTGGTTCGATGACCTCGGCGGTCGAGGCCAGCTCGATCATCGTCTACTGGTGGACGGGCGAAACCAACTGCGAGCTTCCTTCCGCCTATCAGCTGGAGATCGACGACGGCTCCGGCACGTACCAGAAAGTCGACATCGAGGCCGTGGTCGGGGAATACGATGCCCAGAATTACATCACTCCCTATCACTTCAACTTCGGCACGAAGAGAATGGTCAAGGCCTGGCGTCTTGGCTGGAAGAATCCGGGACTTGGCAAGTGGTGCAACATCTCCGAGATCGAGGTCATGCACCCGACGGGCGAGCTGACGCTCTCCAGCGAGGCCGATTTGACGGACGTCAAGGTCAACGGTGTCTCGATCGAGAACTTCGACGGCTTCCAGAACAGCCATACCACCAAGGTCGCCTACGATGCCGAGGATGTCGAGATCGTCGCCACGGCGAGCAGCTCGGCCGCGATGGTCTACGTCCAGGAAGGCGAGATCGGCGGGGAACCCTACCGCATCCACGTCCTGAGCCAGGACTTCTCCCAGCAGAGGACGTACGAAATCTTTGTCCGTCGCGAGAACGCCCCCATCAAGGAGGTCACGGTTTCTTTCGGCGGCGATGTCGAGAACTTCCGTCCGGGCGATTCGCTTCCGGTCACGGTCACAGGAACCACGGCCACAGGCGAGACCATCACTTCGGCCAATGCCGACGACTTCCGCTATGTTGTCGAGAACCTCTCCGGCTCGGCCGAGATGAGGGGAAGCAACCTGGTCGCCCTGACCTCCGGCTATGTCGAGCTCTCCGCCCAGATGACCTATGGCGGTGCCACGGTGACTTCCAAAGAGATCCGCGTCGCCATCCAGAGAGAGGACACCACCCTCCGTGCCCTCTATGTCGAGAAGCAGGAAATCACGATCGATCCTCTGGTCGGATACGAGCTTCCGACCACGGTGAAGGTCCACTACGAGGGCGATATCGTCCGCGAGCAGAGCGTCGCGTGGAATCCGATTCCGGCGAAATATCTCGAATCGGCCAACACCTTCACCATCCAGGGCTATGTCGTCGGAACGACCATGATCGCCGAGCTGGAAGTCTCCGTCATCACCACCGATGACGTTCGCGACCACATGACGGCGACCTTCTACGGACAGGTCGGCACCGTTCCTACGCTTCCTTCCTCCTTCCCGGCGACCCAGAAGAGCGACGGAACCTACACCAACGAAGGCGTCACCTGGGACAGCGGCCGCTTCGCGGAAGAATTCCCTGCCCTTGAGGTCGGCCAGTCGGTCCAGGCCTGGTACTACTTCAACTCCCAGTCCAACAACTGGAAGTACGTCAACTACGTCGCGACGGAAGGCGAAGCCTCGATGGACTACGCCGACCGCCAGAATGGATACATGATTCCGGCTTCCTTCACCTCCACGGCCTCGACGGGCGAAAGCTCGATGGCCTTCTCCGATGCCAAGGGCACGACCTGGTCGCCTGCGGCAGAAGACGAGAATCCCTACTTCGGCTTCATCTTCGGAAATGCCGGAAACATCCAGACGAAGACCGTCTCGGACATCTCCCTCCACTTCAGCTCTGAGGCCCTTCCTGCGGGACTGACGGTCCAGTACTTCACAGGAAGCTTGGCCAATGCCGACCTCGACACGACCAACTTCTCCGGCGTCGCCACGGGCGAGACCTGGGAGAGCAGCGCCCTGACCAACGAGGCTAACTGGAAGAACGTCACCGCACAGAGCGGAACGATTGCCGAGACGACGACGCTCAGCTTCGAGAAGGTCGAGACTTCCGCCATTCGCGTCCTCATCGACAAGGGAGAAGTTGCCGCAAACGAAATCGGCATCGATGACCTGACGGCGACCGAGAAGGTCTATTCCGTCTCTTCCGAGGCTCCGGAACTTTCCGCGATCAACGTCACGACCAGCACGGAGGAAGCCGGTTCCCGAGCGACGACCAACATCTATGAGGCGGGCAAGGACGAGTACACCATCGAATATGATGGAGCGGGTACCCCGACCATCGAGGCCGTCCTGGCTGACGGAGAGCGAGGCATGATCTTGACTCTTCCGGAACAGGGCAACAACAAGGTCCTCATCACCCTGATCTCTGAGGACGGAAAAGGCTCCCGCATCATCACAGTCAACATCAAGCGTCCGGCCAGCGAGATCAAGAGCATCTCCTCCATCCAGGCTCTCGAGAAGGTCACGGTCGACTCCGCCAAGGATGCGGCTGCCCTGAACCTTCCCACGAAGGTGACGGTCAACTATTCGGACGGAACGACGGGCGAAGTGGACGTTTCCTTCGACACCTCGAGTTTCGTCGGAAAGAAAGGAACCTACCTCTTCAACGGAACCCTCGAGCTTCCTCTGGAAGTCATGAACGATCTCAACCTCATCCCTCAGATCCAGGTCGAGGTCCTCAACGACTACGTCGACACGACCACTCCGGAAGATCCCGACGACAAGCCCAACGATCCGGGAGATGACAACAACCCGAGCGATCCGGGCGACAACGAGCCGACGGCTCCCGAGGACAAGGGCGGACTTCAGGGCGGCGACATTGCGGCCATCATCCTGGGCGTCCTGCTCGGCCTGACCATCGTCGGTGGCCTCGTCTACTACTTCCTCGTCCTTCGCAAGAAGAAGTAATCCATCCTCGCTGAAACCCTTGGGGCTGGCCTTCGGCCGGCCCCTTTTCCATCGGAAAAACTGGCTTTCTCGGCCAGCTTTTCTCCTTATCGATATCTTTCGTTTAGAGATACCTTCCGGTCTTGCTTTCCTTGCAGTTGCGGATTTCGTCCACGGTTCCGCTGCAGACGACTTCTCCGCCTTCCTCTCCTCCACCAGGCCCCATGTCGATGACGTAGTCGGCATTCGTGATGACATCGAGGTCGTGTTCGATGACGATCAAAGTCGCTCCCTTTTCGATCAGGGTCTGGAAGACAGAGAGGAGGACTTTCACGTCCAGAGGGTGGAGGCCGATTGTCGGCTCGTCGAAGACGAACAGAGAATCTTCCTGTCCTCTTGCCATCTCGAAGGCGAGCTTGAGACGTTGGGCCTCTCCTCCGGAAAGAGAAGGGGTCTCCTCTCCGAGGGTCAGATAGCCAAGGCCGAGGTCCTCCAGGACTTGGAGCCTCTGCTGGACCAGTTTCATCTCCTTGGTCTTCGCAAGCGCAGTATGGACGTCCATGGCCATCAGTTCCGGAAGGGAGAAGGACAATCCGTCCTTGCTCCGATAGAGGATGTCGTCGGCTTCCTTCCGATAGCGGGTGCCGTGGCATTCCGGACAGGGGATGGTGACGTCGGGAAGGAACTGGACATCGAGGTTGACGATTCCCGTGCCGTCGCAAATCGGACAGCGGAGCTTTCCGGTGTTGTAGGAGAAGTCGCTGGCCTTGCAGTGCTTTTCCTTGCTGTCCTTCTGGCGGGCGAAGATCTTTCTCAGCTCGTCATGGACATCGGCGTAGGTCGCCACCGTCGAGCGGACGTTGATTCCGATCGGCGTGGCATCGATGAGCTTGCATTGGTGGATTCCGCATTCGTCCAATCTCTTGACATGGGAAGGAAGTTTTTGTCCTTTGATCTTTGACATCAATGCGGGAATCAGACTCTCCAGAATCAGGGTCGTCTTTCCGGAGCCGGAGACTCCAGTGACGGCGATGAGCCTTCCCTTCGGGAAATCGACGGAGAGCGGATGGACGGTGTGGAGAGAGGATGTCTCGAGATGGATTCTTCCCTTCCGGAAGAGTTCCTCCTTGTTCAGAAGCGATCTTGTCCTTCTTCTTTTTTCCTCCTTGAGGAAGGGGGCGATGAGGGATGAGGGATTGTTTTCGATTTCCTCAAGCGTTCCTTGAGCGAGGACTTCTCCTCCCTCTTTTCCGGCTCCCTTTCCCATTTCGATGATGTGATCGGAATGCTTGAGGACGTCGACGTCATGGTCGACAAGGAGGATGGAGTTTCCATCCGAAATCAGGTCGTCCATCACGCCGACAAGGCCCTTTAGGTTCTCGGGATGAAGGCCGATCGAGGGCTCGTCCAGGACATAGAGCACGCCGGTAGTCCGGTTTCTTACGGCCCTGGCCAGTTGCATCCTCTGTCTCTCTCCCGTGGAGAGAGTGGCAGCGGAGCGGTCGAGGGTCAGATAACCAAGGCCCAGATCCAGAAGCCTTCTTGCACAATCGAGGAAGGACTCGACGATTCTCTTTGCCATGGTCTGCATCTCTTCGGGCAAAGTCGAGGGAACATTCTTGACCCACAAGACCAGTTTCGAGAGGGGCATCTGGCAGCAATCGGCCAGGGAGAGCCCGTCTATTTTCGGGGCACGGGCTTTTTCGGAGAGCCGAGTCCCGTGGCAAGAAGGACACTCTTCCTGCTTGAGGAATTTCTCCACCCTTTTCATTCCGCTCTCGTCCTTGACCTTGCTAAGGGCGTTCTCGACCGTATAGACGGCGTTGTAATACGTGAAATCCAGCTCGGCGAAGTCGTTGGAATTCTTGGCCTTGTAGAGGATGTGCTTCTTGACGGCAGGACCATGGTAGACGATGTCCTTCTCCTTCGGGGTCAAGTCGCGGAAAGGAACGTCTGTCCTCACGCCCATCGCCCGACAGACATCGACCATCAAGGACCACATCAGGGAATTCCAGGGAGCGACCGCTCCCTCCTCGATGGTTTTGGATTCGTCGGGGACGAGAGTGGAGAGATCGACACTCCGCACGATGCCGGTTCCTTGGCACTTCTCGCACGCTCCTTGGCTGTTGAAGGAGAGCTCCTCCGCCGACGGGGCATAGAAAGAGGCATGGCAGATCGGACAGACCAGTTCCTTTCCGGAGGCGACGGCAAGGCTTGGCTTCACGTAATGTCCGTTGGGACAGAGATGGCTGGCAAGGCGGGAGAACATCAGTCGCAGGCTGTTGAGAAGCTCCGTCCCTGTTCCGAAGGTGGAACGGATGCCCGGAACGCCGGGCCTCTGCCGAAGAGCCAAGGCTGCTGGGACGTAAAGGACATCATCGACCTCGGCACGGCTGGCTTCCGTCATTCGCCTTCTTGTGTAAGTCGAAAGGGATTCCAGATATCTTCGGGAACCCTCGGCATAGATGATCCCGAGGGCCAGGGAAGACTTTCCGGAACCGGAAACGCCGGCGATCGAAACGATTTTGTTCAGGGGAATGTCGACGTCGATGTTCTTCAGGTTGTGGACTCTTGCTCCACGGACTTCGATATGGTCTCGCATGTTTTTTCCCTCCAGGATTCATGGCAATCGAAACACGTCGATTTGAAGGAAAAGGTCATTCGATCGCCTGAGTCATGATCTTGACGTTTTTGCCGGTGTAGAAGACGAATCTGAAATCACAATACTACCAAACTCGACGACTATCAGTTCGAGCGGGTCTACCGTAGAAGACGAATCTGAAATCACAATACTACCAAACCGGGGATGACGGGAACTATCAGGGCGACATGTAGAAGACGAATCTGAAATCACAATACTACCAAACTTTCTGATACCAGTATTCGAGAACGATTTTGTAGAAGACGAATCTGAAATCACAATACTACCAAACAAATGCCGACTGAAAGACTTAGCAATCAAGGTAGAAGACGAATCTGAAATCACAATACTACCAAACCCAAGCCGTTGTCAAATGTTGGCCCTATGGGTAGAAGACGAATCTGAAATCACAATACTACCAAACTCTCTCCAATAGTTTTAGGAAGGTCCGTATGTAGAAGACGAATCTGAAATCACAATACTACCAAACTATTTCCGCAAATTGAATCCGCTCTCGTCTGTAGAAGACGAATCTGAAATCACAATACTACCAAACATATAGAGTTCCGTTCACTGTCGTGTTCTTGTAGAAGACGAATCTGAAATCACAATACTACCAAACATGTCTTCACCGTTGTAACTTTTAGGCATGAGTAGAAGACGAATCTGAAATCACAATACTACCAAACCTCAATTGATGAGATTTTCAGTGGTTTTTTGCGATTTCCTATATTATTTTAGTTTTCCTTGTCATTGATTGCAATGTGTTGTTCATACAGATCTTCATCGATTCGGATGACTCTTTCACTTGTCGAATTGATGTCTTTTATATGACTGGACAGAAGGAGAAAAGAGATTTCTGCACGCCTCATCTCCTGTTGGAAGAGATGAAATTCTTCTTTGTCCAGAAAATCGTGAAGGTTGTAGAAGAGAAAGACTTCCTTTTTATAGACATGTCGGATGAGACGGATTTTCATGACCAGGTTTTCGAGCCAATTCTCTTCTTGAAGAAGAGGGGCAAGGGCAAAGGCCTTGAGAATGGTAGTGAGGGAGGTTTCGTTGTCGATGGTTAGAGGGACGGGATAGTCATAGAGAGTCTCATGCAGGAATTCCTGAAGCCTGTTCGTGATATCCTGGAAGGAATCCTTTTGTTCGTCGCTCAAGCGGGAAGGGATGTCTTTCTGAAGAAAGGTTCCGATCTTCTTGTCATCCAAAGGACAGTGGAAGACATCGAAGAGAAAGAAACCGACTTTCGAGAAGTCCTTTTCCTTGCCGTTATCAAAGTAGTGGAAGAATTCCTCTCCTTCTTCCAGCTGTGTCTCGATTCCGTGAAGAAAATAGCGAAGCAAGGAAGTGTTTTCGATGACGAGATGTGTCGTTTTCTCTCCATCGAGTGTCAGTTCGGCCTCGATTCTGTGATGCTTCAGCGTTTTCATAATTCGACGACTTTCTTGTCCGTGTGGACGATGTCGGTCGTGAATTCGCCCAAGAGGTTTTCGATCCCGGCGAACTGCTTCTCCGTGACGGTCAGAAGGGAGACCATTCCCTTGGGAGGAAGGTGGGCATCGATGGCCTTTCTCATCCGGTCGATCGCCGCATCGTTGACGGAGAGTTTGACATAGACGGATTCCTGAAACATGATGAAACCGATGCTCTTGAGAAACTTCACGAACTGGCGGTAATGCCTTCGGTTTGCTGCGGTCAACGTCGGAAGGTCGAACATCAGGATGGATCGCATATATCTATAGGTGCTCATCTGCGAATGTGACATTCAATAGAAGCTCAGGACGTTCTTCATTGATGGCATTGATGGCCGAGCAGACGAAACCATGGATGGCATTGTCCAGGAGCATCTTTCTTTCTCCGCAGCGAACCATTGTCGAGAGGACATCCAACATCTGGGAGTTGAATTCTTCTTTTTTGAAATCAGGTTCCAAGGCTTTCGCATCGACAAAAGGTCGCAAAGGTTCCATCAAGTCACAGCCGAAGTTGAATGGGTTGCTCTCGCCGATGTGATGGATTCCGAATTGGGGAAGGTATCCCAGCGCAGCGATTTCCCGATTTACGGCGCTTAGAATGATGGAATATCCGTAGTCGAGATAGACATTCTCTTCGCAGGAAAAGTCTCTTCGGTCGAAGGCTGGTCCGAACAGCATAGGGAAATAGACTTTCGCTGCCAATCCTTCCCGGTTCTCCTTGTCTCCCTCTTGGACCTCTTGCTCATAGGTGTCCAGAAACGACGAGTCCTTTCCACGCTTTCTCAGAAGTCCTGCTTGGTTATGAATCTTCTGTTGTACGATCCCTTTCCAGACCTTGTCCTTGATTTCCTGAGACCATTCGATCTGCTTCTTGATCTTCTTGTAGGAATCCTTCGATCCGGCATAGGGTTGGATTTCTCCAGAGGGATTGTGCTTGGAATCGCAGAAGATGACGCGGATGTGATGATTCAGGAGTTCGGAAATCAATGCGGTCGTCACGCAGACCTGCTGACTTTCGACGATGAGGATGGAAATCTCATCGAGAAGGATCTTGGTCTCGGCATCTTTCATGCACACGAGATAGTTGAGTCGTGTCTCAAGCTTGCAGCGGCTGTTGATCTTCACGATGCGAAAAGCCATGGCGTCAATCCTCTGGAACCTGGAAGAGGACCTTCTCGTAGAAGCCTGTCACGGATTGGGCGATGAACAAAGTGTTTGCTGGAATTGATTTTCCAAGAACGATTTTTCCTGAATTTGGCACTAATTGTCGGGAAAGGTAAGTTAAATTCGCACCACTATTGTTTTTCTGAAGAATTTTCACGAGTTCATTAAGAAACTGCTCTTGTTGGATTGTTGGTAAATCGTCAAACAAGGAACGATTGGTTTTGACGTCACAAATCGTTGTTTTGATTCCTGAAAGAAGCGCAAAGCAGGGACGTTTGAAGACATCATCGCAGAGATAGTCGAAGAATTTATTGTTTTCTTCTCTTGTCAGTTTGAATCCTTTGAAAGTTATAGGACCATAGGAGTTGGCGTATTTGGAAAGATCGGCGCATTCTCCTTTCGGAAGGCCATTTCCAAGCAGAACGGATATTGCTTTGACATATTTTATCATTTCTTCGGGCAACCAAAGTTGCGAGAGATTACAGGCTACGAAACTAGGGCCCGTCTTTCCGTTGATTGCGATACGGACGGCCTTGCTCTTGTCGTTTTCGTCAGGATGGAGTTCGATCACGGACTTGATCAAGACTTTCGGAAGGATGATGACAGGGTTCTTCAGCTTCGGTCCGATTTCGTTCTTTGTGAGATAGTCCGTGACGAATTTTTCATCGGATGCTTTCTCTTGGAAGACGGCGGGTATGTTCTCGAGAGAGTAGATGTGCTTTCCTTTCTTTCCTTCGGATTTCACGAGCATGAAGAAGGGAGCGGTAAGGTCGTTGTAACCACCATATTTGCTTGCGAAATCCTTCTGTGACAAGACGCCATTTTGCTTCAGAGGAAGAACGGCTTTTTCCTGAGTAGAATTGATGCTGACTTTTCGGAAGAGCCCAGGCTGTTTGTGTGGCAGGATGGTGACAAGAGGATCGTGGAGCTGAAGATTGGCACGGACAAGGTCGATCGTTCCTTCGGAGTTCGGGTCTTCCGTCTTGTAGGTGGCATCAAGATAACGTTTTGCTTTCCAGACTTTGGCACCGGTTTGATGACCATAACCGATGATGTGATACTTGTCTTTCTTGAAGAAGTGCTCAGGATCGATCTTGGTCCCTTCGTAGTATTCTTTTTGCTTGCGAAGCTTTTTGACGTCGAAGGAACCGGAGAAGACCTTGTCGTAGACGTTCCCGACCACGATGTTGAGATAGGCATCGTGGGCATGGTGGAAGTCGTTGACGTCCCGGCATTTGACAAGGTCGAAGGCTTTTCGGAATTCGCTGACGGTGCTGGCCTTGGAGTAGACGATGCGGCTTTCCGGGTCGATCTGCTTGAGGATGTCGCACGTCGCCTTGACGCTCTGGCTTGTGATGACGAGCTGGCGATTGACGAAGCCGACGAGTTCTTCCTCGGTCAGTGGCTTCGATTCCGGGCGCATCAGACGTTCATATTTTGTCTTTGACATCAAAAGATGCTTGTGGCTCTTGTCCATCTTGGAATAAAGGAACTTGATATGCTCTCTTCCTTTATTTGTCAAGACTCCATTTGGTATTGGGTATTGATCGGATTTTTTGTTGTTTCTTTCCTTTCTGACCAGGACGCGGTTGTCCAGGCTGTCGTCTTTGACCTTGGCCCGGGGAATGATGTGATCGATGTCGTAGTCCTTCAGTTCGTTGAGATCGATTCTCTCGCCGGTATAGACGTCCTTTCCGCACTGGAGGAAGTAGAGGAAGAGTTTGTCGCTTCTTAGTTCGCTCTCCTCCTTTCCCTCCAAAAGGGAATAAAGGTCGGCCTCTTCCTTGACGAAGTGACAGGCCTTGTAGAGGGCCTCAAGCTGTTTCTTTCGGGACGTGGTCCGTTTCTTCTTGGATGCATCCTTGCGCTTCTGGTCGTCTCTTGTGCATTCGATGAAATAGGTGTCGAAATGATCTATGCCGAGAATCCTTTTCAGCTCGGCCACGATCTTCGTGGTCTGTCGCAGGGCTCTCTTCATGGCCGGGGAGCAGTATTGGGCGTCGATGATGTCTTTTTCTCCATCCTCTCCCAAGGTCTCCTTGTTCCTATCCTCGACTTGTTCCTTGAAGCTGAAGGCCTCCTTCGTCTCATAGATTTCCTGGAAGGACAGGGGGAACTCCCTCATCAGTTCCAGGATCGTCATGTCTTTCTCTTCTCCGGTGTTCTCGTCGACGACAGGGGATTTCAATCCGTCCAGAAGGAACTTGGACATCCTTCCCCAGCCCTTGTAGCGGAGGGAAGAGAAGTAACGGACTTGCGAGGCGGAAAGACCGAGGCTTTGGAGCTGTTCTTCTCTCATCTTCCGATCTTCGAAGACGGTCAGGGCTTCGATGACCTCCTCGGCTTTCTCGAATGTTTCCTGATTCGTCCAGAATCTTTCGCCAAAGCCCCTGGGATTCTCCATGTCGATGAAGGGGGCAAGATTGGCATGCATGTCTTCCTCGAGCAATTCCTTCCCAGTCCTTGTCGTAAGGTCGATCTCGTCTTCGCTCTTGGCGTTGTATTTTTGGCGTAGGGCCTTGATGAGAGAGCTCCGCTTCGGATTTTTCGTCGTGAGGTAGACATTCTCGATGAGATATTCCTTGTCTTCCTTGGAAAGTTTCTTTCCGTTGAGCAGCCAGTTGTTCATCTCGTTGTAGAGGACGAAGAGGGAATAGCGAAGGGAAAATCGAGGCAGGGTCGGCTCACCGTAAAGGTAGGTGCAGGTGTTGGTCATCCTCTTGATGAATTCTTGCGAGCTTCGATTCTCGTCCACGACCTCGTGGAAGTTCCAAGGAGTGATCTTCACGTCCTCTTGTTTTCTCATCATCCATGCGGTCTTGGCTTCTTTAGAAAGAGGCCCGACATAGTAAGGGATTTTGTAGGAAAGCAGGGACAGGATCTTGTAGCACCTTTCGTTCGGATGGAGGAAGTCGACATCTTCCTCCCCGAGGAAGGGATAGTACCTCTTCTGGTTGTCGAGGATGGTTTTCATCTCGTTGTAGTTCAGCTGATAGGGAAGGACGGAATTGTTCTTGCTGTTCTGCTTCGGGAGGAATTCATTGGCTTCCAGAATGGGCTTGATCTCCGACCAGGTCTTCTGATCGGCCTCGTCGAAGAGATTTTCCTTCGCACTGAGCTCTTTGAGAATTTCCTTGCAGAGATCTTCCTGGCTGACCAGATGCTGAAGCGCGATTTCCTTCTTTCCGTTGTTCCTCCGGTTGTAGGCGACATAGTTGACGTAGTTCTTCAGACATTTCTTCTTGTCCTGGACAGGTCCGGAAGTCTTGAAGAATTCCTTGTATTTCTCCGGAAGATAGGTGCGATAGAAGCGCTTGAGAATGCCCAAGTGCTTTCTGTGCGTGTCATAGATGTCGACCATCGCATCGGTCAGGGAAGGCTTTCCCTTCAGGATGTGGCTGAGGATCCGGAAATCCCGGCTTTCCTTGGCCTTGAGAATCAACCGGCCCTGGACTTCGTTGAGGAGATCGAGCTTGACGTCGATGGTTTCGTCGAAATCCGCATCCTCGAAGTTGATTTTCTGCTCCTTCCGTTCCTCGTCTTCCTTGTATTCCGGGAAGAGGTCGCCAAGACCTTTCTTGGAACCATTAATCAGTTCCAGAAGCGGCTGACGGATGTCGTATTCCTCCCCAGAATTCTTGTAGACGATGCCTCTTTCCGCTTCCTTCTCCTTGAGCATCTTGATTCCGGACTCCTCTTGGAAAAGCTTGCAGAGCTCCTCAGCCTGCTCTTTGGTCATATGGAAAAGGGCTGGGGAAGACTCCTCCAAGGGAAGCTCTTTCAGGATTGCATCGATTTCGTCAAAGTCTGCCTTCAATTTCTCTGCGCTTGTCGAGGAGCCGGAGATCTCGCCCTCTGTCAGGAAGTTCCCGCGATACTTGATCATGTGGGCCAGGACAAGATAGATTTCCCTCAGATCGAATTTTTGGTTTGGATTCTGGATCATCCTCTGGCGCAGATGGTAGATGGTCGGATATTCCGTTCGAAATTTCTTCTCCTTTTCGTGGTCTGCGAAAAGGAGCGACATCGACCGGATGTCTTCGTTCTTGTCTTCCCGATGGAAGAAGGAGGAATTCAAACGCTCGAAGAAGTGCGGATCGACCTTGTCCATTTCGGGATGGAAGATCTCTTGCAAAAGCAGGAGACGCATCCTTCTTCGTTGAAGCCTTCTCCGGGCGGCACGATGCGACCTTCTTTCCTTTGCCGTCTGGGCCTCGTCAAAGAGCCGTGCTCCCCAGAGATGCTTCTTTGTGGAATATTTCTTGTTGTCCAGGCCGTATCGAACGGCTCTTTTCGTGATGATGCTGTAGTCTTGATCCGTGACACAAAAGCCGACAGAGTCGGTCCCGATATCCAGGCCCAGATAGTATTTTTTGCTTTCCATGAGGTGATTTGACTCCTTTTCGTGCAACTGGTATCATTATAAGCGTAATCACAATACAAGTCCAAATAAGCAGAAATGCCAAAACTCGAGCCTGTTGTCAGGCACATGCCCTTCGGGGCATTTTTTGATTTTGATGGGGAATTCCGAAAATCATCCTTTTGCATCGAGGCACCGATTTTTGGTGGATAATCAGCAATGGAGTGTCATTTCTTTGGAAGGAGAGGACGAGGAATTCTGTTCACAAAAGCAGAGCCTGAAAGATCTTCCGCACTTCAGCAAAAGACAAAACATATGTTTTTCCGAAGCTGAGGCCATATACTACGTACGACTTGCGAATCGCCTCAAAGAGTGGAACATTCTCCGCCGAAGGAGTTTTCAAGGAGGATATGTCAGGAGTGTCTCAAACGATGAACGGGAATCGGACAGAAAGCGAAAGAATCAGCTGGATTGTGGCTGAGGTCTCTTCGATGATCGCAAAGGAGACAGGAATGTCGCAAATGGATTCCTTCTTCTTGTTCAGCCATTCGAAGACGCACGCGATGCTTCTCGACAACTCGATGGAGATGTGGTTTTCCAGCCCCAAGCGATTCTTGAGATCTATCATTCCGAGGTTGATACCGGAGATCCGAGGAATTCTCCATACATTTCGGAGGCATGAAACATGGATCGTCCATTCGTATTTTTCGTCTATCTGATCGAGAGCTATTCCGAGCATCGAGGAAGAGAGCCCTCCTCCGTCTTGGAAGAACTCAAGCAGAAGAACCTCACTTCCTTCGTCTTTGACATATACGAAATGTATCACACCGAATCCCTCGAAAATGCGTTTCGGGATATCGACTCGTTGTTGAAGACCGGACATCCTCTTTCGGATAATTCTTGACAATCACTTCCGTCCCCTTCCTTGTCCGATTTTGATTTTGGCTGTGGTTCTTTTGCGACATAAACTTTCCTAAAAAGGAGGGAAATTGCAAGTTCCTTGCCATAAGTGCTGCATGGTGCCAACTTATTTCTCTTCCCAGTCGATAAGCAGTTCTTTCGCGGAGAATGGACACGATCGAACTCAGGCGTTGGTTTGAGATCATGTCCCAATGCCTTTCTTGTGTGCCGAAACGAAAAAGAGGCTGCCTGGATTTTTCCAAGCAGCCCGTTTGTCTTTTTTACATCATCAGTTCGTAATTGGCCATGTCCATGAAGATGAGGGTGAAGATTCCGTCATAGTCGAGAATCTCGACATAGAGGGTGATTCCGTTATCGAGTTCCTTGGTGTAGGCCAAGCCTCCGTTGAGACTTCCCTCGAAGCTTTGGTAGCCCAGTCCTTCCAGGACTTCTCCGTAGGCCAAAAGATCTTCTTGAGTGGGCACGGTGACCTCGTCGTAATAGAGGAAGAAGAGGAACAGGCTGGGATCTTCGGTGAAGTCTACCCAATAGGGTTGGGTGTAGTTGGTCGGAGCGGGGAGGGTGTTGGCTTCCTCTCCCATCAGGGCAAGGAGGTTGTCGGCACTCTCTTCCTCGAGCAGGTCGATGAAGTCGGCCGAGGTGCTGGGATCTTTGATGTCGCTTTCCGAGATGCCGTGGTCGGTCGTTCCGAAAGCGGTGAAGGTGAGCTCGGTCTTGCTCTCTCCGCTGACGTTGGTGGCGAGGATCTGATCGTCGGTGATGGTGATGGTGAAGTCGGCAAGCTCGCTGGCGACGGCTTCGAAGATGGTCATCGTCATCAGGTCTCCCTCGACGTCTTCCTTCATGGTATAGACGTCCTCTTCCTTGTCCATCGTGGCGGCGGAGAGACGGAAGGAAGGCATCAGCTCCTTGAGGCTTCCTTCCTCGGGCTCGCCCTGACGGACATAGAAACCGTCGAGCTTCTCGCAGATCTGGATTCTTCCGTCATCGGTCACGTAGTAGTACATGTCGTATCCGTTTGTCTGATAGGACACGCCCTTCTCGTTGATCTTGTAGTTTGAGGTGGAGAGAAGCTCGTCTCCTTCGTAGTCCTTCTGGACAAGGGTGTAGTTTCCTGCCGTGAGCTTCTCTATGGCTTCTTCGAAGGTGGCGTCGGAGACTTCGGGATAGGGGACGGCCCTCTCGAGGATCGTCTCTCCTTCCTCAAGGGCGACAAACGTTCCTTCGTAATGATAGGTATAACTGGTCTGGAAGGAGAAGTCGGCCTCGAAGGCGATGGTCTTTGTTCCTTCGACTTCGAAGGCGAGACTCCGGAGGTCGAATCCCGGATTTCCGTAGAGCTGGGTGACGATGGCGTTCTCCAGGGTGGCCTTGTCTGTCTCGAGGAGGTATTTCGTTCCTTCCTTCCGGAAATCGTCGATGGTCAAGGCCGTGAAGAAGTTCCGGAAGCCGTCCTGCTCGAAGCGATAGTATTCATAGGTGACGGGGTTGTAGAGAGGATAGAAGCTCAGGGTGTTGCTGATGTCCAGACGGGTGGATTCCAGCTGGTCGTCCTTCTTCTGGTAATACGTCTCGAAGAAGAGCGTCTTTCCGCTCTCGTCTGTGCTGCGGAAGGTGATCTTCTCGTTCTGGCTCTCGGTCTCGGCGGTGGTGGTTGTGGTCTTTCCTCCTGTCGTCTCTTCGGCCTTGGCGTTCATCTTGTATCCGTTCTGGAAGAGAGGAAGGATGTCCTTCAGCTCCGGAAGGACGGCGGAACTCGGGGAGGAAGAGCTCTCCTGGGTGGCGCTGGAGGTGCTCTCCTGGGTCGATGAGTCGCTGGAGGATGAGGAATCATCCTTTGGGCCGCAGGCGGTCAGAAGGAGGGGAAGAAGGAAGAGGAAGAAGATATTCTTTTTCATGTCATTTACCTCGCTTGATGAAAGGGAGAAAAGAATAACAGATCTTCGAAGGAGACTGTGATCGGAAAGGGGGAGGGAGAAAGGGGAAGGAAAGTTGTCGGAATATCGGGGAAAATTCATGAAAAGCGAAAGGAAAGTCCGGAAAAGGAGGTTTTCTCCTCAGCTCGAGAGAGGGCCTCAAATCCTTTGCGGAATCAAGAAAGCGCTTTTCCTTTTTGACAGAGAAGAATGAAATGAAAAATCCTCCTTCTTTTGAAGACTTCCGAAGGAGGATCTTTTTCTTTGGCTAGGGAAGGAATTTCCTTCTTCCGCTCTGGTATTGCTCGAGGTAGGGCGGGATCTTCCGCTCCGGATTTTCCTTCTTGAAGTAGGGGACAAGGGTGCGGAGGAAGTCCTGGGCGTCGACAAGGGCGGAGAGGATTTCCTCTTCGGGGAAAGTCCACTCTTCTGACCTTGCGCTGTAGAAGGGGAGGGAGACAACGCCATTGAGGATGAGCGCCTTGTCTACGTAGTAGAGAGTCATCCCGAAGGGGGTGAGGGCGGAGAGGACCTTGAAGTTCTTGTCCTTGAGATAGCTGTCGTTTCCTTCCGTGGGAAGCTGGTGCCGGACAAGGAACTTGGGGTTGGTGAGGAATCCGAAGCAGAAATAGCAGCAAGGTTCCTTCTCTCCTTCCTTCTGGAGAGAGCCCTGTCTCATCTTCTCCTCCTTCGGACTCAGGTTCAATCGGTACCCCCGCTTTTCCAGAAGCGGTGTCAGTGCCTGAAGGCGTTCAAGGCACATGTCGAGGAATTCTTCCTGGATCATGTCTCTATTGTAGCAGAAAAAATCAGGCTCGGTTCTGGAAGTCGAGGATGTTGGGGCTTTCCTTCTGGAACTGCACTCCCGAGAGCGACTGGAAGCGATAGGGATAGAAGCCGGTGACGTTGCTTGCCGCTCTCAGCATCGCGATCTTCATCGCCTCGTACTTGGCCTTGGCGCTGGCGTTGAAGTCTGCGACCGGCTCCTGGCTGAGGTCGAGGGAGTAGACGTAGGGATCGAGGGAGAACTCCTCTCCGAAGAGGGACTTGAGGTTGTCGGAGAGACGGACTTCGCTGGCGTTATATCCGCCGCCCCGATAGAAGACGGGGAGGTTGATTTCCTCATCGTGGATCCACTGGCTTTGCTCTTTCTTCAGCAGGAGGCGGAGAGGGAGGTAGTCGTCTTCCGTGATCTCGACCTTCCAGTCATCGCCCAGTCCTCCGTGGGCTCTGATCAGGTTGGCGATGTTCTCCAGGATCAGGGATTCGAAGGAGAGGTTGTCGACCTTCTTCCAGTCGTAGAAGCGACAGTCTCCCTCAAGTTGAACGAGGACCGGGGCGGAAGTCCTTGCCATGTGGGAAGGAAGGGTGTTTCCGAAGTAGATTCCCGTGATCAAGGAGAGGAGGCTTGTGATGTTGCTCTCAAGGAAGCTTCCCTGGGGAAGAGTGTCGAGCCCGATCGCGCTGATTCCGGAGTTGTCGAAGGAGCAGTCTTTGATCGTGGCGTTTCCGAAGAAGACCTTGTTTCCGCCCTTGTCGAAGAAACCTTCGGTATTGGTCAGGCTTTCCCTGATGGGATCGAGGCCTTGGATGTAGTCTTCCTTCTCGTATCCCGCACCGTCGATGCCGACGAACTCGCTCGCCTGGGTGTTGGAGATGGCTCCGAAGGAGAGCAGGGAGTCGGCCTTGGAATCCATCTTCATCAATCCCTCGAGGCTTTCGGAAGCGAGGTAGTCCTCGGCGGTCGTCTCATGGCGGACTTTGTCCCGGTCGGTGTAGAGGACTTTCTTCTTCAGGTCGACCTTGTTGCTCTCGTTGGCACCGCTTAGGAAGAGGAACTCCATCGCGTTCTGAAGGAGGGAGTTGTCGATGGTCAGGTCTTTCGTGGAGAAGGCACGGACGACGTTTCTTCCCTTCTCCAGGATGCTGTCCTTTATGGTGATTCTCTCTCCCTTGGCCTCAAGGACGGTCCCGACATAGGTGAGGTTGGTGAGGTTGTTGGCGAAGTTGTCGCAGTTGCTGAAGTGGCAGTCGATGAGATCGATGTCCTCTCCCTCGACGTAGAAGCCGACGTTGTCCTGCCCGTAGAGGGCGAAGATGGGAAGGCCGGAGGAGGTGACACTCACCCCCTTGGTGTTGGGATCTCCAAGGCTTTGAAGGACCAGGGGTCCTCGATAGAGGTCTTCTGGTCCCAGAAGGGCGTTTGTGGTCTTGTTTCCGAGGCTGTCGGTGATGGTCTGCTCCTCGGAAGGATAGGCGAGGTCGTGGAGGTTGATCTCGAAGCCGTTTCCGTAGAAGTCCTTCTGGATGTGGACGGCGGCATAGCGCATAAGGGACACGGGACTATCGGGATTGTTCGTGTTCCACAGATCGAGATAGGAATGGTCATAGGTCGTCTCGAACAAATAGAGATCCTCTCTTGCAATCTTGTTCTCTCCTTGGGAGAGTCTTCCGAAGAGCTCGTTCTCTTCCTTGGTGCGGACGAGGTTTCCGTCCTTGTCCTTCTCATAGGCCTTGTCCAGGGAGAGGAGGTTTCTTCTCAGGACGACGGGGATCCCTTTTTCGCTTTTGTTGGTCGCTTCCATCAGGTCGTCATAGTCGTAGACGTTGAGGGCCGAGACCACATCCAGGGAGAGCTTTCCGTCTCCCTTGCTGGAGACGGGATTGCGGAAGGTGACGAAGGCCTCTCCTTCCTCAAGGAGCTTGACCTTGTGGTTCTTGAGGTCGACTTCGACGTTGTCCGTGCTCTCGACCTGGATCTCCTCTTCCCGGAAGCTGTCGGTTCCGAAGATCTGGAGGTCGAACAGGTAGGAGGAATCCGGTCTTCCTTCCTCGTAAGCTTTCTTGCTGTCGTAGAGTCCGACGTAGTGCTTGCCGGTGATGGAGGTGGCGGAGAAGGGGAGGACGGGGTTGAGGATGATCGCTCCGGAATCGCCGACGATGCGGGCCAGGAAGGATTTCTGGACGTTTCCCTTCTCGTTGGAGCAGATGACTTTGCAGGTCCCTTCCTTTTCGAAGGCGAGGTAGGTTCCATCTTCCTCGACTTCGATGTGGGCGACATCGCTTTCTTCCTCGCCCTTGTCGGAGACGCATTTCCAGACGAGCTCGTTTCCTTCGCTCAGGGGATAGTTTGTGTCATAGACGGCTTCGGCCTTGAGCAAGGCTCTCTTCTGGGAGAGGGAGAAGGGGTTCTCTCCGGTGGTGTAGTCCCACTTGATGTCTTCGATGTCCCCTTCGACCGAGCGGATGACGAAGGTCGAGGTGACGAAGGCGAAGATGGCGATGACAAAGGGCAAGAAGAGCAACAACAGGATGGCTTTCTTTCTCATTCCTTTCTTCCTCCTTCATACTTGAGGAACAGACGGTCGGCTTTCCTGAGAAACAGGAAGAGAAGGATTCCGGAGAGGAGAAGAAGGAAGAGGATGAGGAATCCGTAGAAGGTCCACTCCGGCTTGTCCTTGAGCCCGGGAAGAAGGGTCAGGACGAAGGAGAGAAGGACGAAGAAGAGCGGGAGGAGGAAGTCGACGATGAGGCTGTAGAAATCCCCTTTGCTCTTCCTCAAGTCCAGGTGCAGGGTCGAAAGGGAGAGGGAGAGAAGGAAGAGGAAGCCGACTGCGATCAGGAGGAAGAAGGAGAGAAGGGAGATCTCCTTGGTCGAGAGAAGGACGACAAGGCTCACGAGATAGCTGAAGAGGGAGAAGGAGAGAGGGACCGCCATCTTGGAGAGAAGCTGTCTTTTTGGGGAGACGGGAAGGGTCTTCATCGTCAGGATGTTGTTCCCTTCCTTCTTCAGGGAGAGGGAAGAGGTGGCGTTGATGATGGAGAGGAAAAGCAGGATCAACAGGACATCGATCAAAAGCAGGATGTTGGGAAAGAGGGTCCTTATGAAGGTGAGGTTTCCGCTCTGGAAGATGACATTGATGGAAGAGACCACCAGATAGATCAAGAAAGGCTCGACGGCGACAAGGGAGACGAAGGAAAAGAAGCCATCGCTCCTTGAGAGGACGAGGGAAAGCTCCTTTCGAAGGAGGGCTTTCTCCGGACTTCTCAGATGGACGGGAAGGGCAAAGTAGGAACGATTCCTCTCCCTTCTTTTTCCCTTCTTGTAGTCTCTCTTCAGGGCCAGGGTGAGAAGAGGATAGCCCGTTCCCCAGAAGAAGAGAAGGAAGAGGAAGAAAAAGAGGAAAGAGACTCCGCTTTCCCTTGTGAAGGTCAAGGAGAGGAAGGAGGTCGGATAGAGGAAGTGGGAGATCCTCTTCATGCTCTCCATCCTTTCGGTCGTGAAGAGCATGTCCAGAGAAGAGTTCTGGATCAGATCGACAAACAAGCCCAGAAAGAGGGAATAGAGATAGGCAAGAAGGAAGGAACAACAGATCGTCAGAAGGAAGGAGAGGAGAGGATAGCTCTTCAGAAAGAGGAAGACCTCATGATAGGGAACAAGGAAGAGAAGGCCGATTCCGGTCAAGAGCAGGGAGAAAAGAGGAAGGAAGAGGACGACCAGGAAGTAGAAGAGGAAGCTTTCCTTTCCAAGAGCGCCATAGACACAGGACAGGGGAAGATAGGTGACAAGAAGGAACAAGGAGTTCTTGACGAAGGCGATGGCCGACTTCGTCAGCACGATGTCTCTTATCGAAACCGGCCGGCTCCCCAGGATGATCCTCTCCTTCTCGTCCGGGAAGAAGGAAGAGTGCATCGTCGGCAGGGCGAAGACGATTCCCAGAAGAAGGACGATGAAGAGGACGAAGTCATAGAAGGAGCGGTTGAATCCGCTGTAGCTCTGAAGCTGCGTCGAAATCCGAAGGTCGACAAAGACGATCAAGGAGACGAACAAGGCGGTGAAGAAGAGCGTCGAGAAAAGGGAGAAGAAGAGCTTCCTTCCTCTCTTGGCCGGGAAAAAGCGGGAGCGAAGCTCACGCTCAAAGAGCGTCCTGACCATTCTCTTCCTCCTTCTCCTTGGCATTCTCCAGGAAATAACGGTTGAGGTCATAGCGCTCCCGAGGATTCTCCTTCAGGTCGAAGACCTTCTGGATCAAGCCCTTGTTGATGACCGCCACCCGATCGCAGAGACGGGCGATCAGGTCGATGTTGTGGCTGGCGACGAAGACCGTCTTGCCGTGGCTGACAAACTCCCGCATCATCTTGCAGAGCTCGTTGGCCGTGAAGGCATCGAGACCGACCGTCGGCTCGTCCAGGATCCAGATCCTCGGATTGTGGATCAGGGAGGCGATGAGGCAGACCTTCTGCTTCATGCCGTGGGAATATTCCATGATGGGACGCATCAGGTCCGCGTCCGAGAGATCCAGCCTCTTGGCGAGATAGCGGAGATTGGCTAGGAAACGCTCCTCCTCGACCTGATAGATCGAGGCGATGAACTCCACATAGGAAAGACCCGTCATCTCCTCGTAGGCCGTCGGCTCGCTGGTCACGTAGCCAAAGCACCTCTTCGCCTCCAGGCTTTCCTTCTGGATGTCATGACCCAGGATCAAGATCCTTCCGGAATCGAAATCCTTGATCCCGATGGAACACTCGATCGTCGTCGACTTCCCGACTCCGTTCTTTCCGATGAAGCCGAAAAGCTCTCCCTCGTAGACATCCAGGTCGATGCCCTTGAGGACTTCGTGCTTCCCGTAGCTCTTGTGGAGGGAATGGATCGAGAGGGCGATGTTCTTGGACTGGTTCATGTTCATGCCTTTCCTTTGATGGACCATGTGTTGTTGGCATAGGACATCGTATAGGACTGGCCTCTTGCATCTCCGGTCTTGCCGCCGGCATAACGATATAAGTACGTCGTCGCAGCGTTTCCGCTGACGGAATCGGCAAGGACAAAGCTTCCGCGATAGAAAATGTTGTAGGGACGATCGAAGGTCAATTGAGAGCTCATTTTTTCGCGCCCAAGCCAATCTTTTTCCAAGACGTATCGGCCATAGTCTTGTCCAGCTACGGAAATATAGTTCCCATGAGAAGTGACCTTCCAGAAGGAACCGGCGAGATCATCCGGATTTCTTTTTGTGGTCGCTAAAGTTGTCGCACCATAGAAGTTTGACGTATTATCGTTATCCCAGTTGGCAGACCAAGAATAATCGGGGATGAAGGCATAAGTGTTGTCTCCGTCTGTGATCAATCCGGTCTTCGAATCATAGATTCCGGTCGGGAGCCCATCGATAAAACTTGTACCGGAAGAAGAACCTGGCAGGACATCGTCTCGTACGACATGATCTGTCGTCGTGTAATCGACCAGAACCTCATTTTTTCTTGTCATCAAGGGTGGAGTATAAAAACCACGGACGTAAAAGTAGTTGATGCTCCCTGGAGCATTTTTGCTTTGGGAAGAATTTGGGCCTAGCATGAAATAATTGCCAAAAAGACGGACTTTCTTGTGGGATGCGGTTTGATTCCAGTGATCGATTTCCGTTTGGAAAGATTCCATTGAAGAAATGTCCATTTGACCTCCGAAGACAAAAGGATGATTTTGCTGGATTCCTTCGTTTTCTTGCAAGAGGATCTGGCCATCGAAATTGCAATAGGCAGGAGTATCGCTCAATACCTTCCATAGACTTGCGTTACTTTCCAATAAGTCACCGTTTTTTGCGTCTGGCAAAGGATAATAGCTCTTCGAAGTCGGAGAATAATAGAAAGTGTCTAGAAATGTCAGACCGCCAACGGATTGATAGGACTGGGGGTCGAAGTAACTGTTGCTTGCTGTTTGGAGAACAGAGGAATAGGAAAGAAGCAGAGTGCTGTGACAATCAATCTCAAGATGGCTTCCCGCCATGAAAACGAGCTCCGTGCTGAGATGAACTTTTGAATTCTTTATTTCAATTTGGTAATAGAAAGGAATGAAGAACTGGGCTCTTCTCGAGTCAAACCCCATGGAAACGCTCGATACTTGGAAGTTGATCAACCAATTGGAAAATATCAGATCCGCATTTTCGACTGAATAATTGATTTGTTGGTTGAATAGGTTCGAAGCAAATGATTTGAACTGGTCATTGTACGTGACGTTTCGAATGATTTTGCCGGAATTCAGCAACAGCAATTCGTTTCCACTGCTATTGCTTGACGATCCGATGAGTTGAACGATTCCTTGAACGCCCATCTTTTCGTCGGACCATCCGGCCAAATCCACCTTGTACTCAGCTTGGAAGCGACTTCCGGAATAAAACACAGTTTCACAATCGAGATAGGGACAACGATAGAAGTTGAAAGGAGCATTGGCGTTGTAGAAGGACATCGGCGCAGAAAGGGGAAGGAAGATGTCTTCCAACACGAAGGGAGTCTGCAAGGTGGAACCAGGTAACATGACCAAGGATCCTTTGTCTGTCTCATTGGAGAAGGTATTTTTGTCATCGATGTTGAAACGGGAGCTATCCGTTATCGATCCATAACTGGTCAGCGAATGTTCGGAAGGAAGGATGAGATCATAACCGTTGAGGTCGATTTCGCAATAGCTTCCGTTGATATATCCCTGGAATCCAGATTGCGAAAAATCGATATTCTTTCCAAAGTAGCCAGTGATTCCCCCGATTGTGATATTTCCGGAGAAAATGACGTCCGATTCGAGGACGATTCGATTGGCACAATAATTTGCGGAATAGGAGTTCGTAGTCGGGTTATATGTGTAAGTTCCACTGGATGTCAGATCTTTGTAGGGGGTCTGCAGTTTGGAATCGCCTCCTTCTTTAGCGTTCGCTTCGGGATTAGATAACCCAATTGTGTCATCAGCGTTGTAAGAAACGAATTTCTTTTGTGAGGTGGAATCGTTAGAACCATATCCGTTTTGCGATCCAGAGCTGGAAGAAAGACGGATATTGACGGCTTGCCCGATTGCAAAGCCAGAGTTTTGTGATTGCTCTACATGCGTGACGGACTGGTATTTACCATTCTTGAAAGAGCGTAAACTGATGCCAAAAAAAGGTCCACCGTCTTTTTCTGCACTGACGGCTTGAAGCTCGAGGCTGACGTCGTGATTGTAAGCTTTCTCGGTCAAAAAAATGATGTTGTCCGGTTGGCCGACGAACTCCGAACCTGGATTGAGGCTCTCCTGATAGGTAGCCTGCAGGGTATTGACGGTCGCCGTTTCATAAGACCGATTTTTGAATCCTTCATTGTTGCTGTAACTGAGGCGGATGTTGTTTGTCGTCATGTAAGAAGTTGCCAGCCCTTCCAGAATCATGTTTCCAGTGACAGGAATGTGATTGCTTAAGGATTGACCGACACTTTCTCCTTCCGTGACGGACCAGGTGAGATATTGATCCCCCGCCACATACATGGCGTTTTTGTCGCCGCTTGTGGCATCGGCAAGGTCGGCCATACTCAGGATATAGCCGTCCGGAAAATAGCGGGTGGATGTCTCGTTTGTCTGACGGTTCTGAAAGGTGACTTTGTGCAGTTCTTTCTGGTCTTCCTTGTTCTCGTCGACATTGCTGATGGAGGCGCTAGGATTTTCTGGTTGAATCTGGTATCCCGAATACCCCGTGCTGATGGTCATGATGGAAAGTGCGAGGAAGAGGCCGGATTTCAATAATTTCTGTTTCATTCGTTTGCCCCCTCTTTATGCGGTTTCCTTCGAAACGTTGACGGAGAGAGTGACTCCGGAAAAGTCGTCTTCCGTGAGGCCGGTCTCCTTGGAAAGATCCAAGTCCAGAATCAACGTGTATTGGTCATTGTAGGAAATGTGATCGATGAGAATGTCCGCCAAGGAATAGAGGTAGGGGTTGCCGTCGATTGTTCCGAGGGCGTGGTCTGTCAACAGGACGGAAAGGGTGAGCGTCTTTTCTGCCGCATCGCTTCGAAGGTAGGAAACCTCATTTCCCGCATCGGAAAGGGCGTTGTTGTTGATGAACCAATTGCAGAGAGGGAAAAGACGATCGTTGTTGATGTCCTCCAGTGTCCGATATCGGAAATAGGCCAGGCCATTCTCGGCCAGGGAAGCGACGTTGACGTTGGATGCGCTCGGAAAGGTGAAAATGAAGTCGACGGTCGCCGTGTGTCCTGGATTTTCGCCAAGCTGTTTGATGACGGCAGCAAGGGCAGGCTGTGAATTCTGGCTCTGGAAGGTGATGACGAAGTCATCGAGATGGGCCTCTCCGTCCTGTCTGTCGGTGATGGTGTTTCCGGGATGGAGGAGCGCATCTCCTTCAGAATAGTAGTGGATTCCTTCGCAAGCGAGGTTTTGGAACAGATAGGAAGAGAGATAATTCGTTTGATTTAGCACTTGAACGGCACCGGGCTTCGCTGGCGGAAGCTTGTTCACGTTATCCTTTTCAATAGAATAAGCGGCATAGGAAATGGACACGGTCAGGAGAATTCCGGTGGCAAGAACAAGGGACAATGTCCGTCTTCTCATGCTCAGATTTCCTCAAAACAGGCGAAGAGATGGAGATATTGTTTCGTCACGGGGGTCAAGTCGGTGAAGCGTCCCGCCCTTGGATCGTCCGGCCCCAAGGCCGAGGTATACCAGCCGAGGAAGGTCGCCCCCTCCTTGGAGGCGGTCGGGATTTGGCTGTATTCCAGGCTCTCTCCTTTCAGGCATGTGACTTTAGAGAGATAGCTTCCGTCCAAGAGTCCTCCGTTGGTCGTGGCATCGAACTCGACGGTGCAGGGGATGGAATCGTTTTTGAGGTTTGCGATGAGATCCCAGGTGAAGCCATTGTAAAGGTAGATGGCAAAATTGGTTAAATCGTAATAGAAGTCTCCTTGCTTTGCTTGGATGGAGATGTCAAATCCTGGCGCACCATTTCCACTGAACCATTTCGTGGATTCGGGCATCGGGAATTCCAGATGTTCCAGGTTCTCGCCATCGGGATCGTCCGTGTACTGGATGAAGACGTGGTAGGTGCCATTTGCGCTCTGGGTCGTGATGCTGGCGATACCTCGTCCGTCCTTCCCGTCCTTCCCCTGGACATAGGGAATCTGGATGACGGTGTCTTCCTTGCTTTCGTCGGTGTAGGAGATGGTGATCGTGGTGTTTCCTTCCTCGTCGGTCTCGCTTGTGATGTCCTTGATTCCGATTCCGTCCTTGCCGTTCTTCAGGACGAAGGATTTCTCTGTCCCGTCGGTCAGGGAGATGGTGACGGTATTGGTGTCCTTCTCGACGTCATAGCTGGTGGTGATGTCCTTGATCGAGACGAGGTCGGGAAGCTCGATCAGGGCAGGAGCGAGATCCTTGTCGGTGAAGGTGACCTGGAGATAGTTCTTGTTGTCCTTGGTGATCTTCTCGATCTTCTCGATGCCGTTTCCGATCGGGCCTTGCGGTCCTTCCTTGCCGTCCTCGGGAGCGGGGATCTTGAAGGTCACGGGAGCGTAGGAATCGTCGGTGAAGGTGATGGTGATCGTCGTGTCTCCGTTGTCCTCGGTCGTGGTGGCGATGTTCTCGATGACCATTCCTTGGTCGCTGAAGAAGGAGGAGCAGGAGCTGAGGGCGAAGAAGGAAAAGAGCGAGAGCAGGAAGAGCTGGATCTTTCTCAGTGTTTTCTTCATATCCTAACCTCCGATGTGGATGAAGGGGACGTTCTTGACGAAGAAGCGTCCTTTCTCGTCATAGTGGACTTCGGCGTGGCAGAAGGGGCAGTCCTCTCCCTTGAGCGGATTGGAGCAGATGGGGCAGATGTCCTTCCTTTTCGAGTCGATGAGGAAGGTGAGGGAAAAGAGGAGAATGCGGAAGTCTTCCTTCTCCAGGAGAGGAAGTCTTCTCTCTTCCTTCCCGTGTCGGAGAAGGAGCTCCGGAAGGAAGAGGGAGGAGGGAAGGGAGAACTGGTATTCGCTCTCCTCCTCTCCGTCTTTGATCGTGAGGACCCTCTCCTTCTCCTGGAGCTGGTAGGTCCTTCCTTCTCTTTGCATGATCAAGGTTCCTTCTTCTTCCCGTCCGTCCTCTCCGAGGCTTTCCCTGAGGGAGGAAGAGAGAGCCTCCCTCATCTCCTTCTGGGCCTTTTCCTCCTTCCGATAGAAGGAGAGAAGAAGGCGGAAGTCCTTCTGCTTGGTGAGGAGATTGGTCTCTTCGACAGAGGGGAAGGGAAGAAGGGAGACGTTCCTTGCGAAGTCGCTCTCCAGAAGGAAGAGAGCTTTCTTCTGAAGCTTTCGAAGAAGAAGGGTCCTTCTTTCCTTCTCCTCCTCTTTCTTTCCTTTCTCCTTCACGTATTGCCGAAGGAGGGAGATCGTCCCGTATCTTCCGTAGCTGATCCTTCCCTGGAGGAAAGGGAGCGTTTCCTCTCCGGAATCGAGATGGCTGGTCGCACTCTCCAGTTCCCTGCTCACCTGGTGGAGAAGGAAGAGGGCGAAGCGGTTCTCGTAGGTGTCCATCGATTCCGTCGGGACCTTGTCGTACATGCGCTGGATGCGGATCCTTCCCAAGGGGTCCCTGGCAAAAAGGCGAGGGTCTTGGAAGGCCTTCCGCGCCAGGGAGGAATCGAAGTGGCGGACCTGTTCGATCCGGGAGAGCTCCTCCCTTGTCTCCATCTTCCCCTTTCCGAGGCGGAAGATGTTCTCGATGGCATCGAGGACCTCTCTCCTCTCCTTGAGCCTTTCCTCAAAGAGGGCGGAGAGGTCTTTTTCCTCCATCTCTCTCATAGTCCGATGCGTTCGACCATCCGAAGGACAGCCTTTCTCGTCTGCGGATAGCTGTCCTTTCCATAGAGAGAGTCGATCTTCGAAAGGAGATGGCTGAGGGACAGGGAGAGAGAGGAATCCATCCTTCCCTGGAGCTTGCGGAAGACCTTGGTGAGGAAGATCTCGTCCAGGAGGTCCTCCCTCTTCTCTCCCATCTCCGCAAAGACGGGCATCATCTTCTGGATCTGGTTCACGATACGGTTTCCCAGGGCGATGGAGAACTCCTCTTCCATGAAGGAGAGAAGCTCCAGGAACTTCTTCCTCTCCTCCTCGGAGAAGAGATTCTCTTCCTTCCCTTCCGCCTTCTGGAAGAGACTTTTCAATCCTCGGTAGGTGAGGAGGATCGGATGGACCTCTTCCGGGACCTCAAACGGCCTCTGATAGGATTCGAAGTCGATCACGATGGCACGGTCGATGACCTTGTCCGTGACCGTGTAGGTCGAGTCGTCCTTGTTGCAGGTTCCGATGAAGTAGGTGTTGGGAAGAAGGTCGACCTCTCCCTCGTGGAGATGAAGGGGAGCGTCATAGTCTTCCGGAAGGGAGAGCAAGAGAAGATGCCGGTCTTCCTCCGGGAACTCCATCACCGAGAGGAAGTCGGCGAAGTAATACTCGACCCTCGAGATGTTCATCTCGTCCAGGACCATCAGGTTGAGCCTTTCCGGCTCATAGCTGCTCTGATAGAGACGGCGCAGGAAGTTCGTCTCCATGTAGCGTCTTGTGAACTCGTTGTAGTAGCCCAGAAGATCCGACTTCTCCTTGTAGGTCACCTGGATCGGTTCGAAGAAGCTCTCCTCCCCGATGAACTTCGCAAAGTAACGCGGGAGGGAGGACTTTCCGGTTCCGGAGATACCTTCCAGGATGATGAGATGCGTGGCGTTCATCGCCGCGACGAAGAGGGCGAGCTCCTTCCTCGGATAGAAGAGACCTTCCTTCTTGGCCAGGTAGGACCTCAGGTCGTCGATCAGGGAAGGAAGATCGACGTTCTCGCTGTCCAGGGCGACAAAGCTCTGGGCGGCGTTTCTCTCGTCGATCGCACATAAAGTCGGGAAAAGCTGCTCCTTCGGAGGGAGAGCCTCTTTCTCCTCATCCCTGGGAGAAAGACGGATCTCCGCCGGCAAGGAAGAGATCTTTCCTTCTCCTTCCGGGGCATTTTGAGAGGAAACCGGAGCGGGACCCTCCTTCTTCTCCTCTTTCTTCTCCCCTTCGAAGGAAGAGACGACATCATCCTTCTCGTCCTTGTCCGCTCCTTCCTGCTCCTCGAGGAATTCCTTCCTCTCCTTCTCTTCCTTCTTGACCTGCTCCTCGTTGTAGCTTGTCAGGTTGACCTTCGCGAAGCCGACGCAATAGACCGCAATGCCGATGATGGCATAGACCAGAAGGGAGAGGATGACGAAGAACAAGGCCGCCAGGACAAGGGCCTGGCTGACGAAGAGCATCGTCGTCCCGTAGCTCTCCATTCCGACGATCAGATGGAAGAGAGAACCGACACCCAGAGAGAGGAACAGGGCAATCGCCAAGGCGATGCCATAGGCGTAGAAGGCTTCCTTGCAATAGGTCTTCCGCCCGTGCCTTCTCTGATAGGCGGCGATGTAGCAGCAGCTGATCACGAAGAGCACCAGGTAGAAGACGATGAACAGAAGCATCACCCACATCATCGCCGTCGCCGCGATGCTCGGGAAACCGAAGGCCTTGCCCAAGGCCGAGATCGGATTGTTGCGGGCGAAGATCGTGTAGTTGGCGTCAAGGCCAAAGCCCGTCACCAGGGCAAGGACCGCATAGAAGACGGCGAGACAGATGCTGAGCTTGTTCGCGCGAGTCAGTTTGTTTTCCATTGCTTGTAGTCGCTTTCCGGAAGGATCGTCTCTTGTTGGTCAGTCTGTAGAAGGGTGTCTCCGTCCTTTGTCTTTTCGTCATCGTACAAAAAGGATGTCTTGCGGAAGAACAGTGTTCCGCTTTCGCTGATCAGAGTGAAATTGTCTAATTGCAAGACCTTTGAGTCGAGAAATTGGATACGGATCTCGGCAGCCCTCTGGTTTCTCACGGACAGAATCTCGTAGAGAACAAGGAGGTAGAAGACGGAAACGAAGGCCAGGATCCCGTAGTTCGACTGGGCGAAGAAGACCAGGATTCCGATCTTCGGGATGCGGAAGCCCGTGTAGACTCCGACCACGTCCTTTAAGGTGATCTTCATCGAGTCGGTGCTCTCGTTGGCATCTCCCCTTGTCCGGAGATAGCCTTCTTCCTTCTCGACCACCCGGTGGACGATCTCCAGTCCGTCATCGTTGACATAGCTGATGATGTCATAGACCTGGATCTCGTCCAGGGAGTTCACCTTTCTCAGGCCGATCCAGTCGTTGACCTGGAGCTGGTCGTCGAGATCGTTTGCGAAGAGATATTCGTTCTTCGGATTCTTCTCCGACATCGAACCGGTGGCGATGACCGCCGTCTGGAACGGAAGGTCGAAGGAATTGATGGTCTTGTCGGCCAAGGAGAGGAGGAAGAGAGCGGAGAGAAATGCCAGAACAGCATCCAGGACGAAACCGAAGATTCTTCGGATCGATCCGGATGCTGTCTTTTTCGCTGTCCGTTCCTTTTCTCTCTCCCGCAATTCCTTTGCGTAGAGCAGGGAATCGTTCTTTCCCGCCAATGTCCTCTTCTTCTCTTCCCGAAAGACCGAGAGAAAGTAGATCGTCAGTCCCGAAAGGAGGAGGAGAACGATGGCCAGGGAGATCCAGAAAAGGAGCATGCGGAAGTTTTTTCCGGGTGTTTTTTTACTCGCCGACAGTGACGGTGATGGTGAAGGTCGTCGCCTCCAAGGCCGTCTTGAAGTCGTTGAGGACGCCGTTTACCGTCGTGGTGTTGTTATCGTCAGACTTTCCAAGAGGAAGTTCCTTTCCCGCACCGTTGTTGAAGTATTCGCAGGGATCGGATCCTCCGAAAGCATCCCCCCAACCCCAGGTGAGGGTGACTGCCGTCGCGGCGTTGTCGGTGATCGTGGCCGTGGTGTTGCCCGGAGCGGTGATGTAGTTCTTGGTGACGGCGTTGTTATCGCCACTTGTCTCGATGTTGATGTTGATCGTCTTTTCGTTGAGGTTGTAATCGGGATCATCGGGAGTCAGGGTGAGGACAAGGTCGAGGTTGGCAGCAGGATTTCCATCATACTGGAGACGTCCCGTGTCGACTGCGGCAGCCGGGTAGAAGAGAAGCGAGGTATCTTCCAAAGTCACATTCAGGGAATAGTTCTTGTTTTCGATGTCGATCTGGCCAGGGGTGACCGCGTTGTCATCGAAGTTGACCTTGCTGTCTGAGAGCACATAGCCTGCGAAGGCCGCGGTTCCGATGCCTGCGAGACCGAAGAGCAAGCCGAGTGTCGCATAGAGCTTCTTGTGCGAATTCTTCTTTTTTTGACTCATAAAGACCTCCTTTTATGGATCGCGGATTCATTGTAGGGCGGGGGGGGATTGATGGCAACTGGAGGGGAGACTTCGGTGCTCCTTTTTGCTTTGGATGCCTTAACCGATCAATTTTTTCGATCCAAAAGGCAAGGATCAAGAAAAAAGCGGGATGTTTTTGATTCATCTCGCCTGTCATTACGCTTTTATATCTTTGTCAAAGATCCTTGACAAGAGTTGTAAAGAAATCGGGCTTGATGAGGTAATAGAGTCCCCATTCGCTGTGGATCAGTCTCGTCGTGCGGAAGATCCTTCGGTTGACGGCATAGAAGAGAAGGGCCAGGAGGAAGGAGGCGAGAAGGAGGAAGACGGTCGTCAGGACTTTGAGCAGGTCTGTCAGGACAAGGTCGGGGAAGAGATAGTTCAACAGGGTTCCGTCGACCATCTTGAGGATCACGTAGGAGGACTTCGGGATTCCGGGATAGAGGATGTCCTTCTTGACCAGGAAGGCGAAGAGCAGAGTCAGGGCGAAGGAACAGGCCGTGTAGAGGAAGACTCTCTTCTGGTACTTCCTCGTTCCGAAAAGGAGCATCAGGCCGAAGAAGAAGAGCAGGGAATGGCTCAGGATGGCCAGGACGAACTCGAAGGTCCCAAGGCCGGACATCATGGAAGAGGGGGAGAGCATGGCACCGACGAAATATCCCAGTCCGCTCAAGAAGGAGAAGTATCCGCCGACGTACTGGAGCTGCGGGATTCCCGAAAGCAGGATGCCACAGGTCAGGAAGTAGCTGATGTGGCTGATCTCGATGGGATAGACCTTGATGCCCATGACCGCATAGGCGATGAACTGCCCGCTGCGGACGAGAGCCAGAAGAAGGCTCAGGGTGAAGACGAAAGGGAGCGAGAAGGATTTCTTCCTCAGGTAGACGAAGAGGAGGATCAAGGAGAGGTAGAGGGAAAGAAGGAGAAGGCGATAGGAAATGGGATCCATGTTTCCAAAGTCTCCTTTTCTTGAATAAAGCACGATTGAGGGAAAAAGACAAAGCATTTCTTTCTCTGGCGGTTGAAAGCGAAGGAGGCGGAAAGTAGAATAATTCCATTGCCATCGAGAGGTTCGAGCATGATTGTATTGACAGGGCCGTCCGCATCGGGAAAGACCGCGACTTGCCTCTATCTCCAGTCCCACTTCGGGATCCGCAAGGTCGTGACGCATACCACAAGGCCGATGAGGGAAGGGGAAAGAAACGGCGTCGACTACCACTTCGTCACGGAAGAGGAGTTTCGTGAGATGGAGAAGGAAGGCCTTTTCATCGAGACGGTCTTCTACAACGGCCATCACTACGGGACGTCCAAGAAGGAAGTGCGGATCGACAAGTGCCTGGCCGTCGAGTTCTCGGGAGCGAAGGTCTACAAGGGACTTCAAGACCCGAGGATCGTCCTCTTCTTCCTCAAGGCGGACGAGAAGCGGAGAAGGGAGAGGATGGCCGAGCGCGGCGATGCCCCGGAGAAGATCCTCTCGAGGCTTGAGAACGACCGTCAGGTCTTCCGTCTCGACGAGAAGATCGAGTCTCTCATCGACGGCATCATCGACACGGAAAGCCACAGCCTCGAAGAGGTCAGCGCGATCGTCTACAAGAGGTATCAGGAGATCCTCAAGGAGCGCGGAATCTCCTTCGAGGAAGAGTTGAAGAAAGCCTAGAAACAACTTGAAAGAAAGGGAGCGTCGTGCGCTCCCTTTTTTGATTTTTTTCGGATTTCATCGGCATTTTTCCTGTCAAGACGGAAAGAGGATTTTTTTCGAAGGAGGTTTTCCAAAAGGGAGAAACGCTCCCTTTTCCGTCGGCTTCTTTCTTTTCCGAAGAAGAAACAAACGGCTCTTCGAAAAGTTGTTTCCTTTTCCTCGGAAGTGTCTTTCTCCCTCCCTTTATAATGCCCCTAGGAGGTGAAGGCCCATGGAAGAGAGAGTCATCCTTGCCATCGACTTGAAGTCCTTCTATGCTTCCGTGGAATGCAAGAGAAGGAACCTCGATCCCTTCTCGACACCCCTTGTGGTCGCCGACCTCTTCCGCGGGGATGGCACGATCGTCCTTGCGGCCTCTCCCTCCATCAAGGAGCGCTATGGCGTGAAGTCCCGCTGTCGCCTCTCTGAGGTCGACAGGAACATCCCGGGCCTGATCGTCGCCCGCCCGCACATGCAGAGCTATCTCGAGGAGAGCGCCAAGGTCAATTCCGTCTATCTCGACTATGTCGGCGAAGAAGACCTCCACGTCTATTCCATCGACGAATCCTTCCTGGACGTGACCCACTATCTCAAGCGGGGAAAGGACAGCCCGGAAAGCTATGCCCGAAAGATCCTCTCGGACATCCAGAGGCGCCTTGGCCTTGTCGCGACCTGCGGGATCGGGCCCAATCTCTTCTTGGCCAAGTGCGCCATGGATCAGGAGGCCAAGAAGAGGAAGGACCGTCTTGCCCACTGGCGGAAGGAGGATGTCCCGGAGAAGCTCTGGAACGTCTTCCCGCTCTCGAAGCTTTGGGGCATCGGGTCGCGGATGGAAAGAAGGCTGCTCTCCCATGGCTTTGCGACCATGGGAGACATCGCCGTCAGCCAGGAGAGCTATCTCCAGAAGCTCTTCGGGGTGATCGGGAGAGACCTCTACCAGCACGCCTGGGGAGAAGACGATGCCCAGATCCAGGAGAAGTATCGAAGCAAACAGGAGACGATCGGCGTCGGGGAGGTCCTGCTTCGGGACTATGACTCCTCTGAGCTTCCGACTCTTGTCCACGACCTTGTCCTGGAGCTTGCGGAGAACCTCGCCCGGAAGGAAAGACTGGCGGGAAGGATCCTCCTTCAGGCCCTCACCAAAGACGGAGAGGCTTTCCAGCTTCTCCTGGAGATGGAGGAGAAGACCGACTCCTCCTTCGCCCTCTGGGAGAAGATCAAGGACAATCTTCCCAAGGAAGAGGGAAGGAAGTATCGGAGGATCCATCTCGTGGCCTTGTCTCTCTTCTCCCGCAAGGAGGTCCAGAGGACGCTCTTCTACGACGAGGAGAAGGACAGGAGGGAGAAGAGACTGGAAGAGACGACGAGGAAGATCCGGAAGGAATACGGGACGAACAAGGCCATGCCGTGCTCGGCCCTTCTTCCTTCCTCGACCTACTGGATGCGCAGTCAACAGATCGGAGGACATCATCGATGAGAGGAATGAAAGCGTGGCTCCCCTTCCAGTCCCTGAGAGGGCAGAGGGAGGAGATCGAGAAAGTCTTGGAAGAGAAGGAAAGAAGGGAGCTTCCCGAGCTCAGCGAGGACGAGATCAAGGACATCGACAACAGCCTCAGGACGCTCCGCCGTGGGGACAAGGCCGAGGTGACCTTCTTCGACAACGGGAAGATCTACACCCGCAAGGAGATCTTCCAGAAGGTGGATCTGGTCGAGAGGAGGGTCGTCTTTTTGGGCTTCTCCTTGATCCTCGGCCATCTTCTGGGGATCCGCAAGCTGACTCTCTCCTGAAAAAAAATTCCTTCTGGAAGACAATAGAGGTGAGGAGACAGAACCAGGAGCGAGAAAAAGCTTTGCTTCCAGGCTCTTCATCTTCTATACTATCTTTTGCTCTCGAAAGGGAGCGTATACTTTCTTGCCGTTCCCTGATGTAGGAACGGCCGAAAGACCATAGGGAGGTATAGACGCATGAAGAATTACGAGATCATGTACATTCTTGCGCCGACCCTCGACGAGTCTTCCACCAAGACCACGATCGAGAGTCTTCACAAGATCCTCACCGACAATGGCGCCAACATCACCGGCGTCAAGGAGTG
This sequence comes from uncultured Bacillota bacterium, assembly GCA_949290645.1. Lineage (GTDB taxonomy): Bacteria > Bacillota_I > Bacilli_A > RFN20 > CAG-288 > Enterosoma. The sequence continues at coordinate 87,524 of CASESG010000001.1, forward strand.
GGGCATGAGAGACCTGGCCTATCCTATCAAGAAGCAGACGAAAGGCTACTATGTCATCGTCGAGTTCAGCGCGGAGCCCAAGGCCCTGAACGAATTCGACCGCATCGTCCGCTTGGATAGCAGAGTCCTTCGCTTCCTTGTCACTGTCTGCTGACAGCACCAAAGGAGGAAAGACAATGGCTGGAATCAATCGTGTCGTGTTGGTCGGTAGGATGGTCCGCGATCCGGAGCTGAAGAGAACCAATTCCGGAGCCTCGGTCACTTCCTTCACGATCGCTGTCGACAATCTCACCAAGGCGGGAGGCGAGCGCTCTGCGAGCTTCATCCCCTGCACGAGCTGGAACAAGACCGCGGAGAACGTCTCCAAGTACTGCTCCAAGGGCTCTCTCGTCGGCGTCGACGGACGTCTCAACCAGAGAAGCTATGAGGACAAGAACGGGCAGAAGCGTTCCGTCGTCGAAGTCGTCGCCGAGTCGGTCCAGTTCCTGGAGCGCAAGGGCGCCACGGAAGAGACGGAAAGCCAGCCCGAAGAAAAGAGCACGGTCGCTCATGAGGGCATCGATTCCTCGGACGACGACCTGCCCTTCTAGCCTTCCCCAAGGAAGGCGGAAAGGATTAAACGAGAATGTACCGTAGACCAAAGCCCAGAAAGAAGATCTGCTACTTCTGCAAGAACCACGTCGAGCACGTCGACTACAAGGACGTCGAGCTCCTGAAGAAGTACATCTCTCCTTCCGGAAAGATCACGGCGCGCCGCATCACGGGAACCTGCAGCAAGCATCAGAGGATGCTCGCCCAGGCCATCAAGCGCGCCCGTTACATGGCCCTTCTTCCCTACGTCGCCGAATAAGGGACGAAAAGAAAACCTCGGTTTGCATCGGCCGAGGTTTTTTCGTGCCGGAAGGAAAAGGCCTTTCCTTTTCCTGTCGATGCGCTTAGAATGCACACATGACCAAATACACCAAGGAGCAGAGGACGACCTTCGCGGTCGGATACTTCCTCGTCTTGCAGCTTCTGGAGCAGTGCCCGGAGAGGCTTGTCCGTCTCTATTATTCCGAGGATGCCCTCAAGAGCGATGCCTATCGAAAGATCGAACGCCTTGTCCCGAAGGAGCGGAGGACCCTCTCAAGCAAGGCCATCGAGAAGATCTCCGGCAAGGAGAACGGATACGTGATGGCGGAGTTCCTCAAGAAGGAAGAGAAACTCGATCCGGAGAAGGACCATCTGGTCCTCGTCGCTCCCAGGGACAAGGGAAACCTCGGCAACGCGATGCGCTCCCTTCTGGCCTTTCACCTTCACGACATCGCCCTGATCCGGGATTGCTGCGACCTCTTCGATCCGAAGGTGATCCGGTCCTCGATGGGGGCCTTCTTCCACCTCCGGATGAAGGTCTACGACTCCTTCGAAGACTATCGAAAGGAATTCGATCGTCCCTATTATCCCTTCGTCCTCCAGAAGGCAAGGCCTCTGGGAGAGGTGTCTTTCCGGAGTCCCTGTTCCCTGGTCTTCGGAAACGAGGCAAGTGGCCTTCCCGAAGAGCTCCATAACGAAAACGCCGTCAGGATCGAGCAGTCCGACGAGGTGGACTCCCTCAATCTGACGACCTCGATCGCGATTGCCCTCTATCAGCTTGATAGGCAGAGGAAATTCTAGAAGAGCGTCCCCTGCTGCTCTTTGTCCAGGGAGAAGATCTTGACCTCCATGGCAAGGAGAGAGGGGAGAGAGAAAAGGCCCCTGAGATAATCCTTGGCGTGATCGCGAGGGATGAGAAGAGGCATCCTTTCGTGGTGGAAGGAGACGACCTTGTCCGCCGGACGTGTCAGGAGCGCAAACTCGCCCTGCTTGTAAAAGCCGGCCAGGTAGAGCAGTCCTTCTCCAGCGAAGGCGTGCTCCTTCTTCCTCTCGTCCTTCTCGAAGAAGAGGGAGCAGGGGAAAAGGGCTTTCCTCTGCCTGTAGGAGGAGCAGAAGAGCTCCTTTTCCGCGACGGTCTCCACTCGGGCGTTGAGGACCTTCTTCTCGACGATGTCCAGGCCGAAGGAGAGGGGACGAAGGACCATCCTCCCCTCTTCCAGGACAAGGCCGGGGGCCAGGGTGCTCTCGAGGATGTCGGTCTGGATTCTCTCATAGAAGCCCGGGAAGTCGGAGAACTTCCACCAGTCTTCCTGCAAGAGCTGATAATGGCAGCACATGTCCTTCTCCTTGTTATCCGAACAGGGGCGGAAGTCCTTGCATGACCAAGTTGGCCAACAGGACATAGACGCAGATCGAGATGATGTCCAGGATGTTGGAGATGAGGGGCTGGCTCATTACGGCGGGATCGAGATGGACAAGCTTGGCCAGCATCGGAAGGGTCGCTCCCAGCCACTTGGCGATGATGATCACGATCAGGAAGGTCAATCCGATCAAGCCCGCGACCGAGAGGAAGAGCGCATCCCTTGAGCCGTAGGCGGAGGTGATGATCTGCTGGTCGGCGTCGGTCAGGGTGATGATTCCGCTGTAGAGCTCGACCAGGATCCAGAGGAAGGAGACGAAGGCCATGATCAAGGCGGTCAGAAGGGAGGCCTTGAACTCCTTGAAGATCGTCTTGAAATAGTTCTTGTGCGTGATGTGCCCCAAGGCCAGCTCTCGTGTGACGACGGTGCAGGTCTGGTCGGAGGCGTTTCCGTTGGTGCCCATGATCGTCGGGATGAAGGCCAGGAGCAAGGGAATGGCGTTGAGCGTGTTCTGGAGGTAGGAGAGAGTGGAGGAGGTGAAGGTGTTGAGCATCAGAAGGACGATGATCCAGACGACATAGCCCTTGACCAGGCCGAAGACGGTCTGCTGGCTGTAGGGCTTTTCGCTCGGAGTGACGGCCGACTGGATGGCGATGTCCTCGCTGATCTCGGCGTTTGCGGCATCCAGGACATCGTCGAAGGTGATGATTCCGACCATCCTTCCGGTGCTGTTGGTGACTGGCATGACCGAGATGTCATAGTGGCGGAAGGCGCGGACGACCTCTTCCTTGTCCGTGTCGACATCGACCTTCGGATAGTCTCTCTCCATCACCGAGGAGAGAGAGTCCACGGGATCGGCTTCCAACAGGTGATCCAGACGCAAGGTCCCGACAAGCCTTCTCTGTTCGTCGGTGACGAAGGAGAACCAGATCGTCTCCATGTCCGGGCCTTCCTCCCGAATCTTGTCGATGGCATCCCGGACGTTGTCCGTCTCGCGGAAGGAGAGATATTCGCAGGTCATCAATGTTCCGGCGGAGTCGTCCTTGAAGCGGAGGTAGGAGTTGATCCTCTCCCGGTCTTCCTTGCTGGCGGAGCGGAGGACCTTGTGGACCAGGTTGGCCGGAAGGTCGTCGACGAAGTCCACGACGTTGTCGGTCGACATCTCTTCCAGAAGCTTCTGGATGGCATCGGTCGAGAAGGCCTCGATCAGGCGCTTCTTGGTCTCCGGTGAGAGCAGGGTGAACACTTCGGCCGAGTCGTCGCTCTTGACGGCGCGGAAGAAGAAGACCAGGATCTCGTCGCTTTCTTCCTCTAGCAGGGCCGCCAAGGTATGGCTGTCGAAAGCCTGGACAAGCTCTCGAAGCTTGTTGGCATCCTTCTCTTCCAAGGTCTTTTTGACGACATCGAGGCCTTCCGGATGGTGATAGACCGGCCCGAGGTCCTTGTCGACCTTGAGCTCCTCTTCCTCAGGCTGCCAGCTCTCGAGGAGATTCTTCTTTTCTTCTTCCATAGATCTTTTCCTCCTAGAGCAATGCGACAAAAGGCTCGATCGTTCCGGGATCGATGCCATCGATGATGGCCATCGAGACGGAGAAGTAGAGAAGCAGGGTCAGGATGTCCATGATGGATGCGATCAAGGGGCCGGACATGACGGCCGGATCGAGATGGAGGGCCTTGGCCAAGAAGGGCAGAACCGAAGCCAGCAGCTTCGCGACCGCAATCCCGAAGAAGAAGCTGACGGAGACGATGCCGGCGATGACCAACTGACCATTGAGGATGGAGCCGAAGAGGGAGACGAAAGTCTGTTCCATCTCTGGTGTGACATTGAGAATCGGAGTGTTCAATTCCAGAAGTACCCAAGCGAAGTTGAAGACGGCGACGATCAAGGCCGTGATGATTCCGGCCAGGAATTCCTTCCCGACCGCCTTGAACCAGTTCTTGGAGTTGAGCTCCCCGGTGGCAATCGACCTTGTGACCATGGAGGAGGTCTGGTCGCCGGCATCGCCGCAGGAATCGCCCAAGGCCGGGATGAAGGAGACCAGGACCGGGAAGGTCAGAAGGGCGTTCTCGAAGCTGGAGATGACCATGCCCGAGAAGGTGTTGATGACAAGGAGGATGACAAGCCAGATGGCATAGGACCTGGCCAGACGGAAGGAACGGGTCTCGAGATACGGAGTCTTTCCGGGAGCGATGGCGGCCTGCTTGAGGACATCCTCGGTGTTCTCCTCCTCGATGACGTCCAGGACGTCGTCGAAGGTGATGATGCCCAGAAGGTCGTTGTTCCTGGAGACGACCGGAAGGACGGGAAGGTCGAACTGCCGGCAGATCCGTGTCGCTTCCTCTCGGTCGGAGATGGGGCTGATGGAAGGGAAGTCCTTGCTCATCACGTCCCCGATCTTCTCATCTTCCTTGCAGAACATCAGCTCTTCCAGGCTCTGGATGCCCAAGAGATGGTTTCCTTCGTCGGTGACGAAGATCGTCCGGACGGTCTCCTGGTCCTTTCCGACCGTGCGGATCAGATCCAGGACTTCTTTCACGGTCTTCTCGGGAGAGACGGCCAGGTATTCGGTGGTCATGATGGAGCCGATCGTGTCGTCCCCGAAGCGGGCCAGGGAGGAGAGAATCTTCTTTCTCCTTGCCGGGATCAAGGCCAGGATCTTTTCTCTCCTGTTCTTGTTGAGGTCGGTCAGGAAATCGACGAGGTCGTCGTTGGGGACGTTGGCGAGAAGGAGAGAAAACCTCTTGCTGTCGAGCTCCTCGGCGACGGCGATCTTGTGGCGGAAGAGCAGATAGGCGAAGATCTCGCCCAGCTTGTCATAGTCCTGGACGATGGAGAAGAACAGGACCGTCTCGTTCTCCGAGAGGGAATTGAGCTCCTCGGCCAAGGAGACAATCGAAAAGTCCTTTGCGAACTGGCGGACCTTTTCGTTCTCGTTGGTGACCAAGAGGGCATGAAGCTCGTGGATGTCGTTTTCCTTGACTGGTTCTTGCTTGAGAATCTCTTCCATCTTCTCGCCTCCTAGAGCAGTTTCATAAGCTTGCTCTTGAGCTCACGGATCGTATGGCAGACGTTGCCGGGATTGTTCCTTTCCAGCTCCTCGCCATAGGTCTGGGAGTGGGAATAGCCGGCGGAAAGGAGGTCGACCGGGACCTCCTTCATCGAGCGGATGTCTTCCAGGGTATCCCCGACATAGACGACGTCCTTTTTCTCGAGACGGTTCTCTTCCAGAAGCCTTCGCATCGAGTCGGGCTTGTTGACTCCCTCGTGGGAACCCCAATAGCATTTCTTGAAGTAAGCCTCATAGGAAAGCTTCTTCAGGGAGAGAAGGAGAGTCCTTTCGCTTCTTCCCGTCAGGAGGAAGAGACGTTTTCCTTTTTCCTTGAGGAGCTTGAGAATCTCTTCCATCTCTGGGAAGGGAATCAACAGATCTTCCTGTCTTTTCTCATAATAGTCGAAGAAAAAGGAAAGGGCCTCCTTTATCTTCTCGGGAGCGATGACCTTCCTCAGGATGCCGTCCTCCGTCGGTCCGAAATATGAATAGATCGTATCCGGACGGAAGAAGGGATCGTGATAGCGGTGGATCGTCTCGACCATCGTGACCTTCTCCAATTCGTTGGAATCGACCAAGGTCCCGTCGAAGTCGAAGACAAAGCATTCTTTCTTCTTCATACGCCTTGATTTTAAGCAGGCAAGCCGAAGAAAGGAAGACGAAAAACGCTTTCTTTGGGAAGAAGTTGCAAAGGAGAGAGAAAAGCACAAACATCTTCGGACAAGACTGCGATTCTCACTTCTTTTAATGAAGGAGACCCGGTATGTGAGATGGTCTTACGGAGATTGGAAGTCCTTTGATGTTCAATCTCGGATAGCCTTCTAATCCACTCAATCAGGCATCGTCTTGAATCATACCATCTTTGAATATTTTGGCTTCTTTTAATTTTTCTTGGGCTCCAATTACAACTTTGATCTGTGCTCCCGATAGGACAAAACGACCTGTTGTCAGTGACTTTATCAAAGAGGAGATAACCGATTGTTCTTTAGGGTTGAGAATTCCTTGTTCCGTTCCGCAATCCAGGCATTCCTGCCACCCGTTAGGAGATATTCGATAAACCAAAATCGTATCAGTTACAGCGTTCCCTCTTGTTTGTTCATGTTTAGCAGAAATCCGATTAGCCTTGTATTCATCTCTGGAAATAAGTATTTTTCTTGCTTCATCCGAAGGAAAAATCTGAATTTCTTTTATAGCCTTCCAGCAGTCTTCTTTTTTGCATAGCACACTGATGTTTTTCTCCGGATGATTGCCATTATAGAAATAATCAAAGCATTTCGATGCGATGTCCATGATAAGCCCATCTAGATATGAGAGGCATAAGACAAGAAACAAAATCTTATCCTGGTAAGAGTTTAAGAGAAGCAATTTTAAATGCCATCTGCCATGCTGATTATAGTATGCCATCGAACATTAATATAGAATTTTATGTCGATAGAGTCGAAATAACTAATCCTGGCGGAATTTATAGATATAATATTGATGACATTTTATTAGGAATTCAGTCCTTTAGAAATCCAAAATTGATAGCTGTGTTGCATAGGCTCGGATTCATAGAAAATTATGGAACGGGAATCAAGAGAATTAGAGAAGCTTATCCTAATTATGATATTAGAAACTTTTTGATAAATCGTCTTCAATGGTTTAGGGGCGTCTTACCGGATTTGAATTATGAAAAAGCTTCTTTGGAGGACAATGTCCCTCAAAATGTCCCTCAAAATGATTTAAGTAAGATAATTGACGCCATAAAAAAGAATGAAAGAATAACAAGAGAAGAATTAGCTGCTATCATTGGGAAGAGCGTAAAGACCGTAGCGCGAATTATAAAAGAATCTGACTCAATTAAATTTGATGGAACTAATAGTGCTCTAACGTTCGACTTCCGTCAATAGCACACAAATATGTCGAAGTCCTGTGCGGGATATCGCTGGCTTTCCTTCTCGCCCATCATGATGCCTCGCCTCTTGGGAGGACGGTCGATGGATTTAGGATTCCAGGTGGCGGTCTTCGATTTCCCTGTCCAACTTTTTTCGCATCCTGTGGGAAAGTCTGGCCTCAGGGAACTATAATGGATGGAAAACGGAGGAGCTTTCCATGACGGTCAAGAGCGTGTGTATGGAAGACGAGGAAGTCTTTTCGGCCATCGAGAACGAGAGGAAGAGGCAAGAGGATTCCACGGAGCTGATCGCAAGCGAGAATTTCGTCTCCCTGGCTGTTCTGAAGGCCCAGGGGAGCGTCCTGACCAACAAGTATGCCGAGGGATATCCGGGAAAGAGATACTACGGCGGATGTCTCAATGTCGACCGCGTCGAGGAAATCGCCAGAGAGAGGGCGAAGGAACTCTTCCACTGCCGTTTTGCCAACGTCCAGCCCTATTCGGGATCGACGGCCAATATGGCCGCCATCCGCTCCGTTCTCAACCCCGGCGACAAGATCATGGGCATGAGCGTCAACGGAGGAGGACATCTCAGCCACGGCTATTCCCTCTCCTTCTCCGGAAGGGACTATGTCTCCCAGTCCTATGACGTCGACAAGGATACCTTCCTTCTGGATTATGATGCCATTTTGAGACAGGCTCGGGAATTCCGTCCGAAGCTGATCGTCTGCGGGGCCAGCGCTTATTCCCGAAGAATCGACTTCAAGGCCTTCCGGAAGATCGCGGACGACGTCGGAGCCTATCTGATGGCGGACATCGCCCACATCGCCGGCCTTGTCGCCTCGGGTGAGCATGAATCTCCGATCGGAATCGCCGACATCGTGACTTCGACGACACACAAGACCCTGCGGGGTCCAAGAGGGGGATTGATCCTGACAAACGACGAGGAGCTGGCGAAGAAGATCGACAAGAACGTCTTCCCCGGAATCCAGGGTGGCCCTTTGGAACACGTGATCGCGGCCAAGGCTGTCGCCTTCGGAGAGGGCTTGAAGAAGGAATATCAAGACTACATCCATCAGGTCGTCCTCAACGCCAAGGCCATGGCAAAAGAATTCGTGAAGATGGGATACAAGGTCCTGACCGGAGGGACGGACAACCATCTCTTCCTCATCGACGTCCTATCCTCCAGAGGCATCACGGGCATGGAGGCGCAGAAGCTTCTGGAGAGCGTCCATATCACGGCCAACCGGAACTCCATTCCCTTCGATACCCAGAAGCCCTACATCTCCTCGGGAATCCGCATCGGGACACCGGCGATGACGACCCGCGGCTTCAAGGAGAAGGAGTTCATCAAGATCGCCCATTATATCGACGAGGCCATCCAGAACAAGGACGACCGCAAGGCCTTGTCCTCTCTCGACGAGGAAGTCGTGAAGCTGAACCACTCCTTCCCTCTTCCCTATGAGGAAATCAAATGAGATTGGAAAAGGGGACATCCTATCTCCTGATCGCCGATCCCTGCTATCAGGATCTCATCCTCGACATCAAGGCCGATCATCCGGAGCTGGATCTCACCTTCCTCTCTCTCGATGATGCCTTCTCCGCTTTGGGGTATTCCTATCGCAAGGATCCTCTTCCGAGGCTTCTTTCCGAGAGGCGTTTCAGCTATCCCAACGCCAAGGAACTGATGCGCCTTCTTCGCTATGCCCGCTTTCCCGAAGGATCGTATTATCAGAAGCTTCAGAGCTCCTTGATCGAGGAAGGCTATCTCTTCAAGGACGAGCTCTCCCTCTACTTGCTCCAGAGCAAGAAGGTCCTTGTTCTGGAAGAAGACGAGGACAAGGCCCTTCTTTCCCTTTTTGCGGAAAACAAGATTTCTTTCTCCCTCTTTCATCTGCGTGACCTCGGCTTGAAGAGGAAGAAGACCAAGGATATTCCTGTCTTCCTCTTTCCGGACAAGATTCATCAGTTCGCCTATCTCTTCTCCCACTTGAGAAGAGAAAAGCTTTCTTTGATCGAGCAAAATGGCAACGATTCCTCACAGGAGAACGAAGTGAAGGAATACGAAATCCTGATCCATGATTCCCATGATCGATACTTCCTGGATTTCTTCTCCTCCCTCTTTCGGGTGAACGTCTCCTATTCCTATCGCTATCCCCTGCTCTCCGACCTCGAGGTGAAGAAGAGGATGGATCTCTTCTTCAAGGAACAATCCTTCCCATTCCCCAAGGAGGAGACGCCGGGAGTGGAAAGATTGCATCAGCTTGTCGACTATTACGGATTGGGAAAGATCGACGATTTCCGCTATGCCTTTTCGGTCTTGATGGAGATCGTCAAGTCGGAAAGCTATGTCGATGAAGAAAATCGCTATCCCGTAGAGGCCAGTGAGACGATGAAGTTCTCCTTGCGGAAGAAGTATTATGTCACCAATTTCCAGCACGGGGATTTCTATCAGATCGGCAGCGACAAAGGCCTTTTCTCCGACGAGGAGCTGACCGAGATGGGAGCCAATCCCAGCTATGTCAAAAGCCTTCTCGACAAGAGGAAGAAGGTCAACTTCGTCCTCTATATGGACATCCTCTTCCTCTCTCGGGTCTCTCTCCATCTGGATGACAAGATCTTCCCCTCGGAACTTCTCAACGAGCTTCCCTTGGAGGAAAACGAAGAGCCTCTTCATGAAGTCAAGACGGAGTTCAACGAGAAGGGAGCCTATCCTAAACAGGCCAAGAACTTCGTCCTCTCCCTCTTCAAGGACAAGTGGTTTTTTCCGGTGGAGAAAGGCTATCGGGACTACGATTCCTCCTATCGGAAGATCGATTCCATTCCCTTCAAGGACACCTTTTCTGTCACGGAGTTCGCCCCCTACTTCAAGTGCCCCTTCCAGTACTATCTCGACCAAGTCCTGAAGATCAGCAGGGACGATCCGGATCAGGACTACTTCAGCCGCAAGTTCGGAAACTTCGTCCATCATCTCTTCGAGCGAATCTACGCTCCGGATTACGACTTCGAGACGGTCTTCGAAGAGGCCAAGGAGCAGTTTGAGAGAGAAAGCGCCTCCGCTGTGGAGAAGAACACCAACGAGAGGGAGAGGGCGTGGCTGGAAAACAGCAAGGAATACCTCCGCCGATTCGTCATGCATGCCCAAGGTCAATTCCAGGACAGAGAGAGATTCCTGAGGGAAGAGCACGAATTCCCGATCGAAATCCAATCCCCATCCTCGGACGGAGAGAAACGTTATACCGTCAAGGGAAGGATCGACAAGCTGCTCTACACGAAGGGCGAGAGCGGAAAGTCTTTCTATTCCATCATCGACTACAAGACCGGCCCGGTCTTCTTCGACCCTCGCTCCGTCTTTCTGGGAGACAGCCTTCAGCTTCCGCTCTACTACATCGCCATGAAGAATCAGGAAAAGGAATCGACCTTCGGCCTCTTTGGCATCGAGAAGGTCTTCTCCAAGTCTCCGCTCAAGGACAAGGGTCGCTCCTATTCGAAGAAGGCCGTCGCGGATTTTATGAAGATCCGGGGCATCGTCTTCGCGGACGAGGATTTCTTCGAAAGCATCGATGATGAGACGGCCTTCACCACGAGCAGGAAGCTCATGCCCTATGGTGGAACCTATGTCTCCAAGACCTACTCCTTCAAGAACCAGGAGAAGGACGCCCTCAAGAAGTCCCTTTCCTATTCCTTCGATGCTCTGATCGACGACGCAAAGAAGGCCTGCCTTGCGATGATGGAGAAGATCAATCGGAAGGAATTCTCTATCGCCCCGACCGTCAAGAAGGGAAACGACCTGCCCAGCTGCTCCTACTGCTCCTATCGGGACATCTGCTATCGGAAGGTGGAGGACATCGTCAACCTGGAGAGCACGATCAAGAGACATTTCGGGACGAAGGCGACCGCTGAGGACACAGGGGAAGAACAATGAAAGAACAGAGCGAAGAAATCCAGAAGAAGGAAGAGCAAAAGAAGAAAGACGAGTTCAACGCAGAGCAGAGAAGGGCCATCGACAGTCCCTTGGGACAGGATGTCCTCATCGCCGCCGGCGCAGGAAGCGGAAAGACCAAGACCCTATCGAAGAAGGTCTACAAGATTTGCTCGGATTTTGCCGTCGATCCCAGCAAGATCCTGGTCCTGACATTCACCAACAAGGCCGCCTTCGAGATGAAGGAGAGGATCGTCAAGGAATTCCGAAAGGCCAATTCCGGAGAGCTGGCCGACAAGATCCTCTCCAGCCACATCCAGACCTTCGACTCCTTCTCCCTCTATCTCGTCCAGCAGTATGCCAGTGTCCTCAGCCTCCCCTCGACGATCTCCATCATGGATTCCAGCATCCTTGCGGCCAAGGCCAATTCCTATGTCGACGAGATCTTCGAGGAGTATTACGAGAACCATGATCCTCGTTTTCTCTCTTTGATTGGCAAGTTCAACGCCCTTGGAGACTCGAAGACCAAGATCCTCGTGAAAGATCTACAGAGGAAGCTTGCCAACCTCCTTCCCTCCGAAAGAGATTCCTTTGTGAAGGACTATGACGAGAGATTCCTCTCCGAATCCTTCCTCAAGGAAAAGTATGACCTCTTCCTCAAGGGCCGGAAGGAGAAGCTGAAACAAGAGATGAAGAAAGCCTGCCTCGCTTTCTCTTTCGGGAAAGAGGAATGGGACAGGAACGCCCTGATCGAGGAGCTCAAGAGAGTGGACACCGATAGCATCGACCTCGAATCCTTCTCCTTCGGACAGGAGCATCTCGACAAGATCTTCCAGCTCGCCCGCTCCACTCTTACCGCCTCGGCGGAAGACCTGAACGAGGAAGCGGAGAAATATGCCACAGACGAGACGAAGGACTTCTGGGGCGGGAAGAGGTTCTATCAGGAGACAAAGGGAGAAGAGTTTTTCAGTCTCTACAAAGATGCCTTTTATCTTCTTCGCAATGCCTTGAGAGATTCCTTCTTCCTCACTTTGAAGAACGGAGGATCATTTGATTCACAGAAGAAGCAGATTCTCTCCTTCCGGGAGGACATCCATTTGCTCTTCGAGATCGTCGACAAGCTCGAAAAGAGGCTCAAGAAGTTCGAGTACCTCTCCAACGCCTATTCCTTCCAGGACATCTCGAACATGGCTCTCTCTCTCCTGATCGATCCGAAGTATGAGAAGGTCGCTAAGGAGATCCAGGACCGCTTCTCCTATGTCCTTGTCGACGAATACCAGGATACCAACGATTTCCAGGAGGCCTTCCTCAACGCCATCTCCAAGAAGGCGACCCTCTTCACCGTCGGCGATGCCAAGCAGTCCATCTACGGCTTCCGCAATTCCAACTGCCAGCTCTTCCTGAACCGCAAGGAACTGTATCAGAAGGAAGGTGGCGACAAGAGGATCGTCATCGAGATGAACAAGAACTACCGTTCGGTCGAGAAGATCCTCAGCGACGTCAACGCTATCTTCGAAGGATACATGAGCAAGGAACACGGCGGAATCGACTATGTGGGCGGAGAGAGGCTGGACTATGACAAAAGTGTCGACCTCTTCGCCTTGGCCAGGAATAACGTGAAGGGAGAATATGGACTCTCTCTTCTTCAGTACACCGACGTTCCGGACAAATTGGACGGGGATGTCGTCTCCCTTGAGGGAATGACGATCATCAAGGACATCAAGGAGAAGGTCGAGTCCGGATACCAGGTTTTGGATTTCGGAAAGGACGGCCTTGAACTTCGCCCTTGCACCTACAAGGACTTCGCCATCCTGATCCGGAAGAAGAAGGACTTCGCAACCTATCAGAAGCTCTTCCTGGATGCGGGAATTCCTCTCAACGACGAGATCGAGACGGGCTATCACGACATCGACTCTATCCTTGTCCTTCAGAACCTGGTCAAGATGTTCTCCTATTATCTGGGAACGTCAAAGGAGAACATCCGCCACCTTTATCTCTCCTTGGCCCGAAGCTACCTCTTCGGAAAGAAGGAGAGCTATGACGACGAGAAGATCTACAAGACGCTCCAGAGCAAGGAGCTGTGGGAGAAGGATCCTCTTCTGAAACAAGTCCAGGACTTTGTCCAGAAGGAGAAGGACAAGACCTTCTCCCGCATCTTCCTGGACATGATCCGGGAGTTCCGCGTCCTGGAACGCCTTCCCCTCTTGGGCGATGTCAGCAACAACGTCTCCAAGGTGGAATCCTATTACCGGCTTCTGGCCGGCCAGGAGAACATCGGAGAGGGTCTTTCGCAGTTCGTGGAACTCTTCAAGACCATCGACAAGTACGACATCGGAATCAGCGCCTCCTCCGTGACTTCTCTCGAGAACGCCGTGAGCCTGATGACCATCCATCAATCCAAGGGTTTGGAGTTCAAGATCGTCTACATGCCTCTGGCGAGGAACGTCATCGCTTCCGGAAACAACATGAGCGCTCCCGACTATCTCTTCTCCAGGGAATACGGCCTGATCCTTCCCAACTACCGATACGACGAAATGGTCGATACCTTCCTCCGCCCCCTCTATTTCGAGGGAGAGGGAAGCAAAGTCGGGGAGATCAGCGAACACGTCCGCCTCTTCTATGTCGCCCTGACAAGAGCCAAGGAAAGCCTCTACCTGGTCGGAAACCCCACCGACCTTTCTCCAAGGGAGAAGGAGACCCTTCTGGACATGCTCGACAGCACAGCCCACTACGAAAGCATCAACGAAAACCTGCTCAACCGCTATTCCCCTGTCTTCGAGAGAGCGGACCTCGATCGCTATCACACACTCACGAAAGAAGCCCAGGACATCTCTTTGCAGAGGAAGGAAGTCCTCGCAAATGCCGACGGCGAGAGAAAGGAGATCCTCTCCTATCTCTACGAGAAGCTCATCGTGGAATCCTTCCAGGAAGAGCTCTCCATGGTCCTGGATTCCTTCAAGCTCTCCCTCTATGACGAGCTCCTGGAGGAAGTCTCGAAAGATAGCACACTCTCCATCCGCTTGCTCCTTCTCTTCTACACTGGAATCGATAGTGGAAAGGATATCGACGCTTTCTGTAGCGAAAAGAAAGATGTTCTTTCCATGTGCGACTTGGGAGCGACAAAGGAAGAGCTTCTGGAAGAGAGCAAAGAGTTCCTCCGCTCTTTTTTGGAGCTGAAGGAGACGGACTTCGTCAAGAAGCACAATTCCATCCGCGAGGTCAAGCTCGGGGCAAAGAAAAACAAGGATTTGACCGAGGAGGAGAACCTGGCTCTGCAGAAGTCGAAGAAGGCCATCCCCTTGATCTTCGACGATCTGCTTTCGGTCACAAACGGAAGCGTCAACTTCCAGGCGAAATGCTATCCCCTTTTCCAGACTCGTGCCCTCTCCCTTGAGGGGGAAGAGAAAAAAGAGGGGAAAATGAAACTGCCGGAGCTTGGGGAAAAGGAGGAGAGCGAGGAGGTTCTCGATGAGACTCCCATTACCCACAAGAGAGCCAGCAAGTATGTCTCCGATGAGGAGACGATCTCAAAGGAATCTCTCTCAGAGGGAACGCTCTACCACCGCTTTATGGAGAATGTCGACTTGAGGACGAAGAAGATTCCTCCTTTTCTGAAGGACGAGGAGAGGAAGAACATCGAAAAGGTCCTCTCCTTGCCTCTCTTCGACGATCTTTCCGGGGTCGACATCTACAAGGAATATTCCTTCTACGACCGAAAGAACCATGCTCGCGGCTCGATCGACTTGCTTCTGGTGCGGAAAGACGAGATCGACATCGTCGATTACAAGCTCGAGAAGATCTCCGACCCGGCCTATCTCGAGCAACTGAAAGTCTACAAGGAGAATGTCTCCCGTCTGTTCAAGACGGAAAAGAAGATCCGGACTTTCCTTCTCTCCCTTCTCGACGCAAGGCTGAAAGAGATCGCTCTTTGATTTCTTCTTCGGAAAGGGGAGAGAGAATCTCGCCTTGGGATTCCTTTCCCTCCTTGTCCAGGAGGTGGATCTCGATCTTCTGGATCTTCTTTTGCATGGAGCGGAAGGCGGCCTTGTCCTCATACCTCTCGATGAAGAAGAGGGTGGCGCTCTCCCAGATGAAGACCCAGGCGATGATGTCCAGGACCTCGTTGACGATGTCGGAAGTCACGTTGCTCTTGCCCTTGAAGAGAAGAGCCTGGACCAGGATCATAGCGATGAGGGTGAGGACTCCGACGAAAAGGAAGATGAGGGCGAGAAGGGACTTTCCCCAGAGTCTTCTTCGATAGCCTTGGATTCCGAAGAAGAGGCCGTCCTCGACGGCCTTCTGGCACTCTTCCCTGTCGTGTCCCTGGCTGTCTTTGATCTCGATCTTGAGGACGACGTCATAGAAGGAGGGAAGCTGGGGAAGGATGGTCGAGATGCTTTCCTTGAGGGCACCCTTGAGCTGGAGCGTCTTTCCGATGTTTCCTTCCAGGAAGTCTTCGAGCTTCTCGAAGTGGAACGGAATCGTCAGGATTCCCTTCTCGTCATCCAGAAGGTAGTTCCTCTCAAGGACATCATGCCATTCCTTGTCCATCTTGTGTCCGCAGACACAGACCTTTTCTCTTTTCATTTCTAGAAGAGCTCCTTTCTTCCCGTATAGAGGTCGTAATAGGCCCCCTTGAGCTTCAACAGCTCCTCTTGCCTTCCTCTTTCGATGATCGTCCCGTGGTCGAGGACCAGGATCTCGTCGGCATCGCCGATGGTGCTGAGACGATGGGCGATGACCAGGACCGAGCGCTGCTTCATCAAGGCCATGAGGCCTTCGTGGATCAACTTCTCGCTGCGCGTGTCGATGTTGCTCGTCGCCTCGTCCAGGATCAGGACCGGAGGCTTGTTGAGAGAGGCCCTTGTCAGCCCCAGAAGCTGTCTCTGTCCTTCCGAGAGGTTGGCCCCGTCGTCATAGAGCATCGTGTCATAGCCCTCCGGAAGGCGAGAGATGAAGCTGTCGGCATGGGAGGATTCGCTGGCCTTCTTGATCTCCTCGTCGGTGGAATGGCGGCGGACATAGCGGATGTTGTCCTTCACGGTCCCGGTGAAGAGGTGCGTGTCCTGGGTGACCATCGAAAGGGCTCTTCTCAGGGAGGAGAGCTCGATGTCACGGATGTCGATCCCGTCGTAGGTGATCTTTCCCGAGTCGATCGGATAGAAGCGGGCCAGGAGGGAGATGATCGTCGTCTTCCCGGCCCCGGTGGTACCGACGAAGGCGACCTTCTTTCCCGGATGAACCTCGAAGGAGATGTCCTTCAGGATCTCCTTTCCGGGGACGTAGGAGAAGTGAACCTTGTCGAAGACGATCCTTCCTTCCAGAAGGATTCTCTCTCCTTCGGGAGTCTTCCAGCAATAGCGCTTCTGGAAGTCCTCCTCGTCGGAGATCTTGAAGAGCTCGACCTTGCCGAGGTTTTCCTCTTCCTTCTCGTCCAGGAAGGAGAAAATCCTCTCGGCACCGGCGCTGGCGGAGAGAATGGAGTTGAGATGCTGGGTGAAGAAGTTGAAGGGCTGACAGGAGGTCCTGACGAAGACCAGGTAGGAGGAGAGGCCACCAAGGCCGGTCGCAATCCAGCCGTTGGCCAGGAAGATCGCCCCGACCACCGCACTGACGGAAAAGTTGAGATAGCTCAGGGAGACGAAGATGGGGATGTTGAGCTGGGTGAAGAAGAAGGCTTTCTCGCTGGCTTTCCTCCAGCTCTCGTTGCCCTGCAAAAATCGCTTCCGACTTTCTTCCTCATGAGAGAAGGCCTTGATGACCTTGACACCGAGGATGTCTTCCTCGACCCTGGCATTGACTTCCGAGAGGGCGACCTGCTGGGACTTGAAATATTTCTGGGCCTTGTGCGAATCCAGGAACATGAAGAAGAACATCAGGAGGATGAAGACCACGACGATCAGGGAGAGATAGAAGTTGATCAAGAACAGGGAGACGATCGTCCCGACGATGTTGCTCAGGGAGAGGACGATGTTGGCGAAGGAATCGTTCATCGCCATCACCAGGGCATCGACGTCGTTGGTGAAGTAGGTCATGATCTCTCCGTGGGTGTGGCGGTCGAAGTAGGGGATAGGAATCCTCTGCACCTTGGCCATCAACTCCTTTCGGATCTGATAGAGGACCTTCTGGGTGAGACGGACCATGATCTGCATGTAGAGGACGTTTGAAATCACTCCGAAGAGATAGATCCCGACAAGGAGTCCGCACTGCTTGTAGAGGGTGGAGAGATTCTCCTCCAGGGGAAGCAGGTCGAGATTCTCCTCCAAGGTGTGGATGACCCAGTTTCCGGAGAGATAGGTTCCCAGGATGTTGCAGGCGCTGGAACAGACGGCAAGGACACAGACCAGAATCAAAAGGAAGAGCTGCGGTCCCTTGAAGTAGGAGAAGAGACGGCGCATCGTCTGGAAGAAGTTCTTTGGCCGTGCGCGATTCAGCATTGCGGGCATGTCGTTTCCTCCTTCTGCAGAGAGGCGATGTCCCTATAGATGTCATCTTGCTTGAGCAGTTCCTCGTTTGTCCCGAAGCCGTGGACTCTTCCCTCGTCCAGGACCAGGATCTTGTCCGCATCCTTGATGGTGGAGACCTTCTGGGCGATGACGATCGTGGTCATCTTGGGAAGCCTTGTCCGCAGGTTCTCCTTCAATTTCCTCTCCGTCAGCCGGTCCAGGGCCGAGAAGGAATCGTCGAGGATCAAGACCTTGGGATGCCTCAGAAGAGAGCGGGCGATGCAAAGCCTCTGCCTCTGTCCGCCGGAGACGTTGCTTCCGCCCTGCCCGATCGGAGTGTCCAGCCCCAGGGGAAGGGAGTTCATCACGAAGTCCTTGGCACAGCTGATGTCCAGGGCCTCGAGCATCTCCTCTGTCGTCGCGTTCTTGTCGCCCCAGAGGAGATTGTCCCGGATCGTCCCGGAGAAGAGACGGGGATTCTGGAAACAGATGGAAAGGCTCTCTCGCAAGGCGGAGATTTTGTATTTCCGGATATCCTCTCCGCCCAAGAGAATCCTTCCCTCATCGACGTCATAGAAGCGCTCCAACAGGTGAATCAGGGTCGTCTTGCTGCTTCCGGTCTGTCCGATCACGCCGAGGAACTCCCCTTCCTTGAGGGAGAAGGAGACGTTCTCCAGAGTATATTTCCCTTCCTTCCCGTAGCGGAAGGAGACGTTCTCGAAGGAGAGAGAGCCCTCTTTCACTTCCGTCAATGTCCCGTCGTCCTTGATCTCACTCTCTGTCTCCATCACCTCCTTGATGCGCTCCAGGGAAGCCTCGGAGCGGGTGAAGGAGAGGAAGACGTTGCTGACTATGTTGAGCGAGGCCAGAAGCTGGGCGACATAGCTCAAGAAGGAAGCCATGTCGTTGATGAAGTCGGCATCCTTTGCCGTCAAGGAAAGATTGCCTCCAATCAGAAGAATGCCGATCGTACAGGAATAGGTCATGAACTGCATCACGGCTTGATTGTAGGCAATGAATCCCAAAGACCTCTTGCTGGCCGTGGCGAGATTCTCGTTGACGACATGGAACTTCTCGTTCTCGTACTCGCCCTTGTCGTTGGCTCGGATCAATTTCATGGCGATCAGGCTCTCCTGGGTGACGCGGTTGATGCTGTCGAGACTTCTCTGGACCTTGAGGAAACGGGGCCTGGCCTGGATGGTCAGGAAGACCAGGATGGCGGCCATGATGGGCAGGATGATGGCAAAGACGATCGAGAGACGGGCGGACATCGTGATGGCGAAGGCCAGGGCGAAGACAAGCTGGATCGGAGAGCGAAGCAGGGGGCGCATCACCTGGCAGCAGGTGTCGGACACGATCTGGATGTCGTTTGTCAGCCTTGTCACCAGGGAGTTCATGCGGAAGCCGTCGATGTTGCGGAAAGAATAGGACTGGATCTTTTCGTACTCGGCCTTTCTCAGCTCATAGCCAAGACCTCTTCCGGTCTTGGCCGTGTAGCGGGCGGTGATGATTCCAAGGGCCAAGGCGATCAGGGCGAAGAGGACCATCACCCCGCCCAGCATCAGGACAAAGGGAAGGTCGAGGCGATAGAGGACCTTCTCTCCCTCCTGATAGCGGGTCAGGCCGTTGTCGAGAAGGACGTTCATCAGAAAGGGGATGGAAATCTCCAAGGCGCATTCGAAGACGATGGCGAAGCAGGCCAGGAAGAGTTCTTTCTTATGGGGGCGGAGATAGGTCCAGAGGCGGAATTTCATCTGAGCGGAGTTCATTTGGAAACATTGTGGCACAGCTTTTCCCCATCTGCAAAGGAATTGCGAAGAAAGTTCCTTCTTCGACAAGCGTATCTATGGCGCACACTTTCGGAAGATGCTATACTTATCTAAGTTCACGGAGGTTTCAAAACGATGAAAGATTTGAAGGGAACACAGACGGAGAAGAATCTTCAGGCTGCCTTTGCCGGAGAGAGCCAGGCCCATACCAAGTATCGCTACTACGCTTCGGTTGCCGCCAAGGAAGGACACAAGGAGTTTTCCGAGCTCTTCTTGGAGACGGCCCTGAACGAGATGGAGCATGCGGAGCTCTGGTTCAAATATCTCCACGGCGGATCCATCCCGACGACGGAAGTCAACCTCGAGGATGCCGCCGCCGGCGAGAACTATGAGCACACCGAGATGTATCCGGAATTCGCCCGCGTCGCTCGCGAGGAAGGATTCCCCGAGATCGCGGCCAAGTTCGAGATGGTCGGAAAGATCGAGTCTCGCCACGAAGCCCGCTACAAGGCTCTCCTGGAAGCCCTCAAGACGGACAAGCTCGTCATCAAGGAAGGCGTTGTCGTCGTCTTCAAGTGCCAGGTCTGCGGACACATCCACGTCGGTGCCACGGCTCCGAAGGTCTGCCCGGTCTGCGGCCACAAGAATTCCTTCCTTCCCGAGACCCTCTACTACGATTGGAAGGCCTGAGCAGAGACGCTCTGCCGGCGGAGAAATCCGCCGGCTTTTTCTTTCTCGAAAAAAGGCTTTCCGGTCCTCTCCCTTTGGCGGCAAGGGAAGCCAACGGGCTTTAGAATGCCACCGAGGCAGGACGAAACATGGGCATGAACGAGAAACGGAAGAAGCGGGGCCTTGTGTGGCCGAAAAGGGAAAGGCGCATCTTTGTGATTCGCCACTGGAGCGAGAATCTCGTCCTGGACGATTTCATCTTCTCCCTGGATCACTCCATCGACAGCATCACGGTGGCACCGGGGACGACGATTTGCGTCATGGCGAAATACGCCGGAGGCTTCATCCTGGAGCAAGGAGGACAGCTCATCGCTCCCAATCTGGTCAAGTGCAATTCCATCATCCTCCCCAAAGGGGCGAAGGCCTATTGACCGTCTTTGAGACTCACGGAGAACGGTTGGTTCGGGGAAAACGACTACAAGCGGAACGGGACGATCTCCGCAGGTGAGGACTGTCTCATCGACGCGCCGTTGGTCGTCCTGAAACTCCCGTTGGGGGAAAGGCGCTTTCTTGAGGAGGCTTCCGACCGAATCGCTTCTCTTGGGCCGGAAGTGACGCCAGACGGCGCTCCTTTCCTTTTGCGTGACGGATTCGCATCTCGCCTTGTTCCCTGCGAGAGGCGTTTTTTGCTTCCTTGCTTTTTGGAGGGCTTCTTAAAAAAGCCCTTTCATAAGAGAATGATTCTTTCATATTTGCTTATTTGTCTTGAAAAATTTCGATAAATACGAGATGAATTGTAAAATGTTCAAAAGAATTCCGATTTCTCAATGTAAGTGCTATCATATTCATAGTTTCGCTTTTGTCTTGAACAAGAAAGGAGAAGAACGATGGAAAAGCAAAAGCAGTATCGCATCGGGACCGACGAGCAGCAGTCCTATCTCGACGACTACAATTTCGCTCCGCGGGGCTATGGCTTCTTGGAACCGGGAATCGTCGCATCCGATTCCAATGAATTCGTTTCCTTCAACATCGCCAAGTCCTTCTATCAGGTCTATCCGGAAGTCTTCAATCTCGGCTATGTGGAGAAGGTGACCGGAATCAAGAAGGAAGAGGCGAAGAAGAGACTTTCGAAGATGTACCGCGAGCATGAGATGATGCTGGTCTACAACCCTGCTGTCTCGATCATGGGCTTTGGCCTCTACTACTGGATCGTCAAGCTGAAGAAGACGGCGACCAAGGAAGAGCGGGAGAGGCTGAGCCAATGGTTCCAGGACAACGACCAGATCTGCACAGGCTACATGATGGAAGAGGGCGGGGACTTCGACTACTTCAATGGAAATCACATGCGCAACATCGATAATCTCGTCGCTGGCGTCCTCGACAAGTTCAAGAATCAGGACTTCATCGAATACGTCCACCTCTGTCCGATTCGCCGCTGCGTCCGCGAGAGCCATGTCAATCAGTTCGACAGCAAGAAGGACTATCGCCGCTATCTCTGGAGTCAGGAGCAGATGAGGAACGTCATGAAGTTCCAGAAGAAGATGGACAAGGACGACTTTGCCATCATCGATGCCCTGAACAACACCAAGAGCATCGGAGACATGTTCGACTTCGATGTCCTCTCCAAGCTTTCGGGCCTGGATGCCAAGGAGATGAAGAAAAACCTCTGCCAGATCGTGGACAAGGACCGTTCCATGATCCCGATGATCTACTTCAACTACATGGCCCTGGGGCTCAAGCTCCACTTCTTCGCCGTGACCCTCTTCCAGAACACGCCCACCTTCCGCTCGGAGCAGATCCTGGACGAGCTTTGCGAGGAAGAGAGCTTCTCCAACATCTTCGACATCGGCGATGCCCACCACAACTATGTCCTTGCTGCCTATGAAGACATCACCGATCTCGACAAGCTGAGGAAGAAGATCCTCAGCTATGGCGAAGTCACGGAAGTCCTTGAGGCGACCTCTCCTCGTCAGTTCCGCCGCTGGACGTGCCGTCTCGACGGTCAGAACGGATACTGGGAGGAATGCGTCTTCACGGATGACGTCCTGCTCGACAGGACGACGGAGAAGGAGGAAAAGTAAGATGAAGGTCGAGAAAGCAAGACCCTATGTCGTCAAGAATCTCCGCTATGCCCTCAATCCCTCCTCGATTGCCATCGTCGGTGCTTCCCGCTATCCGACCAAGGTCGGAAACAAGGTCATCTACGAGCTGGTCAAGTGGGGTTATCGCGGGAAGATCTATCCGGTCAATCCGAGAGCGGACAAAATCCTCGGCTTTCCTTGTTACAAAACCCTGAGGGAGATCAAGGATCCCGTCGACCTCGTCTTCGTCGCCGTTCCGGCCCACCTCGTCTCCTCGATCGTCCAGGATGCCGTCAGCATAAAGGCCAAGATGATCGTCATCGCCACCTCCGCCTTCAAGGAGATCGGCCGGGGCGAGCTTCAGAACGAGATCACGGAATACTGCCGGAAGAACAAGCTCCCCTTGATCGGCCCAAACCTCGTCGGCATGGGCTCTCCCTACGAACATTTCAACTGCGGCTTCATCCCTTATCTCCCCGTCGAAGGCCCGGTCGCCATGATCAGCCAGTCGGGAGCGAACCTGTTGGCTGCCCTTGGAACATCCCAGGAGAGCCATTATGGAATGTCTTTCTTTGTCGGACTTGGAAACAAAGCCGATGTCGACTTCTGTGAATTCATCGAATATGCAAACGAAGATCCGCACACCAAGTGCCTTGCCATCTACATCGAAGGCTTGGACTCCCCGGAGGCCTTCATCGATTCCTGCCAGAAGGTCGACAAGCCGATCGTCGTCATCAAGGTCGGGCGTTCGAAGATCGGAGTCAAGGCCGCCTTCGCCCACACGGCCAGCGAGAATCCCAACGGCGACGAATACTACGACATGGTGATTGAGAAGGCCGGGGCCATCCGGGCCACGACATGGCAGGAATTCCTCGACATCTCCCTCGCCCTTGGCCTGCAGCCCCCTCTTAAGGGTGACAACATCGTCATGGTCACCAACGGCGGCGGAGCGGGCCTTCTCAGCTGCGACCATTTCGAGCGGCTTGGCCTTCCGCTTCGTGAGCTGAAGCAGATCTCTCCGATGCTGGAGCAGCGCATCCGGGCCTACATGCCGATGTTCGGTTCCCCGCTCAACCCGGTCGACATTTCCGGAACGGCCTCGGTCATCCAGTACAAGGGTGCCTTCCAGCAGGCCTTCCGCGACCCGAATGTCCACGGCGTCTTGGGGGCCATCTGCCCGACGGCGGTCACCGATGTCATGGGTACGGCCAAGGCAGCGGTCGAGGTCTACGAGTCCTGCAAGGAGCTCGGAAAGCCTTTCCTCATGATCTGCCAGGGCGGTGCGGAGTGCCGGGATGCCATCCTCTATCTCCGAGACCATCAGATCCCGGCCTATCCGACGGCGGAGCAGGCGGTCAACGCGATGGTCGCTCTCTATCGCTACGGGATGAAGAAATAAGAGAACGAAGCGGGCTTCCGAAGGGAGGCCCGCTCCTTTTTTCGCTCATGAATAAAGCGCTTTCTGAAAATATTTTCATAAACCTTTTGCAATGTATTTTTTATCGCTTATAATGATTCTATCTATGGATTCTTGGTCTTACCGGAACAGGAGGAAAAAATATGATCGATTCGAGCAAGAAGCAGCTGAACGTCAAAGATCGCGTCACCATCTATGAGGTGGCCAAGGTCGCCGGTGTCTCGCTAGCGACGGTTTCTCGTGTCATCAACAACCATCCCAATGTCACGGAGAAGACCAAGATGGCGGTCAAGGCGGCGATCGCAAGGCTGGGCTACAAGCCCTCGGCCTTGGCGCAGGGACTTGCCAATTCAAGGAGCACGAACATCGGCATCATGATTCCTTCGACGGGCTATGCCTATGTCTCCAACATGCTCGACGGCATGATCGACATCGCCAAGATCTACGGCTATGTCACTTCCATCTTCATCACCAAGAGGACCAAGGAAGACGCGGCCCAGGTCATCGAGTCCTTGATCAAGAGCCATGTCGACGGAGCGGTCATCTATGACGACGAGCTGGGCACGGACGAGATCCGCTCGATTCAGAACTATCACATCCCCCTGATCGTCATCGGACACGACATGTCGGGCGATTCCCTGGGCTCGATCATCATCGAGTACAAGGATCCGGTAATGGATGTCGTCAAGGAGCACATGCTGGCCGGAAACGATGACGTCTATGTCCTGGACATCGTCAACGAGGGAAAGATGGTCGACGATATCCGCAACGGCTTGAGCGACTTCGCCGAGGCCAACGGAAAGCACATCAACCTCCTTCGCTTCAACGATTCCTACGGCTTGGTCTATGCCGGTATGAAGGAGTTCTTCCAGACGCATCGGAAGGGATATTTCGTCGCTCCGAGGGATTCCTTGGCGGCGGCGATCGTCAATGCGGCGATTGAGAGCGGACTCCGTGTCCCGGAGGATGTCGAGGTCCTGGCGGAGATCGGATCGAAGTATTCCTACATTATCCGTCCGCAGATCTCTTCCTTCTCCATCGACATGTTCAAGGTCGGCTCGATCGCGGTCCGCATGCTGACCAAGCTTCTCAAGGACGCTTCCTCCCTCAAGGAGAAGACGTTCCGCATCCGCGCGAAGTACAACAAGCGGGAGACGACCCGCTAGGAGGATCAGACATGCTTTCTCTCGTTTTCCTTTTGTCGACAACGACGACCGTTTTGCTTGCCGTCTTGATTCCGCTGTTCGTCCTTCTTGTCGTGGGAGGGATCCTTATCGTCCTCTTCAAGCGCAAGAAGGATTATCAGATGGTTCAGCAGGAGTTCCGGAGGATCCACAGTTCCTTTCTGGAGCTGAGCCGGAGGCTTCTCAACCGCCTGAAAGGACTTGGCGAGTTCTCCGAGGAGTATCGCAAGGTCTATCAGGAGAAGGAGAAGCAGCTGGCGGAGATCGTGACCAGGAAGGACAAGAGAATCCAGGGCGAGATCAACCAGCTGGAGAAGCTCAAGAAGGAGAAGAAGGGAAAGGAATTCCGTCTTCTGCTTTCGGAAGTCCAGAAGGAGATTCCTGCCTTCGAGAAGATGGTCCAGTCCTTCAACGAGGATCTCACCGGCCATCTCCACGAAGATGACGAGACGCGCGAAAAGGCCATTCCCGCCAAGGAGAAGTTCCGCCGGATCCGCGAATTCTATGGCCAGCACGTCGAGGAGCTGAAGCCTCTGCAGAAGACCTTCACCCTGCTTTTCGAAAACACCGAGGATGTCTTCTCCCATTTTGAGGACGATGTCAGCCAGGCCCGCTTCGCCCAGGCCCAGAAGCGCATTCCTCCGATCGAGAAGGTTCTGGATGCCGTCCTGGCCCTTCTGGACAATTTGCCGGTGATGGTCGCCCAGACGACCTCGATCCTTCCCGAAGGACTCTCGGATTTGGAGCGGAATTACAAGGAGCTTCTCTCCGAGGACTACATCTTGGACAACCTCCACGTCGAGGAGTTCCTCGAACGTTCCCGCAGGACGCTTCAGGACGTCGAGAAGCGCCTTGTCCTTTTGGACACGAGGAATGTCCCGGAGTCTCTCTCCTCGATCCAGGAAGGGATCGACCGACTCAACGATGCCTTTGCCAAGGAGAAGCAGGCCAAGGAGGCCTTCCTCAGTATCAAGGAGGACGCTTTCTCCGATTCGACCTTCCGCCTGGAGAAGCGCTACAGCTCCTATTGCAACCAGCTTCCGGAATATCAGAAGACCTACAAGCTTCAGGACAGCCGCGTCCAGGAGTTGCTTTCCCTGAAGAAGGATATTGAGCGCATCGGTTTCCTCCAACGGGACCTGATTTCCTTTGTGGACACCTCCCAGCGTCGTCCCTACACCATCATCATGAACTGCGCCGAGGAGATGAACAACGAGATGGAGAAGGTGAACAAGATTCTCGACTCCTACTCCGACTATCTCACCAACCTCAAGAAGGTGTGCCAGCACATCCATGGAGAACTGCGCCGTCTCGACCTCTCTCTGCTCGAGAGCAAGGGCGAGATCCAGCGCCTTTCCGTCGAGGCCCTGGAGAAGAAGACGGAGAAGATCATCCCTCCGCTTTTCGAGGAACTCTCTCGCATCGACCAGATCCTCTACAAGACCCCGGTCGATGTCGAGAAGGCCAAGGAGATGTTCGATCCGTTCTTGGAGAAGACGGAGCGCTTCCTCGAGGAAGTCCGGGAGAAGAGGAAGGAAGAGAGGGAGGCGAGGAAAGCCATCCTCGAAGCCAACCTCTATCGGGATGACTTCAAGGACAGCCGCCCCTTGATCGAGGAGGCCGTCTCCCAGTACTGGAACGGTCAGTTCCTCCAGGCCAAGGAGAGCGCCCTCGAGGTGAAGAGGACCTTCACGGTCAGCCAGGAAGAGAACAATGCCTGAGATCTATTTCGACAATGCCGCCACGACCAGGACGAGAAAGGAAGTCCTGGACACCTTTGTCAAGGTCTCGGAGGAAGACTTCGCCAATCCCGCCTCCAACCACGCCCTGGGAAGTAAGGTCCTTCATCTTCTCGACCGGGCTCGGGCGCAGATCGCCTCCTATTTCCACCTGCTTCCGGAGGAATGCCTGTTCACCTCGGGAGCGACCGAGGGAAACAACCTCGCCATCAAGGGCGTCAGCGACCATGCGAAGTCCTGGGGAAAGAGACTGATCACGACCAAGGCCG
Source organism: uncultured Bacillota bacterium (assembly GCA_949290645.1). Lineage (GTDB taxonomy): Bacteria > Bacillota_I > Bacilli_A > RFN20 > CAG-288 > Enterosoma. The sequence continues at coordinate 114,156 of CASESG010000001.1, forward strand.
AACATCCCTCTGTCCTGGAAGTCTTTCGCAAGAGGGAGAAGGAAGGCTTCGAGGTCGTCTATCTGGATTTCGACAAGGAAGGAAGGCTCGACTATGAAGGCCTTGAGACGGCCCTGAACGACAAGACCTCCCTTGTCAGCGTCATGGCGGTCAACAACGAGCTGGGAACGATCTTCGACTTGAAGAGAGTCTTTGAGATCGTCCACAAGAGCAAGGCCAAGCTCCATGTCGATGCCACCCAAGCCATCGGGAAGGAGGAACTCTCCTCCCTCTTCTTCGACCTCCTGACCTTCTCCGGGCACAAGATCGGCGGGATCAAAGGAACGGGCATCTTGCTCAAGCGCAAGGATGTCCAGCTCGACAGCCAGATCCTGGGCGGTGGCCAGGAGAACGGATATCGCTCCGGAACCTCTCCCGTCCCTTTGGACTGCTCGCTTGCGACGGCCCTTCGCCTCTCCTTGAAGACCCTCGAGGAAAGACGGCATAAGGCAAAAAAGCTCAACTTATTCCTGCGGGAGGGACTTTCCAAGATCCCGGAGGTCTTGATCCTCTCTCCTGTGGATGCGACTCCCTTCATCCTCTCCTTCGCCTTGATGGAGCACAAGGGCTCGATCGTCAGCGAGGCCCTGTCGGAGAGAGGAATCTACGTCTCGACGAAAAGCGCCTGCTCCAGCCGCGAGGAAGGCTATTCCTACGTGGTGAGAAATGCGGGCTATGACCTCCGGACGGCCCGAAACGCCATCCGTCTTTCCTTCTCGGGGGAAGAGGATCTCTCCCAGGGAGAGATCTTCCTTGAGCAGCTGGAAGACATCCTGAGGACGACAGATAAGGAGAATTGAGATGGACAGCGATCGCATCATCGTCTTTTTCGCAGAACTTTCCACCAAGGGGAAGAACATCATGGACTTCATCCGCCTCTTGGGGAAGAACATCAAGACGGCACTGAAGGACTTTCCCCTTCTGAGCTACGAGATCAAGAAGGACCACATCTACATCCTGCTCAACGGCACTCCCTATGAGGAGGTGAAGGAGAAGCTTTCCAAAGTCCCTGGCATCCTCTCTTTCTCCCATGCCAAGGCCGTCGCCAAGGACATCGAGGCCATCAAGGAAGAAAGCCTTGAACTCTATCGAAGAAGCGGAGCGAAGACCTTCAAGGCCAACTGCCGGAGGGTCGACAAGGACTTCCCGCTCCACTCCGACGAGGTCAACCGCCACATCGGCGGAAAGATCCTCTCCTCCTGCCCCGAGAGCAAGGTCGACGTTCACCATCCGGAGCTGATGATCCACGTAATGATCCGCAAGGAGGGCTGTTTCGTCTACGGGATCAAGGACAAGGGAATCGGGGGATACCCCCTTGGCATCGCCGGGAAGGCCTTGATGCTGATCTCGGGCGGAATCGACTCGCCTGTTGCCGCTTATCTGATGATGAAGAGAGGAGTCAAGCTGGAGATGGTCCACTTCGCCGCCCCTCCCTACACCTCCGACCGGGTCATCGACAAGATCCACGACCTGCTTCATGTCCTCAACGACTACCAGAGCGACATCAAGCTCTACATCGTCCCCTTCACCGCCCTCGAGAAAAAGGTCTATGAGCTGGCCGGGCCGAGCTATTGCGTCACCGTCATGCGCCGCATGATGATGAGGATCAGCTGCGCCCTGGCCTATCAGCACAACGACCTCGTCCTTGCCACCGGCGAGTCGATCGGTCAGGTCGCAAGCCAGACCCTCTATTCGGTCAAGGTCATCGAAGAGGCCTGTTCCCTTCCGATGATGCGTCCCCTTTGCACCTATGACAAGACCGAGATCATCGATTTGGCGAAGAAGATAAGAACCTATGACATCTCCATCCGTCCTTACGAAGATTGCTGCACGATCTTCACCCTCAAGGATCCGGTCACCCATCCGAAGATGGAGAAGGTCGAGGAGATCGAGAAGGCCTATGACTTCACCTCCATGGTCAAGGAATGCGTCCGCAACGTGAAGGTGGAGCACATCGTCAAGGAGGAGAAGGAAGCCTTCTGAGAGAAGATTCCGACAATCGGGCATGAAAAAACGCCGGCTCTGGACCGGCGTTTTCCTTTTGTCGAAGGATCCTTACTTTGCGGCGGCAGCGTTGTCGGCGATGGCTTTGTTGGCCATCTCGACGAGGCTGTGGAACTGATCTGGGCTGTTGGCGGCGATCTCGCTGAGCATCTTGCGGTTGAGGGCGACGTTGGCCAGCTTCATTCCGTACATGAACTTGGAATAGGAGAGGCCTTCGTTCTTGCAGGCGGCGGAGATACGACGGATCCACAGCTTGCGGTAGTCCTGCTTCCTTTCCTTGCGGCCGTTGAAACTATAGGCATCGGCCTTCATGACGGCCTGCTTGGCCGTTTTGTACAGACGATGGCGGGCACCGAAGTAGCCGGAGGCTCTCTTCAGGATGCGTTTGCGGTTGTCGTGACGGACTGTTCCACGCTTGACTCTCATTTTTCTCTCCCTCCTTACTTGCTGATAAGCTGACGGACGATCTTCGTCTGGGTCGCTTTCAGGTATCGGGCCTTACGGTTGTGGCGGATCAACTTGTGGGTTTTGTTGTGGGAAAGGTGGGATGTGTTCTGGTTCCACTTCTTGACTTCGCCATTGGCAGTGAAGCGGAATCTCTTGACGGCACTGCGCTTGCTCTTCATCTTAGGCATGCTGGTTTCCTCCTGTTTTCTTGATGGGGCTGAGCATCACGGAATAGTCGCGGCCCATCAGTTCCGGCTGCTTGTCGGGCGTGGCATAGTCCTTCACCATCTCCAGGAAGTCGTTGAGCGTCTGCTTGACGATGTCCATACGCTGCATCATTCTTCCCTTGATGAAGACGGCGATCTTGACCTTCATTCCTTCCCCGAGGAACTTGATGGCGGCTTTGGCCTTCGTCTCGAGGTCGTGCTTGTCGGTCGTAGCGGTGAAGCGGACTTCCTTGACGACGGTCTTCTTCTGGTTCTTCTTGGCTTCCCTTTCCTTCTTTCCCTTCTCGAACTTGAACTTTCCGTAGTTGATGATCTTGCAGACGGGGGGATGGGCCTGCGGGCTGACGCAATACAGGTCGAGCTGCATGTCCATGGACTTCTGAAGGGCGACGCGAAGCGGGACGACTCCGTAGCTTTCGCCATCGGGGCCGATGAGAAGGACTTCCTTGAAATGAATCCTGTCGTTGACCAAGTCACGATCGTAATTGCTCCTGGGTCGGAATCCTTGCTGATAACCGTTATATATGGGACTGTACCTCCGTGACCGAAAAACGGGTTCCCGGAAGCAGGAACCCGCACAAATCGCACTCTTTCCAAACAACAGGATTCCATCGGGAATCCTCGTTTGAGAAGCAGGCGTTTGGCCTACCGGAACAGAATCCAGTCAGGCGGGACGGGTGTCCTCTTTCCTCTCTCGTTTTTCGCAAAAGAGAATATAGACTCTGCGAGAGGAAAAGTCAAGCCCGTCTGTTGAAACATTCGTCTTGGCAATGGTAGAATAGCATCTGCCTTGTGGGCTTATAGCTCAGTCGGGAGAGCGCTTCCTTCACACGGAAGAGGTCAGTGGTTCGATCCCGCTTAAGCCCACCAGAGACGAAAAAACGCCCGAGAAATCGGGCTTTTTTCTTTCTTCGGTGCAAAGTTGGTGCGATTGTTTGACGCTCTATTGACATCCGATACCTTTTCGGAATTGTATGCGAGTTTTCAAAGAAGAATCAGCAGTGTATCAAAGAAAGATGCCCATTTCATTCCAAAGAAGATTGATTTGACGAAAAGCGGACAGTCGACGCCTTTCGATCAGGAGTCCCCACAACGGCATCGTCTCTCCTAGCGCGCGGACAAGGTCGGTTGTGCGTTCGAAGACTTCTCCCTGATCCTCCATCGCCGACGGCCTATGACAGGATGGACAGTCGAAGTGCATTCGAATCGATTGAATCCACGCCTTCCTTCCCATGATGCAGGATTCAAAGAAGAAGAAAGGGCAGGGTCCTTCCTTTCGATGCGTTTCTTCGAGGACTCACATTCCCCTTCTATTGACGCACGCTCCTCGCCCATGCCATAATTGAGCAAGGAGCACTTATGAGCCACTTGAACGAGCAGGACTCACAAGAAGAATTCCGCCATCTTGCGGAAGACAAAAGGGGAGTCGCAAAGGAGACCTCACACGAGACGGGAGAGTATAACGAGTTCGCGATTTCAGGCGGCCTTCTTTCGACGTCCGAAGAGGAAGAATCGTCCAGCGCCGAGGAGACGGCCTCCAAGGCCGCGACAGCGGTCGGCGGTTCCGTCGGAGGAGCGGTGGGCCTGGCCGTCGGAATCGGTGCGATCGTCGTCGGAACGACCATCGGGTTCTCGACCTCCCTAGCCCTGCTTCCTGAGGAGAACATCATCGGCATCCGTCAGGCACAGTGCTTCTTCGAAGCGGAAAACATCGATCTCGAAGAAGTGAGCATCCAGCTCACCGACGAAGAAGGACAGATCGTTCAGTCGACGGAACTGCTGCCGACGGAACAGGAGAACCGATACCGAACGGAGTTCTCGAACCTGCTTCCACAGTCGACCTACTATGTGCAGGGGTTCGAAGAGGGCAGGGAAATCTCGCTGGAAGGGGAGAATTCCTTCACGACGTTGGCGATTCCGCACTACGACATCGAAATCGACGAGAGCGAATTCGACAAGGAAAGGGAACAATACGACCTGACCTTCCTCATCGAAAACCCCAACGAATATCCGATCGAAGCAAAGCTCGTCTGCGAGAACGACGAGACCTGGACGCAGCACCTTGTCGAGACCGACGGCCAGTATCGATTCACTCTGCCGACCATCCTCTCCTCCTATCGTCTCGAGCTCTACCAGGAAGACTACCTGGTGGGACAGACGAGATTCAGCGACTATCGTGGAATGGAACTGATCGATGAGGCAGTCGAAATCGGCATCTCCTCCGTTCACATGGGGTTGCTTTATGGAGATATCGATATCACACAAATCGACGTATCGATTGAAGACATCGAGAATGACGAAGTCATCGAATTGGAGGCAGCCCCCGATGGCTACGCCCTCTATGTCCTAACCGATCAGCTTGAGGCCGAAAGCGACTACCTCCTGACAATACGGGATGCCCGGCGACCGACGCTGACCTACTTTTCCTATCGCTTCCAGACGATTCCCGTTCCTCGATACGAGATCACGATCGACGATGCGGACTTCGACATCGCAAACGGGGTCTACGACCTGACCTTCCGGATCGACAATCCCAGCCGATATCTGGTCGATGCCCAACTCACCTGCCTGAACGACGAGACCTTGAACGACTTCGCCCTCTTCACCGACGACCGACTGACCCTGACCCTTCCTTCCCCCTATTCCGAGTATCGTCTCGATCTGAGCCAAGAAGGATATGACGTCGGCTCTCTCTCCTTCCGCTACTACACACCGATGCAAGTCGTCCCGGAGACCCTCGGCATCGAAGAGACGTCCTTCCAGGTGGAAGTCGACCTCGGAGACGTTCCCCTCGAGGCCATCCGTGCCTACCTTCGAAGGACGGACGGAACAGAGGAAGAGAGGATGTTCGAGATGGTTCCCATCGACGGAACGTCCCGAATCGGCCTGACCATGGGCGGACTGACACCCTCAACCGCCTACACCATGGAAATCCGGGATTCCTCCCGAGACACCTTCCGCTACCTGAGCTATTCGTTCGAAACGCTGGCATCATCCGCATAGAAGACCCAGAAAGGAGGTTCCCCCATGAAGAAGAACCCGAGATGGAAGTTGCTGGTCCACGGTCTCTTCGTCGCCGTCATCCTTGCCGCCTACGTGCTCTTGATCGTCGGCTCCTACTATTGGAAGGACGTGCACTGGTATCAGGTCCTCAATCCCTTCGCGGCGTTCCCGACGGAGTCGACGGCATCCGAATACGTCCTGGAGATGTTCGTCCGCCTTCTTTCGCTGACCTTCGTCGTCCTTTCGATCACGCACCTCGTCCGGCTCCTGCTGCGCCTCGTCGGGCCGAGGTTCCGGCGGGGACGGGCGCTGGCAAACCTGCTCTCGAGCTTTGCGAAGTACTGCGGCGCCATCGTCCTGATCTTCGCCATCCTGGGAACGCTTGGGGTCGACACGACCGTCCTGCTCGCGAGCGCCGGAATCCTGTCCCTCGTCGTCGGACTGGGAGCCCAGCCCCTGATCGAGGACATCTTCGCCGGGATCTTCATCGTCTTCGAGCATACCTTTGAGATCGGCGACATCATCATCGTCGACGGCTTCCGCGGGACCGTGAAGGAGATGGGCATCCGGACGACGAAGATCGAGGATGCCGGCGGAGACGTCAAGGTCATCAACAACTCCGACATCCGGACGCTGATCAACATGACCTCCCAGCTGTCGACGGCCGTCTGCGACGTCGCCATCAGCTATTGCGACGACATCGAGAGAGTCGAAAGAGTCCTGAAGGAAAACCTGGGAAAGATCAAGGAAAAGTACAAGGCCATCGTCAACGGACCGACCTACGTCGGCGTCCAGTCGCTTTCCGACAGCGGCGTCGTGCTCCGCATCACTGCCGAATGCAACGAGATGATGCGCTATCAGGTGCAGCGCGACATCAACCGCGAGATCAAGATCCTCTTCGACCAGAATGGCATCACGATTCCCTATCCGCAGCTTGTCGTTCACGCCGAGAAGAAGGAGGACGGAGAATCTCCCTCCTAGAAGGTCGCCGAAAGGCTCTTTCGGAAGTCTTCGGCCTTTCTTCTCGTGCCGTAACCGACGGCCCGGACGGATGCCGTACATCGTCGCGGACCCAACGGACGCTCGATCTTCGAACAATTTCTCGTTTAGTAGATAAAATCGTGATTTTGTGATGGGAAGTCCACCCTTTCCTTCCGATTTCCGAAAGGGCGGAGAATCCTCCTAAAAAAGCCATCGCCTTCGGAAAGCTCTACGATCGGCTCGGCGTCCTCTCCCTCATTCTCGCCACGCTTCTCTTCAGCGGCTTCTCCCTCTTCGTCTTCGAGTTCCATTCCCTCCCCATGCTGTTCGTCGGCATCGCCAAGGGAGCGCAGGAATTGATCCTCAAGGCGGCGGTGACGACGATGGTCCCCAAGGAAAGCCGAAATCGCCCGTAGGGGTCAAAACTGGCTTTCCAATCTCCTGCCGACTCCTTTACTATTCCTCAGACATCGGCAATTACCGTATCTCGGCAGCAACGGAGGAAACGCAATGAAAAAACACCGGAAGCTTTTGACGATCGTATCGATCGCCTTTCTCGCAACTTTGGTCTCCTGCGACATCATTCCTGGTTCCACGTTGACATCCCCATCGTCGACGACTCTCACGGGAGACGACCTTTCGAGCTTCCTCGAAAGCCTTTCTTCTTCATCTTCATCGCCCGCCTTGACCATCCAGGGAGGAGAAAATCGCCTGGCAATTGGGGAGAAAAGGCAGCTTCGCGCCCTTCTTGACGGCGTCGAGACAACGGAAGTCACCTGGTGGTCCCAATCTCTGGATGTCTGCACAATCGACGAGAATGGTCTCGTGGAAGCCATCGGGGAAGGAGCCTCTATCATCTTTGCGGAAATCGTCGTCAAAGGCACCGTCATCCAGGCCGAGATCACCATCGAAGTCTATGCTGGATCGTTCGAGATCGATGAAGAGCAGGTCTACCTTTACGTCAGGGAGGCCTATGACCTGAAGTTCAGCATCGATCCGATTGAATGCCAGGATAGCCTCACCTGGACTTCCGGAAACGAATCGGTCGTCACGGTCGATTCGACAAGGCGTTTGGTCGCAACGGAAATCGGAGAGACCTGGGTCGCCGCAGAATCGAATCAGTTTTACGACGCGTGCAACGTCTACGTTCGAGACCCCCTGAGCGAAGGTCTTGAATTTTCGATCAAGCCGGACGGAACTTACGAAATCACGAGCTACACATCCTCAAACGAAAACGTCGTCATCCCAGAGTACTATAACGGCATCCCGGTCACCTCCATCGCAAGCCTTGCCTTTGGATATTCCAGGTTGAAATCATTGTCCATCCCCTCTACAATTCAGGAGATTGGAGATCATGCATTTTACTTTTCGTAACTAGAGACTGTCTATATTTCAGAAGGGGTTCGTGAGATTGGGTTCGGAGCTTTCGAACATTCTCCCTCTCTGAGGGAAGTCACCCTTCCCGACTCGCTTCTAACCATTGCGGACGACACTTTCTTTGAGTGCTCTTCTCTTTCTTCCATCCGCCTCCCTTCTTCTTTTCTTCCTCTTCTCCATTCGTTTTCTTTTGCATCCTTTCGTCCGATTTCTCAGAAACGAAAAAACGAACCCCGGGCGGATCGAACGACAGGGTTCGTATCGCTTTCTGATGCCAACCTACTACTACAATGCATACCCTTAAGCGTTTTACATGGCGTAGAATATTAAAATTTTATCTTGTTTTTCTATTATATTTTTAAAGTTTATTTTTTTACTTAATTTATCTCCTTTTATTTTTTCTCAAAATTCATAAAATGTTTGATCTTCTATTTTTCCGATCTCAAAATCAGTTGTTATGCCGCTTTTTGTAGTTTCTGAAATGTGAGTACTATCAGTGATGGTAATCTTGGCAATAGCACTTCTCCATTTATAATTGTTATTGTCAATATTTTTTTAATATTTCATCAATTTTATAAGAAAAACACGAGAATTTGATGAGTTAATTTTCATTGTCTATGACCTCCCAATAGCCATATTGGTTGTTTCCGATTCTTATAAGATAACCATTTTTCAACCAATTGATCCGTTATTCTTTGAACCGTTCTTATCGTTTTGTTTATTTTAGTAGAAATTTCACTTCTTGTAATTTTAGGATTACTTTTTATTAAACTAAAAACTATTTGCACAGCTTTATTAAGAGAAGATATTGCTGAGACATTTGCAGTGATATTTGCTTTCAAATATGGAAAATTATAATTCATCCATCGACAAGAAATCTTCAAGTCTAATATGACGTACTGTAGATGTTGAATAGTCTATTGCATCATTTGTTATCAATATTTTTTGATTGCTATTATCCAAATGAGAAAATGCACTAAATTCCTTTTTATAAGCTTTTTCATCAACAACACTATAAGCAACTTGCACTAGATATGTTTTCCCGTTTTTTGTCGCTATAAAATCTATTTCTTTTCCCTTGTTATCAAACACTTTTAAATCGTATCCCATATATAATAGTTCATTATATACAATATTTTCTAAATTATGGTCGAAATCATATCTATTATTATCAACTTTTAAGGAATTAAAGGATACATCTGAATTATATAATTTATGATTAAAACTTAATTCTCTTTTAACTTTTGTAGAGTATTGCGGCAATTCATCGATAACATAGGCCTCTTTAAGGTAATGCATATAACCTAATATTGTATTTGACGAACACTCAATGCCTTGGCCGGCTAGGTATTTGTGAATCGATCTTGCCGACAATATTCTAGAATTATTTCTCAAAACAAAATTAACGAACTTGTTAAATATATCAGGCTTTCTGATTTTATATCTTTTTATTAAATCTTTGATAACAATTGTGTCTTCCAAATCTTTTAAATATCTAATTGTTGATTCTTCGTTTTCCATATCAAATCTTTTTGGAAAGCCTCCCCATATTAAATAATCTGTAACATTAAAATTTCTTCCTATTTGATTTGAATAGTCAACAATTTCTTTATAAACGAAAGGTCTAATCCTAAAGGAAACATATCTCCCAGACAATTCGGTAGCAAACTCTTTGGATAGCAACTTTGAATTAGAGCCAGATATAAATACAGAGTTATTATGAAGTCTAAGAGTTCTTACCGCAATTGCCCAATCTTTTACATTTTGTACTTCATCTAAAAATATATAGCTTTTTCCATCTTTTTTGTTTTGTTCTACATAATTTAACAACAAATCAGCCGAATCAGCTTTTTTTAAATCAGCAGCGTCTTCAAAATCTAGATATATTGTATTTGAAGAGAAATGGTTTATTTCATCATATATAGTTTTTAGAATAACCGATTTTCCACATCTTCTTATGCCGGTTATTATTTTGACTAAGTCACTGTCGTAAAAAGGTCGTATTTGTTTTAAATATTTTTCACGTATTATCATAAATACACCTCTTATTTCGATAGTATTATACTGCGCAGTTTTTAATAAGTAAACAATTTTGCGCAGTTTGCTGCTATTATTGCCCAATCGTTATAATAAGTATACTGCGCAATAATTTTGGCTTTACAAAAAGTGATCAGCTTAAAGTGATTAATGGTTAAAATTCTTCCATAGTCAGCTGAATCTCTAGGAACGATTATTGTTACTTTATTAAAATCGCCAATAAAGTCTTTAACCTTTACTTCTGGCGAGATTTTTTTATAAGTGACTACTCCGTCCTTTGGAGATTTCTTAGAAACGCAGATTTTAAGTTTGTGTTTCATAAAAAATCTCCTTTCTGAGAAGAGCACACATATCTCCTTCTCGCCATAATGGAGAAAACTAAGGTGTTTTGATGGGGTGATTTTGAAAAAAACAAAAGTCTTTTGACCATAAAAATGCCCATCCCGATTAGAGAACATAATCTTCAACAAGAATGGACTCAAATATGATGAAGTTAATATTCGTTTTATGAGGGGGTGTGCAAAGGACTTCTCAAAGGCATGACGTGTGTAAAAATACCTACGCCGTGTAGATTTTGCTCTAAAACATGATTATTTTTCTTCTTTTGTTATCAAGTTGCTACAAGGCTAAGGTAGTTGCAGAGAAGTATGTGTATGGCAGTAACCCCAAGCTTCTTCTTTGAGCATATGCTCACTCAAAGAAGAAGCTTGGCGGCCCGAAAATCTCGCAAGAGAAAAGCAGTTGGGCTATTCTAGTTTTGCCTTAAAAAACAAAGAAAGGACCCAACTGCCATGGAAGATTCTACAACATTCGGCTTCGCCGAGGATATGGAACGGGGAAAGAAGTTCATATGCGACTGCGTCGAGAGGACTCTCGACTCCCTCCTCCTGACCGACTTCGCCGAGTTCGTCGCAAACCCCGAAGGGGACGGACAGGCCGTCATACGCAACGGCAGCTACGTCAGGACCTTCAAGACCTCCTTCGGGAAGATAAACGTCCAGACACCCCGCGACAGGGGCAACCTCTACGCCGACAGGCTTCCGCCCTACAAGCATTCCCTCTCCGGCCTCTGCAACGACATCCTAGGCCTCTACCGTGGGGACATGACCTACTCCGAGATCCGCAAGTTCCTCAAGGCCGAAAGCGGCTGCTCCTTCTCCGAGACGACCATCCAGAAGGTCGTGAACGCCGCCTACGGCGAATACAGGGACTTCATGTCGGAGCAGCTCGAAGACTGTCCCTTCGTCTTCCTCGACGGCACCTGGATAACGCTGAAGAGGCAATACCAGGACGGCGTGCCGACGGTAGAGAACGAATGCGTCCTCGTGGCCCTCGGAATAACCCTCAGGGCCGCAAGAAGGTGCTGGGCTTCTGGGTGGTGCCTGCCGAGGGCGCAGGCGTCTGGGAAGGGCCTCTGAAGGACATTCGGGGCCGTGGGTGCAAGGACGTCAGGCTCTTCATCACGGACGGCCTCAACGGCATGCCGGAGGCCATAGGAAGGGTCTTCTCCGAGGCCAGGCATCAGAGGTGCCTCGTACACGTCCTCCGCAACATAATGACCGAGGCACGCCAGAGGGACAGGTCGGCCATCGCGGAGGACTTCAAGGCCGTATACGAGGGCGTCGGGACCAAGGAGGAGGCGATGTCGAGGCTGAGGGATTTCGTCGCGAAGTGGTCCAAGACCTACCGTTCCCTGACGGAGTGTCTGACGATGCCGAACCTGTTCACGTACCTCGGCTTCCCCTCTCCGATACGCAAGTCGATATACACCTCGAACGCGATCGAGTCGTTCAACGGCAGGGTGAAGGCGAAGCTCAGGAAGAGGGTCACGATGAACTCCCAGGCGAACCTGGAGTTCTGCATGACGCAGATATCGCCGGACTGCAACAGGCACTCGCGGCGGCTGCTCTGCATGGACGGGATGACGGACGAGGAACTGGCCCTGTGCGGGCTGGAAAGATGAATTCGCGCTCACTCCTTCCGAGGAGGGAGTGATATGATGGTAAGGAACTAGAACTCAATTGCTTCTCTTATATACACATACTTCTAATACAAAATCGTTTTCTATTACAAGTACCCAATTAATTGATGATATTTTAAATATGAATACTAATGATGATTTAGCAAATGATAAAAGTGGAGAAGCTCTAATATATTGTTATTTATGTAATATTTCATTACAAGCTTGGTCTCCTTTAAAAAAATCACTTTCAGAAGGTAGTTTTATAAATAGTCCAAAATATGTTGAATTAAATAATTATTTAGATGAATTATTTAATAAATATGAAGTCAGTAAAGTTAGTATTGCCTTATCTTTTATTTATACAATGCCTTTTAATATAACACCTGTCGTAGGTGTTTCAAGTATTGCACATTTAAAAGATGCAATGATTGCTATGAATATTAAATTAACAAAGAAAGAGTGGTATAAATTATATCTATTAGGAAAGCATAAGTTACCATAATTAAAATTTTTCATACTTAAAAAAATGGCATTTATATTTTAATTATTTTTTAAACCTCTTAATAAATTAAACTTTTTCCAAGTTCCTCTTTTCCATCTTATATAAAAACTAATTCCTCTTACACATTCATCTAAGCAAGCCCCTATAAAAGCCCCGTATATTCCTAAATCAAACACAAGGCAAAGGAGGGCTGAAACACCAACTGTTAAAATCCATGATGTTAAAATTGAACTTGTTACTGGAAAAGCAATATCTCCTGCAGTTTCTAATCCTTTTACATAAACTAGGTTTGTAGCTCTTCCTTGCTCTAAAACCACATTTATTAGTAAACAATATACAGCAGTAAGCCCACAATATATAGAATCTGCATTATTAACATTAATAGTTGGGTTATCGACAGCTGATTGCATTAATGCAGAAAACACCGGGAAAGCTATCGCCAAAACAATTATAGACATAATAAAAGATACAATTCTAGCCATTTTTCCAGTATCAGAAACTAATTTACTAGCTTTTTCTTTATCATCTTGTCCAAGCAAATTTCCTTCTATTACTTGCATGGCAATACCACTTCCGTTCGCAAATAAATATATTATAGAAGTAAAGGTCATGATATAGGTTCTTAAGTTTTGATCTAAGACATTGCATGACATATTTACAATAATTGCTAGAACAAACTGAGATAAATTATAAGATAGTGTTTCTCCAGCTGTTGGTAAGCCGATTTTAAGTTGTTTTTTTAAATAATTCCAAGGGAATGGTTTTAATTCTTTTAAAGATATTTTTTCTTTTATACTAATTTTAAAAAACAAGTACGAAGCTAAAAAAGAAATAAATCTGGAAATAAGTGTAGAAAAACCAACACCAATAATTTTTTCTTCAATACTTAAGTCTGGTATTCCCCATATGACAATTGCCGAAATTATTATATTAGATATATTTGTTGCAAAAGAAATAATTGTTGGTTGAACCATCTTTTTATTAGCTCTTAAAAAACTAGAATATGCTTGATTTAGCGAATAAAAAATAAGAGATGGTGCAGATATATATAAATATAATTTAGCAAGAGGAATTATTTGAGTATCTACATCCATTAAATTAAATATAAAAAAGGAAATTAAAAGTAGAACTAAACAAACTAATAAACCTAAAATAAGGTTAATTGATAAAGTTAGTGGATATATCTTTTTAATTCCTTCGTTATTATTAGAACCTTTAAGTTGAGTGATCAAAATTAAAGAAGAAGATGATAATACTGTAAAAGAGACAATAAAGATATTTGTAACTTGATTTACTTGACCGATGGCATTTGTTGCTTGTGGAATTCCAGCAAACATAAATTGATTTATATAGCCAATCGATACACCTAAAATTAGTTCTATAAATACAGGCAGAGCTAATTTTATTGTTTCTTTATTTTGATAAAATAGTCTAAAAATTGGTAAGTTTTTCATATACAAGTAGATATCTTAAAACGAATTAAATATTAGTCAATATATATGTGGTAAGGAAATAGAAGTTAATATCAATAAGCCACATTCTGGTCATGTTAAATCCTGTGGATGCAGAAGGTTTAGGTGGAGAGATCATACAAGTCAGAAGTTTGGTAGGTTGACTGTTCTTGAGTTTGCATATACCAAAAATAAAAAGAACTATTGGAAGTGTCGGTGTGAGTGCGGAAATATCTGCTATGTTTCAACAGCCCAACTTACTACAGGAGAGACTGTTTCGTGCGGCTGCAAGAATGATGAGAATAGGGCTAACTTTCCTAATCTAGATAGAGGACTAGTTGATGGAACTATGAAGGCTGCTATTCAAAAGGATAGGAAACGCAACAAAAACAACACCTCAGGCGTTACAGGCGTTCATTTTGATAGCAAGCGAGGACTATGGGTAGCGCAGATTATGTTCCAACACAAAGCCTATCTCTTGGGCAGGTTCAAATATAAAAGAGAAGCAATAAAAGTCAGAAGAGCTGGTGAAGATAAATATTTTGGAAAATATCGATAAAATTCTTGTCTTTATGGGTATGCGTTTCTGAAAAAGGGATTCGGTCAGCTTTGTGCGCCAAATAAAAGGTCGACTCGTGGAACAAGCGGAAGGCCTCCATGGTTTGAAACACATTTCTCCGTCCGGTTATAGCGTGCCTTGGGACGCCATTATCGTTCGTTTTCTTGCTGGCATTCGTTTCTAAACGAACACCAACACGATTTCTCGTGCAAAGGAGCGCAACGCATAAGCCTTTGAGAAACGGATGGCAATTGCCACCCTTCTCTAAATGCGGCAGCCCTTTCTGAGGAAGGTCAAGACCGGTTCTGTCAAAATGCCCGCCTCATCCCTCATCGGGGGAATGTCCTCTCCCACCAGCACAATCTTTGCATTGGAATCGTGGATTGCGTTCAAGGATACCTTCTCCTGCCTCTCCTTATCGACCCCGCCGAGGGAACAGGCCACCTGGATATAGTACTTCGTCAGATATTTTGTGGCGATGAAGTCGACCTCATATGTTCTCATCGAACGTTTTCCGTTTTCCATCTTCCGGATGGGAACAACTCCGATCTCCACAGAATATCCGCTTGCCCGTAGATGATTGTAGACGGCGCACTCCAAAGCCTGCTGCCTTTCGAAATGCGCGAAATCGCTGAAGGCGTTCATCAGCCCGTTGTCTGTGAAATAGAACTTGTGTGGTGCTTCGATGTTCCTCCTCCCGACGAGATCATATCTTTCCGCTTCTTCTATGAGGAAGGAATCCTTGAAGGCTCGGATGAAATCATTGACCTTGGACCAATAGAATTTCTCTTTATATGTGGAGGTCAGGGTATTGGCAATCGTATCGATGTTGGTCAGGCTACCCGTCGTGGTCGCAAGAATCCTTCCCAAGTTCCTAAGGCCCTTGTCGGAAGCGGAATTGTTCCGGGCAACGATATCCTTCAGATAGGTTTCGTTCATGACCGAAGTCAGGTACTTCGCCTTCTTGGCAGGATCGCTTTCCGATGCGACCAGAGGAAGCCCGCCATAGAGAAGATAGTTATTGAAAACAGACTCCGGGGAATCTTGCTCTTTCCCCAAAATTTCGTCGATGGTCAAAGGGGTGACATGGATCTCATCTCCCCTGTCCCGAAAGCGGGTATGGATATCGCTTGAGAGCATTCTGGAATTGAATCCCGTGATATAGAGATCGATTTCCGGATGCTTGAGGAGACTGTTGCAGGTATCGATAAAAGATATCGTGTCGTCGGGAGCCTCTGGATTAGTGACTTCCTGGCAGAGCTGAATCTCGTCGATGAACACATAGTTCCTTCCTTCCTCGGCCACCGAGGAAAGGACTTTTTCCAAAAGCCTGAAAGGATTCCGAAGGGAGGCGTTCTCAATGTCATCAAGCTCCAGGAAGACGATATTTTCCTTCCGCACGCCTTCCGACAGAAGATATGGTAACCTCAGCCAGTTCCTGGACACGGGGTGGTGGAACGCGGACGCGACGATCTTCTACCACGGTTTCATCTATTTCCTGGACAGCTATGTCGATGAGAAGAAAAACATGCATCTCCGGATCATGAAGTGGCGGGCCAGGAACATCGACAACAAGTACTACGAGGATATCCTGGACGAAAACGGCCACTGGATCGACTTCAGCCAGCAGGAGATGGTCGGTCCCAACGAGGACGCCTTGAGGGAGAAGTTCCTGAAGGCGAAGATCTGGGACGGGAAGAGCTTCTGGGAGGTGGAGCAGGAGCTCGCCTGGCTCGACTGAATCGCTTGTACGAAGTGTCCTTTGCAGATATCAAAAATTCCTCATTCAAATGATTGATCACTGGAGTAATTGAATGATGTGAGAAAAGCGATTTCATCGCAAGCAAATCGGATGTTTCCTTGTCCATGCATCAAAATTGGATTGCCTTCATGTCTCGAAGTTTCGTGTGATGATTCCTTCTGCAACTTCACCTGTTTTCTCTGGCTTTTGGTCTTGGAGATCTCTTTCGCGTTTTGTTTGATAGCGGGAATCATCTAATCTAAAATAGAAAAGAGACAATCGTGGGGGTGCAATCGATGGAAAACAAGGATCGTTACTCGGCGACCACCTATTCTTATGAAGAGATGATTCGTCTGGTTCTCGGAAAGAACGCATGGCAGACGAATGACCTGGATGGCCGGATCGACACTTTGTATGTCAGCGACGGACCTGTCGGCATCCGGAGCGACTTCGACTATGATTTGTCGAAGAAAGAGACGGAATTGCCTTCGACTTCCTATCCTTCCGGAGAGGTTCTGGCTCAGACGTTCGACGTGGAGCTGGCCAAGGAATACGCCAAGAGCATCGCGGATGATTTGATCGAGAGGAATCTCGACGTCTTGCTTGCGCCGGGAATCAACATCAAGCGAAATCCCTTGTGCGGGAGGAACTTCGAATACTTCAGCGAAGACCCCTATCTCAGCGGCGAAATGGCGAAAGGATACATCGAGGGCTTGAACGAGAAGCATGTCGGAAGCAGCCTGAAGCACTATGTGTGCAATAACAGCGAGTATCAGCGGCAATGGGTCAGCAGCGAAGTCGACGAAAGGACGTTGCAGGAGATCTACCTCCGAAACTTCGATATCGCTTTCTCGGCCCACCCATGGACTTTGATGTGCTCCTACAACCTGGTCAACGGAGTGCGGATGAGCGAGAATCGTCCGCTTTACGAACATGCACACCGTCACGGGTTCGATGGCCTGATCGTTTCGGATTGGGGCGCCGTCAAGGACCCGACGGCGTCCATCAACGCCGGACTTCACTTGATCATGCCCTATGATCCCGAGCTGGAGAAGAGACTCCTTTCCGACCTCGAGAGTGGACGGCTGGACAAGGAGGCCTTGAAAGATGCCGCACAAAAGGTCTTGGATCTCGTGAAGAGGAACGAAGGGGAAAGGAAGTTGAGGAAGGTGGAGAAGAGCCTCTCCCAGCGGAAGGAACTCGCCTTGAAGGTCGCCACGGAGGGAATCGTCCTTCTGAAAAACCAGGGAAGTCTTTTGCCGCTGGGCAAGGAAGAGAAGTTGCTTGTCGGCGGAGCGCCGACCGTCCGTTACTTCAATGGCGGCGGAAGCTCGGTGGTCAAGCTGGACCATAAGTTCAAGAGATTGGCGGATTCCTTGCGCGAAATCGGCTTTTCCCATGTCGAAGAGGGGGACATCTCTCTCGAGAGCAAGGGGCACTGCGCCAACATGGGAAACTTCAAGCGATTCGTCGAGAAGGCCTATCGAAACGATGTCCTGATCATGGGTGTCGGAGGCGACAGGTCGCTGTTCAGCGAGGATTTCGACCGCCAGGACCTGAAGCTGTCGAAGGAAGAGACCCTGGCCATAGAACAAGCCTCGAAAACCGGGAAGAAGATCGTCTTGCTGGTGTTCGGCGGCGGTGTCTTCGAGCTCGGCGAAGCGGAACTCCTTGTCGATGCGATCGTCTATGTCGGATTTGCGGGAGAGAGGGTCAGCGACGCCCTCGCCAGGCTTCTCTCGGGAGCGGAGGTCTTCTCCGGCCGGCTGGCGGAGACTTTCGCCGAATCCCTGGAGGACTATCCTTCCTCCTCGGCCTATGTCGACGAGTCAGTCGTTCTCTATTCCGAGGGACTGGATGTCGGCTATCGGTATTTCACTACCCGGGATGTCCCTGTCCTCTATCCCTTCGGCTATGGACTGAGCACCGTTCCCTTCTCGTATTCGGACTTGGCTGTCGCCGATGTCGGAAAGGGAAGGGTGGAAGTCACGGTCCGTGTCCGCAACGACGGAAATCGAGACGCGAAGGAAGTCGTCCTGCTGTTCCTTTCGCCGCTGAGCAAGAACGTCTATCGCCCCAGAAGGGAACTGAAGAGGTTCCGGAAGGTCTTGATCGAGAAAGGAAAGGAAGTCGAGGTCCGCTTTGTCCTGACGGAGGACGATTTCAAGTATTTCAACCGAAACTATCACGACTTCGTCTTCGACCACGGTCGATATCGGATTGAAATCGCCAAGGACGCAAACGACGTGCTTCTCAGCGAGGAGATCGAGCTTTGACGCGAAGTACGCGGCCATCGATCGACCCATGTCCCAAGAAAGAACGAAAAGGAACGGAAGGATGAAAGGGAAAACCTGGAAAGACGTTTCGGTCGACTTTGGCAATCCGGAGGGAGGACTCTTCGCCTCGACAGTGGATTCCCCGCTCGGAAAGATGACCCTTTTGGCCTCCAAGGACGCCCTGTTGGGCGCATGGTTTTCCGACCGGGAAAGCCTTTTTCCCCTTTGCCAAGAGGAGAAAAACGCGATCCTCGCGAGGGCCGAACTTTGGCTGGGACAGTATTTTTCCGGAAAGATCCCTTCCTTGGAAGTTCCTCTCTGTCCCAAGGGAACGCCGTTTCAAGAAAGGGTGTGGGAAGAACTCCGTTCCCTCCCTTACGGGAAGACGTGGACATACGGGGAACTGACGAAAAGGATCGAGGAAGGAAGCGGCAAGCGGCCCTCTCCCCGAGCCGTCGGACAGGCCCTGTCCCGGAATCCCATCCTTCTTTTCCTGCCCTGCCATCGTGTGATTGGAAAAGACGGGAATCTTACGGGATATCGCGGAGGAAGGGAAAGGAAGCGATGGCTTTTGGAATTCGAAAGGCGAAATTCCGATGATCGTTGATCTCTTCATGGTGAAACGAAAAAAGCGGCTCTTCCAAGCCGCGTCGTTTCGAACATGGTGCCAACTATAGGGATCAATAGAATCAAAAAAGCTGTGAAAAATAAGGCGATTCAAAAGGAAAGAAAAAAATGAATATGCATTCGATTTACATCGGCATTTTCCGAAATCTTCCCGATGCAATGCGAACTTTTCGCCAAAACGCCGTGACGCACTAACTAGGGTGTTACATATCCCTTCCCATTTTGCGGGAAGGCGTATTCTTTCCCCTTCCGGAGGGGGTAAAAATGCGATGGGCCTCGACTTCCGAAAATTCCGAACGCCATCGGAAGAATCGGTGACGGAACGCCCGTTTTCGCTGACGTCGGCGGAGGCCCGATGGGCCTTTCCGCCGTCAAGGCTTTCCCGATGGAGAACCCCATCGGGCTTTTCGGAAATGATAGACCCATCGAGCCGAAAAGACAAGCCCGACAAGAAAGGCGACAACAGCGGACGGGGCCGAATCTCGGAAAGCCAAAGCCTCATAGGAGGGGACGCACCCCACAAAAGGGTGCTTGAACGCCGATGGGGACGAGAACGAGGCAAAGAACGAACGGCCGACAAGGCGGGAAGATAATGTATAGCAATGAAAACATTGCAAAAAAACAATAAACGCTATACACAAATCGAAAGAGATGATATCATCTTGGCAAAGGAGGACACCGAAACGAAGCGTGAGAGGAGAAACATACAGCTCAACATAAGACTGACCCCCAGCGAAAAAGCCACGCTGGAGGCCATCGCAAACCTGACGGGCATAGAGGCATCCAAGCTGATGAGACACGCGCTGGAGGCCCTAATAACGCTCTACAGGCCGATTCTGGACCGCAACAAAGGCCAGAAGGAGAAGGGATGAGACGGGAAGCGACAAAATCGGCAAAAAAATAGCCCCCTGCAAGCTACCAACAAGACAGGGGGCCAATGCCGATTAGTTGACCCTAAAGGGCTTTTCCATTGTAGCAGAAAGGCCCCGAATCCGTATACACAAGAAAGGAGCACGAAGCCCAATGGAAAAGAAGAGAAGAAACACCCCAGTTTGGCCGACCCTCGAAATAGCCGAGGCCCTCAAGAATGCCCTCTCATACAGAGGCAAGGAGCAGGAAAAGGAACTGCGAAGGCTAGCCAGAGCCATACGGCATGAATGCCAAAGACAGGACGAGGCCTTCGAGAGGGGACACGGCGAAGAATGAACAGCACGAACTACGTGACCATCCTAGGATGGATGAAGACGGGCCTCGGCCTGAAGGGAAACGAGCTTCTCACCTATGCACTGTTGCACGGATTCTGCCAAGCCAAGAACGGAGCGAGGCTTTCCCTCGACTACATCTCTGATTGGCTCGGGACGACAAGAAGGGGAACGATAAACATAATCAACCGCCTCAAGGAAAAGGGGCTGATAACGGCCAAAGGAAAGCAGGGCAGGCCTAAAACATACAGGCTCTCGGCCACGAAGATATCCGAGGCCATAAGGAAGGCGAAGGAAGAGGAGCAAAAGGCGAGGGAAAGGAAGACGACGCCGGAAACGAGCGAGAAGCCCGCGGACTCCGTGGGGCTATCGACTATCGAGAGGGAAGCGGGAAGGACCGGAAAGGGAGAGGATGTATTGACGCCCGAAGAGTCGGAAAGGCGAAGGCAACTGCGAAAGATAATCCTCGAAACGCACTGGCTCCAGAACGACTAGGACGGTGAGAGGGTGTGAAAAAACTTCACCGTCCCCGTGAAAAAACTTCACCGCCGACCGGTGAAAATACTTCACCGCCCATCCTATGAAAATATGTCCGTATATTTATCCGTAAAACAGAAAATGACGAAGCAAAACGCGCAAGCGCACGCACGGGAAAGAAGGCCACTGAATGAAAAAAACAACCTACGAGGAGGCCGAAAAAAGATACCTCGAGCACCTCGAGGCAGAGACGAGAAAAGACAGCGCAGACACGATCGAGGCCAGAATAAAGAAGCACCTGGGGCCATTGCTAAGCGGAAAGAATATCCCGCTGACCCAAGAAGAAGAAAAGGAGCTAAGGCGACGCATAGACGCAAAAGACATAAGCCAAGGCTACAAGCGGACACTATGGACGACCTATGCGCAGATAGTCAACCATGCGAGGGAGGCACTCGGAATCGAGGGGGCACAGGTCAGGGCAAGGGGATTCGACCGACAAAAAAAGATTTACACAATATGGACGGAGGAAGACTTCGAAACCTTTGAGAAGGAGCTGAAAAAGCCACTGGAGAGGCTTTTCTTCCGACTTCTCTTCTACAGCGGTGCGAGAAGGGGAGAAATTCTCGCACTAAGACCGCAGAGCTTGGCAAGTCGCCAAAGAATCTCCATAACGGCCACATACAGCCGAAACAAGTTGGAGGAGCACACCAAGACGATGGCAGGAACAAGGGAGATAAAGCTTCCCAGGGACATCTACGAGGAACTGGAGGAGCGGGCGAAAATGACGGCGAGCGGGAGAAGGATATTCGAAGGGCTCTCCTATAGCACGTTGGCCCGCAGGGTCAAGGAAATATGCGAGAGGACGGGACTAAAAAGACCGAGGCTGCACGATTTTCGCCACTCACACCTAACAATGCTCCTCTATGAGGGGTTCACTCCTCAAGGGGTGGCACGGAGGGCCGGTCACTCGAACACAGAAATGCTACTTAACACATATGCAGGATACATCGACAGGGAGGAAGACGAAATCGCCGAAAGGCTGGAGCAAATCGAAAAAAGCGCCCAAGTCAAAGGCGCCAGACGGAGCAAAAAAATGGTGCCAACTATAGGGATCGGACCTACGACCTACTGATTACAAATCAGTTGCTCTACCAGCTGAGCTAAGTTGGCGGTGCGACAGCCATTGTAGCAGGTCGGGCCAGGGATTTCAAATCGAATCGGGAAGGACGTCCTGCCGGAGCCCCTTGTTGAGGTAGTTCTTGATTTTCGACTGGACTTTCTTGGCGAAGGAAATCCTCAGGCCGTCATAGGTCAGGACGTAGATTCCGTCTTCCTTGTCGGAAGCCGTCCTGATCTCCTCTCCGCGGAGGAAGTGGATGGCCTCCTCCTCCGTCAGGGCGAGTGTCGGGTATTTCGTGGTGACCTTGCAATAGTCGTGGTCGAAGGGGAACTTCGGATGCTCGGAGGCATCGTAAAGGCGGATGCCGGGTTTGAGGAAGGGGAGGTGGACGAGGTCGGAAGGGAGTTCTTCCACCAGATAGTCCTGGTGATGGGCCTGGAAGAGACGATATCCTTCCTCGGGAGATTTTTTCTTGGCTTTGAACGGAGTCCAGTGCTCCTTCCTTCCGGGACCTTTGCGAACGAAAGCAAAGTAGAAGCCCTCTCCATCGAACGTTCCAGGAAGAAGGTGGATGCCATGCTTTCCACGAACGTATTTCTTGTTTTCATTGACAATGATCTCGGAAGCATCCTTGTTTTCATTCAGGAAGGTTTCGATTTGATCTTCGTCTTCTTCCTTCGACAGGGAACAGGTGGCATAGGCGAGGATTCCTTCCGGCTTCAGCAATGCGTATGCCTTTTGCAGGAGCTTCTGCTGGATGGGAAGAAGGGATTCCATCTTCTTCCTGGACCAGTCGTGGGCCATCTTCTCCTCCTTTCGAATCATCCCGCTTCCGGAACAGGGGGCATCCAGAAGGATGGCATCGAAGATCGGCGGGAGATCCAAGGAGAGCGGATCGACGGAGAGCAAAGGGATGCAAAGTCCCATCCTCTCGACGTTGTGGGCCATCTCCAGGGTGCGGGAACGGCTGATGTCATTTGCGAAGAGGAGCACGTCCGTTCTCCTCAGCTTCAGCCCGATGCTTTTGCCTCCGGGCGCGGCGCAGAGATCCAGGACCAGGGCCTTCTCGGGAAGGAGATCGGAAATTTCCTTGGTGAAGCGGGCGCTGGAAGCGTCGAGGATGTAGAAGGCCCCCAAGGCATGGGAGAGGGTCTTTCCGAGCCTCTCTTCCTTGTCGAAGCGGAAAAGGTAGTCGTCCTCTGCATCTTGGAAAACGTGACATTTTTCTTGGAACGTCTGTTTATCAAGACGGTTTTTATCGCAGAGAAGAGCGCTTTTTTCCCTTTGCTCGAGAGCCTGTCGAAATGCGGAAACGGTCTCTTTTTTTGCATATTCTGCGACAAGTGCGGTGAAAACGTCTTTTTCTTCCCGGGAAAGACTCATGCTCACACCTCTTTTTTTCTTTTCTTTGAAAATTAGCCGTTCTTCTTTGAGTCTGTTGGCGTATAATCATTTTAGCAAACTTTGAAGGAGGTTCGCTCATGGCAAAAGCTACGAAGAAGAGCGCCACGACCAAGAAGGCGCCCGCTGCCAAGCCGAAGAAGGCTGTGGTGACCGAGGCTGTCGCGGACACGGGTGAGGATCTCTTCCTCGTCATCGGACGCGAGAAGCATCAGTTCTCTTCCCAGATCTCTTCCTTCTACGACGTCAAGGAGTACTTCTGGCGGGGTGTCCTGACCAACGGGATGGACATCAAGTTCGTCCATCAGGACGGACGGGAGGTTCCGGCGCATCAGGACCGCAACTGCGGATACACCCTGATCGGCAAGGCGAAGAGCATGATCAAGGCCAACAAGGCCCTGACGACTCCCGGGGAACCCAGCGACGACCAGGAATACGTCTACATCAACGAGCACTCGACCCTGACCTATGTCGGGGAGACGGGTGAGCACACGGTCTATGTCCGCGTCTATGACAACATCTCGGGGACGGACAACGATCGTTGGGCGGTCATCTATCTCGACTGATCCTCGGCTTTGACGTTCGCAAGGTCGCTTCGGCGACCTTTTTTCTATGGTATAATCCTAATCAGTATCGAGGGAGGTATCTTTTATGGTCATGACCGAGATCATCGAGAAGAAGAAGCAGGGGCAGGAGCTTTCCAAGGAAGAGATCGATTCCTTCATCGAAGGATATTGTCGGGAGGAAATCCCGGATTATCAGGCTTCCGCGCTTCTGATGGCCATCTGCCTGAAAGGCATGACCGAGAAGGAGACATTCCTCTTGACGCAGGCGATGCTGGATTCGGGGAAGACCCTGGATCTCTCCTCCATCCCGGGCGTCAAGTGCGACAAGCATTCCACCGGTGGCGTCGGGGACAAGACTTCCTTGGCCTTGCTCCCTCTGGTCGCTTCCCTGGGCGTGAAGATCGCCAAGATGTCGGGAAGAGGCCTCGGCTTCACTGGAGGGACGCTCGACAAGCTGGAGTCCATCCCGGGCATGCGGATCAACCTCACCTCGAGCGAGTTCTTCGCCACGGTGAAGAAGGTCGGCCTTTCCATCGTCGGTCAGAACGAGGACCTCGTCCTGGCGGACAAGAAGCTCTACGCCCTTAGGGATGTCACGGCGACGGTCGATTCGATTCCCTTGATCGCCTCTTCGATCATGTCCAAGAAGATCGCCTCGGGATCGGACTGCATCCTCCTGGACGTCAAGTACGGCAAGGGCGCCTTCATGGCGACGAAGGAAGACGCCGAGAAGCTGGCGGAACTGATGGTCAAGATCGGCGATCACTTCCATAGGGACACGAGGGCCGAGATCACCTCGATGAATCAGCCCTTGGGCCTTGCCATCGGAAACATCCTCGAAGTGGTGGAGGCGGTCGAGACGCTCGAAGGCAAGGGACCCTCCGACTTCGTCGACCTGATCCTCCATTCCGGAGTGACGATGCTGCTTCAGGCCCAGGCCTACAGCGATCCCAAGAAGGCTCGCTCCGCCCTGGTTCGGAACATCGAGAACGGCAAGGGACTGGAGGTCTTCAAACGCTTCGTCCAGGCCCAGGGTGGGGATATCTCCTATATCGAGGATCTCTCCAAGTTCCCCAAGGCCTTGTATTGTCACGAGGTCAAGTCCGTCAAGAACGGATACGTAAAGTCCATCGATGCAATGGAACTGGGCCTCATCTCGATGGAACTGGGCGCTGGTCGAGAGAAGAAGGGAGACAGCATCGATCCGACGGCCGGCATCCTTTTGAGCAAGAAGGTCGGAAGCGAAGTCCACAAAGGCGACCTTCTGATGACGCTCTATACGGAGAGGGCCGATCGCGGGGAACTGGTCAGCCGCGCCCTCAACGCCGTCGAGGTCAGCGAGGAGGAAGTCCCCGTTCCTCCGGTTGTCGAGGAACTCATTTCCATGACGCCGACGAAGGAATTCCATATCGAGAAAGCCGAATGAGCGTCCTCTTGTCCGTCAACAACCTATCGAAGGAATTTTCCGGCCAGCGCCTTTTCGCGCCGGTCTCCTTTTCGGTCAAGGATCATGACCGGATCGCCATCCTCGGCCCCAACGGGCAGGGGAAGACGACCCTGATCAAGATGATTCTGGGGCAGGTGGAGAAGACGACCGGGGATATCGTCCTTCCCAAGTCGGTCAAGGTCGGCTATCTCTCCCAGGATGTCATCGAGAATCCGGAGCACACCCTCTATGAGGAGGCGATGACGGTCTTTTCCGACCTCATCCAGGAGCAGAAGAAGATCGATTCCCTGCTCGAGCAGATCAGCGAAGACCCCGACAACCCGAAGCTGCTTCAGGACTACTCCGTCAAGGAGATGCGCTTTGAGGTGGATGGTGGCTATGACTTCCGCTACAAGGTGGCCATGATCCTGAACATGTTCTCCTTCTCGGCGAAGGATTACGACCGAAAGATCTCGACCTTTTCGGGAGGAGAGAAGACAAGGATTGCCTTTGCCAAGCTCCTCTTGCGGAATCCGGACTTGTTGATCTTGGATGAACCGACCAACCATCTCGATATTCTCTCGATAGAGTGGCTAGAGGATTACCTCAGCGCCTATTCCGGTGCCGTGCTTTTCGTCAGCCATGACATCACCTTTGTCCGCAAGCTTGCAAACCGCATCCTGGACATCGACAATCACGTCTTCACTCTCTACAACACCGACTACGAGAACTTCTGCCGGGAGAAGAAGGAACGCTATGAGAATGCGCTCGAGCAGTACAAGAGCCAAGAGGAAGAGAAGGAGAAGCTGAGACGTTTCATCCGCTTCTACATGCCAAAGCCCCGCTTCTCTTCCCGAGCCCAAGACCGGGTCAAGAAGCTCAACCGCCTGGAGGAGAATTCCATCCAGGATCCCCATCATCGGGAGAGGAAGCTTGCGATGTCTCTCTCCGGGGATGTCCGGGAAGGGAAGAAGCTCTTCGACTTCGAGGATGTCTCGATCGGATACGACAAGCCCCTGCTCTCGGGAATCTCCTTCACCCTCTTCGGAAGGGACCATCTGGCCGTGATGGGAGCAAACGGAATCGGAAAGTCGACTTTCGGAAAGACCCTTCTTGGGGAGCTTCCACCCCTCGGTGGAAAGATCCGGCGTTACTTTCCTCTCTCGATGGGTGTCCTTCGTCAGGACATCCGTTCCTATCAATCGGCGGAGACTCTCTTCGAGCACTTCCGGAATCTCTATCCCCGGAAATCCAACCAGGAGATTTACGACGGCCTTGGCCGCTATGACTTCCACTATGAGGAAGCCAACGAGAAGAGGCTCTGCGACCTCTCGGGCGGGGAGCTGATGCGGGTCGAGCTCTATCAGCTTTCCAACGAGAGCTATGACCTTTTGCTTCTGGACGAGCCGACCAACCATCTGGACATGCTCTCGATCTCCGAGCTTGAGGAGACGATCAACCGTTATGACGGGACTCTGGTCATCATCTCCCACGATCGCGACTTCGTCGACAAGACCTGCGACAAGCTTCTCTATCTCTCTTCCGGGAAGGCCTATTACTATGACGGCAGCTATTCGGAATTCCGGGAGAGCCGTCTCAAGTCCCTGATGGAAGAGGAGAAGGAACAGATCGCTCGGGAAAACAAGAAGGAGCCGAAGAAACCGGTCATCAAGAAGACAAGGAGGCAGACCAGGGAGAGCGCGGAGAAGATCATGGAGAAGATCGATCGCCTGGAGAAGAGGAAGAAGGAAGTGGAAGACAGCTTCTACCTCGAGGAGAACTACTCCGACGAGGAGAAGATGGATGCGCTCCAAAAGGAGCAGAAGGAACTCGAAGGAAAGCTCACGGAGCTCTATTCGGAGCTGGAAAAGGCGATCTCTTCCTGAGAATAAGCTTCTTTCTCATTTTTTTCGCTTCTGCTGAATCCTTGAAAGCAGGAACATGGTCATTTCAAAGGCAGAAACGGATCTCTTTCTTTTCCGTCACAAAGCGTAAGACATCCGAGCTGTCTTTTCCCTTGCGTGTAATATCAATCAGCGGTGGGATAATAAAACGAGGAGGAATATTGTCATGAAGAAAAGAGTTTCTTACGTTCTCACTTTGGGAGTCCTTTGTCTCTCCATCATCTGTGCCGGTGCGGCCACTGCGCTCGCTGCGGAAAGCGGAAGCGTTCAAACGTCTGCCATCGGAATCCTGACTTGCTGTGGTGTCTTGGCCGCCGTATTCTTCGTCATCCTTTTTGTCTTGGCCTTTCTTCCGGACAAGGCCAAGAAAGACGAAGAGAAGTAGAGAAAAAGGAGGACAAGAGTTGAAGGGACGTGAAACGCTCTGCCCGTTGACATGGGGGCGATGTCTGGAATTACTTTCAAATGGAGCAAAGGAAAATATAGAAACGAATTATCTATGTAAAGATAGGTTGTATTATTATAAAATTTTCAAAGCCTGAACAAAACAATCGGTTTGATTGCAGTATCATCTATTCATTTTTTCGTTATTTTTTATGCGTTTCTGATGTTGCGATAGCACCTCTTGCCCCATCGAGCTAGAAAGATTTTTGGTGTCAAGAGTCGTGAAACTTTCCCCACTTCTTTCGAAAACAGGGGTGAAAGATCATCGAAGTATTCTGAGAGAGAAAAGGCTATCCCTTCCTGAGGGAAACGTTTTCATTAGTAAAGATATTTTCTTCTTCTGCTTAGCTATATATAATACACCTTGCGAAATTTTCATCTTTTTTGCGAGGAGGAGAAAGTATCATGAACGACAAAATCCGAAACGTTGCCATCATCGCCCACGTCGACCACGGAAAGACGACCCTTGTCGATGCCTTGCTCAAGACCAGCGGTACCTTCCGGGACAATGAGAAGGTCCAGACTTGCTGCATGGATTCCAATCCCTTGGAGCACGAGCGCGGCATCACGATCCTGGCCAAGACCACGGGTGTCAATTACAAGGGCTACAAGATCAACATCGTCGACACTCCTGGGCATGCCGACTTTTCGGGCGAGGTCGAGAGGATCATGAACATGGTCGATGGCGTCTGTCTGCTTGTCGATGCCTTCGACGGACCGATGCCGCAGACCCGCTTTGTCCTCAAGCAGGCGATTTCCTATCACCTCAAGACGGTCGTCGTCATCAACAAGGTCGACCGTCCGGGAGCCGATCCCGAAAGGGCCCTCAACGAAGTCCTGGAGCTCTTCATGGATCTGGGCGCGGATGATGACCAGCTGGAGTTCCCGGTCGTCTACACTTCGGCCCTCAACGCCACCTCCTCGCTCGACAAGGATGTCGAAAGCCAGAAGCCGGGCATGGATCCTCTCTTCGAGACGATCATCAAGACCATTCCCGCTCCCCAGGCCAATCCGGAGGAGAGCCTGCAGTTCCAGCCGTCGCTTTTGGATTACAACAAGTATGTCGGCCGTATCGGAATCGGCCGTGTCGATCGGGGCACGATCCGTCTGGGCCAGGAGGTCACCTGCATCCGTCTGGACGGAAAGGCGTCCAAGTTCAAGATCGCCAAGCTCTTCACCTTCCACGGCCTGGACCGCATCGAGGCCAAGGAAGTCGAGGGCGGGGACATCTGCGGAATCGCCGGCCTTCCGGACATCATGGTCGGAGAGACGGTCTGCGACAACGACCATCTCGAGGCCCTTCCTCCCCTTCGTATCGACGAGCCGACGATGCGGATGACTTTCGGAGCCAACACCTCTCCCTTTGCGGGCAAGGAAGGAAAGCTTCTGACGGCCCAGAAGATCGCCGACCGCCTCTATGAGGAATCCCAGAAGGATGTCTCGATGCGCTTCGTCGTCGATCCGCAGAGCGAATCCTTCGTCGTCACGGGAAGGGGAGAGCTTCATCTCTCGGTCCTGATCGAGACGATGCGAAGGGAAGGCTTCGAGCTTCAGGTCTCCAAGCCGACGGTCATCACCAAGGTCATCGATGGGGTCGAGTGCGAGCCTTTCGAGGATCTGCAGATCGACGTCCCGGACGAATATGCCGGTGCGGTCATGCAGCTTGTCGGCGGACGTTCGGCCGAGACGCTCTCCATGACCAGCGAGAACGGGCAGACCCGTCTTGTCTATGTCATCCCTTCCCGCGGTCTCATCTCCTTCATGAATGCCTTCATGACGGCGACGAAGGGATACGGAATCATCAACCACTCCTTCCGCGAGTTCCGTCCCAAGATCAACAAGGCCATCGGGCAGAGAAGCCTCGGCGTCCTTGTCGCCACCGATGGCGGAATCTCCACGGCCTATGCCCTGAAGTATGCCGAGGAGCGCGGCACGATGTTCATCGGCCCTGGTGTGGACACCTATGAGGGAATGATCGTCGGAGAGAACAAGTACGACCGCGACCTGGCTGTCAACGTCGTCAAGACCAAGTCTCTGGGAAACCAGAGAAGCGCGAACAAGGACGTGACGGTCGTCCTGAAGTCTCCTCGGAGGATGTCCCTGGAGGACTGCCTGGATTATGTCAACACGGACGAGCTCGTCGAGGTCACTCCCAAGTCCATCCGCATGCGCAAGAAGATCCTCAACACCGAGGAGAGGAAGAAGTACGAGGCGCATCACCCCGAGGAATACGGGAAGTAGTCGCAAAGAATCCCGTTTTGGGATAGAATGAAGACATGAAAGAGATTCTCGGAATCGACCTCGGAAGTGAAAACACCACGATCTACTCCTCTTCCCAGCGGGAGGTCGTTTTCCGCGAGCCGACCTGTCTTGCCATGGAAAGGGGGACGAAGCAGATCCGAGAAATCGGATACCTGGCCGATTCCATCCAAGGAAAGGCCCCGTATTCCTATCGCCTTGTCTACCCTGTCCAGAACGGTCTCATCCAGGATGTCGACCAGTGCGTCCTCTTCCTGGAAAGGGCTCTCTCCCGGCTCAACCTCGGAAGGAAGTCCTTCTCCGTCCTCTTCACCTGTCCCAGCAAGACGAGTGCGGTCAACCGCAACGCCCTGGTCGAGATTGGAAGAAGGCTCTTCGCCAAGGAAATCTTCCTGGAGAGCCAGGCGAAGATCTCCGCCCTCGGAATCGGAGACCACGCCTATGCTCCATATGCCACCTTCGTCTGCGACATCGGAGCCGGGGGAGCGGACATCGCCCTGGTCTCGATGGGAGACATCGTTGTCTCGGACCATGTTCCGATCGGAGGACGTCTCTTCGACGAGGAGATCCGCCGCTATCTCCGCATCAAGCAACATCTCTATGTCGGAAGGAAAGGAGCGGAGTATGTGAAGCTTCGCGTCGGGACGCTCGACGACAAGGAGAGCCGCCTGGTCGAAGTCTCCGGAAGGGATACGATCACCAATCTCCCCTCTTCCGTCATCCTCTCCTCCCACGAGGTGAAGAAGCTCTTCGAGCCTCTCTGCGAGAGGCTCGCGCTCAAGATCTCGGACTTGCTTTCCCTTGTTCCGCCGGAGCTGGTCTCGGATTTGACGACATCCGGTCTGCTGTTGACGGGCGGAACATCGGCTCTTCTGGGGCTGAGGGAATTCCTGGAGAAGAACCTCACCATCCCCGTCCGCTTGGCCAATCCTCCGATGGATGCCATCGCCGCGGGATTCCAGAGCTATATCGACAATCGAAAGGAAAGGTAAAGAAAAATGCTGACACTCAAAGACTTGAAACTGGCCAAAATGGCTGCCTTGAAGGAACACGACGAGAACAAGGGAAATGTCCTCGGCGTCTTGATCTCCGCCTATCAACTGGCGGAGATCGAGAAGAGGGCCAAGGGAGGGGAGATGGAAGATGCCGATGTCCTTCGCATCCTCAACCACACCCTCAAGGAGCTCACCGACGAAAAGACGATGTACGAGGAAGGAAAGAAGGAAGAGGAAGTTAACAACTGCCAGAAGCAGATCGACCTCGTCAAATCCTATCTCCCGACCCTGATGAGCGAAGAGGAGATCCGCAAGGTCATCGAGGGGCTCTCCGACAAGTCCATCAAGAACGTCATGGTCACCTTCAAGAAGGACTATAACGGCAAGGCCGACATGGCCCTGGTCAACAAGATCGCCCGCGAATACCAGGGAAAGTAAAGGATTCCATTTGACAAGGAATGGTCAAATCGATAGACTATTCCTTGTCCCTCCGGGGGAGTAGTTAAGTGGCATAACAGCGGTCTCCAAAACCGTTATCGAGAGTTCGATTCTTTCCTCCCCCGCCATTGTGATTTCATCCGAACCCTTAGTGTTTACCGCGCAGGGTTCGTTTTAGTTTGCCAGCTTCCAAAGTACAGAATGAGGAAATGGGCGAAGAGCGAGCCTATATGGGACTGATCCATAATAGCCGAAAAAATAGTTTAAAAAACACTAATCGTTGACAGCTGGATATTGCTTCATCTAAACTAGACATATCCTTAACATGGGAACTGGACATTATGAGAACAAAAAAGCCTGTTGACTTGCCCGAAAAAATTAGGTTATCTCAAAAGACAGATGTCTTAAGTATTGCCGATGTAGCATCTCTTTCTGGAAAATCTCAAAAAACAATTAGAAGAGCTATTCACGCTCAAAAGTTGAAGGCGAAAAAACTTCAAAATCACTATTTAATTCAAAAAACTGACTTTGAAGAGTGGAAAAACAATGGATACAAGGAAGACGATTTTGTCAACACGGAATTCATATCTAAAAAAGACGAAGTCAACTGGGCAGATATTTCTGATTTATGGTCTCGTAATGGTTGGAAGCACACCGAAGATAGGAACGGTTTAACTTTTATAGACCTATTTTCTGGAGCTGGTGGCCTTTCTTGTGGGCTTGTTGAAGCTGGATGGACTCCTTTGGCATCTGTCGAGATTTTGCCCCAAGCCGTTGAAACATATAAATTTAATTTTGACGAAAAAAAGAAGTTTAAAGATCATGTTGTTACTGGGGATATTCGAAAAAAGGATGTAAAGCAAGAGCTATATGATTCTGTCAAAGATAAAAAAGTCGATTTGATTGTGGGGGGCTATCCTTGCCAAGGCTTTTCTTTAGCTGGCTATAGAGTCGTTGCCGACCCAAGAAACAGCTTATATCTAGAAATGCTAAAGATTGTTGATCATCTGAAGCCTGAATTTATCGTAATGGAAAATGTTGAAGGGCTTCGCAGTATGCTCAACGGAAAAATCGAAGAAAAGATTATTTCGGACTACAAGAAAATTGGTTACAACATCAATGTGACGATTTTAAATAGTGCAGACTATGGTGTTCCCCAAATTAGACATAGAGTTATCTTCATTGGGAATCGTGTCGGCAAAACAAATTATCATCCAAAACCTTTGTTGACTCCGGATAAATATGTTTCTTTAGGAAAGGCCATTTCAAAATATATGAATTGGCCTGAGAACCCTCAGAAAAACCATGTCTTTTCGCATCATTCTCCACAAATGGTCGAAAGGTTTAAAAAACTCAAAGAGGGAGAAAGCTTATACGGAAATTACTCTGATGCTTGGAAGAAATCACCTTGGGATAAGCCGTCATGCACAATAAAAGAAAATCATGGTGGTGTAAATATCCATCCCAAATTAAATAGGACGTTAACAGCAAGAGAATTGGCCGCACTCCAGTCATTTCCAGACGATTTTATTTTCAAAGGCACAAAAAGATGGCAACTTGTTCAAATAGGCAATGCTGTTCCTCCATTGCTTGGAAAAGCAGTCGGTCTTGCCGTTGAAAAGTCAATTCAAAGCTCTCCTACTCCATCAAAAAAGCAAAGGAAATCAAAAAAAGGAAAGCAATCTAACAAAAACACTATTTAATTTCTTTAATATAGCCATCCTGCAAGTATTTATCTATTATTTCAACCAAATGTTTGAAATCAAATCTAAATTTCAAACTGTTCCTATGGTTTTGAACTTGAAACTCCCCGATAGAAAGGTCACCATACTTAATTGTGTTGCTTTCATTCCACTGGTCTCTTGACCTTGTAAACGTAATCTTATTTCTATCCCACTTAAATTTAGATCCGTAAGCTTTCGGAAATACCTTTGATTGAAATTTCCCACTTTCATCTTTATAAATCCAAAGAAGATAATCACAGTCAAACAAATAGGAAAGATAGACAGGAAGTAGTTTCTCCGGCTCTGACATAACAAGGTCTTTAAAAGAATCTTTGGATATGACCTCTTCTTTTATTGGAACATATTCTTTGAACAACTTTGAAAAAGTTTCAGGATTAGGTTGGCCGACTTCTGGAGGGCATACCATTTTGTTCCAATTAGTTTTTAACGACAGAGTCGAATTATCCTCAAGAACAAAGTCAAAAGAAGATTTGCTATTGCCACCGCACTCCCCTTGGAGGTTTCCAGTATATTTAATTGGTTTGGGTAAGTTTTTGAAAGCTGTTTTTAAAGTTGAATCGAGTTCAGCTTCAAGAGAAAGGCTGGTTCTCCCTTGAAAATAAGTGGAATCGTACGTGAGATTAAATATATCGCAAATTGCTTTTTCTGCAGTAAGCCCAAGTGTCTCGTTTGTCTTTTTGGTATATTCAAGAAAATTCAATAGATTGTTTACCATAAATCGAAATTTGAAAGTTCTGTTTTTGTGAACTTGAACCTCAGCAATTGATTGCTTCTTGTATTTGATTGTGTTGCTTTCTATCCAATCGGTTTTACTCTTTGTGAAGGAAAAGTTTTTCTTATCGTATACAAGATTCAAGTAAACACTTTTATCAAAAATCCAATACTTGCAATCGTTACTGGCTTTCGCTTTATTGATAACGACGGTATAAACTGCATCATTAAGAAAATATTCGACAAATGTTGGAAATATTTCTTCTATGTGGTCAATAACCAAATCTTTTATATCGTTTTGATTATGCAATTCTCGACCTAATATTGTTTCAAAATTATCATTTAGAACTCTATATCCTGCTTGTCCAATAACCCTTGGGCTAATTTTCATTAACCTTTGGGTGCTAGTTCTTATTGAAACAGTCTCCCTATGATTTTTCAAAATAAAATCATAAGGGGCATTATCTGAATAAAGGTTTGCAGAAACAGGAATAGATTTTAATTTAGTTAAGAATATATCGTCTATTTTTTGGCGGGTTGAGTTATCTAAAAGATTGGTGTTGGTATTCCTATAGAAATTAAGAAGGCGAGAAGACATATGTAAATTGAACTTTTGGATAATATAGAGTTTGACTGCTAATCCAAACGTGTTATTTTTGCTAGCCATATGCCCTCCTCTGAAGTTGCTAATTTTATTATAACCTTTTGTTGCCTTTTTTCTTGGTTGCATAAAAGGAGAGAAATTCACTTTAACCCCCTCCCCCTCTCTTTTTGGTGTAAGGAGTAAGGGGCGGAGACGAATTTAAGGATCTAACCTTTCCACAGGTCCCTCCGCCAGGCGGAGGGATGTCCTTTCGCCTTGCTCAAGGACCGAAGGAAGGCTAAGACGGATCCACGCATCCACGGAAGAAGGCCTTAAGGAGAATCGACCTCTCGCTCCGCTCAAGTCGATTGACGGCCCCTCTAAGATGGATTGGCGTCAAGCCAATCGAAGGGCCGTAAGGGAAGGCACGGCGGAAGGGCCGGAGACGGATACGACTAAGAAGTAAGAAACTTGATAACACAGAACATTCTTACATTCATCAAAGACGGAAACTTCTCGAAGACCCTCCAGTCGGAGATACTCCGCCTCGAAAGCGAGAAGGATTCCTTGGAAAAGGGGCTGGAGGAAGAGGGGGCGAAGTTCAGGCCCCTGTCGAGATATGAGATCGCGGCCGCAATAGACCTTTTGATGTCCGAGAACATCGAGACCGCCCCGAGAAGGCGCACAGTCATAGGCTGGTTCGTGGACAGGGTTGACGTTTTCAAAGACGGCCGAATGACCATCGTCGGCGACTTTTTCGGCGTGAAAATGACCATCGAGGCCATAAAACAGGTCGAAAAGGACGGTTTGAGTGTTCGGATGGAAACTACCGCCCCCCGCCATATTGGTTGCATAGGATTGATACAATTACAATGCGTATCAGTCCTTTTTTCGTGTTTTGCCGATGAAATAGACATTTTTTGGTAGTTCCTACTCTGATGTGAGCGGAGCGGCGGGAGGTTGAAAGCCTCTCAAACGTGATAAGCGCATAACCGTCGATGCTCTGCAAGGACTTCAACATCAAGCAGACCAAAGGCGGGAGCTGGTTAAACTTCAAGGACATCGAGAACCAGGACACTTTCAGGCCGGAGGACCTAAGAGGACGCTATGCCGTCGGAGGTGTCGACCTGTCGTCCACAACCAATTTGATGGCTGCTGTCCTTTTCGCCGAGAAGGGTGGGAAGAAGGATCGCATCTCTCGTTTCTCTCATCCGAGCGACGTCCTTCGGGAGAGAATCCTAGAGGACAGCGTCCCTCTATGATATCTGGGTTCAGAAGGGATACCTCACGCTTACTGAAGGCTCCCAGGACGACTTCCGCCTGGCGACACGGCGGTTCAGGTCGATGATTGATAAGTATGAGATTCGTCCTTTATGGGTCAGTTCGATCCTTTGCACTCGCAGTACTGGGTCAAGGAGATGGAGGACATAGGCTTCGAGATGGAGAAGACAAGGCAAGGAGTATATACGCTTAGCGAACCGATGAAGCAGCTGGAATCCGACATCCGAAACTATGCGCTCAACTACGACAGCAATCCCATCGTCAAGCGGTGCCTCGCCAATACCCAAGCCAAGGTCGAGGTGAACGGGAACATCCAGCCCTCGAAGCCTGAACTCAAGGCTCAAAAGGATAGACGGAACCATGACTATGATCATTGCCTATCCGACGCTCAGCAGGTACAAGCTGGACCACGAATCGATGACAAAATAGCGTAAAAACGATCCTGCCGAAAACCTGTCAAGAGCTTTTTCCGTCTTTTCTATAAAAGCAGTGGAAGAAACAGTGGTTATATTGGTCATAGGCAATCGAAAGAGAGCCGGAAAGGAGCACAAGATGAAAAGAAAAGTCATTCCGAAGAAGCCGTATCATACGAGTGGTTATTACGTCACCAAACATGCCACCTACGACATGCAGAAAAGGGACATATTCAAAGGAGAATTGGGTTATAATCTAAGAAAGAAGCCTCTTCTCAAGACGGAAACCAGGAAGGACATCTTCGGCAGACCTGCCTACAAGCGCTTTAGTCTGAACAGAATCCTGAGCGTGATAAACCCGTTTAACAAAAACGTGTGTTCGGTGAGACGATTCCATGACGAGGAATTGAGAAAGGATATGCAAAAATATGGCAAAGACAAAAATTAGTGAGCAGACGGTCGAGTTCATCAAGCACCTTTTGCCGAAGGAATCGTTGTCATCCATCCTTCCGATAGACAATGAGAGCGTCTTCGACCTTATCGACCTGCTTGAAAGTGGAGTCGAGGTTCCCTTGACGCAAAGGGAGGAAGCCTGGGAAAACATCGACCATAGCGTTCGGGTAAACGCTGTTAAGGCTATCGATGAGCTCAATGAGGATCCGGACAATATCGACTACGATGACCTCAACGGAAGGCTGCTAGACAGATAAAGCCAGCAACTACAAGCGTCTTTCGACAACCATATGCCAGAGAATCGGTATTTATGATACTTGGAATTCAACGGACGGAAAGGAGCAGGACTCCCAACCGAGTCCTTTTCTTTTGTCCCGAAAGGAGGAAGGAAGGGTTAAGACATGATTTTTAAGAGAAGGAAAACAAACCGGAGAACTTCGATGCCGTCGGCCTGATCAACAACCTGTCCCTTTCCTTGACCCCTTTCGGGGACAGGATGACGAACTCGGGCGTGGTCCTTCGATGTCCGGATGGCGATCCAGTTGGTCAAGCCGAAGTGGCGATGCGTCAGGCGGAACAGAGAAGGATCAGTAATGGAGAGGAACGACAGCCTCACCTTTTTGCTTTGGTCAAGGCTCAACCCGTATATGACACCCTACCAGTTCTTCGACAAGGCTGTCTCCTTTCCCCTCCTCAACGAGAACGCCATGCACCTGAGACGCCTCCACATCTCGGGAGACGTCTTCGGAGGGGGGCCAAGGAATCCCGCTTCTCTTGCTCTCTTGTTGATCGGCTGGGTTTGATAGCGGTCGGTTTCGGCCATCCTTTCGACGACATCGGCGGGGGAAGCACGATGTCCATCTGCCCTCGAAGTTCCGAATCGGGAAAAGGTTCATGAATTGGATTGACATTTTGGTCGGGGGGGGGCGTAGGATACTGACAAGGAGAGAATGCTTATGAGAATTCGATCGTTTTTTATGTTACTCGCTTTTTCCCTTCCTCTGTTTTCCTGTCAGGAGAGCGTTTCGTCTTCGACCTCTTCCAGCGCTATGTCCACTTCGCTTTCCACCCACGTCCACGCCCTTCGCCATCTCGATCAAGTCGATCCGACCTGTACGGAAGAAGGAACCCTGGAACACTACCAGTGCTCGGAGTGCGACGAACTGTTCCTCGATTCCGACGGGAAGGAGCCGGTGTCGGAAGCCGACCTGAGGATTGCGCCCCTGGGCCACGACTTTGGCGAATGGGCCTACGATCCTGAGCCGACCTGTACGGAAGGGGGCCATGGCGTCCGAGTCTGCTCCCGTTGCCATGAGGAAGAGGAGAAGGACTTCGATCCCCTGGGCCATGACGTCGTTTCCGTCAACGGAAAGGAACCGACCTGCACGGAAGA
This sequence comes from uncultured Bacillota bacterium, assembly GCA_949290645.1. Lineage (GTDB taxonomy): Bacteria > Bacillota_I > Bacilli_A > RFN20 > CAG-288 > Enterosoma. Next base: position 152,201 of record CASESG010000001.1, read on the forward strand.
CGGATACACGACGAAGAGCTACTGTTCGCGCTGCGGCGAGGTCTTCCAGGAGCGCGAGACGCTACCGGCTCTCGGACACGACTTCGTCGACGGCGTCTGCACGCGCTGTGGCGCCCATCGCGAAGCGACGCAGGGACTGGAATTCGAGCTTTCGGAGGACGGAAGCTCCTATACGCTTGTCGGCCGCGGGGAATCGACGGCGACGCAGATCTACGTTCCCGAGGAATATGACGGCCTCCCCGTCAAGGAAATCGGGTCGCGCGCCTTCCGCCAGGAGGAGGACATCACCCTCGTCGACGTTCCTTCTTCCGTGGTGCGCATCGGCGACGATGCCTTCAATTATTGTTCCAGCCTGTCGAGGGTTCAGCTTTCGGAGGGGTTGGAGGAAATCGGGAAAGAGGCCTTCTATGCCTGCCTTGCGCTGGAATCGATCGCCCTGCCCTCGAGCCTGACCCTCGTCGCTCCCCTGGCCTTCTCCTATTCCTACAACCTCCGAGAGATGACGATGCCCCAGAAGGAGGAGAGCCGGTATCAGGTCCTCGGAAACGGCTTGGTCGAGAAGGCGACGAAGAAGCTGGTCGTCGGCCTCCAGACGACGGTCCTTCCGGAGGACGGAAGCGTGACGGTCATCGGCGAAGGGGCCTACTACGGCCAGGCCTACCTTTCCGAAATCGCCCTTCCCGATGCCATCGACACCATAGAGGACGATGCCTTCTACGCGTGCCAGAATCTCAGCAGCGTCGATTTCGGAGACGGCCTGACCCGCCTCGGGAACTCGGCCTTCGCCAGCTGTTCCCTGAAGGAAGTCGACCTCAAGAACGTGCTCAGCATCGGCCAGGCCTGCTTCGGAATGTCCGGCCTGGAAACCCTCATCTTCTATCCGGATAACGTCTTCGACAACAACTTCTATACGGGATTGGACGACTTGAAGGAGCTTCGCTTCCAGGGGACGATCGCACAATACTGCGACATGACCTGCTTCGACAGCAAGTATCTGTCGAGCACGAGCGTCTCCCTCTTCATCGACGGCCAGGAAATCGCGAGACACGTGACGTTCCCGGAAGGCATCACCCATATCCCGGCGTACTCCTTCCGGAACCTGAAGGGAATCACTTCCGTCACCCTGCCCTCGACGCTGGTGGAGATCGGTTCCCGTGCCTTCGAATACGACACGTCACTGACGACCGTCTACAACCATTCGGATCTGGCCCTGGAGCTGGGCGAAGAGAGCCATGGCATGGTCGCGAACTACGCCCTGTCGATCCAGGAAGGAGAGGGAGATTCCAGCAACGTCCATTCCGTCGATGGCTTCCTCACCTACGAAGACACGGACGGGACGCTCTATCTCATCGGCTCGGAGGGGAAGGGCACGGACGTGGTCTTCCCGGATTCGATCGAGGGAAGGAGCTATCGCATCAAGCCCTGGTCCTTCATGGGACTCCAGGCGACGTCCATTGTCATCCCCGACGGCTGCGTCGAAATCGGCACGCACGCCTTCTATGAATCGACTGTCACATCCGTCCGGATCGAGGGAGTGGAGCATATCGGCGATCACGCCTTCTATTCGAACGAGAATCTCTCGTCCCTTGTCCTCACGGAAGGAACCCTTTCCATCGGGAGCTACGCCTTCGGATCGGCGACCTTTGGCTCCGCCACCAACGATTTGACCGAAGTCGCGCTCCCCGACTCCCTCCGACGCATCGAGGATCACGCCTTCCAGGCCTGCCGGAAGCTGACGACCGTCTCCTTCGGAACGGATCTGGAGTACATCGGCAAGAGCGCGTTCTATCGCTGCAATGAACTCTCCTCGGCAACCTTCGCCGTCACCTCCGGATGGAAGGTCGGCAGTTCGGAAGAGGATGCGGAGGCCCTTTCCATCGACGTCAGCAATGCCAGCACCAACGCCACCAACCTTCGGAGCGAATATCGCAGCAAGGTCTGGTTCCGCTGATTTCGGAAGCCTGTCCCTGCCCCGATGGAGGGGTAGGGACGTCGTTTTGGAGAGTTTTTTGCGGAAGGGGAATCGAAGGTTGACGGGTTGAGAGAGATTCTCTATCACCAAGAAAGGATATTCGAAATGAAACAAAAAGAAGAGAAGAAGAAAAGGTCGGGAATCGTCCTCCGGTCCCTTGCCGTCCTGCCGTTTCTCGCCGGATCCATCGGGCTGACGGTCGCCATCATCTTGAACCTGGTGGTTTGGTATTCTCCCGATAATGTCGACTTTGTCGTTCAAATCCTGGTCCCGATCCTGGCGGCCTGCCTGTTGGTGACGGTCCTGCTGATCCTCTGCGACATCAAGGCCAAGAAATACGTGTGGTGCAACAACGTCTTCCTGGTCCTGTCCTCGCTGATTTGCCTGGGGGCGGTCGCCGGTTTCTTCATCTGCTTCTGGATGCTGAGTTCCGATATTCTCACTACGATAATGGTCTATTCGTTCATCGTGGTCGGCTTGGTCCTCTTTGGCGTCCTTCCGCTGATTGGATCAATCCGAGGACGAAGGTGGACCCTTCCCCTGCGCCAGCAGAGGCGGGAGGAGAGGATCCTTGAGAAGGCGAGAATCGCGGAGGAGAGGGCGCAGAGGGAAGAAGCCTCCCAAGCGGCGGTCGGTGCCGACGGGACGATTGAAGCTCAGGCGGCCGACCCCACGATCCTTCGAAAAAGGTCGATCCTCTCCTGGGTCTTCTTCGGCGTCGTCGTGGCCTACTATCTCTTTCTCCTGATCATCGGAATCCTGGGGATCGCCTTGCCGGAAAAGGGTATCCTTTGGTCGATCGAGGATCCGATTTCGGGGCCGATCGAAAACTATTTGTCCGGGTTCGTCTGTCTCCTGTTCCTTCCCTCCTTTTGTTACTATCTTGCCTTCCGGGGGCCGTTCCGCTTCCGGAAGCTCGTCTCTTGGATCCTGGCGGGAAGCGGACTTTTTGTCACCATCATCGGAATCATCCTCTACCTGTGCCTGCTGAGCGACTACTTCCTGTTCACGGACGAGATGATGAAGTTCGTTCCGCTTCTCTCCAACCTTGGGCTCATCGCCGTCTACGGGATGGGATTTCTTCGCATCGATCCGAAGAAGATCCGGAAGGTGGATTATGCGGATGACGAGCTTCCAGACGGCCTGAAGACGCTCTTCATCAAGCTGGTCCATGGGATTGCCAATGGCGGAAGGGCCCTTCTCCGATGGAGGAATTCGGCCCCCTTCGTCGCAATCGGTACGATTCTGTTCACGCTCTGCGTCTTCGAGTTGATCGAGATGCTCTACGCCTTGCTGGCCCTGATCTTCTGCCTGCTCGTCCTCGGCATCGCTCTCTTCCTCTCCTATCGGCCGGTCCATCCCGACTACCGCCTTCTGACGCCCTATGAGCGCATCCTGAAGTATCGGGAATATGACGTTGCAAGGGGGACGGATGTCTATGAGGACGACCTGGGAGATCGATGGGAGACCTCCGACGGCGGAAGGACGTTTTCGAGGGTCGCTCCGTTTTCCAGCGGCATCGACGAGAAAATTGAGGGAAACAAGATGGACGAATAGAAACGAGCCCGCACATCTGCGGGCACTTTTCGAACAAAAAAAGGTGGTCAACGAATTCAGATTTCGGAGATCATGACCGATAGCTTTTCAGGGCTGTGTAATGGAAAACAAGCGTCCCCTTCGTCCATTCTCACAAGGAAAACGAGGAGATCTCTTTCATTCTCGATGGTTGTGGACATGCAACGATCGATGGTGAGAAGATTCTTTTGGAAAAGGGAGACTGGCTTCGAATTGCGCACAAGGCCAGACGGCAGTTCTTTGCGGAGGAGAAGGAAGGGATGAAATACGTCTGCATCCAGGTCCGTGAGAATTCGCTCGAGCAGCATACGGCGGCGGACGCTTTCATCGGCTAAAAGAAGGGCTTGAAGAGCCGATCCTGATTTTCTCCTGTCGAAAAAGAATCTCGAAACTTTTCGGAGCCCTGCTTCGTCAGGGATATCAGGGCTTTTTTGCACCAAAACATTCTATTCTGACGATTTTCTTTGCTTGTTTTCTTTTGACGAGCGCGAATGCATGCGGATGAAAGGAAAGTTCACGAAAGTGATGAAAAAACGAACGATTTTTTCATGATTGGCCAACCAGTAGGAATGTTTAACGACCAATTTCCGGGAAGAATATTGATGATGAACAAGGGGGATTTGAGTTATTAAGAATGTTCTGTCGCTGTTCGTGGCATCATTGGTTTTTATGCCTCCCTTTGGATTTTCGCAGCATGCAAACACCAATCGAAAAGCTGCTGTGGCGATTGAACCCTATTCCCACTCTTCCTATCCGTCAATTCCAGAGTTCACCCATAATTTTGCGTATGACAGCTCTTTTCAGGCGGGAAGAAGAACTACGGGCTATGTCTCTATGACATGAACGTATATTATATGGATTTTGCAAACGATTCCCGACTCTATCTTATTGGGCTTTTTCCTTCTCTGATTGTTTTTTACTCGACCAAGGTGAAGGTCGGGACATAGGCGATGACGTATGTCTTGGTGTCGGGATCGCCGTCATTGTCTTCCGCACCGATCAGCTGGGCATAGGCGAAAGTGATGGTGATGGTGCATTTTCCCTTCGGAATCTCGACTTCCTTCGTATAGGAGGAAGCGAAGACCGAGCTGTTTGGGATGTAGTTGTCGTCTTCCAGCATGCTTCCGACGGTCAGGCGGACATCCAGCTGCCAGTTGCTGAGATCGCTCTCGGTCGCGTCCATGATCCTATAGCCGATGACTCCATAGGTGCTCTCATCCTCTCTTTGGAAGGTGAAGAGTTCCGGGATGCCGTGGAAGAGATCGAGAGGGATGGCGTCAAGGAGAGGAAGGGCTTCTTCCACGGTCAACGCATCGAGTCCGAAAAGGGGCAGATAGGCATCCTCGAATTGGAAGGCTTCTCCCAAGCGCAGGTAATCCAGGCCTTCCGGGATTTCGAAGTCCGGCTCCTCGATCTCTCCGATCTGGGAATAGGTGACTTCGTATCGATCATAGGCGGTTTCGGCAACGAAGACGATCTCCTCTTCCGCAATCTTGACTTGAAGCGTCGTGACTTCGGTATTGTCGATGGGGTCGAAGTCTTTCGTCGAGAGGGCGATTTCTGGATAGAACTCACTGTCGAAGGTATAGATTCCGTCTTCTCCCTTGGTGAAGAAAATCGAGGAGATGTTCAGGGAAGGAATGTTGCAATCGGGCAGATAATATCCGTCCTTGTAGATGGAGAGATGGCCCTGATCGTCTTCCAGCAAGCTGATCTCCGCAAGATTGTTCCCGCTGTTGACGAAGTAGCTTGTCGAGTAGGTGGTGTTCCAGGAGAGGATTCCCGCTGCGACGTCGACTTCGTTGATCTGGGCCGGCTCTGTCGTGTCGCTGATGGACTGGATGCTTTCCTTGACGTGATAGTTGCCCTTCTGCAGTCGTGCCATCGCCTCGTCGAAGTCCGCGTCCGTTTCTCCCTGATAGGGCTTCAGAGGTGCGATTTCCACTTCCCCGAGCTTGAGGACATCGGCCGAGCAGACGACGGATTCTTCACTGAGATAATCGGAGTAGACCTCGGATTCCGCTTCGATGTGCGTGATGTGATAGCCGTCGGTCGTTACGAGAAGATTAGCCAGGGTGTAGTCTGTCAGTCCGGTCAGCTGAATCAGGACGGCCTTGTTGACTTCGCTGTCCAGGGAAGAGAGGGAGAGCTCGAACTCGAGCGGATTGTCCGTCTTGGTGAAATCCTCCGCCTTGAGATTGGTGAAGAAATTCTGATAGCTTCCCTTCCAGGAAAGGTTGGTCTTCTTGTTTTCGACGGTGTTTCCGATGCCGATCTTCGTCTCGGCAGCGCTTTCCCCGTCCTTGGTGGAGACATGCGTATAGTAGGATTCCGAGAGGATGTTCCCCTTGGTGGGTTCTTCTCCTTCGTCGGCATAAGCATAGAAGGTTCCGTGATAGAGGTCTTTTGTGCTTTGGACCTCGGCCAGACGGGATTGGACCGAATCTCCTCCGAAGAGGGAGGAGGATGTCAACTTCATCGATACATCCAGGGAATAGCCCAAAGCGGCTTCCTTCAGCATCTCCTCGGTCAGAGAATCGCTGTACACCGGCGCTGTGGAGGGACTCTCCGGAGAAGAGACTTCTTCCGAAGAATCGTTCGACAGGTTGGACGATTCGCTTGAGGAGGAAATTGAGGTGCTCGGATTTGGTTGACAGGAGACGAGACTGGAGGTGGCAAAAGACAGCAATGTGGCAAGACAGAAAAAAGACTTCTTTGCTTTCATGAGCTTCTCCTTTCTTTCGTCATTATTGTAGAAAGGTGATCGCAAAAGGAAAATAGGGGAAAAGAGGACGAGTTCTTTTTTTGCTGGGAGAAAATAGCATCTCAACATGGAAAAATGACGGTAATATTGAGAAATGTGGAATCTTTGCACGAGATATTCGGATTTGTCCAAGAAATTCATGAAAGGCCTTTCTTTCCGAAATTCCCTTCTGGTTCATCCTTTTCCTTTGCCACAATCGTTTCGATCCTGTCCATGACTTCTGTTCAGAAAACCATTGTATTTCCTATATCTTGCGTCTTGATGTCCTTTTTGAGGAAGTTCTTTCAGGTGGTGCAATAGGACGGAAATAGGAAAAACAATTCCTTCTATTCTTTTCGAAATACATCTTTTCAAGTATTCCTGAAATCATCCTTTTCTGTGCACTTTTGTGGTCGGTAAATCTCATAGGCCTTCTTGTAGAAACGGATGAGATATCTTCTCAGGCGAAGGGGCTTGACGATGTAGCATTCGGAGCCGAAGCGACTGAAGTACTGCTCGAGCTGATCGAGGGAGCAACGGAAGAAGTAGTGGTCCTCTTCGATGCGGTCGACGATGGGGCGGTAGACGTAGAGGTTCCGGAAGTATTTCTGTCCTTTCGGTGTCAGGATGATCTCGGCTTCGCTCTCGTCGCTCTGATAGCTGTATTGGGGTCCGTATTTTTTCATCCGCTCGAACAAAAGGAGATCCTTCTCGGAGAAGTCGGCCTTCTCGTCCACGAGGATCACGTCCTTGATCTTGGAGAGACGGAAGCTGTGGCAGCAATTCTCTTCTTTGCACAGGAGATAGTTGAATGTCTCTTCCTGGACGGTGGCAAAGGCGTATGGGGAGATGAGGTTGCGCTTTCCGGAGTTGAAGCGGGTCGAGAGATAGACTTTCTTCTTCTCCTTGATGGCCTTCTCGAGCTTGTGATAGATGTCCTTGAAGAGGATCTTCTCCCTCTGGTACTGAGGCAGGGAACAATAGCGGGAAAAGAGCCTTCGGAAATATTCGGAGAGCGTCGTCTTTGAGAGGAGATTGTTCTCGATGTAGTCGATGACATAGATGCTCTCCTTGGTGGGACGGAAGGAGAGGCTCTTGGAATAGTTCTCCTTCTTTCGGAAACCTTTTCCCTCTTCTTTGAGGATTTTGTCGATGTAATCATTTAGGGCCTCTCCTTCGATGGGACAGCCTTTGGCCAGAGAGAGGAGCCTTTTCCTCTCTTCCTGGTCCTGGGAAGAGAACTCCTCCAGATAGGAGACGATCAGGCGGTTGAGGAAGGCATTCCGGTTGGGGCTGTGGTCTTTCTTGCGGAATTCGAAAGTCAGGACGTCATGGTCGATGATCTTGGCGATGTCCGACGGAATGGCAATCTTGATTTTTTCGAAGGTATCTTGCATGTAAATTCCCCCTTTTTGTGGTCTGAATTTTTTATAGAATAGGAAGATTTCTCGATAGATTCAACATCCATTGGGGTTTGAATCAAAGAAAATACTGACAATTTTCTTGTTACTATTTCACCGTTAGACTAGGAGCAAGACACACACAGCACAATTCAAATCACGCACTGTGGAAAAGAAGTGTCTTGCAACGCGTAAAGGCACATACAGCAAAAAACAAGAAACGGATTCAAGTGGAATGCGGTGCCTTGTCACAGAAAAGGAGGAGCTCAAGATGGAAGAGAAATTCGTGAACCAGGCTTTCACCGAGAACGGCGACCAGGCCTACTCTTCGACCCTTGATGTCTTCCTCGACCTTTTTGCCGTCCTCGGAAGTAGCCGAAGAAACCCAAAGATCGTGAAGCCTTTGTTCAACAAGGCTTTGCGCCTGGATTTCCGCAAGGCTCTTGCGCTCCTGCTCTACACCAGGGACATCAGGGGAGGTCTTGGCGAGAGGGACACCTTCCGCGTCCTTCTCAAGATTGTGGCCGAAAGGATGCCGGATGTTGCCCGGAAGCTGATTCCTCTTGTTCCTCTCTATGGTCGGTACGACGATCTCTTCTCTCTTCTTTCGACTCCGTGCGAAAAGGAGATGGCCTCTTTCGTGAAGAAGGTCTTGGAGGAGGATTCCAAGAGCGGAAATGCGCAGATCTCCTTGCTCTCCAAGTGGATGCCCTCCATCAACTGCCACAAGAGGGAGAGAAGGAAGCAGGGAGAGCGGATGGCTTCTTTGCTCGGAATGTCTCCTACCCAGTATCGGAAGCTCCTCTCGTCCCTGCGAAAGGGAAGGATCATCGAGAACGACCTCCGGACCATGGATTATTCCTTCGACTATGCGAAGGTCCCCTCCTTGGCGATGAGCAAATATCGTCAGGCCTTCCTCAGGAACGATGCTCTCCGATATCAGCAGTATCTTCAGGATGTCCGGGAAGGAAAGGAAAAGATGAACGTGGATGTTCTCTATCCCTACGACATCATCCGCGAATACCACGAGAACATGACCGAGAGCGAGAAAAACGCCATGGAAGAGAAGTGGAAGAGGATGAAGGAAGAGCTCCCTTCCATGAAAAACACCATCGTGGTCCGCGACGGCTCGGCCTCGATGCTGAACTATGATGCCTATCCGATGCAGGTTGCGACCTCCTTGTCCATTCTCTTCTCCGAATACCTCGAGGGCCCGTTCAAGGATTCCTTCATCACCTTCTCCTCGAGGCCGAAGCTTGTCACCTTCAAGGAAAATTCCTCTCTTTCCGACAAGCTGCGAGAAGTCGACCGGCACCAAGACTGCTCCAACACCAACATCCGCAAGGTCTACGAACTTCTGGCCAAGATGGAAAGCAAGGCGAAAGAGGAAGAGCAGATCAGACGGGTGATCATCATCTCCGACATGGAATTCGACAGGGGCGTGAAGGATGTCCCGACCTACGAGACCTTCTCCGACCTCTTCCGCAAGAAGGGACTCGTCCTTCCCCAGATCGTCTACCTCAACGTCTGCTCCCGCCACATCCGTTTCTCCGCCACCAAGGATCGGCAAGTTCTTTTGCTCTCGGGCGCCGGGAAGAACCTCCTGAAACTCCTGTCTCGAAAGGACTTCCCAACTCCCCTCGAGTTCATGGAGGAGACGATCTCTCCCTATCGGAAGAAAATCGACGAACTCTATCCGAAGGAGAACTAGAGGAGACTTCGGCCGGGCTCTGGTCTTGACCCAAGCCCGGTTTTCTTATGGAAAAGGAAGACTCTCATGTAAGCGGTGAACAAAATTCGAGAGAAAACCGGTTGTCTTTTTTTCGATGTTGAAATCAGCGAGCAAGGAAACCTCCGCAATGCACAACCAATCTGACAAAAAAAAAAAAATGTCAAAAAAGATTTTTGGCCTTCCTTTTTGGCACTTTTTGCTGGATTTTACATTTCAGAAAGAAGAATGAAATATTGGCAATGTCGAATAGCAAGAGCGAAAAAGCAACATTTTCCAACAAAATGACCATTTTTATGAAAATTTCGATGAGATTGAAAGGAAGCAAAATTTTGGGAAAGTTTCTTCCCTGCTCGAGTGAAAGGCTTTCGAAAAGAGGATTTTCCGATGCGATTTTTGATACCTTGCAAAAACCGGGCGATAAAATGTAAGCGGTTTTAGGAAGCCCTTGAACGGCGAAAAGGCTGAGAATTCCGCATCCAGTCGTTCGCTTCTATGCACCTCAAGTAGACAAGGCGAAAACCAAAATGTTGATTGTTGAGGCTCCGATATGGGATGAACTTCATTCACGAAGGAGGAAAAATCGAAATGAAGAAATCGTTGAAGATGTTGTCGCTGGCGACTCTCTGTCTCTTTGCCTTGACGGGCTGCGGTCCGAAGACGAGCTCGTCTTCGGCTGGAGATGGCGGATCGAATGGAAGCACGACGACCGCTGGCGGAAACGCCGACAAAGCCTACCACCTCAAGATTGCGGGACCTGCCGATCAGTCGGAATTCATCAAGGAACAGGTCCAGAAGTATCTGGATGACAACGGCTGGGACAAGGTCACGTTTGAGATGGCGGATCTCGGCGAGGACAAGGCCGACACGACTGTCACCGACTGGACGACCGGACCGGAGATCTATGCCTTCGCTTCCGACAAGATGCTGAACCTGGTCAAGGCCAACGCCTTGAATGCGGTTCCGACCCGCTATGCCGATCAGATGGCAGATGACATGAACGAAGCCGCCATTGGTGCCGGCACGCTTGGCGACAACATGGTCGCTTATCCGTATGCGGGCGACAACGGCTACTTCCTCTACTATGACAAGGCCCTCTTCGCCGGCAAGGAAGACAAGCTCAACACGGTCGAAGGCATCATCGAAGTCTGCCAGGCTGCCGGGCGTCAGTTCTGCTATCCGCTTCAGACCCAGTTCTATTCGATGGCCATGCTCCAGACCTTCGGCGCTTCTTACACCATCAAGATGAACGCCGACCAGACCGACATTGCCCAGGTCACGGCGACTTATGACGAGGAAGGTGGTGTCACGGCCGGCAAAGGCATGATGCAGCTGATCCAGAATCCGGGTGTCTTGGCGACGACCACCCAGAACGCTCCGACCGAAGCCAATGGCATCGGCGCGGTTGTCGACGGCTCTTGGAACTCGGCCAAATATGCGGAAGCCCTCACGGTCGATGGTGTCAACAATCTCGGCGCCTGCAAGCTCCCGACGATCACGGTCGACGGAAAGACCGAGAACCTGAAGTCCTTCCTCGGCTACAAGCTCTATGGTGTCAACGCCCAGCCTGCCGCCGGTGACACGACTCGCATCGGCTTGCTTCACTCCATCGCCAACTACCTCGTCAGCGAGAAAGTCCAGTCCGCTCGTTTCGACGCCTTCTCCACGGCTCCGACCAACGTCGCTGTCTCCGAGATGGAAAAGGTCACTTCCAACCAGTACATCAAGGCCATCAACGACCAGTCTCAGTATGCCATTCCTCAGACCATCACTCCTCCCAACCTCTGGACCGCTCCGGATGGATTCTACTCTCAGATCGTCGATGCGAAGGGAACTCCGCTCACCGATAAGCAGATCCAGGACGCAATGACCGTCATCAACAACAACCTCGAGAACTTGACGGTTGCGGAAACGCCGGCCGAATAAGTCATTCGAAAACAGAGCTTCTTATCGCAGGGAGGGGTTTTCCCCTCCCTGCCTTTTCCGTCAAAGAAGCGGAAAGAAAGGAGTAGAGGATGCAAGACAACAACGATGTCGTCCTGGCCAGCAAGCTGGAATACCTGTCCTTGAATCCGTTGGGAAAAATCCTTTATAAGATCAAGCATTTCTTCCTGGCGATTCCCAAGGCATGCAGCAAGTTTTTCCATGCCATTCCTTCAAAGGCGAGAAAAGAGGCACGCCAGGCACAGGGCGTTTTCCACAACATCTATGAGGCGGGAAGGTATGGAGACGTGTTCACGCGCCTGTCCTTCCTTCTCATGGGCTTTGGCCTGTTCTTCCGTCATCAGATCATCCGCGGTGCGCTCTATCTGGCCTATGAGATCTTCTTCGTCATCTTCATGATTCTGATCGGAGGCCCGGCTTTGAACGGCCTGTCTTCCTTGGGTCAGCTGGGAAGTGTCACCTACCGTGTCGTCGACCCGGTCACGGGTCTGGATCTCGATTCCTTGGTCAACTATGACGATTCCTTCACTATCCTTCTCTATTCCGTCATCGCCTTCGTCCTGATCCTCCTTCTTGTCGTCCTCTGGTACAGCCAGCTCAAGGACAGCCTGAGGCTTCAAAGGGAAGGGGTCATCGGAAAGAGGGCCAAGGATGTCGACACCATCAAGAACGTCTTCGACAAGTCCTATCACAGAACCCTGCTCTCCATCCCGATGTTCGGCCTTGTCTGCTTCACCATCATCCCGATCATCGTCATGGTCTTGATCGCCTTCACCAACTACAACCAGAACCACCTGACTCCGGGCCGTCTCTTCGACTGGGTTGGCATGTACAACTTCCAGAACCTCTTCGCCAGCGGAACAAGCGCTGGAAACAACATCTTCCTCCAGGTCTTCGGCGAGGTCCTTCTCTGGACCTTGATCTGGGCGTTCTTCGCGACCTTCTCCAACTACTTCCTGGGCATGATCGTCGCCATGATCATCAACATCAAGGGCATCAAGCTCAAGAAGGTCTGGCGCACCATCCTGATCACCACCATCGCCGTCCCGCAGTTCATCTCCCTCCTTCTCATCTCGAAGATGTTCGGGGACAACGGCTTCATCAACAACATGCTGATGAGCTGGGGCTGGATCGACGCTCCGGTCCGCTGGCTGAGCGATCAATTGATCGCCAAGGTGATGATCATCGTCATCAACACCTGGGTCGGCATCCCCTACACGATGCTGATCTCGACGGGACTGTTGATGAACATCCCCGACGATCTCTACGAATCGGCGAGGATCGACGGTGCCTCTCCTGTCCGCATGTACTTCAAGATCACTCTTCCCTACATGCTCTTCGTCACGACTCCTTACCTCATCAGCCAGTTTGTCGGAAACATCAACAACTTCAACGTCATCTATCTCTTGAGCGGAGGAAGCCCGGCCTTTTTCTTCGAGGGAACCTCCATCCCGCTCCAGGTCTCCGCAACCAGTGTCGGAAGGACCGACCTCTTGATCACCTGGCTCTACAAGATGACGGTCACCTCGCCGGAGAAGGACTACGGAACCGGCTCGGTCATCGGCATCCTGATCTTCGTGGTCGTCGCCTTCTTCTCCCTGATCTTCTACAACCGTTCCGGCTCGGTCAAGAACGAGGAGGAATTCCAGTGATATGAACGTCTTCGAAAAGAAAAACGCCAAGCTTCGCTATCGCTCCCACAAGAGGGCGGTGATGACAAGGAACGTCTTCGTCTACCTCTTCCTTGTCGTGATCTCCTTCATCTGGCTGATCCCCTTCGTCTACCTCCTCCTCCAGTCCTTCGCCAGCTACTACTCCCCGACCTCCTTCTCCCCGATGCTCCCGGGTCCTGAGGCTGAGTCCATCGGCGCCCCGGTCTTCACCGGAGAGAACTACGTGACTCTCTTCACTAGCGAGATCTATCCGTTCTGGCGCTGGTGGATCAATTCCTTCGTCATCGCCCTGGCGACGATGATCATCCAGACGGTCCTTGTCCTTGGCACCTCCTACGCCCTCTCCCGCCTCAAGTTCAAGTCCCGCAAGGGCATCATGAAGATGATCCTTCTCCTTGGCATGTTCCCGGGCTTCCTCTCGATGATCATCATCTACTTCATCCTCAAGCTTCTGGGCATCCAGCAGAGCATCTTCTCTTTGATCTTGATCTATGTCGCAAGCTCGGCGATGAACTACTACATCGCCAAGGGCTTCTTCGACACCATCCCAAAGTCCCTCGACGAGGCGGCGATGATCGACGGGGCCAACAAGAACACGGTCTTCTTCCGCATCATCATACCTCTCTCCAAGCCGATCATCGTCTACACGGCCCTCATCTCCTTCACCTCTCCCTGGGGAGACTTCATGATGGCTTCCTACCTCTCCCTGGGCATTCGAGACCAGATGACGGTCGCCGTCGGTCTTCAGCAGATGCTCTCTTTGGCCAACTTGCAGACCTACTTCCCCGTCTTCTGCGCCGGCGGTGTCGTCACCAGCATCCCCATCATGATCCTCTTCTTCTGGCTCCAGAAGTACTACGTCGAGGGTGTCACCGGCGGAGCCGTGAAAGGATAGAAGACCATGAAAAGACTCTCTTATCTCCTTCCGGCCCTCGTCCTGCTCTCCTCCTGCGACACCTCTTCCTCCTCTCTTATCTCCAGTCTTTCTTCGCCCTCGACCACGAACAACGACTTTGTCGATGCTCCGCTGTCGCGGAAGAAGAACGACAGCAAGTATCGGACCTACTACCAGATCTTCGTCTCCAGCTATGCCGATTCCGACAAGGACGGGATCGGAGACCTCAAGGGAATCAAGGAGAAGCTTCCCGAGATCGTCGACATGGGCTTTGACGGGATCTGGCTGACGCCGATCTTCTCCTCTCCCTCCTATCACAAATACGATTGTGTCGACTACTACCAGATCGACGAGGACTTCGGGACCATGGAAGACCTCGAGGAACTGATCAAGGCCTGCCACGAGAGGGACGTCCGCCTCATCCTCGACCTGGTCGTCAACCACACGGCATACAACCACCCTTGGTTCCAGAGCTCCCTTCAAGCCCATCGCAAGAAGATCCGGGGCGAGGAGCTCACCCCCGAGGAGGCGGACTACGACTCCCTCTATGTCTTCTTCGACAGCGAGGAGGAGGCGAGGGGCTCGGGAACGACCTTCTACCAGGCCGGTGCCAATCCCTTCTACTACGAAGGAAACTTCTCAAGGGACATGCCCGAGCTCAACTTCGCAAGCGAGTTCACCTACGAGAAGATCCAGGAGATCATCGACTTCTACCTCGACAAGGGAATCGACGGCTTCCGGCTGGATGCGGTCACCTCCTACGACTACAAGAAGACGGATCACAACGTCGAGATCTTAGACCGCATCGCCAAGATGGGACACGAGAAGAATCCCGACTGCTACTTCGTCGGCGAGACCTGGGAGTCGGGCTCGGTCTATTCCCAGTATGCGAAAAGCAAGATCGACTCCTGCTTCTACTTCCCCGGCTCGAGTGCCTTCGCCTCCTCCTCCTTCCTGCTCTCGGGAAACGGGATGGACGGTCTGTACAAGAAGACCTACCTCAACGGCCTGCAAACGATGGAAAGCCTGTCGGGAGAGAGCATCCCGGCGGTCTTCCTGGACAACCACGACCTTCCCAGGGCCACCAAGGGGAGAGACAAAAGGATGACGAAATTCCAGCTGGGACTGCTTTCCTTCTCCTCCGGAACCACCTTCACCTATTACGGAGACGAGATCGGAATGTCCAGCTCGAACAACCCGGGCGGGGACTACCAGGACAGCAACTATCGCACCCATTACTACTGGGACGACAAGACGCACCTCTACGAATGTCATGACCCCGAGCACTCCGTCAAGCAAGAGCAGTTCTATCCGGGCTACTCCCAGCAGAAGGAAGAGGAGGATTCCATCCTCAACTACGTGAAGAAGGCCAATCTGATGCGGCAGACCTATCCCGCCTTGCTCTCGGGAAAGACCGAGGTCGAGGAGAAGGACGAGAAGACCAACAAGGAAATCCCTTCCCTTCTCTCCTTCACCCGAAGGACGGAAGAGGAGAAGTACCGCATCCTCATCAACTTCCACTCCCTGGAAGCAGTCGACTATTCGCTCGATGAGGAGGAGACCCCGCTTGTCCTCCTTCTTGCCGACGAGACGAAGAAGGCGACCCTTCTGGACAAGACGCTGACGATTCCGCCGTATTCGATGGCCCTGATCCGGGTCCAGTGAAAAGGAGAATGACAGTATGGCAAGTCTCAAGCTCGAACACATCTACAAGGTCTATCCCAACGGCACAAAGGCCGTCAACGATATCTCCCTGGATATCGCAAACGGGGAGTTCATCGTCTTCGTCGGTCCTTCGGGATGCGGCAAGTCGACCACCCTCCGCATGATCGCCGGACTCGAGGAAATCTCCGCCGGCGAACTCTACATCGACAATCGCATCGTCAACGACATGGAGCCCAAGGACAGGGACATCGCGATGGTCTTCCAGAACTATGCCCTGTACCCCCACATGTCGGTCTACGAGAACATGGCCTTCGGCCTCAAGCTCCGCCATGTCCCCGACGACGTCATCCATGAGAAGGTCCTCTGGGCCAGCGAGGTCCTTGGCATCCGCGACTATCTCGACCGCAAGCCGAGGAACATGTCCGGCGGCCAGAGGCAGAGAGTCGCCCTGGGAAGAGCGATTCTGCGCGACCCGAAGGTCATGCTCCTGGACGAGCCTCTCTCCAACCTCGACGCGAAGCTGCGCACCCAGATGCGCACGGAGATCGCCAAGCTCCACCAGAAGCTGAAGACGACCTTCATCTACGTCACCCACGACCAGACCGAGGCCATGACTCTGGGCGACAGGGTCGTGGTCATGAAATTGGGACGGATCCAGCAGGTCGACACGCCGAAGAACCTCTACGACTATCCCTCCAACGTCTTCGTCGCCGGCTTCATCGGGACGCCCCAGATGAACTTCTTCTCCGGAACTCTCTTGAGAAAGGGAGAGAAGGTCTCTGTCCATCTCGACGAGAACGGACAGGACCTCATGATCGACTACAACCACCTGATCAAGGTCGATCCCCGCTATCTCGACGGAAAGCATCCGGTGACCATCGGCATCCGCTGCGAGCACGTCCACCTCACCGACGAAAAAGATCCTTCCGCCATCAAGGTCCAGGTCTCTCACTTCGAGGAGCTGGGCGCGGATTGCCTCATCTACGGTTCCTTGGCCAACGACGAGAACGACATCACCTCCAGCAAGGGACAGATCATCATCAAGGTCAACACCCTGGAAGGAATCAAGGGCAAGGAGGAGATCTTCGTCCGCTTCGACATGGAGCACACCTACTTCTTCGACAAGGAGACGGAGGACACCATCGTCCCCCGGATCCCGGCGGAGAACAACATCGAGGCTTCGGTCCAGGACGGAAAGCTCTCCTTCCTGGGCGTGGAGCTTCCCCTGCCGGAAGCGATCCGCTGCGAGGATGTCACCGATGCCCTGTTGAGCATCCCCACCGACGCCATCCGTCTCGGGACGGGGGAGATCGTGGCCAAGGTCCTCTCCAACGAGCACGTCGGGAAGGTCAACCTCGTCCATCTCCTTCTGGGGGGAAGGGTCCTCTTCGCCCAGAGCGACAAGGATTACGAAATCGATTCCCAGCTTCCTCTCTCCCTGGACTTCACCCGCCTGTCCCTGATGGACGGTGAGAAGGTCTTGATCTCTCCGCTTGCGGAGTTCGATTCCTTCTCCGCTCTCTTCTACAACTACCAGACCGTCATGAACAAGAAGCCGGACGAGCACTTCAAGGAATACCGCGACAACAAGATCAAGGCCGCCTCGGATTACTTCGAGGCCAAGGAGAAGATCCTAGAGGAGGACTACAAGAAGAAGATCCAGGATGTCGGGAACGGCATCGGCCTTCTCAAGGAAGGCGAGGCCGAGAAGAACATCTCGGAAAACAACGCCAAGATTGCCCAGATCAAGTCCGACCTGAGGGCGAAGCTGAAGCAGCTCAAGGACAAGTTCCTCCTCGACAAGAAGGAAGCCAAGAGAAAGAACGACGAGATCTTCCTGGCCAAGAAGATGGCCGAGGAGGAGGAGTTCCGCAAGTTCAAGGCCAGCAACAAGGACAAGGAGACCCTCAAGCGCCGCACCGACGAATACCACATCTTCAAGGACAACTTCGCCACCGATAGGGACAACGCCCTCACCCTGACCGTCAACGGAATCACGATGGATTACGAGAGCAAGGTCTCGACCCTGCGCGCCAGCCATCGCCGCGAGATCGAACTTCTGAAGAAGGAGAACAAGGAATGGAAGAGGAAGGAAAGCTTCTCCAAGGATCCCAAGAAGGATCTTGAGAAGGGGCACAAGAAGGAGCTCCAAGACCTCAAGAAGGCCAAGGAGAGCCAGCTTCTCCGGGCCGGAATGGTCTTCTTCTTCCGCTTCCCCGGAGAGTTCTACGAGCTCACGGGGGACATCATCGCCAACAAGCTGATCCAGGGCCTTGGAACCCGTGTCTTCACCAAGGACTTCCTCGTCGAGCTTCCCCATGACGCCTATGTCGTCTCCAAGGACGGGCGGGGCCTTTCCTGCACCGTCGAGAAGAACCTCGACTACCGGGACGTCTACTTCGCCCAGTGCTCCTTCGTCGACGACAACGGCGAGAAGAGGACCCTCTACGTCAAGTGCGACAAGCCCATGGAGGTCGGAAAGGACGTCATCCTCACCTTCCTCCTGGAGAAGGCGCGCATCACCGAGACCGACATGAACATCCGTCTCTACTGAGGAAAGGAGGAAAAGATGAAGAAATCCCTTTTCTTGCTTTTGCCCCTTCTCCTTCTCTCCTCCTGCTCCGGAAACACGGACAGCAAGGATGTCCTCTCCCGCAGCAAGGCTTTCGTCTCGACCCTCAAGGAGACCGACAAGAACCACTACACGGTGGAAGCGACAGGACACGTGCTCCAGTTCGACCAGATCGACGAGCCCCGGGAGAGAGGATATAGCCTCCCAACGGGTTCCACCCAGGAGTCGGATTACGGACAGTCCTACCTGCTTCGGGCTCCTCTTCGCATCACCAAGGAGAACTTCTATCCCGAAGACGGGTCGGAGCTTTCTCCCTCGGTCTTCACCTATGGCTACATCCGCGAGAAGTTGACCTGGCAATACGACTCCAGGACATCGCTCTGCTTCACAAGCGACGAGGAGACGATGACCTTCTATGTCGTTGGCCTCTCCAAGTCCATCACCTTCTACAACATCGTCACGATGGACGACGACCCCTTCACGCCCGAGGAGAACGATCCCTATTCCTCCTCGGTCACCCTCTACGCCCGCTATGACATCTCTCTCACCTACGACAAGGAAGGCCTTCTGATCGAGGAGAAGGCCACGACCCAGAACCCGATGTCCGACGATCCTTCCCGCACCGTCGAGGTCACGGGAACCTACACCTATAGCGCTCAATGAAGAAGAAAATCTTCCTTCTCCCCTTCCTCCTTCTCTCCTCCTGCGCCGAGAACAACGCCGATCCCGAGGTCGTCTCCTTCCTGGAGAGCTGCTCCCTTGAGAAAGCCATCCAGGAAGTGACGACCTTCGATATCCTCTACGAGAGCCATACCTATCAGCTCTCCCTCGGCAAGGAGGAGGAGACCGGGGAGGCAAGATGGACCCTTGTCGCCGACTATTCCGACGAGGAGAACATCACCTCCTTCCTGGAGGAGACCTTCCAGGGCGAGCTCATCCTCTACGACCAGGAGAGCAAGCTCTACGTCGACTACACCAAGCAGAGCATCGAGAAGGACGGGGAGGGAAACTACCTCGTCGAGATGTGCAAGACCGGCTATCGGGAGGAAGACCTCTCCGGAGAGAAGGAGACCTACTCCACCTCCACCAAGTACACCGCAAAGCAGATCCTCGACCTCAAGAAAGACCTCTACTACACAAACTCCTCCGCCGGCGTCGTCCAAGGGGGCCTCTACTACGCCGACTTCCTCGACTCCGTCAAGAAGTATTCGATGTATTTCTCCTTCACGGAGGAAGGAAACCTCCGCTACCACACCGACAACGTCCCCTATGTCAGTGACGAAGAGGAGGGATACGGAAGCGAGACCATCGTCATGAATTCCCTTGGTATGCTTGTCTCCCTTGAGGAAGAACTCACCAACACCACCCTCAACACCAGGCTTCGCCTTCGATACGACTGCCGATACGAGAAGTGATTTCAAAGCCTCATGCTTGAAGTAGAAAGGAAAAATGATGCGATGAAGAAAAGTAGAAAGATCCTCCTTGGAACTCTCATGGCCTGCTCTCTGGTCGGAATCGGAACCGCGACGGCCTTTATCGTCAGCGGAGCCCACCAAGACCACACCGGGGCGGCCGATGGTGCCGTCATTCTGAACTGGGGGGGGACGTTGCAGGTCGATGACATCGACACGCTCTCTCCCGGTGCCCCGGCCTTCCGTGAGATCACGGCCAAGGCTCCGGTCGTCTCCGAGAGCCAATCCGACGTCTCCGGAAAAGTCACCTTCTCCCTGGCCAAGGGAAATGGTGCCGAAAACGCCCAGTTCATCGGCGTGAAGGTCGAAGTGGCGACCCAGTCCTGGTCCACTTCCGGAACGGAAGCAATCGGAACCATTGAGGTCACCGAAGAAAATCCGACCGAAGGACTGACTTATGTCTTCGATAACATCACCACCGACACGACGTTCTACCTCCGCGTGAGCATCGACCAGACCATCTTCAACGAATACTACGCCCCGAGAGTCGATCAAGCGACGCTCAGCGCCGAGCTGACCATCAGCTACGGCCTGTAATGGAAGGAGAACGATCATCATGAAAAACAAGAAGAACATTGCCCTCGGCGCCCTCGTCGCCGTCCTCGGCACGTCCGTCGCGATGGGAACCTCCTATGCCCTCTACAGCGTCACTCCGGCCGATCAGGTCATCCACATCGGCGCCAACACCAACCAGGACATCGAGCTGGTCGTCGGCGAAGTAACCAATGCGGGCGCAACGGCCGTCGTCTCACCCGAAAGCGACCACGTCTTCGATTTCGACATCGGCTTCAACAAGCCGGTGAATTCGACTTATACGCAGTCGGTCTATTTGGCAAAATTGACCGTTACCGTGACATCCGAAAATGATTCCTTGCTCCAGGGAATGGTTTCCGCAAACAGCGGATTCAAGGTCGATCCGGACAAGGCGTATTACGGAGATTATTGGGGCGGAACTGCCGGTGAGGCGAAATTTGTCGCTGGAACCGGCTCTGTTGTTGCTTCTGTCACTGTCCCGATTGACGAGACCGTCGATCTCGACACGAAGGTCACGCTTTCGCTTTCCGGAATGGATGGAAGCACCTTCGCAACGACGGTCGCCGATGCCACGTACAACATCTCTATCGACTTGACGGCTCCGGATGCTGATTATGGCATGGCCTATATTGTCGGCGGTGATTCTGGCTGGGAGACTATTGACAAATATCTGATGGTTCCCAATCCGAAGGCAAGCCAATATGAATGGTCCTATCACATGGAAGCCGGACTTCTTACGGGTGGCAGTCAGTTCAAGTGCAAAACCACCAATGAAACTTGGTCTCCAGACCCAAACTGGACATATGTTGCTTCTGATATGGATGGCAAATATTTGCGCTGGGACGGAAACAGCACACACAACATGGAACTTACAGCCACGTTGGAAGATACTGTCACTAATTGGTAAAGAAAGATTTTTTCCTAGCAACTTGATTCCATGACCAAACCCAAGACAAGGAGCCGATTCTGGAGAGTTCTCGCAGATGTTCTCTTTGGCATCGTGCTCTTTGTCTTGACTTTTTTTGCCGTCTCCAACATCTGGAACATGGTGGACGAAAGGACGGGGTATCAGCATCCCTTCCTGGGATTCCGCAGCACGGTAATCCTGACGGACTCGATGTCCTTCGTCTCGGATGCCAACGAGGACCGCCTTCCTGCGGAGAGCGAGCGGATCTGTCGGGACGACATCGTTCTCTCGACTAGGGACTTCAGCTTCGAGAGCCTGCAGGAAGGAGACGTGATCCTCTTCCTCTACGAGGACAGGGGACTGGTCTGCCACCGTCTCTATGACAAGTATCTTGCAAAGGACGGGACACAGATGGTCCTGACCTGGGGCGACGCCAACAACAAGCCGGACAATCCGATTCCCTACTCCCAGGTGATCGGCCAGGTCTATGACGTGATTCCGAAGGTGGGAGGGGTGGTCCTCTTCTTCCAGTCTCCCTATGGTCTCTTGGCTGTTTCCCTGACGATCTTCTTCGTCTCCCTGGGTTTCTCCATCGCCGGGAGGGAGAGGAAGACAGCGATGGAGATCCTGACGTATCGGTTGCTGTAGTTTCGTTTTTATTTTTCTTGAAACGAGGTTCACAAATGAAATCCAAAGATTTGCGCAGATGTTCCCTTCTGGCCCTGACGCTTGCGGTCCTGTCCTTGGCCTCCTGCCAGACGGATTCCTCCTCGAGCCTGTTCTCGAGCGTCTCCTCCTCTTCCTCCTCTTCTTCCAGTTCCGAATCCTCCTCGAGTGCGAGCTCCAGCTCTTCTTCCTCGACGTCCTCCACGAGCACGACCACCAGCGACTCGACCTACGTCGGTCCGGACACCACGGAGATCCCGCCCGATCCCGTCCCGTCCGAGGACAGCTCGACGACGTTCCCTTCCGACAGGGTCCCCTTCCCCAACGAGGTCATCGGGCGAGGCGACGTCAACATCCATTTCTACAGCCAGCTTGGCGGAAACTACGACTCCTTCTACTTCTGGAAGTCTTACGACATCGGGGCGACGGGATATTCCTTCCCCTTCCGCAGCGAGAAGGAGTCCGTCGAAGGCCTGGAGGGCGACTATCTCTTCGACAGCGTCTCCCTCTTCTTCGGGACGACCTACAGCGCCTACCGGAACTTCTACCTCGAGGACGGGGACAACGCCGTCGTCCAGTTCTCAATCTCCGAGGACGACTTCTTCTCGGGCTTCCTGGGCTATGACACCGCCTCCGATCCCGAGGGGATGATCCAGTCGGGCGACGCTTCCTTCGCCGAGTTGGAGATCGTCGCCGGCATGGACATCTATGCCGTCGAGAAGCACGACGGGACCATCGCCCTTGCGACCACACTGGAAGGACTGGATTCCATCCTCCATCCCGACGTGACGGAACCCGTCGGACCGGAGGACGAAAGCGAGAGGCAGGACTTCAACATCTTCTTCTATTCGGCCTACGGAAGCGAGTCGAGAAACCAGGTCCATCTCTGGGGCACGGGCATCGAGGGCGTCGACTTCCCTCTTGTTCGTCCGACCGTCACCTTCCCGGAGCTTGGGAACAACTCCTACGTCTTCTCCCGCATCTACCTCGACTTCGACAAGACCTATACCGACACAAACGGCCAAGAATTCCAGATCACAGCGGAGAATCTCTTCGACGGTTTCCTGGTCAACAACAGCGAAGACCTCGCAAACGACAAGACGATCGACCTTTCGATTGACAAGGAGAGGCTCGTCCAGAACGCGGACGGAAGCTATGACATCTACGTCATGGAATACTTCTACGGCGAGGTCGGGACGACGATCTACTACAGCCTCGAGGACGTCCGGAAGGAGCTTCCGAAAAACGTCGCCGACGAGACGGAAGGCGACGTCAACATCCACTTCTTCTCCACCTACGCCTCGAGCGATTCCCGCGATCTGGCCGCCCTCTACTCCAAGGACGACCGGACCAACGGCTTCGGCTTCGACATGCCGGCCTAC
This sequence comes from uncultured Bacillota bacterium, assembly GCA_949290645.1. Lineage (GTDB taxonomy): Bacteria > Bacillota_I > Bacilli_A > RFN20 > CAG-288 > Enterosoma. Next base: position 175,330 of record CASESG010000001.1, read on the forward strand.
ACCGAGAGCGTCGAAGGTTTGCCATATCTCTTCAGCACCATCCACCTCAACTTCAATATGCGCTACAAGGGATACAACTACGACGGAAGCTCGATGGAGAACACCGTCTACGGAGATACCTTCCTGACCTTGGAGAGCCTTTCCCAGATCGACACCCTCAAGGTCGGAAACAGCACCAACTTCGGCGGCGACAAGACCCTGGAGCTCGATCTCTCCTCCATCCTCAACGACAGCGCCACGGCGCCAGTGGACGTCTACGTCATCGAGCTCGACTACAGCAGCCCGATGATCTTCTCGGAAGAAGAGCTCCAGGACTACATCGAGGCCTTCAACAGCATCCGGGTCGTCAACTTCTACTTCACCTCTCCCAGCAACTGGGACATGCTCTACCTCTGGGGAACCGAGATCGACGCTTATTCCTTCTATGGCGAGGACGTCACCCTCGAGGGCACGGACCTTTCCTTCAAGCAGGTGACCCTTGTCGTCGGCGAGGAGAGGAAAGCCGCTTCCGCGGGATGGTTCGACCTGGCCACGAGCAAGGAAGTCGACTACACCCTCACCACCGACACCATCCCGACCATGGCCATCGTCCGCTCCTCGGCCTACACGGGCGACAACCAGCAGTCGGCGGACCTGGCCCTTCCCACCCCTGTCAAGGACGTGGAAGGCGTCGTCAACTACTACATCGTCGTCGGACAGGAAGAGAACAAGCCCGGTGCCGCGATCTACACTTCGCTCTCCGACCTGCTTTCTGCCTAGGAGGAACAAACGATGAAAAGAACAAAGAACATCCTTCTGCTTCTGGGATTGCTTTCGACCTTCACCCTCTCTCCCCTGTCCCAGGAAAGAGTCGACATCCCGCTTGTCAAGAAGCAGGCTTCGGGAAAGTCCACGGCCGACGAGACCGAACCGGGGGACTTCAACATCTACTTCCGCTCCAACCTCGCCCGGGAATTCCGCAACTATGTCTGGGCCTGGAACACGGAAAATGACCTCTCTGCCCTCTTTCCGATGAGCAGCGCCGAGGCGGTCACCTTCCCGGAGCTGGAAGATGACTCCCTGACATTCCTTCCCCTCTATCTCCACTATGACACGGAGTATGCCGGCGTCTCGGAATGGAGCAGCGGAACGGACATCACCTTCCAGATCACGAAGGACAATTTCTTCACGGGCTTCGTCTTCCGAGACGAGACGGGAAGCGACAACTACAAGACCAAGGACTTCGTCCTCGAGCCGGAGAAGTTCCAGCCCGAGGAAGACGGGACGATCAACGTCTACATCGACGATGACAAGGGTGTCTATTACAACCTTGAGGACTTCCCGACCTCCCCGATCGATTCGGTCAAGTACGGGGAGGAAGTCGTCGAGGGCAAGACCGTCCCCTTCGTCGAGATCACGCCCAAGTCCGGAAAGGACCTGAAGAAAGACATCGGCGACGTCTCCGCCCTCTTTGTCAACCGCTACAACTACATCGAGGGAGTCAAGACGACCCGTGCCATCCTTTCCCTGGATGCCACAAAGAGCATCCTCGAGGAAGACTACGGAAAGCTCTACTTCCGGGACGAGACTCCTCTCTCCCTGACCTATCACTACGAATTGATGCAGACCCTCGGAGCCGGGAAGAACTCCTCGGCCGGAGACATCTCCTTCCTCCGCTACTATTCCAGCGAGGAGTTCGATTCCGCCTATGCGACAGAGAAGAAATTGGGAGCCTTCGTCAACGGCGATGCGACCGTCTTCCGCCTCTGGTCTCCGACCTCGACTTCCGTCACTCTCAACCTCTATCCCGAAAGCCAAGGGACGGACAAGGCCCAGTATTCGATGAAGAAGGACGCAAACGGCGTCTTTGAAGTGGCCCTGAAGGGAAATCTCTCCGGATATTACTACACCTTCGACCTGCTCGCCTTTGGAAGCTACAAGTACGACATCGCCGATCCCTATGCCTATTCCAGCAATTCCAATGGCAAGAGGTCGATGGTTGTCGACTTCGACTCCTTGGACGGAGCTGAGGAATTCGAAAAGGAAACCGACTTCACTCCGGAATACGAGAATGCCGCAGGCGTGACCATCATGGAAATGCACACTCGTGACTTCTCGATGTCCGAGAGCTGGAACGGAAGCGAGAAGAACAGAGGCAAGTTCAAAGGCCTGATCGAGGAAGGGACGACCGTCAGCAAGGATGGCGTCACCAAGAAGACCGGCTTCGACTACGTCAAGGAGCTCAAGGAGAACGGCCTCACCCACGTCCAGATCATGCCGGCCTATGACTTCGGAAGCGTCGACGAGGATCTCATCGACGACCCGGAGTACAACAGCCTCCCCTACAACGGCGCCTACAACTGGGGCTATGACCCGCAGCAGTACAACGCTCCCGAGGGCAGCTATTCCAGCGATCCCAACGACGGCTATGCTCGTGTAGAGGAATTCCGGGACTTTGTCGAGACCTACAACGAGAACGGAATCGGCGTCGTCATGGATGTCGTCTACAACCACATGCCGGCCCAGAGCGGATCGACCTTCGAGGATGTCTTCCCTGGATACTACTTCCGCACCACCAACTATTCCGGAGCCGGAGCGGACATCGCCTCCCAGAGGACGATGGTGCGGAAGTTCATCGTCGACTCGGTCGTCTCCTGGGTCGAGAACTACCACGTCTCGGGCTTCCGCTTCGACCTGATGGGACTTCTCGATTTGGACACGATGATCGCCGTCAGACAGGCCGTGGACAAGATCGATCCCGACATCCTCGTCTATGGCGAGGGCTGGTCGATGTTCGGAGGCGACGAGGACTATGGAGAGCGTCACACCGACATGGCCGTCCAGAGCAACCTCGAGAAGATGGGCGAGGACTTTGTCGGCGCCTTCAACGACGACTTCCGCGATGCCATCAGCGGCGGCAACACCGATCCCAACGCCTACGGCTTCGTCCAGGACGCGCTTGACGGGACCAATTTCAACAGCCAGGCCAAGGCCCGTCTCAACTACGGCCTTTCCGGAACCTACTATGTCGGCGGCTCGGGACGCTTCACCTATTCCTGGGATTCCAGCGACGGCCTCTTGGCTTCCATCGCCTATGCCGAGTGCCACGACAACATGACCCTCTATGACAAGTTCTCTATCTCCACAGCCAATCTGGACAAGGTCGACGATGAGGTGATCATGGCCAACGACACCGTCCTTGGCGCCCTCTCTCCGAGCTTCTTCCAGATGGGACAGGACTTCGGGCGCAGCAAGAAGATCACCGACGAGAAGTATCTCGTCTCCGGAAATTACTACGAAGACACCAAGCACGGATTGGAGAACGTCTGGTATTCGCACAACTCCTACAACCTCTCCGATGACATCAACGCCATCGACTGGAACAACCTCATCACCAAGAGCAACATCAAGGAGCGCTTCGACAAGGCCTTGAGGAGAAGGCACGAGAACTCGCTTCTGATGGGCGAGACCTATTCCTGCACGGACTTCAACAACGTCAATAGAGGTGGATACAAGCAAGACCTCTATCCGGAGGACAAGGTCCTCTCCTACTCCCTCCAGTGCGAAGGCGGGGTCTACTACTTCGTCCAAAACTACTCCAATGCGGACTACACGATTCCGGGGACCGATGTCGTCGTTCCCAGGGGTGAAGTCCTGACCCGTTTCCTCAAGAACTGATTTTCTTCCATCTTTCCGAACATAAGAAATGCCCCGTGCCATGCATGAATCACGGGGCATTTTTGTCAAGGCAAGGAAAGGAGGGACTTGCCTTGAGTGAAAGGAGGGCCGCAGGATCAAGGGGCTGAAACCCGCGGTCGCCTTTCCTTGAAAGGGACAGGGAAGGCCTTTCAAGGGGAAAGGAGGTTCCCATGTATGGAACCATTCCTATGATAGTTGCCAAAAGGGGAAAAAGCAAGGTGAGAGGGTTTTGACCCGTTGTGGGAGTTCTGAGATTCCCTACGGCCGAACTGCATTGCTTATCCTCCCGTGTTTTTCGATCGAATCTCAATCCATTTCTTGCGAAAAGACCAGAGAAAGGACGAATCTTGAAAGCGGACGCTCCGTGAAACAAGAGAGAAAAGAAGGCCTTGTCGCTATAAGAATTGCCCATGTCTCGTGCGAGGAAGAAGCGGAATCATGAGAGTCGCTCAGCAAGGACTTTTTCGTGCTGCTTTGTTGATTATGCGTCACATCTGCAACAGTGATTCAAAGGCAGATAAGAAACGTAAGAAAAGTAATCTATTGTTAGTAGGTTTTCAATAATTTATTTCTGTCACCATTGTATTTCTAACATACAATTTTCTTTTATCTATGAGATATGTCGATTTATTGACTTGTCAAAGCAAATCTGTGTCTCTTTTTCTTGACTGGAACAAAACACCATATACGCAAGAAACGGGTTCCTTCTCGTCTCCTCTGTCAGGATGCCCTCATGCGATTTTCTTTTTACACTATCATCGATAAGGAAAGGAAAAAGATCTTCTCCTTCCAGAGAAAGGAATTCCCTGTTTTCTTTTATGAAAGCGTTTCCTTTCTCACGGATGGATGCCTGGATTCTCCGCAAGGATGGCGAAAGGCGAAGCGTTGACCTCCTTCTTTTCTCTCGTTTTAATGGCTTCATTTCCGATAGGAGGTTTCTTCTGAAATGAAAAAAAGATATGTCGCTCTTCTCTCTCTCATCGCTCTCCTTTCTGCGGGCTGCACGCCGAAGACTTCTTCTTCCTCTCTTCCTTCCTCATCGGAGAGCTCGACGACTACGACGGCTTCTACGACTGCCGCTTCTTCGTCTTCTTCTTCTTCTTCCACTTCCTGGGAGGAAAAGGTCCTTGCTCAGCTGCAGAAGGATCCTCTTGCCTTCAAGGGAACGTTGACGGAGTGGCTCCGGCAGGAAGGCTATCCCGACCAGGCCATCGAGACTCCCCTGGAAGTCTATGCCAGCGGCGAGAGGTACTACAACGTCGCGAAGAATGCCAGCGATGCTGCCGTGGATGTCATCGACTTCTTCGCCGACGAGGAAGGCTATCTTGCCGAGATGTTCCTTGATCCCTACACCAACACGATGGTCGAGAAGGCCATCTCGAACAAGGCGCTCTTTGCCGAGGAATTCGGAAATCCGTTCCTGGAGCTTTCCAAAGAGGATCTCCGCATCGACGGGACACAGGTCACTTTCGACGTGGACGCGGACTTCTGCCTGGACCTTGCCGACTTCACGACTTATTACGACTATCTTCCGATGGACCGGCTGACGACGATCGATGCGGATGGGACGATCGAGTCTCTGACTCTGAGCTATGAGGTCTCGGCGACTGACGATCCCAACTACGGAACCTATCAGAGAGGAGCCACTTTCGTCTTCGAGCTTGTCGATCCTTCCTCAATCGACCTCCCTGTCTATCAGCCCCGTCTGGAGAACGCCGAAACGGAGAGGCTCCAGGAGCTCTTCGACAGCATGGCCGAGGGGAATTACACCGTCCACACGACAGTCACCATCACGGATGAGTACGGCCCTTATGACGACCAGGACTATACGGTCTTTTATACGGAGCAGGGGGATCCTGGCTAAGGACAATTTCTACGGAGGGACGACGGGATACTTCGTCACCGATGAGGGTGTCGCGGAAGTCGCTTTGGAAGATGGAAAGCTCGTCGGTCAATCCCCGGTCGTTCCGGCCGAGCTTTCGGATGTCATCGAGCTTCCTTCCTTCTCCTATCATTCCGCCATGTTCGATGTCTCCGAGGACAAAAAGACCTTCACCTTGGCCGAGAACCTCGGATTGAATGAAAAGGCCTCTGTCATGGTTCCTGATCCCATGACCGCTTCCTTTGCCTATCCCGATGACGGGACATTAGAGGTGCGCTTTGAGGACGACGGTTCCTACACCTTCGGATATGACGAGACGGTCGAAATCCTCGGGACGACCATGGTCTATTCCTACACGATGAATGTCACGAATGTCAAAACGACATCTCTTGGCTATGACCAAAACGATTTTGTCCCTTATTTCCCAGATTCGAGCTGGGAAGACATTCCCGATGCGATCGATGAGATGGAGTATTGCGGAATCGATCCGGAGCTCATTCCTTTCTTCTGTCCGGATGGCTGCCAGTGGATCTTCAGCGAAATCTATGAGACCCTTGCTCTCTCTGTCGGAGCCAATCTCGATGTCCATGAAGTCGCCGATGAATTCGAGGCTCTTCTTGTCGAGAAGGGATGGTATTTCGTCGAGGAGGACGAGTACGGAGAGGCGTATTACAGCTATGACCTTCCGATGGGCGACATCCTCAACGTCAGCGTCTATCCCAGCGTCGTCAACGACGAGGTCGAGCCTTTCCTCTGTGACATGACTCCACATGCGGAAGAGACTCCTCTCTCCCGGTGGCTTGAGGAGAACTTCCTCAGCGAGAGCAACTACACGATGCGGACGACGGTCGATTACGTCTCCACTCCCTGCGACCAGAACACGGGCGAGCCGACGGGAGAGAGCACTTCCACGCCCCTTGTCGAGACCTTCTATCAATTCACGGAGGAGGTGGCCTACTTCCACTACGGCGGAGCCGTTGCCGACCGGCTCTTCGTCAACAAGGACGGGCATTCCGATTTCTATGAGATCGAAAATGGAGAGATCCTCTCCACAAACACCTATCTCGATGTCTACCAGAACTACCTTCCGACTCTCCGTTCTCTTGCCGCTCCCACTTTCTCCTTGGGAGAGGAGGAGAATCAATACGTTCCTGTCGGAAGTGAGTGCAAGGAAAAGATCCACGACCTTCTGGGGATTGTCTTCGGAGAGGAGAAAGACGAGGTCGGCGATGTCGCCCTGACTCTCGACGAGACGGAGAATGCCCTCTTGATCGACTATGTCATCAACGCGGGATACTATTATGCCGATGAGACCGAGGAGACCTTCGAGATCGGCTATTGCCTGGTGCACACGGAGATCGCGGATGTCCATTCGACCGTGATCGATCCTGACATCCTCGCCCTGGTCGGAGCCTGAGAACATGGGGAGGCCGAGAGAAAGGCCTCCCTTTTTCATGGAAAGAAAATCCGGAAGGATTTCTCCTTCCGGAATCGCTATTCCTTCCTCTCGAGCTCTTCGAGCTTCCTGCGGTCGATCTTTCCGATGTCGGTCCTGGGGAACTCGTCGACAAGGACAATCTTCTCGGGCAGGGAGTAGCGGATCAGACGGTCCTGGAGATAGGACTTCAGCCCTTCGACGAATTCCTTCTCCTTCGTCTTTCCTTCCTTCCGGACATAGAGGACGACATAGGGGTGCTTCTTGTCCTTGATGGGGATGGCGGCGCTGTTGTGGACTTCGGGGTAGTCGTTTGTCATCTTCTCGATCTCGCTGGGGAAGACGTTGTATCCGGCGATCTTGAAGACGTCCTTCTCCCGGTTGACGAAGAAGAGATAGCCGTCCTTGTCGCGATAGCCGATGTCCCCGGTGACAAGCCACTTCCTCCCGTCCTTGTCGTAGTGGAAGGGCTGTCCCTCCTCGGGCGTGTTGAGATAGCCCAAGCAGACGGAGGGAGAGGAGATGAGGATCCTTCCGACCTTGTCGGGACCGATGTCCTTTTCGTAGTCCTCCCCTTCGACGATGCGAAGAAGGACCCCGTCCAGAGGCTTCCCGACCGAACCCACCTTGTTCTCCTTCAGGGTGTTGACGAAGTTGACGGTGATGGTCTCCGTCAGCCCATACCCTTCCAGAAGGCGGTTGACGCTTCCGCTCTCCTTCATCCTCTCATCGAAGAGGCGGAAGAGGGAGAGCTCGGTCTTGTCCGCTCCGATGAAGGTGGAGAGGAGGTTCCTCAGCTTCTTTCCCCGGAAGCCTTTCTCCTTCAGCAGCTTGTCGGCCATGTAGGGGATGGTCAGAAGGACGTTGATCTTGTCCTCCTTGATCTTCCTTACGATTTCCTTCCCGTCATAGCTGATCATGAGACAGGAGGCCGCCTCGTTGGCCAGAGGGGCGTGGATTCCCATCGCCAGGCCGAAGCCGTGGAAGACGGGAAGGACCCCGATCATCGAGTGTCCCTTGCAGGGATGGCAGAGGATCTTCTCGCTCTGCCTTGTGACGAAGTTGATGCCGTGCTCGTTGCAGACGACGGTCTTGCTCTTTCCGGTGGTGCCTCCCGAGCGCAAGAGTATGCTTCCCCGGTCGGCATCCTCGTTCGTCCCGAAGCTTTCCGGGACATGCTGGATCCTGTGGAGATAGCGAGTCTTGTCAATCCCCTTCAGCTGTTTGGAATAGACAAGGGGGAAGAAGAGCTTCGAGAGAGGATCGAGGTCCAAAAGGGCGGAGAGGTAGTAGGTCTTGGGAAGGTCGATTCCGTCGTAGTTCTTTTTCAGAACGTCCAGGATGAGAAGGAAGTCCGTCTTTGTCTCCAGAAGGGATTCCTCCAGGACCTTCTTGGGGAGCAGAGGATGGAGGAGAGACATCGTCGCTCCGATCTTGCTCAGGGCATAGAGGGCGACGATCGCCTCCGGGACGTTGGGGGAGAGAAGGGAGACGACGCTCTCCTTACGTACGCCCAGGTGATAGAGCTTGTCGGCCATCTCGTCGACTCTTGAAAGGAAAGTCATGAAGTCGATCGTCTTGTTCCGGAAGTAGAGGGCGTTGACCCGGCTCTTCCGATAGACGGAGACGGCGTTGTAGAGCGTGTCCTTGTTCATAGGTGGAACCCCATCGAGGAGAGGACGAGATACAAGACGGCGATGATGAGCGGCTGATGGAGCAGATAGACCCAGAGGGTGTGGCCGCCGATGAAGAGGAGGGGGCGGAAGAGGGGGAAGGAGAGGAACGGAAGGCGGCTTTCCTTCTTCTCCGCGTAGAGGGCCTTTCCGAAGGCCATGCCGATGAGGATGACCCCGGAGAAGGGGAAGACCGGCCACCAGTCGATGTAGTTTCCCGTCATTCCGAGAGCAGACTTAAAGAAGGAGAGGGGATCTCTCTTGAGCCAGTCGGTGAAGCTTCCCGAGATGTAGCCCTCGGGCCAGAGAAGCTCGCCGCCGCTGGTCTGGATTCCCGAGCGCAGAAGAAGGCCGAAGAGATAGATGAGGATGCCAAGGAACAGACAGACCAAGGGATGGATCTCCCTGTGGAGGAATCGGCGGGAGAGGGACTCGAAGATCCCGTAGACCAGGACCGTGAAGGCCATCACGTGCAGGATGCCCCAGCCGATGAAGACGTTCTCCCCCAGAAGGCGGCTCAGGATCGAGGTCGCAACGGAGAGGAGCACGGCCCACAGGGTCAGAAGGAGGCCGCGCCGGATGTTGTTTCTCGAGAGGGTCGTGGAAAGGCCGCAGGCGAAGAGGAACATCCCGGCGAAGAAGGGGACGAGCCAGTCGTGGATCACCGGATTTCCGATGATTCCCTTGCAGAATTCGATCAGACCCTGGAGATTGGGATAGTTCACGATGTTGCTCTTGAAGTTTGCGATGATCACTGGGAGCTGGCACATGTCGTAGCAGAGGTGGTAGAGGACCACCAGAAAGATCGGCAGGCCCCGGAAGAGGTCGACCTCGTAGACGCGCTTCTTCTTCCTCCTTTTGGGGAAGACGTTCTCGTTTTCGTTTTTCATGCCTTGAATTATACGGCAAAGGAACTCTCCGTTTAAGAAAAAAAGAGCGAGTCTCTTCCTTTTTCCCGACCCTGCCTAGTTCTCATAGCGCACCTGGCGACAAAAAGTTGTTTCTTTGCAAGCCGAAGCGAAAAAATCGAAACTTTCTTCTTCTCTCTGTTGTATTTTCCCCGGTGGAGAAACTATAATTTTTCTTGCGAAAAGATAATAGAAGGCAGGATCAAAAATTGGCTCGTTTATTTGACCGCATCCCGGGGGATCTCTTCTCCCCTTTGTCTCGAAAATACAAAGCGATCTACGCATTCGCCCTCGTCTGTCTCTACCGTTGCCTGAAGCTGTTCAAGGATGACATCAAGCGCTCGGATTACGTCGGCATGCTGCGCTCCCAAGGGCAGGAGATGATGGATCTCTTTTCCGTGGAGATGGATCAGCTGGACGACAAGGACGAGGAGACCAAGGTTCCTTTGGAACGGGACACGGACGACTTCTCCTCCAAGATCAACTATGTCGTCCGCAAGCTCTCCAGCTGCGGATGGTTCATCATCAGCCGCAACCCGAGGACGAATGTCGAATACATCTACATTCCGGCCTATGCCATCCAGCTCTTGCGCCTTTTGGATGAGCTCACCAGCGACATCGGCTCCTATCTTCCCCTCGTCCACCAGACCTATGCCGAGCTGAAGATGGAGGACGAGAAGGAAGACGACTACATGTACCGCTCCTTGCTCAACGCCCGGCACAACGCCGACGCGATCGAGATGTCGGTCACCCTGCTCAAGCAGCAGATCTGCGTCTTCGGAAACCGCCTGACTTCGGTCCTCGACCCCAACGTCGCCCTCAAGCAGCACTTCGACGAATACCGCGTCTCCATCTCCGACCGCTACTATCACCCGATGAAGACCTTCGATTCCCTGGGCCTTTACGCCCAGCCGACGATCCGCATCCTCAAGAGGTGGCTCTCCAGCGAGCGTCTCATCACCCTGATGGTTCGCGAGGCCAAGAGCGAGCCCATCAACCGGACGCGCAAGGAGCAGGACATCGCCAAGGACATCATCAAGACGATCAACGAGATCGTGGACATCTTCTCCCGCCTCTCCCTGGCCTTCAACGACATCGACGCGGCCAATGCCAAGTACACCGAGGCGGTCCAGAAGAAGGTCAACTACCTCTCCGCGACGGACAAGACCGTCAAGGGCAAGATCGACAAGATCATCCTCTCGATGGCCAACGAGATCAAGTCCAATCCGGCCTTGCATTACGAGGAGCTTCCCGTCTGCGTCAAGGCCCGGGATTCCCTGCTTCTTCTGCGCCAGGGCTACTTCGATTCCCGCTCTCTGACTTTGCCCTTCAAGAGGGCAATCGCGGAGGACACGGAGCTGATGCCGATGGATGACGACTTCCTGCTCACGGACGAGGACAGGGAAGGCCTTCTCAAGATCGACGAGGATGTCAACCGCTTCTCGGACTTTGCCATCGCAAGCTTCCTCGACCGCTTCTTCGAGGGGAAGGACGAGATCACGACCTACGACATCAAAATCGAGACGATGGACGACCTGGTCCTGATGATCCTGGCGATCCTCAAGTGCAAGCTCCATCTTCTCCCCTATAAGGCCGAGAAGGTCGAAGACAAGATCGACTATGCCGGATACGAGATGCCCTTGTATCGATTCAAGCGCATCAAGAGAGCGAGGTGATTCCATGTTTCAAGAAGATTATGACAAGCTCACGCGGGGAGAGAAGACCCAGTTCGCGGAAGTCCTCAACGACCTCCTCTACGAGTGCTTCATCCCCAGGAAGCTCTACGACCGCAAGAGCAGCATGTTCAAGGCCAATCCCGACTATCTCTTCCTGGAGAGGCATCTTTCCCTCTTCAAGGACTATCTCTCCTACATGGAGATCGAGGTCGAGCAGTCGGAGGAGGACGGCCTTGTCTATGTGGTCTCCGCCCTGGAGAAGAACCATCTCCGCATCGATGTCGTCACGACTCTGATCGTCTTTGCCCTGCGCTCCTATTACGAGGAGGCGATCAGCCGGGAGCCGGAGACGGTCGAGGTCGACATGTCCTACGGAAGCCTTGCCGCCTTTCTTCAGGAGAAGGGCCTTTCCAACCTCACCAAGCGGCTCTCCTCGACGACGATCGCGGGCGCCTTGAGGACGTTGGATTCCTTCAACGTCGTCACAAGGCTTCAGGGAAACTATGGCGATCCCAGCTATCGCTTCTTCATCCTTCCCACGATCCGCTATGTCATCTCCAGCGAGAAGATGAACGCCCTGTACAACTTCCTGACCAAGCCGGAGGAAGAGCCTAACAACTCGCTTTTTGACCTTCCGGAGAATTCCAAGAAGGAGAACCTCCATCCGGAGGACATCCCTGTGGAGGACAAAGAATGAAAAGCATCGTCAAGCTTCGGCTCATCAACTGGCACTACTTCGGAAACACCACGACCGACATCAAGAGGCTGACCTTCCTCACCGGCCCAAACGGAACGGGAAAGTCGACCATCATCGATGCCATGCAGATTCTGATCCTGGGAACGACAAGGCCCGACAACTTCAACAAGGCCGCCAACGAGAAGGGAAGGCAAAGCCGCACCCTGCTCTCCTATCTCCGTGGCCAGACGGGCATCGCCGACGACGGGACGGTCATGAACCTCCGCCCGGGAAACTTCACTTCCTATATCGCCCTCGAGATTTCCGATGACACAAACGGCCAGGTCTTCACCCTGGGCGTCGTCTTCGACGTCGATGCGGCGGACAACGTCGACAAACATTATTTCTATCTCGACTCTCCCTTCCCGGAGAACGATTTCACCAGCGAGCAGGGGACGAAGAAGGCCAGGCCCATGACCTATCCGGAACTCTCCCGCTACGTGAGGGAGAATTACAAGGCCAACCACTTCCGCTTCTTCGACACGGACATCTCCTATCAGCTGTTCATCCACGAGATCTTCGGAAACCTTCCGGACAAGTATTTCAGCCTGTTCAAGAAGGCGGTCTCCTTCGCTCCGATCGACAACATCTCCTCCTTCATCACCGAGTACATCTGCGACGTCGAGAAGCAGATCGACATCGCCCCGATGCAGAACAACATCGAGAACTACAAGATCCTCGAGTACGAGGCCAAGAGGCTCAAGACCAAGGCCGAGAACCTACAGACGATCCAGAACACCTATCAGTCGATGCGCTCCTTCGACAAGAAGCTCGACCTGCTCAAGTACATCAACGACCGCGTCTCCTTCGAGGAAGGGCAGAAGAAGGTCCAGATCCTCGAGGAGAGGCTGGAGAAGGACAACAAGCGCCTTCTTGCGATCTCCGACGAGATCGCTCAGTTCGACCGCCAGATCGAGGAGCTCCGGCAGGACCTCTCCTCCTACCAGGCCAAGAAGCTCCAGAGCAAGAACTACTCCCTGACGGAGAAGCTCTCCCTGAAGAAGGAAGGGATCACCAGGCAGATCGCCGCGATCGCGATGCAGGTGGAGAACGTCAAGAGACAGCTCTCCGAATACGTCCGGGACTACAAGGAGGTGACGACCCGCTTTGTCAACTACTACCGCCACTTCGACACGAGAAGGCTCGGCGAGAAGATCGCCCCGATGTTCGACGAGCTTCTCGAGCTCTGCCAGGACATCCAGTCCGAGTGCATCGCCCTGGAGGAGAACCTGAGCAGCGACAAGGTCGACTTCCCGACCATCACCGCCTTCCGCAACGACATGGAGCAGTTGAGAAACAGCGCCATCCAGGTCCGCTCCGCGATCGCCAACGAGAGCTACAAGGCCGCAAGCGACCTCCAGCAGCTCCAGCACGACCTCTCCGCCGTCAACTCCGGAAGGAAGCCCTTCGACAAGATCGGACCCAACTACATGGCCATCAAGGAGAGCCTCGAACAGGCCCTCAAGAGCCGCCATTCCGACAGCTACGTCCACATCTTCTGCGACCTGGTCGACGTCAACGACCCGGAGTGGACGATGGCCCTGGAGGCGGTCTTGTTCAACCAGAAGTTCAACTTCTTCGTCAATCCCCAGTACTATGAGGAAGCAAACCGGCTGCTCAAGGAGCTCTCCGACCGCTATCAGTATTACCGCATCTCCTTGGTCGACACCGAGAGATTGCTTCAGAGCGACATCCGGGCCGACGAGCACAGCATCGCCACCCTGATCGACACCGACGACGAGGGCGCAAGGGCGTATAGCGACTATCTCCTGGGCCGCATCCGCAAGTGCAAGACCTTCGAGGAAGCTCGCCGTTCGGGCTCGGGCCTTCTCTCCGACTGCACGGGCTATCGCGGCTTTGCGACCTGGTACCTCAACAAGAACAACGCCCGCGTCTTCTTCCTGGGACGGGAGGTCAACAGCCAGACCAAGGCCCTCTCCGCCAAGGACTATCAAGAGGTCAACCAGAGAGCCTCCCTGCTTTCGGAAGCCCTGGACAAGGTCGACGACCTGAGGACGCTCAAGACGATGTCCGAGAACGAGCTTCTCGCCTATCAGGGCGATGTCCAGAGGGAAGGGGAGATCGAGAACCTGCAGAGGAACCTCACCAACGTCGACAGCGAGATGCACGATGCCAGCCTTGGCGACATGAACGAGGTCCAGAAGAAGATCGACGCGATCGAGGAGGACATCAAGGCCGTCGAGAAGGATCGGGAAGACCGTCTGACCGAAAGAGGCTCCCTGATCAACGAGACCGCAAGGCTCAACGGAGAGGAGATCCCCCTGGCTCGGAAGAACCTCGAGGACTTCCGGAAGAACGTCGAGCAGTTCGATTCCAAGATCGTCAACGAGGAGTACGATCCCTTCTTCAACAAGCTTCTCGACGAGCAGCACATGACCTTCGCCCAGATCCGCATGGAAGCCAGCAAGGAATGGATCCAGGCCAACAACAAGTACATCCACGAGAAGAACGCCCTCGTGCGCCTGAGAGCGGACTATTGCGCCCTGTACAAGCTCAACTACGATACGACGAGCCTCGACAGCAACGAGGAGTTCGACAAGGAGCTGGAGAACATCAACAAGGTCCGTCTCCCCGACTACGAGGAGAAGATCAAGCAGGCCCACGACGCCTCGATCCGCGAGTTCAAGGACGACTTCGTCTACAAGCTCCGCACGGCGATCGAGACGGTCTATGCCCAGATCGAGGAGCTCAACCAGGCCCTCATCGACAACCGCTTCGGAAGGGACAGCTACCAGTTCAAGGTCTCGCCCAACAAGGACTACATCGAATACTACGACATGATCATGGATCCCCTGCTCTTGAAGACGGGCGATGCCGAGCAGCTCTTCCTTGAGAAGTACAAGTCGACGATGGATGACCTCTTCACCCTCATCTCCTCCTCCACCTCCGCCCAGGGCGAGCAGAAGGAGCAGATCCGCAAGAACATCGAGACCTTCACCTCCTACACGACCTACATCCTCTTCGACCTCCTTGTCACCCGCGGGGAGGGAGAGGAGAGACAGACGATCTCCCTGGGACGTTCCTTCAAGTCCCAGTCGGGAGGAGAGACCCAGACTCCGTTCTACATCGCAATCTTGGCTTCCTTCGCCTCCCTCTGCCGAGTCAACAACCCCAAGGACAACGACACCCTGCGCCTTGTCATCTTCGACGAGGCCTTCTCCAAGATGGACTCCGCCCGCATCAAGCAGTCCACCGCCCTGCTTCGCCAGTTCGGTCTCCAGGCCATCCTCTCCACGCCTTCGGAGAAGCTGCGAGACCTCGTCGATGCCGTCGACTTGATCCTGGTCGCCATCCACGACGACAAGAAGAAGCGCTCCGGCTTGGACGTCTATCGGGACAAGAGAAAGGAAGAGGAGAAGCTTCCCTCTCCGTCCGAGGAGCAAGCTCCGCAAGAGGAGAATCCCAAGAAGGAAGGCTGAGTCCGGGCCCGAAAGGGCCCTTTCTCGTTCCGGCCTTTCCTTGGAAAGGAGGCTTTGAAAAAGGCCTTTGCATCTCTTGACACATCAAGGTCGGGCAGAAGGATTAAAGCCTCAAGCGCCTGAAGTGTCGGGGTGGCCTCCTGACGAAGGATCCCAATCCGAGCGAGGGCAAGGACGAGAAGGGGAGTTCCAACACCCACGATCAAGTCTGACAGGAAGTCTCCATCCTCCTTCCATGATAATTTCGAGGGAAGAACGGGTCCGAAATCTTTCTTCGAAGAGGGTTCCGGCAATTCCGCGTACTTCAGTTTCCCTGTTCACGACTGGCAAGTCGACTTCGCATGGCATGATCTCAGCGGCGGAAAAATCCAATGTATGGCTGCGCCGAGGACAGGAATGGCTATTTGAACGATTCATCGTTCTCGAAGGCGTTGCCATCCGCGTCGCCACGAACGTCGTCATCGATGCAATCGAATATCGCCAGACAAGTCCGCGGAACCCGAATGGGGTTGAGGAATAGGTCGGCTCCTTCTCGGGAGGCTTCTTCGGCGGGATGCTCTCCGTGGGAATGGGAGGCTTTGTCGGAGCCGTCGTCGCCTTGTCACAAGGTTTGACCTCTGTCTCGACGCAAGGTTTTCTCGATGCTAGCGGGAGACAGAAAGGATTTGACCGGGAACAATTCGTTATTTCAATGACAGGGGGAGCCATCGGTGGTGCGATTGGATACGGATTAGGGAAATGATTCCTAGTCGACATTCCATATGACAGTATGGTTGATCAAACGATGAATATGCTCTCATTCTGTGCTGGAATGGCTTTCACAGATGTATTGAAAACGATAGCGCGGAATGTGTCTCCATCGACACTGGGAGAGAGCTTTGGCGTGTGGCTTGCGGAAAACATGCTGACACCGGTTTTTCACTTCATGTTCGCTTTGCGCTTCGCCTAACGTCTCCTTCTTCTTGAGTTCGTCTCCGGGTATGCCGGATTTCGATCCGGCATACTTTTCGATGATCCTGATGATTTGTTTCCATTGCCCATAAGACATGTATGTGTTGAGAATTCGCCACTTGTCATTATCGCTTGATATGATGATGGCTTTTTTTCATCGTCAGCAAAATGGCAATCGATAATTGCTTCAATTTTGAATACATAATTGGCGTATCTGTTTAAAGATGGTTTCCTATATAGCTTGTCCAATTTCGCATGATATGTTATCCGTTTCTTCTGAAAAAGAAAAAATCATTTAAAAGAATTGGAAAATATATTGTCTTTTCTTAGATACGGATGCAAAAGAGAAAAGAAAAGTTATATAGATTTATAAAGGGCAGCACAAATCCAAAATGTGCAAAAGAAATCAGACCAGCTGCGTAAATTTCGGAAGGGATTATCTCGCAAAAGAGGAAAGTGAAAAAGAGCGGGATAAACGCACATGGACAGATAATGTACCTGATGCAATGAACATTTTTAGCGTTTTTCCTTGATGGTCGTCATTCTCGATTTTCTGTTCCGTGTTCCCTCTCTTGCTTTTGTCAGAATTTAGTCCCTTGATATGAAAAATGTGATTCAGCCTTCGAAAATCGAATCAAAGTATGCTTGAGGCGGATGCAATCGATGTGATGATATAGAGAATGGAGCAGACAGAGGCCAGGATTGTCGTGATGATGGCAAGCACCAAAGAGCAGATTGCCAAGGACTTGTTGGTGTCTGCTTTCTTCAACTCTTTAGCGGAGGTTACGATTCCGAGAATACCTAAGGCCAAGGCGCAGAAGCTCAGGAAGCCGAAGATAAAGAAGGCGATGATGGAGAGAACGATTCCGACTCCGGAATAGATGAAGCTGACGATGGAGGGATCGAGGGATTTCTTCGCTGTTGTGGGAACAGGATTGTCCGTGGAAACAATGGGAGCCGAGACGGCGATTTTCTTGTTCTCTTCCTGAGAAAGGCTTTCTCCGCACTTGGGACAACACGTCAGCTTGTCGTCCTCGATCTTCTCGCCACAATTGGGACAAAACACGGGCATTCCCTCCATTCAAAATATCGCATTATATATTGCATTTCTGTCATGCCCCGACAAGGAAAAGCGAAGACGGCCGATGAGACACGGGTGATTTCGTTTGTGAACAGTTTGGTGATTTGGCCGTGATAATCCTTGATGTTTCTTAACAATGTTCTCTCTTTTCGGATCGTCTTTCTCATGGTCTCTGTCTTACAATAGGAAGGTGTGATTCATGAGAGGAGCGAGACCATGAGCGAAGAAAAACAAGAGCCGACGAAGAAGAGACATTTCTTCAAGGACACTCCCTTGGAGTGGAAGTGGATGCTCTATGATGTCGGGAACTCGGCCTTCACGCTTCTGGCCAGCGTCATCCTTCCGATCTACTTCTCGGCCTTGGCCGGACAGAGCGGAGTCGATGCGACCGATGCCTCGACGATCTGGAGCTTCACGGCCAGCGCCATCACCTTGTCCTTGGCCGTCCTCTCGCCGATCTTGGGAACTTTCTCGGACTACCGGGGCTTCAAGAGGCCCTTGTTCTTCCTGACGGCCATCCTGGGAATCCTGGGATGCTTCCTCTTTGCCGTTCCGATGCCTTACATCGCCTTCCTCATCGTCTTCGTCTTTGCCAAGATCTTCTACTCCGTCTCTTTGGTCTTCTACGATTCGATGCTCTCGGATGTCACTTCCCTGGAAAAGGCCGATGACATCTCCAGCAAGGGCTATGCCTTCGGCTATATCGGAAGCTGCATTCCCTTCCTGATCTCGATCTTGTTGATCGTCGTCCTTCCTCTCGACGCGAGCATCTCCATGCCGATCGCCTTTGCCATCAACGCCCTGTGGTGGCTGGGATTCACCATTCCTCTTGCTCTCTCCTACAAGCAGAAGCACTATGTCGAGAGGGAAAAACACGCCTTGCGGAACAACTTCTCCCGTCTCTTCCATGTCCTGGGAAAGAAGAAGGCCATTCCCAATCGCAAGGGAATCATCCTCTTCCTTCTGGCTTTCTTCTTCTACATCGACGGGGTCTATTCGATCATCGACATGGCGACCTCCTTCGGAACGGCCCTTGGCTTTGACCGGACCCAGCTGATCCTGGCCCTTCTTGTCACCCAGGTCGTCGCCTTCCCCGCCGCCATCGCCTATGGAAAGCTCGCAAAGAAGATTCCTTCCGACATCCTGATCTTCGTCGGAATCCTGGCCTATACGGCCATCGGCCTCTTTGCCATCTTCCTGACCCAGGTCTGGCAGTTCTGGATCCTGGCGGTCGGAGTCGGTCTCTTCCAGGGAGGTGTCCAGTCTCTCTCCCGCTCCTACTTCTCCAAGATCATCCCCGCCGAGGAATCGGGCTGTCTCTTCGGCATCCTGGACATCTTCGGCAAGGGTGCCTCCTTTGTCGGAACGATGCTCTTTGGCATCGTGACCCACTTCACGGACAATGTCAACCTCGGCGTCATTCCGATCGCCTCCCTGTTCGTCGTCGGCATCCTCTTCTTCGTCCTGGCGGCCAAAGAGAACCGCCGCTTCGACTTTCAGAAAGCGAAAGAAGAGCAAATTGAGGAGTGAAAAGAGGACGAATCTGTTCTGTTTGTCCTATATCTTGGAAAAAAGCGATTGTTTTGCAAAAAAAACAATTAATATCTCGCTCTGCCTTTGTCTATAGCATCTAGGTCTTCCTTGTTGGGATAGCAAGTCCATGGATCTGTTTCGCAAGATTCTCTATCCGATCGAATCGATATTCTACGGCACGATAGCCCTTTTTGCGGCCTTGACATTGGGAGGGGTTGCCTCCTTCTGGGACGAGCTCCAGGCCTCGACGATTCTCTTCGCTTCCTGACGGGAACCGTTGCCATCTCTCTTCTTCCCCTGGCCCAGCGTCTCTTCAAGGTCCGCTTCTCCCACCTGGTCGACATCCTGATCGCCGTCGATCTGTTCTTCTCCGTCTACCTTGGGGAGGCCTTGACGTTCTATTACCTGTTTCCGAACATCGACAAGGTCCATCCTTTCTTCGCCACGGCCCAGCTCTACCTGGCCGGATATCTTTTGGCCAAGCACTTCCTGAAGAAGAACAAGAGCGAGAGGTCGACCGTCCTGGCCTTGGTTTTCGCCTTCTTCTTCGCCGTCGCCTTGGAAAGCATGTAGGAGATCTATGAGTTCTGCTACGACATGATCGCCGGGACCAACATGCAGAAATACATCCCCGAGGAGTTCTATCAGGCGATTTTGGGCAAGACAATCCAGCTCGACGATGCGACCATCGCCGAGTTCTTCCGCACCTTCGACGGCTATCACTTCGCCCTGATGGACACGATGCTGGACATCGTCACGGATGTCGCCGGCGGTGGCTTCGGGGTCCTCTTCTGCGCCCTTCTCTTCCGCTATCGCCCCGAGCTCTCCGACCACATCCTCTACAAGCCCGGTTCGGAAGCGGATGCCCTTGTGGAGGAGAAGAGGAACTCCTGATCTGTTTCGCCGACCATCCTCAAAGTCTCTTCGAAAAGAACTTTGGAATCTCGTCAGGAAGGAGAGGAAATCGCCTCTCCTTTTTTGATGTCGGACGGGACAAAGACTCTTGTCTCCATCGAAAAAGGGGCCAGGACCAACCCTCCGAGGAAGAGAGAGGCCGGTCTGGCCCTCTGTTTCTGGTCAGATCGTGATGGGCCAGGAAGTGGTTCCGAAGTCAGAGAAGGACATCGTGAGCGTGCCGGTGATGAGATTGTCCGCATCGACGATGTCGATTGTGATCTTTTCGACCTGCCTAGAATCCAGGACGATCTCCATCGCGGAGGCATAGGCGGAGACATAGTCCCTATAGAGGAAGGGGACGACAAGCTGGGAAAGCTCGGAAGCATAGTCCTCCCTCAGGAGATAACGGTCCTCTTCGACGAAGAAGAGCTCCGGGGCGAAGGAGTGCAAGTCGAGAGCGATTTCCTCTTCCTCGTAGACTGTCTCCTCATCGATCCGGATGGCGCCATCGAGGTAGGAGAAGAGATGATAGCCGTCGTGCTGACGAAGAAGGCCGAAGAGCTGTCCTGTGGAATCCGTGCTGGAATCGAGCTCTCCCTTGTCGGTGACATAGTAGGAGAAATCCGAGATTCCTTCCTCCGTCTCGTAGTGCATCTGTATGGTGTAGTTTCTCTCTTGGACCTTCTGGTCGAGTTCTAGGAGCTTTTCCTTCAGAAGGTCGTGTCCCTCCTCGTGGACGAAAGGAGAAAGGGAGGGTATCTCGATCTCCGTTCCGTATTCGATCGTGAAATCGTAGCGATAGGAAAGAAACACTCCGCCAAGGCCGGAGGAAGAGGAGGTCTCGACGGACATCTTCGTGAACGTCCCGTCCTCCATCGTCAAGGAGACTTTCGTCGGAGAGACGGATTGATGGAGGGCGTAGAGAGTGAAGTCGGAGATCTTCTTCGGCTTGATCAGGTAAGTGTCCTCGTAATGGAGGATGTCGGAGAAGGTGAGGATCGAGAAGGGATTGGGGAAGTTCTCGTGGAACGGGACACTCTCCCCGGAGCTCAGAAGCGGGATGTCCTCGACCTCATTCTTGAGGTTGATGATCCGGGAGTAGGTCTTTCCGTTTTCCTTGGCAAAATAGATCGTCTCCTTTCCTTCGACCAGCGTCCCGTCCGTGGAATAGAGATCCTGCCTCACGGAGATGGCCGACTCGTCAAAGCCGAGTTCGTAGTGGGCATAGGGAGTCTCGCTCTCTTCGATCAAGAGCGTGCAATCTCCTGAGAGAGTCAGCGGTTGGCTTTGGGCATAGTGCAAGGCATCGCTGACACTTCCGGAAAGGGAGGAGGAAGAGGTGAGACTTTCGGAAGGGGAGCTTGAAAGAGAGGATGGGGAAGGGGATGAAGACGTCTTTTGACAGGAGCTGAGGAGAAGGAGAGGGAGGAAAAGAAGGGGGAGTTTTCTTTTCATAGGGCGGAGAGAACCTCCTCCGGGATCGAAGTCGAGCCGAAGTCTCCGATCGTGTAGGTGAAGACATCCGTATAGCCCGCTGCCCAGTCATAGGCGGTTCTCTGGATGGACGCGATATCTCCCTGTTCGTCCAGCTCGATGACGACTTCGCTGGCGATGTAATAGGGATCGAGCTTGTCGATGAAGGGACAGAGGAAGGTGCTGATGTCGGCCACCACCTGGGGGTCGCTTGTGGCGAAGACGTTGTTTCGATCCTCGTGGAAGAACTCGACCGCAAAGCCAGTGACGTCGACATCCAGCCACTTCCTGTCCCGGTAGGCGTTTTCGCCCTTGCTCTGGAGAGTGACCGTTCCGGCCTCCTCTCCGTAGTTGTGATAGTTGAAGTGCTGGAAGGTCTCTCCTTCCGTCCTCTTGTATCCTTCCGTGTACTGGATCAGGGCCGGGCGGAAGTCGGAGTAGAGGACATCCTCGGTGTAATAGGAGACGTACTCCATGGAGAACTCCCCTCCGGTCTCCTCGTCATCGGCCCAGACGGTGTAGTTTCCGCTCTGGACTTTCGACTCGAGGCTGTCGAAGGCTTTCTGGAGCTTGTCGTGTCCTTCCTCGTGCTTGTAGGGCTCAAGGGAAGGCATTTCTTCGAGGCTGTTCTTGGCGATCTGGAAGGTGTATTCGAAGAGGAAATCGTCCGGAATGAAAAAGCCGTCGCTCTGCGCCTTGGTCGTGACGACGCCGGTGGTGAAGTGCCCGTCAAGGATCTCGAAGACGGCGGATTCGATCTCGCAGGAATAGAAGCGGTCGGGGCGGATGTTCTCGAAGCTCGCAAAGCCGGCGAAGGAAGAAAGCTTCTCCTCGGAAAGCTCGTAGAGACCATCTCCGACGGACTGGAAATCCTCGGCCTTGAGTCCCTGGAAGGGATTGGAAAGATAGTCTTTCGCCTCCATCGTCTCTTCGGTGTGAGGATTGACGTAGTCGACAAATTGGACGTCGTTGAGCAGGGTTCTCTTCTGCTCCTCGATCTTGCCGTCTTCCCCAGCCTGGAAGATGTGCTCCTCGCTCGTCTTGCTCTCATAGCTGTCCGTGTAGTTTCGCTCGACAAAGTAGTAATCCGCTCCGATCTGGATGTCGTAATCCCCTTCGTCGTAGGTCGAGCCGTCGGAGGGATACATGGAGAGGTAGTCTCCTGTCATCCGGACGGCAGAGGAGATTTCTGACAAGGCGGAAGAGACCTTCTCAAGCTCCGGATTCTCGGTGCTCTCTTGACCCGAAGTGGACTCGCTTCCCTGGCTGGAGGGAAGGGAAGAATCCAAAACGGAAGAGGAGGTCTTCTGACAACCCGTCAGCAGCAAGGGAGCAACAACAAGGAACAGGCATTTCTTGAATTTCATCATCGATTTCCTTTCAGTCATTCACTTTGGTGAAGACATAGTCGTAGTATCCGTAATCGTCCTCCAGCTGGAGAGTGATCGTCGTCTTGTCGGCGCTCAATTCGACTTCGTCGACTCCGTAATAGTAGTCGAAATCCCAGGTCGGGAAGGAGAGAATGCCGTCGACATAGGTATAGGTGAAGCTGCCTTTGCGAGTGTAGTTATAGCCGGCTTCGACGGTTCCCTTTCCGCCTTCCTCGAAGGAGAGATTCACCGGATTGGAATCGTATTCGTCCACTCCGTTCCATTTTCCCAGGAGGAAGGAGAGAGGAGTGCTTTCCTTCGTGAGCTCCATCGTGAGGTTGACATAGAATTCATCGGCATCCATGCAACGGGCGACGATCGTCAGCACTCCGGAATCCGGATCGTAGCTGGCCTTTGTCGGCTCCAATATGGTTTCCTCATCATCCGTTTCCCAGGTCGGGAAGACGAGGGTGTTGTCCGAAAATTCATAGGTGAAGGTGGCGCTATTTGGAACCGCAATCGACTGAACCTTCTGCTCGACCTCTCCCGTGAAGTCCTCGTAGAACGTGATTGTCGTCTCGAACTCGTCATCCGTCGCAGTCCATGTCCCGAGAAGGACGGAGGCATCGCCCTGGGCCTTCTTGGCATGGACGGTGATCCTGAGATCGTCTTTCTTGCTCTCGTCGGCCGTGCTCGTGAGGGTCAAGGTGGATTCTCCTTCCGCGATTCCCTGGACTTTCACAATCTGACTCGCCGGGTCGACGGAGACGACCTTCAGGACGTTCTCGTCGCTGGATACGGCCTTGACTTCCTGGCTTGCGGCCTCGGGGAGAACTTCATAGGAGATGTCGAGGGTCTCGTCGACCTCGAGCTCGTCTTTGGCGCCGTAGTCGATCCAGACTCCGGTCGGGAGTGGGACGGTGACCGTCACCTCGATTTCCTTGCTCACTAGGCCGAGGGGATCTCCGACGGTGACTGTCGTCGTTCCTTCCTTGAGGGCCTTGTAGGAATTGGTGAAGTCCGAGACCTTTCCGATGATGCTCTCGTCTTCGACAGCGATGATTCCGTAGCTGTCGCTGTCCAGGGCCGTCTCCGGAGAGAAGCTCTCGATGCTGATGTCGACGTAATCGCCGATCTCGAGCTGATTCTTCTTGCCGGAGCTATTGGAGAGGAAAACCTCGTCAAGCGCTGTGATGAAATAGGGTGTGCGGTCGAACTTGGGCTTTCCGGTCGGCTTGCTCCGGACGTCGAAGGTGACCTTGAGGGTCTTTCTCTCCTTCGGATCGAGGCTGGGGTCGATCGGATTCCCCTCTTCCTTGTCGAAGTTGTCGCTCGACCAGGTGGTGTCGACGAACTCTCCCTTCAAGATTTTCCCTTCTTCATCGAAGGTGAGCTCGGTCTGATAGCTGTGTCCGGAGGCGCTTCCGGAGGTGATCGTCACGTCATAGTCCTCCTCGTGAGCGGCGATGCTGTGATTGAGGCTTTCCAAGACGAGGTGATTGTCTTCGTAGGTCGTTTGGGCTTTCTCCAGGAAGGAGGAGAGAGAGTGGTTGATTCCGGAGAGCTTTTCCTCGACTTCTGCGGAAGGGATCGAGGCGGAGGAATCGTCCTCTTCTTCCACGATCTTCTTTCTCGAGCTTCTTCGGTTTCCGGTATCGATTTCGTAATAATACCCGTCCTCCCGAGCCCGGTAGAGAAGAACGCTTTCCTCGCTCTCGCCCTCATAGGTCTGCTCCAGGATCTCGTTCTCGTAGAAGGAGACCGTGCCGTGGGTGGAAGTGAAGGAATCCTCGAAGGTCATTCCCTTGTTCTCCTGACTCTTGGCCCTCTCGATGTCTGAGAGGATTTCCTCCCAGGTCTTTTCCGTCGGGTCGAAGGGGAAGGAAGACGTGTCGACGAAAGAGGTCGTGGAAGAGTCGAGCGTCGACGTTTCCGAAGAGAGGGAAGAGCTTGCTCCCTGCGAGGGACTGCTAGGGAGAGAGCTTTCCGAGGTTGAATCTTTCGAAGCGGTCGTGGAAGAGGTTCCTGTCGTCGTGGAACACGCCGACAGGATCGACAGGAAGGAGAGGGAAAGGACGACACAGCGAAGAATCCTTTGTGGTCGCATGATGTTCTCCTTTCAAAAGATGTCTCGATTATCTGGGAAAATATCTCCTTAGGCCAACAAAACTTTCGGAAATGTTGACGCCTGTCCAAGGAAAGCGCTTTCACATAAGGAGCCTTGCCTCCATCGAAAAAGCCTGC
This sequence comes from uncultured Bacillota bacterium, assembly GCA_949290645.1. Taxonomy (GTDB): domain Bacteria; phylum Bacillota_I; class Bacilli_A; order RFN20; family CAG-288; genus Enterosoma. The sequence continues at coordinate 200,307 of CASESG010000001.1, forward strand.
CGTTTCCGACAGGCTTTGTGATCGAAGGGAGAGCTTACTTCTTCTCGCTTGCGTATTCCTTCAGGATCTGCTCCTGGAGCCTGAGGGGAACTTCTTCGTAGTCCTCGAAGCAGAGGTTGAAGAAGGCCGTTCCCTTGGAGAGGGCCTTGAGCTCGTTGGCATATTCCATGATCTCGGCCTCGGGGACGATGGCGACGACGTCGAGGTTTCCGCTCTTGTTCTCGTCGGTGGAGAGGATCCTCGCCCTTCTCTTGGTCAAGTCGCTCAAGACGGCGCCGAGATAGTCGCTCTCGCAGTCGATGGTGATGCGGTCATAGGGTTCCAGAAGGACCGGGGAGCAGTTGGGATAGGCGTTTCGGAAGGCTTGGATGGCGGCGTTCTTGAAGGCCATCTCGTTGGAGTCGACCGAGTGCTGCTTGCCGTCCAGGAGCGTCGCCTTGACGTTGATGACCGGGGCTCCGATCAGGCCACCCTGCTGGAGAGCTTCCAAAAAGCCTTTCTCGACGGCAGGGAAATAACCCTTGTCGATGTGGCCGCCGAAGACGGTCGAGGCGAAGGAGGTCTTCTCGGCGGGCTCAAAGCGCATCTGGACGACGCCATAGTATCCGCTTCCTCCGGATTGCTTGACGAAGCGACCTTCGCTCTCGGCGCTCTTGGTGATGGTCTCGCGGTAGGAGATCTTGATCTTCTCGGTCGTGAAGTGGATCTGGTACTCGTCCTTGAGACGGTCCAGGATGTAGGAGAGATGGGTCTTGCTCAATCCGCCCAGGAGGATCTGGCCGGTCGTCTCTTCCTTGCGGAGGAGGATCGTCGGATCTTCCAGGGACATCCTCTGGACGACCGGGAAGAGCTTGTCAGAATCCTTCTTCGTCTCCGGGACCAGGGCGTTGAAGTAAGTCGGGGTCGGATAGCGGACGGGATCGAAGCGGACGGGTCGGTTCTTGTCGGAGAGGGTATAGGAGAGGTTGAGGTCTTCCATGCGGGTGACGGCGGCGATGTCTCCGGCTCCGACTTCCCTGATCGGGGTGAGCTTGTCGCCCGTGACGCTGAAGAGGTTCGTCAGCGTGTATTCCTTGTTGTTGTTCGTGCAAAGCAGGGTGTCTCCGGCGTGGACGACGCCGGACTGGACCTTGAAGATCGAGACCAGGCCCTGATAGGTGTTGTAGCTGTTCTTGAAGACCATCAGGGAGGAGGGTTCCTCAAGCTCGGTCTTCACCTGGACGTCCTTTCCGTCCTTGTCGCAGGCCTTGTAGGGCTTGAGCTCGTTGGGGGCAGGAAGATAGGAGATGAGCATGCTCGTCAGGGTGTTGATGCCGATGTCCTTGAGGGCGCTTCCGACGATGATCGGATAGAGCTCGCCCTTGAGGACGCCTTCCCTCAGCCCCGCCTTGATCTCCTCGTTGGTGAAGGGCTCGCCGGAGAAGAAGCGCTCCAGCATCTCGTCGTTGACGGTCGCCACCGCCTCGCAAAGGCGGTTGTGGAGGGCGTAGACGACCTCTCTCTTGTTCTCGTAGATGACATCGTCCTCGCAGGTGACGCCGTTGTACTTCCTCGCCTTGAGCTCGACCACGTTGACGAAGCCGTCGAAGTTCTCCTTCCTTCCAATCGGGTAGGAGAAGGGGACGCACTTCTTGTCGTCCAGCTTCAGCTTGATCTCTTCATAGAGGGCGTTGAAGTCGACGTTCTCCTTGTCCATCTTGTTGAGGAAGAGGAACATCGGGACTCCTCTCTTCTTCAAGAGCTTGAAGGCCTTGATCGTTCCGGTCTGGACACCCTTGGAGGCATCGATGACGAGGATGGCTCCCTTGACGAGACGGGTGATGCCGATCGTCTCGAAGATGAAGTCGTCGTTGCCGGGGAGGTCGATGAGGTTGATCTTGTAGCCGTCATGCTCGATGGGAACGACCGCGGAGGAAATCGAGACCTGGCGTTCCTTCTCCATCTCCAGATAGTCGGAGATCGTGTTCTTCTTCTCGACGGAACCCTTCTCCTTGATGATTCCGGCCTTGTAGGCGAGGGACTCGACAAGGGTGGTCTTTCCGCTTCCCTGATGGCCGACGACAGCGACGTCACGGATGTTTGCGGGATTGTACATAGTTCTTGCTCCTTTGAAAACGCTTACAGAGAGTATACAACAGCTCCCTCGATCAAAAAAGGGGGAATCGGCGCTTTTTCATCCGAGAGGAAGAGGGGGGGCAAGGAGGGTTTGATGGTGGAGGCGGAAAACGAATTTTCCCGAAATTACCCTTTCTCTTGACTGCAATCTGTTTTATAATATCTTTTGTTGAAAGCGTTTCCATAAACAAGGAGGCTAGAATGAAAGATGAGATGGTAGCGGTCATCTTGGCTGGAGGAAGAGGCACCCGCCTGCACTCCCTGACGGCCAAGATTGCAAAACCGGCAGTCTTCTTTGGCGGCAAGTACAGGATCATCGACTTCCCCCTCTCCAACTGTGCCAATTCCGGAATCACCACCGTCGGCGTGGCGACCCAATACGAGGCGACCGTTCTCAACACCTACATCGGTACGGGACGCAACTGGGGACTCAACGGAACCGGTGCCCTCACCTCTATCCTCCCTCCCCGCGAGACTCCAAAGGGAGCAAGCTGGTATCTGGGAACGGCCGATGCCATCTACCAGAACATCGACTGGCTGGACAAGACGCACTGCGACTATGTCGTCATCCTCTCGGGCGATCACATCTACAAGATGGATTATTCCGAGATGCTCTCCTTCCATAAGAAGAATGCGGCGGACGTGACGATCGCCACGATCCAGGTCCCGATGAGCGAAGCCCCTCGCTTTGGCATCTGCCTGACGGACGAGGACAACCGCATCACGGAATTCCAGGAGAAGCCGAAGAAGCCGAAGTCGGACCTGGCCTCGATGGGCATCTACATCTTCAGCTATCGCCTGCTTCGGGAAAGCCTTGTCAGCAACCATGAGCTTTCCACCTCCAGCCACGACTTCGGAAAGGACATCCTCCCGACTCTGCTCAAGGCCGGGAAGAGACTCTTCGCCTATCGCTTCTCGGGCTACTGGAAGGATGTCGGGACGGTCCACTCCCTGTGGGAGGCCAACATGGACCTGCTCGATCCCGACTGCACCCTTCGCCTCTATGCCAAGGACTTCAAGATCTATTCCGCAGATACCTTCTCCCGCCCGCAGCTGATCAGCAAGACCGGAAAGGTCGACGATTGCATCATCAACCAGGGTGCGGTCATCCACGGAAAGTGCGTCCACTCGGTCCTCTCCAACGAGGTCGTGGTCGAGAAAGGGGCGCTGGTCGAGGATTCGATGATCATGCCAGGTGCCGTCATCAAGAGCGGCGTCACGGTCAAAAACGCCATCATCGGCGCCTCGGTCGTCGTCGACAAGGACAAGATCGGAACAAAGGACGACATCGTCCTCTATACGGAGGAAGACTAAAATGGCTATCAAGGTTTTAGGTTTGGTCGACTGCTTCAACAGCCCGGAATTCGGCCCGATGACCAAGCATCGCACCGTCGCTTCCACTTCCTTCCTGGGCCGCTACGCCTTCATTGACTTCGCTCTCTCCAACTTCCTCAATTCCCACATCCCCTCGATCGGCATCCTCTGCCAGAACCACATCCGCTCCCTCTCCCGCCACGTCGGTAACGGCTCCCCTTGGATCAAGAACACCAAGATCGGTCAGTTCCAGGTGCTCTACGATGAGCCCAACGTCTCCAATCCCGGATACAACACGGACGTCGCCGACCTCTTCGAGAACAAGTGGTTCCTCAATTCCGTCAAGCCGGATTACGTCGTCATCGCCCCTCCCTACATGGTCTATCGGGCCGACTTCGACCAGCTGATCCACGATCACATCAACTCGGGCTCCCGCATCTCCTTGCTCTACACCCACTGCAAGGGATTGAAGTCCTCCTTCATCGGTGCCAAGAAGATCTACATCTCCGAGAGGGGGAAGGTTTCTCGCATCGAGATCAACCGCGGCGAGGTCGACGAGGGCGACATCTCCATGGGAACGATGATCATGGACTATCCGATGCTGGAAAGCCTGATGGAATATGCCCAGAACACCTCTTCCTTCTTCTCCCTGTCGGAGACGCTCAACTATCTCTCTCCCTCGGTCCTGGTCAAGGCCGTCCGCCACGAAGGCTATGTCCGCTCCTTCGATTCCCTCTCCAACTATCTGAAATATTCCCTCGAGTTGCTCAACGAGGATGTCTACGATTCCCTCTTCCATGAGGAGTGGCCGATCTACACCAAGTCCTACGACTCGGCCCCGGCCCTCTACAAGAAGGGCGGAAGCGCGATCAACTCCTATGTCGCCAACGGCTCCATCATCGAGGGAACGGTCAGCAACTGCATCGTCGGACGCGGCGTCCGCGTCAAGAAGGGCGCCTTCGTCAAGAACGCCGTCATCGGTTCGGATGCCGTCATCGAGAGCAACACCCACATCGAGAACGCCATCGTCGACAAGGAGGCCCAGGTGCTCCACATCGACAACGCCGTCGGAACGCTCGACAACCCGATCTTCATCGCACAGGGGGACATCATCTGATGCGCATCTTGCTTGTCACCAGCGAGGCCCTTCCCTACATCAAGTCGGGAGGATTGGCCGATTTCATCTATTCCTTCGGCAAAGCCCTGGCTCAGCGAGGAAAGGAGGTCTCCGTCATCCTTCCTCTCTACAAGTCCATCCGCGAGAAGCATCCGGAAGTCCTGACGGAACTCTTCGACACCTTCGACTTCAGGATGGACTGGAGGACCCAGGGATGCGGCGTCTTCCACCACAAGACAAACGGCATTGACTACTACTTCACCGCCATGGATCGCTTCGACCGTGACGGTATGTATGGCTATGGCGACGACAACGAGCGTTTCGCCTGCTTCATGATGGCGGCCAACACCTTCCTCACCCGTCACAACGATTACGACGTCGTCCACTGCAACGACTGGCAGACGGCAGTCCTTCCGCTTCTGCTTCGCTTCAACCCCAAATCGATCAAGACCGTCCTGACCATCCACAACCCGGCTTTCCAAGGCTGGGCCACGAGGGATGATTTGAGGCATTTCTTCAATCTCCATACGGATTGCTACGATTCCGGACTTGTCCGTCTCGGCGATTCATTTAACTTCCTCAAGACCGGTATCATGACGGCAGACAAGATCTCCACGGTCAGCCGCACCCACTGCCAGGAACTGCTGAGGGACCATCAGGGATTCGGTGGCATCGGAGCCATCCTGGATTGGTGCCGGCATAACGACTTCGTCGGCATCGTCAACGGCTTGGATGTCGACATCTGGGATCCGCAGACGGACAAGAAGCTCGCCCGGAACTATTCCCTCTACGACTACAAGGTCGGAAAGAGGGCCAACCGGGAGAAGATCCTGCACGATCTGGGCATGGAGACGACCTTCTCCGGCGCTCTGTATTCCTGCATCACCCGGCTTTCGGGACAGAAGGGAATCGACCGTCTGATCTCCTGCATGCCGGAGCTCAAGAAGTCGGATTCCCGCCTGATCATCATCGGAACGGGCGACATGGAAGGAGAGGTTTTGGCCCACGCCCTTCGCTATCCCGAGGTCTATTTCGTCAAGCGCTATGACGAGAATCTCGCCCACTTGCTCTATGCGGCCAGCGACTATTTTCTGATGCCGAGCTATTTCGAGCCGTGCGGAACAAGCCAGCTCATCTCCATGCGCTATGGCGCGGTTCCGATCGTCAGCAACGTCGGCGGTCTCAACGACACGGTCAAGGACATCAATCTGGGCAATCAGGCCACGGGCTTTGTCTTTAACAACAACGATCCTTCCGCCTTCCTCAACTGCTTCATCGCCTCTTCCGAATACTACTACAAACCCGGTCTCGACCATCTCATCGAGGAAGGGATGAAGGGGGACTATTCCTGGACCCGTTCGGCGGACGAGTATCTCGCCCTCTACGATTCGATCCATTGGAAGTAAACTCGTTATTGCCTTTCTCCTTGACGGGAGATATAATTTCCTATGCTGTTTTCGAGAGAGAAGAAATGGAGGATTAGACCATGGCAGTACCAGCAAGAAGGACCGGAGTCACCAAGAAGCGCATTCGTCGCGGACACATCGGTCTTGAGGCTACCAATACCTACAGCTGCCCCAACTGCGGAGCGGCGATTCGCCCTCATCACGTCTGCCCCAACTGCGGTTTCTACAAGGGCAAGAAGGTGATGGACGTCAAGTCCAAGGCGGAGTAGTCGATTCGAGAATCGGACGGATGACAAGGGCCTCGAAAAGGCCCTTTTCCATATCGGAAGGAGCACAGCATGACCTACCTCGAGAAGATCACATACCTGACGGGACGTTTCCTGCAGGTCTATCAGTATTGCCTGTACAACGCCTATCGGGTGCGGACGTTCTTTTCCGGAATTGCGAAGTTGACGCCCCAGGTGGACACGGAGGAGAACATCCAGGCCATGGAGAGTCAGGCCCTTTCAAAGCTCATCGCCGACCAGGAGAAAGGGACGAAGGAGATTCTCTCCTTCCTTCTCGACCACGGGATGTCGAAGAAGGACGAGAAGGAATTCTCCCTCCTGATACGGAAGAAGGATTATCTGGTCTCCGACTACTATCTCGACAATTCCCAGAAGCTTTCCCGGGAAGACCCGGTGATCTATGCCAGCCAGATCAACGAGCTAGAGGAGTATGTCGACAAGGCCATCGCTTTGAACCAATCCCTGGCCAAGTCGGCCGACAGGATTCTCCAGGAAAACTATCGGAAGAGAGGATGATCCTGTTTGGTTGCAAGACATGGCGTCTTTGGAGAGAAGAGAGTGGAAGCGCGAAGATCGTTCAATTCTTGAAAGAGAACGGACACAAGGACACGGATTCTCTTTTTGCGTGTAAACGTGAACTGCTTTTTGGGTTATAATCTTATCTGGTGAAAGAAATGCAAGACTATTCCTTGGAAGTCCTGGCCTTGCGTCGCATCCTTGGCCAGGGAAAGACCTATCGCGAGACGATCTTCCGTATCCTTTCGGCGGAACGGGTCTCGACTTCTTCCGTCCTGGAGCTCAAGAGGACGGTCTTTGGCGTCCTGCGCCGCTACTTCTCCCTCTCTCATGACGTCGAGAAGAACTTCCCGTCCTACGGAAGGGACAGCGACGAGCGCTATCTTCTGCTTCTGACCCTCTTCCTTCTGAGACAGAAAAAGGAGAGGGAGGAAGTGAAGGAGAACTTCTTGAGGACTTTCTCCGGTCTCCGTCTCGTGGGAGATCCTTCCTTTCTCTTCGACCGACTTTCGGAACTGGGAAAGACCGCCTTCCTCCTTCCCGAGGAACTCAAGGCTTCTCCCTATGCCTATAACGCCCTCGCCCTGGAGATTCCGGAATTCCTGCTCCATGACCTGGTCTTTTCCTATGGTGCGGAGAAGTCAAAGGGAATCGCCCTCTCTCTGAGGGAGATGCCCTCGGCCGTCTATGTCCGAAACGTCTTCTCCTCGGCGGATGGCTCGCTCCCGGGAAGGATCTATGCCCTCAAGAGGGGACATGCCTTCCTCCTTCCCAAGGATTGCAACACGAGAAAGATTCCCGAGATCGTCAAGAGGACCTTCTACCCCGTCGACTTGATCAAGCTCTTGGCCATCGACCAGCTCTCGATCGACGGACTTTCCTTCCAGGCCCTGCTTCTCAACCAGAGAACGCCCTTCCTTGCCGCTTATCTCGATGGCATCTATCAAGACCTTCCCCAGATCTCCGTCACGCCAGTCTTCGTCAAGGAGCAACGTTATCGCTCCTCCATTGAATGGCTGAAGGAAATCGGTTCGAAGAATGTCAAACCCTTGCTCTCTTCCTTGGAATTGGCAAAGACCTATTTCCCGGAAGAATCCATGGATTTCGTCGCTCTGCAAGGGGATGATGTCTTCCTCGGAAAAGCTGGTATGCGCCCGGATGTCCTCCCCGACCTCACCAAGAAGGATATGCAAGAGTCCTTTTCCCGGCAGACGAATCAATTGCTCCAGGCCAGCCCCTTTGTCAAGAAGGGCGGCTTCCTTCTCTTCCTCAATGCGGGCATCACCATGGAGGAGACGAGAAACGTCCGGGAATCCTTCCTCTCCCTAAGAAAGAATTTCGAGCTTGTCGCCGACCATGTCCTGCTTCCGATCGACGAAGGGACCGAGGGCGGATACTTCGCCTTGTTCCGGAGGGTTTCCTGATGAAAAGCATCTATTCCTTTTCCTATCCCGAGCTCGAGCAGGAGATGCTCTCTCTGGGACAGACGCGCTATCGGGCCAAGCAGATCTATGCCTGGCTCTACAAGAGGGATGTCACCTCTTTCGACGAGATGACCGACATCTCCAAGGCCTTCCGCGAAGAGTTGAAGTCCCGCTATGACTTCTACGTCCCGGAATGCACGCTCCGCCAGGAATCCAAGGACGGGACGATCAAGTCCCTCTTTCGGATGAAGGACGGGGAGGAAGTCGAAAGCGTCTTGATGCACTATGTCTACGGCTATGCCGTCTGTGTCTCGAGCCAGGTCGGATGCAACATGTCCTGCGCCTTCTGCGCCTCGGGCTTGCTCAAGAAGAAGAGAAACCTCCTTCCGGAGGAGATGATGGGACAGGTCCTCTCCTATGACCGGCTCTTGAAGAAGAAGAATCCCGACCTTCGGGTCAGCCATGTCGTGGTGATGGGAACGGGCGAGCCTTTCGACAACTATGACAACGTCCTTTCCTTCCTCCGCAACGTCAACTCTCCCTTCGGATTGGACATCGGGGCGAGGCACATCACGGTCTCGACCTGTGGCATCATCCCGGGCATCCTGCGCTTTGGCAAGGAAGGTCTCCAGGTCAACCTCGCCATCTCCCTCCATGCTCCCGACGACGTGCGGAGAGAGAAGCTGATGCCGATCGACCGCGCCTATCCCCTGACCGAGCTAATCCCGGCGGTCATCCAATACTACAAGGATTCGGGCGGACGTCGCTGCACCTTCGAATACGTCCTCATCAAGGACTTCAACGATTCGATTGCCGATGCCAAGAAGCTCTACGACCTCATCTATCCGACGCACGGCTTTGTCAACCTGATCCCGCTCAATCCTGTCAAGGAGAAGGGGCTTTTCCGCAGCGACGAGAAGACGATCGACGCCTTCCACAACTATCTTCTCTCCAAGGGAATCAAGTCGACCATCCGAAAGGAATTCGGCAGCGACATCGACGCTGCCTGTGGACAACTGAGGGCCAAACATGAACGAAAGTGAGAAAAAAAGACGCTTTGCCTGCCTGAGCGACATCGGAACCAAGAGGAAGAACAACGAGGACTCTGCCTATTGCGCAAGCTCCCCCTACGGGACGCTTCTGGTCGTCGCCGATGGCATGGGCGGACATCGCAAGGGCGAAATCGCCAGCAAGATCGTCACCGACGAGCTTTCCTACGCCTTCTCCAAGAACCGAAGGAGCTTCTCGGCGGAACGGGCGAAGAAGTTCCTCATCCGCGTCCTGAAGAGAGCCAACAAGAGGATCTATTCCCTCTCTGTTTCCGGCGATGACTACAAGGAGATGGGAACGACGGTCGTCGCCGCCCTCATCACGGCGGAGAAGGCGGTCGTCGTCAATGTCGGGGACAGCCGCTGCTACGTCTATCAGAAGGAACAGGGGCTGACCGAAGTCACGACCGACCAGACCTATGTCGAACTGCTCTTCGAGACCGGGAAGATCACCAAGAAGGAGATGGAAAACCATCCTCAGCGCAATCTGCTGCTCAACGCGATTGGCATCAACGCCACCCTGGTCGAGATCCAGGAACTCGAAGTCGACCTCTCCGCCTTCGACAAGATCCTGCTCTGCTCCGACGGCCTCTACAACGCCGTCTCCAAGGGGGAGATCTCCCAGATCGTCGGCGAGGAGAAAGACGTCTCCGAGATCGCCCGCGATTTGATCGAGAAGGCCTTGGCCAACAAGGGGACGGACAATATCGCCGTCTCGCTCTGGGAGAAGGAATGATGGAAGAGAAAGAGATCGACAGCCGCACCAACGAGATCATCGACGACCGGTACAAGATTCTGAACGTCCTGGGAAGCGGCGGCATGGCGGTAGTCTACCAGGCTCGGGATTTGGTGACGGACAAGGACGTCGCCCTGAAGATGATGCTTCCGAAGACCTTTTCGGAAAAGGTGAATTTAGCGCGCTTCGAAAGGGAAGCCAGGGCGGCCGCATCGCTCAACCATCCCAACATCGTCAAGGTTCTTAACGTCGGATCCGATCACGGAATCCCCTACATGGTCAACGAGTTCGTCAACGGAAAGTCGCTCAAGCAAATCCTTGAAATCCGTGGAAAGTTTTCCTTCTTGGAAGCCTGTGACATCATGTCTCAGCTCTCTGCTGCGGTCTTTTATGCCCACCAGCACGGAGTCATCCATCGGGACATCAAGCCGGACAACATCTATCTGACCAAGGACGGGACGATCAAGCTGGGAGACTTCGGCATCGCCGTCTTCCTCAACTCCAGCCACGTCACCAAGCAAGACAAGATCATCGGAACGGTCCACTACCTCGCCCCGGAGCTCTTGAACTCGGACGGTCAGCCGACGGAGAGAAGCGATATCTATTCCATGGGCATCACCTTCTTCGAGCTCATCACGGCCTGCCTTCCCTTCGACAACGCCAATCGACAGGCAATCGTGCACATGCAGGCCCATTGCCGTCTTCCTTCCATCAAGAAGTTCAATCCCAAGACCCCTCCCTGCATCGAGGAAATCATCGACAAGTGCTGCGAGAAGGATCCGATGGAGCGCTACAACTCCGCCGACGAGCTTCACGAGCAGATTGGGAAGATCTTGAAGAACCCGTCCCTGCTCGAGAAGAAGACGAGTCTTTTCCAGCGTCTCTTCCATCGGCAGTCCTTGGCCGATTATGAGGAGAAAAGCAGTCTCAAGGCGAAGAAGAAAGCCTTGAGGAAGGCCGCCAAGGAGGCCAGGAAGAACAAGAATGCCTAAGCTGGTCCTCTCGACCTCCTCCTTGGGCTATCGTCTCTTCGACCTCGAGAGCAAGGAGCTTCTTCTGGCCAAGAAGCGCGGCAAGGTCACCTATCGGGAGGACAAGATCCTCATCGGGGACAGGGTGGAGCTGGACAAGGACGGCTTCATCGAGAAGGTCCTTCCCCGCCTTTCCCTCTTGAAGAGACCCCGCCTTGCCAACGCCCAAGAATGTCTGATCCTGCTCTCCTTCCAAAAGCCGGACTTCTCCCTCTTCCTTTTGGACAAGTTCCTGACGAGCGTGAACTATTCCAAGATTCACGCCGCGATCGTCATCAACAAGATCGACCTCGCCACTTCCCAGGAGAGGAAGGAGATGGAGGATTTCCTCTCCTATTATCGAGGGCTAGGCTATCCGCTCTTCTTCCTCTCCGCCGTCAAGAGGGAGGAGGACTTCGAAAGGCTGGTCGAGCACATCCGGGGAAAGAGAGTCGCCCTGATGGGGCAGACGGGCGTGGGGAAGTCGACCCTGCTCAACGCCCTCGACCCCTCCTTCCGGCGCAAGGTCGACACGCTCTATCCCAAGGTCAACCGCGGACGGCACACGACCAAGGAGACGATCCTCATCCCCTATCAGGACGGATTCCTCTACGATACGCCCGGCTTCTCCTCCTTCGAGCTCTCCGACATGGACGAGGACGAGCTGGCGATGTTCTTCCCGGGCTTTCTTCCTCTCTTCCCCTCTTGCTTCTTCAAGGACTGCCACCACCTTCCCAAGAGCAAGGGCTGCGCCGTCCTCAAAGCCCTGGAAGAGAAGAAGATTCCCAAGGAAAGCTATGACGACTATCTCAAGGTCAAGGAAGAAGTGAAGGAGCTCTCGCAATGGAAAAAACGGATCTGATTGTCCCCTCCCTGCTCTCGGCCGACTTTCTTCATCTCAAGAGAGAGATGGACAACATCGCGCATCTGGGACTGAAAAGGGTCCACTTCGACGTCATGGACGGAAACTTCGTTGAGGAGATTTCCTTCGGACAGCCCCTGTTCCGCGCCCTTTTCGAGCGCTATCGAAAGCGCCTTTCCTTCGACGTCCATCTGATGGTGAGAGATTACAAAAGGCATCTCCTCTCCTTCCTCGAGCTGGGAGCGAGGGAGATCACCATCCACTACGAGGCGGTGAGAGACTTCAAGGATGTGGAAAAGATCCGGAATAAGCATCCGGAGCTCTCCCTAGGCCTGGCTCTCTCTCCCGAGACGGATGTCTCACGGGTCTTGAGTCTCTATGACCTCTTCGACCGCTTCCTGGTGATGTCGGTCGTCCCTGGAAAGGCGGGACAGGCTTTCCTTCCGCAATCCCTGGAGAAGATCAAGAGACTTTCCCTATTCCGGAGAGAGAACAACCTCTCCTATCGGATCGAAGTGGATGGCGGAATCAATCCCGAGACCGGACGGGAGTGCCTTCTTGCCGGAGCCGACCAACTGGTCTGCGGAAGCGCCTTCTTCCACAGCGAGGACAAGGAAGGATTCCTTCGCTCCTTCCTCGGAAAGGAGAACTGAATGGAACTGAAAACACTCGCCTCGCTCTTCTTCCTGCTCTCCTTTGCCGTCTATCTCCTGGACATGGCCCTTCTGACCTTTTTGAATTCCCGCCTTGCCAAGGAGGAGAAGAACCACTTCCGGAACTCCTTCCCCTTCGAGTTCTATCGCCAGCAGAATCCGAGGCTTCGCTTTGTTCTTTATGCCCTGGTCTTCCTCTCCCTCTTCTTCCTCCTTCTTGGGACTTCGCTGTACTTTGTCACCTTCGAAAGCATCTTTGCCTATGCGGAACTTGCCATCTTCGGCCTGGTCGCAGTCTTGATGGCCGCTGGAAACATCCTTCCCCTCTCCTCCTATCGAAGCCATCTTCTGACCAACCTCTCCTCCTTCCTCCTTCTCTCCTTGGGAATGATCCTTTTCGCCTTCCAGCGAATTGTTCCCGGGGCGATGATCTTCCCTTCCGAGATCCTCGTTCCCATCGCCGTCCTCTCCGGGATTCTGGGCTTCGTGAGCTTCTTCGCCCTCTTCCAGAAGAAACTTCTCAACTGGGCGAAGCTCGACAAGGCGGAGGAAAACGGAGCGACCTATTACGTCAAGCCCAAGGTCAATCTCCTGGCCCTCTATGAATGGATCTACTTCCTGCTCTTCGAGATCCAGGGCCTCCTCTTCTTCTTCAACATCGTCTTCCAGTGACGGCCAGAAGGAGAAATCCGCCTTTTTCGGACATGAAAAAAGCTCCCTCTGGGAGCTCTTTTGACGAAGATTGAACTTAGGCCTGAGCGGTCTCGGGAGCCTTCTCGACCTTCTTGCTCTCCGCCTTCTTGCTGTTCTTGCGGAGCGTTCTCATCGCCGAGGTCGAGATGCGGACACGGATCTTCTTTCCGTTCTCGTCGACGATGGTGGTGTTCTGAAGGTTGACGTTCCAACGTCTCTTGGTATGTCTCATCGAGTGCGAGACATTGCATCCGGACATCGGTCCCTTGCCGGTCAGCGGGCATTTTCTAGACATGTCTTTTCTCCTCCTACTTCCGAATCGATTCACAAAACGTGCTTAACAAAGATACCACAGCGCCAGAGGGGATTCAAGTGTTTTTGAATCGTGAAGATTACCTTATTTATAAAGGGTGAGAAACGCACTCTTTTTAACAAAAGCAGCGCTTTGTAAGCACGGCAGAAGACGGAAACGGACGGAATATGGAAAGTGCGCATGAACTCCGGGGCCTTGAAGCGAAAATACGCAGTTAAATGAGCAGAAAGTGTGCATATCATGATTGAAACGAGCAAAATTTGCTCATAAATCCATCTTTCTTCCTTTACACTCGTCTCTCGTTTCTCTATAATTTTTGGTGAATCAAGGAGGTTTCATCCATGGATGAAATGCAAAAGCTTAAGGCCAGCCAGGACCTCAGCGAACTGATCGAACGTGTCCGCAAGGCCCAGCAGGTCTATTCCACCTACTCCCAGGAACAGGTGGATGCCATTTTCAAGGCTGCTTCCATCGCCGCCAACAAAGCCCGTATTCCTCTCGCCAAGGAAGCCGTTGAAGAGACGGGAATGGGTGTTGTCGAAGACAAGGTCATCAAGAACCACTTCGCCAGCGAATACATCTACAACGCCTATCGCACGACCAAGACTTGCGGCGTGATTGAAGAGAACGACGATATGGGCTATGAGCGCATCGCTGAGCCTCTGGGCATCCTCGCCGGCATCGTCCCGACGACCAACCCGACGGCCACCGCGATCTTCAAGTCCCTTTTGGCTCTGAAGACCAGGAATGGCATCATCTTCTCGCCGCATCCCCGTGCCAAGAAGTGCACGATCCATGCGGCTCAGATCGTCCTCGATGCGGCGGTCAAGGCGGGTGCTCCGAAGGACATCATCGCCTGGATCGAAGTCCCTTCCATCGAGCTCTCCAACCAGCTGATGAAATCCTGCGACTGCATCCTCGCCACGGGTGGACCGGGCATGGTCACGGCCGCTTATTCTTCCGGCAAGCCGGCGATCGGTGTCGGCCCGGGCAATGCCCCGACCATCATCGACAGCTCCGCGGACATCAAGATGGCCGTCTCCTCCATCATCCACTCCAAGACTTTCGACAACGGCATGATCTGCGCTTCCGAGCAGTCGGTCATCGCCCTTGCGGATGTCTATGATGCCGTCAAGGCCGAGTTCGCCTACCGCGGCTGCCACTTCCTCTCCAAGGAGGAGATCAACAAGGTCCGCAAGACCATCCTCATCAACGGTTCGGTCAACGCCAAGATCGTCGGACAGAGCGCTTGCAAGATCGCGGAGCTCTGCGGATTCAGCGTTCCCGAGGGAACCAAGATTCTCATCGGCGAAGTCGAGAAGACCGACAAGAGCGAAGAGTTCGCTCACGAGAAGCTCTCCCCTGTCCTTGCCATGTACAAGGCCGAGTCTTTCGACAAGGCTCTCGACATGGCCGACCAGCTTGTCAAAGATGGCGGATACGGACATACGGCCGACCTCTATGCCGACGAAGTCAACGCCAAGGATCACATCGATGCCTTCGCCAGCCGCATGAAGGCTTGCCGCATCCTGATCAACACACCTTCTTCCTTCGGTGGCATCGGCGACCTCTACAACTTCATGTTCCTTCCTTCCCTCACCTTGGGCTGCGGTTCCTGGGGCGGAAACTCCGTCTCCGAGAACGTTGGCGTCAAACAACTTTTGAATATCAAGACCGTCGCAAAAAGGAGAGAGAACATGCTTTGGTTCAGAACGCCCAGCAAGATCTTCTTCAAGCCTGGCTGCCTCAGCAAGGCCTTGGAGGAGCTCCATACCTTCTATCACAAGAAGAGAGTCCTCATCGTCACCGATAAGTTTTTGGCCCAGTCGGGCTTCAGCAAGAAGATCGAGGACATCCTCGGCGGATTCGGCATCGAGACCGAAGTCTTCTCCGATGTCGCTCCCGATCCGACCCTTGCCTGTGCCGAAGAGGGCGCAACCCTCTGCCGTTCCTTCCAGCCGGACTGCATCATCGCCCTCGGTGGCGGCTCTCCGATGGATGCCGCAAAGATCATGTGGGTCCTCTACGAGCATCCGGAAGCGGACTTCTCCGACATGGCCATGGACTTCATGGACATCCGCAAGAGAATCGTGACCTTCCCTCAGATGGGAACCAAGGCGATGCTCGTCTGCGTCCCGACCACGGCCGGTACCGGTTCGGAAGTCACTCCGTTCGCCATCATCACCGACCAGAGAGACGGAACGAAGTACCCGATCACCGATTACGAGCTTCTCCCGAACATGGCAATCGTCGACAGCGACCTCATGCTCAATATCCCGAAGGGATTGACTCGTGCCTCGGGTATCGATGCCCTTACGCACTGCATGGAAGCCTATGCTTCGATGTATGCCACCGTCTTCACCGACGGCCTTGCCAAGGAAGGCATCCGCGAGATCTTCGATTACCTGCCCAGAGCCTACAAGAACGGTGGCAAGGATCCGGAAGCCCGTGAGCACATGGCCCACGCCGCAACGATTGCTGGTATCGCCTTCGCCAACGCCTTCCTGGGCATCGACCACTCCTTGGGCCACAAGCTCGGCGCCTATCATCACCTCCCGCACGGCGTCTGCGTCTCCTTGATGCTCAACGAGGTCATGAAGTTCAACGCCGGCGAGGTTCCCACCAAGATGGGCACCTTCCCGCAGTACAAGTATCCGCACACGCTCCGTCGCTATTGCGAGATCGCCGAGATGCTCGGCATCCAGGGCAAGACTGACGAGGAGAAGTTCAACAAGCTCCTCGACAAGATTGTCGCCCTGAAGAAGGAAATCGAACTGCCTTTGACCATCAAGGAAGCGGGTGTCGACGAAGAGAAGTTCCTCGCGACCCTCGACGAGATGTCCGAGGCCGCATTCAACGACCAGTGCACCGGAACCAATCCGCGCTACCCGCTCATCTCCGAGATGAAGGATCTCTACCTCAAGGCCTACTACGGCGAAAAAGCAGCTGAAAAGAAAGCCTCAAAGAAGTAAAATAGACAAAAAGGAGAACCTCAATGGCCAAGAAGGAAATCAAGGATTTGGGAGAGCTGATTCTCACTCACCACAACAAGCAGATCTACCGTCAGGACGGAGTCATCACGAAGGTCTTCGACCATGAGCACTATGCTGCCAGCACCGTCCTCCGCGAAGCGATGATCCAGGAGTATGCGAGGGAGGAAGGCTTCCTCGCCCCGAAGGTCTACGACGTCTTCCCCATCGGCAAGGACTGGGCGATCGCTTCCGAAGAGATCAAGGGCGACACGCTCGCCGATCTCATCAAGAAGAATCCCAAGGACGAGAAGAAGTACATCAGCCTGCTCGTCAAGGTCCAGCTCGAGCTTCTCTCCCATCTCTCCAGCAACCTCAAGCTCCCCAAGCTCAAGGACAAGCTCAACAACTACATCTCCAACTCCGGCTTGGATGCCTCGACTCGCTATGACCTCCACGTTCGCCTCGAGAAGATGCCCAACCACTACAAGATCTGCCACGGCGACCTCGCTCCGCACAACCTCATCATCAAGGGCGAGAAGGTCTACGTCCTCGACTGGGCGCACTGCACCAGAGGAAATGCCTCCGCCGATGCGGCCATGACCTACCTGCTCTTCCTGTTGGGCGGCGACGAGAAGGGTGCCGAGACGTACCTCAAGGAGTTTTGCAAGAAGTCCGACATCGCCATCCAGTATGTCCAGCAGTGGATCAGCGTCGTCTCCGCTTCCAAGATCGCCACGACCAAGGATCCCGCCCTGCGCGAGATGCTGATGCGCAACATCAACGTCGTCGAATACTATTGATCCGTCTGTCGAAAGTCGTTTTCCTCAAAGGAGGGCGGGGAGTTTCTCTTCCCGCCTCTTTTTTGTCGAAATATAGATAGAAAGGATTCCACAAAATGAACAAGAAGATGATGCCTCTCTTCGTCCTTCCCCTCCTGATGTTGACAAGCTGCGGAAACGAGTATGACCTTCCCGGCAAGAAAGTCGACGCAACAAAGGCTCAGGAAGTCATCGATTCCTACTCGCAGGAAGAGGTCGATGCCTTGGAGCTTGACAACGGAGACTTGACCACCTCCTACAGCATCTTGAAGATCGACAAGAGCCTTTCCGACCTCATGAAGCTCAAGGCGGGAGATGACCTGATTCCGACCACGTCGCAGAAGGGAGTCATGCCTCCGATCGTCTATCAGATCGAGGGAACGCTCAGCGGTGCCGAGGGCATCGAGTACTACCTCGACGACGACAATCTCTCTGTCGCCCTTGTCCCGACCGAGGAGACTCTGGAAGGACTCGACATCAACGCCGGCTATTCCGAGATGGGTGTCACCATGTCGGATGTCGCCTTGACAATCAGCCTCAACGAATACGGCCTTCTGGACGACCTGTCCGTCTACTACACCATGGACTTCGACAACGTCAACCTTCTCGGCACCAATGTCGACGGCTCGATCCGCATCCATACGGACATGGACGTCTCCTGGGATCTCTGATCTTCTTTCCACGGAAAAAAAGTGGCAACGTCGAAGGGCGTTGCCTTTTTCTTTGCTCTCAATCCTCGAGATAAATCTCCTGCAGCCTCTTTTTCTTCTCTTTCGTGAAGGAGAGATATTTATCGAGGTAAGCATCCACGCTTCCGGCAAGGAAGATGCACTCGTCCCTTGCGGCCTCAAGCCAGTTCTCTTCGACCCCGGCCAAGATGAGGGAGGAAGAGAGGAGCGGTTCCTTCACTTGATAGGAGAGCAGGATTTCCTTCCTCCTCTCCTTCTTCTTTTGAATCGCCTTGTTGGTGAGGAGATAGTCCTTCCGGATCGTTTCGAAGTCGACACCGAGGGCGGAGAGAAGGAGGAAGGAAGCGACTCCGGCTCGGTCTTTTCCGTCCGCGCAGTGGAAGAGGATGGCTCCCTTCCCTTCGTTTTGAAGCACGAGATCGAGGAACTTCTGATAGCCTTCCTGTCCTCTCTTGCTGGAGACATAATTTCGATAGCTCTGTTCCATCCCCTTCTTGGCGTCTCCCTCTTTCGAAAGGCAGTAGATGAAGTCGAAGAGGGAGAGAAGACGAGGGTTTTTGACGCCATAGTTTTCATGTGGTGAGGGAGTTCGGCCCAGACAATGGTCTTCCGTGATTGAGAGGTTGATAATCTGACAGCCGGGAATCTCTTTCTCCGGTCTCTCTTCAATCTCCTTCTGGTTCCGGAAGTCGACATCGTATCGAACAGGAAGTGTGGAAAGAAAACGGATGTCGTTCTCCGTCAGGGCATAGAGACAGTCGGTCCGGATGAGAAGGCCTTTCTTGACCTTTCTTCCGTCCTTGCCAGGAAGACCTCCCAGGTCTCTCGTGTTGATGGTTCCTTCGAGGACGATCGTTCTGTTGTTCATGCGAAAGGATTATAGATGATTTGTGTCGGCGAAGAAAAGAAAAAGGTCGCCTTGACAGGCGACCGAGGAGGGACTTCAGCGGTCGAAGACGTAGCCGAACTCCTGCTTCAGGCAGTCGGCGTTGCTCTCCGCGTTCAAGGCGATGTCGACATAGGTGATATCGACATACGCGGAGGGATAGTAGAAGCCGAAGGGGACCTCCGTTCCATCGACGTGGATCGTGGAATATCCGCCGTCGACAATCATCGCCGCCTCCCTGGAAAAGAGACCGCGGAAGGGCTCCTCGGAGTTGAGGCTGACGAAGAGCGGCTGAAGGTTCTTGATGTCGTAGTCGATCTTGTCGGCCTGCATCTGGAGCTGTTCCGTGAACTCGAGTCGATAGTCGACGGAGAACC
Source organism: uncultured Bacillota bacterium (assembly GCA_949290645.1). Lineage (GTDB taxonomy): Bacteria > Bacillota_I > Bacilli_A > RFN20 > CAG-288 > Enterosoma. Next base: position 219,544 of record CASESG010000001.1, read on the forward strand.
GGAGGGCGACGGTGAAGGTTTGCTCCAACCAGCAGCGGATACCAGAAGAGATGCGAATGAAGGCGTTCTCTTCGACGCGATTGACATTCAGCGAATAGGTGTAGCGGATGAAACCGTCGGAAAACTGCTGCTTCAGGGAGATTGTCCTTTCGCCTTCCGGGATGGAAGTGGCCGAAAGAAGGAAAGGAAGCAGGAAAGCGATTTTAAATGGAAAATGTTTCATAGGTCAAAACCCCCACGTATCAAGAAATTCAGAATAGGCGATCATGTCAGGAAAATAATAGATGTCAGGAACGAAAGCATATTCGCTCGTTGAATTTGGAATGTAATAGTGCATATCGGCGTCCTCAATAAGCGTGGTTGTCTGGTAAAGCTCTTGCGAATCATAATTGCTATAAACTTTATGATAATAGTAGATATAATATTTGTTAGTAAGGGCAGACAAGCAGTTAACATAGACACCGAAAGGATTTTCTTCGCCATCGACATAGAGGGAATTGCTGGATGCCGTAGTAGTCATCGTTGACATTGCTAAAGTTGATCCTAACGTGGAAGAGAGAGGAGGCGATTTCGGTTTTGAGGGAACCGATGATATCAAGGCCAACCTCAGTTCCAACGGTTGTGGAGAGAGATTCAGAAATTTCTTCGTTGATTTCAAAAGTGACGTCCTTTTCAACCGCGAGTGACAGAGTGATTGTTTGCGCTTCTGATACTAAACATGGTTGGGAAATAATCTTCACTGGAATAACTGCATTTTCTTCTTCAAGATAGATTTCCATATTGTAGTATTCTGCGGACCGACTAGAGCTATCATGGGGATGATTTCAGATGCTCTTCCAACAATCTCCGCTGAAGCGGAAACGTCATCAAGGGCTTGAAGGTTGTAATGGGTAGCAAGAGATAACGCGAGTAATAGACTAGAAAGAATTAAATTTTGATGTACCCATGATGTAATAAGCTCCTTTTGTGTCTTCGTTATCGCATAAAAGCAAAGAACCGAAAGGCAAAGAATCGACAGAGTAGAAAACTGAACCTCGATTCTTTATCGGTAAGGAATATTTCTTGGTTCCGAAATTGCCTCTGTATTCTAGGCTTTTTGCCATTAGTAAGAGGAATTAGAGAAAGAAATTGAAGGCGATAGGAACGCATTGTCAGAAACAATTTGTATGCTGTTATCGATTCGTGCAATGGCGATGAAAAAAGAAAAATATAGTCTACGATGAACAGAGGAGATGGGTGAATCTGATTAGAGGAGAGGAAAAAAGGTCGCATTTCTGCGACCTTTTGGAATCTAGCCCTTGAACTTCTTTCTCAGCCAGGAGAAGAGGCCCTGGGGTTTGTTCGATTCGATCTCGTCCAGGCGTTGGATGAGTTCCTTCTCCTCCGCGGTGAGGGATTTCGGGAACTGGACGTTGACGGTGACGTATTGATCGCCAGGCCTTGAGGCTTTCGGAAGCTTGACGCCCATTCCCCCCATCTTCAGGATCGTTCCCGGTTGGGTGCAGGGAGGGATGATGAGGTCGAATTCGCCGTTGATGGTCTTGACCGTCGCTGTCGCTCCTAGGAGCGCATCGACCAGGGAGACGTTGATGCTGGTGTAGATGTCGGCCTTCTTCCTTTGGAAGATCTGGCTTTCCCCGACGTGGATCACCAGGATCAAGTCGCCGTCGGGACCGCCGTTGATGCCGGCTTCCCCTCGTCCGGTGCTGCGGACGATGTCACCGTTGTCGACGCCTTCCGGAATGGAGACGGTGAGGGTCTCGCTGACCCGGACACGGCCTTGGCCATGGCATTGCGGGCATTTGACCCGGACTTTCTTCCCGGTCCCGCCGCAGTCCGGGCAGGCTTGCTCCGACTCCATGTAGCCGAAGATGGTCTGTCTCCTGGTGCGGACACGTCCCCTGCCTTTGCAGGTCGGGCAGGTGGTGATGTCTTCCGGAGAACGGGCTCCGGTGCCGTGGCAGTGAGGGCAGGTCCGGATGGAATCCAGAGGAATGTCGACCTTGGTCCCGTGGACGGCCTGGTCGAAGGAAAGATTGATCTGGATCTTGCGGTCGGCGCCTCTCTGCGGGACGTTTCTTCCGCGGCTTGTCCTTCCTCCGCCGAAGAACTGACTGAAGATGTCGTTGATGTCCCCGAAGTCTCCCTCGGAAAAGTTTCCGAAGCCGTTGAAGCCTTGCTGGAAACCGTTGGCTCCGTTGTTGTCGAAGGCGGCATGGCCGAACTGGTCGTACTGCGCCCTCTTCTGCGGATCCTTGAGGACTTCGTAGGCTTCCGTCACTTCCTTGAACTTCTCCGGGGCATCGGGATCATGGTTGAGGTCGGGATGGTATTTCTTCGCCAAGCGTCGATAGGCACTTTGGATCTGGTCCGCGGTGGCGTTCTTGTCGATGCCTAGGATTTCGTAATAGTCTCTTTTTTCCGCCATTGGGACACCTCCTATCAAAGACGACGCCCAGCTTTTCGGGCCGGGCGCCTCTGGATGTTACTTGTTTTCACCGTCCTTCTTTTCAGTGAAGGTCGCATCGACGACATGCGGATCCTGCTCGCTCTTCTGCTCGCCCTGACCGGCGTTTGCGCTGGAGGACTGAGCCTGGGCCTGGGCGTTTGCCTGATAGACGGCATTGGCCGCCTGCTGGAGCTGGCTGAGCTTCGCCCGGACGGCGTTGAGGTCGTTCTTGTCCAGGCTCTCCTTGATCTCGTTGCGGATCTTCAGAGCTTCTTCCTTGGTCTTCTCGTCGATCGGATGATCCTTGTCGTTGACCTGACGGTCGATGGTGTCGATCAGCTGCTGAGCCTCGTTGCGGGTGTCGGCGTCCTGCTTGCGTTTGTCGTCGGCTTCCTTGTTGGCTTCGGCTTCCTTCACCATGCGGTCGATCTCATCCTTGGAGAGACCCGAGGAGTTGGAGATGGTGATGTGCTGTTCCTTGTTGGTGTCCAGATCCTTGGCCGAGACGGAGACGATGCCGTTGACATCGATGGAGAAGGTGACCTGGATGCGGGGCTCGCCGCGACGGGCCGGACGGATGCCATCCAGCTTGAAGCGGCCGAGGAACTTGTTGTCCGTAGCCATCGGTCTCTCGCCCTGGAAGACCTGAATCTCGACGCCGGGTTGGTTGTCCTCCGCGGTCGAGAAGACCTGGGAACGGGTGACAGGGATGGTGGTGTTGCGCGGAATCAGAGGAGACATGACGCCACCGAGCGTCTCGATCCCCAAGGTCAGAGGAGTGACATCGAGCAGGACGACATCGTTGATGTCGCCGCGGATGACACCGCCCTGGATGGCGGCACCGACAGAGACCGCCTCGTCCGGGTTGACGGACTGGTTCGGCTTCTTGCCGTTGTTGAGACGGGTGACAAGATCGATGACGGCCGGCATACGGGTCGAGCCGCCGACGAGGATGACCTCATCGATGTCGCTGATGGAGAGCTTCGCATCGGAGAGAGCCGTGTTGAAGGGCTTGACGCAGCGCTCGATCAGATCGGCGGTCAGATCCTGGAACTTGGCGCGGGTGAGCGTGGTCTCGAAGTTGACCGGGGCGCCGTCCTTGAAGCCGATGTAAGGAAGGGAGATGATGGTCTGGGTCTGGCTGGAGAGGTTGATCTTGGCCTTCTCGGCCTCATCGCGGAGACGCTGGAGGGTCGGACGATCCTTCGGGTTGTTCTCGTCGATGGTGATGCCGCACTGAGCGGAGATCTCCTGGCGCAGCCAATCCATGATGTGATGATCCCAGTCATCGCCGCCGAGGTGCGTATCGCCGGAAGTGGAGAGGACTTCGAAGGTTCCGTCGCCGATGTCGAGGACGGAGACATCCAAGGTTCCGCCGCCGAGATCGAAGACGAGGATCTTGCCTGATTTCTTGGAGTCCATGCCATAGGCAAGGGCTGCGGCTGTCGGTTCGGAGATGACGCGGACGACGTCCAGGCCGGCGATGGTGCCGGCGTTCTTCGTCGCCTGTCTCTGGTCATCGTTGAAGTAGGCAGGGCAGGTGATGACGGCCTTCTTGACGCTGTGGCCGAGATAGCTTTCCGCATAGCCTTTCATATAGGAGAGAATCTTTGCGGAGATTTCCTCCGGAGTGAAGTCCTTTCCGATGCAGCTGATGTGGACGGTCTCACGGGTTCCCATCTTTCTCTTGATGGAGTAGACCGTGTCGGGGTTGGTCAAGAGCATGCGCTTGGCGGCGTTGCCGACGATGACTTCCCCATCCGCCTTGAACGAGACGACCGAAGGGCAGGTGTTGGTGCCTTCCGGAGAAGGGATGACCTTGACGGTCTTGTCGTCCTGCATATAAGAGACGACTGAGTTTGTGGTACCGAGATCGATACCGATGATGACTTCTTTTGCCATAGTTGTTTCCTCCTTGATTTATTTTGCTTCTTCAGAAGTGGTGGACTCGACTTTTGTTTCGGATTCCGACTTTTTCTCTTCGGTCTTGGAATCCTTTTCTTCTACCTTCTCAACTTTCTCTTCTTTCTTCTTGGTGATGACGACACCGGCCGCTCTCAGGAGATGGTCGTGCATCCGGTAGCCTTTGAGGAAGGTCTCTGCGACCTTGTTGTCTTCCTCTCCGTCGATGGCGGAGTAGGCTTCCATCAGATGCGGATCGAACTCGTCCCCCTTCTGCGGGTCGATGATCGTGACGTCCAGCTGAGTCAGGGTTCCCAGAAGCTTCTTGTGAATCATCTGGAAGCCTTCGAGATACTTCTTCAGCGTGGGATCGTCCGGTTCGTTCTTCAGGGCCATGTCGAAGCTGTCGAGGACCGGGATGAACTCCTCGATCACCGATTGCTTAGCGTAGCGCTTGAATTCCGCCGTCTCCTTCTGCACGTCCTTGCGGAGATTGGACATGTCCGCATAGGCGGTGTAGTACTTGTTCTTCCAGTCGTCCCTTTCGGTGGCGATTGTGTCGACGGCTTTCTTCAGGTCGGAAAGTTCCTTCTTCAGGGATTCCACTTCCTTGTCTGGGGCTTTCTTTTCTTTGGCCTCGTCCTTGGGAGCGTCTTCCGCTTTCGGGGCTTTCTTCTCTTCTTCTTCTTTCTCTTTGTCGCTCATTTCCGACCTCCTTTCTTCTTTCTCTTGGTCACTTTCCCTTCGATGACGTTCTCCGGGGGTGAGACAGGAACCAGGGCACTATCACTGTTCAGGGAACCGCTCAGGTACTTGTCGATCATGAAGACGACGTATTCCAGGGCGGAGAGGACTTTCTTGTAGTCCATCCTCTTTGGCCCGACCACGGCGATCTTGTCCTTGTTGTTGATGGGCTTGGAGACGATGGCGAAGTCTCCGTTCTCGGTGGAAGTGAATCCGACCGAGACGTTTCCGAGATCGTCCTGCCTGGTCATGCTCCGCTGGAGCTTCTGAGGATTGTCCAGGGTTTCCATGGCCTGAAGCAAGGCGTCGGAGTCACCGGAGAATTCCGGAAGGGAGAGCAAGTTCTTCTTTCCGTAGACGGTGTACCTCTTCTGGGCGAACGTTCGTAAGGCTTCCAGGAAGGATTGGAGGATGGCTTTGCTGGAACGTCCGACCTGTGCGACGATGATGGGCATGAGGCTTTCGACCTTGTCGGAGATCTCGGAGATCTTCGTTCCGGAGAGCCTCGAGTCGAGCATCTCGATCGCCGAGCAGGCTGTCTCGTAGGTGAGACCCATCTGCTTGATGAGAAAGGTCTTCTTCTCGACATATCCCGAATCGGTGACGAAGATGCCCATCGCCTGATCGTCGCTCAGACGCAGGATCTGGAGCGAGACAAGGCGCTCTTCGTCGGCCCGTGGGCCAAGGACGAGAGTCGCGGTGTTGGTCAGCTCCGAGAGCATCTGGCAGGATTTGGAGAGAACTTCCTCGACGGAATGGGATTTGTTGTCCAGGGCCCTTTTGAACTCTCTCTGGAATTCCATGTCGACGGAACTGGTCGTATCTCCGCGGATGTGGTCGAGATAGTATTGATAGCCTTTCGCGGAGGGAACCCGCCCGCTGGAGACATGGGTCTTTTCGATCAATCCCTCCTTCTCCAGAAGAACCATCGTGTTGCGGATGGTCGCAGAGGAGCAGTCGAGATGGTAGTTCTTCAAAAGCGTGACCGAGCCGACGGGCTGGGCGGTTTTGACGAATTCCTCGACGATGCATTTCAGGACGAGGTCCTTCCTCTTCAGATCCATCTTTTTCCTCCGGGCTAGCACTCGTATCTCAAAGTGCTACATCTATTATATCCACGGCCTTAGCAATTTCAAGCAAAGAGTGCTAGAAAGTGTGGAATAAGAAAAAAGCCGGCTCAGCGGCTTTCTTCTTTCGTCGCGATCAGAAGCTGGATCGGAACGCCTTTTTCTCGGAATTTCCTTTCATATTCGGTGGGAGGAAGGAAGTCGACCGTCTCCGACAGGAAGGGGACGATGGTCTCGACACGGAAGAGGTTGCTGTCGACGAAGGATTCCGTCGAATCCTCGAAGAGGGGGACGTTGTCCGTGCGGAAGTAGATCTTGCCTCCCTTTTTGAGAAGGCGGTAATACTCCTTGAGAAGCTTGGGAGAGGAGAGGCGACGGTGGAGCTGTCTCTTCTTCGGCCAGGGATCGGGGAAGTTGATGTAGATGGCCTCGAACCTTCCGGTCGGAAGATAGGGGAAGAGCCTTTCGATGGGGGCGTGGACGATGAGGAAGTTGTCCTGCTCCTTCTTGACGGCGCTGGCTTTCTTCACGGCCGAGGCGAAGGCGTTGAGAGAGACCTCGACTCCGAGATACTTCCCTTTCGGATTCTTCTTCGAGAGGGAGAGCAGGAACCCTCCCAAACCGCATCCGATCTCCAGGTGGTCGAAGAACTTGAGGGAATCCTCTTTTAGCTCCGAGAAGGAACGGGAGATGTCCTTGTTCTGGGCCAGGACGTCCTTTGTCCAGGAGCGATGCCTGAGCCTCATTTGTCCTCCTTCAGAAGCTGGACCAGGGAATCGATGGCATGGGCATAGATGACCATGTTGTCCTGGAAGTCCGCAAGCGGGAAGAACTCGTCATCGCCGTGCATGCGATAGTCTCTCCCCGGGAACTGGGCTCCGAAGGCGACCGCATTGCGACTCTCGCGGGCATAGGTTCCTCCGCCGATCGCCAGAGGCTTCGACTCCTTGTCTCCTGTTTCCTCTCGATAGGCGTTCACCAAGGCTTTGAGATAAGGGGACTCTAGGTCGAAGACGAAGCCCCGGGAACCGCCGAGGTTCTCGATCTCCGCCCCGGTGTTGAGGGCGCAGTTCTTCAGGACGTCTTCCTCGTCCATCGTCGAGGGGAAGCGGAGGTTGACGTAGACTTCGACTTTCTTGCCGTCATAGACGATCTTTCCGACGTTGTAGGAGGTGCAGTCGAAATCCTTGTCGCGGAAGTCTCCTCGGAAGCTCTCTCCCTTTCCGGAAGAGTAGTGTTCGAAGATGTCCCGAGCTCTCTTCTCGTCATAGAGATAGCCCAGGAACAGGAGCATGAACAGTCCGGCGTTGAGACCTTCCCAAGGCATCGATCCATGGGCGGGCTTTCCGGTGACGGTGAGCTTGTCCCCTTCGATGGCGATGCGGACTTTGGGGTAGCGCTGGGAGAAGCGCATCGCAAGAAGCTTGGCTTCCTCGATGCGGGACTTGAGACGGACGGAGCACTTTGGGATGACGATGTTGAGCGCATCGCCACAGGAGAAGTCCTCGCAGTCGAGCTCACATTCATAGGTGGCCTTGTAGGCGTAGATGGATTTCTCGCCATAGATCACCGGATAGTCGGAATCGGGGGAGAAGCCGAAGGTCGGATATCCTTTCTTCATCGCATGCAGATAGTGATCGAGGCAAGAGGAACCTCTCTCCTCGTCTCCGCCGACGAAGAAGCGGATCTTCACTCCCTCGGTCCTCTTGTTGTCCATCAAGGCCTTCAAGGCAAAAAGACAGCTGATACCGGGGCCCTTGTCATCCGCCGCTCCTCTGCCGTAGAGGTTTCCTTCCTCCAGGGTGAGATGGAAAGGATCGTGCTTCCACCCTTCCTTGCGGACCGGGACGACATCGGCATGGGCATAGATGTCGAGCGTGTTCTTCCCTTCGCCATAGCAAAGCTCGGTGGCATAGCCGTCGCAGCGGTCAACCGAAAAGCCGAGTCTCTTTCCGAGGTCGGCGACGAAAGCGAGGGCCTTGTCGACATTCTCTCCGAAAGGTTTGTCCTTGCTCTTGCTCTTCTCGTCATAGACCGACGGGATGGCGACGAAGTCGGTAAGGACTTTGAGGGCTTCCTCTTGATAGGGAAGGACCATCTGGGAATATTTCGAATCTTCGGTTGTGCGTTTTCCTTGGTTTGAACTCATGGAAACCTCCTGACAAAATCGTGCGTCCCTTATTGTATGTGATTCTCTTTCTTTTGACTACTTCGATCGTTCCGAAATCGGTTTCTTTCCTCATGGCAAAGCCGAAGCCCCTTCAGGCACCAGTCGCTGTCGCATTCGACTTGATCCCGGAAATCCTTGTCCAGAAAGGGAAGGATCCTTTCCTGGTTTCCGCCGGTGAGAAGGACCGTGGCTTTTTGAAGCGACGGCATTTTCCAAAGCTTCTCGACATAGCCTTTAAGAAGGATGGCCGTCCCGTGATAGATGCCCGAGGCGATGCTCTCGTCGGTCTTCAAGGAAAGGAGAGGAACTTCCTTCACCTTCCCGAGCGTGGGTATCAAGGCAGCGTTCTTGGTCAGGCCGAGAGAGAAGTGATCAAGGCCGGGAAGAAGGACGCCACCCAGGAAGACCTTGTCCGGGGAGAGGGCGAGAATCTTGGTCGCCGTCCCCAGATCCAGGACGATGAGTCCGTCTTTCTCCTCTCGGGCGATGAGGTCGCAGAAGAGGTCTCCGCCCAGAATGTCGATGTTGTCGATCTCATATCCGTGGCTTGTGGCGAAAAAGCGCATCTTCTCCGCATCCAAAACCCAGGGCTTGAGAGAGAATTCCCTCAAAAGGTCGAGGCATTCCGCCGTCTTCCTTGGCACGACTGAGACGATGGCCGCTTCCGAGATCTGTTCTTCCGAAAGCAGTCGGCGAAGTCTTTCCTTAAAGCCTCGGACCAGCTTGAGTCTTTTGTCCTTTCCGGAACAGACTTGGACATCGATTGTCGTGTTTCCGATATCGATCAAAAGGAGAGAGTTCATGCCCCTATTATAGATAAGGATGGAAGGAAGCGAAAGGCGATTGTCCCTTCCTCGTCGGTCCTGTGATACTCGAGATTCAATTCCTCGAGGGTCATAATTGTCTCGGGGGAGGGGTGATCGTAAAGGTTGTCGACACCGACGGAGAGGATGGAGACTTCCGGGGAGAGAAAGGAGAGGAATTCGCGGCTGGAGCTGGTCTTGGAGCCGTGGTGAGCCAGGCGGAGGATGTCGCAGCTCAGATTCGGATATTGTTCCATGATCTTCCTTTCCACCTCCTTGGGAGCATCGCCCATGATCAGGATCTCCTTCTCTTCCAAGGAGAAGGAGTAGACGGCCGACTGTGAGTTGCTGTCTCCCTCGGCCCAAAGGTTGAGATTCTCAATCTCGACTCCTCCGATATCGATTGTCCCCTGATCGAGAAAGTCGTATCCGTCCAGAACCTTCTCGACGGGAAAGTTCTCTTTCAGGCTTTCCAAGGCTCCGTAATGGTCGAAGTCGTAATGCGTGATCAAGACCGCATCCAGAGAAGTGATCTTCAGGGACTTGAAGTAGGGAATGAGGCATTCCTTGGCCAGGTCGTCGTAGAGACTTCCGCCCGTGTCGATCAGGAAGTTCGACCTTCCGTTTCGGACGAGGGTGCAGTCTCCCTGGCCGACGTCGATGAAATGAATCTCGACGTGATTGGAGAAGTCGGGAAGGAAGACAAGGCCCAAACAGGCGAGGACTCCCATCGTGGCAAAAAAGAACAACTTCTTCATCCGATAGGTGAGGAAGACGAGAGCGAAAAGAAGCAAGGCATAGAAGAAGAGGAAAAACAGCAAGGCGGGCCTTCCCGAGACCAGGGAAGGAGAGAGAGCGACCACCTTTTCCGAGAGAAAGAAGAGGAAATGACAAAGGGGAGAAAGAAGAAAACCAACAGGAGGAAGGACAAAGAGGAAGAGGGAGAGAAGAAAGAGGAGATGGCTCAGGGGAGTCAGAAGCATCTGCACGGCCGGAGCGAGGATGTAGAACTCATATTGCTGAGAGAGACGATAGGGAAGAAAGAAGAGAGTGAGAAAAAGAAAGAAGAAGACTTTTCCTTTTGCCATCTTTCGCAGTGGAAAGAAACGCAAGATGAAGAGAAAAGGAAAGCTGTAGTAGAAGGAAGGGGAGATCAGGAAGTAGGGATTGAAGACAAGCATGAAAAGGGCGACAAGGGAAAGGAGATTAAGGGAGGAGATTTTCTTCTTGAACAGACGGTTGAAAAAGGTGAAGAGTTGAAGAAGGAAAATCCTCACCATCGAGCTGCGAAAGAGGGAGAAGATGAGAAAGAGAAGGGAAATCAGCAGGGAGAGCAACTGATAGCAGTCTCTCCCTTTCCGGCCCAAGAACTTGTTCAGCAGGAAGAGCAGGAAGGAGAGATGGAAGCCTCCCAAGGCCAAGAGGGATGTCCAGCCCAGGGATTCGATCTGGGAATGGGAGGAGAGGGAAGAGAGGGAATTTCCGAAGAGTAGGCTGTCGACAAGAGGTTGGCTCTCTTCGTCGAGATTCCGAAAGAGATATTCCTTCAGCCTGGAGAGGTTCAGCTTCGAAGAGAAGAGAATCTCATTTTTCTCGACCTGGAGCTGGTGAAACACGCCTTCGGTCTTGAGGTAGTTCTCGAAGTCGAAGGACTGCTCGTAGTGCCGGAAATGAAACTCCTCTCCAGTCCCCTTCAGACGGAGCAGGCTGAAGAGGTTGTTCTCCCCTTGATCGTAATAGAGATAGCGTCCCTTGAAGGAGAAGAGGAGGCAATAGCTCTCCTTTCTTCCGATGACAAGGAACGTCCCTTCGACCGGCCCGGAATTCCCTTTCGGAAAGAGGAAGAAAAGCAGGAGAGAAAGGCCGAGAAAGACAAGGGAGAGCACAAGTTCCTTCTTTTTCCTGCGGCGGAAAAGAAAATAGGCCAGGGGAAGAAAGAGCAGGAGGAAAAAGGGAGAGTAGAGAAAGGAGATCGCTCCCAGGACGAAAGCCAGAATGGAAAAGAAGAACATCTCAGAAGAGACAGATCTTGTTCTTCACCTTGTTGAAGGTCGCTTCCCCGATCCCCTTGACGTTGAGGATCTCCTCCAGGACCTGGAAGTCGCCGTTCTCTTCGCGATAGGAGATGAGGTTGGAAGCCTGGGAGGAGTTGAATCCGACTTCCTTGAGCTCGGTCTCGTTGGCGAGGTTGATGTTGACCTTTGCGATGGTCTCCTCGACGCAGATGTCCGGGACTTCGCTCACGGGCGGAATGTAGAAGGAGACGTAGGAACCGATGTAGATGGAGGAGTTGTAGGCCTTGCTGTCGGCCTTGCTGGTCACTCCTCCGGCCATCGCAATCAGGGTCCCGAGGGTCTCTTCCGGGGAGATGGTGTAGTCCCCAGGATGGTTGACCTCGCCCGAGATGTTGACTCGGACGTCTCCCTCCTCGATGACCTCCTGGGTGGTCTCGCCGTTGAGGACATTGCTGTCATTGTTGGCGGCTGAGGATTTGGAGATGACGGAGAAAGCGATGATCGTCACGACGGTGATGACAAGGCCGATGATGATGGTTTTGAGCATGATACGAAAAAACCTCCTTCACCCTTATTGCCGGGGAAGGAGGCCTTTGTTCACGTATTTGGGAGCGAAAGAGAAAAAGCTTAGTTTTCTTCGACGTTTTCGATGAGCATGGAGTAGGGCTTGACCGCATCGACCTCGACCGTGTCGCCGGCCCGATGGCCAAGGACGGCAAGGGCGACAGGGCAGGTGTTGGAAATCTTTCCCTGAAGCGGATTGGCTTCGGCCGAGCCGACGATGGTGAAGGTGGTGCGGGTGTTCTTGCTGATGTTCAGGACGGTGATCTTTCCTCCTCCCAGACGGCAGGTCTTCAAGTCGGTGGCGCTGAGAGCGGCATCGTCGAGGATCGTCGCATGGTCGAGGGTGTACTGGAGGCGGTTGATCTCGGTCTCGATCTCCTGGAGACGATCGCGGGCGCTGTCGTAGTCGGCGTTTTCGCTGAGGTCGCCTTGCGAGCGGGCCAGGTTGAGGTCGGAGAGGGCGCGGGGCTTCTCGACGTCGATCAGCTGGGCAAGCTTCTTCTCGATCGCGGCCTTGCCGGCTTTTGTCAACACTTCCTTGTCGTTATCGTTCATTGTGCATACCTCGTTTTCAAGCAAAAAACATTATATCACAAGTGTGGTCTCTTGCGGTTCCTCAATCACAAGAGGAAAGGGAGCTAATAGTGGACCTTATTCTTGACGTTGATGCGGTTGACCGCCCTCTTGAGCGCGATTTCGGCCTGGTTGTATTCCTTGACGGACTTGGCCTCGACGAGAAGCTTCTCCGCCGCGACCTTCTCGGCGATGGCGCGCTGGAGGTCGATCTCGTCATAGGATTCGATGGCGTTGACGATCAACTGGACCTTGTTCTCCTTGCACTGGCAATAGAGGACGCCACCGGAGACGGCGAACTGATAGACCTTTCCGTCGGTGCGCATGACCAGGGGAGAGATTTCGACGTTCGCGATCATGTCCTCGTGATGGGCATAGATGGAAATCTGTCCGAAATGGGTATCGACCGAGATCGATTCCACCTGTCTCGAGGCATATTTCCGAAGCGGAGTGATGATCTCCAGCTGGAAGGTGTCGCTCATTTCTTCTCCTCTTCCTTGTCCGGGAGATGGTTCTCGTTCTTGAGCAGCTCCGCCTTCTTGACCGCCTCGTCGAAGGTTCCGACATAGGTGAAGGCTTCCTCGGGGAGATTGTCCCCCTTTCCTTCGAGGATGGCTTTGAAGGAAGAGATCGTGTCCTGAAGATGGACGAACTTGCCCTCACGTCCGGTGAACTTGCTGGCGACGAAGAAAGGCTGGGAGAGGAAGTTTCGGATCCTGCGGGCGCGGTTGACGGCAAGCTTGTCCTCCTCGGAGAGCTCGTCGATACCGAGGATGGCGATGATGTCCTGGAGGTCCTTGTACTTCTGAAGGATGGCCTGGACGCCACGGGCGACGGCATAGTGCTCCTTTCCGACGACGTTCGGATCGAGGAAGTTGCTGGAAGAGGCCAGAGGGTCGACCGCCGGATAGAGGCCCAGGGAGGCGATGGAACGGTCGAGGACCGTCTTGGCATCGAGATGGCTGAAGGTCGTCGCCGGGGCAGGATCGGTGAGATCGTCGGCCGGGACATAGACGGCCTGGATGGACGTGATGGAGCCGTTCTTGGTGGAGGCGATTCTCTCCTGGAGCTGGCCCATCTCCGTCGCCAAGGTCGGCTGATAGCCGACCGCGGAAGGCATTCTTCCCAGAAGGGCGGAGACTTCGCTTCCCGCCTGGGTGAAACGATAGATGTTGTCGATGAAGAGCAGGACGTCGTCGTGGGCGACGTCGCGGAAGTACTCGGCCATCGTCAGGCCGGAAAGGGCGACACGCATACGGACGCCCGGAGTCTCGTTCATCTGTCCGAAGACGAGAGCCGTGTTCTTGAGGACGCCCGATTCCTTCATCTCGTTGTAGAGGTCGTTTCCCTCACGCGTTCTCTCTCCGACGCCGGCGAAGACGGAGATGCCGTGCTTCTGGGTGGCGATGTTGTTCATCAGCTCCTGGATGAGGACAGTCTTTCCGACACCCGCACCGCCGAAGAGGCCGACCTTTCCTCCTCGGATATAAGGGCAGAGCAGGTCGATGACCTTGATGCCGGTCTCATAGACCTCGGCCTTGGTCGTCTGGTCCTGGAACTTCGGGGGATCGTTGTAGATGGAGTGGCGTTCGGCGCAGGTGAAAGGGCCGGCGTCGTCGATCGGCTCGCCAAGGACGTTGAACATCCTTCCGAGGACCGGGGTGCCGACGGGGACTTCGATGGGCTTTCCAGTGTCGAGCACCTTCAGCTCACGGCGGATGCCTTCCGTCGCTCCCATGGCGATGCAGCGAACGGTGTCGTCCCCGATGTGCTCGAGGACTTCCAGAGTCAGCACCTTGCCGCTATCGAGCTTCACTTTCAAAGCGACCAGAAGGGGAGGAATGCAGTTTTCCGCAAAGCGGACATCGATGACAGGTCCGATTGCCTGGACCAAGGTTCCATAATTAGCCATTTTCTTTCCTCCTAGTCGTATTGTTTCTTGCTTGCCGTTGCACCGGCAATGACTTCCGTGATTTCCTGCGTGATGCTTTCCTGTCTGGACTTGTTGTAGATGATCCTCAGCTTTTCCGTCAGGTCGTTAGCGGAATCGGTCGCCGTTTCCATGGCGTTTCGGCGCGAGCTCTGCTCGCTGACTTCGCTCATCAGGAACTTGTTGTAGAAGGAGGCGTCCAGGTAGTGCGGAAGGATGAGGCGGAGAACCTCTCCTGCGTTGGGATCGAAGATCGGCTTGTAGTCGGGGACGTTCTCGTCGAGGTGGTAGTGCTTGAGGTCGAAGGGGAGCATCCTCTTGATCGTGGGGACGACGGAAAGGCTGTTCTTGAAGACGGTGTAGACCAAGGTGATGGAGCGATAGCCACCGGCGCGGTACTTGCGGACGACGAAGTGACGCAATTTCTTCACGTTCTGATAGGTCAAGCCGTCCAGCAGGTTCACGTAGTCCAGGATCAGCTTGTAGGGGCCGTCCTTGTAGTGGAGATATCCTTTCTGTCCCACGAGGAGGAGCTCGTCGTCCTCCTTTAGGATAGGGTCGAGGAGCTTGAAGATGTTGTAGTTGTACGATCCGCAGAGGCCCAAGGACGAGGTGACGACGATGTAGAGGTTCTTCGTCTCCTTGAAGGTCTTGAGGCAGTCCTGCTTCATGTAATCCCGAGGCGGGATCGACTGGAGCGTGCGGACCATGACATCGTGCATCGCCACGCGATAGCTTTCGTCGTCATCGAAAATCTTCTTCCATTTCTGGAACTTGACCGAGGCGACGAGCTTCATCGCCTTGGTGATCTTGGCGGTCGATTGGATCGTGTGGATCCTTCTTTTCGTTTCTACCAAGGATTCGGACATGATTTTTACTGCTGCATACCCGTGCGGACATCGCCGACTGCCGTCTGAATCTTCTTCTTCGTCTCATCGGAAAGGAGATGGGTTTCCTTGATCGTCTGGTAGACATCGGGCATGTGGTTGTGGATGTAGAGGCTGATGCTAACCAAAGTCTCGTGGATCTTCTCGATGGGGATGTCGTCGATGAGCTTGTTCTGGGCGATGAAGATGTCGACGATCTCGTCTTCCATCGTCAAAGGAGCATACTGTTTCTGCTTGAGGACTTCCATCAGGACAGCACCGTGGCGCAGGACGTTCTTGGTGACCTGGTCGAGATCCGATCCGAAGCGGGAGAAGTCGAGAAGCTCGGCATAGCTTGCCAGCTCGATCTTGATGGAGGCGGCGACGGACTTCATGGCCTTGATCTGGGCCGCGGAGCCGACACGGGAAACGGAGAGCCCGGAGTCGATGGCCGGTCTTTGTCCGGCATTGAAAAGCTCCGTCTTCAGGAAGATCTGCCCATCGGTGATAGAGATGACATTTGTCGGAATGTAGGAGGAGATGTCTCCAGCCTGGGTCTCGACGATCGGAAGGGCGGTAATCGATCCTCCTCCGAGCTTGTCGCTCAGGTGGCAGGCTCTCTCCAGAAGTCTCGAATGGAGGTAGAAGATGTCGCCCGGATAGGCTTCTCTACCGGGGCTTCTCTTCAGAAGCAGGGAGAGGGCACGATAGGCGACGGCATGCTTGGAGAGGTCGTCATAGATGATCAGGACATCCTTTCCCCTCTTCTCCCAATATTCGGCGATGGTCGTGGCGGCATAGGGAGCGACATAGAGCATCGGGGCGGATTCGCTGGCCGAGGCATTGACGATGACCGTGTATTTCAGGGCATCGAAGGACTTGAGCTTGTCGACAATCTGGGCGATGGTCGAATTCTTCTGGCCGATGGCGCAATAGACGCAGAGGACGTCCTTTCCCTTCTGGTTGATGATGGTGTCGATGGCGATGGCCGTCTTTCCCGTCTGTCGATCGCCGATGATCAATTCTCTTTGTCCCTTGCCAATCGGAATCATGGAATCGATGGCCTTGATTCCTGTCTCGAGCGGTTCGTTGACCGGCTGTCGGTCCATGATGGCAGGAGCGGGGGCTTCGATCGGCATGGTGCCGTCGTTCTTGATCTCGCCAAGGCCGTCGATCGGTTGGCCCAGGGCGTTGACGACTCTTCCCAAAAGGGCATCGCCGACCGGGACGGATACGACCGTTCCGGTTCTCTTGACCTCGTCGCCCTCGTAGATCTCCGTGTCCCGTCCGAGGATGACGGCTCCGACGGAGTCTTCCTCCAGGTTCATGACCATGCCGTAGACGCCGTGCCTGAAGAGGAGAAGCTCGCCATACATGGCCTTGTCCAGGCCATAGATGGTGGCAATGCCGTCTCCGATCGAGACGACGCTTCCGACATCGCTGGTTTCGATTGTGTTCTCATAGCTCTCGATCTCTTTCTTGATCAGGTTGCTGATGAGATTGATATTGGATTGATCTGGCATTGCCTATCCTCCCTTACTCGTCCTTCCCGTAGAGAAGTCGTTCCTTGATGGTCTCGATCTTGGTGTCGATGGAATAGTCGTAGAGATGGTCTTCGATCTGGACCTTCATTCCGCCGATGACCTTCTTGTCCAGGACGAATTCCAGAATGACGGTCCTTTTGTATTTGCGCGAAAAGGCCTTCTCGAGGCGGACAAGAGTCGAGTCGTCCAAATCGAAAGGGGAGAAGACCTTTCCCCGAAGGATGCCGAGCTTCTTGTCGAAGAGTTCCCCGAAGGCCTTGTAGATCGATTCGAAATGCTTGATGCCCTTGTTGCGGACAAGGATCTTCAGAAAGCCGATCACGGCCGGGGAGACTTTCTCCTCTTCGAAGACGCGGTCGATCGATTGGATGCGAGTCTCGGTATCCAGAAGCTCCGATTCGAGGAACTTGAGGTATTCCGGATATCTCTTCAGGCACAGGTTGACGAGGGCCAAGTCGTTGTTGTAGCAGACGCACCGGTCTTCCTCGACGGCGACCTGGAAGATGGCCGAAGCATAGTGAAGATGGAGCGGATTCATGTCAGTTGCCCTTGTCCATGTCGTTCAGGAACTGGTCGATCATCTTGTCGTTGTCTTCCTTGGTGAGTTCCCGCCCCAGGATTTCCTTTGAGGCATCCAAGGCGTTCTGGATGATCTTGTCGTGCGTGTCACGGTCGAGGCTCTTCTTGCGCTCCTCGATTTCCTTCTCGCCTTGCTGACGGCGCAGTTCGATGCTCTCCTGGGCCTTGTCCATCATCTGCTTGGCCTCTTCCATCGCCTGCCTTCGCGCATCCTCGACGATCGTGTTGGCCTTGATGCGACTGGCCGTGATGTTGCTGTTGGCTTCTTCTTCGGCCTTCTTGGCGTTCTTCAGGTGTTCGTCGCTCTCGTCGAGATTCTTCTTGACGTATTCCCTTCGGGCATCGAGCTTCTTCTTGATCGGCTTGTAGCCGAAGACGATCACCACGACGACCATCACGAGAAAAGCACCCAACTGGGCGAGGGTCACGTAGAGGTTCGGGATGGAGTCGTTGATGGTCTCGGTGATGCTTTCGCTGGCGGAGTCGAGGGAGCAGGAGGAAAGCAGGAAAACGCTAGGCAAAAGGCCAGCGACAAGGGTGAGAAGCTTCTTCTTCATCGTCCAAAGCTTTTTTTCGTTTAGGCCACGAAAAGAAGGAGCATGGCGATGATGAGCAGGTAGATGGCGACGGTCTCGACCAAGGCGACACCGATGAGCATGGTTGTTCTCATCTTGGAAGCCGCTTCCGGATTTCTCGCTGTTCCGTTGAGGGTGAAGATGACGGCAAGGGCCTCCAAAGTCCCGACGACGGCAAGGGCGACGGCGATGATGGCGATGACCCAGAACTTGGCCGTGTTGGCCGGGTCGAAGGTCGGGGCAGAAGTCGAGTCTGCCAAGAAGTTGATGACATCGAGAGACATAAGTTTCCTCCTTTGATAAATGAAACTTTCTTCTAGTTCCTAGCCTGAAGCTTGACGGTCTCTTGGACGTTCTGGACGTTTTTTTCCTCCACCCCTTCCTGGGCGATGTTGAGCATCGTGACCATCAGGAAGACGACCGTCTGTATCAAACCGTCAAAGACATCGAAGTAAGCGTGGACGACGGGCACCAGGACGGGAGCTAGAACCAAACCGAAACCACTTGCTATGCCATCGAGGGCACAATAGGAAAGGGTGATGAGGCAGAAACCGGCGAAGGCGTTTCCGAAAAGACGGAGGGTCAAGGAGAGCATCGGAACCCACATCGAGACAAGCTCGATCGCCGGGATCGGAGAGACGAACTTCATGAAGTATTTCGCCCTCTTGTACTTGAGGCCATACGCCTGGATGAGGATGATGGTCAAGAAGGCGATGGAGAGCGGGAAAGCGAGGTTGGTGAAAGGATTGGGGAGGGCCTTGAAGAGCCAGTTCTCGTTGAGGATGGCATTCGGCCCGACGTAGATGACGTTTGGGAGGCCGATCATGCCGATGATGAAAGAGATGAAGATATAAAGACCCAGTCCCAGGACATATCCCGTGAAAGGCAGGAAGTCCTTGCCCATCAATTCCTTGACGTTCTTCTCTGCGAATTCGACCAAGGTCTCGGCGATGTTGACGATTCCCTTGGGCTTGTCGAAAGGACCGTATTTCTTTCCTTTGAAATAGACAATGAAAACAAGGATGATGATGACAAGCATCGCCACGAGGGAGGAGATGAATTCCGGAGGAAGGACATTCCCAAAGTCCGTCCTGAGAAGGTTGCCGATCTGCAGCCCGTCTTCGCTGCCGTTCATGGTCTTGTCTTTTCTTTCGTCTTTCGACCGAGAAAAACGAATAACAAGAAAAGAATATATACCCCCAAGACCTCGACAGGAGGGGCAATTAGGAAGAAAGCGGTTACGTTTTCATGGATGGACGGGACGAAATACCAGAGGACGGGGGGAGTGGCCAGGGTGACGAGAACCAAAAGGATTCTCAACATCGTGAAAAGAGCCAGTCCAATCGCCTTTTTTCCCCTCAAAGTGAGGAAAAAAGTGAGATAAAGGGCGAAAGTGAAAGGAAGAGGAAGAAGGATGAAGAGACTTCCCCTCCACTCTCCCAAGCCCAGGAAGACAAGGCCGACGACAAGACAGGCAAGGAAAAAGGAAAGATAGGCGATCCACTCGATTTTTTTGATTTTCTTCATACAAGAATAGGATAGCACCAGAGAAAGAAGATGTCGATCAAAAGGGTTCTTCGAATGAAATCCCTTCTTCCTTTCCTCTTATCGACAAGTGAGACAATTGCACCCTTTCTCTTCACCTTATATAATATCCACCAGCGAAACGTTGAGAGTTTGATCGACAGGATTTCGACATCGAAGGAGACAAAAGATGAAAATCAAAACTTTTTTGGCCCAAGGAGATAGAGTCTCTTCTCTTCTCAAAGAGGAGGAAAGAAAGGAATACATCTGCTGCAAGATCGACGGTGCGGTTCATGACCTTTCCTATTCCATCCCGAAAGACGGGGAATACAACATCGAGTTTCTTGATTTCACAAATCAGGATTCCATCCGAATCTATGAGGCTTCTCTTCGCTATTTGCTCGCATTGGCAATCAAGACAATCGACAGCAAGTTGGACGTCCGCTTCTTCTATAACGTCTCTCGCTCCATCTTCTGCCGGATCCTCGGAAAGAAGAGCTTCCGCGTCACGCCAGCCTTTGTCGAGAAGATCAAGAAGAGGATGGACGAGCTTGTCTTGTTGGACCTTCCCATAGAGCGCATCCGAATCAGCAAGGAAGATGCCCTTGCAATCTACCGACAGGCAGGCCTTCATGACAAGATCGACGTCCTGAAGTATCGCCCCGAAAACTTTGTGCATCTCTTCGAGCTCTCCTACAAGGGGCAGAAGTACTACGACTATCTCTATAGCCCCCTTGTTCCGTCCACGGGCTATCTCAAGCGCTTCTCCTTGCGCTATTACGAGCCTGGGATCATGATGCAGTTTCCCCGTGCGGAATGCGGAGGGAAGATTCCTCCTTTCAGCGACGAGCTGAAGTTCGCCAACACCTTGGCCGGCTCTTCCCGGTGGGCGGAGCTCAATCATCTGGACACGGCTAGCTCCGTCAACCGTTTCCTGAAGAAGTACGGAGCGATGGCTTTCGTCAACCTCTGCGAAGCGAAGATCAATATGATGCTCAGCGACCTGGCCAAGAAGATCGTCGACAGCGAGGATCCTGTCCGCCTCATCGGCATCGCTGGTCCTTCCAGCTCCGGAAAGACGAGCTTCGCCAACCGCCTGACTTATCAACTGATGGCCTTGGGCTATCGCCCAATCCGTATCTCGATTGACGACTTCTACGTCCCGAAGAAGCTTCTTCCTCCGGGTGCGGACTTGGAATCGATCGACACGATCGACATCCCCTTCTTCGAGGAGACGATGAGCCTTTTGATCCAGGGAGAGAAGGTGCGCCTTCCTTCCTATTCCTTCAAGGATGGCGTCCGCTCTCCGGGCAAGGAGATCGCCCTTGCCGAGAACCAACCCATCATCATCGAGGGCATCCATGCGCTCAACCGTCGACTGACGGAGAACATCCCGGAGCATCAGAAGTTCAAGGTTTACATCGCCCCTCAGCCTCAGGTCAATCTGGACAACCACACGCCCCTAAGCATGACCGACTTGCGCTTGATCAGAAGGATCACCCGCGATGCCAGGACGAGAGGCTCCGATGCCAAGGAGACAATCTCGATGTGGCCGGGTGTCCGAAACGGAGAGTTCCGCTACATCTATCCCACCCAGGAGAATGCGGACTTCGTCTTCGACTCCTTCTTGGCCTATGAGACTTGCGCTATGCGCAGCATCGCTCTGCCGCTTTTGGAGTCAATCTCTCCTTCCGACCAGGAATACTCGACGGCCCAGCGCCTGAAGAATATCCTCAAGTATTTCCTCCCGATGCCGTTGTCGGACATCCCCTGCAACTCCCTGATCCGGGAGTTCATCGGTGGCTCTTCCTTCAAGGACGCACGCTAGAGAGTTTGTTGGAAACGAAAAACGGTCGCAGCGCAATGCCGCGACCGTTTTGCTTTCGTTCAACTATACCGCGAGGGCACGTGAGCGAACCACAGTTTTTGGATTAGTCGACGAAGTGGATGTTGTTGGCGCGATAGCCCTTTTCCGTGGTGGTCGGCTCGTACTCGACGTGCTGACCAACTTCGGCGGTTCTGAATCCATCCATCATGAGCTGAGTGTAATGGAAGAAATAATCCTTTCCATCCTCGCCGGTGATGAATCCGTAGCCCTTCTCTTTGTCGAACTTCTTGACGGTACCCTTCATTGTCTAAACCCTTTCTTTGCAGGCATAATTCTGCCATGCGGACATAACTATACCACTTGGTGTGACGAAAGTGAAAAGAAAAATTCATGTAAGCGGTTATTCACGAATCAATTCTTGAGGAAGCTGTCCTTGGGAGAGAGGCCTTTGAGGCTGTGCCAGAGGAAGAGGGAGAGGAGGAAAAGGAGCGGAAAAGCAACGAAAAGTGGGATGAGATAGGGAAAAAAGCTGCTTTCTCCGCCGACCAGAAGGACATCGAGGGTCTTCTGAATGGTCGATTCGCTGATCTTGCCGAGGATGAGGGCAAAAAGATAGCCCAATGCCAGAAGGAAGGAGGACATCGTGACATAGTAGCGGAAGATTTCCTTCTTCCGATATCCCAGGGAAAGGAGGATTCCGATGTTCTTCCGGTCTTTCCTCAGGATGAGGTAGAGGGAGAGAGCGGAGAGGAAGGCGGAACTGAAGAGGGAGAGGACGGAGAAGAAGAGGAAGAGGAGAGACAGGTTGTCTAAGAGGGACTGGACTTCCTTCGTCATGGAGTGCATCGGAAAGGAAGCGGTGTAGTCCTCAAGAGTCTGGACATCTTCCAAGAAGTTTTCGACGCTTTTCTTCTTCAGGTCGCAGCTCAAGACCGCCTCGCTGATGCGAATCTCGTCCATCGAGAGGGTGGTGTGGCTGAAGGCGTAGCAAAGCGGGAAAAGGGAGTGGTGGAAGAGGGAGATCTCCTCTCCGGGATAGATGCTTGCGATGGTCAGGCTCCCTTCGGAGAAGATGTTCCGATAGCGTTCTCCCTCCTTGCTGATGCGGTCCAAGGTGAGGGTGTGGAGCTTCTCTCCGAGAGCGGAATCGGCAAAGCCGAAGAGCTTCTTTGCCATCCCTTCGGAGATCCCGATTTCCTCATAGGAGGTCGGCTCCTCTCCGAGGGAGGGAACAAGCCTGGAGGAATCCAGAGAGCAAAAGCGCAAGCCCTCTTCCTCCATCGAGGAGATCAAGTCGGCCTTGAGGACACCTTCGGGAACCTCGATGTTCGCTCCCTGGAAGGCACCGAGATTGACGTCGGAGACGGACGCCTCGTCCATGATGGCGTTGAGCTTTTCCTTGGCGGGGGAGAAGAAGAAGGGCTTCTGGAAGCCGGAGATGAAACCAGAGGCGGTATAGGTGTAGACCGAAGAGGAATAGCTGACGCTCTCGACCATGCCTTCCTGGGTCTTGATGAAATCCTCGATCTCGCTGATCGAAATCTTGGGAAGATAGTCTTGATAGAAGAGCAGGCGGTTGTGGGTCTTGTTGTCGTCTTCCACATAATAGGGCTTGTCCTTGAGGACTTCGACCGTCCAGCCGTCGAACTCCCTCTTTTTGAGGAAGGAGGCGAGAAAATCGGCGTTCGTCTCCGGAAGAAGGCGCAAGCCATAGGCCTTGTGCAGAGACCAGGGGACGGTCGAGTCCTCCTTGGGGTCGACTTCGACAAATTGAAGGACTTCGCTCACGAAATGCTCGTGGAAGGTCGAATCCGGAGAGACAAGGACACTTCTCTCGCTGAGAAACACATCCCTCACGCCATAGGAATGGTCGAGATAGTAGTTCCACTCTCCCTTGTTGGCATCGATGGACAGAGTCAGTCCGCTATACCAGACTTTGCGGCGGAGTGTCAGAAGCGTCTCTTCCGTGATTCCATAGAGTGGCTCTTCGTTGAAAAGCATGAGATAAAGGGCAATCATGCTTTCTTCATCCAAACCGACGATGACTTCCTCTTCCGAAAGGCTGTCGAGGTCGATCGCATCGCCCAGGGGATAGGAAGACTCCTCGACAAGCTCGAACTGAAGGAAGCTGTCCAGGGAGAGGGTGGGGACTTGAAGATCGCGGTTGAGATAGTGAAAGCCGATGGAAGATGAACTTCCGAAGAGGGTGTTCAAGGAGTCGCGATAGAAGGCGGTGAGGGAGAGAACGTAATCCTTCTCCGCTCTTTCGATCTGCTGCAGGGAATGATAGCTCAAAAGGGAATAGTCGGTCTCCTTCGCCCCTTCTTCCGCCCTCTTGATGACCATCGAACCTTCGTCCATGTAGCTCGTCAAGGCCTTGGTCATCGCCTGCTTGACGTTTCCCGAGAGCAGGAAGGAGAAGAGGACGGAGAAGAAGGAGACGACAAGGCTGGAAAAGGTGACGATCAGGAGAGAGCGCTTGTGGAAGAGGGAGAGAAGGAGGGATTTCCAGAAGGGCATCCCGGAATATCTCTTGCGCTTGTAGCTAGGTGTTTCTTTCTTTCCTTTTCCTCTTCCTTCTCTTTCGACGACCATCCTGGAATCCAGAAGGCGGATGACGGTGCAGTCTTGGGGAATCTCTCTCTCCTCGTGGGTGATGACGAAGACCATTCTTCTTCGACTTTCTTTCTTTAGAAGGGCGAGGATGGCCTTTCGGCTTTCGGGGTCGAGGGAGGACATCGGTTCATCGGCAAGGAGGATGTCTCCTTCCTTGATCAAGGCCCGGACGAGGGAGACTCTTTTCTTCTCTCCACCCGACAGGTTCTGGAAGGTCTTGCCCTTCTTGTCCTTCAGGCCGACCTTGGAGAGGAAGGAGAGAATCCTCTCCTCCTTCTTTCCCTCGGAAAGGTCGGTCAGGTCGAGGGCTTTTCTCAAATTGGAGAAGACGGTCTCGTCCTCCTCCGCCTTGAAGTCCTGGAAGACGAAGGAGACGTGCAGGAAACGGTAGTCCTCCTTCTCTTTCTCGTCCATGCTTTTGAGCTCCTTGCCATCGACCTTGAGGCTTCCTTGGTAGTCGAAATCCATCCCTCCCAACAGGGAGAGGAAGGTGCTTTTTCCGGAGCCGGACTTTCCGACGAGAAAATAGAGGCCGGTCTCTTCCAAGGTGAGATTGATATCCGAAAGGGTGTCTTCCTTTTGGCCCGGATATCTTTTCGAGAGATGCTGGATCTCGATCATCAGTCCTCAGCCTCCAGATGTCTCTTGATCTCCTTCTCCTTGACTTTCCGCATGGGAAGGATTGTGGCCAGGACGGAAAAGAACAGGGCGAGGAAGAGGGAGAGGAGAAGAGAGAAGAGATCGAAGAAGGCGAGGAAGGGAGGGAGGCCCATCATTTGAAGGATTTCCTTTCCAACGAAGGTGAAAAGAGCGTGGAGCAGAAGGAAGAACACGCTCGTGGAGACAAGGAAGGAAATCAGCATCCCGAAGGCAATCCTCCGTTGGTTCTTCTTCTTTCCGGGATAGATCCTCGTCAGGGCCAGAAGGCGGATGTTGTCCTCGTAGAGCGAATGGACGGAGAGGAAGGCGAGCATGAAGGCCGAGAACAAGGTCATCGCGAGGAAGGCCAGAAGGACCGTCAGCAAGGAGGAGACAAGCTCGGTCGTGCTTTCCCGGATCTCTTCCTTCTTGGAGCTCACTTCGACCGAGCCTTGATAGAGGTTCTCGCTTCTCTTCATGAGGGTCTGGATGTCTTCGGCTTCGGAAAGGACGGAAGTCCCGCGGAAATCGTCGGAAGCATCGCCTTCGAGGTCGAAGAAGGCGGTGATGGAAGTCAGCTCCTTTCTTTCTTCGGAGAGATTCTTCAAGTGGATCTTGGAGAGGCTCTCCCAGGCACAGGAATAGTCGTAGTAGGCCGTCGGTGTCAGGAAGGCATCCTTCTCGATGCAGATTCCGGAAATCGAGAAGGTTCTCTTGAGTGTGACAAGATCGGATTGTTCAAAGGCGCTGGAGCGGACGATGGCGGAGTGAGAGAAGACGAATGAGGTTCCGATTGCCTTTTCTTCGGTCAAGGAGAAAGCTTTCAGGAAGAGATTGTTGACCACGATCTCGTTTCTTCCCGCAATCTTTCCGAAGCGAATCTTCTTCGGATTTTGACTGATGACCGGCAGGAAGGAGAAGCTCTCCTTCTTCCCGTTGATCTTCTCTTCCTGGCTTTCCGGGAAGAAGTAGGAAAGGGAAGGATAACTTTTGTTGAGGCCAAGCTGCAAGCACGTCTCTTGGTCGACGGGCATCCTTCTTGTCAGGCTGAGATGCCCGGCCTCGGCAATCTCATCCTTGAGAGAGACCTCCAGCATTTGGCTGTCATAGAAATCTCCCAGCCATTGGTCCATCCCGGAATCGATGTGGAAGGAGATGTTGAGACCGAGGGCGAGGATGGAGAGAGTCAAGGCGAGAAAGAAGGTCGAGAGCAGAAAACGGAAGCGTCTCTTCTTGAGAAAGAGCGCCGTCCAACGTGTCGCAACCGAAAGCGGAAGAAAGGAAGACTTTCCTGGGCTGTGGACTTTCCCTGTCTTCTTGCCTTGCACTTCTTTCACAGGAGAAAGCC
This sequence comes from uncultured Bacillota bacterium, assembly GCA_949290645.1. Lineage (GTDB taxonomy): Bacteria > Bacillota_I > Bacilli_A > RFN20 > CAG-288 > Enterosoma. The sequence continues at coordinate 245,280 of CASESG010000001.1, forward strand.
TTCCCTTTTCCATCTTCAGGATCGTACCGTCCAAAGAAAGAGCGTTCCTCTGGTCATGGGTGACAAGAAGGACAAGACGATCCTTCGACAATTTTTCCAGAAGGGCATAGATTTCCAAAGAGCTATGCTCATCCAGCTGCCCAGTGGGCTCGTCCAAGATCAAGGCCGAGCCATCGAGAGTCAGGGCACGGGCGATCGCAAGGCGCATCTGCTCTCCGCCAGACAGGGTTCGGACATCCCTCTCTTCCTGCTTCTCAAGGCCGACAAGGGAGAGCACATCGTGGATGACAGCCAGACACTCATTGAGCTTTTTCCCTTCCATGGCCAGAGGAAGGAAGCAGTTGTCCCGGACGTTGAGATAATCCAGGAGCAGAGGGGACTGGAAGACGATGGAAGGATGATTCTCCAAGGCGAAGTGGATCTTTCCCGAGCTCGGTAGCAAAGTCTTGGTGCAGAGGGAAAGGAAGGTCGTCTTCCCGCATCCGGAAGGACCGAGGATGACAAATAGACCCGACTGCGGAAAGGAGTAAGTCAGGTGGTCGATGATTTTCTTCTCTCCATAGGCAAAGGAGATGTCCTGGAATTCGATGGCGTTCATTTTCCCTCCTCACCCATATTTTCCATGGAAGAGGGGAAAGTGCACAAAAAGAGAAGAGTATCTATAAAATTTTACTTAGATTTCAGAAGACGGCATTCATGAAAGAATCCATTTTCGACAACGAAATAGGGAGTCAGTGAACCGATTCCGCCAGGAACAGGAGTGTAGGCGAAAAGTTCGTCTTCCTCCGGAAGGAAACCCAAGTCTCCACCTTGAGCATGGAAACCGCAGTCGAGGACGACTTGACAAGGACGGAAGCTTGGCCGAGGAATCAGGCCTTCGACTCCCGAGCAGAGACAGACGATGTCGCTCGACGAGCATTCCTTTGCGATCCTTTCCGGATCGATCTTGGAGTGGACAAGAGTCGGCATCGCATCCAGGCGCTGGAAGAGCTCCAGAAGTGGAAGGCCGATCGTCAGGCTTCTTCCGACGATGAGGACTTTCTTTCCCAGGACGGGGAGGCTGTACTTTCGAAGGATCTCCTCGACGCTCTTGCAGGTGGCAGGAAGGAAGTGGAGCTCTCCTTGGAAGAGATGGCCGATGTTGGTCGTGGTCATCATGTCTGGATCGTGCATTGGATCAAGGAGAGAGAGGAATTCCTTTTCCCTCTTTCCCAAAGGACGGGCGAGGACGACCTGATGGGTTCTTGCCATCTCCCTCAGACGGGCGAGGCTTTTCTCCTCTTCTCCAGGCTTGACTTCTTCTTCCTCGAAATCCAATCCCAGGGAAAGGAGGATCTTCTGTATCTGCCGGACGTAGGCCAGGGCATCTTCGTCCTTTTGGGGATTGACGAAAAGGAACCTGGGGCGGATGGTCTTGGAAAGAACGGAAAGCTTTTCTTGATGTTCCTTGCGGAACGGTCTTCCAGAGAGAATAATCATCTTTCCATCCTCTTGGCAAGGGGGACTTTCGGAAGTCCGGGCATCGTGACGACCGCTCCGGTCAAAGGCACGAGGAAACGGGCACCATCGAACAGGCGCAAGGAACGGACGTGAAGGACGTGCTCGGGGACGTTGAGAAGATGGGGATCGTCACTCAAGGAGTTCGGTGTCTTGCTGATGCAGACATCGTAGTGTCTTTCCTCTTCGCTCAGGTTCTTGATCTGCTCCAGGGCTTTTTTCTCATAGACGACATCCTTGGCACCATAGACATGTGTGGCGATGATCTTGATTTTTTCCATCACGTCCTGTCTCTTGTCGACCAGGGGATGGAAAGCTTTCTTTTCGGAAGAGAGCATAAGGAGGACCTTTTCGGCCAATCCTTTTGCGCCGACACCTCCCTCCTGATAGGAAGTGTTGAGGGCAAAGGGAATGTTCTTCTCTTCCAGAAGCTTGGAGACAAGAGCGATTTCCCCTTTCGTGTCCTGAGGGAAGACGTTGAGGCTGACGAGGACGGGAAGGCCGTATTGCCTTCCGTTATGATAGTGGAAGAGGAGATTCTCGAATCCCTGGACAAGAGCATTATCGTTTCTTTCCTCCAGGGCGGAGAAAGGAACGCCTCCATGGAGCTTCATGGCCCGTATCGAACCGACGAGGACGACGAGATCCGGCGAGAAATTCCCAAGCGGAGAGACGATGTCGAGGTATTTTTCCATCCCGAGATCGCTTCCGAAGCCGGCCTCGGTCACGACATAATCCGAGACCTTGAGGGCAAGAGAGGTCGCAATCAGGGAATTGGTTCCGTGGGCGATGTTGGCAAAAGGCCCTCCGTGGACGATCGCTGGCGTTCCCTCCATGGTCTGGACCAGGTTGGGCGACAAGGCGTCTTCCATCAACTTCCGGATCGCGTTGCGGATGTTGAGCGCCTTGACCGTGACATTTCTTCCCGAAGTGTCTTTTCCGATCGTGATGTTCTCGACGCGGTCAAGGAAATCCTCCTCGTCCTTGCAGAGGCAGAAGATCGCCATCAACTCGCTGGCGGCGGTGATGACAAAGGAGGATTCATGTCTTGGCCCATCCTTGGGATTGAGGCAAGTCGCGATCCTTCGCAAGGAGCGGTCGTTCATGTCCATGGCCCTGGGGAAGGAGATGCTCTCCGGGTCGAGGTCGAGTTCGCTCTTCTGGAAGATTTCGTTGTCGATCATGGCGGCAATCAGATTCGTCGCGGAAGTCAAGGCGTGGATGTCTCCCGTGAAGTGAAGGTTGATCTTCTCCTCGGGCTCGAGCCTTTCCTTTCCGCCTCCCGTTCCTCCGCCCTTGACGCCAAAGACAGGACCTAAGGAGGGTTCTCTCAGAGCCAGGCAGGCCCTGTTTCCCAGAAGGGACAAGCCGTCGGCAAGACCGATGGCGGTCGTCGTCTTTCCTTCCCCGGCCTTGGTCGGAGTCATGGCCGTGGTCAGGATGAGCTTTCCCTTCCTATCATTGTCTGGACTCTTGATGATCTTCGCCATCGTTGTTCCATAGAGAAAAAGATCTTTTTCCGACAAGCCAATTTTCTTACCAATTTTTCGGATGTCAATTTCCGTCATCGTTTCTTTCCTCCCATCGTTTCAACAGCCATGTCAGGATGGCAAGACCTCCGGCATTGACTTCCTCGAACAGGGAACCGATGGTCTTTTCACCGCTTTTTCCTCTTCTTCTCGCATCCTTGGGATAGACGACAGGGATGTTGTCCGTGTCGGTGATTCCGAGTTCGCCCAATCTCTTTTTGAAGTTCTTGGTCAAGGGGTCATGGACATCCTTCAAGATTCCGTAGGTGACTTTTGTCGAGTCGAGATGGAATCCGAAGCCGGCGCTTGTCAGGTAGAGGGAATGGTCTTTCTGCGCCTTTTGATAGAGCAGTGCTTTTCCGTTTGTGTCGTCGATGACATCGAGGACGACATCGAATCTTTTCTCGGGCAGGTCTTCTTCTGTCTGTATCGCTTGGCAGATGGCATCGACTTTCATCAGGGGATTGATGGAGAGGAGTCTTCTTTTGGCGCAGTCGACCTTGTTCTTTCCCAGGTCTTCTTTTGTGTAGAGGATCTGGCGATTGAGGTTTGTGCTCTCGACCTTGTCCTTGTCGATCAGTGTCACGTCCATCGCACCAAGGCGGGCCAGGCCTTCCGCGACGATTCCGCCGACCCCTCCGATACCGCAGAGGAGGATGGACTTTCCCTCCAAGTCCTTCTTGTTCTTTGAGAGCAGGATGTCGGTCCTCTGTCGAAGCAGGACGTGATCGCTGATCAACTGTTCGATCTCCTCTCTCTTTCCCTTGTGGATGTCTTTGAACTGATGGCGGAGGAAGGTTCTCTGTTTCTTGGCATATTGATGGGTGTGGATCTTGATGAGCTTTTTGCAATCCGCAAGGCTCCTCTTTTCCTCAAGAGCCTGGATGAGTTCCCGATAGCCCAAGGATTGGAAGGAGCGGAGGTCGGAGGGATATTCCTGCAAGAGATTCTCGACTTCTTCCACGAATCCCTCTTCGAACATCCGGTCGACGCGCTCGTCGATGAGCCGATTCCCTTCCTCCTTGTCGACTTCGATCTCGAAGAAGAGGGACGGGAAGAGAGGCTTGTCGCTCAGCTTGGAGTGGATCTCCTGTCGGTCTTCGCCGTTTGCGATCTGAAGCAGGGCGCGGAGCACTCTTCTCGGATTGTGGATGTCGATCTGCTCTGCGACCTGCGGGGCGATTCTCTTCAGCTCTTCGACCTGCTCTTGGAAGGAGAGGGACTCATAGACGGATTTCTCCTCCTTCTCGACGGGGAAGCGATAGTCGAAAAGTAGGGCCTTGATGTAGAGGAATGTCCCTCCGACGACGATCAGGTCCTTTCCCTCCTCGACCATCTCCTCGACGATCGGGCGGTAGGTCTTCTGGAAGAGGGAGACGTTAACCTCCTCGTCTGGATCGTGGCAGTCGTAGAAGAGATAGGCCAATCCTTCCACCTCTTCCTTCTTCGGCTTGTCCGTTCCGATCTGCATCTTTCGATAGCACTGATAGGCATCGGCGGAAAGGATGGGAAGGGAAAGCTTCCGGGCCAGTTTCAAGGCCAGGGAAGTCTTGCCGCTTGCGGTCTGCCCCAGAAGAACGTAGATCAAAATCCGGTCCTCCGGAAGAGTTTCTCGACATCCGAACGGCTGAGCTTGATGAGGGTGGGTCTCCCGTGCGGGCAGTTGGCGGGATTGACGCACTTGGCCAGATCCTGGATCAGGCTTTCCATCTCGACCATCGTCAAGGTCTCGTTGGCGCGGATGGATTTCTTGCAGGCGATGTTGGCGATGGCAAGGCGCATCTCCTTGAGGGGGTCGGCCTTCTCGTCGTTGAGAACGGCATGGACGCAATCCAGGATCACGGCGGAATAGTCCGGGTCGGAGAGGAAGGAGGGAATCTCCCGGACGATCAGGGTTCGTTCGCCGAACTTTTCCACCACGATTGAGCAGGAGAGGAGACGGGAGAGATGCTCCTCATCGAGATTCTCCTGCTCCTTGAAGGAGAGCTCGACGGTCATGGGAAGGAGAGGGACGACCCGGGAGCGGACTTGGGAAAAGAGGCGTTCGGTCTTCTCGAAGTTGATGCGCTCGTTGGCCGCATGCTGGTCGATCAGATAGAATCCGTCCGGCCCGTCACAGACGATATAAGTCTTGAGAACCTGTCCGATCGGATGCATCTCCGGAAGGCGCAAAGTATAGCTTTCCTCGGAGAAAATGTTGGAAAAATCTTTCTTTCCATCCTGTGAGACAGAGGTTTTCTTCGGCTCGAGGACAAACTCCTTTTTCTCGACGGGATGGGGATTGACATAGCTGGGTGTGGAAGGCAGGGAATCCTGAAAGTAGACGATCTTGTCCTCCTTCTTGTCGAAGTCTTCCTTTCCTTCCTCGATTTTCTTCCCTTCCTCTTCCTTCAGATCCTCCACGTCGAATGCATCCATGCCGAGGTCGTTTTGTCCCTTTGCGTCGTGGGAGAGGTCGTAGAGCGGCCTTTTCGCCTTCAAAGTCTCGACGATCGTGTTCTTGAGGATGCTTGCCATCTCCCCTTCCAAGGAGATGCGGACTTCCTTCTTGGAGGGATGGACGTTGACATCGACCAAAGCCGGGTCGATGTCGAGTTTGATCAGGGAGAAGGGATAGCGCAGAGGAGGGAGATAGTCCCGGTAGGCTTCCTCGATTGACTTGTTGATCGGATAGTCGTAGATGGAGCGGTTGTTGAGGTAGAGAAGCATGTTGTACTTCTTGGAGTAGGAGAGCTCCGGCTTGGAGACGAAGCCGCGGAAGGAGAAGTAGAGGCCTTCGTGCTTGACCTCGTAGAGGGAATCGGCGATGCGGTTCCCATAGATCTTCAAAATGGCCTCGAGCAGGTCTCCTCTTCCGGTCGTGTGCAGGACCTCCCGGCCATCGATGGCAAGGGAGAAGCTGATCTCGGGAAAGCCCAAGGCCAAGTGCTCGACCTGCTCGACGATGCTGTAGGTCTCGACCTTGTCGGACTTGAGATACTTGAGGCGGGCGGGCGTGTTGAAGAAGAGATCTCTGACCTCGAAGATGGTTCCTTTTCTCGAGGGCGCCGGAGAGAGGACAAGCTCCTTGTCCGGTTCGCTCTCGACTTTCGTTCCGGCTCCATTTCCGTCGGAGGTCGTCAACGTGACCTTGCTGACGGAGGCGATGGAAGGAATGGCCTCGCCGCGGAATCCCATGGTCTTGATCCGGGTCAGGTCGAACTCGGTCTTGATCTTGGACGAGGCGTGACGCAGAAAGCAGTTGCGGGCATCCTCCTTGTCCATTCCGTCCCCGTCATCCTTGACGAGGATCTTTCCCCGGCCAGCGGAAAGGATGCCGACATAGATGTTCTTGGCATGGGCGTCGATGCTGTTCTCGACGAGCTCCTTGACGACGCTGCTGGGCCTTTCGATGACCTCTCCCGCCGCGATCAGGTTGGAGAGCTCGGGCTTCATCAGATGGATCTTGGACATCACTTCACCTTCTTCTTGAGCTCGAAGAGATAGTTGAGGGCTTCCAAGGGAGTCATCTTCATCGGATCCATCTCCTTGAGCATGTCTCTGATCTCATCCTTTTCCTTCTCGACGGGAACGACCGTCTTGATCTGATCCTTCTGGACATGGTCCTGGCTCTCGAAGGAGTGGAGCAGCTCGTCGGCCCTCTCGATGCACTCTTCCGGAAGTCCGGCCAGACGGGCGACGTGGATTCCGTAGGAGCGGTCCATCGAGCCTTCCTTCATCTTGTAGAGGAAGGTGATCTCGCCGTTGACGTCCTCGACTTCGCAGTGGATGTTCTTGACCGAGGGAATCTTCTGGCTGAGGGTCGTGATCTCGTGGTAGTGGGTGGAGAAGAAGGTCTTGGCCCGGATGTGCTTGACGATGTGCTCGATGATGCTCTCGGCGATCGCCATGCCGTCATAGGTCGCGGTTCCTCGTCCGATCTCGTCGAAGAGCAGAAGGGACTGGCTGGTGGCCGTCGAGAGAGCCTGGGCGACTTCGCTCATCTCCGTCATGAAGGTCGACTGTCCCTTGATCAGGTTGTCGCTTGCTCCGATGCGGGTATAGAGGGCGTCGAAGATGGGGATGGCACAGCTTTTGGCCGGGACGAAGGAACCGATCTGGGCCAGGATGGCGATCAGGCCGAACTCCTTCATGTAGGTCGACTTTCCGCCCATGTTCGGACCGGTGATGATCAGGACATCCGTTGAGGAGTCCATGTGATAGTCGTTGCTGACAAAGAGGGTCTGGGGAGAGGCGACTTCGATGATGGGATGGCGAGCATCGGTGATGTCGATTCTTCCGTCCCTTGTGAAAGTGGGTCGGACATAACCCTGTTCGCTGGCGACGAAGGCCAGGGCGAGATAATAGTCGAGCATGGCGATGGCGTTGCTGGTCTTCTGGATGTCCTGGGTGAACTGGCTGACTTTCTTCCTCAGCTCCTTGAAGAGCTTGTACTCCAAGGACATCTTCTCGTCCTTGGCGCGGAGGATGCGGTCTTCCTTCTCCTTGAGCTCGGCGGTGATGTAGCGCTCGCCGGTCTTCAAAGTCTGCTTCCGGATGTAGCCGTATTCGTCCTTGACCTCCTTGACCTGGCCGGCGCTGACTTCGATGTAATAGCCAAAGACCGTGTTGTATCCGACTTTGAGGGTCTTGATTCCGGTCCTCTCCTTCTCCTTCTCTTCCAGACGGGCGATCCAGTCCTTGGCGTCGCTGGTGAGGTCGATCAGCTCATCGAGCTGCTGGTCGTATCCTTTCTTGAAGATCTCGCCTTCCGAGATCGTCAAGGGGCAGTCTTCCCGGATGGCTTTCTCCAAAAGGCTTGTCAATTCATCATAATTCCCCAGTTCGGAGAGAAGTTTCTCCAAGGGAGGAATCCTCTCCATCTTCCTCAGATCCTTCTCGATCTCGGGGAGGACTTGCAGGGAGCGCTTGAGCTGGAGCAGGTCGTGCCCGTTGCAGTTCTCGTAGCCCATGCGCGCAATCAGGCGTTCCATGTCGAAGATTTCGGAGAGGTCTTCCCTCAGCTTTTCCCGCGAGCGGTAGTCCTTGACGAAGCACTCGGTGAGGTCGAGGCTTTCCTGGATCCTCTTCTCATCGGCCATCGGGGAGGTGAGACGGTTTTTGAGATAGCGGGAACCCATCGGTGTCTTGGTCTTGTCCAGAAGCCAGAAGAGCGTTCCGAAGCTCTTTCCTTCCAGGCTCTTGACCAGTTCCATGTTGCTCTGGGCGGAGTAGTCGATCCGCATCCTCTTCTCTCCCATCTGGTTGACGACGGGCTTAAAGTAGGAAAGGGATCTTCTCTCCATGTTGGAGAGATAGTTGTAGAGCCTTGCGGAGGTCTCGACCTGCCTCTCGTCCTTGAGGTTGACGAAGAGATTCTCCAGCTCCAGGGTGGAAGAGGAATCGTTGTAGTAGGAGAGAGGAATCTGGCAGTTCTTCTTCAGATACACGATCAGGTCGCTGTCCAGGGAAGTCGGGACGACGAGCTCCTTGATGTCCAGGAAGAGAAGCTCCTCCAGGATCTTTTCCTTCTCCGGATCGAGATTGAGGCAGAACATCTCTCCCGTCGTCACGTCGGCATAGGAGAGGACGGCGATGTTGGGATAGAGTCCCAATGAGCCGATGTAGTTGCTGCTCTTGGTGTTGAGGTCGAGATTGGCCCCGGGCGAGATGATCTGGATGACATCCCTCTTGACCAATTTCTTTGTCAGCTTGGGATCTTCGACCTGCTCGCAGATGGCGACCTTGTAGCCGCGGTCGATCAGTTTCTGGGCATAGGAAAGGTAGGAGCGATGGGGGATTCCGCACATCGGGATCTTCTTTCCGTTGCCGCAGGACTTGGAGGTCAGGTAGAGCTGAAGCTCCTTGGAGCAGAGCTCGGCATCGGAAAGGAACATCTCGTAGAAGTCTCCGATGCGAAAGAAGAGGATGATGTCCCCGTACTGTTTCTTGAAGCTGAGATACTGTTCCACCATCGGTGTGAACGATTCTTCTTTCTTCTCTTTCATCAGAGTCCTCCTAACTTGTTCAGGGGCGAAAGGGAATCCATGATCTCCTGTCGAACGCTTCTGGCGTTGAGAACCAGGGGATGTTCCTCATACTGGTCGTAGAGGTCCTTGGCTTCCTGGAGCATCTTCTTTCTCATCTCGTAAGGCTGTTTCTTCGCTTCCATCTTGAGAGAATCAGATCTTTTCTTGATCTCATCGATCTTGAGCTCATGGATGGAAGAAAGATAGTGATGGTAGAGTTCCACCTCTTTGGAAGACTGGATGTCCTTGAGGAACTCGTCGATGGCGGAAAGAAGCTCAGCCTTGTCCATGGATCTTTCCAATCAGGGAGTAGGTGTGGCTTTCCAGGATGTCGACTTCCTCGATCCTCCCGAGCAGGTCCTTGTCTCCCTTGACGTGGACGAGCTTTCCGTGCTCGTCATAGCCGGAGATCATGCTCTCGTCCTTCTTGGAGACTTCCTCGAAGAGTACCTTGACTCTCGTTCCGACCATCTTCCTTGCGGACTTAGTGGAGAGCTTGTCGACGAGATTCTTCAGCCGGTCGAAGCGGTCGTGCTTTTCCTTTGCGCTGGTCTTGTCTTCCATCCGACTTGCCGGGGTTCCGGGCCTGGGGGAGAAGAGGAAGGTGAAGGCACCATCGAACTGGCATTCCTTGACCAGGGAGAGGGTCTTTTGGAAGTCTTCTTCCGTCTCGCCGGGGAATGCGACGATGATATCGGTCGTGAGGAAGACATCCGGAATCTTTGTTCGCAAGAGTTTCACGATGTCGAGGAATTCCGCCCTCGTGTAGCGACGATTCATCCGCTTCAGGATTGCGTCGGAACCCGATTGCATCGGAAGGTGGAGACTGGGCATGATGTTGTCGTATTTGGCCATCACGTCGAAGACCTGGGCGTTGAAGTCGCTCGGATAGGGAGTGGTGAAGCGGATGCGGTCGATCCCGGTCTTGGCGACTTTCTCGAGGAGCTCGGCGAAGGCGTGCTTGTTGTCCTTGTCCAGGCCGTAGGAGTCGACGTTCTGACCGAGCAGGGTCACCTGGCGATAGCCGTTGTCCTTGAGGCATTGGACTTCCGCGACGATGTCTTCCATCGCCCGTGAGCGCTCCCGGCCTCTGGTGTAGGGGACGATGCAATAGGTGCAGAAGTTGTCGCAGCCATAGGTGATGTCGACAAAGGCGGAGTAGGGAGAAAGCCTTCCTTCCTTTCCCCGAGAGGAGAGCTCGACAAGCGAGGAAGGCTGGCTCTGGATGTCGACATAGGTTCCTCTTCCCTTGAGGGCCCTTTCCAAAAGGTCATAGAAACGTTCGATGTTGTTCGTCCCGAAGAGCAGGGACACGAAAGAGAAGTGCTCCAGAAGATACTGGACGGGCTTTTCCTCCTGCATCACGCAGCCGCAGACGGCGACGAAGGCCTTGTTCTTGAGGACGGAGGCCTTGATGCGACCCAATTCCCCATAGAGGTGGTTCTCGGCGTTCTCGCGGATGGCGCAGGTGTTGAAGAGGATGAAATCGGCATTTGAAACATCTTCCGTCTCCTTCATTCCCAGCTGAAGAAGGAACAGACGGAGAATCTCGGAATCGCGGACATTGGCCTGGCAGCCATAGGTTCTGATACAAAAAAGCTTTTCCTGTCCCCAAGAGACAAGAAAAGCCGTAGGGCGAATTTCTGCCCTCTCTCGTGGAAGAACCGTATCCGGATTCCGCCTCGCTGCTTCCCGCAAAGAGGGAAGCGAGACAAGACGGCTGTTCTTCATTCCTTAGAGAGTTTCCTCGTGATGAGGGACGTCGCTGGAGACTGCGTGTTCGGGATCGAAGTCGACCTTCTTGATGTGGAGCATGATGGTCGTGACTTCACGAGAATCCTCGCTGGAGGGCTCGGAGAAGTTCTGCATCAAGAACTCCGGCTGGACGGCGATGTCGCTGGGGGTCGGATCGTCCTTGAGGAATCTTCTGGCGACGATGCAAGCCTTGATGGCCTGGTTGAGGGCGCTGGCACCGACCAAGGAGATCTGGACGGCTCCCTCCTGACGGATGTTACCGGCGATGGCACCGGCCAACTTCTGAATCTGAGTGTTTCCGCTAGCTTTTAATGTTGTCATTTTGGATAAACCTCTTTCGTCTAATAATTATATCCATTTTTTCCTGTCTATCAAGAAAATCTCATTCACAATCGCAATTTTTTCGATCCGAGGAGGATGAAGGAGCTTTTCCCCCCCATCTTTATCAAAGGAAAAGCCCCGCTTTTGCGAGGCTTGAAGTCAGGACCTGATCTCGTTGAGGAGCGTGAAGGAGTTGACTTTCTTCGTCTCTCTGTCAATCTCGAGAAGGACGGCGTTGAGGAGTTTCTTTCCCGTGCGGGGGACATCCATCGGCGTGGGCATTCCGGTTCTTGTGCGATAGATGGAGCTTGCCTTGATGTCGCCGAGGACGGAATCGTAGGCCCCGTTCATGCCGACGTCGGTCAGGAAGAAGGTTCCCTGCTCCAACAGCTTGGCGTCGTTTGTCTGGACGTGGGTGTGGGTGCCGATCACGGCCGTCACCTGTCCGTCGAAGTACTCGGACAGGCATCTCTTCTCGGCGGTCGCCTCGGCGTGGAAGTCGACGAGGTGGATGTCCGCCTTCTCTTCCTTGCCGAGGACTTCTTCCAAGGCGAGAAACGGGCTGGACTGGCAGAGGTTGATGAAGACTCTTCCTAAGAGATTTGAGATGCGGACCCTCAAGCCCGAGACTTCCAGGAGGATCGTCCCCTTCAAAGGGCAGATGGGATCGAAGTTGAGGGGCCGGATCTCCTTGGAGAAATCGTAGCTCGGCTGGAAGATGTCCTTGCAGTTGAGGAAGTGGTTTCCGCTGGTGATGACGTCGATTCCGCTCTTCAGGAGCTCTTCGTAGTGGCTGTGGGAGAGACCGTGGCCGTGGGTGGTGTTCTCGCCGTTTGCGACGACGAGGTCGATCTTGTCTTTCGCCTTGTGCGCTTTGAGATATTCTGCGACGACCTCACGTCCCAGAGGACCGACGATGTCGCCCAGAAACAGGAGGCGGAAGGGATTGGGATTACTTGGCAATTTGGACGGCCCTCGTCTCGCGGATGACCGAGATCTTGATCTGTCCCGGGAACTGCATCTCGTTCTCGATCTTGTCGCGGATCTGGATGGCCATGGCCTTGGCATCCTCGTCGGAGATCTTCTCGGGAACGACCATCACGCGCACGTCTCTTCCCGACTGCAGGGCATAGGTGGTCTGGACGCCGTCGAAGCCCTTGCAGATGGTCTCGATCTGCTCGAGGCGCTTGATGTAGGTCTCCAGGGTCTCGCTTCGGGCACCGGGGCGGGCGGCGGAGAGGGTATCGGCAGCCTGGACGAGCTCGGAGATGAGATACTTCTTGGGCACATCGCCGTGGTGGGACTCGATGGCGTTGATGACGGCATCGGGCTCGTTGAACTTCTTGGCGAGCTGGCTTCCGAGCTGGACGTGGCTTCCCTCCTGCTCGGCATCGATGGCCTTGCCGATATCATGAAGAAGGCCGGCTCTCTTGGCCATCACAGGATCGAGGTTGAGCTCGCTTGCCATGACCGAGGCCAGATAGGCGACCTGGATCGAATGGTCGAGGACGTTCTGTCCGTAGGAGGTACGATAGCGAAGGCGGCCGATGTAAGGCATCAGGCCGGCGGAGATTCTCGGCAGGCCGAGCTTGAAGATCGTCTGCTCGCCGATGCGGCGAAGGGACTCGTCGAACTCGCCGGAGATCTTCTTGTAGAGATCCTCGATGCGGCCGGGCTGGATCCTTCCGTCCTTGATGAGGGCTTCCAGGGTGAGCTTGGCCTTCTCGCGGCGAATCGGATCGAAGCAGGAGCAGGTGATGGTCTCCGGGGTGTCGTCGATGATGAGGGAGACGCCGAAGATCTGCTCCATGGACTTGATGTTCCTTCCCTCGCGACCGATGATGCGACCCTTCATCTCATCGGAAGGAAGGGCGACGGTGGAAGTGGAGTGCTCGCTGGTGACGTCCTGAGCATATTTGTCCATCGCCATCGCAAGCATGGCCCTGGCCTTGTCCTGGACCTGGCTCTGCGCTTCTTCTTCCATCTGTTCCCGATAGAGGGCGATGCGCTTGGCTTCCTTCTCCTCGACTTTCGCCATGATCTCCTTGAGGGCTTCTTCCTGGGTCAGGCCGGCGACGCGCTGAAGTTCCTCTTCCGCCTTGTCGATCCGCTCCTGAATCTCCTTCTCCCTACCGGAGACCTTCTCTTCCCTCTGCTCGAGAGTCGCCTTCTTCTGGTCGAGGGATTCCTCTCTCTGGATCAGGACATCCTCGCGCTTGTCGAGAGCCGCCTCTCTCTGATCGAGCTTGTTCTCGTTCTGGAGGATCTGCTTCTTCCTCTCGCTGATGTCCTTCTCCGCCGTGCGCAGAAGCTCTTCCTTCTCCGCCTTGGCTTCCAGCTTCGCATGATCAAGCAGCTTCTCGGCCTTGTCCTTGGTCTGCTCCAAGAGCTTCTCGCTCTCGTTGAGGAGAGAGTTTTTCTTCTTCTTGAAGAAGAAAACCGTCAATCCGACCGAAAGCAAGGCCGCGAGCAAGGCGCAACCAACCCCAATGAGGGCAATTTCCCATGGTTCCATGGTATCGTTCCTTTCTGAGCACACTAGAAAACGGATACGAGCGGTGGTTCCTGTGCCCTGAAACCGAATTTCTCTAAAGATTCCTTGACTTTTTCTATCGAAAAGGTAGTATTCTGTCCAAAATCTTTTTTTCAAAACGATATAAGTGAGAGGCTTATACCTCAAATATTATATAACGGGAAAAACGATGTGCATAGAAAAAAAGATCCCTCTTTCGAGAGAAGATCATTACTCATTCCGAAAGGAAAAGTTGCTTTTCGGAATTTCCACTTTTGTCAAAGACAATCTACCTCTCTTTCCGGAAGAGAAGAAGGGAGAAAGGAAAAGGCCCGCCTTACAGACGGGCCATGATCTCATTCGGCGCTCTTCTTCCCGGTGAGCTTCTCCATCACCAGGTTCTCGATCTCGCTCTTGCGCTCGGGATTGGTGCGGAAGAAGTCGTAGACGGAGGTGATTCCCTGACCGAGTCTCTCTCCCTGGTAGCTGAACCAGGAGCCGCTCTTCTCGATGATGCCGTAGTCGACGGAGAGCTGGGCGAGCTCGTTGTCCTTGTTGATGCCCTTTCCGAAGATGAGCGTGATCTTGCAGGAACGATACGGAGGGGCGACCTTGTTCTTGACGACCTTGACGTTGACGACGTTACCGATGTACTTGTCCCCTTCCTTGATCTGCTCTCCGCGGCGGATCTCCATGCGGATCGTGGCGTAGAACTTCAATGCCCTTCCGCCGGTGGTCGTCTCGGGATTGCCGTACATGACGCCGACCTTCTCGCGGAGCTGATTGATGAAGATGACGGTGCAGCCGGTCTTGGAGAGGATGCCGGCGAGCTTTCGCAAGGCCTTGCTCATGAGCCTGGCTTGGAGTCCGACCGAGGATTCCTCGAAGGTCCCTTCCAGTTCGGCCTTGGGGACGAGGGCGGCGACGGAGTCGACGACGATCAGGTCGATGGCGTTGCTCTTGGCCAGCATGTCGACGATCTCCAGGGCCTGCTCTCCGTAATCGGGCTGGGAGAGGATGAGGCTGTCGACGTCGACGCCCAAGGTCTTGGCGTAGTCGGGATCGATGGCGTGCTCGGCATCGATGAAGGCGCAGCGCCCTCCCATCTCCTGGGCTTGGGCGATGGCTTCCAGGGCCAGGGTCGTCTTTCCGGAGGACTCGGGTCCGTAGATCTCGATGATGCGTCCCTTGGGATAGCCGCCGACTCCCAGGGCCGAGTCGATCAACAGGGAGCCGGAGGGGATGACCTTGACGTCCTTCTCCGGGCTCTCGCCCATCCGCATGATGATGCCCTTGTCGTTGTAGTAGTTTCGAATCTCCTTGATGGTGGCGTCGATGTCCTTGTCGACTTCCTTCTTGGCCTTCTCTTCTTCCTTGACTTTCTTGTCCATGGGGATATGCTCCTTCTCACTTATCATTGTCGGTCAATCGGACTTTTTTACAGCGATTGGGAAATCTTCTCGTAGAGGGTCGAAAAGGCGAAGTCGACCAGCTGGCGTCGAATCGAGTCCCTCGTGCCGGAAAGCTCCAGCTTGTATGAGTACAGCTTGTCCTTGACCTTGATGGCGACATAGGCCAGGCCGACGGGCTTTCCTTCCTGGGCCTCGGGCCCGGCATTTCCGGTGAAGGAGACGCTGCAGTCGCTGTGGAAGTGCTCCGCTGCCACAAGGGCCATCTCCTTGGCGCACTCCGGGGAGATCGCGCCTTTCTCCTTGATGGTCTCTTCGCTGACGCCGAAGTGCTCCTTGCTGGAGATCGCGTAGCTGACGATTCCGCCCAGGAAGGCCTGGCTTGCTCCCGGAAGGGAGGTGAAGGTGCTGCTGAAGAGACCTCCCGTCAAGCTCTCCATGCTGGAGAGAGTCAGCTTGTTGCTGACCAAAAGGTCGAGAAGATTCTTTCTTTCCATGGAAATATCACTCCTTTTCCTGCTTGAGGACATCCTTGTTCTGAACGAAGTAGACGATGGCCGAGAAGAGAGAGGCAAGAAGGGCGATCGCGGCCAGGACATTGGTCACGACATTGGTATAGGCGAAGTCCCCTCTTCCCTGGAAGTCGAGGTAGTTGAAGGGGAAGCCGTTGAGATAGAGGATGGGGATGACGATCATCTGAAGGACCGTCTTGAGCTTGCCGAACTTGTTGGCGGCCAGGACCTTTCCCTTGGTCGTGGCGACCATCCTTAGGCCGTCGACGGCGAGGTCCCTTCCGATGAAGAGGACGGTCAGGACCGGGAAGAGATAGAAGTTTCCGTAGCAGTCCAGGCGGGTGGAGAGCAAGATCAGGGAGGAGTCGACCAGGAACTTGTCCGCCAGGGGGTCGAGGAACTTTCCGAAGTCCGTCACGATGTTTCGCGAGCGGGCCATGTGCCCGTCGACGGAATCGGTGACGGCCGCGACGACGAAGATCGTCGCACTGACCAGGTCGATCCAGCTGAAGCCGGTCGTCCCGAGCTCGGGCGCAAAAGAGGCGCTCTCGGGAAGGAAGGTGAGGGAGAAGAGAACGATCGTGACAAGAGCAAGGGCAAAACGGGCGAGAGTGATCTTGTTGGGTGTGTTCATTTCATCCTCCTAACATTCGAAGAGATTGCTGACCCTGTAAGCCATGTTCTGTCGCGGATGGCAATTTATCTAGGCTTTCGCCTGCCTTTGTCGGTTGGATTCCCGACGCAGACTTCCCTTACCAAAATTTAGGTTTCTCGCTTGCGGGGCTTTCCTGTCGTTGCATTCCTTCGGTTTCCCGAAAGGTTCGTCACTGTGGAGCCTTAGGGAAGGGACATCGTGCCCGAAGGTTTAGATTCCCCTCCGCCGTCTTGGTTTCCCAAGCCCAAAGTTATCGTTTCCTTTGGCGCAGACACTGCTCCCATCGCAGGGGGCGCGAGCATGGACTTTCCTCAAGGGCTTTCGCCCCCGCAGCCATCCGGGTCAGCATCTAGATTTTACTACACAATTCTTCTCTCGGACAGCCGAAAGGAGGAAAAATCACGAAATGTCGTTGGGATTGATGCCGGCCTTGGAGAGGGCTTTCTCCAGAGCGGCAATCCTCTTGATGTATTCGAGGTTCGAAAGGGAGGCGTCTCCGGAGGTGGAGATGCCCTTGAGTCGGGCGTTGAGGGTGTTGTTCTCAAGGCGCAGCTGCTCGTTTTCCTTTCTCAGCCTCTTCTCCTGGTTGAGGAGCTCTTCTTTCTCCCTTGCGGCGGTGGAGAGGTAATTTTCCATCTTCTTGTAATCCTCGATGACGATGTCGAGGAAGGTGTCGACCTGCAAGGCATCGTAGCCGGGCTTGTTTCCGGTGAATTCCTTGTGAAGGATGCGGCTCGAGTCGAGCTTGAGTTTGATATCCATGGCTGATTGAAATCCTCATTTCTTCTCTTATTATAGACGGATCGCTCCGGGGTTTGGAATGAGATTGAGGAAGAAAGATGACTGATTGACAATGGAACCGAGTTGACAAGAATCTCTTGTGCCAAGAAGCCTTCTTCCTGGCAAAAAGTTGCGCAGTGAGCGCTTGTTTGGTCATGGATTTTGCAAGAAACGATCGCACTGTGTCTAACTTTGAAAGGCATTTCAAGAAATCGTCCCCGAATTTTGCCGAGATTATCAACAAATATGAAAAACTCGTAAAAACCGCAACTTGGAGATTGAATTTGGAAGCCCTTACGCTCTATACTTCGAACTGGTAATAGGAGGCATTAAGAAATGAGATTCACATTACCGAGAGACATCTACTTTGGAGAAGGCGCTCTTGCCGAACTGAAGAACTTGAAGGGCAAGAAGGCCATCATCGTCACGGGCGGACACGCCATGCAGAAATTCGGCTTCTTGGCCAAGACCGAGGAGTACCTGAAGGAAGCGGGCATGGAAGTTCGTACCTTCGAAGGCGTCGAGAACGACCCGAGCGTCCAGACCGTCATGAAGGGCGCTGCTGCCATGCGTGAATTCGAGCCGGACTGGATCGTCGCTTTGGGCGGCGGCTCCCCGATTGATGCCGCGAAGGCGATGTGGGTTTTCTATGAATATCCCAACGAGACTTTCGAGAACATCATCCAGCCGTATTCCTTCCCGACTCTGAGAAAGAAGGCTCACTTCGTCGCCATCGGTTCCACTTCCGGAACGGCGACTGAGGTCACGGCCTTTGCCGTCATCACCGATCCCGAGAAGGGAATCAAGTATCCTCTTGCGGACTTCAACATCACTCCGGATATCGCCATCGTCGATCCGGATCTTCCTCAGACGATGCCCAAGAGCGTCACGGCCTTCACCGGCATGGATGCTCTCACCCATGCGACGGAAGCCTATGTCGCCAACTATCTGACCAACGGCGACTTCACCGATCCTCTCTGCCTCCGCGCCATCGATTTGATCGTCAAGTATCTTGTCAAGTCCTATAACGGCGACAAGGAAGCCCGTGCCGAGATGCACTATGCTCAGTGCTTGGCTGGCATGGCCTTCTCCAACGCCCTTCTTGGCATCTGCCACTCCATGGCTCACAAGACCGGTGCGGCCTTCTCCACGGGACATGTTCCTCATGGTGAGGCCAACGCCATGTATCTGCCGCACGTCATCGAGTGGAACCGCAAGGATCCTCGCGCTCTCCGCAAGTATGCGGAGATCGCCGATCACATCCACATCACGGAAGCGGGCGACAGCGATGAGGTCAAGTGCCAGAAGTACATCAACCTCATCTACAAGCTCAACGAAGAGCTCAACATTCCTCATGGCTTGAAGGAATTCGGCGTCAAGGAAGACGAGTTCAAGGAGAAGCTCCCTCAGATCGCCAAGAACGCGGTCCTGGATGCCTGCACCTTCGAGAATCCGCGCAAGACCGAAGCGGCGGACTTCGAGAAGATCCTGACGGCTTGCTACTACAACACCGTCATCGACTTCTAAGGAGAAGAGGATGCCAAAAGGCTTTCCGCCGCTCTTTCCGCACAAGGCCTTTCCTGGATCTTCCCCGAGAAGAGACTTCGACGTCAACGAATGAGTAGGATGGAGGGACCGTGACTTCCATGGTCCCTCCTTTCGTGTTCCATAGGAGGATTGTCGATATGTATCGAATCGTGAAGAAGGAAGTCCTCAATCCGACGGTCAGCAGGATGTGGATCGATGCAAGGCCCATCGCCGAGAAGGCCAAGGCGGGTCAGTTCATCATTCTCCGCGTCGACAAGGACGGCGAGAGAATCCCTCTGACTGTCGCCGGCACGGACAAGGAGAAGGGTTTGGTCGAGATCATCTACCAGGTCGTCGGTGCGACGACCATGGAGCTCAACCAGAAGAAGGAAGGCGAATCCCTCGAGGATTTCGTCGGTCCTCTGGGAAAGCCGACCGAACTGGAAGGTTATCGGAACGTCTGCGTCATCGGCGGAGGCGCGGGCTGTGCCATCGCCCTTCCCGAGGCCAAGGAACTCCACCAGCTGGGTGCGAGAGTGACTTCGATCGTCGGTTTCCGCAACAAGGACTTGGTCATCCTGGAGAAGGACTTCCAGCAGTGCTCGGACAACTTCGTCCGGATGTCCGATGACGGAAGCTGGGGCGAGAAGGGCCTTGTCACCAAGGCTTTGGAAGACTTGATCCAGAAGGGCGAGAAGTTCGATTGCGTGATCGCCATCGGACCTCTGGTGATGATGAAGTTCGTCTGCGAAGTCACCAAGAAGTACAACATCAAGACCATCTGCTCGATGAATCCCATCATGATCGACGGGACGGGCATGTGCGGCTGCTGCCGTGTCATGGTCGGCGGGAAGATGCGCTTTGCCTGCGTCGACGGTCCGGACTTCGACGGTCACGAGATCGATTTCGACTCGGCCATGATGCGCAACACCATGTATCGCCCGTGGGAGAGGAAGAAGTACGAGGAGACCTGCCATCTCTTCGAGAAGGAGGTTCACTGAGATGCCAATCAACATGAGACCGACGAAGAATCCCATGCCGACTCAGGATCCGAAAGTCCGGGCCCACAACTTCGATGAGGTCGCCTTGGGCTATTCGGAAGAGACGGCAATCGACGAGGCCAAGCGCTGCCTCAACTGCCGCGTCCCGAGCTGCGTGGAAGGTTGCCCTGTCCGCATCGACATCCCGCACTTCATCCACGAGGTCAGCGAAGGCCATTTCGAGGAAGCCTATCAGATCATCAGCCAGTCCAGCGCCCTTCCGGCGGTCTGCGGCCGTGTCTGCCCTCAGGAAAACCAGTGCGAGGGAAAGTGCATCAAGAACCGCATCCCGGTGATGAAGGACGGAAAGCCGACTTCGGAGCGCATGGAGCCGGTCGGAATCGGAAGATTGGAGCGCTTTGTCGCCGACTATCACCGCACGCATCACAAGGACGAGGAAATCCACATCGAGAAGAACGGCCACAAGGTCGCGGTCATCGGTTCGGGTCCTTCGGGCTTGACCTGCGCCGGAGATTTGGCTCGCAAGGGCTATGACGTGACGATCTATGAGGCTCTTCACGTCGCCGGTGGCGTCTTGATGTACGGCATTCCGGAATTCCGTCTTCCCAAGGCCATCGTCCAGAGCGAGATCGAGGGCCTGAAGAAGATGGGTGTCCACATCGAGACCAACATGGTCATCGGCCATGTCTATTCCATCGACGAACTCATGGAAAAGCATGGCTTCGAGGCCGTCTTCGTCGGCTCGGGTGCGGGACTTCCGCGCTTCATGAACATCCCGGGCGAGAACGCCAAGGGCGTCTATTCCGCCAACGAGTTCCTCACCCGCATGAACTTGATGAAAGCCTATCGGGAGGACAGCAAGACCCCGATCGAGCACGCCAAGAGAGTCGCGGTCGTCGGTGGCGGAAACGTCGCCATGGATGCCTGCCGTTCCGCTCTTCGTCTTGGTGCGGAGCACGTCTATTGCGTCTATCGCCGTGGCATGGAAGAGCTTCCTGCCCGTAAGGAAGAGGTCGAGCATGCCAAGGAGGAAGGCGTCGACTTCCAGCTTCTCTCCAACCCGGTCGAGATCATCGAGGACCTGGATGGAACGCCGAAGACGAATCCGAACTATGGATGCGTCAAGAAGATCCGTTGCATCCGCATGAAGCTCGGAGAACCGGATGCTTCCGGAAGAAGACGTCCGGAACCCATTCCGGGAAGCGAGTTCGAGTTGGATGTCGATTGTGTCATCATGTCCCTGGGAACGAGCCCGAACCCCTTGATCAAGAACACGACCCCGGGCATCCAGACAAACGCCCATGGCTGTCTCATCGTCAACGAAGAGACCAACGAGACGACCAAGGCTCATGTCTATGCCGGTGGCGATGCGGTCACGGGTGCGGCGACGGTCATTCTGGCCATGGGTGCCGGAAAGAAGGCCGCCAAGGCCATCGACGAATATCTCTCTTCCAAGTAGCTTGAGAATCAGACTGCCGAGGTTTTCTTTTCGGCAGTCTTTTTATATTTCAAAACGATTTATTTTTGAAACTGTTTTCTATTTTGTGATAAAATGAATGCGTGAGGTAAATTTTATGTCAAAGCTTGATTTTCACAAGGCATTGTCGATCGATCCGAAGAGGCAGGAGCAGGTGGAACGTGTCCTTTCCTATCTGGACAAGGCTTTTTCAAGCGGCACTTTGAATCTCTTCTATCCCCTGGTCCAGACGGACTATCGGATCTTGGTCTATCTCGAAAAGTGCCCAGGCGCCCAGCCTTCCTTCCTGGCGGATGCCCTCAATGTCACAAGGCCCAACATCGCGGCTAATCTCCGTCTTCTCGACGAGAAGAAATATGTCGTCCGTAAGCTGGACGAAAGCAACCATCGCCAGATCCACGTCTATCTGACCGAGGAGGGAAGAAGGCATCTGGAGAGAGTGAGAAGGAAGCTCAACTTCCTCTTTGCCTCCTGGCTTGAGATTCTGGGCGAGGAAGAGATCCAACATCTCCTCCGCATCCTTGAGGTCTCCGTCAATCCGGAGATCGTGGACGAGGATTTGAGGAAGTTCTCCCTGGATGACTGAGACCTTTCCCGAGCTTTCCAAGAAGGTCTGTGGAAGAGACCTTCTTGTCTTCTTCGACTTCGAGTCGACGGGCTTTTCCCATCAGGCCATCGCTCTGGGGACCATCGCCTATTCCCCTCTTTGTGAGGATTCCCTGTCCTTGGGAAAGAAGGCCTTTTCCTTTCGGCGTCTGATCCGTCCGAAGGAGAAGATCGGACCTGTCGTCGAGAGCCTGACCGGATTGAGCGATGAACTTGTCCAGAGGGAAGGCCTTCCCCTTGGGACGGTGCTCAAGGAGTGGATCGACCTCCTGCGCCCTTTTTCGAACAAGCTCTTCCTCTCCTATTCCGGAATGGATCTTGCCATCCTCAGCAACAGCATCGGAGACAGTCTCATGGAAGAGCAGTTCTATGCGCATGTGAAGAACAACTATCTCGATTTCAAGAAGTATCTGGATCGTTTTCTCTGCGACGAACACGGCCAGTCTCTCTCCCTGTTGTCTCTTGCCAAGCGCTTCTCCGTGACCCTTGAGGGCACACCCCACGATCCCTTGACGGATAGCTTGACCTTGGCTGGGGTTTATGAAAACGTCGTCTCCGACGAAGAGCAATTCCTCAGGGAATGTCTGCTCGACTATCCCAACAACCGACATCTCTCCTTCCTCGAGAGGAAGCTGATCCTGGAGGTCGCTAGGGGAAAGACTTTGACTTTCGAGCAGTTCAAGGAAAATCTGCGGAGGTGCTTCTGATGATCAACTATCCCGATGGAAGGAAGGCTTCTTTCGCACCCAAGGAGAAGGGCAAGGATCGAAGGAAAAGCGAGAACCGGAGCGAGGAAGAAAAGGTCCGGGACAAGATGATCAAGTCCAACATGGGCATGGCCTTCGAGGCCGATGTCTCAAGATCCTGCGACTATTATCGGGAGAAGGAGGTGGCCGACATCTACAAGAGGCCGACTCCGATCAAGGTCGTGAAGATGAGCAAGACGAAGAAGGGAATGATCGAGGAAGCCTATTTCCAGGAGAAATCCACGACCGACTATGTCGGGATCTACGAGGGAAAGTACATCGACTTCGAGTGCAAGGAGACCATCCACGATGCCATTCCCTATCACATGATCCGGGAGCAGCAGTATCGCCATCTCGCCTTGATCTCGAAATTGGGAGGGATCGGTTTCTTCCTCGTCTCCTTCAAGAAATACCAAGAAGTCTATCTGATCGACTGCCGAAAGATCCTCGCCGTCGAGGAAGACGGGAAGCATCTCGGGCTGAAAAGGGAGTTCTTCCAGAAACAGGGAACTCTTGTCGAACGCTCCTATCTTCCTCCTTACCGCCTGATCGAGGCGATGGAAAAGGAATTTCCGGATTATTTCTTGGGGTTGAGGAGGAAGTAGCGCTTGCGGCAGCGGACGACCTTCACTTCGATGACCTCTTCCGTCAGGTTCAGTTTCGTCGCGGGACGGACATAGCAAGTGTCCTTGTCGTCTTCCTTGAGGACGATGGAAATCTGGTCATCTTTCTCGTGACGGCAGGAGAGGACCTGATAGGGTTTGTCCTTACCGTCCATCACGATCGTCCCGACCGGATAGTCCTTGACGCCCAAGAGGGTGAGCGTGGTTCCCTCGAGGATTCCGTGTTCGACCTCTCCCTCCAGGATCTCGCTGGAAGAGGAGAGGGTGAAGGCGGGGTTCTGCTTGTCGAAGGCGAATTGGATCTTGGTCTCCAGGACCGTGTCGCTGAGATTCTTCTTCAGCTTCTGGAAGAAGCCTTTCTTTTCCTCGGCCATGTCATTTCCTCCTTTTTGTCAGTTGTTTCGCTTTGACTTTCTTTTTCTTCTTCCGCCCGAGAAAGAAGATCACGAGGAAGAAGAGAATCAACAGAAGGACGCATCCGGCGATGATGAGGATGTAGGTCAAGGTGCTTCTCGGTTTGATGGAAAGGGAGAGAGAGGCGAGGACGACTTCGACGCCGTTGTTGAGGATCGAGATTTCGATCTGGCACTCTCCTTCTTTCTTGGCCACGATCGTGCCGTCTTCCTCACAGCCTGCGATCTCCTCATCTGTGGATCGGTAGCGGAGCGTCTCTCCTCTTCCTCCAACGAGGGAGAGGTTGAGCTTTTCTTTCTTTCCGGCTTCGATGGTGAAGAGATAGGAGTCGTTGTTTTCTGGCAAACCGGAAAGCTTGGGAAGCTCTGCCACTTCGATATTTGTCGTGAAAGTTTGTTCCTCTTCTTCATATTGGACGACATAGGTGACAGTCGCTGTTCCGGCCTTGAGGGGATGGATGGTCTTCTTGTCGGCGAGGACTTCGACGATTTCCGGGTCGGAAGATGTCGCTTGCACCGTCACTTTTTCCTCGAAGTTGATGTCGAGGCCGAAGTCGACTCCGACATAGGCCTCGTACTTGTCCTTGAGAGAGGAGAAGTCGAAGGGGAGGAGGGTGTCGGGAGCGTAGGCTTTCCTCGCCCATTCGGGATGGTCGACGAAGGGATTTCGGTTGTTCTGGACGTTCTTGTCGATGCGGTCGTTTCTCTGCCTTTCGTAGTCGTCGACCGGGTCGAGCTCGTTCCATTCGAGGAAGGTGGAAAGACCGTGCTGGACACCGAAGAAGATGTCGTTGTCGTCCTGGAGGGAGAAGTCGTCGGTAAGGACGAGGTGGGGTTCTTCCTTGGAGTTGTTCTCGTCGGAGGAATAGCGCACGCCCATGTAGAGGAGTGCGCGGGCGATGTCTCCCTTCCACTCATCCATCGGCTCGAAGACTTCGATTCCTTCTTCGTTCTCTCCTCGATAGCCGGAGATGTCCTTCGTGCCATCGGCGTTATAGGAGTAGAGGACCTTGCTGTTCTCCTTGTCCTTGACTTCCCCATAGTCGAGATTGTGGTGCCCGGCGGAATTGGTGTTGTGGTCGGCGGCGATCAGGTGATGAAGGTCCGTTCCGGCCCCCTTTGAGGGGTCGCCATCTCCTGGGGCGAAGCCGTGGCTTTTTGCCCAGACGTGTTCCTTGTCGATCTGGATGTTCCCGTTGTTCTTCCTCTTGCTCTCCCAGTCGATCGATGTCAGTGTCTCGTCCTTGGCCCAGCCGTTTCCGTTGACGTTGGTGTTGTAGGCCTTTGTGGGATCGTCGTTATGGGAGGAGTAGAGCTGGACGAGGAAGTAGTTCTCGTTCTTGTCGTCCTTAAATTGATAGGTCGCGGGATCGATCTTCTGGGAGAGAGCGTCATTCCGGTCGGTGATCTTGTACCAATCGTTGACCTGGGTATAGCTGAGAAAGGAATTGTCGAGGGAGATGGTGTCGTAAAGGGAGGCGATGAAATCCTCTCCCTTGAGGGAGGTGTCGACGTCCTTGTAATAGAGGTCGATTTCCTCCTTTGTGGAAGGAGTGAGATCGAGCATCTGCGATTCATCGAAAAACTTGCCCTGGAAAGAAGTCTTCGGTGTCAGAGAGGGGGAGAGAAGGAAGGGGAGGACTAAAGCAAATAGCATTTTCATGTCTCTATTTTACTTCCTTCCTGAAAAAGAGGGTAGGAAGATTGAAGGATTCTTCGAATACGAATTCTTTCTTCCCGATGGAGTCTTGCCAAGGCTTCGATAAGGGAAAAGCGTTTCCGTTTTGTTCTTTCTCTTTTCCTCTGGAAGAGATTGAAATGATCGATTTGTTTTCCCAATGTGATGAAAAAAACTGCCCGGCCGATTTTTGTGTTGACATTTTGAGTGGGGGGGGTAAAAAAAGTCAAGGAGGTAAAGTTTATGAGAGCAATGCGATGCAAGTGCCGTGTCTTGAAAGCGTCTTTCCTCTGTCTTTTCCTTCTTCTTTGTTCCTGTGGGGACAAAGAGAGCCGACGGAGTTATACCTACATTCCGGAAAAGACACAGCTGAGCAGTCCAGTGGCGATCAGTGTCGGAAGGTATCTCTATTGGGGTGAAGTGCAAGATGCGACGGAATACTCCGTTTTTCAAAATGGCGAACTGGTCTCTCAGACGACAGAGCGCTTCTGTGTCCTGGAAGATTCATCACAGGATGAGATTTATACCATCGTCGCTCAGGGCGACCTCTATGAGGATTCCGAACCCGTGAATGTCACGGTTTGGAAATCGGAAGGATTCTCGGATGAGGAAATGTTGGATCTTTCGTCTGTGGATAATTTCCACGGCACGATTTCAAAGGAGATTCGGCTCGTCAAGCTCGGTGCGGACAAAACCATCGATTTGGAGGCAGTGGTCGAAGCTCGCATCTCGGACTTGTATCTTCAGATGGATTCCGTAGAGGTCCATGGCTCGATTTCCTTGGAGGACGAGTCCCATTCCTATGCCATAAATCCGCATTCCTTGGTTTTGGACTGCATCGGCGAATGCTCATGGGTTGCGAAAGATGGCAAGAGCGGAATCGATTACGCCTCCGATCATGCCTATGACGACGAACAGCTCAACGGCGTTCCCGGTGAGGATGGCAAGGACGCCATTCGCTATTCCTCCGTGGTCCTTCGCTCCGATTCGAACCTGCTTTTGCAGGGAGGCAACGGCGGGAATGGTGGATCGGGGAGCTCTACCAAAGCTCAGTATATTGATGTGCCCTTTGTTCCGGACAGCCCTTATCCAGGCAAAGGAAGCAACGGCGGAAACGGCGGTTGTGGCCTCAACACGGATTTCCTTCGAATTCAGATTTCCAAGATGGATTCCTTCCTGACTTTGAGGGACGGCAATGGCGGAAAGAAAGGCTTGCCGGGCAACAACAACAATTACGGCACCGGAATCTGGGCAAGTCTGAATCGGGACAATTATGATATCGGAAAGCCGGGAAAAGCAGGTCAGTCCAACCTGGGAACCATACTGGGAAACAGGGGGCAGATTCGTTATGAATAAAAAGTGGGTTCTGGCCCTGACTTTGCTTTTTCCGACCTTGGGATCGTGCAGCGCGCTGGACTTCACGACACACGAGATATCCACGGCCGAGGACTTTTTTGCGATGAAGGACGGAAGGAATTATCAGCTGGTGGCGGACATTGACCTTCAGGGACAGGCATTTACGCCGGTGAAGGTCAAGTCCTTCGACGGAGGAGGATTCGCCATCCACAACTTTACGATTCGGGAGTCTCCAAAGGATGAATACTACGGCCTGTTCAAGGAGGCCAAGACGGTTTCGAACCTCGAAATCTACGACTTTCAGCTCTCGATCTCCGCAAATGAGAGCTACATCACAGTGGGCGGAATTTGCGGAACCGTCCATGACAAGGCCGAGAATCTCTTTGTTCACGATGGAACGATCAACGTCAACAGCACATATCGATCGAACCTTGCGTCCCATGCCTATTGTGGAGGCGTCATCGGGGATCTGAGAGGCCCTGGGAATCATCTGCGTGCGGAGAATCTTCGAATCACCATGAATTCGGTCACCGGTGGTTTTGTCGGAGGAATCCTCGGGACGGGCAATAACGTCGAGCTGGATGATTCCAGTTCGTCACGCAACTCGCTTGTTTGCAATGCCTCTGGGGCAAGTGTTGCGGGAGTCAGCGGCTTCGGGCCAGGCGTTTCCTTATACCGGGTGACGAGCCAAGACAATACCTTGGTCGCAACTGACAAGGGAAAGAACGGTTCCTATGCCTACGGAGTGTCTTCTTCCTTGTCGAAAAGCAAGATAGTGGCCTCTCGTGGAAATTCCATGAAAGCAATGAATTGCTATGGTATAGCTGGAAGTGCTATCGATTCCAATGAAATTCTTTCCGCTGAAAACATCTTTCAAGGATCAAAAGAAAACAGTGGCTTGGCAGGAACGATGGGAGAAATCCAGAATGCGATGTCCCTTTCCCATTCTTTTTCTGGCGCCGAAAGCGAGTACGGAATGTGCGAATCCGTCCAAAGCTATGTCCAGAAATTGGCGGTCGATGATGTCGATGCGAGAACAGATGTCTTTTCGGCTGAAGCCAACGATCTTTATTTGGATCGATGCGTTTGCGGTTCGAATGTCGAAGGACCCAACTGCAATCGGTTGGAGATTCTGTCCTATGTGGATTTCCTGTCCTTGATTGATTCTTTTGAGTTGGATCCGGAGGTTTGGGAGAAGGATGAAAATACCGGAAGCTATCGCCTGGCAATCGAAATGGAGGAAAACAAATGAAAAGGAATATCCTAGCCGTGCTTTGTGCCATGACTTTCTCATCATACGGTTTGACTTCCTGTGAGGGAATCTTCGACAACAAGGTAGACAGCGTTGATGATTTTGAGAAGGCCTTGTCCAAGCAAGGAACTCTGGTTCTCAACGTCGACATCGACGGAGGAGGAAGGGCCTGGCCAGGCTGTAAAGCGGATGTGATTCAGGGAAACGGGCATACGATTCGGGGATACAAATTACAGGATTCTTGTCTCTTCCCAAGCGCCGAGCAGGTCTCGAACCTCGTTTTGGAAGATATCACTGCGGTTCAGAAAGGATCTTTGCTCGGAATCGTCACCCAGTCGAATTCCTCGAAAGTCACTCTCGACAAGGTTTTTCTGAAAGAAAGCACCTTGGAAATCGACGAAGACTTTGACCGATATTATAAGCAGTTCAAAGTCGGGCTTTTGGGATCCTATGCCAATGCGACAGACTGTGGCGTAGAGGGATGCATCTTGAAAACGGCAGAGGATTCTCTGCTGACTCTCTCCTACCGGGAAGGAGACATCGGGCTTCTGCTTGGAAGGAGCGATCATGTCACGGGATGTTATGTGAAGGATTCCAACCTGGAAATCAAGAACAAGGAACTGTATGCGGATCTTTATGTCGGCGGACTTGTTGGCTATAGCGACGGCATCATCGAGAATTCCTATGCGGAAGGAAACACCCTCAAATTCCAATCCAGCTTTTACCACAAAGGAATGTTGGACGTAAAGAGCACCCAAGATGACAATTTCGTCGGTGGATTGGCTGGAGGAACCGGAAAAGGGCAGATCGCAGCCTGTTATGGGGAGGACAACGACATCACGGTCTACTCGCTTGGCGGATTATCGGTCGGCGGTCTGATTGGAAAGGCGACGGACACCAGTCTGATGGAATGCTATGATGCCAACAGCTCCATCGCCAAGACAGGCGAAGCGCAGACAGACCGGAAGCGTTATGCCGGACAGGCGATTGGCTATGCCAAAAGCTGCTCGGTTTCCAACAGCTTCGCCTATTCGGAAGAGGCCATCCTCGAGGAAGGGGAAGGAGAAATCGGCAGTTCCATCGCCTGCGGCTTCTCGGGAGGTAACGAAGACACGGTGTTCAGCTATTGTGCCAGCTATGCGACGACGTTGAGCTCGGCCATTCAAGATAGCTTTACGACGGACGGGGCCATATTTACCGACTGCTATACGACTCCCGGAGACAATCCCAACGTGAATCGACTCGAGGTCTTGGAAAAAACGGATTGGATGGGAGATGGAATGATCCGTCGACTGATGCTGACAAATCCGGCGTGGGAAGCCGGCCTTTCTCATCCGACGTTAAATCTTTCCCAAAAATAGAAGAACATCATCGAAGAACGACTCTGCCCGCCAAAGGAAGGCGGGAAATCATGAAATGTCGACGGATCATGCCCTCGAAAGAAGGAACATTCCTTTGGTGCTCAGTTCTTTCGGCTCATTTGTATTATAATCATAAGGAAAGGCAGGATTGAAATCATGAACGGAATACGTATCCTCTTTTCTCTCTTCCTCCTTCCCTCCCTTCTCGTCCCGAATGCTTGTTCCTCAAAGGTTGAATACCGATTTGTTGTCGTCGATTCTCAGAATCTGCTTTTGAACGATGTCGAAGGCAGGTATCGGGAAGGGGAAAAGATCGAAATCCGTTTGGCTTTCCGTTCCGGACCGCGGGTTGGAGCCCTGATCGATGGGGAGTCCTACTACGGAGAGGCGACCTGCCAGGACGATTTCTGGTATGAATCGTTCGTCTATACCATGCCTGCTCGAGATGTCACCCTTTATACGACTCTCGACGGACGTACGGGACTGGAGAAGACCATGGATTTCACTGTCTCCTACGACTATGGCCAATACGTCCAAGGAAAGGCCACGAAGCTCTTGAACCTCGCCCTTCTGGGATTGGATTCCAAGATCGTGACCGACTCGATTGCCGGTGATGTCCTTCGCATGTTCTATGACGGGGAAATTCAATTCCAGGAAACCCATCCCAGCAAAGCGGTTTTTGGCGATGACTTCCGCCTTGTCTCCATGACCTATGCGGAAAAGGCCACCTTTTGCCAAGTCGATTTGGATTCGATCTCTTCCGAAGAGGATTCGTCATACGTCCTTCTGAATGCGGAAGGAAACTATTTGACTCTCGACGAATATAAGGCGGATCATTCGGTTCTCTACGCTTCCGTCGATTCGAAGACCGGAAAGGTCTATGCCTATTACGGCTATGAAGCACGGTATGTCTATTTTTAGAATAATCGTTTGAATAAGCAAATTATTTGATGAATAGACATTCTCATACGAAATTTAGAAAACGGATAATAATATAAAGCGATCTTCCTTTTCTTTTTTTGCGAGATAGAGTTATTGAGTAAGGTTCTTTGATGATGGCGATTCAGCGAAGAAATCGGTCCGCCTTCCGCCTTTCCGAAGTTATCCTTCCTCTTTTGTCCTGATCGTTCTCTCTCGCACAATGAGAAGATTCGGAAAAGAAAGAGGACAGGAAGGGTCGCTTGGGTTACAATATTTTGCGGAGGACTTGCCATGTTCCAAAATCAGAAATTCATGATCGTGCTCGACCTGGACGGGACGCTACTGACAAGCGAGAAGACGATTTCGAAAAAGACGAAGGACGTCCTGACAAGACTATCCCGGGAAGGACACATCGTCACCATGGCAAGCGGAAGGCCACCTCGGGCCATCCTTCCCTATTATGATTTCCTGGCTCTGGACGCACCCTTGATCGGTTATAACGGTTCGATCGTCCTCAATCCGTGCGAGCACAAGACCCTTTTCGAGCGCCGCTTCTCCTTGCCGAAGGTCCTTTCCTTTCTGGATGCCTTTCCTTCTTCCCTCTTTCTCAACATCGAGGCGGAATACGGAGACGAGATGTTCTTCCTCCATCCCCAGGAGAAGTATGAGGATTACTTCCACAGGGAGGGGATGAAATGCCATTACGGGGAATTGAAGGACAGGCTCAAGGAAGACCTCAACGCCTTCCTGATCGAGGTGAAAGACCCAAAGGATAAGGTGATGATGTCCCGTTTTGCCGAGCGCTATGACGACATCGGCCTGCGCTTCTGGTACGACAGCGACCATGTCGGTGAGTTCTATTTCTACGACGTCAACAAGGCGACGGCAATCCGAACCTTAGAGAAGATCTACGGCATCGACCGGGCGCACGTGATCTGCTTCGGGGATGCGGACAACGACATCGAGATGATCGGGACGGCCGGAATCTCCTTTGCGATGAAGAACGGCTCTCCCGAGCTCAAGGAAGTCGCCGACTACGTCACTCCCGAGGACAACGATCACGACGGCATCGCCTTGGCCTTGACGGAAGTCCTTGGATTGTAGGCGCAAAGAAAAAGGCCGGAGGGAAGACTTCCGGCCGACTTTTTCGTTCAAGAATCAAAGGCCCATGATCTTCTTGACGGCATCGACTCGCGCCATCATGATCGCCCGGGCTTCCTCGTCCTTCTTGCCGCGGACTTCGACGTAGAACTTGACCTTCGGTTCGGTTCCGCTGGGACGGATGGCCATGAAGGAGTCGTCGGGGAAGACGAACTTGAGGCAGTCGTTGTAGTCGATGTCGTGATCGACAAGAGGCATCTTCGTCTTCTTCTCGAAGTCGGTCACGAAGCGCTTTCCGTAATCGTAGAGGACCTTGACCTTCTCTCCCGCAATCTCGGAAGGAGGATTTTCGCGAAGCTTCTCGATTTCCTCTCCCATCTTCTTCTGGCTGTCGGCACCATAGAAGTAGACGCTGACCTGGTCGTTGAAGAAGAGGCCGGTGCGCTCCGAGAGCTCTTGGTAGGCGACGTCGAGGGTCTTTCCCTGACGGAGGTAGTATTCGGTCATGTCGGCGATGGCGAGGATGGACTGGAGGGAGTCCTTGTCGCGAACGAAGTCGACCAGCAGGTAGCCATAGGATTCCTCGTAGCCGAAGAGGTAGGTCTCTCCGTTCTTCTGAAGGAGGTCGGCCATCGTTCCGATGTACTTGAAGCCGGTGGCGGTCGTCCTCACCTTGACGCCATAGAGCTTTGCGACCATGGCGCCCTGGTTTCCGGTGACGAAGGTGTTGCAGACGACGCCAGAGGAATCCAATTCGTTTCTCTCCTTCTTGGTGCGGAGGACGAAGTCGATCAAGAGGGCTCCGGTCTGGTTTCCGGTCAGGCGCTCGATCTGGCCCTTGGAGTTGAGGAAGGCCAAGCCGCAGCGGTCGGCATCGGGATCGGTGACGAGGATCAGGTTGAACTTCCTTCCCTCGGCGTTGAGCTTCTCAATCGTCTGATAGGCTCCTTCATAGGCGCCGTCGGTCTCCGGATTGGGGTTCTTCGTCCCCTTGAAGTCGGGATCGAAGAAATCCTGGCCCGGGACGGTGACGACCTCGTATCCCGCTCCGCGGAGCGTCATCGGGCCGACGATGCAGTCGGCTCCGCACTCGGGGGAGAAGACGATCTTGGTCAGCCTCGGTCCCTGGAAGACATCCTTGTAGAGGGAGGTCTTCAGTTCGCGGTTGACGAAGGCGATGTCGTAGGAGGAATCCTTGTCGAGATAGGTGACCTTTCCTTGGAAGGCCTTGTCGACCTTCTCGTAGTCGACCGTGAGCTCGTCGGGAAGGGAGGTGATGACGGAGATGAGCTGGTCGACGATCTCATAGACGCCCTGGCAGCCCTTCTCGTCATAGAACTTGTAGCCGTTGTATTCCTTGGGATTGTGGCTGGCGGTGATCATGACGCCGCCGACGCAGTGGAAGTGGCGGACGGTATAGCTGAGCTCCGGTGTCGGATGGGGATTGAGGAAGGTGTAGACGTCAAAGCCCATCTCGGTGAGGACCTTGCAGCAGATGTCGCGGAATTCCTTGGACATGTGGCGGTTGTCGAAGGAGATGGCAAAGCCTCTCTTCTTGCAGGCATCGGGTCCGTATTTGGAGAGGAGGAACTTTCCGACTCCGATCGTCGCCCTTCTTACGGTCAGGAGGTTGAGCCGAGCCGAGCCAGGGCCGAGAAGGGCTCTCATGCCGCCGGTTCCGAAGGCGAGGTTCGTCGAGAACATCTCGCGCAGGGTGTTGTCGTCGCTTTTCCGAATCCACTCCTTCTCGCTTTCGCTGACTTTGTCGCTGTTGAGCCAGGCGTCTTTTCTGGAAAGATAATTCATGTTCGATTCCTCCTCCGAAAGGTCTTCTTGGGGTTTTGAAAAAACCGAATACGTCCCTATTATAAAGCAAATCAAGAGACTTACAAAAGAGAAGAATCGCCTTTCCTCCTTCT
The DNA here is from genome assembly GCA_949290645.1 of uncultured Bacillota bacterium. GTDB lineage: Bacteria > Bacillota_I > Bacilli_A > RFN20 > CAG-288 > Enterosoma. The sequence goes on from CASESG010000001.1 coordinate 278,239, forward strand.
TTCCAGGAAGCTTGAAAGCGCCCTTTCCTCCCTCTCCAGGCTCTCTACGAGATGGAGGAATGTCTCGATGGCCTTCCCCTCCTTCGAATATTCCTTGTAGGCGGCAAGAAGAGGGGAGCTTCCGAGGTAATTTCCGAGGTCGGAGAGGTCCTTTTCGGACTTGGAGAGGTAGTAGGTCAGATTGAAGAGGTCCTTGTACTCCACGCCCTTGTAGAGGATGGCGGTCTTCTTGGAGAGCTCATAGGCCAGAAGGAAATAGGCCTTCTCGTGATCGGTGGAACCGATGCGCTCGATCTCGACGATCCTCTTGTAGCTCTCGGGATGGATCTTGTCCTCGCCGGTGAAGTGCATGTGGCGGGAGAGCAGGGAGTTGGTGACGATGGGAAGAAGGAGGGCGTCGATGTTGGGAGAGGAAAAGAGCATCTTCTCTCCCAGCTCCGCATAGGTCTTGTAGACATTGTCGCGGAAGATGAACTCCAGGTGGGGATTGAGGATGTAGGTGCAGAAGAAGAGAAAGACGTCGCTGGGATAGGAGAGGGGGAGGATGCGCTGGATCTTGTCGGCCTTGCCCTTGTCCTTCTCCTCGAGGAAAGAGGAAAGCTTTCCGTCCTTGAGCTCCCGGTAGAAGAAGGAACGGTCCTTGTGGAAGAGGAAGGCCAGCTCCTCCAGGCTCTTGATGTCCTTTCCGTGGTAAAGATATGGCATGTTCCCTCCTAGATGGCGACCTGGAGGATGAGCCCCAGGAGATAGATGGTCAGGGAGAAGAGGAAGAAAAGGGCCATCAACGTGGACAGGGTGAGGAGAAAGGAGCGCAATAGGCGATAGGTCTTCCTCTTCTTGAACTCCTCCGAGAGAAGGACCGAGCGGAAGTCGACATAGGCATCCTTGAGGCGGGAGAAGTCCTTGATGTCTCCCTTGAGCTCGATGCGGTTGTTGATAGCTCCTAGGAGATAGTCATAGAGGTTCTCCTTGGTCTCCCGGATGCTCTCGAAGACGCTTTCGGAAGAGCGGGAGAGGAAGCGGACGGCATATTCATAGGGTTCCCGGACACGGGCGTGATAGCTGTGGAAGAGGACGAAGGCGAGGTCGTAGAGAAGAAGGAGGATCGGATAGCCATAGGCGACGTAGGACATCACTCTCGTCCAGGTGGGATGAGTGACATAGGAGAAGAAGATCTCGAACGGGACGCTGAAAAGGACGAGGAAGAAGACCTGGGCCAGGATGAAGAAGACGATTTCCATGACCTTCAGGAAGGCCCTCAGGGAGGAGGCCTTGTTGATGGAGCGGTTCTTCTCGATGGCTTTGAGGCTGTCTTCCACGATGCGTTCCATGTCCCTCAAGTCCTCGTCTAGCTTCCTTTCGATGCTCTCCTTCTTGACGGGCGTGGGAATGGTCTCGTCGAGGATGATCTCGTTGACGGACATCTCCTTGCCCTCGACGTCCACAATCAGTTCCCCGATCGTGTCCAAGGGACAATCGCCTTCGGGATCGACGGCGAAGGGATTGATGTAGTACTCCGGGAAGGAATGGAGGGCGAGGTAGTCCAAGGTTGTCTCCAGGACGAAGGACTGATAGAGGGATTTGGGGTCGATCGAAAGCTTCTCGAAAGAGCGGCAGACTTCCTTGGCTCTTCCGGAGAAGTGCTTCTTCGCTTCCTGGACGTTCTCCTTCAGAATCTGGTAGGTCGGGCTTTTGAGCAGTCTCTCCCTCTCGTCCTTGAGCTCGGGAGTGACGTTCCATCCGACCATCTCCGATAGGAGGAAGAACTTCATGCGCGCATCCATGTCCTAGGCCTCCAAGGGATAGAAGAACTGGAAGAGCGAGGAAAAGATTCCGTCCGGAAAGGGAAGGAGGATCCGGATGTTGAGGAAGAAGAGGACAAGGGGGACGAAGGTGAAGAGAAGGAACAGGATCGAGTATCCGACATGGCGCAGGACCTTTCCCGACCAGTGGATGGTCATGTTCTGGCCCAAGAAGAGCAGCTTTTGGAGAGCATAGGAGAGAAGGTAGAGCAAGAAGTAGAGGAGCAGGAGAAAGAAAGCGGAGGCGATCCGGCACTGCTCAAGGAAGGTCTGCTCGCTGCTGAGAAGAAAGAAAAAGAGTTGCAGAAAAGGCTGTCCCAAAAGGACAACAATCTGAACATCCGGAAAGAAGATGTCCACAAAAGAGATCAACAGGGCCGCCATTCCACCCAAAAGGGAGGAGCGGACGTAGACCTTTAGGCGATGGCTGGGAAGGAAGATCGAAGAAAGCAGGAAGAGCGGGGCGATGAGAAGAAAGAGGAGGGAGAGAGTCATCCATTGATCCTCTTGAGGGAATCGATGATGTTCTTCTCCTTCTCCGGAAGTGGAGAGACAAACTCCTTTCCCTGGAGATAGGACAAGGGGCCAGCGACAGTCTCCTTGAAGCGGAAATAGGAGGCGTGGAGGAATTGGTTTCGATAGGAATACATCCTCTTGAAGAAGTCGTTGACCTCGAAGTCTCCGTATTTGGCATCCCCGACGATGGGGTTTCCGATGGCGGCGAAGTGAACCCGCAGCTGATGGGTCCTCCCGGTGAGAAGCTCCGCCTCGACTAGGGAATAGCCGGCGTTGTAGGCCTTCAGCCGATGATAGACAGTATGGGCTTCCTTTCCACCGGCCTTGATCGTGGCGACATGGACCTTGTGCGTCTTGGAATCCTTCAGAAGCGGGAAGTCGATCTGTCCGTCCCTCTTGATCCGTCCGCAGACAAGGAGGGTGTATTTCTTCTCGATGTCCTTCCTCTCCCGGAAGAGGCGGATCAGCTCGTTGAGGGCCAGGAGATTCTTTCCGAAGAGGACGATTCCGCTCGTGTTGCGGTCCAGGCGATGAGCCGGGGAGGGGACAAAGCCCGTCGGATCGTTGATGTCGAACTCACCCTTGGCGCTGAGGTAGTTGAGAACCATGTTCTGGAGGGTGATGTCCTTCTCTCCTTCCTCGGAATGGACAAGGAGGCCTTTCTTCTTGTCGATGACCAGGATGTTCTCGTCCTCGTAGAGGATCGTGAAATCGGGCTTGACTGGGCGCAGGACCTGTTCCTTCCGGAACTTCTCCAGAAGGTCTTCCTTGAGGTAGACGTCGACTTCGTCTCCCTCGCTTAGAAGGTAGTCGATGGCAACCCTCTTTCCGTTGACCTTGACGTCCTTCTGACGGAACATCTTGTACAGGAAAGAGACCGGGGCGTCCTTCAGGGCGCGCTTGAGGAATTTGTCGATGCGCTGATGGGCATCCGTGTCTTTGATCGTGAATTTCATACTTTAGATTATAGCATCTCGCCTTTTCCCATTTCCGAAAAACCTTGACAAGAACGGCCCAAGCCTTAAAATAATGTATGCTGCATTTGTGGCAACCATCCACTGGAGCGATACCCAAGAGGCTGAAGGGGTGGGCTTGGAAAGCTCATAGACAGGTAAAACTGTGCGAGAGTTCAAATCTCTCTCGCTCCGCCATTCTCGATTCGCGCGAACTCTGTGCCCTTGTGCGCAGGGTTCTTTTTTGTTTCATTGGTGTCAATATTTTTGTAGATTGGGATTTAATCCAAGCGATTATTATCTTCAAAGCATTGTTGATCTTGTGAAAATTGAGAAAGACAACAATAAAGTTATTTTTCCCAGAGATGTTGATTTAGTTACTGGGGGATTTCCTTGTCAGGATTTTTCTCTTGCCGGAAAAAGATTGGGCTTTAATTCTTCCGTTGGCCATGATGGAAAAACGAGAGATTTTGGTGAACCAACGATTGAAAGCAGAGGATCGTTGTATATTTGGATGAGGGAAGTGATTTCTATTGTCAAGCCAAAGCTTTTTATAGCCGAAAATGTTAAAGGGTTGACCAATCTTAAGGATGCAAAAGAAATCATTGAACAAGATTTTTCTTCCATCGATAATTCTGGATATTTGGTTATCCCTGCCAGAGTAATCTTAGCTTCAAATTATGGCGTCCCTCAGCATCGAGAACGTGTGATATTCTTTGGATTTAATAAAAGCTACCTGAAACCAGAAGCACTAAAGAATCTTTCTGCTGATAATATTTCTTCAGAATACGACCCTTATCCGCCTATTACACATTCACTAAATTCTTCTAACAACCTTCTACCGTTTGTACCAACAGCCAAATATCTAAATGATTTACCTGAGCCCCAGGACTCTAAGGACATAGACCAACAACATTATTCAAAGGCTCGGTTTCAATCTAACAGAAGCCAAGGACAAACGGAAGTCGATTTATCATCTGTTGGGCCAACGATTCGTTCTGAGCACCACGGAAACATTGAATTTAGACGTCTAAGTTCTGCCCATGGAGGGAAACATTATGATGAGCTAAAAAAGGGACTCATAGAACGACGATTAACAATCAGGGAATGTGCTAGAATTCAAACATTTCCAGATGATTATCATTTTATTTCGAAAGAGTTGTCTTTTGGTAAAAACGTTACTGAATCGGATGCATATAAGCTTATTGGAAATGCAGTACCGCCCTTGCTTGCATTTCATATTGCAATGAATATTCAAGAAAAGTGGAACAAATATTTTGGATAATAACGCCCAGATAGAAACACGGGTTTTGAGTTGATGCTACGAATACTTTTTTGATCCACTGTCGAATACTAGTTTGCGGAGTTATAATGTCACCATGAAATCTCTCAGAGAGCTTCTGCTTCTCGGCCCAGGACCTTCATCCAGTCACACGATTGCTCCTTATCGCATCGCCAAGGACTTTCTTTTCCGTCATGAAAGAGAAGGTCTTTCGGATATCGTTGTCGTTTTGAGAGGCTCCCTTTCCCTGACGGGGAAGGGACATCGGACAGATCAAGTCCTGAAAAATGCCTTCCAAGACTATTCGATCGAGGTGGTCTTCGACCAAGGGACAGAGCATCTCAAGCATCCCAACACGCTTGTTTTGAAGGCGAAGACGAAAAGCGGGAAGGAATTGGAGGAGACCTACTATTCCCTCGGAGGGGGTGCCTTCCGACGGGTCGGGGACAGGAAGAAGACGAAGGATTGCTATCCCTTCTCGACCTTTGACGGGATGAAGGAATACATGAGGAAGGAGAATATCGAAGACCCAACTATTGTCATCGAGCGCTTCGAAGGGAAGGGAATCTGGGATTTCTCCAAGAATCTGCTCAAGCATTCCTTCGCCACCATCGAGAGGGGACTCCAGGATTCTTCTCTCCTTCCGGGGCCGCTCAAGGTCCAACCGGTCAGCGCCAAGATCTTCAAGCAAGCACAAAAGTTTCCCGAGGAAGGGGAAAGGCTGCTTCTCCTGCTCTCTTCCTACGCCTATGCGACAAGCGAGGAAAACGCCCGTGGAAGGGAGGTTGTCACCGCCCCGACCTGTGGTTCCAGCGGTGTCGTCCCGGCCCTTCTCTATTACGGGATGCAGAGAGAAAAGAGAGACATCGACTCTCTGTCCAAGGCCTATCTCGTCGGTGCGATGATGGCGAACTTCATCAAGGAGAACGCATCTCTGTCGGGAGCCGTCCTAGGCTGTCAGGCAGAAATCGGTTCAGCCTGTTCCTTTGCCGCAGCCAGCTATTCCTCCTTGATGGGGCTTTGTCTTCACCAGATCGAATATGCCAGCGAAGTCGCCATGGAGCATTTCCTTGGCTTGACCTGCGATCCGGTAGATGGCTATGTCCAGGTCCCCTGCATCGAGAGAAATGCGATGGCCGCCGTCCACGCCTATACGTCCTATCTCTTTGCCAAGGACATCGCACCCTGCCGAAGCAATCTCGTCAGCTTCGACAACGTCGTCCGTGCGATGAAACTGACGGGAAAGGAACTGCCCTCGAGTCTGAAGGAGACGTCCTTGGGTGGCCTTGCCAAGGTGATTCACATCTGCTGAGAAATCCTGTTTAGTTCGGTTTTGCTCATTCTCTCTTGCTCTCAAACAAAGAAAATGCCCGATTTATCGGGCAGTGTTTTCAAGTGGTGGGGCCGGGGGAACTCGAATCCCCACGATTGCTCACTAGAACCTGAATCTAGCGCGTCTACCATTTCCGCCACGGCCCCAGCAGATGAATACTATAACCGATTCGGGACTCGAGTTCAATGTTTTCCTGTGAAAAAGGTGACGATCTTGTTCCAGAGGTCGATCCAGAACTGACAGAAGCGTGCCCAGAAGGTGAGCTTTTCGATTGAGCTGTCGCTGAGCTTCTCCTTGGCGACGACCTCGATGGTGAGGTGGACGTACTTCTCCTCCCCGTCCTCCGAGACCAGGCGCAAAGTGACCTGATGCCTTCCCAGAGACAGGTTGTTGTCGATCTCTTCTCCTTGGATGACTTCCGCGACGGGATAGTTCTTGTTTTCGATCACTCCTTGCCGGATCAGGGAATGGAGAATCTCCTCCAGAGGTGGGATTTCCCCTTGGATGACCTGGAGGAAGGATTCCTTGACGTAGAAGGCCGGGCCCTCGCTGTCCTGGACGATGACGGTGATGCTCTTACGGGCGACGTTTCCGGAAGAGTCTTCGGCCTTGACGCTGAAGAGATAGCTTCCGATGGTCTGCTCGTTTCCGATGTATTCGTCCTCTTCGACAAGGAGGTCGCATTCGCCATCGATCTCGTCATTGGCCACAAACAGGGAGAGCAGCTTCTCGCGGCTGTATTTCGTCCCTTGAGGCAGGATCACCTCGTTGGCCTCGCATTCGATGACGGGTGGGATATCGTCAAAGAGCTCCAGGGTGAATGGATACTTGCTCTCGTTTCCGTTTTCGTCCTTGGCGCAGAGCGCGGCGGAGAAGGTTCCGATCTCGAACTCAGGGATTGGTTGACCGTTCTCCTGTTCGATGCGTACATCGAGGTCTTCGCTGAGATTGTCACTAATCAGGAAGTACTCGCCATAAAACTCTTTGGACTGGAAATCGGTCGCATAAGAAGTTCTTATGACCTCACTGTTCAAGGAAGTGATGCTCGGGGCCCTCTTGTCGACGACGGTGATGTCCAGGGTGATGATCGACTTGTTCCCATAGTCGTCCGTCGCTGTCAGGTAGACCTTGTATTTCCTTCCGACTGGGGCCGTCCTTCCTTCGGAGAAGTAGTTCTGGGGATCCTCGATTGTCGGATGGCAGTCCTCCATGTTCTTGTCCCGAGCGAGGAAGGAGTTGATGAGATAATCCTTGGAGAAGACCGTTCCGTATTGGCTCTCCATCTGATAGACGGGGTTGCTCCCGACGTTCTTGACATAGTCCCCTTGGCAGGAAGGGCCGGAATAGATCGCATCGGCAATCACTCCGGGATCGGAATATTCGGTGTAGAGGGAGACGTTAACGATTTTGGACGGAACATCGGAATAGTAGAGGCGGAACCTCTTCAGCTTCCATTCGGTCTTGTAGTTGAAGGTGATCGTGAAGGCATGGTACTTGGGGAAGTAGATGACAACCGTATCCATGTTCTTTCCTCTTTCGGGAGCGGTGTAGGTGTCCACGTTGCTGGCATTCTTGAAGAAGTGCTCCAGACGAGTGGTCTTCGTCGTGGAGCGGACATCGTCGATCAAAGGCCCGTCTGGAGTCTCCATCTCCATCACGAATCCCAGACGGCTGAGATAGTTCGCATCGGCAAATTCCCGGATCCCATCCTCGAAGCGAAGCAGCATCATGTAGCGCTGGCTGCTGCTCATGGACATCGGTGGAACTTCTTTTCCATAGGGATCACCGGCCGTCCCTCCGACTTCCAGGATTCCCAGATCCGGGTGGTTGCCATAGAAACCTGGCGGAAGCAAATTCCGGGTGGAGGGGATAAAGGAATTGAGGTTTCCAGTCTCACAGACTCCATAGCTTGCCTGCTTGATGGTCGGCTCTTCCACGACTTTCGTCTCTTCTTTGGGAATCTCTCCGAGCGTCAGGACGGAAAGCATTCCGAGGACAAGGCACTTTTTCTTTTTCATGTTTCTCTCCCTTCACTACTATTGTCTGCGAGAAGCACTTTTTTTCATTTGTTTCTCCGACAGCGGAATTTCAAGACATGTCCTCTTCGTTGTGCTATAATCCCTCTGCTGCTCCCATAGCTCAGTCTGGATAGAGCGACCGCCTCCTAAGCGGTAGGCCGCAAGTTCAAATCTTGCTGGGAGCGCCATGTGCGCCCGTAGCTCAGCCCGGATTAGAGCACAGGCCTCCGAAGCCTGGGGCCAAGGGTTCGAATCCCTTCGGGCGCACCACTTTCCCAGAGAACCATGATCAAGAGATTCCTTCGATGGATTGCGGGAATGTCCCGCCGTGCCAGCGTCATCTATTCCATCGTCCTGACATTGATCTTTTTGCTTGGAATCAGCCTGTTCCTGGCCGGGATTCTCTACATCCTTCCGGATGTCACACCTCCGGATTTCGCCATCCCTTGCCTTGCCGTCGGAAGCCTTGTCATCGCCCTTGTCCTCTCCTCGGTCGCAATCACGGCCATGGCCTCCAACTTCGCTTCCAAGGACGAGGAAGGAACGGAGGGCTCCAAAGAAGATCCTTCTCGTTGACGCTGTGGTGGAATTGGTAGACACGCAGGACTTAGAATCCTGTGGCTCGTCCGTGAGAGTTCAAGTCTCTCCAGCGTCACCACTTGGTTTCTCTGCGACGGGGAGTTCAGGCAAGGCCATTTCCAAAAAACAGGCCATGAAGATTCAAGCGATTTTATTCAAGAAGGATTGGATAGGACCTCCCCATCGCTTTCGAAGCAAACATGTCGTTAGAAAACACGTGAAAATAGAGGCAGTTCATTTTCCATCCTTGATTTCGTGCATCACACTCTATTTTTATGGGCTTCGACGAGAAAAAGACAGAGCCTAAAGGGTTATCGAAATATACCCTTCATCGGGAGAACGAACCTCAAGGAAGACAAAATTCGGATGTGTCTTCTTAAAAGCCTTCAGTGTCTTGTAAAGGCGATTAAATTCATCTTTCGAAAGATTCCACTCATCGGTATGCTTCAGAAATCGGAAGAACCAAAACGGCAGATGAATCACGTTGTTTCTTTTGTCAATCAGCTTTATCTTCATCTTGATAATCCACGAAAATGGTGACGTGATCCCCGTCCGCCGAATGGACTTCCAGGATCTGGCCGACCGTTCCGTTTCGGATCAGTTCGAAAATTTGGGCGAAATGGATTTGGTCCAGGATTTCCTTGTCCTCGATGGCCGATTGGCAAACCTTGCCAATCAGTGCCTCGCCAAGGGCAATCGGGAAGTTGATTCGGACGTTGTCGCCATCCGAATCATCGACGACAATTCTCAGTATCGCCTTCCTGTCGTCGAAATTGTTCTTGACTATGGTCACCTTGTGGCTTTCTCTGCCCAAGAGCTCTTCGACGCTCACGCCCAAAATGTCCGCCAATTCGAGAAGGATGTTGATATCCGGGGCGCTCAAATCGTTTTCCCACTTGGACACGCTCTGTGCGGTGATGCCAATCTTGGAGGCGATGTCCTCTTGAGTTAGGTTCTTTGCCTTTCTCAATCTTTGAAATCTTTGCCCAAACGTTTCCATAATGTTGTTCTCCTTTCGAATATAGTAGGAGCAAATGCTCTGATTTGCTAACACGTATTTGGCGATATCAGGGGAGAATTCACAACCGCTGGTTGGATTTTGTCTATCCCTTTGGTTGAATCGCTTCCTCATTCTTGGTGTCATTTTGGCCAAAAATATGATTGATTGTAGTGCAATTTTCTTCATAAATGAAAAGGTGTTTTATTAACTTAAATTCTGTACAAACAAATACTAATTGTACACTATTTCGTATCATTTGTTTTTTGACCAACATAGTGAGGGTGACAAAGAATGGAGACAATAGCAGGGATGTGACTGAGTTTAGTAGCGAATATAAACTCTCTTCAAAGCTGTTCGTGCCAGAAATGTAAATTCCAATACACTTTTTCATGTGAATTATGTGTTATTGCTTGTCTTTTTTGGCAGTAGCCTAAGACAATGTGTATCTCGGTAACTATTTTTTTGGTCGAGTACGCACGCAAGAACGGTATCGGACACGCAAAGGGTAGCCAAGGAGAATCAGTGACACGGATGATCAAGACGAGAGAAGCGACCGATTGTTACCACCTCCTGTTCTTCTCATGATTTCCCATCCTTGTGTGGTTGGCAAAGCATTTCATGAATGCGCAGTAGCAAAAGAACAGATAGGCCAGAAAGAGGGGGAGGAAGATCAGAAAGTAGTACCATGGCGTGAACTTGACCAAAAAAGAAGAATCCGGATAAGAAATGAAATGTGCAGTGAAGATGGCGGCGATGGAAAAGGCAATCGCCAACACGAGGAAGGGAATCGGAATGAAGAAGAGGAGCTTCCTGTTCCGGAAGACGTGATAGCGAAGGTCGAGCTTGAGGAATCGCACGGAGAAATAGAGAAGCCAGAAATGGTAAAACATTTCGAAACAGAACATCGATATCGCATAAGGATTTTCGAAATTGTAGCCGGTGAAGGTGGGAAAAGTCGCACAGCAGAGGCAAAAGATAGAGATGGAAAAGGGATACGTCCAATAACGTTCTCGATTCTTGGCATCGCTGATCTCTTTCAGCTTCTCCTCATCGAGGAAACGGTCATAAAAGCGCTCTGGTTTCAACGATCTCCATTTCATATACTTTGACCAAGAACGACCAATCAATTCTCATCGGTGAAGAGGTTGAGAGACATGATCGACCTTCGACAACAGCTTGCATCGTGACATCAATTCCCCTCCTCTTTCCTCTAGTATAGTGCAATCGAAAAGACGTTGCAAAAATACCAGAATACTTGTTTTGCTTCTTTTCTTTTGAGGGCTTCTGTCGTCTGTGAAAAGAGAAGAAATCGAGTGCGATTCTTTCTATCTCAGGCAGAAAATTGAGGTAGAGGGACGAGAGCTTATGATTTGTGTAATGTATAAATATCTGCTCAATAGTTTACTTTGAAATTTATAAAGAGGCTCAAATTATAAAAAGAAAGTAATGCAAATAAGATTGATAAAGATGTTTTATTATCATCAATATGCTTCTTCTATTTCCGGATGCCCCATTCTATTCTTGGAATGCTCTGTGTGAGACGGCAAAAACGTTGATTTTTCCTGAGGATGGTCTATGATTTCGTAAGAGAAATCCATGTTCTTTTGAAAGAGGGAAGAAACGGAGGAGAAAAGAAGAATGGAAGGATTGTTCCGCATCACGGCCGTACGTCAGTCGACCTATCCGGATCTGATGGAGAAGTACGAGAACGTCCTTGCCGTTGCTTGCCCGCTTCAAGTCGGGCAGGTCTTCCTCTCGGATGGATTGATAAAGCCAGATGGTCTCTGCGACAGCTTCTGGGAGACGCTCCTTCCCTTCTTGAAGAAGTGGAGAGAGGGAATCGAAGAGCCCATTCAGGGATGGATGAAGGATTCCAGGGCTCTCCTTCTCTCCTGCAACGATGGCTTCCGTCCGATGAGTTTCCTGATAGAAAGGTTGGAGGAAAAATAGATGAACGATTACCTAGTTCGTGCCTTGACGGAGAATGAAGAGATCCGTGCCTTTGCCGTGACGGCAAGGAACCTGGTCGAGGAGGCGAGGAAGATCCACGACAATTCCCCGATTGCGATCGCCGCCTTGGGAAGGACGCTCTCTGCGGCCTTGATCATGGGAGACATGCTCAAGAGCGAGAAGGACCTGATCACGATCCACATCCAGGGCGACGGCCCGCTCAAGCAAGTCTTGGCCACGGCCAACAGCAAGGGAGAGGTCAAGGGATATGTCAGCAATCCCGAAGTCATCCTTCCTCCCAATGCGGCAGGCCATCTCAATGTCGGAGGGGCGATCGGAAAGGGTGTCCTGACCGTGATCAAGGACTATGGCCTGAAGGAACCCTATGTCTCTCAAGTCCGCCTCGTCACGGGAGAGATCGCCGAAGACCTGACGTACTATTTTGCCCAGTCGGAACAGACACCAACGGCAATCGGCCTTGGTGTCCTTCTCAACAAGGACGTGATGATCAACCAAGCCGGAGGCTTCCTGATCCAGCTGATGCCGCACGCCTCGGAGAAGACGGTCTCGACCCTTGAGGATAACCTCAAGAAGTTCCATTCGGTCACGGATGTCTATCGCCAGGGCAAGACTCCGGAAGACCTGCTTTCGATTCTCCTTTCTGGGCTTGGCGTTCAATTCCTAGAACGGAAAGAAGTTCGTTTCGCTTGTCATTGCTCCAAGGAAAAGGGATTGCAGGCCTTGGCCACTCTTGGAACACAAACGCTCAAAGAAATTGTCGAAGAAGGGAAGGAGCAGGAGGTTTCCTGCGAGTTCTGCGGCAAGAAATACGTCTATGGAAAGGATGACATCCAGTCCGTTCTCTCCGCACTGGAAAAGAACCAGAAAGAGAAGGGGGAGAAGTGATTTTCTCCTCGTTGCGTTCTTTTGAAAAAGAGGGGTGCTTTTCCTGCCGCGGAAAGCACTTCCAAAGCGAGGACGGAATGATTTCCCGCTTGGAAAAAAGCGCTAACTCTGCGATATTTTCTTGACAATACTCTTCTATCTTGGATAATTTAATATTTAGTAGTGAGACGGATTCTCCCGTCTGATTTGTAAGGGCTTATCTCGCCCTGGGAATTCGTTCACTTTCGTCGATATGCCCCTCAGGAGGGTTCGTGCATCATCGGGAAAGGAGGAGTGCCATGAAGTGCCCACGATGCCAGAAAGACTTTTACGGGACGCCAGAGCGTTGCCCTCATTGCCATGCCAAGTTCGTCTGGGTTCCAGCCGATGAATATGAGAATTATCTGAAGTCGATGAAAGAAGTCGCCAAGCCCTCTCCCCTTTTCGAAGAGAAGAAGGAAGAGGTTGTCCAAAGCGCCAAACCCGTCGCTCCTGCGGTGAAGCCGAAGGAGGAGATGTCGGCGGAGGAGAGAGTCTTCGCTCTCTACGATGCCCACAAGGGCTTGTTCAACGGAGACCTTGCCCTGCGCTTCTTTGCGACTTTCTTCGCTCTCTGCGCCCTTGCTGCCTTGGCTTTCCTTCCGGTCGTGACGGTCGATTCTTCTTTGCCGACGGGTGACTTCTCCTTGCTCAAGACCAAGGATTCCTCCGTCCTCACCTATGTCTTCGCCTTCCTTTCTCCTTATGTGGCGAAACTGCCCAATCCGGATCTCTGGCATAAGATCCTCATCTATGTCTACTATGCGACTCTCTCCGTTCCGGCTCTCGGCATCCTGATCGTCCTTCTCGTCCGCTTCTTCCGCTGGGTCGTTCCTTCCCTGCGCCGGAATTACATCCGCAAGCACGGAGAGCTCGCCCTCAAGGACAAGGGCGTCTATCATTCCCGTCGTCTCGGCGGCAACATCTTCGGCTGCATCGTCGCCTGCTTGATCACTCCGATCCTCTTCTCTGTCTTCTTCCTCCTCCTTCCTTGGAAGCTTCCGGAATACTTCGATGTCATTGCCACTCCGTCCATGATGCAGATCATCCTGCTCTCGGCCGTCTGCGTCGTCCTCATCCTGGAGCCGATCTTCACCGTCATCGCCCGCTCTCTCCGGAGTCAGATCGGAAAGCTTGGCTTGAAGGCCTGAGATTCAAGAAACGTCACCGACTGCCATGGGAAACCATGGCAGTTTTTGTTTTCACTCTTTTTGGGACAAGGAGGACAGAAAAAAGCCCATCCTTTCGGATGGACGGGAAGTGCGAATCTCTTTTTGGGTCAACCGTTCTCGCAGTTGAGGAGCAATTCCTGAAGCAAGGAATCGGAGAGAAGAAGGTCGACCTCTTCGGCGGATGTGAGGACTCGGTCTTGGAGGTTTTTCCGCATGCAAAGGAAGAGGTTCTGTTCTTCTTTTGTTCCCTCGGGAACGGTGGAATCCTTCTCCAGCTCCATCTCCAGGAGAAGGAGGACGAGCTGGCGGAGGAAGGAGAGGGTCGAGCTCTCAATCCAGAAGGAGACGTTCCCCGTTCTCTTTCTTTCCTTCAGGGCGAGGAGGTAGCTTTCCAAGCTGTCCTCTGCGGTGGAGTGGATGTCGAAAAAGGTCGTGTCGAAGGTTGTGTTCTTCTTTTCGAGATAGTCCTTTGCGTCCGCATGGATCAAGGTGATCTTCTTCCTCGGGAACTGGGGAAGGATCTCCTTTTCGAAGAGGGAGAGGACGTCCTTGTCCTTCTCCACGACCACGACTTCCTCCACTTCCTTCTTCTCCAAGGCCATGAAGGGGTAATAGCCAAGGCCGAGTCCCAGGGCGAGGACCTTTCCCGTAGCCTTCTTCAGCGGCTCTTTCATCGTCTCGATCTCATAGGGAGTGACGCTCATCCAGACGTGATCCTTCTCCAGGACGACCGGATAGTCGACCTTCTCCGGGAAGAAGGCGATGGCGTCCTTGAGGGCATAGTCTTTTTCCTTCCCTTTGCTCTCCGTCGCCTTCAAAAGGAATCCCTCGTAAGGAAGGAAGTAGTTCCAGGAGAGAGACCACTTTCCGCTTCTCTTCTCCTTGAGGCGGATCTTCTTGAGGTAGGGATTTCCAAGGAAGTCCTTGGCGGAGAGAAGACAGACGTCGGAGAGGAAACCGCACTCCAGAAGCTTCTTGAGCTCTTCTTCGTCCGGATCGATGTCCAAGGTCGAGAGGATCGCCTGGGAATAGCTCTTCTCGATGGGAAGGGAGAGGGCCTTGTGGATCGTCGACAGGAGCTGGCTGTCGATCTCGTCAAAGTGATGGTCGAGGAAGTCGGAGAGCAAGGAGCTTTCCTCGCGATTGATCTCGTCCTGTCGGATCAGCTGCTCCAGCCTTTTTGCGGCTGGGGAATTCTCTGTGATTTTCATAGGGACATCATAGCATAGATGGAGAGGGAAAGAAGGCGAGAAACACCCTAAAGGGTTGCTATCGGAAGAGGAGCATCTAATCCTTATATATAGCGGGCAAAACAAAAGATTGAAAAGATGAACGAAATTTGTTGACGCTGATTGCCCTTTGCGATAGAATGGACAACGCTGAACGCCATTTCAGCCCGTATTGACGTGTGAAGTTGCCGAAACGCGGACAGCGGTTGTCAACGTATTCGGGTAATTCATACCGAACGGATGCCTAAACAGAGATCTTAGGCAAGGAAGGAAAGAAACATGGCAGAAAACAAATCCATCCGTGTTCGTCTCAAGGGCTATGACCACAAAGTCCTTGACCAGGCGGTCGCAAAGATCGTCGAAGCCGCCAAGAAGACCGGCGCTCAGGTCGTGGGACCGATTCCGCTCCCGACCGAAAAACAGATCTTCACCATTCTTCGTTCGCCCTTCGTCGACAAGGACTCCCGTGAGCAGTTCGAAATCCGCACTCACAAGAGACTGATCGACATCAACCGCCCGACCAAGCAGACCATCGACGTTCTCAAGAACCTCGATCTTCCTGCCGGTGTCGATGTTGAAATCAAACTTTAAACCTAAAGGAGGAGAGGATTTATGAAATCCATCATCGGAAGAAAGATCGGAATGACTTCCGTCTTCACCGAGGACGGCCACACCTACCCCGTGACCGTCGTCGAAGTCCTGCCGAACGTCGTTCTCCAGAAGAAGACCAAGGAGAAGGACGGCTACGAAGCCCTGCAGGTCGGCTATGAAGACAAGAAGGAAAGCCGCGCCAACAAGTGCGAGCTCGGCATTGCCAAGAAGGCCAACACGTCTCCCAAGTACGTCATCCGCGAGATCGAAGGCGATGAGATCTATCCCAGCCACGAGGTCGGACAGGCCATCGATTGCTCAATCTTCCAGGCCGGCGACATGGTCGACGTCACGGCCAAGAGCAAGGGCCACGGATACACGGGCACGATCAAGAGATATCACGGCCACATCGGACCCAAGGGACACGGCTCTGGCTATCACCGCCAGATCGGTTCCCTTGCCACCAACGGACGCTGCAACAACCGCGTCCACGCCGGAAAGAAGATGTCCGGACACTGGAGACCGCAGACGACCACCATCCTCGACCTCCCCATCGTCAAGGTCGATCCGTCCATGAACTGCATCCTCATCCGCGGTTCGGTCCCCGGACCCAAGCTCGCCGTCCTGAAGATCCGCACGGCCATCAAGAGAACTTGCAAGCCGTTTGCGGTCGGAACGATCGTCGACTACACCACCGAATCGATCGCAGATATCGAGCGGAAGAACGCTGAGGCCTTAGCCAAGATGGAAGTCAAGAAGGAAAAGGCCGGCCAGAAGAAGCAGACCACCAACAAGAAGGTCCGCTAATCTCGGCAAGGAGTAATGGAAATGGCTAACGAAAAGAACTACCTGACCCAGCCGGTTCTCGACTACAAGGGCGAGAAGGTCGGCGAAGTCACTCTTCCCGAGGAACTCTTCGGGACGGAAATCAACGAAGTCGTCGTCCAGCGCGCCGTCCGCGTCGACCTCTCCAATCGGAGACTCGGCACGGCCAAGACGCTTGACCGCAGCGAAGTCCACGGCAGCAACCGCAAGCCTTACGGACAGAAGCACACCGGCCGCGCCAGAGCCGGTACGACAAACTCCCCGATCTGGAGACACGGCGGCGTCGTCCACGGCCCCAACGGAGAGCAGAGCTACAAGCTCAAGATGAACAAGAAGGAACACTTCGTCGCCTTCACTTCCGCCCTCACGGACAAGGCCCAGGGTGGAAACGTCATCGTCCTGACGGACGAGGCTTGCCCCTCCGCCAAGACGAAGGACTTCGTCCAGACGCTCAAGAGCATCCATGCGGACGAGAAGAAAAACCTCTTGGTTGTCTACGGCTTGGATGAGAACCTCATCCGCGCCAGCAGCAACATCCCGAGCATCACCTTGACCACGGCGGACAACGTCTCGGTCTATGATGTCCTCAACGCCAACAAGCTGATCCTTGTCAAGGGCGTCATTCCTACCCAAGAGGCAGAAACGGAGGAACAGAACTAATGGCTGAAGAAAACAAGAAGGTCGAAGAGACCGTCCCGGCCGAGGAAAAGGCTCCTGCGAAGAAGACTCGCAAGGCCGCCAAGAAGGTCGAGGAGAAGAAGGTCGAAGAAACGAATCCGGAGTTCCAGTTCCGCCCGGCCATCATCAAGGACTTCGAAATCCTCAAGCACATGATCGTCACGGAAGAGACCCAGCGTCTCCGCGACGAGGAGAACGCCCTGGTCTTTGCGGTCTCTCCGAAGGCGACCAAGACCGAGATCAAGAGAGCGGTCCAGGCGGTCTTCGGTGCGAAGGTCAGCGCGGTCAACACCATCAACGTTCGCCGCAAGCCTAAGAGAGTCGGCCGCTACTCCGGTTATCTCCCGGCCTACAAGAAGGCCATCGTCCGCTTCGATTCTTCCTTCGATCTCGGAAAGATCCAGGAAGCCGTCGCCACCGAGGAGATGAAGGCGACGAAGGATGCGGAAGAGAAGTAAGAATAAGGAAAAAGCAAATTAGAGGAGAAAGATATGGCAATCAAGCAATATAACCCGATCACTCCGGGCATGAGACACCTCTCCACGCTTGCCACCGGAGACATCACGAAGAAGACTCCTGAAAAAGCTTTGATCGTCCCCCTGAAGAAGACGGGCGGAAGAAATTCCCAAGGTTACATCACCTGCCGTCACATCGGCGGCGGTCACAAGAAGATGTATCGCCTGATCGACTTTCGTCGCTCCGGCGAAGAGGAGAGCACGGTCCTGGCCATCGAATATGACCCCAACCGCAACTGCCGCATCGCCCTTGTCATCAACAAGAAGGGCAAGAAGCGCTACATCCTCTGCCCGAAGGGACTGACGGTCGGAATGAAGGTCACCGACGGCAAGGCCGGCGAGATCAACGTCGGAAACTGCATGGAACTGGGTTCCATCCCCGAAGGTATCGTCGTCCACAACATCGAGCTCGAGCCGGGCAAGGGCGGCCAGGTCTGCCGCGCTGCCGGTACGGGTGCTCAGATCCTCGGCAAGGAAGGCAAGTATGCCACTCTGAGACTGGCCTCCGGCGAAGTCCGCAAGTTCCTTCTGACCTGCCGCGCCACGATCGGCAACGTCGGAAACGAAGACTACAACCTTGTCCACAAGGGCAAGGCCGGAAGAACCCGCTGGCTTGGGGAAAGGCCGACGGTCCGCGGCTCGGTCATGAACCCGAACGACCATCCCCACGGTGGTGGTGAGGGCAAGTGCCCGATCGGCCACGATGCGCCTCGCTCCCCTTGGGGCAGACGTCTCATGGGCGTCAAGACGCGCTCTCGCAAGGCCCGCAGCAACCATCTCATCGTCCGTCGGCGCAACGCCAAGTAATCCAGGAGGAGAATGACACATGTCTAGAAGTCTCAAGAAAGGTCCGTATTGCGATCCTCGCCTTCTCAAGAGGGTCCAAGAGCAGAACCAGAGCGGAAAGAAGGAAGTCATCAAGACCTGGTCTCGCGCTTCCACCATCTTCCCCGACTTCATCCAGCACACCATCTCTGTCCACAACGGACGCGCCTTCGTCCCGGTCTACATCACCGAGGATATGGTCGGTCATAAGCTCGGCGAGTTCGTCTTCACCCGTACCTTCACCCATCACCGCTCGGGTGCCGACAGCACGACCGAAGCCAAGAAGTAAGGAGTTCACTAGAAAATGGCCAAAGAAAAGAACACCGTTCAGCCGGAAGAGAACAAGCCTCTTCGCAATGAGGCCAAGGCTGAGCTCAACAACTACGGCGTCACTCCGAGAAAGGTCCGCCTGGTCATCGACTTGGTCCGTGGCAAGGACATCGACACGGCCTATGACATCCTGGAGAACACAGAGAAGCTCTGCGCCCGGGACATCAAGAAGCTGATCAAGTCCGCCGAAGCCAACGCCGTCAACAACTTCCACATGGATCGCGACACCCTCTACGTCGCTTCGATCACCGCCAACGATTCCCTCAAGCTCAAGCGCATCCTGCCCAGGGCCAAGGGAGCCGCCAGCGGCCTTGTCAAGAGATGGTCGAACGTCTATGTCACGCTGAAGAATCGGGAGGCCAAGTAAACCATGGGACAGAAAGTCAATCCGAACGGCCTGAGACTGGGCATCAACCGTGAGTGGTCCAGCCACTGGTACGCCGACAAGAAACACTTCGCCTCTTATCTGCAAGAGGACATCAAGATCCGCAAGTACCTGGAGCCGAAGCTCGACAAGCAGGATGCGGGACTCAGCCACATCGACATCGAGCGCATCAAGAACGACATCACCATCTCCATCCACGTCAGCCATCCCGCTGTCGTCATCGGGCAGGATTCCGCCAACATCAAGCAGATCCGCGGCGATCTGGCCAAAATCCTCAACCGCAAGGCCGACAGCGTCAAGGTCAGCATCGTCGAGGTCAAGAACCCCGATCTCGATGCCGTCTTGGTCGCTAAGGACATCGCCAAGCAGATCGAGCAGCGCGCCTCCTTCCGCGTCGTCCAGAAGAAGGCCATCCAGCGCGTCATGCGCGCCGGTGCCAAGGGTTGCAAGACCATGGCCAAGGGCCGTCTCGGCGGTGCCGAAATCGCCCGTTATGAAGAGTATCGCGACGGCGTCCTCTCCCTCCACACCCTCCGTCAGCCGATCGATTATGCTCACGTCGATGCCCATACCACCTATGGCGTCATCGGCATCAAGGTCTGGATCGCCCTTCCGGAGAATTACAAGGAACTCCGCGACAAGCGCCCCGAGACCAGTCGCTTCGGACGCGGCCGCTTCAATCGCGACAACCGCCGTCCCAACAACGGCCACCAGAACGGACCCCACGCCGGAGCGGAGACCAAAGCCGCCCCGAAGGCTGAGGTTCAAAAAGGAGAATAAGGATGCTACAGCCTAAAAGAACCAAGTGGCGCCGTTCCCATCTCGTGCGCCCCAAGAAACAGGCTTCCCGCGGCAACACGGTCGCCTTCGGAAGCTATGGCCTTGCCGCGACGGAAGGTGGATACATCACCAACCGCCAGATCGAGGCCGCCCGTGTCGTCCTCTCGAAGTTCACCAAGAAGACCGGCAAGCTCTACATCCGCGTCTTCCCCTACCTGGGCATCACCAAGAAGCCTCTCCAGGTCCGTATGGGTAACGGAAAGGGCCAGGTCGAGACCTGGGCTGCCGTCATCGAGAAGGGCACGGTCATGTTCGAGGTCGCGGGCCTTGCCGATGCGGATTGCAAGGAAGCCCTCCGTCAGGCGGGCTACAAGCTCTCCGTCAAGTCCCGTGTCGTTCAGAAAGGCGAGGTATTGAAATGACAATCGAAGATGTGAGAAAGCTTTCCGACCAGGATCTTCGCAAGAAGGTCTACGAGCTCAAGGGAAACCTTCTGACCCTGCGCTTCCAGGCCAAGGCCGGTCAGCTCGACAACGGAAACAAGATCAACCAGTGCCGCAAGGACATCGCCAAGTGCCTCACCGTCGAGAACGAACGGAAGAAGGCCAAGGCTGAGGAAGCGGCGAAGTAAGGAGGTCAGAGGACACTATGGAAAACGAACAGGTCACCAAGACCTCAAACCGCAGACGCCTCCAGGGCAAGGTCGTCAGCCACAACATGCAGAAGACCATCGTCGTCGAGACGGAGGTCAAGAAGGCCCATCCGATCTACAAGAAGAGAGTCACGGCCCGCAAGAAGTACAAGGTCGACGATCGCAAGGACGAAGCTCAGGTTGGCGATATCGTGGTGTTCGAGGAATGCCGTCCGATCAGCCATGACAAGCGCTTCCGCCTGGTGAAGATCGTCAAGAAGGGAGAGTAGTCCATGGTTCAGAACGAAACGAATCTGGTCGTCGCCGACAATTCCGGCGCCCGTTCGGTGAGAGTCTTCCGCATGCTTCGCGGCAGCTTCCGCCGCAGCGCCTCGGTCGGAGACGTCGTCATCTGCGCCGTCAAGGATGCCATCCCCAACGGCAAGGTCAAGAAGTCCGAAGTCGTCAAGGGCGTCATCGTCCGCGTCAAGAAGGCGTATCAGAGAAAGGATGGCTCGACCGTCCGCTTCGACGACAACGCCGTCGTCCTGATCAACGATGACGGAACCCCGAAGGGCACCCGTGTCTTCGGGCCGGTGGCCCGCGAGCTCCGCGACAGGGGCGATATGTTCATGAAGATCGTCTCCTTGGCGGTCGAAGTTCTCTAAGGAGGAAGGAATCATGAAAATCAAGACTGGCGACATGGTCGTCGTCATCGCCGGTGCGTACAAGGGCGCCAAGGGCAAGGTCCTCAAGGCCATGCCCAAGACCAATCAGGTCGTCGTCGAAGGCGTCAACGCCCGCAAGAAACACGTCAAGCCCACCCAGGGCAATGCCGAGGGCAAGATCGTCGACTTCAACGCTCCCATCGATGTCTCCAACGTCGCTCTCGTCGATCCCAAGACCGACAAGAGGACGAAGGTCGGATACAAGCTCCAGGACGGCAAGAAGGTTCGCTACGCCAAGGCGAGCGGAACCATCCTCAACTAAGGAGAGAATGAACAATGGCTGAAGAAAAGAAGAACGGCGTCTCCGTTCGCAAGAACCATTCCGAAGGCGCCCTGAAGGCCAAGGTCGTCTCTCGGCTGGAGACCTTCTACAAGGAAAAGATCGTTCCGGAACTGATGGAAGAGTTCCACTACTCCTCCATCATGGAGTGCCCCAAGCTTGTCAAGATCGTCCTCAACATGCGTCTTGGCGAGTTCGGCTCCAACGAGAAGAACGTCGAAGAGGCGGTCAAGGAGATGAGCACCATCGCCGGACAGAAGCCGGTCGTCACCAAGGCGAAGAAGTCCATTGCGAACTTCAAGCTCCGCGAAGGCGTCCCCGTCGGCGTCAAGGTCACTCTGCGCCGCATCCGGATGTATGACTTCCTCGACAAGTTCATCAACATCGACCTTCCTCGCGTCCGCGACTTCCGCGGCGTCAGCAAGGATTCCTTCGATGGCCGTGGCAACTATTCCACGGGCGTCAAGGAACAGCTCATCTTCCCCGAGATCCAGTATGACAAGGTCACCAGGACCCAGGGAATGGACGTCGTCATCGTCACGACGGCCAAGACTGACAAGGAATGCCACGCTCTGCTCGAGAAGTTCGGCATGCCCTTTGCGAAATAGGAGGTCGAGAGAATATGGCTCGTAAAGCATTGATCATCAAGTGCAGCAAGCCGGCGAAGTTCTCCACGAGAAACTATCGTCGCTGCAGCCGCTGCGGACGTGTCCACGGAATCATCCGTCAATTCGGCGTCTGCCGCATCTGCCTCAGGGAGATGGCCTACAACGGCGAGATCCCCGGCATGCACAAGTCGAGCTGGTAAGGAAAGGAGGAAGAGAAAATGGTCAACGATACCATCGCGGACATGCTCACCCGCATCCGCAACGCCAACCTTATGCACAACAAGACGGTCTTTCTCCCCACCACCAAGATGAACGAAAAGATCTGCGAGATCCTCAAGAAGGAAGGCTTCATCGCGGATTACGCCGTCGCCCAGGAAGAGAAGAAGCCCTACAAGACGCTGACGATCACCCTCAAGTATACCGCCCACGGCGAAAGGGTTCTCTCCGGACTCAAGCGCATCTCGAAGCCGGGTCTTCGGATCACCGTTCCCGTCAGCAAGCTCCCCAAGGTCCTCAACGGCCTTGGCATCGCAATCATCTCCACTTCCAAGGGCGTCATGACGGACAAGGAAGCCCGCAAGAACAACATGGGAGGCGAGGTTCTCGCCTACGTGTGGTAAGGAGAAACACCAATGTCAAGAATCGGAAGGAAACCGATTGTTATCCCGGCCGGAGTGAAGATCTCCGTCGAGGGTAGCAAGGTAACAGTCAAGGGACCCAAGGGAGAGCTCTCCCAGACCTTCAATCCGCACATGACCTTCGAGGAGAAGGACAACGAATTCCTGGTCAAGCGTCCGAACGACTCCATTTCTATGAGGATGTTCCACGGCACGACCCGCGCCCTCATCCAGACCATGGTCGAAGGCGTCACCAACGGCTACACCAAGGTCCTCGAGATCAAGGGCGTCGGCTACCGCGGCGAGATGCGTGGCAAGGACCTCGTCCTCCACGTCGGCCACTCCCATGAGGATGTCGTCCATCCCATCGACGGGGTCGAAGTCTCCATCAAGCAGGCCGAGATCACCGTCACTGGCATCGACAAGCAGAAGGTCGGACAGATGGCGGCCTTGATCCGCGCCGTCCGCAAGCCCGAGTGCTATCACGGCAAGGGCATTCGCTACAAGGGTGAGGTCATCACCCTGCGTCAGCCCGCTTCGGCCAAGAAGCAGGCCGGCAGTAAGTAAAGGAGGAAGAGACCATGTACACGACATTCGATCGCAACGCTCAGAGAAAGCATCGTCATCTTCGCATCCGCGGCAAGATCAAGGGAACGACCGCTCGTCCTCGCATCTCCATCTACCGCTCCAACAAGTACATCTATGCTGCCTTGATCGACGACAGCTGCCACAAGACCCTCTGCTCCTCCTCTTCGGCCAAGCTCGGCTTGGAGAATCCCTCCAACTGCGCCGCCGCTGCCGAGGTCGGCAAGGATCTTGCCAAGAAGGCCCTCGACCTCAAGGTCAAGGAAGTCGTCTTCGATCGTTCGGGCTATCTCTATCACGGACAGGTCCAGGCTCTCGCCGAGGCTTGCCGCGAAGCGGGATTGGTCTTCTAGGAGAACAGGCAACATGGAAGAGAACAACAAGAACACCGCTGTCAGCCAGGGCGTTCCGGCCAAGGCAGAGCACAGCGAGAAAGACAATCGCAGAGGCCCCAACGCTTCCGGAAACAAGAGCCGGGGCGGCTTCAAGGGCAACAACCGCCGTGGCGGACGCGGCTTCCGTCCCGAGGAAAAGCTCTACGACGAGAGGGTCGTCAAGATCTCCCGCGTCAGCAAGACCGTCAAGGGCGGAAAGAGGATGCGCTTCACGGCCTTGGTCGTCATCGGTGACGGCAAGGGCAAGTACGGCTATGGACTTGGCAAGTCCATCGAAGTCCCCGAGGCCATCAAGAAGGCGATCGCCGCTGCCCGGAAGAACCTCTTCAAGATCCAGATCACCAAGAACGATTCCATCACCCATCCGGTCATGGGACGCTTTGGTGCCACCAAGGTCTTCCTCAAGCCCGCTCCGGAAGGTACGGGATTGATCGCCGGCGGTGCCGTCCGCGCCATCCTGGAACTGGCTGGCGTCAAGAACGTCTATTCCAAGATCTACGGCTCGAGGACCCAGACCAACGCCGTCAAGGCCACGGTCGACGGACTCCAGCAGCTCAAGACGTATGACGAAGTCCTCACCAAGCGCTACGGAAAGACGCTTGCGGAGAAGAAGTAAGGAGGAATGACCATGGATTTGAGCAATCTCAAGATCGCCAAGGGTTCCCGCCATCTCCCCAAGAGAGTCGGTCAGGGTATCGGCTCGGGTCTCGGAAAGACCTCGGCCAGAGGACAGAAGGGTCAAGGCGCCCGTCAGGGCCCGAAGGTCCCGGTCGGCTTCGAAGGCGGACAGCTTCCTCTGTTCCGTCGCGTCCCGAAGCACGGCTTTGTCAACCACGGCCGTGTCGAGTACGTCGCGGTCAATCTCCGCGACCTCGCTCGCTATGACTTCGAGGACGGAACCAAGATCGACAACACTCTTCTCATCGAGATCGGACTCATCAAGAACCTCAACAAGCCCGTCAAGCTTCTGGGCAAGGGGGAGATCTCCAAGAAGTTGGACATCGCCCTCCAGGCTTTCTCGGCCAAGGCCAAGGAAGCTGTCGAGAAGGCTGGCGGAAGCTGCACCGTCGTGTCCTTGAAGGATGCCAGGGTCGCATTCAAGGCCCACGTCCACGAGGAAGAAACTGAGGTCGACTGATGAAAAAGGTAGCCGCGTTTTTCCACAACAAGGAGGTTCTCAACCGCATTCTCTTCACCCTCGCTATCTTCTTTGTGTTCCGGATCGGTTCGGCTATCGTCGTTCCGGGGGTCACGCCGGATGAATCCTTCTTCGCCGACACCACCAATGCCTTCTCCCTCCTCAACATGATGGGCGGCGGAGCGCTTCAGAACTTCTCCCTCTTCGCCCTCGGCGTCTCTCCCTACATCACCTCATCGATCATCATCCAGCTGCTTTCGATGGACGTCCTTCCCGCCCTCACCCAGATGACCAAGGAAGGCGAGTCCGGAAGGAAGAGGCTCAACGTCGTCACCAGGATCCTCTCCGTGGTCTTGGCGGCGGTCCAGGCGTACGGCATCATCGTCGCCCTCTCCAACTCGGGCGAGGGAATCTCCCTTGACGACGACACGGCCTGGGGCTATACGAAGGTCATCATCTTCCTGGTCGCCGGTTCGATGATGCTCAACTGGCTCGGCGACCAGATCACGGACAAGGGCATCGGAAACGGAATCTCCATGCTCATCTTCGCCGGCATCATCTCGAGTCTTCCCAGCCAGATCACGGGTGCCTTCGAGAGCTTCCTTGGCGATTCGATCGCCTCGGGCACTCCCGACCTCATCCTGCAGGGCTCGGTCCAGATTGCACTCTATCTCCTGGCCTTCCTTGCCATCATCGTCTTCGTCACCTTCATCGAGCGCAGCGTCCGAAAGCTCCCGGTGAGCCACTCCAACACCAGCGCCAGCAACGAACTGGCCAGCCAGCAGTCCTCCTTCCTCCCCATCAAGGTCAACGCCAGCTCGGTCATGCCGGTCATCTTCGCTTCCTCCATCATGGTCGCCCCGTCGATCATCATCTCCCTCTTCAACACCGCGGAGACGACTCCGCACTGGATGGAAATCGTCATGGACGTCTTCAACTACCAGGCGATGACACCTCTGACGGACAGCTTCTCCTTCCCCTTCGGGCCGATCATCTATGCGATCCTCATCATCCTCTTCTCCTACTTCTATGCGCAGCTTCAGATCAATCCGGAGCGGATCGCGGAGAACTTCCAGACATCCGGAACCTACATCACGGGGATCAAGCCCGGCGTCGAGACGGAGCACTACATCAGCAAGACTCTCTCCCGCATGACGTTCATGGGCTCGATGGCCCTGTGCTTCATCGCCCTGCTTCCCGTCATCCTCTCCATGTCCGGGGCAGTCGATGCGTCCTTGTCGCTGGGAGGCACGGGTCTCATCATCGTCGTCGGCGTCGCCCTGGAAGTCTCCAATCAGATCGCCGGCATCCTGGCCGGCCATGGCTATGCGGAGAGTGAACTGTAATATGGCACAAAACGAAGAGAAGAACATCATCATCATGGGCCCTCCCGCCGCGGGAAAGGGCACGCAATCCGAGAAGATCGTCGAGACGTACAAGATCCCTCACATCTCCACCGGCGACATGTTCCGTGCCGCCATCAAGGAAGGGACGAAGTTGGGACTCGAGGCCAACCGTTACATCGAGAAGGGACAGCTCGTCCCGGACGAGGTCACGATCGGCCTTGTCGAGGAGCGCCTGAAGAAAGATGATTGCAAGAAGGGCTTCCTCCTGGACGGCTTCCCCAGGACGATTGCCCAGGCCGAGGCCTTGGAGAAGATCCTCGCAAAGCTCGGGAAGAAGATCACGGCGGTCCTTCTTCTTGTCGCCGATGACAAGGAGCTGATCGACCGCATCGCTTCCCGTCGGGTCTGCCCCAGCTGCGGCGCTTCCTACAACCTCAAGACGAAGAAGCCGAAGGTCGAGGGAATCTGCGACCATTGCGGGGAGAAGATCATCCTTCGCAACGACGACCGTCCCGAGTCCTTCCAGGTCCGCCTGGACGATTACAAGAGCAAGACCATGCCTCTTGTGGAGTACTACAAGGGCAAGGGATTGGTCCGGGAGATCGATGCCCTCGAGAGCATCGACACGGTCTTCGGACACATCCAGGAAGTTCTCTGAGTCGAATGGCCATCATCATCAAGTCCAAGAAGGAGATGGACGACTTGATCGAAGTCGGACAGAAACTGGGGAGAGTCTTCGACAGGCTCTCCCTGGAGATCCGACCGGGTCGCTCCACCTTCGAGATCAGCCATCTGGCCGAGAAATTCCTTCGGGAGGAAGGCTGCAAGCCGACCTTCAAGGGGTATGACGGATTCCCCGGTGCCGTCTGCACCTCCGTCAACGAAACCCTGATCCACGGCATTCCCCACAAGGATCACATCCTCAAGGAGGGAGACATCCTCTCCGTCGACATGGGGAACGTCGATGATACGTCCATGCAAGGCGATGCCTGCCGGACGTTCGCCGTCGGAAACATCTCCGCTGAAGCGCAAGAGCTCATCCGCTGCAGTGAAGAATGTTTCTATGAAGCCTACAAGATCCTTCGTCCGGGCATCCATCTCAACGAGATCTCCATGGCCATCCAGAGAGTCGCCGACCGCTATCACTTCTCCCTCGTCAAGGAATACGGCGGTCACGGCTTGGGCCGGGAGATGCACGAAGATCCCTTCATCTACAACTACTACGACTCGACTCTGGGCCTTGGCCCCTTCCTGAGAGAAGGGATGTGTCTGGCAATCGAGCCGATGGTCCTGGCGGGGTCGAACAAGGTCGTGACGCTCAAGGACGGTTGGACCGTCCAAAGCGCCGACAGGAGGCTGACCGCCCACTACGAAAACGACGTCCTCATCACCAAGACGGGAGCCTTGATCACATCGGTCGACTCCAACGTGAGAAGACATCTAAGCGAATTGGAGAATCAAAAATGAGCAGAGAAGATTTCATCAAGATGGAGGGCACCGTTCTCGAAACCCTCCCCGCCGAGAAGTATTCGGTCAAGCTCGACGGAGGCGCCATGATCCGAGCCAGGATCTCCGGAAAGATGCGCATGAACAAGATTCGCATCCTCCCCGGGGACCGGGTCACGGTGGAAATCTCCCCATATGATGTCACCAATGGCTGCATCGTGTACCGATACAAGTAAGTAAGGAGGAACTGAACATGAAAGTTCGAGCTTCAGTCAAGCCGATTTGCGACAAGTGCCGTGTCATCAAGCGCAAGGGAAGAGTGATGGTCATCTGCTCCAACCCCAAGCACAAGCAGAGACAGGGCTAAGGAGGAAAGAAAAAAGATTATGGCAAGAATTGCAGGTGTGGATATTCCCAACGACAAGCAGCTGGCGTATTCGCTTCGCTACATCTACGGCATCGGAATGACGAGAGCCCTCAAGATTTGTGCGGATGCCAAGGTCGATCCGACCAAGCGCGTCAAGGATTGCACGGAAGAGGAGCTCACCGCCGTCCGCAACCAGGTCTCCCACTATGTCGTCGAAGGTGACCTCCGCCGTGAAGTCGCCCTCAACATCAAGAGACTTGAGGAAATCGGAACCTATCGGGGCAACCGCCACAAGAGGAGCTTGCCCTGCCGTGGACAGAGGGACAAGACCAATGCCCGTACATGCAAGGGTCCCAGAAAGACGGTCGCCAACCACAAGAAGGCCACCATCGGCTAAAGAGAGGTAACGAAAATGGCTGAAATCAACAACAAGCCCAAGGCCGCCGCGACAGCGAAGGCTGCTCCCGCCAAGGGCAAGAAGACGACGATCCGCAAGAAGAAGACCAAGCTCGGCTTCACCAAGGGCGTCGCTCATATCCATGCTTCCTACTCCAACACGATTGTTTCGATCTCCGACGAACAGGGTCGGGTCATCGCCTGGTCCAGCGCTGGAACCTGCGGCATGTCGGGAACCCGCAAGTCGACTCCCTTTGCGGCCCAGGTCGCCGCTTCCACCGTCGCCAAGACCTGCTTCGAGCGCGGTCTGAGGACCGTCGACGTCGAAGTCAAGGGACCTGGCCCGGGCCGTGAGACGGCTGTCCGTGCCCTCGAGGCGAGCGGACTCAAGGTTCTCTCCATCGCCGATGTCACGCCGATCCCGCACAATGGCTGCCGTCCTCCCAAGCGTCCTCGTGGCTAAAGAAAAAGGAGGAAAGCAATGAAAGAATTCGAAAAGCCCTCGTTCGACATCGATCGGGATGCCATCACTCCGACTCAGGGTCGTTTCGTGATCTCCCCTCTGGAGAGCGGCTACGGCATCACCATCGGGAACGCTCTCCGTCGCGTCTTGCTCTCTTCCCTTCCGGGCCTTGCGGTCTACGCCGTCGAGGTCGAGGGTGCCCAGCACGAATATTCCCAGCTTCCCGGCGTCCTGGAGGATCTTGTCCAGATCATCCTCAACGTCAAGCAGATCGTCCTCGCCGATGAGTTGGAGGACGACAAGGCCGACCACGTCCTCAAGCTCGACGTCCATGGCGAGAAGGAAGTCAAAGCTGGCTTCATCGTCTGCCCCGACATGGTCTCGGTCGTCAACAAGGACCTGACCCTGTGCCATCTTGCCAGCGACGGCCACATCAAGATGACTCTCCATGCCCGGCGCGGCAGAGGACTCGTCCTTGCCGAGGACAACAAGGATTCCAACTGGCCGATTGGCTGGATCGCGGTCGACAGCAACTACTCCCCGATTCTCAAGGTCAAGACCACGATCGATCCCGACCGTGTCGGACACGATGCCAGCTACGAGAAGCTGACGATTGAGGTCACCACGGACGGCTCGACGACGCCTCAGGCGGCGATCGCCCTCTCCAGCAAGATTCTCGAGGAGCACTTCAAGCTCTTCGAAGACCTCGACGATCGCGTCAAGAACGCCACCATCATGACGACCAAGCAGGAGACGACCGAGAAGAACTTCGCCACCATCTCCCTGGAGGACCTCGATCTTTCCGTCCGCTCCTACAACTGCCTCAAGCGCAACGGCTTGAAGACGGTCCAGGACCTCTGCAACATGAAGGAGAGCGAGCTGATGACGGTTCGCAACCTTGGCAAGAAGTCCTACAAGGAGATTCTCGACAAGCTCCAGGCCATCGGTCTCTCCCTGCAGCACGACGACAATACGAAAAAGTGAGGTAAACGAACATGGCTACAATCGGAAGAAAGAACGTCCACGGAAAAGGTGGCGTCCGCTTCAAGGCGGGATATACCTCCGACAAGCAGAAGAACATGCTGAGGAACATCGTTTCCCAGCTCATCGTCTCCGGCAAGGTCGAGGTCACCCTGGAATTCGCCAAGAGAGCCCAGAAGAAGGCCGAGCGCATGGTCACCTTCGCCAAGAAGGGCGACTTGGCCTCTCGCCGTCAGGCGGCCCGCTTCGTCCGCGAAGAAGGCTTCATCGAGGAGAAGACGAAGAAGAATGCCCTCCAGTATCTCTTCGACGTCCTCGGCCCCCGCTACAAGGATCGTAACGGTGGCTACACCCGCATCCTGAAGACGGACAACCGTCGGGGCGACAATGCCCAGATGGCGATCCTCGCCTTCGTCGACTAAGAGAAAGAAAGGAGCCTTCGGGCTCCTTTTTCTTCTCCGACAAAAAAACCTCGCCGCAGCGAGGGGATATGCGATGGTGCCGCCAAGAAGATTCGAACTTCCGACCTACTGATTACGAATCAGTTGCTCTACCAGCTGAGCTATAGCGGCAGCGAAAAATATTTTATCGCAGCGAATTGCGGATTTCAAGGAGGAAAAGACATGGAAAGAAGGGACATGACCGATTTCCTGCTCAAGGTCGAGGAGATGACCCGCTCGGGATTGAAGTATACCAAGGACGAGTACGCTAGGGACAACTACAGGCAGCTTCAGAAGCTCGTCAAGGACTTCCTGCTTCTGGACGATATCACGATCAACGGGGAGAATCTCTTCCACCGCAACGTCTATCCGACGCCCAATGTCTCGGTGCGGGCGATCGTCCTCTCTCAAGACCGGAAGGAGGTCTTGATGGTGCAGGAGAAGCTTGACTCCCTCTGGTCTTTTCCGGGCGGCTGGTGCGAGCTTTCCCTCTCCCCATCCGAGTCCTGCCTCAAGGAGCTGAGGGAGGAGGGCGGATACGAAGGGAAGATCCTTCGCCTTGTCGCCTGTCTCGACCGCTACCGCGGCATTCCGACGCGCGGGATTCCGGAGTATGTCCTGGCCTTCGAGGTGGTGCCAGTCGTCGATCTCGAGAAGATCTGCTTCGAGGTTTTGGGAAGAAAGTTCTTCCCCGTCGACAACCTTCCCCCTTTCTCCCGCAAGAACGACGAGAAGGGGATGCGAAGGATCCTTCAGGCCGCTTTGGAACAAAAGACAATCTTTGATTAAAAAATGCCTTTCTTCCCTCTATAATGGTAGGTGGAGAATGCGATGGAAAAGAAGACACGGGTGCAGCGCTACCAAGAGCTGAGACAAAACATCGAGGAGATGACGGATTATCCTTTCCAGAAGGGGGACAAATCCCTTTCCGATGGCCTCGACGACCTTCTCATGGACAGTCAGGAGAGGAAGGATAAGATCGTCATGCGCCATCAGAAGAAGGAGAGCAAGCTCATCCGTTTCCAGGCATGCGAGAAAGGAAAGCTCATCAAGTTGGCGACGATCGTCCTTGTCCTTGTCCTGCTCTTCGTCCTGATTCTCGTCCTTCTCCTCTATGCCACGGGAGTCCTCTCATGAAAAGAAATTACAGCATCGCCATCGACGGTCCCGCAGCCTCGGGCAAGTCCACCGCCGCCAAGATCGTCGCCAAGAAGCTCTCGTTCCTCTATGTGGACACGGGAGCGATGTATCGCGCCTTCACCCTCTTCCTGATCGAGAACGGGAAGAATCCCTGCTCGGAAGAAGAGGCCCTCTCCCTTCTTCCCCTCTTCGAGATGAAAGAGGACAAGGAGGGGCATGTCTATCTCAAGGGCAGGGATGTCACTTCTCGGGTGCGGGAGAACGACGTCTCCAACGAGGTCTCCTACGCCTGCGCCTACAAAGCGGTGCGGGAGAAGATGGTCGAACTCCAGCGCAAGATGGCCGAGGATGAAAGCGTCGTCATGGACGGGAGGGACATCGGGACGGTCGTCCTTCCTCATGCGGACTTGAAGATCTACCAGATCGCAAGCGTCGAGGCAAGGGCCCAGAGACGGTATCTCGAGAACCAGAAGAAAGGCATTCCCGGGACGCTGGAAGAAATCGCCAAGGATATCGAAAGACGGGACTACATCGATTCCCACCGGGAACACTCCCCGCTGAGAATGGCGGAGGATGCCATCGTCCTGGATACTTCGAACATGACGATCGAGGAGGAGGTCGAAGAGATCCTCTCCCTCTTTTCCAAGAAAGCAGGTGTGAAATGGAACGATACGGAACAGTCGCTTTGATCGGCGCTCCCTCGACGGGAAAGTCGACTCTCTTCAATCGCTTGACGGACACGAGAAGGGAGATCACCGGAAAGCAGTACGGCATCACCCGCGACCGCAATTACGGCACGGGGCATTGGCTCGACAAGACCTTCACCTTGATCGACACGGGCGGAATCACCGGAGAGAACATCCCCTTCCAGAAGGAAGTCCAGAACCAGGTCGAGCTTGGCATCCAGGAAGCGGACGTCATCCTCTTTGTCGTGGACGGAAGGGCGGGGGTGACCAACAACGACCTCTTCGTCGCCAAGAAGCTTCGCCCCTACAAGGACAAGGTCTTCCTCGTCGTCAACAAGATTGACGACAAGACGTTGATGGGTGACAGCTATGAGTTCTTCCGCCTCGGCTTCGGACAGCCCTATCCCATCTCCAGCGAGCACGGCTTAGGCTTAGGAGACCTGCTGGACGAGATCATGAAGGTCCTTCCCAGAGAAGAAGTGAATCCCTACGAGGGAGCCTTGACCTTCACCCTTCTGGGACGGCCGAATGTCGGAAAGTCCTCCTTGGCCAACAAGATCCTCGGACAGGAAAGAGTCATCGTCTCTCCGGTCTCCGGAACGACGAGGGACAGCGTCGACATCCGCTTCGAAAGAGACGGAAGGAAATACGTCATGGTCGACACCGCCGGCATCAAGAGGCCGGGAAAGGTCGCCGAGGACCTCGACAAGTATGCCGTCATCCGTTCGGCCGATGCGGCCCGAAGGGCGGACATCTGTCTGCTTCTGATCGACGCGGAGGAGGGGCTCGTCAGCCAGGACATCCACGTCTCCTCCTATGCGATGGACGAGAACAAGCCAATCATCATCGTCGTCAACAAATGGGACCTCCACTCCCACGGCATGGACGACCAGCAGAAGTTCGCCAAGGAGATCCAGGCCTACTTCAAGTTCGCGAGCTACGCCCCGATCGTCTTCTGCTCCGCCAAGACCGGAAGCAACATCAAGGCCATCTTCCAGGCCCTCCACCATGTCGACGAGACTCTGCACCGCAAGGTTCCCTCCTCCCTTCTCAACTCCCTGATCAGCAGGGCTCAGCTCGACAACGAGGCTCCCGACTTCAACGGCGGAAGACTTCGCATCAGCTACTGCACGCAGAGCGAGGGAGTCCCTCCGACCTTCGTCCTCTTCGTCAACAATCCCAATTATTTCCATTTTTCCTACAAGAGGTATCTCGAGAACGCCATCCGCAAGGAATTCGGCTTCGACTGCTGCCCCATCGTGCTTCACGTCCGCTCCAAGCGCTCCTATGACCTGCTCCAGGAGAAGAAGAGATGAAAGCCGTCGTCTTGGGAGCGGGTGCCTGGGGAACGGCTTTGAGCCATGTCCTCTCGAGGAAAGTGGAAGAGGTCGTCCTCTACGATCTCGACAAGACCTATCTCTCGCTCAACAGAGAGCATCGCAATCCGCGTTTCTATCCGGATGTCCTGCTCTCGAAGAGAATCTCCTTCACCGACAATCTGGACAAGGCTCTTGACGAGGCGGAAATCGTCGTCTTCGCCATCCCTTCCAAGGCCTATCGGTTCCTGGCGAGGGAACTGAACGCCAAGCTGAAGCAGAAGGTCCACATCCTCTCCTTGGCCAAGGGCTTTGATTCCGAGACCCACGAAAGGCTCAGCGTCGTCCTCCGCAAGGAAATCCAAGAGGAGAAGAGATATCCGATCGTCTCCCTCCTTGGCCCTTCCTATGCCGAGGAAGTCATCCGCGACCATCTGACCTGCCTTTCGGCCATCTCCTTGGACGAGGAGGAGGCGAAGAGGTTCCAGATGCTTCTCTCCGGGGAGAACTTCCGCGTCTACACCAATACGGACGAGGTCGGCTCCGAGATCGCCGCGGCGCTCAAGAACGTCTTGGCCATCGCTTCCGGAATCCTGGCTGGCTTGGGAGAAGGGGAGAACGCAAGGGCGGCCCTCATCACGCGCGGCAATGCGGAAATCATGCGCTTCGGTATGGCTCATGGTGCGAAGATGGAGACCTTCCTCGGCCTTTCCGGAATCGGGGATTTAATGTTGACATGCAACTCGATGAAGTCAAGAAACTTTTCCTTGGGTTATGAAATCGGAAGAGAGGATGACGCTTCGAGGATCTTGGCCGAGAACACCAAGACCGTCGAAGGTGTCTTCACTTCGAAATACGTGACGGAAATCGCCAGCAAGGAAGGAATCGAGCTTCCGATCGCCCGTGCCGTCTTCGAGGTTCTCTTCCAGGGCAAGCATCCTTCCGAGCAGCTCTCGTCCCTGATGCAAAGGGAGCTCAAGAGCGAAGAGGTTCGTTAGCTGGTTTCGTAAGCGCTTTCGTCTTGTTCCCAACTGAAAAAATCTCCAACATTACTTTGGCAAAAGTAT
This sequence comes from uncultured Bacillota bacterium, assembly GCA_949290645.1. Taxonomy (GTDB): domain Bacteria; phylum Bacillota_I; class Bacilli_A; order RFN20; family CAG-288; genus Enterosoma. The sequence continues at coordinate 312,556 of CASESG010000001.1, forward strand.
TGATTTCATCGGAATTTTCTGATATAAAAGCCAATAGAAAGGCAGGTAATCACATGGCAGACAAAAAACCGATTACGAAAGAAGATTTGGCGGAACAGCTCGCCAAGGACGGCCGGATGCAGAAGGGCGAAGCTCTTCGTGCGGTCGAGCTGATCTTTGCGGCAATCGCCAAGGGCCTCATCGATCCGGATTTCGGCTCGGTGAAGGTCGCGGGATTTGGCACCTTCACGCTTGTCGACCGTCCGGGGCGCACGGGCGTCAATCCTTCGGACACGACGCAGAAGATTCAGATTCCCCCCAGCAAGGCGGTCAAGTTCAAGCCCTCCAAGACGCTGAAGGACCTCCTCAACGATCGTTAAAGATCTGTTGGCTGCCTCGTCAGAGGCGGCCTTTTTCCTTTCATGAACATCACCTTGAAGGACGGACAGATGCAAGTCTTTTCCTTGCTCTGCCAGAAGCTCGGAAATGACAATGTCTTCCTGGTCGGCGGTTGCCTCCGGGACGCCCTGCTGGACAGGGAGAGTTTTGACATGGACTTTGCGGTGAGAAACGACCCGGGTCAGATCGCCAAACTCTTTCCCTACGCCCTCTATTATGAGAAGTTCGGGACGATCTCCTTCAAGCTTCTTCCGTATCACGTGACGATCGCTTCCTTCCGGGAAGAGAAGAAGTATTCCGACTTCCGGCATCCGCAGGAGGTGCACTTCGTCAACTCCCTCTATCGGGATTACAAGAGAAGGGACTTCACGATCAACTGTCTCTATCTGGACTATCTCGGAAACCTGATCGACCCCACCCGGAAAGGAATGAAAGACATCGAGAACCACCGCATCCGCACGGTCGGAAATCCCTATCGAAGGCTCCAGGAGGATCCTCTGAGGATCTTGCGTGCGGTTCGCTTCTCTCTCTGCCTTGGCTTTTCCTTGTCTCCGATGCTGGAAAAGGGGATTCTCCGCCTCCGTCCTCTTGTGGACCATCTCAATCCGGACAAGATCCGTCAGGAGATCGACAAGTGCGAGGAGAGGTTTCGCAAGGAGATGGTCTTGCGATTGAATCTGGAAGAATATTTGGAAAAGAAGGAGGAAAAAGTAGATGAACATCACTGAGAAGGACATTCCCTTTGCGACCTTGTTGATCAAGCGCTATCCGCTCTATGACCTCTCCGAGCTGGATGCGATGGTGCTCTTGGTCTCGGACAAGGTCCTGGAGATCGAGGATACGCTTCTGACCTGCGACATCCTCTCTTCCTACATGAAGGCATCCAGGGAGGACATCGACCTCTCCCTGTCGAAGCTCCTCTCCAAGAACTTCGTCGAAGTCGTCGACGTTCCGCAAAAAGGCTTGCGGAGCACCTTGGATTCCTTCAAGAAGCGCCTCTTTGCCGATTGGGTCAGGGACATCACCCTGGAGAAGAAAGTCGCCCATTCCAAGGACGGTGCGGAGAACCTCTATGAGGAACTCGAGAGGATCGGGGGAAGGACTCTTTCTCCCATCGAGAGGGACATGGTGACCAAGTGGCTCCAGTCGGGAGCGACCAAGGACATGGTTCTGGAGGCGACCAAGAGAACCCTGACCAAAAGCGGAGATCTCTCCTTCAAACGGGCGGACAAGATGATCCTGGAGCTGGAACGCTCGGAGGGACGGAAGAAGATCGGGGTCTCCACCGTGGATGAGGACTTGAAGAAGAAGCAGGAGATTCAGGACATCATCCGCAACACCCATTGGACCATCGATGACTAGGGTCGAAATTCAGGAATTCCTCAAGAGATTGGAGGAATGCTTTCCTCACACCGAATGCTTTCTCCATCACGAGAATGACTGGCAGCTCTTGATTGCCATCCTTCTTTCGGCCCAGGCGACGGACAAGAGCGTCAACGAGGCGACGAAAGTCCTCTTCTTTCACTTTCCTACGCTGGAGAGCCTTGCCAAGGCCGAGGAAGAGGAAATCGAGAAGGACATCCACAAGGTCGGCCTTTCCCGAAGCAAGGCCAAGAACGTCAAGAAGACTGCCCAGATCCTGCTGGAGAAGTATGGCGCAGAAGTCCCGAAGGACAGGGTGGAGCTAGAGAAGCTTCCCGGAATCGGGCACAAGACCTCCGGTGTCTTCCTGGCCGAGGAATATCAGTATCCCTATCTTCCCGTGGACACCCATGTCCATCGGGTCACAGAAAGGCTGGGACTTGTCCCGAAAGGCTTGACTCCGGATGAGGTCGAGGAGATTCTCGAGAGAAAGCTCAAGGCTTCCGTTCCCATCGAAACGCATCGAAGATTGATCCTTCTGGGAAGGAATTATTGCTTGGCTCGAAATCCACATTGTCTGGATTGCCCTGTTCGGGAATTCTGCAAGGAAGGGAAGAAGAAAAATCGATAATTCTCCTCGATGTGGGAAGCGGGGCGAGGATTCCGGCTGGGATGAAATGAGAAAGGGGGAGAAGCTTATCCTCCCTTCTTTTGGGAAGGAAATCCCTTCCGGAAACGAAGAATAGCCGGAATGCAACGAATCGTTGCTTCCCTATCGCTTTCCTCGATCTATACTTTTCTTGTCGATAAGGAGGCCAAACATGGAATTCAAAGATCGGCTGATCGAGCTGAGAAAGGAAAAGGGAATGAGCCAGGAAAAGCTGGCTAACGTCCTAGGCTTGACCCATCAAGCCCTTTCGAAGTATGAACTGGGGCTTTCGGAGCCCGACATTGCGACGCTCAAGAGGATGGCTGCCGTCTTTGACGTCACCATCGACTATCTGGTTGGGAAAAGCCCGAGACGAAAGGAGAAAGCTTCCTCTCCTCTGGAATTCTTCAAGTTTTTGCCGAAGAAGAGATATGCCTATCTGCTCCTCTCTTTCTTGATGCTCATCGTCTTGTCGCTCTATTCTCTTCCGGCAACGGGAACTTCGATTTCTCTCTCCACAATCAACGTGAATGTCAATCTGGAGACGGCACAGACCTTCTTTGGCCTCTTGGAAGGGTCGGAGTGGTATTCCACAAACTCCCTCTATTGTTCTGGCGTGGCCCTGAATATCGTTGCTGTCGTTCTGGTCAGTGCCTTGTTCCTCTTGGGCTTTGCTGGTTTCCTCTATCCTTTTCGCAAGAGGAAGTTCTTCTTTTGGATGGTCGCTCTGTCTCTTGTCGCTTGCGTTTTCGCAATCACCGGTTCTGTCCTGTGGTGGATTGGCTTCTTCCGTCATATCGAAAGCCTTCCCACTTTCTTCTTTGGCCACATCTATGCCGGGATACTGATCGCTCCGATTGGAATCCTTGTTTCCTCCCTGGCCTTCTCCATCCTCTATGCTGTCCTGGAAAGGAAAGAGAGGAGCGGGATGAAGGCCGTGAAATAGTTCTTTTGCCTTTGTGATAGCTTATGAGATTGGTTGAGAGGAAAAGAAAGTAATTTTTCAAATATTTGTTACTTTGCTGATAGCATTTCTTTCTTCAAAAACAAAAAGCCGCCTTCCTTTCGGAAGACGGCTGAGACTCATTCCTTGAAGCAGAGCTGATTCTTGTTCAGGTCGAGGGTGACGTGATCGATGACCTTGCCTTTGAGGATTTCCTCGGCAAGAGGAGTCTCGACGTTGTTCTGGATGTAACGGCGCAACGGCCTTGCTCCGTAGACGGAATCGAAGCCTTCCTGATGGATCTTGTGGACGGCCTCTTTGGTGTAGGTGAAGGCGACGTTCTTGGTGGCAAGACGTCTCTGGAGCTCGTTGAGGAACTTCTCGACAATCTTATCGACGACCGCGTCGGTGAGGGAGTGGAAGAGGACAATCTCGTCGATTCGGTTGAGAAATTCCGGGCGGAAGGACTTCTTGAGCAGGCCCATGACTTTCTTCTTGCTCTGTTCATTCTCCCCTTCCAGGAGATACTCGGAACCGAGGTTGCTGGTCATGATGATGATCGTGTTGGTGAAGTCGACCGTCCGTCCCTGCCCATCGGTGAGCCTTCCGTCATCGAGAACCTGAAGAAGGACGTTGAAGACGTCGGGATGGGCCTTTTCGATCTCGTCGAAGAGAATGATGGAATAGGGCTTCCTGCGGACGGCTTCGGTCAGCTGACCGCCTTCCTCATATCCGACATAGCCCGGAGCGGCGCCGATGAGACGGCTGACCGACTCCTTCTCCATGTATTCGGACATGTCGATCCGGACGATCTGTTTCTCGGAATCGAAGAGCTGTTCCGCAAGGGCCTTGGCGACTTCCGTCTTTCCGACACCTGTGGGTCCCAGGAAGAGGAAGCTACCGATCGGACGGTTCTCGTCGGAAAGACCGGCACGGCTTCTCAGGATGGCGGAGGAGATCTGGGTCAGGGCTTCGTCCTGGCCGATGACGCGCTTCTCGAGCTCCGCCTTGAGGGAGAGGAGCTTGTTGGACTCGCTCTGGGTCAACTTGCTGACCGGGATTTCCGTCCAGCCGGAGACGACCTGGGCGACTTCCTCGTCGCTGACGACATCGGAGAGCAGGCGGCCCTCCTTGCTCTGCTCGGAGTTGTACTTCTTCAGCTCCTCCTGAAGCTTTGGAATCTCTTCGTTCTGGAGACGGGCGGCAGTCAGATAGTCGGCATCGGACATGGCCTTCTCCAAATTGAGCTTGGCGAGGTCGAGTTTCTTCTTGCTCTCCTTCTGACGTTCGCTTTCTTCCTTCTCCGCAGCCCATTTGGCCTGCAGCCCGTCCTTCTTGGACGTGAGTTCGGCGATTTCCTTATCCATCTCTTCCTTTCTCTTGAGCGCCGACGGGGAATCGTCGTTCTTGAGGGAGACTTTCTCGATCTGGAGCTGCATCAGCTTGCGGCTGGCTTCGTCCAGCTCTTCCGGCATCGTGTCGATCTGCATCCTCACTTTCGCACAGGCCTCGTCGATCAGGTCGATGGCCTTGTCCGGAAGAAAACGATCGGTGATGTAGCGCTTGGAGAGGGTGACGGCGGCGATGATGGCGTCATCCGTGATCTCGACTCCGTGATGCTGCTCGTAGCGGTCCTTGATGCCGCGGAGGATGGCGATCGTGTCGCTGATCGTCGGCTCGTCGATGAGAACCTTCTGCATACGACGGGCAAAGGCCTGATCCTTCTCGATGTACTTCCGGTACTCATCCAAGGTCGTCGCACCGATGCAGTGGAGCTCGCCACGGGCGAGAAGGGGCTTGAGGATGTTGGCCGCATCCAGACCGTTTTCTCCGATGGCCCCGGCACCGATCAAGGTGTGGATCTCATCGATGAAGAGGATGATCCTTCCTTCGCTCTTTTGGACTTCCTTCATCACGGCCTTGAGCCGTTCCTCGAACTCGCCGCGGTATTTCGCACCGGCGATAAGGGAGCCGACATCCAGCTCGTAGATGGTCTTGTCTTTCAGGCTCTCGGGGACATCGCCCTTGAATATACGCCAGGCAAGGCCTTCGACGACCGCGGTCTTGCCGACACCCGGATCGCCGATCAGGACGGGGTTGTTCTTGCTCTTCCGAGAGAGAATCTCCATCACCCGACGGATTTCGTTGTCTCTTCCGATGACCGGGTCGATCTTGCCCATCGCGACTTCGTCGACGAGATCTCTTCCGTATTTCTTCAGGGCCTCGTATTGGCTCTCCGGGGCATCGGTCGTGACGTGGTTTCCGCCACGGATCTGATCGATGACCTTGGTGAAACTCTTCTCGTCATAACCTTCGATTTGCTCCAATTCCCTCAAGATGGAATGACGGGATTGGAATTGGGCAAGCAAAAGATGCTCGACGGAAAGAAAGTCGTCTTGCATCTTCTTCTGAATCTTGCTTGCGACGTAGAGGATGTTCTTGACATCCGCCGAAGGCTCGGGGTCGCTTGTCGACGTCGTCTTTGCGGTCTCCGCAATGAAACGATCGATGATCTGGGAGACTTTCTTCGGATCGATGGAAAGCTTTCTCAAGACGTTGAAGTAGAAGGAATCCTCTTGGTCGAAAAGCGTGCGGAGCAATTCCGGGACGTCGAAGGAGGGCAAGGATTTCTCCTTCGTCAAAGCCAAGCCGTCATTGATGGCCTGGATGACTTTCTGCGTATATCGCTGTTCTTCTGCCATATTCAAGTCCTCCTTTCGTGAAGACGACTTTATTATAGGCCGAAACTTAGCACTTTCAAGCATAGAGTGCTAAATTTTGATAAGAGACCCTTCGGGAGCCTCATCTTTTGCCGGAGAAACTTTTCTTCTTTTCCGTTGTTTTGGCTTCTTTCTCCTTCTTCCCTTTTTTCGGACGGTTCAGGAAACTATAATCAAGGCAAGGAGATTTGATTCATGAACCCAGTCCTTATCGCGATCCTTGTCGTGCTCCTCATCCTTTTCCTCTATGTCCTTGTGATGATGCTTCTCTATGCCTTTGTCATGAAGAAGATGATGTGGGTTCGAGGAAAGGATCCCGACAATCCCTGCTACCTTCGCTTCGAGGATTACGAGATGGAGCTCGAGAGGAAGACCTATGTCTGCGGGTATTACGGAAAGGGAATCCGAGGTTACATCTACAAAGAAAAGGGAAGGAGAGCCTTCCAAGGCTTTGTCGTCCTCTCCCACGGTCTTTTCGGGACGCACGTCCAGTACCTTATCGACATCGATATGCTCTGCAAGGCGGGCTATCTCGTCCTGGCCTACGATCAATACGGCTGTGGCCTTTCTGACGGAAAGAACCAAGAGAGCCTCGGGACGGGAGTCTACGTCCTTGAGAATGTCCTGAGGGACATCAAGAAGAGAAATGTCAACGCCTCCCTTCCGATTTCTCTCTATGGCCACTCCTGGGGAGCCTATTGCGTCCTTGCCGTCTTGAAGGGTCATCCCGAGATCGTCAAGTGCGTCTGCCGGTCGGGCTTTGTTTCCCCGACCAAGACGGGAGTGAGTGTCCTTCGTCACGTCAACAGGGTCCTCTACTGCCTCATGCTCCCCCTGGTCTATCCTCTTTCCCTGCTTCTGATCGGGCCGAGGAACATGATCAGCGCCAGACGCGGCTTCAAGAATAAGAGGACGAAGATCCTCCTTGTCCATGCCATGGATGACCCGATGGTCGAATACAAGACAAGCCAGGCCTTTTATGCGAAGAAGCATCCCCAGGACAATGTCCGGGTTCTGTTGACGGAGAAGGGACTCCACAATTCCTTGATCACGGAAGAGTCGAGCGAGAACTACCGCCGGCTGACAAGCGAGTACAAGGAGATCATCTCCATCCAGGATCTTGCGGAAAGAAAAAGGCGGGAGGAAGAGTTTGTCTCTTCCCTCCGCCGCAGGGAACTCTATCTCTTGGACGAGAACGTCTCTCAGACGATTCTCTCATTCCTCGAAGAGGACTGATCCGTAGTTCTTCTTTCCGCGCTTGACGAAGACATATCCGCCGTCGAGGCTGTCCTTCTTTCCGAGGACGTAGTTGACGTCGGTGACCTTGTTTCCGTTGATCTTGACGGCTCCGTTGTTGATGAATTCCCGGCTTTCCCGACGGGAGGAGGCCAGTTTCAGGTCGATCAGGACATCGACGAGGCTCTTCTCTTCCTTCTGATGGACGAGGACAAGGCCGTCGGTGAGCTCGGAGAGCTCTTCCTTTTCCAGTCCGGAGAAGTCGTCGGAGAAGAGGGCCTTGGACATCTTCTCGCAGGAATCCGCCGCTTCCTTTCCGTGGAGAGAGGTAACGATGGTGCGGGCGAGTTCCTTCTGCCCTTCCCTTCTCTCGGGGTGTTCCATGTGATTCTTGTAGATGCTGTTGATCTCCTCGATCTCCCGGTCGTCGAAGATGTAGAGATACTTGAGGACGTCGCTGTCGGAGACGTTCATGAAGTACTGATAGATGCGATAGGGAGAAGTCATCGTCGGATCGAGGTAGAGGGCACCGTTCTCGCTCTTTCCGAACTTCTTTCCGTTGGCATCGGTGATGAGCTTGAAGGAGAAGACTTCCGCCTTGCTTTCGCTTCCCTCGCTGCGCTTGAGGAAGTCCAAAGCCGTGGTGAGGTTTCCCCACTGGTCGCCGCCGCCGAACTGGATCTGGCATCCGTAGTCTCTATAAAGACGCAGGAAGTCTCCCGACTGCAGGATCATGTAGCTGAATTCCGTGTAGGAGATTCCGGATTCCAGGCGGGACTTGACGATTTCCTTGGACAGCATGTAGTTGACCTGGAACTTCTTTCCGTAGTCCCGAAGGAAGGAAAGGATGTTGGTCTTGCTCCACCAATCGTAGTTGTTGAGAATGATTCCCTTCTCGGGATCGGAAGTGTCGATGTATTTCGAAAGTTGGGCCTTGATGGCCTTGGCGTTCTCCATGACTTGCTCTTCGCTCAAGAACCTGCGCTCGCTGCTCTTGCCGGAGGGGTCTCCGATCATTCCGGTCGCACCGCCAAGGACGGCGATGACCCGGTGTCCGGCCTTCTGGAAGCGCTGGAGGATGTGAATCATGATGAAGTTTCCGAGCTGAAGCGACTTCGCACTGGGATCGAATCCGCAGTAGAGGGTCGTCTTGTTCTGTAGCATTTCCTTGATGGTCTTTTCGTCCGAAAAGCTTTCGAGCAGGCCTCTTTTCTCCAAATCGTCGATGAGGTTGGTCATATCTCTCTCCTTGCACATATGTAGCGCTCAAGAGTATAGCTCAAAATCCTCTTCAATACGAGAGTAGACAAAAGGGTGCTGGACTTCCTTTCCCGTCAGGATCAGCTTTTCCCTTGTCCAGAGCTCATAGACGACCTTGGTCTCGTCTTCTTCGATGAGGACGAAGCGGAGCCGGCCGTCGATCCCAGCTCCAGGAAGCTCTTCCTCTCTCGAGAGGTTCTCGTTCACGATCGTGGCGCTTTCCAAAGACCATTTCTGGCTTTCCTGTGTCAGGGCCAGGTCGTGGACGGAAAGGGCCAAAGGAAGAAAGAAGAGGAGCATCTTCATAGGATGGCCAGATACGTGAGAAGCAAGAGCGGGATGAGAAGAAGAGCGGGAAGATAGGAGGGCATGTCCCTGTCCTTTCTCTTTGCGAGCAGGGAGCGATAGTCTTCCAGATCCTCTTCCAGGATCTCCTCCTTGAAGGCCAGCCTTGTCACCTTGTCGGCCAGGATCTGGTCTTGTGCGATACAATCTTCGAAGTCGCTTCGAGTGAGCTCTCTTCTTTCCAAGGCCGAGACAAGTCTCTCTTTAAGAGGCGAGATGGGAAGGCGGTCGATTGCCATCTTCAAGGATTCGTTTCCTTCTCTTGTCATGGAAGCGAAGAGAAAGAAGTCTTGGAAGAATTCCTTTTCCGTCCTCTCGTTTTCCCCTTCCTTTTCCGGCAGGAGAAAGAAGATGGCAAATGATGCGACGGGGAGAAAAAAGATCCAGATGACCTTCCGTGTCAAAAGGCCCAGGACGATACCCAGGACCAGGGCCAGGAAAAAGAAAAGAAGCAGGAACTTGTGCCCTTTCTTCTTCGATCTACTCTCGACGGTCTTGTCCTTCTTTTTCCTCTGGAAGAGATTCTTCAGTTTCTCAAGCATCTTTCCACCTCCTCAGGCGCTGGTAGGAGAGAAGAAGGGAACAGGGGACAAGAAGGGAGATGGAAAAGAGGGCGAGGAAGGAAGGGATTCCCTTCTCGGCCGTGACGACAAGGCTTGGAAAGAGCAGGGAGAAGAGGACGGACAGGGTGAAGAAGAGGAAAAGAGCAAGGCGTTCGGTCTTGCTTTTCTCCTCTTCCTTCTTCAAGAAGGAAAAAAGTTCCTGACGTGTCCTCTTTACCTCTTCCCGGGCGTGATAGGGAGAAAGGAGGTAGGCCTGGTTTTCCTTGTCCTTTTCCAGGTACAGGGAGAGGCATTCCTTGTATTTCCCAAGCGGATAGGGAATCTCCGTTGCTTCCTCTAGTTCCTCGTAGGTCTTTTTCTCCTGTTCCTGTAGGAAGATCAGGGACTGGTCGTAGGCATTTCTTGTTGTCCATCCCTCTAGGAGCAAGGAGAGGAAGGACTCGAGGAAAGAGAGGGCCTCGCTCTTCTTCTCCAGCTCTTCCCTCCACTCCTCTTTCTTGGCCAGGAAGAGGAAGGAGAGAACAAGGGACGGAAGGAGGGAGAGCAGCATCAGAAGGTAGTTGTCATAGAGGAAAAGGGAGAGGAAGATCAGGGTCAGAAGGGAGAGAACTTCCGCCTGTCTTTTCTGCAACAGCTTTTTCATCGTTCGCATGCGGTTATGTCCTTTCACTACTATTGTCGTTGACGGCCTTCTTTTTCCAGCAAAAGTCGAAATCACTCCCGTCCAGGATCTGGAAGAACATGTCGATGGCCTTGTTGCTGACTCGGTAGAAAGCCGAGTGGGAGAAGGATTCCTGCCACTGGTCCTTCTCCCTGCGGATGAAGAGATGGCGATAGAGAAGGGAACCCGTGTCCCTGTCCAGACAGTTGAGGGCGAAAAGGATTCCGGAGACATAGGAGAGATAGGGAGCATCCGGAAGCTGGCTTTCCTTCCCTTGTAGGACGACCTTGAGCTCGAAGAGCGTCGGCAGTTCGTTCTCCTTGGTCAAAAGCGATGAGTAGATCAAGGGATCGCAGATCAAGAGATGGGCCATGGCCTGCTGGAAGTGGATGGCGACCTGGCAAAGCCTTTTGCGGTTGGACAAGTCGATGGGGGAGAGGTCATTCGCCTCCTCAGAGACTTCTGATGGTATTTTGTTCATTTTATGAACCTCCGAAAAGAAGCTATGACTTTTTGCGAGGTTCTTCACCGTCAAAGAAAAAGGAACCGAAAATCGGGACGAATGCGTGACGATTTCAGATCAGGGCCAGAAGGACATGGTCCATGACGTAGAGATCTTCTTTCTTGATTCGGAACCTTTCGCCCACGATTTCGACCATGTCCGAGACGGAAGAGATTCCCTTCTGGTGCGTCTTCAGGAAATCCTCCTGGAAGACCTCCTGGTAGTCGTCAAGGGAAAAGCCATCGACCAGGCGAAGGTGAAGCATCAGGTATTCGATCTTGTGGCTTTCCTTGTCGACGATCTCGATCTCCCGGGCATTTTCTCCCCTGAGATAGGAGGGCATGGAGAGGGTGTTCTTGTATCTCTTGGGGAAGAGGAAGCCACTTGCTCCAAGGCCACAGCCGTAATATTCCTGGTCGTGCCAGTAGACGAGGTTGTGTCGGGATTCCCATCCCTTCCTTGCGAAGTTGGAGACCTCATAGCGCGCATAGCCTTCCTTCTCGAGACGAGCGACGAGATAGTCGTATTCCTCCCTCAGGTGGTCTTCCTCGACAGTCACCTTTCTTCTCTTGAGCAGGGTGCCGTCTTCGATCTGTAGGGAATAGAAGGAAAGATGAGTCGGGTCAAGAGAGAGGGCGAAGTCGATATCCTCGTCGATTTCCTTTGTTCCATCTCCCAATCCATAGATAAAATCAAGATTGATGTTGTCGATGTTGTATGCCCGGAGGTAGGAAACGGCATCTCTCACGTCATCGAGGGTGTGATGCCTTTGGTAGAGCGCAAGGAGCCTAGGAGAGACGCTCTCCACGCCCAGGGAGACGCGGTTGACCAAAAAGCGGGAGAAGAGCCTTGCCTTCTCCTTGCTGAGGGATTCGGGATTGCATTCGATGGTGAATTCCTCGACCTTTCCGAAGCGGTCGAGAAGGCCTTGCAGAAGAAATTCCAGCTCCGGAAGAGCGAGGGCGGAGGGGGTTCCTCCTCCGACGTAGATCGTCTTCAGGGAACCTCTTTCGATCTGGAAAGAGTCGATTTCCCGAAAGAGTGCCTGAAGGTATTCCTTCCGGTCGTAGACGCTCGTGAGGACTTTCGGGAAGTCGCAATAGCTGCAGAGATGATCGCAGAAGGGAATGTGGAGATAAAGGGATTGCGCTTTCATTCGATCCCTTCGATCGGTATCGGCGTGTAGAGGAACTTCTTCCCTTCCTTGACCTTGCGATAGAAGCCTTTCTTGGCCAGGCTTTCCATCCCGGACCTTCCGGTCTCGTAGACGGACATCTCGGTGCGGACGAAGTCTTCGATGCTGTAGTAGGAACCGACGCGGCAGTGTCCGGCATAGAAATGGGCTTCCCTTCTCTTCAGGGAAGGATAGATCTCCCGGAGTCTTCTTGCCCGCTCCTCGATGGTCTTTCCGTCTTCGCTTTTTCCGAAGCTGGGAAGGGCGAGGTTCTCTTTCTCCTCCACGACCGGAGTCTCTTCTCCGAGCGTCCCGATCGGAAGCTCCTCTTCCTTCTTCGCGTTTTCCAGAGTCTCTCGGATCTTCTCCTCGTCCTTGGAGAGGAAGGGAAGGATGTAGGTCAGGGCATAGGTCAGGTCGAGGGTCTTCTCGCTCTCTTTCAACCGTCCGAAGAGCCCTTCCGAGTGGGAGAAGAGAACCGACTCGAAGTCGAGGGAATAGCCGACCAAGGAGAGGCCGGAGACTTTCAGGAAGGTCTTCAGGAAGAGGGAACCGGTTTCCTCGTTGACATATTCGAAAGGCCGATGGGCGAGGAAGAAGAAGAGGGAGGAGACGGCCCTTGCCAAGAGCGGAACTTCCTTTTGCCCCAGGAAGAGGAAGAGGGAGGAGAGCTGTCTTTCGATGTCGGGAGTCGGACAGGGGAGAAGGGGATTGAGGACATCGCTTTCCGTCTCCTTCCTCAAAAGGGCCGAGTCGAGAGTGGAATCCCCCTGAAGAGAGGAGTTGATCTTCTTGGGCAGAGCCTCGTCGAAAGGCAAGTCGTCCTTTCCCCAAAGACGGCTGTATTCTCCCAAGAGGAAGAGGCTGGAAGGGACGTTCTCGATCTCCAGCGAGGCGATTTTCTCCAGGGTGGAATCGTTTGGCATCTTGTTCAGGCAGTGCCTTGAGAGAGCCTTGAGGGCGTAGATCTTCCTCTCCTTGACGAAGAGCTCTTTCCTCTTCAGCGAGTGATAGAGGGAAAGGTCAGAAAAGAGCCTCTCCTCCAAGTCATAGCAGAGGGAGAGGATCTTCGGAGAGAGGGTCAAGGTCATCGGATTGAAGTCCTTGTCCCTGAGCTCGCATTCGACACGGAAAAGACTGCGATAGTTCAAGACCTTCTCCCAGGACGAATCGACGTTGTCCCGGTTGAGGATCGCCTTCACGTCTTCCTTGGTCGCATAGACGAGGTCGGTGTATTTCTTTCCCTCTTCGGTCATTTCTCGTGTCTTTCTTTCCTAAGTACTATTTTACTACTTTGCGTCGTCCACTGTCAGCATGGCGATGAAGGCTTCCTGCGGGACCTGGACCTTTCCGAACTCCTTCATCCTCTTCTTTCCTCTCTTCTGCTTCTCCAGAAGCTTCTTCTTGCGGGAGATGTCGCCGCCGTAGCACTTGGCAAGGACATCCTTCCGGACTGCCTTGATGTCGCTTCGGGCCACGATCTTTCCGCCGATCATCGCCTGCACCGGGATCTCGAACTGCTGCCGAGGGATGACATCCTTGAGCTTGTCGACTACCGCCCGGGCTCTGGGATAGCAAGTGGGGCGATAGACGATGGTCGTCAGGGCATCGACCCTCTCGCCGTTGAGAAGGATGTCCATCCGGTCGACGTCGCTCTCCCGATAGCCGATCAGTTCATAGTCGAGCGAGGCATAGCCTTGGGAGACCGACTTGAGTCGATCGAAGAAGTCGAAGACGATCTCGCTCAAGGGCATCTCGTAGATGAGCTCGACACGGGTCTCGTCGACATAGGACATGTTGACGTATTCCCCTCTCTTGTTCTGGCACAAGGTCATGATCGGGCCGACGAAATCCTTCGGGGTCATCACCTCGACCTTGGCAAAGGGCTCCAGGGTCTTCTTGACCTTGGTGCGATCCTTGGGGAAGTCGGCCGGGTTCTGGATCATTCCGATCGTCCCGTCGGTGAAGTGAACCTCATAGACGACCGAAGGGGCGGTGCAGACGAGGTCGAGGTCGTACTCGTCCTCGAGGCGGGCCTGGATGACTTCCATGTGGAGCAGGCCCAAGAATCCGCAGCGGAATCCCGAGCCTAAGGCGATCGAAGTCTCCGGCTCATAGACCAAGGCGGAATCGTTGAGGCTGAGCTTGTCCAGGGCGTTGTGGAGATTCTCGAAGTCCTGGTTCTCGCTGGGGTAGAGACCGGCGTAGACCATCGGCGTGGTCTTGCGGAATCCTTTGAGAGGATTATCGGTCGGATTCTCTGCTGAGGTGATGGTGTCACCGACAGAAACATCCTTGATATTCTTGATGGAAGCGGCGAGATAGCCAACCTCTCCAGCTCCCAATTCATCCACTTTTCTCTCCAGGGGCGTGCGGATGCCAAGCTCCGTGACCTGATAGACGTTCTTGTTGGACATCAGCTGGATCTTGTCTCCGACATGGACCTGTCCCTCGAAGACGCGGATCATCACGACGACCCCGCGATAGGAGTCGAACTTGGAGTCGAAGATCAGGCATTTCAAAGGGGCGTCGAGAGATCCCTGTGGCGCAGGCAGGTCGGTCACGATGTGCTCGAGCAGGTTCTCGACTCCCTCTCCGGTCTTGGCTGAGACTTTCAGGCAGAGATCGGGATCGATGCCCAGGGTGTCGATCAGTTCCAGCTGGCAATTCTCGAAGTTGGCCGAGGGCAGGTCGACTTTGTTGATGACGGGAAGGATCTTCAGGCCGTTGTCGATGGCGAGGTATCCATTGGCCAGGGTCTGGGCCTGGACGCCCTGGGTGGCATCGACAAGGAGGATGGCTCCCTCGCAGGCGCTCAGGGAACGGCTGACCTCGTAGGTGAAGTCGACGTGCCCCGGCGTGTCGATGAGGTTGAAGAGATAGGTTTCTCCGTCCTTTGCCTTGTAGGTGACGTTGACGGCGTTGAGCTTGACGGTGATTCCCCTCTCCCTCTCGATGTTCATGTCGTCGAGCAGTTGGGGCTGGAGGTTTCTTTCCTCCACGGCTCCGGTCTTTTCCAGGATCCGGTCGCAGAGGGTGGACTTTCCATGGTCAATGTGAGCCACGACGCAGAAGTTTCGGATATGCTTTTGATCGAAGTTCATTTCTTTCCCTCCCAGAATTTCTTGCAGCGCTGATATGTCCCCGACGGGGAGTAGACTGTGACCCGGTCGGGATAGAGCTCCTCGAGGGTCTCCTTGTAGGTCGAGTCGCGGAAGCGGCGGTCGATGAAGAAGAGGACTCCCTTGTCTTCTTCGCTGCGGATGACTCTTCCCGCGGCCTGGAGGACGCGGTTGAGGCCGGGATAGCTGTAGGCGTAGCGGAAGCCTTTCTTGGGTTCTTCCGCCTCCCTTTGATAATACTCCTGGATGTGCCTTCTTTCATAGCTGACTTGCGGAAGTCCGACGGAGACGACGATCGCTCCGATGAGCTTCTCTCCCACGAGGTCGATTCCTTCCGAGAAGATTCCACCCAGGACAAGCAGGCCCACCCGGTGATGGTCTTTCTGCCCTTCGAAGTGGAAGAGGAAGTCGGCCCTTTCCTTCTCGTCCATCGTCCTTTTCTGGGCGAGGATCTCAAAAGAGGTGTCCTTTTCGAGGATGGACTGGATCTTTTCGAGATACTCGAAGGAAGGAAGGAAGACGAAGTAGTTTCCCTTGTGGGCAAGGATGCATTGCTCGATGAGGTGGGAGACCTCGCCGAGCGTCTCTTCCCGGTCTTTGTAGCGCAGGGAGGGGAGGGTGTCGAAGAGGACGAGGCGGTTTTCCTTCGGGAAGGGGGAGGAGAGGACCAGAAGCTTTCCCTCGTCGTCTTCCTTTCCTCCGCCCAGCAGGTCGATGTAGTAATCCTTAGGGGAGAGAGTCGCCGAGAAGAAGATGACGCTGCGGAAGAAGTGGTTTCCTCTCTTGATCGGCGGGGTCGGATCGAGACAGACAAGTCTCAGGGAGGAGAACTGTCCCTCCCAGAAGAGGGCGTAGAGGAGGAACTGCTCTGGCTTCTCTTTCTGAAGCCCCAGGAGATAGGAGAAGGAATTGAAGAGGTAGAATGCCTCGAAGAGATCCTCGTTGAGGACGTGGGGCATCTTCTTGAGCAGCTGCTTGAACTCGAGCAGGAAGTCCTCGACATAGCCTTCCAAGTCAGAGGGAACCTCTTCCAAGGAAAGGACTTCTCCCTGTTCGGGAAGAGGAAGATCCCCTAAGCTTCCCCGGATGTCCTTGAGGTTTTTTCTCAGGTCCTTGAGTTCCTTGCCGACACAGTGACGGATGGCGTTATCGACCATGGAGAGGGACAGCTCGATCGAGTACATGTCCCTGACGCGCTCGGGAAGGTTGTGGCATTCGTCGACCAGGAGATAGCTCTTCTCCAGGGGAATCGAGGAATCCTCCAGGGAAAGCCGGTCGTGGTAGTCATAGACATAGGTGTAATCGCAGATCAGGACATCGACATAGCGGCTCAAGTCGAGCTGGAACTGGAAGGGACAGATCTCCTTCTTCAGGCAGAAGTTGAGCAGGGTCTCCTTGTCGATCGAATCAGAGCTATTGAGGAGCTCGAAGATGTTGTCGATGAGATGGTCGTAATAGTTTCGGGAGAGCGGGCACTCGTCGGGATTGCAGTGTCCCTTGCGGTCGTTGGGGCAGATGTTTTCCTGGCTTGTGACAAGAAGGCTCTTGATCTTGGCCTTCCCCTCGACCAGGGACTTGATGCCGTCCATCGCGACCTTCTTGATGGAGTTCTTGCTGGTGAGATAGAAGATGTGATCGCATTTCCTCTCGCCGAAGAGCGTCAGCAGTGGGTAGAGGACCGAGATGGTCTTTCCGATTCCGGTGGGAGCCTCGATGTAGGCATTTTCTCCCTCGAGGGCGCACTTTTTCACAAACTGCATCATCTCCTTCTGTCCCTTGCGGAAGGAAGAAAAGGGGAAGAGGATGTTTTTCGCACTCTCGTCCCTCTCCTTCTTCATCGCCCGGATCTTGTCCATGTAATGGGCGTATTGCTCCAGGATGTCGAGGACGAAGGTGTGGAGCTCATCGGCGGTGTAGGTCTCTTCGATTCTTTTCCGTTTCTGGAAGTTGCTTTGATTGATATAGGTGAGAATGACTATGACATGGTCGAGTTTCCTGTCCATTGCGATCATGTCGGCATAGAACAAGGCCTGGCTGAGATGCCAATGGCTGTGGTCATGGGCGAACTCCTCCAGGTCGCAGACGGTCGTCTTGATCTCCTCGATGGTGAGGGAACCATCCTTGTGGAGGAAGACGCCATCGGCCTTTCCGTGGATGCGGAAGACGTATTCCCCGACCTGGTAGACGTGGAAGAGGCTGTACTCCGAAAGATAGTCCGCCCCCTGTTCCCCTTGGTAGAGCGAATGAAGCCTTGTCCCCTCTTGCATGGAGGAGAGGTTGAAGATGCGATTGTCCAGATGTCCCCTGCGGCAGAGGACGTCGACGATGTCGTGGACGGACCGTTCGAGCAAGTATGCCATAGCAAGCATCTATTTTAGCCGAAAAAGTCATCGCTCGATACGGATATTCTTCTTTCTTTCCTCTTTTCAGCACTTCGCCGGGGGGAAGTCCCTTGCGATGGCAAGGAATTTTCCCCTCTTTCTTCCCGAGAGGAAGACTTTCTTGGCGAGCTTTGTCTCCTTCTTCTTCAAAAACGCTTCCCTCAGAGCTCTCTTGTCCTCTTTCTCGATGGCTTCGCGAAAATATTTCTTCCCGAGCTTGGAAAAGCCCAGGCGGTAGGCGAGCTGTCCCAAAGGATAATAGAGATCCTTCTTATCTTTCGCCCTCTCTTCCAGCTGTAGGAGGCATTTCTCCTGCTCCTCTTTCTCCTTGCTCTTGTGGCTCATGAGAAAGAGATAGGGAATCCAGGCCGAATCCTCGTCTTTCTCGATGGCTTTCTTGTAATACGAGATTGCGTTCTCGGCATGGCCATAGGAGCGTTCGATGTCTCCCAGTCTCTTCAGGGCATAGGAGTTCTCCTGGACAAGCAGGTAATGGCTCCTTGCCTTCTCGAAGTCCCTCTTTGCGCCACGAGCGAGGAAATAGGCATCCCCGGCAATCAAGGACATCTCCTTGATTCCCATCTTCTCTCCCAGAAGAGAGAGCTCCAGAGCTCTCGGATAGTTCCGGCTTTTCCTTGGCCCCTGAAGATAGGAAAGGACAAGAAGCCTTAAAGGAGTCCTTGATCCGGAAGAGAGGCATTTCTCGAGCATTTCCTGTCCCTCCTTCGTCTTTCCCCCGAGCAGATAGCTTTCTCCTACAAGCTCAAGGACGTGTCGGTCCTCTTCGAGCTGGGGAAGGTTTTGGAGGAATTTCTTCCTCTCTTCTTTCGAGAGGCCGTCGAGCAGGAAGAGGACCGCTCCCGAATCCCGAAAGCCGTTTCGATAGGCCTTCTTATGGAAAGAGAGGGCGAGCTTGAGATTCATCCTGAGACCTCCGATTCCCTTCCGATAGCCTTCTCCCAGGAGATATTGGGCATAGGCGTTTTTCTTCCGTGCCAGATTCCGGAGATAGGAGATCTGAGAGAGGTCGATGCTCTCGTCTCTGGCAAACTCGAAAGAAAGCAGCAGAAGACAATCCTCCTTGCTCAGAATGGAGAAGGAAGCTGACTTCAGCTCGACCTCCATCCCGAGCCGTTGAAAGTCGGACAGAGGCAGACGGAGCGGATCTTTTCCTTCTCGGATGGAAGAGAGAAGGACTTCTTTTGTCAGTGGTATGTTTTTCATGCCCTCACCTTAACACGGAGGAAGAAGGAGGCAAACATCAAAAGAAAAGGGACCGAATACCGGCACGACGCACACGAAAATCCACATCGAAAAAGTCCTTGCCATTGCCTTCCCCTGCTGATACAATATATAGGCTGTTTTGGCCCGATAGCTCAGTTGGTAGTAGCACAGCACTGAAAATGCTGGTGTCGGCAGTTCGATTCTGCCTTGGGCCACCACTAAAGCGAAAATGCCCGAGAAATCGGGCTTTTTTCGTTCTTTGGTGCAAAGTTGGTGCGATTGTTTGACGCTCTATTGAAATCCGATACCTTTTAGACTACAATTGTAGTGTAAAGGAGGATAAGCTATGTCTGTCCTATCGCTGAGGTTCACGGATGAGGAATATCGCGTCCTCAAGAATTACGCCAAGACCAACGGCATCTCCCTCAACAGGGCCGTCAAGGACGCCTTCTTCGAGATGATCGAGGAGAACTATGACCTCGAATGTTTCGACAAGGCCTATGCGGCCTATCGGAAGGACGGCAGGACCTACACCGCGGATGAGGTCGAGAAGGAACTCGAAGCCGGCGAATGACCTACCGAGTTCTGTTCACGAAGCAGGCGCTTTCCGCCCTCAAGAAGCTGGACAGGTCCGTATCGCGGACGATCCTTGCCTGGATCCGAAAGAACCTCGACGGATGCGACAATCCCCGATCGCACGGAAAGGCCTTGCGGGGCGAGCTTTCAGGGCAATGGCGCTATCGGGTCGGGGACTATCGCCTGCTCTGCCTGATCGAGGACGATGAGATTGTCGTCCTGGTCCTGAGAATCGGCCACCGAAGGGAAATCTATCGATAGACTGGATGGCGACGAAGACGTCGCCTTTTTTGAAAATCGAGATTTTCGTTGACATAGTAAAACCACTACTATATAATAAAAAAGTCCTCGAAAGAGGACAGAGACCGGACAAAGGCTCTTCGCCTCCAAGGTCTTCCCCCTATGGGAAGAGAAAGGAGGTGATCGATGGAACTACTCATCATTGCCATGCTCATCATCTACCTCATCGTCAAAGAAACGAATCATCGCGATGATTCAGGCACTCCACCTTCTAGTCATCATAAGAGCCGAAATAATTAAGTTGCCCAACTTAATTTAGGGGCGAGAGCCTCGTCCGGTCTCTCCGGGCTTATTATATCACATTCTCGGAAAAGAAAAAGAGAGCCGGAAACATTAGCAGAGCGAGCCACGCTCTAATGGAGGCTTGGGACCTCGTCCGATCTCTCTGGGACAATCATAGCGCAAAAAAGGAGGAAATGAACATGCCGAAGGGAAACCCGCTCACAAGGACCGTCACGAAGGAGAGATGGAACCGGAAGACGTATGCCGTCTTCCAGGTCCGGATCCGGAAGGACAAGGACTCCGACATCCTCCGATGGCTCGAAGGGAAGCCGTCGAGGAACGGCTACATCGTCGACCTGATCCGGAAGGACATGGAAGGATCCAAGAAATAGAGTCGGAAACGGCACCGGGGAGTCCGATGCCGCTAGTTGAATAGGTTCTTCTTGAGGAGGGTGCCGCGGTATTGCATGATCTCGTAGGCCGTCTTCTTCCCGCAACCCCGCATCCTCAGGAGGTCGGTGTAGTCCATCTTCACTAGGTCCTCGTCGCTGATACTGTTCCTGACGAGGAAGTTGCTGGACCGGTTGGAGAGGGTCGTCCTGTCCCCGGGGAAGAGGATCACCCCGAGCTTCTTCACGCCGTAGATGCACTTTCCGTAGCGGAGCGTGTCCTCCTCCGTCCAGTTGGTCTTCCCGGTGACGAGGTAGCTCTCTCTCGAGATCGTCCCGACGCTGGTGTAGGTGTCGACGAACTCGAAGCGGATGGTATCCCCGGGCTCGCAGTCCCCGTCCCTCCCGACGAAGAACTGTACGCTCTCGTCGAGGATCCTCTCGTATGTCGGCTTCGCGATCCGTACCCGCTTCATTCCCCTTCCTCCTTGTCCCAGTCGGTCTTGGTGACGATGTCCATCAGCCTCTCGAAGTTCGGATTCCTCCAGGCGGTGAGGGCGTAGGGATGGGCCTTGTTCGAGTAATGGTACCAGTTGTCCTTGAGGTGCTTCTCGCAATCCTTCAGCGTGAGGAAGACCCCGGTCTCCTCGCTGAGAAAACGGATTTCCTTGCTGTACCGGATCTCGAAGTCTCCCAGTTCCTTGTAGGCCCACTCGATCATCCAGTCGACGATCTCCTTCACGGTGTTGCAGAGCCTGAGGGAGTCGGTGTCCGCATAGCCCCAGGCCTCCTTCGCCAAGGCCTCGATCATCCGTTCCTTGACGTCGTCGAGATCAGAGCCGTCCGTCACGACCTCGCAGTCCTTTCTGTCGAGAAGGTAGGGATCGTCCCATTCCTCGTCCGTGGAGCTGATCGACGTGTAGTCCATGATCATCCAGAACCTCGGATAGGCCTGGCTGACATGGTCTCCCTCGATCATCTCCTTCTTCAGTTCCTTGAGGAACTCGATGTCTTCCTTCTTCATCTCGATTCCTCCACCTTTCTCACGTGCGACTTCCGGAAACGGAAGTTCCGATCCCCAGTGCGGATCATGTAGCCCGTCCCCGATCCCCAGAGATCGAATTGCTGGTTCTCGAGGATCCCTTCGACGATCCTTCCCTCGAAGGGGAAGCCTTCCTTGAAGGTGATCCGCACGGGATGGCCGATGAGGCGGTCGAGCCTTGCCTGGATGTTCATCTTTTCTGTCCTCCTTTGATCAGTTCATCCAATCGATCGACGACGTCGTTCTTCGTCTTCGGGAAGATGTGTGAATAGACCTCCATCGTTATCCTCGGGCTGGAGTGCCCTACCAGGGCGGCGATGGCGTTGGGATCCGTCCCGGCGTTGATCAGGATGGAGACGTAGCTGTGGCGCAGGTCGTGGATGCGGATGTGGGGAAGTCCGGCCATCCTCTCCGTCTCCTCCTTGGCCTTTGCGTAGGTCGTGTCGGCCACCGGTCTCGGTCCTCCGCAGAGGAAGAAGTCCCTCCGGGTGTAGCCTGCCACCCTTTCGAGGACGGAGACGTGTTCCCTTAGGATCTCCGCCAGCGTCCCCGGAACGGGAACGTCACGGACGGAGCTCCTGTTCTTCGGAGGAGTCACGAGATAGGGAATTCCCTTGAGCTTCTCGTTGACGCTCTTGGTGACCCGCAGGAAGGGATGGTCCCCGTCGTGGAAGTCCTCCACCTTGAGGGCGTTGGCCTCTCCCTTGCGGAGCCCGGCAAACATCATCACGGCGAGGATCGCCCTCGAGGTCCTCAGGGTGAAGTCGGTCCTTCCCTTCTCCTTCTCGCTTTCCTCGATCCTTCGGTCCAGGACGGAGAGGAACTGCAAGCACTGACCGACGTCCCAGTAGTGGATCTTCCTTTCCTCGGGGAGGGCGTTGGGATCGGTTCGGAAGCCCTCAATCCTCTCGATGGCCTGGCACTTGATCCCGTACTCCTTGAACCCGAACCGGACGATGCCCTTCAACGTGGACATGACCTTGGCCAGGTAGCTGATGGTGTAGCCCTTCCTCGACAGTTCCTTCTTCCACCGTTCCAGATCGGACACGGAAACCTTGCTGACGATCGCGTCCTTGAAGTAGGGTTCCAGATGGAGACGGTAGACCTTCATGTAGTTGGCGATCGTGCTCGACCTCTTCGTCTTCAGGTTGTGGTCCAGGAACTTCGAGAAGAGCACGCCCATCGTCACGTCCGGGCTCGTCGTCCCTTCCATCTTGGCTCGCATCATCGACTCCAGCTGGACGGCTTCCTTCCTCGTCTTGGCCGTCTGGCAGATCCTGTGGTACTTTCCGTCGACCCCCGTGTAGTTGATCTGCACGCGCCACTTCCCGTCGCTTTTTCTTCGAAATATGGACATCGTTACCTCCTAGAAATTCCAGGGATTGCCGTTCCGGATAATGTCGGCGACTTCCGGATCGTACTTCACCTGTCCCAGCTCCTTCTCCATCCTCAGCTTCTCGTACTGTTCCTTGGCGAAGTCGTTGAGCGTGTTGGGTCCCTTGGACGGAAGGTCGATCGTCTCTTCCTTCTTCCCTTCCCTCTCCTTCAGCTCGAAGGAGACGCGGATTGCCTCGGCCATGGCCTGTCGGTCGATCGAGTAGAGCCCCTGCTTCCCGTGCTTCCTCACGACATGGATGTAGCCTTTGGATTGGAGGGCGTTGACGATTCTGATAGCCTGCCGTCCGGTAGTAGATAGCCACCCTTGGAAGTAGGACAAGGCAATCTTCTTCTGACCGCCGTCTTGGCAGAAGCCATAGACGATGGCATAGATCAATAGCTCGGTTCCCTGGAGGTGTAGGCCTTCAACCATCCATCCGTAGATCACGATCGAGTTTGTCGGTTTGAGCATCTTGGCCTCCTTCCTCTTCCGGCCCTTCCGAGAAGTAAAAGACGATGTTGGCGATATTGAGGTTGTCCTCGTTTCCGTCGATGAAACGGACCTTGAACGTCGTCCCCGGTTTTAAGTAGTCCTTGTGGAAGCACCTCGCCATGGCCAGGAGGACGGGGACCTTCCTTCCCATGATTGCCACGACGTGGGGACGCCCGGAGAGTTCCTTGAGGAACCTTCGGTTGCCGTTGGACTTGCTGACGGAAAGGATCCTCCCGCTGGTGGAGCAGTAGTAGATCCTCGTCTTCGAATCAGCGAGGCGGCAGAACCCTTCCCTCATCGAAGTAATCCTTCGCTCTCGATCGGATGTCGTCTTCCTTGACGCCGATGAAGTTCAGGTACTGGAAGGCGATCGGTCTCGGGACGGCGCTGAATCCGGGGTCGATCAGGTTCTTCTCCTTCACCTCCTTCCGGAAGCTGTCCCTCATGCAGTCGAAGGTCTTGCGGAAGGTGTAGGGCGTCGCCCCGAAGATGTCGACCAGGATGAAGGAAATCATCGACCTCGAAAGGTAGGGGGCATCGAGCAACCGCTCGAAAGTCTTGTAGTCATCGATTCTCATTTCTTTGACCCTCCCACCTTGATCGGCTTCGCCGGCTTCTCGATCGGGAGCTCCCCGATGTAGTCCTCGCTGTCGTACTTCTCGATCCAGGTCTTGACCGCATCCTCCAGCTTCTTCTTGCCATCGATCCGGGCCTTCTGGTCGAGCTTCATCAAGTCATCCCTGCAACGTGCCATCGACCTGCGGGCCTCATTGAGAATCTCCGACTCCTCGTGGAGAAGCCGATAGTCGTGTTGATTGAACAAAGCCGTGGAGATTCCCTGGAAGACCTCTACGATCATTTCCATCTCGTTCTCCACGTTGACGAAGGAGGGCAGGGAATGGGCGAAGGCGAGCATCCTGTCGCTCGGGTACTCGAAGAGGACCGGGCTCGGGATGAAGGGCTGGGCGGGATAGATCGCGACCCGAATCAGCTTGTCGCTGTCCTTGGCGTTCTTGAAGACGTACTCGGCGAAGACCTCCCTCACCTTCCTTGCCCTGGCCGCGAGGTCCTTGCTTTCGCCCGGAAGCTCGATGGCAATCCACCCGGACCAGTTCCTGTCGCTCGGGAACTTGATCTCGATCTGGGCCACGTAGTTCTTCGGATTGTCCTTGACGAAATCAATCAGCTTCATATGTTTCTCCTTTCCTCATCATTTTCTTGATCATCCTCTGGGAGAATCTCTCCCTTCCAGCTCCTTCGACGTTCCAGAAGTCGACCATCCTTCCGCTCTTCCGGTCCTTGATAGCGACGACGCAATAGGTGAGACGGAGATCGGAGAGGACGATCGTCGCTCCTAGGGAGAAGTCCATGGCCGATCGGAAGCTTGTGAAGAGCCTCTCGTGGAGACTCCTTCCCTCGGCGACGATCCTTACCAGGTATCTATTCTTGACCATTGACCAGATCCTCTACCGTGACGTTCAGGAAGTCCGCAATCCGGTGTAGCTCCTCTTCCTTGAACGGTGAACGACCGGTCATCTTCTTCCAAAGACCAGATCGACTTAGACCCAGGATGGAAGCGATCTTTCCAATTTTCACGCCTTTTTCTTCTGTCCACTTTTTCAGATTCATAAACCCTCCGAGTTGACTTTAAGTCAACCTTTTAATCATCATATAGCTTTGTTTACTACTTTTCAACAATTTTGTTAACTTTATTAACAGCTTTTGTTTTTTTCTGTTATCTTGTAGCTATGAAATTCTCACTTCGGATAAGCGATTTGCGTCACGAAAAAAAGCTGACTGCCAATGAATTAGGTGCATTGATTAATCTTTCTAAATTCGCTGTTTCAAATTGGGAAAATGGCAAAGCTTATCCGGGAGTTGATACTTGTCTAAAGCTTTGCCAGATCTTCGACTGCTCGATGGACTACCTCCTGGGTCTTAGTGACAATCGTCACGACGATGTCGGTCTCGATCCGACAGAAGCTACAATCATCGAGAGGCTTCGGGAACTTCCGGAAGACCATCGGAAAGCCGTCGAGCTCTTCGTCGAGTTTCTCCACGTGAAAGCCAAGGATCCCAGCTGACGGGATCCTTTTTTGATATAAGTAGTGACATCCATGTCACTAGGTAGTGACGCCAATGTCACTAGGTAGTGACGTCTATGTCACTACTTTTTGTTTTCCTTTCCTTGCATCCTTTTCTTTCAAGGACAATAATCTCTTAGATAATCTCTCAAAAAGAATAATAATAAACTCCCTTTATCCCTCTTTTTCTTTTTCACGACACGGAAACGGATCCCTTCGAGGGCCGTTTGGTGGCCTGCCGTCACGGTACGTCAAACGAAAAGCAAGGGTTTCCCCTTGCATCAGCGTTCCAGATTCAACCCTGTTTCTTTTCCGTCCTCGAGTGGACGGACTTTTTTTATGGAAAAAGTGACTTTTTTTCTTTCCGGAAACCGAAATCGCATGACATTTCGGGCCGTTTAGTGCCAGTTTCGTTTCTGTTTTTTTCGATAGCCATCGAGTTTTTTCGATTCGAAAACGAAGTTTCTTGTTGTTTCAAGAAAAACGGACGAAGAATGTTAATGCCATGAGCGTACCGATGATCGTCTTCCTCTCCGTCCTGGGTGGCCTGCTGGTGATCCCATGGATCGTCGAGATCGTCTACCGCGTCACCCTCAAGGGATCGGCAAGGAGGACCGAGTCCTTCCTTTGCTCCCGCCTTCGGTATCTGGTGTACATCACGGGCAAGGTCCGGGCCGGCAAGACCACCTTCCAGGCGGGCTATGCCAACATCCGGACCAAGGACCTCATCCGCAAGGCGAGGATGAAGATCCGCTTCGTCGCCCTGGCCTTCCCCCAGGTCCCCTTCGATGCGGTCGAAAACCGGCTCCAGGAGGCCTTCCGGAGAGGGGAGATCGATTCCACACGCATGGCCCGTCAACTTCTCGCCAGAGGGCAGATTCTGAGCGCCTACGGGCACCTGAGCTACGACAACCACCTCTCCGCCAAGCCCGTCCCCTTCCTCTCCCTCCTCTCGGATTACATCGACGCCCGCTGGGCCCTCATGCGCAACAACTACGTCTACTACTACGGCAAGGCCTTCCACTCCTGGGTCACGGGCAACGATGCCATGGACTACACCCCCGACATGCTCGCCATCAAGGACCGCTACCTCAACCCGGACAGGGAGGGAAGCGACAAGACCCAGGACTACCACCTCCTCCCCTACTCGATCATCTGCGAGGACGAGAAGCAGCTGGCGGGAAAGGACGCCACACAGTTCATGGCCTACGCCAAGGCCGACTCCGGATCGGCGGACTGCATGAGGCTGATCGGACAGCTCGGACAGGAGACGATCTACTACACGACCACCAACCAGTACTGGGGAGCCGACATCAACCGCGAAAGGGACCTCGCAACCGACATCGTCTCGATGGAACGGTCCGTCGCCATCAACCCCCGCTTCATGGAACTGTTCCTGGTGAAGCTCGTCGAGATCCCCGCGAGGATCGTCCTCTGGATTCGCAGGAGACGCCACGGCGAGGTCGACCCCTACCTCGTCAACTCCAAGTCCCGATCCTTCCTGGGAAGGACCCTCGATCTGAGGAAGCGGATCGCCGCGCACGGTTACGTCTTCTTCCGCGGGATCATCTACCACGACGCCAACGACATCGGAAAGCGCACCAAGGGACTATCGACGGCGGACAGGCTACGCGCGACGATACCGATCCGCTACTGCCGGGGAAGCACCAACACCTTCGAGTTCCACTCCGTCCAGAAGGCCCTCGTCTCCAAGTCCAGGTGGCGTCTCACCGACGAACCCAAGGAGGTCAAGGACGAGGACCTCGCTTCGAGAGTCCTACAGAAGAGGGTCGCAGGGAAGGCCGTTCCGAAGGCCGGGGCCAAAAACGCCCATTGACCTTGCCTTATCCTTGCATAGCAAGGATAAGACGAGGGAAAGCCAAGGAAGGCGGCCGGAAACCGAAGGTCTCCGCGGCCGATTAAGCATCCTTAAAAGATTATGTAAATTGGAGGTAACACTAGAGAAATGGTCGAAAAAAGGTACCAAAAAATCCTCCCCAGAAGGGAGGATGGGAGACAAAAAAAGAAGTCCCCGGGTGGTGTGGCAAAGCGCACTCTATCGCACCGGGGCGAATAACCTTGCGGTTATTTACTTGGCTCCATTGTAGACGGCGGATTATAGACGCGTCAAGGAGGGAAAGATGAAAAGGAGGATGACAAGGTACAGGTACACGCTCTTCTTCATGAATCCGTCGAATGTCGACAAGGAAAGCGGCACAGGCCATGCCCATTGGTTCCTCTTCAAGCGGAAGAGGTTCCGCCGAAGGGGAAACCTCTATCCGACGACGCACCTCTATGTGGCAGACACCAGGAAAAAGGCCGAAGTTCGGAAGGGCACTCTTCGGAAGGTCCGATTCGACTGCTTCGACTGCCCCACGGGCGTCTCGAGGAAGGCATCGAGGAGGAACGTGAGGATGGCGGACGTAAGGCGGTCCTCCATCGGCTACGTGGACGGAGCAAGGCCGCGGAGGACGAAGAGGGAATACGATCCATACGTGGGCAGGATGAAAAGGGGACGGAAATAAAAAATGTCCCCGGGTGGGTCGTTGTCGAGCCTCAGTCTCACCGGGGCGAAAAACCTTGCGGTTTTTGAGCTTAGCTTCATTGTAGGCGATGGATGGGAAACTGTCAACGTTGCCGAAGGACGGCGGAAAGGAGGAGGAATGACATAGGGACAGACATCAAGGACGGGAAGGGAAGGGACGGCAGGACATGAACTGAAAGGAGAAAAAAGAGAATGTCAATGAAGAAGACGAAGGCGGTCGCGCTGGCGGCGCTGGCGCTGATGGCGGCGGCCGGGACGGCGAGGGGGACCGCCCCGGGGATCCCGGACGGAGCCCCGAGGGTCGGGAGGACGATGAGGCAGAACCCGACCAGCCAGGACCCGAAGAACCCCGGCTTCAAGATGAACGTCGAGAACCTCAAGACGGTCTACG
>CASESG010000002.1 GCA_949290645.1 uncultured Bacillota bacterium
GATAAAATCGGCACTTTTTAGGGGTTTCGTTTATCTAGTAAGGGTGTCGTTTTTCTAGTAAGGGTGTCGTTTTGTATCAAAGCGATAGCACAAAGACATTGACAAATCAACCAGCACTGGGTGCTGGTTTTTTCTTTGCCGGAATTGAATCATCCGGCGTTCGGAACGCCAATATATGAGGTAAAGTCAGCATCAAGTGGATTTGAAGTGCAGTCCTTTCGTGCAAACGCCATCCCAATTTCAGCCACCCAAAAGAGGAGCCTCGTGTGATAGACTATTTCAAATGAAGGGAGCACGACATGGACTTGAAAGTGGATGAGAACGGTATCCGGTTCACGAAGGGAAAGAGCGTCGAAGATAGGAGGAAGAAGTTCTATTCGCAGCTGTCCTGGACGGTGACGACCGCTTCCTTGATGCTTGTCGTGGTCGCCTATCTGGTCATCGGCTTCACTCTCGAGGGAGGCTGGTCCCACTTTTGGCCCATCCTCTTCCTCGGCCTTGTCCCGGGACCGGTGGTGGAATGCGTCTTGTTCAAGGATCCGAACCGCTTTCCAATCTGGGCTCTTTGCCTCCTTGCCTATTTCCTCTGTGCGGCGACAGCCAACCTCGGCTATCACCCCTATTGGGTCATCCTCCTTCTCATCCCGATCTATTACGGAATCGTCAATTCCCTGACAAAACTGGTCAAGGCGAAGAAGGAACTGGAGAAAGCCGAAAGGGAAGAAAGGGTCGAAGGAAAGGCTGAGGAGTGATCTTCTTCCTCGAGCAAGGAGCCATGAAAACGTTTTCGCTCCCTTCCCTTTCAAGCCATTGCTCTGGCATTGCGATAGAATAGAACACAATTGCGTGTGCAAGGAAAGGACTTATCGGGGCTATGAAAATCAATCTCGACATTATCAATGCGAAGTACTCTCTCCTTCTGTCGATGGAGGAAATCGCAAAGATCTTGGGCGTTTCCAAGGAGCAGTTGGACAATTGGCTGATCAACCCGAAGGATCTGCCGGACATCTATGCCGAAAAGCTGCACGAATACTGCCACAGCCATGGCTTCCGTCCCAACGAGTGTCAGCTTTCGGTGACTTGTCCGGAAATGAACTTCGTCGACGGCGACACCCACTATCTCTTCCACAGCGTGGAGCAGAGAAGGAAGGGACGTGCCGGGCGCAAATTCCTCCCTTCGCTAGAAAAGGGAGATCAGCCGGGGCTTTTCTCTTTGCAGACCGACTACCGGACTGCGGCCTTGCTCTCTGCGGAGAACCATTGCCCGTACTGGTACTTCTACGCCTTGGATGCGAAAGATCTCACCTATGAGAAGATAGACAGCATTCTCCACTTCGCCTATGCCCGTGCCTATTTCAAGGGCTGGCTGGAAGAGAGAGCAGACCATCCGTTCGTGAGACAGATCGTCAATCCCCTCAAGAAGGCGGATTATGTCATCGTTCCTCAGACAAACGAAGCGATGGATGACCTGATCAAGAGCTTCGCCAACGGGGAGATCACGGACTTACAGTGCCAGAACGCTCTCAATCAGTACCGCCTCGGAATGCGATACGTGATCATGAGCGAGAAGGGCATGGAACACCTGCGCTACATCCGGGAATTCTATTCCTCCCACTCGGAGGTTGCCGACTACCAGGAGTTCGCCGCTCCCTTCCTCGCCGAAGGAAAAAAGAAGGCCAAGGAAGAACTGATTCAATACCGCGGAAACGGCCTTTACATCGATGAGCTCATGCGCTGACGGTGCGCTCTCTTCCAAAGAGTATTCCTCTTCTCAAAACAGGAAAGAGACATTTCTTTTCTCTTTTCCTGTGACGAACGATCTTTCCTCTTCCGATTGAGAAAACCTTTTGACATGAATAGCGATCAACTTTACTGGACGGCTGGAAAATGCCTGGACTACTGCCAAAGGATCGAGCACGACGTTTCCTTGCTTCTGAAGCTCCTTTCGCTCTATCAAGGCGTTCCTCTTCCTTCGGAGGAGGAAAGAAGAACCCTCGGACAAGACATCCATCTTTTGGAGGAGATCGACAGGGATTCCTATCTGAGCGAGAACGATTATCGTCTGCTCAAGGGCCTGAGAAATCGAAGGAACCGCCTCGTCCATGAGTGCTTCAACGATTTCCGCTATGCCAAGGACGAGGACTTCGAATCCTCTTTTTCCTGTTCCTGCTCTTTTGCCGAGCTTTTCCTGTCTGATCTCGAGAAGCTTTGGAAAGCGATCGAAAACGCCCGCATCCAGACCTTTTCGTTGCTTTCCAGAGGGAAGGGATGATTCCGGATGGAAGAGGAACTGCTCTCTTTCTACAAGAGCGAGGGAAGGAAGCTTCCCTGGAGGAAAAAGGATGTCTCCTTCTACGAAGTCCTTGTCAGCGAGACCATGCTCCAGCAGACGAGGGTGGAGAAGGTCCTTTCCTACTACGATCGTTTCCTGAGGAAGTTTCCGAGTCTTGAAAAACTCGCTAGGGCCAAGGAAGAGGAAGTCCTCAAGCTCTGGGAGGGGCTTGGCTATTACTCCAGGGCGCGAAATCTCCTCAAGGCCGCAAGAATGCTCTCGTCCTTGACATCCTTGCCCGAGACGAAAGAGGAACTTCTTTCCGTCCCGGGAATCGGAGAATACACCAGCAAGGCCATCCTTGCCCTCTTTTTCCACAAGAGGGAGTTTGCCGTCGACGGAAAT
Organism: uncultured Bacillota bacterium; assembly: GCA_949290645.1. Lineage (GTDB taxonomy): Bacteria > Bacillota_I > Bacilli_A > RFN20 > CAG-288 > Enterosoma. The sequence goes on from CASESG010000002.1 coordinate 2,678, forward strand.
CTCCTCCGCGTCCATTCCAGGCTCACCAAGGACGACCGATCGCTCGCCACGAGGAAGAAGAACGCCGAGCTATACTTTCAGGAGCATCTCAGGAAAGGAGACCCCAGCGACCTCAACCAAGCCCTGATGGACCTGGGAGAGCTGATCTGCCTTCCAAACGGAATGCCCCGCTGCGCTCTCTGCCCCTTTGAGGAGGACTGCCTCGCCCACAAAGGCCATGTCGAGACGCTCTACCCAAAGAAGGAAAGAAAACAACAGAGGAAGGAGGAGAAGAGGACCGTCTTCCTCTTCTTTCTCGACGGCCGTTATGTCCTTCGGAAGAGAAAGGAGAAAGGCCTTCTTCACAACCTCTACGAGTTTCCGAACGTGAAACAGACCTTCCGCGATGAGGGAAGTCTCAAAAAGTACCTGTCCCAAGAAGGCATCCATTTCCAAAGAGTCGAATTCCTTGCAAAAAGCGCGCACGTCTTCTCCCATCTCCTGTGGAAGATGGACAATGTCGAAGTGATCCTCCGGCAAGAAGCGAAAGACAAGGACTGGATCTACGTCACAAGGGAAGAGCTCGAAAATTACGCGATTCCCTCCGCCTTCCAGGCAATCAAGAAGAAGATCGAAAGCTGAAACTCAAAAAGGGGCCTTTCGCCCCTTTTCGTGTTCCCGGAAGAATCTCGGCAAAGAAAAAGAAGAGAGAGAAGCGAGAAATCCTCATGCCCGAGAAGGATGGACGAACCCCTCCTTCCTAGACAGGGACAGGATAACAGGTTTTGTTACCTATTGTCAACAACTTTTTTCGAAAGAACCTGCTATAATCCAGGACATGGATAACAAGCTGATCTGCCCGTGGGCCCGGAAAGATCCCCTGCTTCGCCGATATCACGACGAGCGTTGGGGAAGGAAAGTCAAAGACGACCAGGAGCTATTCGCCCTTCTGGAGCTGGAGTGCCTTTCCGTCGGTCTCTCCTGGAGACTGATTCTGAGCAAGGAAGAGCTCCTTCGCTCTGCCTTCGACTCCTTCGATCCGATGCTCTGTTCCCAGGAAGGGGATGACAAGGTCGAGCAATTGCTCGCCCTCAAGGGGATGATTCACCATCGAAAGAAGATCGAGAGCGTCTTCCACAATGCCCGCTGTTTCCTCTTGATCGTCAAGGAATACGGCTCCTTTCTTCCCTACCTCGAACAGATCGCCGGAGAGAGAAAAGACAACCACCTTACGGCGGAGGACAGGCTTCCGACCGTCTCAAAAGAGTCCGTCCTCCTCTCCAAGGACATGAAGAGAAGAGGCTTCCTCTATCTCGGCCCTGTCATCCTTTATTCCTATCTTCAGGCCGTCGGTCTTGTCGACGACCATCTTCTCTCTTGCCCCTTCCACGGCATCGAATGAGGAAGAGCTCAATAATATTGGTTGGTCGCCGCACAAGTCGTCACGACGATAACGACAGCAAGGATGATGACAATGACCGCTTCGACGATGAACGTGATCGTCGCGACACGTTTCGCCTCCTCGTCTCCCAGGCAGAGGACCAGGATGAAACCAGGCAGGGAAAGGAAGAAGGCCATCAAAAAGCCGACCCCGCCGCCGGAGAGGGGTTTGTTCGAATAATAGGTGCGGATCTGAGGTGAACTTTTCCGCACAGGTTCCTTCTTTTCCGTCTCTTCCTTCACCTCTTTCGTCTGTCTTCTTCCACAGACGGGACAGAAGGCATCGTCTTCGTTTAAAAGGGCGTTGCAGGCCGAACACTTCTTCTTTCCGTCCATCCTTTTACCGCACCTTGGGCAATAGGCAGCATCTTCCGGAGCTTCCGCTCCGCACATCGGGCATTCTTTCATCGCAACCATCCTCCCTCGCCTGTTTACTCTAATTCCTTCCCTTCGCATTTGTCGAGAAAGAGGAAAGGACGACTCGTCGTTCCAATGAAAAAAAGCCAAACAAATGTGCTAATTTTGTAAAATTAACGAAAAAAGCTCGATTTCTCGAGCATTTATGTATCGATGGTGGACCTGATGAGGATCGAACTCACTACCTTCTCGTTGCGAACGAGACGCTCTCCCAAATGAGCTACAGGCCCAGCAAGGTATAAAGATAGCAAAGTTGTGGAAGGATTTCAACTGAGGAAAGGCAAGAGTCTTTCCCGATAGATCGCAAGAAGCCTTTCGAGGGAAAAGGAAGCGTTGGCAGCGGAGGTCGAGGGAAGAGGGAGGAAGGGATCGGAAAAGAACTTCCGAAAGTAAGTCTCGGCCGCCTTTCCGGTGGTGAAGATCATCTCCGGGGATAGCTTCCTCTTGAGAGAAGGAAGGTCGATTGGAACCGGGTCGCGGATGCTGCCGTCCTTGCTGTTTTCGATGTCGCAGGAGAAGAGGACATCGTAGAGGGCGATCTTGTGCCGCACAAGAAACCTCTTCCTCTCCAAAGTCGAAAGAGGAGTGTCCTCGTCAAAGAGGGTGGCAAGGACGGGAAAGAAGCGATTGCTCTTGTGGGCATAGTAGAATCCTTCCTCCCTGGACTTCACCGAAGGAAAGGAGCCGAGGATCAAGACCCTGGCCCCTTCGGGAAGAAAGGGAGGAAGAACGGAGTGGTCGACTCTCACTTAACTCTCTTTCCCTGATGGAGCAGGAAGGAAGAGACGAAGAGGAAGATCGAGAGGACGATGAAGGAAACGCCTAGGATGACCGACGAGAAGCGCTGGAAGTCCGGGATGAAGTAGAGACAAAGTCCCAGGGTCAAGAGACAGACGCCGACAACGGCCTCGACGATGGTCGGCGTTCTCTTGCGATGGACAAGCGGTAACAAGCCCAAGATGCCGTCGATCAAGGCGATGGCGCCGATGACGATGATGAAGAGGGTGATGAACTTCGTGAGCGGGATGGCGTTTTGAAGGAAGCAGAGCAGGCCGAAGGCGATCAAGGCCGAGCCGAAGACCCCTTCCGTGCGGACCAGGGACTTGTGCTCCATGAAACAGCTGACGACGTTGATCAGACCTCCGATGAGGAAGACGACACCCAGGATCACGTTGACGATGTTGTCCAGGGCGATCGAGCAGCACAAGAGGATGCCAATCACAAGCAGGACGACGGCCTGGATGAGCATCACGGTCTTGGAGCTCGTGTCGATCTTCACGGTCACTTTCTTTTCGAACATGGATAGACCTCCTTTGCCATGGGATAGCGACTCCATTATACTTTCTTTGGAGAAACAGCGATGAGATTTTTTCTGCTTTCCAACGCCTTCAAGGGATCTTTTTCCTCGAAGGAGATCAACGACCTGTTCCAGGAAGGTCTCTCCTTCCTTTGCGATGCCTCCTTCCACAGCTATGAGATGGCCGACGGAGGAGACGGAAGCCTCTCTGCCCTCTCTTCCTATCGGAAAGGAATTTTCCAGAAGACAAAGACCAAAGGCCCGATCCTGGAGAAGGAAATCGAAAGCGAATTCTTTCTCTCCGATGAGGAAGCCTTTCTCGAGGAGAGAAGGACCGGTGGTCTTGCCCTGATCGGGACAAAGCACTTCAAGGAGACGACAAGCTATGGCCTGGGAGAGGAGATCCTCTCGGCCAAGAAGAGCGGGGCCAGGAAAATCCATCTCTTCTTGGGAGGGAGCGCCAGCAACGACCTGGGACTGGGGATGCTCTCGGCCCTGGGGATGAACTTCTTTGACAGGGCAGGAAAGAAGATCGTTCCCACGACCGGCTCGCTCTCGAAAATCGTCTCCTATGACAAGGGGACGCTTGAAAAGAACATCCGCGATCTTTCCTTCACCATGATCCCGGACGTCTTCGCCCCGCTTCTGGGAGAGAAGGGAGCGACGTATCTTTTCGCTTCCCAGAAAGGGGCGAGGAAGGAAGAGCTCCCCGCCATGGAAAAGAACTTCAGGAGACTTCTTGCTCTCTTTGATGACGAAAGAAGGATGGACTCCCAAAAGAAGGGAGCCGGGGCGGCCGGCGGCATCGGCTATGCCGGATATCGTTTTCTCAATGCCAAGGCCGTTCTGGGAGCGGAATATTTCCTCTCCCTCTCCAACATCGGAAACGAGGCCCGGGAGGGAGACGTCCTTGTCACCGGCGAGGGACGGATCGACAGAAGCAGCTTCCAGGGAAAGCTTCTTGGAACCTTGCTGGATCTTGCCAAGAAAAAGAAGATGCTCTTTCTTGCCATCGGCGGAAGCGTCTCCGCAGAGATCGAAAGGAAAAAGGAAAAGGATGTCCTCTTCCTTCCTCTTTCCAGCCAAGGAAAGATCCTCACCCGAGAGGAGATGCTCAAGGCCCTAAAGAGGAATCGAGATCTCCTTTTCTCCTTCCTTACCCGAAAAGAGGGAAATCCCGTATAATGGGAAAGCCATGACAAAGAACGAGAAGAGTCTGCTTCAGAGAAAACGTTCTTCGAGAAGGAGGAAGAGCTTCTTCCGCCTTTTGATCGTCCTCATCACGATCCTCTTCGGCGTCCTTCTTCTGGCCTACCTCGCCAACCTCTTCTTGGGAGAAGGAGAGATCACGGCCTTCTTCCAGGACTTCACCAAGAAGAACAAGGCTCTCTCCTATGTCCTCTTCTTGCTCCTGACCCCGATCATCAACATCATCCCGGGCATCTCCTCGATGTTCACGATCGGCCTTGCGAACATGCTCTTCAACTACAAGACCGCAAAGGACATGCTGATCACCTTCCTCCTCTCCGCAACTTCCGTCATCCTGACCTCGTCCCTGATGTTCCTCCTCGGCCGCTATGGCGGAAAGAGGATCATCCGATGGATCCTGGGAAGGGAGGAGCAGGAAAAGATCCAGAAATACCTGACTTGGGGCGGAAAGGCCGTCATCCCGATGATGTACCTCCTCCCTTTCTTTCCGGACGACACCCTCTCCCTGGTCGCCGGATTGACGAACATGTCCTTCCTCTACAACTTCGTCTGCACCCTGATCTTCCGCAACTTTGGAGTCCTCTTCATGTGCGTCCTGGGAACGGATTTCTTCGACTACAAGAACTTCTCCCCCGCTCTCTGGACCCTTCTGACCGTTCTCTTCCTGCTCGCCCTTCTTTTCTTGAGCTTCCTCTCCTTCCTCTACTATCGGCATCTACGCTTCAAGGAAGAAGGCGTGAAGTACTACCTCATCTCCCTGCTCAAGATCAAGAGAATCGTCCGGATCGAGAAGGTCAAGAGGAAAGACCTGAAAAAGGTTCCTCTTCCCGAGGGAGAAGGACTCTCCTCGAAGGAGAAAGAGAAGCTGAGAAGGCTCTGTTTCCTGGACGGCTCCCTCTACCAGCTCCACAGGGAGAAAGGAGAAGTCGGTTATTTCCTTCTTCAGGACGGCCTCAAGGAAACGGAGCTCTCCTCTCTTTCCAAAGCGGAGAAGGAGAGTGATTATCTTGTCTACGAGGAGATTTCCTTTGATGACGAAAAGGACTTCCTTCTCTCCTTGAAACTGGCCAAGGAGAAGGAAAGCAATCTCTATGTCCGGGACAAAAAGGAGAAAAGGAAAGACCTCCTTATGAAGGAAGGCATGAGACTTGTCTTGAAAGATGGGGAAGAGAGTCTCTATCAGTTCCAAGCGAGGGAAGAGACCCTCTCTCCGCTCAAAAGGTCGTAGAGGATAATTCCCTTCTCGTCCATCGTCATGTAGGAATGTTTCCCATCCTTGGGAAGGGAGATCGAACCGGGATTGAGGAAGAACTTTCCGCCTTCCTTCTTCAGGACGGAGACGTGGGTATGCCCCTGGAGGAAGACATCCCCAAAGTCATAGGGGCAGTTTCCCATCGACTCGTGATGGCCATGGACCAAGGTCATCGTCTTTTGGAAGGCGAAGATCGTCGCCTTCTCGGAGATGGAGAAGAGAGAGACCATCTGGTCAACCTCGCTCTCGCAGTTTCCCTTGGCAGCGATGATCTTGTCTTTGAAGGAGTTGAGAAGCTTCACCACCTCCTTGGGCTGATAGAGCTCCGGAGGGTCGTTTCTCGCACCGTTGTAATAGAGATCTCCGAGAAGCAGGATCTTGTCGTAGGAATCGGCCTCCTTGAAAAAGAGCCGCGCGTATTTGAGCGAACCGTGAATGTCCGAACCGATCAGGAATCTCATCCTTCGTTCTCCTTTCCGAGAAAGACCTCCTTGAGGACCTTTCCTGTCTTGATCGACCTCAGCTGGATCTTCCTCTCGTCGATGGTGAGATAGGAGTGATAGCCATCCCTGGGGCAGGAGAGGGAACCGGGATTGAGGATCCACTTTCCCGCAAAGCGCTCGACCATCCCGCGATGGGTATGCCCCAGGATCAGGATATCGTAGTTGACCGGGATGTCGTAGCGAGAATAGAGATGCCCGTGGGTGAGGCAGACGAACATCCCGTTGAGCATCGTGTAGTTGATGACCGGAAGCGGGAACTTCGAGACCTTCTCCACGTCATAGTAGGGATCGTTGTTCCCCTCGACGGCGACGATCTTCTCCGCATAGGGATTGAGCATCCGCACCGAAAGCCTCCCCAAATCGCCCGTCAGGTAGAGGCGGTCGTACTTCTCCTTCTCGAAGAGGATCAAGGCGTCGCGGAGGTAATCGGTGTCGTCGTGCGTATCCCCAAAGACCATGGCTTTCATGACAGGAAGATTCTACCAAAAAGAGAAAGAGGAGAGATAGAGAGAATACCTTTCAAGAATCGGAAACACCGGGGATGAAAAACGTCTTCGTAGGGGCTATAATACCTCTGGCCCAAGGGCCAGAAAAGGACAGAGCATGCTAAGCAAGCAAAACAAACAAGACATCTTTGCCCTGCTCCTTGCCCGCTATCCGAAAAAGAAAGCCATCCCCATGGAAGAGATCCAGAAGTATCTCGAGGAGAATGGCCTTCAGTTCCAGGAATTCGGTTATCAAAACATCGAGAGTCTGCTTACGGACCTCAAGGAATTCCTCGAGCTCAAGATCACGCAAGGAAAAGGCAAGAAGGAAGCCAACTGCTTCCTACACGACTACCAGGAGGTCAAGACAAAGCCTCCGGTGAAAACGACGAAAGTCCCGCCCAAGAAAGAGGCGGCAAAGAAGACAAAGACGATCGTGACGAAGAAGGAAGAGGACAAGACAAAGGAGAAGGGAAGCCTCGAGAAGGACATCCTTTCCGCCCTCTTCCGCAAGAACCTCTACTCCCTGGGGAAGGAATATCCTTTGGCCACCCTTTCCAAGACCCTCACGGAAGGAGGAATCGACTGCCACAAGTACGGCTTCGGGAAGATGAAGACGATGCTGAAATCCCTGCCGGAGGACTTCCGCATCCGCGACGTCGAGCTCAAGGGCATCCCCCAGCCCTTCGTCACGATCCTCAAGGCACCAGAAAAGGCTCTTCCCGTCGTCAAGAGGGAAGAGAAGAGCAGCAAGAAGACAGCTCCGGAGGAGAAGGTCGACGACTTCTTCATCCCGGACATCCTCTTCCTCGCCTTCAAGGAGAGCGTCCATCCCGGGCTGGACGATCAAACGATCAAGAGACAGATCCACGAGGACTACCTCCTTTCTCGCACCAAAGGAACCCTGGAGAAGAGGGAGGAGGGAACCTTCTTCCCCCTGCGCTTCCTCAACCAGCAAGGGGAGAAGCTTTACGCCCTCGTCCGCAAGAGCGATTCCAAGACTCCCTACCGGTATTATCTCAACTACATCGGGCCGGACAAGGACAAACCAAAGGAATACCTGAGAAATATGGTCCACTTCAACGACCTGGAGAAGGACATCAAGGCCCTCGCCCAGCTCGCCCGCAAGGAAGACTGGTGCTACCACAACAGCAAGGACCATTACATCATCCTCAAGATCTACCTCCAGTACACCTTCTACCGCCTCGTCACCCAGAAGAAGATCAAGGTCGACGAGAAGAGCGGCTTCGCCTGCTTCAACACCGGCCTTGTCACAAACGACTACGAACCGATCTATGCGGTCCTGCTCAAGAACCAGGACAAGAGCATCAAGGAAGACTATCTCTTCCAAGGATTTTCGATTGCCGGCATCCAAGGATACGGAAAGATCATCGTCGAGCACTTCTCCCCGCTTCCGGAAAAAGCAACCTATTTCGATGACCCCAACGTTCTATACCTTCCACCCGATGTGGAAATCCACAGCGACATCCCACACATCCTCAAGGACAACCTCGACCGCTTCCCCCTGAACTTCCTGGAGAAGCTCTCCGCCCCCTTCGAGGACATCCACAAGGTCATCCTGCAGATCAAGAAGGAGAAGAACGACACGAAGATCGAGAGGCTCTACAACACCCTCTCCGAAAAGGTCCAGAAGTCCGACCTCTTCCTCGCCCTCATCAAGACGGCCCTGGAGATGGCGATCCGACGCGGCATCCGGATGATCCGCTACGACAACCATCTCCTGCTTCCGACCTTCTTCCCCACGAGGAACGTCTTCTCCCTGCTTCTCCCTCTGTCTTTCGAGAGCGATGACAAGGTCGATGCGGTCTTGATCCTGGAGAAGACCCAGAGCGGAAACTACCAGGGGCAGACGATCCTCACCCTCAAGCAATCCTACGTTAACTCCCGGCTCATCGCCCCCCTGGAGCACAGCTACCTCAAGGCCCACGAGATCGAGGACTGATGGAAATCCTCCTCACGAAGAGACTGCGGATGCGAAACTTCCTTCCCACGGAAAAGGAAGAGCTTTTCGCTCTCTACAAAGAGGAGGACATCAAGGAATACATGCACTGGGGCGAGACCCAAGAAGAGGAGATCGACGAGATGATCGAGAAGTCTCAAAACCGCACTCCCCTGGACATGGGAGCCTATCACTACGCCGTCAGCTATCTCAAGAGCGACCGCCTCGTCGGCGAGATCTACCTCGAGAAGAAGAGCGACCTCTTCGTCCTCGGCTATTTCATCCGCAAGGAGAGGCAGGGACACGGCTATGCCTTCGAGATCCTCTCCGCCCTGTTGAAGAAACTCGACGAGGACTTCCCCCACCACAACGTCATGGCCGTCGTCGACAAAAGAAACCAGCGCAGCCAGAGGCTGCTCAAGAAGCTCGGCTTCCACAACGACACCGAAGTCGACCTCTCCTCTCCCTTCTATGTCTATTCCCTCTATGGCACCCTCTTCGGGTGACGGACATAGAAGGAGAGGACGTCGATGTCCGAAGGATGGACGTTGGTGATCTTGGAAGCCACGCCCAAGGTCTTGGGACGGAAGAGGGCAAGCTTCTCCCTGGCCTCCAGGGAAAGCCCGTCCATGTTCTTGTAATCGAGATCGGCAGGGAGAGGAAGGTCCTCATAGGCCTTCCTCTTTTCGCATTCTCTCAGCTGAGCCTTGATATAGCCTTCGTACTTGACGTTCGTCTCGAGCTTGAACTGTTCCTCGTTTGTCAGCTCGGGAAGCTCCGGGACAGCCTTCTTCAAGCCCGAATAGGTGACCTTCTGCCTCTTGAGCAGCTGAAGGAGAGTCTCCGCCCCCTCCAAGGGAGGATAGCCCAAGAAGGAAAGATACTTCCGTACCTCTTGGTCCTTGAGGACCTTCCTCTCCGAAAGAAGATTCTCCGCCTCGTGGACACGGCCAATCGAACCCTGAAGCCTCTGATAGCGCTCCTTTGAGACAAGGCCGACCTCATGGCCCTTTTCCAAGAGGCGTTCGTCGGCGTTGTCCGAGCGGGTCAGAAGTCGGTATTCGCTCCGGGCGCTGAGCAGGCGATAGGGTTCCTTCGTCCCTTTGTGGACAAGGTCGTCGATCATGATCCCGATGTAGGCATCCGAACGGGAGAGGACCAAGGGCTTCCTCTTCTGGATCCGAAGGGCGGCGTTGATCCCGGCCATCAAACCCAAGGCCGCCGCTTCCTCATAGCCGGAAGTGCAGGCAATCTGGCCCGAGACATAAAGGCCCGGGATCTTCCGCACCATCAAAGTCTCGTCCAGCTCCAAGGGAGAGATGGCATCGTATTCGATGGCGTAGGCATACTTGAGGAAAGAAGCCCTCTCGAAACCTTCCAATGAGTGGACCATCTCCTCCTGGACCGGGATCGGCATCGAGGTCGAGAAGCCCTGCAGATAGAAGGAGGAAAAGGAAAGGCTCTCAGGCTCCAGAAAGAGCTGGTGCCTCTTCTTGTCCGCAAAGCGGACGATCTTGTCCTCGATCGACGGGCAGTAGCGAGGGCCGACGCCCTTGACCACGCCTCCGTACATCGCCGAGTCGGCGAGATGCTTCCGGATGATCTCGTGCGTCCTCTCGTTGGTGTAGCAGAGATAGCAATGGACCATCTTCTCGAAGGGCATCGTCTTTTCCGTGTCATAGGAGAAGTGATAGTCTCCTCTCGTCCCTTCCTCGACTTCCATCTTGGAGAGGTCGATCGAAGAAGGATCCAGGCGTGGCGGGGTTCCGGTCTTGAGGCGGACGATCTCAAGGCCCATGTCCTTCAAGGAAGGAGAGAGGCCGTGGCTTGGCCTTTCTCCGTCGGGACCGCCTTCCTTGACGACATGTCCCCTCAGGATGACCGCTTCCATGTGCGTCCCCGTCGCCAGGATCACCGCCTTGGAAAGGATTTCCGCGCCGTCCGCAAGAAGGACTCCTGCGCAATTTCCATCCTTTGTGAGGATTCCCTTGCACTCCGCCTCGAGAATGTCGAGATTCCCGATGGTCAACAATTCCTTCTGGACATTCTTGGGATAACCGATCTTGTCCTCCTGGGCTCTCAGGCAACGGACTCCCGGTCCCTTGGAGGTGTTGAGGACCTTCATCTGGAGCAAGGAACCTTCCTTGTCCGCCATCCTTCCCATCAAGCCACCCAGGGCATCGATCTCCCGGACGACGATTCCTTTGGCCGAACCGCCGATCGAGGGATTGCAGGGCATGTTGCTGACCATCGAAAAATTGAGGCAGAGGAGGAGTGTCCTTTGCCCCATCTTCGCTGTCGCATGCGCTGCTTCCACGCCGGCATGTCCGCCGCCGACGACGATGACGTCATAGGAGGAAGAAGGCGAAGAGACGAGCATCAGCCGATCGACCCTTCCATGTCGAACTTGATCAGCTGGTTGAGCTCGACCGCATATTCCATCGGAAGCTCCTTGCTGAAGGGCTCCAAGAAGCCCATCACGATCATCTGGGTCGCATCCGTCTTGCTCAAACCGCGGGACATCAGGTAGTAGAGCTGATCCTCGTTGATCTTGCTGACGGAGGCCTCGTGCTCGAGATAGGAGGAGGAGTTGAGGACCTCATTCTGCGGAATCGTATCGGAAGAAGAGATTGAATCCAGGATCAGAGTATCGCATTCCTCATGGGCCTTGGAGTTTGTCGCCCCATCGGCGATCTTGATCTGACCGCGAAAATTGGCTCTTCCGCCTTGCTTTGAGATACTCTTCGAGATGATGGTCGAAGAGGTGTTCTTTCCAATATGGATCATCTTCGCACCCGTATCCTGGAACTGACCCTTGGAGGCGACGGCGACCGAGATCGTCGAACCACGGCTGTTGTCGCCCTTGAGGATGCAGCAGGGATATTTCATGCACAGCTTCGAGCCGATGTTTCCGTCGACCCATTCCATCAGGCCTTCCTCGTCGACGATGGCTCTCTGGGTGACGAGGTTGAGGATCGAGGATGACCAGTTCTGGATCGTGGTGTAGCGCATCTTAGCCCTCTTGCCGACGAAGATCTCGACGATGGCGGCATGGAGGCTCTCCTTGGAATACATCGGTGCGGTGCAGCCCTCGACATAGTTGAGCTCGCTGTCGTCGTCCAGGATGATGAGGGTTCTCTCGAACTGGCCCGACCTCTTGTTGTTGATGCGGAAGTAGGACTGGAGAGGCTTCTCCAACTTGACGCCCTTTGGGACGTAGATGAAACTTCCTCCCGACCAGACGGCGGAGTTGAGGGCCGCATACTTGTTGTCGGAGGGAGGGACGAGCTTTCCGAAGTACTTCCGGAAGATCTCGGGATGTTCCCTCAATCCCGTGTCCGTGTCCAGGAAGAGGACCCCCTTCTCGCTGACCTCGTGGAGCATGTTGGAATAGACGGCCTCGCTCTCGTACTGGGTCGTGACGCCCGAGAGGAATTTCTGCTCCGCCTCGGGAATGCCAAGGCGGTCGAAGGTGCTCTTGACCTGGGCTGGGACATCCTCCCACTTGTCGGCGATCGAAGAGCTGACCTTGGTGTAATAGGTGTAGTCCTGGAAGTCGATGAAGTCGAGACTCGGGCCGAAGTGGGGCTGGTGATGGGAGAAGAATTCCTTCAGGGCCTTGAGGCGGAAGTCCAGCATGAAAGGAGGCTCGCCCTTGATGGCGCTGATCTCCCGGACCGTCTTCTCGCTCAGCCCCCTCTCGGTCCGGAAGATGGCCCTGTCCTCGTCCCGGAACTCGTATTTCTTGCGCTCGTCCTCGTCGGTGAGGTATCTCTCGTCACTTTCCATCTTTCTCGTCCTCCGCTAGGGCCTTCTTCAGGCCACGCCAGCCGATGTTGGCACAGGTGATGCGGGAAGGCTGACGGTTGACGTTGAGGAAGCAGATGGCCTCTCCCAACTCGTCCTTCTCGCAGTTCTCTCCCATCAGCATCTTGTTGAAGTCGGCAATCAGGTCCAAGGCTTCCGAGACGCTCTTTCCGACGACCATCTCCGTCAGAATCGAGGTCGAGGCCATCGAGATCGCACAGCCGTTTCCGTGCCACTTGCAATCCTTGATCTTTCCGTCCTCCACTAGGACATGGATGTAGATGTCGTCGATGCAGGAAGCCGAATCCATGTGAATCGTGCGATATTTCGGATCCTGGACGTCCTCGAAATTCCGAGGGTTCTTGTAGTGATCCATGATGATCTCCCGCTGGATCGCGGGATCTTCAAGCGAAAAAGGCATCGAGAAAATCCTCCGCATGCAAACAGGCCTCTGCCAGCCTTTCGACATCCTCCTCGTCGTTGTAGAAGTAGAAGGAGCAGCGGACCGTCGCCTGGCAGCGAAGCCTCTCGTTGAGCAACTTGGCGCAATGCTGTCCCGAGCGGACGAAGACCCCCTTGCTGGAGAGATAGGAGGCGACATCCTGGGCGAAGACATCCTTGACGTTGAAGGTCACGATTCCCGTGTCCCCATCCTCGTTGTAGAGAAGGATGTTCTTGTTCTGCTTCAACAGGGACACCGCCTTGTCGTGAAGCCTTCTCTCGTGACTTGCGATGCTCTCCATCCCGATCTCGGAAAGATACTGACAAGCCCTGGCAAGACCCAAGGCGCCGGCGATGTTCTGCGTCCCCGCCTCGAACTTGAGCGGGACATCCGAATAGGTGAACGTCCCGTCTTCATAGAAGCGCCCGTTCATCTCCCCGCCGTAGAGCAGAGGATCCATCTTCTCCAGAAGCTTCCTCTTCCCGTAGAGGACTCCGATTCCCAGAGGCCCGCACATCTTGTGCCCGGAGAAGATCAGGAAGTCGACATCGCTCTTCTTCACGTCGGTGAGACGATGGGGAACGCTCTGCGCCCCATCCTCGACAAACAAGGCCCCAGCCTCATGGGCCTTCTTGGCCAATCCTTCCACATCCAGGGCATAGCCGAGGACATTGCTGACGCTGGCCAGGGAGACCACCTTCGTCCTATTGGTCAAGACCGAGGAGAGCGTCTCCGGAGTGACCCGGTTGTCCTCTAAAGGCGCATAGACGATCTTGGCACCGACCCTCTTGGCGAGGACGAACCAGGGAAGGACGTTGGAGGCGTGCTCCTCCGCGGAAAGGACGATCTCATCCCCCGGCTTCAGGAAAGGAGCAAGGCCGAAACAGACCTCGTTGAGGCCCATCGTGTCCCCCGAGGTGAAGCAGACCTCCTCCGGAGCGCAGTTGAGGAAAGAGGCGACCGTCTTTCTCGCTCCCTCATAGGCGACATCGACATCGTGTGCCAAGGAATAGTCTCCCCGATGGGCGTTGGCCGTGAAATCACGGTAATAGGAATCCTGCGCCTTGATCACGCACTCGGGTTTGAAAGTCGTCGCCGCGTTGTCGAGATAGGTCAAAGGAAGGCCCTTGTAGAGACCACCCTTCCGATACATTGGGAAATCCGGACGAATCTTCTTGACGTCGATCATAGAGAGAAAACCTCCAAGGCCTTCTGGGCCCTTTGAGCGATCTCCTTCGACTTGAGCCTTTCCAGGATCGGGCGAAGAAGGCCCGAAGTGATGAGCCTCTTGCTCTCCGTCTCGTCGAGACCGTGGGACATCAGGTAATAGACCTGATCCTGGTCATAGGTTCCAAGGGCCGCACCGTGGCTGGCCTTGACGTCGTTCTCCTCGATGTAGAGGGCCGGGGAGACTTCGCTCTTGCAGTCCTTGGCGAGGTTGGTGATCCTCCCTTCCTGCCTCGTGTCCGAACCGGACATCCCCTTGGGGATATAGGAATTTCCGACAAAGGAGAACTTCTTCTCGGAGAAGTCGATTCCGAAGAAGGAGACCCGGGAGAAGCTGTCCTTCCCCAGGTGATGGATCGAGACGGTGATCTTCTTCTCGACAGAGCGAGGACAGAGGGAGAACATCTTGAGGACGATCCTGGAATTTGCCTTCAAGGTGAAGGAGAGGTCGGAATGATAGGAAGAAGGGGAGAAGTCGACAAGGGTGAGAACGAGCTCTTCCTTCTCCTTCAGGGCATAGGAAAAATGCTCCGGAAGGGGCTTTCCTTCGAAGTAGAAGGAGCATTCCTGTTCCAGGCCTTCGGGAGAGGAGACTTCCAAAACGTCTTGCAGAGTCTTGCCCATCATCGGGAGACCTTCGCACCGCAGACGCCGAGGGAGATCTTCTCCTCCTCGGCCTTGCTCAGGTCGATGTGATATTCCCGTTCCAGGAAGGAATAGCCTTCCTTGGCGATGCGGGAAGAGAGTTTCTCGTCCCCTTCAAGGGCGATCTTTCCGTTGACCATGACGGCCGTCCGATTGGGATGGATCATCTCCAGAAGGCGATCGTAGTGGGAGATGACAAGGAAGGTCGTCCCTTCCTCCCTGGCCTTGTCGATCGCTCTGGCGACAAGGGAGAGGGCATCGACGTCCAGTCCCGAGTCGATCTCGTCGAGCAGGGCAAGCTCGGGCTTGAGAAGAAGCATCTGCAGGATCTCGTTTCTCTTCTTCTCTCCGCCGGAATAGCCTTCGTTGAGATGACGGGAAGCCATCTCGGAATCAAGACCTACTTGCTCGTAGGCCTTGGTCGTCGTCTTGTAGAAGTCCAGAAGGGAAATCGGCTTCTCCCGGTGGGCGTTGATCATTCCGCGGAAGAAGTCCATCGTCACCACACCCGGGACGTCCGGCGGGTTCTGAAAAGCCATGAAGAGACCCTTCTTGCTTCTCTTGTCCGTCGGAAGGGAAAGGAAGTCTTCCTTGTCCCAGAGGACCTTTCCTCTCGTGACTTGGTAGTGGGGCGAACCCATCAGGCAGTGGAGCAGGGTGCTCTTGCCGTGGCCGTTTGGTCCAAGAAGGGCGATCACGTCCCCCTTGTCGATCGTCAGATCGACGCCGTGGAGGATCTCCTTGCCCTCGACGGAGCAGGCCAATCCTTGAATCTGTAGTTGTTCCATTCTTCTCTCCTCAGAGGCGAAATCCATTGTAAGCGGGAAGAACGCCCGCTTCAAGGAAAGTGATCACGTCAGATGGCCTTCTTGATCTCGTCCTGCAGAAGCAGCATCTCCTTGTCCTCGATCTGGAGATTCGTTCCCTTGAGGCCGAGGATCGGCTCCCGATAGGAGGGGATGACATGGATGTGGAAGTGGAGCACGCTCTGGCCGGCCGATGCGCCGACATTGGTCAGGACGTTGACACCCGTCGCTCCGAGCTGTGCGATCTGGGCCTGGGCGATGGCCTGGGCGACCTCGAAGCAGTGGTCGAGAAGGTCCTTGGGGCAGGTCGTGAAGTCACTGCAGTGCTCCTTGGGCACGACAAGGGTGTGGCCGCGGCTAGCGGGATTGACATCCAAGAAGGCGATGACGAAATTGTCCTCATAGACCTTGTAGCAGGGAATCTCTCCCCTGGCGATGCGACAGAAGATGCACGATTCTTTCTTTTTCATAATCTTCCTCCTTTTGAGAAAAAGAGAGAAGGCCTCAGGCCTCCTCTCTCAACGAATTCAGTCGTTAGGCAGTTCGATCAACGGATCGCCGTCCGTCGCCGACTCGGTGCGGAAGAGGTCCTGGTAGTTCGTCTTCATGTATTCCAGGAATTGATCGTCCGAGTAATCGATCTTGGTTCTTCTCAGCCAATAGATCGTGGCGTTGCTCTTGTAGGAGCCCGTCGTGGACATCGCATAGGCGACTTCACGGGCGATGCGCTCCTGCTTCTCTGCGGTGTCGTAGATGGAATCCGTGTTGGGAGACTCGTAGGAACCCAGGGCATCGTTGTCGACGACGTCCAGGATGCGGGTGATGTAGTAGGTCCGGCTTCCCGTGTCGTAGTAGAGAATCGAGGAGCCTTCGTCCGTCGCCGCCGTTCCCGGAATCGTCAGGTAGCGGTTGCCATCGGCCATGTAGGTCGTGATGTCCTTGCCGGCGTTCTCGTTCTTCTCTCCGGCCTTCTTCATCTCATCGACCTCCGACTTCTCCGTGGTGATGTCCGTGGAGAAGATACGGTTCTTGAGATCGGTCGGGATGTTGGAAAGGCCGTCGGAAGAGAGATGGATGCCATCCGTGACCAAATCCTGCTCCGCAATGTCGTCATAGGCCATTCTCAGGCCTGTGCGATAGTCATAGGTATAGGAGCCGGTATACTGGCTCTCGAGGCTCGTGTCGAGCTTGTCCATGTTGAAGCTGCCGTTGTCGTCATAGGCCTTCTCGAGCTGATACTGATCCTTGGCGATCTTTCCGGCGAGCGTTCCCTGGTCTTCCAGTCCGTCATCCTCGGGGAGGATGCCCTTTTCCTTGAGCCAGGCGGTTTCCTCGTCGCTGAGGATGACCGACTTGTAGCGTTCCCTCATCGCCGCGCAGGCCGAGGCATAGGCTTCCTCGTCATAGGTCACGGACTGAGCATCGTCGGTGCTTGTGCGATAGGCTTCCTTGTCGACAAGGGAATCGATGTCCTTGGCGGTGATGCCCTTCCAGAGGCGGGAGAGAACCGCGAAGTCGGGATCCTTGCCCAGATACTTGCCGCCGTTCTCGCCCATGATGTAGTCGGCGACATAGGCGTCGAGGAGCTGTCTTGCGGCACCCGGATCGTCCTCCCTGTCGGTCAGGGAGATGATCTGGACCTTGCGGGCGTTGGTGTTTCCGATCGAGGAGAAGCTCTTGGTGTAGATGTACTCGCTCGTCAGGTAGTTGATGGTGAGGTCGTCGTACTGATACTTCTCCATGTAGGAGTCGTAATTTCCGGCGAAGACCTCATCATAGGTCATGTCCGGAGTGACGAGGATTCCCGTCTCCGGGATCTTGGACTCGTCGAAGTCGCTCGGGAGCTGGAACTGCTCCTTGAGATACTGGACATACTTCTTCTCGTAGAAGAGGTTGTCGATCTTGTAGCTGTCGGTGTTGGCTCCGGAGAGGACGTTCTTGGACGCACGTTCGTGGAGGTTGTCGAAGTTGGTCGTTTCCGTGTCCTTTCCGTCGGCGACCGAATAGTTCGTCGTCTTGGAGGAATCGTCGATGATCTTGGTGACATCCGTGCCGGCCTTTCCCTCCGTGTAGCCGTGAGCGACCTTGCTGATGTCCAGAAGGATCTGGTCGACCGCATGGGAATAGACCTCGTCGGAAGTCAAAACGCCGTCATAGTAGTCTTCGCGGTTGTTGCCGTAGACGCTGTCGAAGTTCTCGTTTCCGAAGAGCGCATCCTCATAATCGAGCGGGTAGCGCTTATAGTCCGTGCTGCAGGAAGCGAGGGTCATGGTCATGAGGGCCAAGACCGGAAGAAGTTTGATCTTTTTACCTTTCAACATGGCACAAAGCCTCCATTTCACCATTGTCTCCATAGCCACCGCCCTGGAAGTAGGAGATGCAGACCGTCGGAACGACACGCTGGGGAGCGATGTCCTCTTGGAGGTTGAGCATGTTGAGGTAGGACTTCCATCCCTCGTCGAGCGTCTGCTCAGCGGAGAGGTCGCTGTTTTCGCGGTTGTAGCGGATGAATTCCGAGATTGGCGTCCAGTAGTCGTCCAACTCGGTGGAGAAGAGGGCCTTTCCCCACTCCTCGACAGAGGAACCCGGGATGTTGAGCGTCTTTGCGACCTTCTCGATGTTGCTCTCGAAGATGGCATAGGTCAGATTGCTGTCGAACCCGGCGACCGCCGCCTTGATGTTGTCGATACGGGTCTGATAGGAAGAGTTGTTGCCCGGATCGGAGTTGACGAAGTTGACATAGGATGGATTGGTGGCATAGTCGGAGCTCTCGGCCGCGTTGGCGTTTTCGCCCGATGTCGGGATGTTGACTCTCCAGTACTCGAAGTCGTTGGCCATGTCGGAATAGGGATCGTGGTTGACCGTGATGAAGTGGATGCCCTGGTAGCCCGTCGAGCTGTCGTCGCCCGAGGAGCTTCCCGTGCCGGCGCGGGCGATGATGATCGGATTGCCCTTGCCGTCGCTGAGGACCTTCTTGCCGCTTTGGATGTCCTTGATGGAGGTCTTGGCGGACGTTCCACCATCGGAATACTCGGTCTGGTAGGAGACAAGGTCCAATCCCGCATCGATGAACTTGTTCTGGTCGATGGCATCGAGCTGTCTCTTGACACGGACATATTCCTGATAGCGCTCCGGGTACTTGACCTGGATGGCAGTCTCCGCGTCGCCCTCGATCGAGGTGATCGAAGGATCCGCGGCCTGGATCTGGGCCAGGAAGGAAGCGGGATATTCCGCACTGTCATCGTAGATGAAGGAGACTGCGTGATTGTTGAAGTAGGTGTTGAAGAGGATGTTTCTCGGATACTGGGTCTCGTCGGTATAGGAGACGGCCGCACCGCTGTCGGCTCTGGTCTGGTCGGCGACCTGACCCATGGTGAGGGCGACGGAAAGCGGGATGCCGAAGGCCTTTCCCTTGCCGATCTCCGTGCTCTCCAAGGCGGAGGTGGAAGTGATGTCGCTCTGGACATCGTCGGAGGGGACGCGCGCATCCTTGACGAGCTGGTCCTTGGCCTCCCGGGTCAAGTTCGGATTGAGGAAGGTGTCATAGGCATAGACGCCGAGCTTGAACTCGTTGACATACGAGGTCGAGAGAGACATGCCGACCGCGTTGGCGGCGGAAGAGGTGTCTCCGCCCAGTTCGCCGTAGTTGGCCGCCGCATCGTCGGAAAGGACCTGTGCGACCGAGCCGAAGGAAGAGGAAGAGGACAGCTGGCGGACGACCTGGCTGATCTTGCTGGCGTTGGCGCTGGAGATGTGTCCGTCGTAATAGGCGGAAGCGTCGCTGGAGGCGTCGCTGGCATCGACCTTGACCAGGATGTGGCTGATGTGATAGGGCCTCTCCTCCTCGACGTAGCGCTTGGTCATCTGCTCGGAGATGTGATAGAGGCCGTCATCGGTTCCCTTGTAGGTTCCGTACTGATCGTTGTAGAAAGCCGAGGAGTTCTCGGAGACCTGAGCCTCAGAGAGGAGCTTCTTGCGCAGCTCGTCCTCGTCCTCGACCCCCTGCTCGTCCAGGGCCTTCTCCATCTCCTCGCGATAGGACGTGCCGTTGGTGTCGGCATTCGTCCTCCACTCCTCCTTCATGTCGGAGATCTTACCTTCGACGTCGACCTCCATGGAGCTCGTGACGGGGGTGGCCAGCTGGGCGACGATGTCGCTCGCCGTGTTGAAAAGCGCTTCGGCAGAGCCGCGCTCGCCTTTCATCAAATCATAAATATCTTCGTACTTGTAGTCCTTTCCTCCGACGGTGACGATCACGCCATCTCTCCAGTTGTAGTCCGGGTAGGAATAGCCGTCGTCGCTACAGGAAGTCAGGGCACTTGCCGTGGCTGAGAGTGCAAGCACCAAAGCCAAAGATTTCATGCCTTTCATCATGTGTGTCCTCCTAGTGAATAGCTCACGCACAGACAGAATCTTTACTAATATAGTTGTTTGCCCCTACCATTTCAAGAAAAGGATTTTTTCGCTGTCCAGACACGGCCGGAAATGGTAAAATCGACAGCATGAGTCATATCATCAGCATCGTCAATCAGAAGGGGGGCGTCGGCAAGACGACCACCACCTACAACCTCGCCTCGGCCCTCTGCCGCTACAACAAGAGGGTCCTGGCGATCGATCTGGATCCCCAGGGCAATCTCACGCATGTCCTCGGCATCGATCCCGAGCTTTGCCGGAAGACCGTCATGGACGTCCTTCTGGGCGATCTCGAGTGGAAGAAAGCCATCCGCAAGACCAACATCCATCACGTCCATCTTCTGCCCGGAAACCTCTCTTTGGCGATGCTGGGGAAAGAGCTTCTCCTTCGCAACCGAAGGGACGACAACAAGCTTCTCACCAAGGCCCTGGACGAGAAGGCGAGGAAAATCTACGATTTCATCCTCATCGACTGCCCGCCCTCCTTGAGTCCGCTCTCCCTCAACGCCCTGGCCTCTAGCGACGAGCTGATCGTCCCTCTCCAGTGCGAGTACTTCGCCCTGGAAGCCTTGCCCAAGCTCCTTTCGACCATCTACCAGATTCAGAGGGAGGACAATCCCAAGCTCGAA
Source organism: uncultured Bacillota bacterium (assembly GCA_949290645.1). Taxonomy (GTDB): domain Bacteria; phylum Bacillota_I; class Bacilli_A; order RFN20; family CAG-288; genus Enterosoma. The sequence continues at coordinate 23,189 of CASESG010000002.1, forward strand.
GTGATGGGGATCCTTCTGACGATGCTCGACCAGAGGGTCAAGCTCTCCACCGACCTCGCCCAGAAGGTGAGACAGGACTTCAAGGGCAAGGTCTTCCCCTTCGTCATCCCAAGGAGCCAGGCCATCGCCGAGGCCGCATGGAAAAACCTCCCGGTCAACCAGTACAAGCCCGCCTCCCAGGGAAGCCAGGCCTATTCCAGCCTCGCCCGGGAAGTCCTCTCCTATTATGAAAGGAAAAAGGAGAACTAAACCTTCCTCTTTTTCGAGAGAATTTCCTCCCGCTCCAGGAGGGAGGCAAAGCAACCGCAATAGTTCTGGCGATAGAGACCATACTTGCGGGCGATCTGGATGCCCTTGAGCTGTCCGTCGTGCTTCTTGAAATCCGAGAAGAGATAGGAAGTTCCCGGATACTTGTGGGAAAGCCTTTCCCCGATGTCGTTGAGATCGCGGGAAGGCTTTTTGCTGGAGACGGTCATCACGGTCGTGAACAGGTCGAAGCCGTGCTCGTGGGCATAGCGATAGGAGAGGTCCATCCGGTATTCGTGGCAGAGACGGCAGGTCATTCCGTTCTCCCTGTCCTTGTAGCGGCACTGAAAACGCTCCCGATAGGTCTCGAAGTCCTCCTTGATCGTCACCAGGGAATAGGAGACGTTCTCGTCCCTGGAATAGCGAAAGAGGAAACTCTGAAGCGTCTCCTCCCGGCGGTCGTATTCCGAGAGGGGCTGGATGTTGGGATTGATGTAGCCGACGGTCACGTCATAGACGCGGCAGAGCAAGGAGAAAGGATAGGTCAGACACGGCCCGCAGCAGGCATGGAGGAAAAGTTTCTTCTTCCTCTTTTCCTTCTCGTCTCTTTTCAGGGTCTCCCAGAAGAGAAAGTCGTCGTCTCTCATTTCAGGCCCTTGGTGAGGAACATCGCATCCCCGAAGGAGAAGAAGCGGTACTTCTCCTGGACGGCATGGCGATAGGCGGCAAGGATGATGTCCCGGCTGGAAAAGGCCGAAACCAGCATCAAGAGCGTCGACTTGGGAAGGTGGAAGTTGGTGATCAAGCAGTCGATGGCCTGGTATCGATAGCCCGGATAGATGAAGAGCTTCGTCTCCCCGCTTGTCGCCTCAAAACGCCCGAAGCGCTGATAGACCGATTCCAAGGTCCTTGTCGAAGTCGTCCCGATGGCGATGATCCTTCTCTTCTCTTCCTTGGCCTTGTTGAGGGCGTCGGCCGCCTTCTTTTCCATCACGTAATATTCCGAATGCATGTCGTGCTTGCGGATGTCATCCTCCTTGACCGGGCGGAACGTCCCAAGCCCCACGTGGAGGGTGACGTCGACCACCTCGACTCCCTTCTTCTCCAAGCGGTCGAAGAGCTCCTTGGTGAAGTGGAACCCGGCCGTCGGAGCCGCCGCCGAGCCCTCGACCATCGCATAGACGGTCTGATAGCGGGAGTTGTCCCCGAGCTGGGCATGGATATAGGGAGGAAGAGGCATCTTGCCCAATCCCTCCAGGACCTCGAGGAAGATTCCCCGATAGCGGAAACGGAAGAGGCGAAGACCTTCTTCCTCGACCTCGAGGCAGGTCGCCACAAGCTCGTCGTGAGGGCCGAAGGTGATCTCCGTCCCGGCCTTGACCACCTTGGCGTTTCCCACCAGGCACTGCCAGACGTCCTTCTCGTCCTTCCTCTCCTTGAGAAGCAGGACCTCGACATGGGCGTGCGTCTCTTTCTTCTCGCCCAAAAGCCGGGCCGGGATGACCTTGGTGTTGTTCCGCACCAGGACGTCTCCCGGACGAAGGTAGTTCTCGATGTTGCGGAAATACGGTTCGTCGATCATCTTCCCGGTCTCCCTGTCGACGACAAGAAGGCGGGACTCGTCCCTCTTCTGGGCCGGAGACTGGGCAATCCTCTCCTGTGGCAGTTCATAGTCGTAGGAAGAGAGGGAATAGACATCGTAATCAAAGCCTTTCGTGTTCATCTAGCACCCCCTTTCGCCCTTGAAGTCCGAAAGGACCTCGGCGGCGAATTCCAAGAAACGATCTTCGCGGATGGCCTCTCTCGCCCTCTCCATCTGGTGGATGAGGAAACGGATGTTGTGCAGGGAGCAAAGCCTTCCCCCAAAGCCTTCCTCGCACTTCATCAGGTGATGGAGATAGGCCTTGGTGTAGTTTTTGCAGCACGGGCAGTCGCAGTCCGGATCGAGAGGAGTGAAGTCCCGCTCATACTTGCGGTTCTTGATGTTGACCCGCCCGTAGGAAGTCATCAAGGTCCCGTGCCGGGCCAGACGGGTCGGAAGGACGCAGTCGAACATGTCCACGCCCTTGCGGATGCCATCGAACATCATGTCGAGGGAACCGATTCCCATCAGGTAGCGCGGCTTGTCATAGGGGAGATAGGGAATCGTCAGGGAGACCTCGTGATACTCCGTGATCCGAGGCTCTCCGATCGCCGTCCCTCCAATCGAGAAGCCGTCGAAGGGAAGCTTGGTGAGCTCCTGGGCGCAATACTGACGCAAGTCGGCATAGTCCCCGCCCTGGCAGATGCCAAAGAGAGCCTGGTCATCCCTCGTCTTGGCCGCAAGGCAGCGCTTGGCCCAGCGGATCGTGCGCAGGACCGAGTCGACCATGTATTCCTTGGTCGCCGGATAAGGAGCGCACTCGTCGAAGGCCATGATGATGTCCGCCCCGATGTCCTCCTCCAGGGCGATCACGCTCTCGGGGGAGAAGAAGTGCCTGTCCCCGGAGAGGGGATCCTTGAAGGAGACCCCCTCCTCGGTGATCTTGTCCCGAAGCTTGGTCAAGGAGAAGACCTGATAGCCGCCCGAATCGGTCAGCATCGGACCGTCGTAGTTCATGAACTTCTGGACACCACCGGCTTCCTTGACCACCTCGCTACCCGGGCGCAAGGCCAGGTGATAGGTGTTGGCAAGGACGACACCGGCTCCCATCCCCTTGAGCTCCTCCGGGGAGAGAAGCTTGACGGTGGCCTGGGTGCCGACAGGCATGAACATCGGAAGCTCGACACTCCCGTGAGGCGTGTGAAGGATGCCGTATCGAGCGCCGCAATTCTTGTCTTGATGCAAGATCTCAATCTGGAAATTTTTGGACATAGGCTTTGATTATAGAACAAATGAAAGGGCATGGCCATCTTCCGGCTGGACAAAGGGACTTCGTCCTGTCCGAAGAAAGACAAGATCCGTCCTTTTCCGAAAGGACAGAACTTTTTTCGCCATCCTTCGAAAGGGACTGGAAAAGCCAGGCGTTTTGCACTATAATTCCTTTCGGAAAGACACCGAGTTGAAATGCGGTTTTTCCAAAGAGAGTCTCGGCATCGGGCAAAACCGATGCCCTTTTCTTTGACAAGATTTCCTTCGAAAGGAAAATCGCTTCCAAAAAGGAGCCGTCTTGGACGGCTCCCTTTCTCATTTGTCCTTCTCGCTTCCGCACTCGCCGATCTTTTCGAGGATCTTCTCCTTGGCCAGGGCGGGATTGATCTTGCCCTTGGAGATCTTCATCGCCTGTCCGACAAGGTAGCCCAAGGCCCTGTCCTTCCCTCTCTTCCAGTCGCTGATCGACTGGGCGTTCTGAGCCAGACACTGGGAAACGACCTTCTCGACCTCGTCCTGATCGGAGATCTGTTCCAGGCCCTTCTCCTCGACGAGCTGGAGCGGATCTTTGCCTTCCGTCATCATCGAAAGGAGGATCTCCTTCCCCTGGCGGGAGTTGATCTTTCCCTGGCTCAAAAGGTCGGAGAGCTCGACCAGCTGCTCCTTGCTGAAGGGAAGGTCCTTGAGCTTCTTCTCTTCCTTGTTGAGATAGCCCAGGACATCGACCATCAACAGGTTCCAAAGCGTGGTCGGGTTCTTCACCGCCAAGTCGAGGCAACCTTCGAAGAAGAGGACGAAGTCCTGATCCTTGAGCAATTCCTCGATCTGGTATTCGTCCAGTCCCTTCTTGGCAAGCTCCTTGCGGTAGGCATCGGGAAGCTTGTTCATCGAATGGACGGCATCGTAGATGAAGTCCTCGTCCAGATCGATCGGGACGATGTTGGGTTCCCGGAAGTACTTGTAGTCGATCGCGTTTGTCTTCTTGCGCATCAGAACGGTCTTCTTCTGGGACTCGTCATAGCGCCTGGTCTCCTGCTCGACCTTTCCGCCGGCGTTGAGGATCTCGCTCTGGCGCTTGATCTCGTAGTCGACCGCCGCCTTGATGTTCTGGATGGTGTTGAGGTTCTTGCACTCGCACTTGGTTCCGAAGGCGGTCTCTCCCTTGGGACGCAGGGAGATGTTGATGTCGCAGCGCATCGAGCCGTTTTCCATTTTTCCGTCGCTGACCCCGAGATAGGTGACGATCTCGCGGATGGCCTCGACGTACTTCATCGCCTCCTCGCCCGAGCGCATGTCCGGAAGGGAGACGATCTCCAGAAGCGGAGTCCCGCAGCGGTTGAAGTTGAGCAAGGAGATGTCGTTGAGGTGGATCTGCTTGGCCGTGTCCTCCTCGAGGTGCGCCTGCTCGACGCCGATCCTTCTCTCCTTCCCGCCGATGGTGAGGACGATCTCGCCCTTGGTTCCGATCGGGCGGAACTGCTGGGTGATCTGATAGCCCTTGGGAAGGTCGGGATAGAAGTAGTTCTTGCGGTCGAAATAGAGAGTGTGGTCAATCCTCATGTGCAAGGCCGTGCAGATCTTGATCGCATAGCTGACCGCTTCCTTGTTGACAATCGGCAGAGTTCCCGGAAAGGCCCAGTCGAAGAGGACCGTCTGGGAATTGGGCTCTTCTCCGAAGGTGCAGGGGGCTTGGGAGAAGATCTTCGACTTCGTCTTCAGCTCGACGTGGATCTCCACGCCGATGACCGGTTCGAATTCCATCTCACTTCACCTCCTTGGCGATGATGTCCTTCCTCTTGACAATCGATTCGATTTCGTTTCCCATGGAGAGGACATAACCATCTTCGAAAATCCGTCCCGTGATGCTGATTCCAAACGGAAGCCCGTCTTCCACTCCAAGAGGCAGAGTAAGAGAAGGATATCCGCCGAAGTTTCCGATCGTCAGGATGTTGTCCAGGAAATCGGGCTTGGTCGACCAGGCCGTCGAGAGCTCACCGATCTTCTTGGGCTTGTCGTAGCTCGCCGGAAGGACGAGGTAGTCGATGCTGTCGAAGAACTTGTTCATCTCGTCGACGATCAGGCGCCTGGCCCTCTGGGCGCGGTTGAACATCTCGGACTGGTTGGCGCTCAACAGGGAGAAGCCTCCGATGACAAAGCGTCTCTTGATCATGTCCGAAAAGCCGTCCGTCCTCGCCCTTGTCATGTATTCCTCATAGGTCTTGCACTCGCCCTTGGCCTTGGGCCCGAAGCGGATGCCGTCGAGGTTGGCGTTGTTGGAGGTGCTCTCGGCGCAGGAGAGGATCATGTAGGTCGGATAGAGGGCATCCAGAAGAGCTTCCGGATAGTCGTATTGGATCACTTCGTATCCCTTCTCGGAAAGGGAGTGGAGCAAGTCGAGATAGGCCTCCTTGATGGTCTCGTCCTTCATCGCCTCCAAGACGCTCTTGAAGTAGCCGACCCTCTTGAGGGTGCGGTGCTCCAGGACATAGTTCTGATAGCGCTCCTTCTTTCGATAGGAGGAGGACATGTCCATCGTGTCATGGCCGGCGAGGGCGGAGAGGACATAGGCCGCATCCTTGACGTTCCGGGTGAAGAAGCCGACCGCGTCAAGGGAGGTGGCGAAGGGGAAAAGGCCGAAGCGGGAAATCCTGCCCCAGGTGGCCTTGTAGCCGACCGTCTGGGAATAGCTCGCCGGCTTGCGGACGGAATCGCCCGTGTCGGAGCCAAGGGCCAGAGGAGCGATGCCCTGGCTGACGGCGGCCGCGCTTCCGCAGGAAGATCCGCCGACGATGCGCGTCTTGTCATAGGGATTTGTCGTCACGCCCTTGTGCCCGGTCGTTCCGGTTCCGCCCATGGCGAGCTCGTCCATCGTCGTCTTGGCGACGAGGATCATCCCCGCGCGCTTGAGACGGCTGACGGCCGTCGCATCGTAAAGGGGGACATAGCCTTCCAGGATCTTGGAAGAGCCAGTCGTCTCGACGCCCCTGGTCGAGAAGTTGTCCTTGGCCAGGAAGGGAATGCCCTTGAGGTATTCCTCCTCCTTGACGGAGGTGATCTTCTTGGCCTCTTCCCGGGCCTTGTCGAAGCAAGTCGCCTCGAAGGAGTTGCAACGGTCCTTGCCGATGGCCTGGATGCAGTCTTCCACAAGTTCCGAGGCGGTCACCTTCCCCTTCACGAGCAGGTCGTGGAGGGAAGAAATCGATTTATTCATCCACTTGGTCATTTTTGTTACCTACGACTTTCGGGAGCTTGACCTGGTTTCCCAGGCGGGTCGGGGAGTTCTTGATGGCCTCCTTGCTGGGCAAGGGGCGAACGGGCTTGTCTTCCCTCAGGATCTTCTGGTGTTCCCGATAGGGGAAGGTCATCGGCTCGGCCTCATCGACGCCGGGGATGCTCTTGAGGAAGTCGATCTGCGCCATGACGGTCGAGAAATCCTCCAGGATGAGTTCCCTCTGTCCTGGCGCGAGCTCGAACATCAGGTTCTTGGCACATTCGTCGATAATCTCCTTGGTGACTTTGATCATAGATTCTCCTCTCCATGCAAAACGGCGACAAAGATTATATAACAACAAACGCTATTCTTGCTGAGACTTTTCCGCCTCTTGGAGCAGGGGAAGGATCTCCTCTTCGGAAAAGACCTTGATTCCGAGGCTCTTGGCCCTGTCTAGCTTCGATCCCGCCTCCACTCCGGCCAGGACGAAATCCGTCTTCTTGCTGACGGAAGAGGAGGAGATTCCACCCAGGGCCTCGATCCTCTTCGTCATCACCTCGCGGGGCACGGAGATCGTCCCCGTCAGGACGAATTTCTTTCCCAGGAAGAAGTTCTCCTTCGCCTTCTTCTTGGGATGGAGAAGAAGGAAGTTCACTCCCCTCTGCCGCAGAAGCTCGATGTCCTCCCGGTTCTTCGGGTCTTCGAAGTAGGTCGAGATCGTCTTGGCCGTCTGCTCCCCGACATCGGAAAGGCTCGAAAGCTCCGCGAGGGAAGAGGACATCAAGGCATACAGGCTCTGGAAATGGTCGGCCAGGACCTGGGCCGTCTTCTTTCCGACCAAGGGAATCCCAAGGCCGCAGAGAACCATCGGAAGGTCGTTCTTCTTGCTCTTCTCGATCGCCTCCATCAGGGAAGAGAAGGACTTTTCCCCGATGCCGTCCATCAGCATCATCTCCTGCTTGTGGTCCTTGAGGGTGTAGAAGTCGGGAGTCCGCACCAAGAGCCCCTGGTTGAAGAGGGCCTCGATCAACTTGTCTCCCATGCCGTCGATATCCATCGCCAGGTCCGAGGCGAAGAAGATCAGCTTGTTGATCTTCCTCGAGGGGCAGTGCTCGTTCTGGCAATAGGTCTGCCCCTGGACGCGGACGAGCTTCTCCTGGCAATAGGGGCAGGTCTTTGGGAATTGGTAGGGAACGACGTCCTTTCCCCGGCGCTCGAGAAGGACCTTCTCCACCTCCGGGATGACATCCCCCGCCTTGTGGAGGACGACATAGTCCCCGATGCGGATGTCCTTCTCCTTGATGTAGTCCTCGTTGTTGAGCGTCGCCCTGGAGATCAAGGAGCCGGCGACACGGACCGGGGCCAAGCAAGCCGTCGGCACGACCCTACCCGTCCTTCCGACCGTGATCAGGATGTCCTCGACCTTCGTGATCTGCTGCTCGGGAGGAAACTTGTAGGCGATCTCCCACTTGGGAGTCTTCATCGTGTAGCCGATCGTGTCGTAGAGGGAGAGGTCGTCGACCTTGATGACAAGGCCGTCGATGTCGTAGGGAAGCTTCGGCCTCTTCTCGTGATATTCGTGGACATAGGAGAGAACCTCCTTGATGCCGTGGACAAGCCTTCTTTCCGGATTGGTCCGGAAGCCCAGCTTCGCGATGTAGTCCAAGGATTCCGAGTGGCGGGAGAAGCCAAGCTCCCTGGCGTCGGGAACATAGTACCAGAAGGCGTCGAGCTTCCTCTTGGCCGTGACGGAGCTGTCGAGCTGACGGAGGGAACCGGCGGCGGCGTTGCGAGCATTGGCAAAGAGAGGCTCGCCCGTCTCCTCTCTCTTGCCGTTGAGCTCCAAGAGGGATTTCTTGGGCATGTAGACCTCGCCCCGGACTTCCAGGCTTCTCTTGTCCGCAATCTGGACCGGAATCGACTTGATGGTCAGGACGTTGTTGGTGACATCCTCTCCCACCGAGCCGTCTCCTCTTGTGGAACCTTGGACGAGTTCCCCATCCTCATACTGAAGGGAGCAAGCGAGTCCGTCAATCTTGACCTCGGCCATGTAGTCGACCTGGGAAAGGCCGGTGAGTCGACGAATCGTCTCGTCGAAGCGCACCAATTCCTCCTCGTTGAAGACATCGGCGATCGAGAGCATGTACTTCTTGTGCACGACCTTCTCAAAGCCCTCCGAGACCATGCCGCCGACGCGGTTGGTCGGAGAGATTTTGCTCTTGAGGGAAGGGTGTTTCCTCTCCAAGAGCTCCAGCTCCTCCATCAGGGAATCGTATTCCGCATCGCTGACGCTGGGATTGTCCAGGACATAGTATTCTCGGTTGTAGCGGTTGAGGAGCTGGGTGAGTTCCTCGATGCGTCTCTTGTCCTTTTCGAATTCGTCCATCGCTCATTCCTCCTTCAGCTTGTGGAAGGCCTTGAAGCCGATGGCCAATTTCTTCTTCCCGAACGGCTCCGGGAAGAGGACATCGATCTTGTTTCCTTCGACAGCAAGGACATTTCCGACACCAAACGTCGTATGAACAACTTTGTCTCCGACTTGATACTTCTCGTTTTCGTTGCTCTTGTTCGAATGCGCCAATCCCATCTTGCTCATGAAAGTGGGCGCAAAAGGATTCGAGGAAGGACGGCGTGTTCCTTGATGGGCTTGATAGTCGGGAAGAGTCGGTTTCATCTCGCTGACCACCCCAGCTTCCTTGAGGAAGCGAGAGGGCCTATACGATCCTCCGTGGATGAAGTCGTTGCCGCCGAAGGAGGAGAGATAGAGCCTCCTCTGGGCTCTTGTCATGCAGACATAGGCCAGACGCCTCTCTTCCTCGATGGCCTCGGGAGCAAGGCTGGAGACGGCGTGGCTGGTCGGGAAGATGTTCTCGTTGAGTCCCGTCACGAAGACGAAGGGGAACTCCAGACCCTTGGAGACGTGTCCGGTCATCAGGGAGACCTGGTTTCCGTCCTCCATCGTGTCCTGGTCGGACTGGAGAGCGACTTCGATGAGGAAGTCTTCCAGATCCGGCTTCTGGGGCTTTCCGTCCTCGCCGAGGTATTCGCTGGAGAAGAACTGCTGCAGGGTGTGGAGAAGTTCCTGGACGTTCTCCTCGTTTCCGTTTCCTGTGCTTCCGACATACGACCCCCGGTCGGTCTCTTCCCGGTCGAGCCTCCGGACATAGGCGAGAAATCCCGTCTCTTCCAGATAGCTGGCGATGGCGCTGAATAGCTCGTCGTTGTCCGTGGCGTTCTCTCTCTTCTTCTGGAACCGATCATAGGCGTCGAAGAAATCCTTCAGGGCCAGCCGGGAGGAAGACTTGATCTTCAGCTTGTCCTGGTCGAGGCGGAAGACTTCCAGAAGGTTGTTCCTCTTCTCCTTCGCCATCCAATCCTTGGCCTTGGCAAGAGTCACCTCGCCGATACCCTTGGTGGGGGCCTGGAGGATCCTCAGGAAGGAATAGTCGTCCGGATTGACGGCAAGGCGCAGGTAGGCCAGGGCATCCTTGATGACCTTGCGCTCGAAGAACTTCATGCCTCCGTAGATGCGATAGGGAATCTGATAGAGAGCCAATTGCCTCTCCAGGACGTTGGAGAGGTAGTTCGAGCGGTAGATGACGGCGATGTCCGAGAACTTGGCCTTTCCGCCCTGAACGAGCTGATAGATGGTCTTGCTGACTTCCCTCGCCTCGCTGGCGTTGTCGAAATAATCGTGGTACTCGACCTTCTCGCCCTTGACGTGGTTGGCCGCGAGAAGGTCCTTGTCGATCCGGTCGTGATTCTTCTTGATCAGGCAGTTCGCCCGGTCGAGGATGTTCTGGGTCGAGCGATAGTTCTCGTCCAACACCACCGTCTCCAGATCCGGGAAATCCTTCTGCAGGGAGTTCTTGATGATCTCGTTCTTGGCCCCGCGCCAGGTGTAGATGGTCTGGTCGGGATCGCCGACCACGGTCAGGGCGGTCTCCTCCCCCATGAAGAGGAGAAGGAGGCGATACTGGATGGCGTTGGTGTCCTGGAACTCGTCGACCAGGATGTCGTCGAACTTCCTCTTCCAGTAGGAACGGATTTCCGGATTCTCCTCCATCAGCTTCACCGTCAGGATCAACAGGTCATCGAAATCCAGGAGGTTCTGGTTCCTCAGCTGATCCTGGTACTGGGAATAGACCTTTTCCAGGTCGGCGAAGGTGAAGACGCTCCCCAGAGGCACATCCTTGGGAGAAAGTTCCTCGGGATAGCGTCCTTCCGTCTTGATGTGGTCGATCGTGGAGACGATCGAGCGACAGAAGTCCTTGTTGTCCTTCTTGCCCATCCCCGTGAAGATCTCCTTGTAGAGACGGTTGCGATCCTCGTCGTCGATGATGTTGAAATTGCGGTTGTAGATGCCCAGGGAGTCGATCTCCTTCTTCAGGAATCGATAGCAGAAGCCGTGGAAGGTCGAGATGAGGGGAAAGCCCTCGAAGGCGAAGTGATTCTCGTCCAGGATCTGCTGCACCCTCTCCCTCATCTCCCGTGCGACCTTGTTGGTGAAAGTGATGCAGACGATGCGATTGGGGGCGATGCCCTTCATCAGCAGATAGGCAACGCGATAGGTCAGAGTCCTCGTCTTTCCGGTTCCCGCGCCGGCGATGATCCTGAGGTGCTTGCTGTCACTTGTCGCAGCCTTTCCCTGGCTGCTGTTCAGTTTCGATAAGATGTCCATGAGAAAGTCCATTTCATTACTCGGAAATTATACCAAAAAGAGAGAGGACAGAAGAGCAGGAAAAGAGCGGAAAATCTCCAACTTATGGAAGAAGGGAAAAGGCCTTTATGGACGAACGAAAGAAGATCACGAACAGAAGAGAGACCTCCATCAAAAGGGAATCACAAAAAGAGAATCCGGAAAATTTGTTTTCCTCTCATTCCCTGTCCCAAGATTCCGGAAGGACAAGAAAAGGAACAAAGAACGTTCTTCTTGAGAAGTACTTTCTATCCAGCCTCAAGGAGGTCCGTTGTCAAAATCCCCTGTTGCCAATGCCTTGTTTTTCCTCTCGAAAAAGAAATACCGAAAAGACGATTAGAGAGGAAGGAAGCACATGAAAACGTGAATAACGATTTCTCGTGCGATAAGATCAAGGTGGTTGGATACTAGGCTTTCGGCAATGGAAAAAGCCACACAACATGGCAGAAGAGGAAAACGATGATGGTGGATGCCTTCAACCTGGAGGAATCCTGTGAGCAAAAGGAAAAGGGGATCCGAAAGGATCCCCAAGAACGAAATCGCCGGAAGGCAGTGCGACATTGCCGCATCACTCTCACCCACCCGATGGGATTTCATTGTCGCTGATTCATTTTGGTTGTTCAAAATGGGAGTGAAATCACGAAATTGGAGAAAATTGAGTCGGTCGTCAAGCTGACCCGTAACGACGTCAGAAAACCCAATTCGAAGTTCCACTCCATGCCGTGATCGGAAGAAGGGAAGGAAGGCTCCGATATCGGAGAGCACCGTGAACAGGGAGCTCCGACGGCTCTCGAGGCTGTCTGGGATCCGTTTCACGTCGCATTCCTTCCGGCACGGGGAAGCGACGCTCCTTGCCCAGGAGGGACTCCCGGCAGAGGAGATCGGTCGCTATCTCGGCCATTCCTCGGCGGAGGTCACGAGGGCCCATTACATCCACGAGACGGAAAGGGAGAGGGAGGAGATTGCCTCCCTTCTGGATGAGCGTTTCGGCAAGGAGTTCCTGTGAAGGGCTGTATCAAATCTGTATCACGGAAGGCTACGAGAATGAAAAAAGCCCGAGAAATCGGGCATATTTTTTAAGATGGCTGGGATACTTGGATTCGAACCAAGGCATCGCAGTTTCAGAGACTGCTGTCTTACCGCTTGACTATATCCCAATAGCAATAGAGAAGTATAACGACAGAAAAGAACTTTGTCAACTTTACTTGTCGTATTTCTCTCCTGCATTGATCTTGCAAGAGCGATAGACCTGCTCCAGGACAAGAAGAAGAGCCATGTAATGGGTGAAGGTCAGCTTGGAGAGGGAGAAGGAAAAATCGGCTCTCCTGCGCAGGGAATCGTCAATCCCCGTCGAGGAGCCGAAGGCGAAGACGAAGGTCGACTTGCGCTGGGCCAGATTGGAGAGCTCCTTGGCCAAGGTGGCGCTGTCGGCCTCGGGGGCGTGGATGTCGACAAGGATCAGGGCGTCTTTCTCCTTGAGAAGGCGGAGCTGGGTCTCGCTCTCCTTCTTCAGGGCCCTTTCCGGAAGAACGTCATTCTCCTCCGGAAGGAATTCCAGGGAGCATCTTGCGAAGCGGGAGAGCCTCTTGAGATATTCGTCATAGCCAGCCTTGAGGAAGGGCTCGCGGTTCTTTCCTGGGATGCGGAAGACGAAGTTCATTCCCTCCCTCCTTTTGTCTCCTCCCGGGCCGAGGAACACTTGAAGAGGACATCCGGAAGATAGCCCAATTGCCCTATGATGGTCTTCTGGACCGTCTCCAGGGCGATTTCCTTCTTATTGCATTCCTCCGACAGGTGAAGAAGGACACATTCCTTGGTGTGTTCTCCGATGAACAGGGAGAAGTAGCAACCGCAATCGGTATTGTTGAGATGTCCTTTGTCGGAAATGATGCGCCGGATGAGATAATCCGGCCTTTTCGACTCATAGAGCATCTTGGAATCGTGGTTGCTCTCCAGAAGCAGATAGTCCGCATCCTTGAGATAGGGAAAGAGCTTTTCCGGAATGAAGCCCGTATCGGTGACATAGGCGAGCTTCTCCTTCCCGTCATCGGCAAGGAAGGCCATCGTGTTGGGAAAATCATGGCTCACCGGAAGGACGGTGACCACGAAAGGATCGAGGAAGAGCTTCTGAAAGGGAGCAAGGACATGCTCCTTAGGAAGCTCTTTGTCCTTGGAGAGCTTGCCATAGGGAGCATAGACCTTTTCCAAGGGTGCGGAAAGGATGTCCGAGGCATGGTCTTCGTGTCCGTGCGTCAAGAGGAAGGCCTCGACATCCAAGAAGCCAAGGCCATAGGAAGAAAGGGCCTTCTCCACCCTTCTCCGGCTGATTCCGAAATCCAGAAGCAAGGCCTTGCCATGAGAGAGGACAAGAGTCGCATTCCCCTTGCTTCCGGAAGAGATGACGTCGAAGTACATCAGAACTCCTCCTCGTCATCCGTCGCCACGTTGAACAGGCAGTGCTCCTTGTCGAAGATGAAGCGCATGTCGCCAGTCTGTCCGTTGCGGTTCTTGATCAGGGTGACGTCGATCGAGGAAATCGGATTGGAGGCGTCCATGCGCGGAGTGTCGTCCGTGTTCTTGCTCGAACCCTTGACCTCACCACCCAGGGCATAGTAGTCCTTGCGGTAGAGCATCAGGATCAAGTCGGCATCCTGCTCGATGGCACCCGAATCGCGGAGGTCGGAAATCATCGGCTTGTGGTTCTCGCGCTTCTCCGGGTCACGGGAAAGCTGGGAGAGGACGACAAGCGGGACGTCAATCTGACGGGCCAAGGACTTGAGCTGACGGGAGATGGAAGCGACTTCCGCCTGGCGGTTGTCGGCCTTCTCGCCCGTGATGAGACCGAGGTAGTCGATGGCGATCAATCCCACGTTGGGAATCAGGTTCTTGACCTTCTTGCATTTCGAGACGATGTCCTGGATCTTCGACCCCGGGCTGTCGTCAATGTAGAAGGGAAGGCTGGAAAGCTCCTGGAGGCCTCTCTGAAGATTGTTGGCTCGACTGGACTCCTCCGGGTTGCTGGCGGTGACGATGACGTGGTTGGCCTTGGAGCCGGGTTGGTATTCGAAGGAGTTGATCTCGTCGGTCGAAAGGTTGGCGGTGAGGGAGAGAAGACGCATCGCGATGCTCTCGGCCTTCATCTCCAAGGAGAAAAAGATGACCGGCGTTCCTCTCCGTGCGACCTGATAGAGGATATTGAGGGCGAAGGCCGTCTTTCCGACAGAAGGACGGGCACCGACGATCGTGATCTCGCCTTTCTTCCAGCCCTTCGTCAGGCGGTCGAGATTAGAGAATCCGGTTTCAAGGCCGGTGACACCATTGGGCTTCTTGCCATAGAGCTGGAACTCCCTCGTCTGGTGGACCAGCTGATTGACAAGGCTCTCGCTGACTTCGGACATCTTCATGATCTGGGCGACACGGCGTTTCTGCGTGATCTCCAGGATGGAAGCTTCCGAATTACCGATGAAATCGGGAATGTCCGCAATCGGTTTCGTCTGGGCATCGGTCTCGATGTCGTGCAGACGGCGCAAAAATTTGTTCAGCAGAGAGCGGTCGCGAAGGATGTTGACCGCCGCCTGGACCGGGCCGGGAACCGCCACCTTGGGGATGTTGAGGAAGTACTCGTCTCCACCGACGCGGTCATAGGTCTTGTTGTTTCGCATCTCCTCGATGACCGTCGCGGCATTGGGTTGGATGTTCCTTTTCGCAAGCTCGCCAAAAGTGTGGTAGATGAGACGGTTTCGCTCATCGAGAAAATCGTCGTCCTCCAGCTGCGGGGCGATCGTGAGGTAGTCGTTTCCGGTCTCGTCCGAAAGGATGTCGGCGAGGATGGAGATTTCGTTGAGATCGAGATTCGAATTCTCTCCGGCCATTATTTCTTCTCTTTCAGGGAGACGTGGACCTTGACGTCCGCAAAGACGCCCTTGAAGAGCTCAAAGCGCAGAGTCGTCATTCCGAAGCCGTTGACGATGACGTTCTTGTCGACGATCATCTTCTTGTCCAGAGCGATGCCCTTCTTCTTCATCGCCTCGATGACTTCCTTGTATGAGACCGTGCCGATCATCTCGCCTCGGCGCCCAGCCGGCGCCTCGAATTCCAGGGTGATGTTGCTGATCTCCTTGGCCGTCTCGCGGGCCTTTGCCGCCATCTCGGCCTCTTCCTTGCGGAGGATCTCCATCTCCTTCTCGTATTCCTTCCGTGCCTTCTCCGTATAGAGGACTCCAAAGCCTCTGGGAATGATGTAGTTGGCTCCGTATCCGTCCGAGACGTCGACGATCTCGCCTTTCTTTCCGACCTTGTTCAGGTCCTTCTTCATCAAGACTTTCATGTTCTTTTCCTCCTTATCCGTTGTTGGGCGAAATGATGACATCGTCCAAGTATTCGTTGAGCTTGTCCTTGATCTGATTGACGACCTCCTCGATCGACACGTCGTGGAAGGTCGCCGCCGCCATCGTCAGATGGCCGCCTCCTCCGAGAGTCTCCATCAGCTTCTGGCAGTTGACCTCACCGGAGGAGCGACAGGAGATCTTGACCGTATGGCTGTCGGTCTTTCCGACGGCCATGGCGCAGAGAATGCCGCGCAAAGAGGAGAGCTCGTTTGCCGCGATCGACAGGGTCGCATCCATGAAGTAGGTATCCTCCGGCCCTGTGGCCAGAAGGACATCCGTCATCGGCACCTGCACGTTGCTGGTGATGAGATTCTTCCTCTTGTAGTCGTCGAGATTCTCCTTGAGGAGGTCGTCGACCTTGGCCGTGTCGGCCTTGTAGTTCTTCAGCTGGGAGCAGGCCTCGAAGGTCGCCGCCGAAGTCTTCTCCTTGAAGAAGCGAGTGTCCAGGGAGATGCCCGCCAGAAGCAGGGTCGCCGTCCTCCGGTCGATCGCGATGTCGTCCTGGCTGTAGGTGATGAAGGAGGTGAGGATCTCGCTTGTCGAGGAAGCGGAGGTGTCGATGTGGGGGAAGACCGGATTGTCGATCTTCTTCTTTCCTGGCCGGTGATGGTCGATGAAGGCGACATAGGAGGCCTTCTGGGCGATGTCGCTGAACATCGACAGGTCGAAGGAGTTGTGGTCGACAAGGACCAGAAGGGTCTTGTCGTCGAGATATTCGAGAGCTTCCTTCATGTTCAGGAAGACTTCCTTCTTCTCGTCACTCCGATAGAGGGTATCCACGGCAAGACGGGTCGCGTTGTCCACCAGCTGCTCCTCGAAGCAACACTTGCACTTGACGCCGTACTTGCGGCAGAGCAGATAGACGCCGACTTCTCCGCCCAGGGCATCGAGGTCGCAGTTCTTGTGTCCCATGACCAAGACCTTGTCGTACTTGCTGTCGCGCAGGTTGGTGACGAAGGCGTTGGAGAGAGAGCGGGTCTCGACGCGGTTGCGGGAGGGCTGAAGCTCGGATTTCCCGCCGTAGAAGGTCATGGAGTGGGAGAATGGAGCGACGACCGTCTGATCTCCGCCACGAGAAAGAGCGACATCCAGGGCCGAGGCCGCCATGTCCGAGAGCTTGGAATAGTCCGGGAAGTCGTAGGCGATGCCAAGGGAGATCGTGAATCCTTCCGTCTCCTTCCGCACCTTGTCGACGATGGAGAACTTGTCCTCGACCAGATGGTCGTACTTCTCCTTCGTGGTGATGAGGATGTAGCGGTCCTGCTGGATCTGTCTCAGCAGGGAGTCGTTGCTCTCGATGTAATCCGTGATGATGCTTTTGGCTTTGAAGACCGCACCGGCGAATTTCGTCTCGTCGCCCATGGCCTGCTGGACATCGTAGTAGTTGTCGATGGCGAGATAGCCGATGACCGGGGCCGTCTTCTTCCGGTAGCTGTCCATGTTGACGTATTCCGTCGTCTCCTTGAAGACATAGAGACGGGCCTCGGGAAGAAGCTTGACCTTGAAGATGTGCGAGTTGTCCTTGATCTCGACCTTCTCCCACTGCCCGTCCTTGCTCACCTTGGAGAGCTCCGGCAGGGATTCCTGGATCTTGGTGTCGACAAGGTCGGGAATGCGGGAAGCCAAGAAATCGTTGACCCAGATGATGTTGTCGTTGCTGTCGCAGACAAGAAGGCCAACTTCGCCGAAGGTATAGGCTTCGTCCAGGTCGTTGCTCAGGATCTCGGCGCTGGTCATCTCCGTCTTGCCCTTGTGCCTCTTGATCAGGATGGAGAAGACAAGGCCCAGGATCGCATCGTAGACGACAAAGGCCGAGGAAACCAAAGCCAGGACAAAGAAGCTCCCTTGGTAGGAGAGATAGATATGGAGCAGGATCAAGATCGTGAGGGCGATGATTTCCACAAGGAGGGAGACAAAGAGGAAAAGACGATGTTTCTTGATGAGAGAGTACATTAGAACCTCCTTCGTATCGCTCATCAATTATAGAACAGAAAAGGGTGAGAAACAAACAGCTCACTTCTTGAAAGAAGTGACCCGATTGTCCAGAAGGATCAAGCCCCAGATCCGACGGGGATGAGAGCCTCTAAGCACTTCAAGACTCTGGCGGAAGGTCTCCCCGGTCGTGAAGACGTCGTCGAACAAAATCACGTTCTTCCCCTGAACCAAGGAAGATTCCGAAGTGAGGGAGATTTCCTGTTTTTCCAACCTCTTGGCCAAGGTTCGATTCTTCTGGCTCTTTCCTTCCTTGCTCAGAACCGAGACGGAAGGTAAACCAATCGAGGAGAGCATCTCCGCAAGATGATCGAACCCCCTTCTCTCGATGCTCTTTGCGGAACTCGGACAAGGGACGATCTTCTTTCCCAAGGCGAACTGGCGCACCAGAAGCTTGAGGGGATAGAGGAAGAACGAGCGTAGCTCATAATCCATCTGCTCTTTGTATTGAATCAATAACCTTTCTAGGAAGAAATTGAATTTATAAAGGAATAACACTTTAATTCCGTAGATTTTTTCGTAAGACAATTCATATTCGATTTGTGAAAGACATTCATCGCATATGTGAACGTCCCCTTCCAGAAGCAAGCGAATCGGAGCGGCCGAGAACTCCTTCATGCAGCTAAGGCAATATCTTCTTTCGGCCATAGGACTCGATCTCCTTGATGCTCTCCCTCATCGCCTTTGTCTCCTCCTCGGCCAGGTAATAGACCTTTCCCGAGGGAGCTTCCTTCTTTCTTCCGACTCTGCCGGAGATCTGGATTAGGGTCTCCTTGTCATAGATCGGGCTTGAGGCATCGTAGACGATGACCTGCAAGTCCTTGACCGTCACTCCCCTCTCGAGGATGGAAGTCGTCACAAGGAAAGAATACTCTCCCTTCTTGAAGCGGGCGATGTCCCTTGCCCTCTCCTCTTCCTTGGACGAGACAAAGCTTCCTCCGTCCAAAAAGAAGGAGAGGAAACGGAAGACCTTCCTCCCTCTCTCGATGCTGGGGACGAAGACGAAGACGGGTCTTCCTTTCTCCCTCAACATGCGCAGCAGGGAAAGACAACGCACAGGCATGAGCAGAGGAGAGGCAAGGACCACTTCCGGAACCGGGACCCTTCCGTGGTGATAGCGCTCGAAAAGCTCCAGGACCACTCCTCTCTCCTTCATCTCCCGGATGTCCTTCTCCGTCGCCGTCGCCGAGAGCAGGATTCTTCTTCCCCGGACGCTGTTCTCGAAGAAGTGGTGAAGCACCTCATCCCCGCGATAGGGAAAGGCGTCGATCTCGTCGAGGACGAGCAGGTCGAAATACTGCGGATAGCGATAGAGCTGATGGGTCGTCAGACAGAGGATGTCCGCGTTGAGCCTTTCGCTGTGCCCGCCGTAGACGGCACAGACACTTGCCAAGGGGAAGCTTTCCTCGAAGCGCGGAAGAAGGTCGGCGACGACATCCTTCCTGGGTGTCGCAAAGCCGACATGCTTCCTTCTTATCAGGTAGTCTTCCATCGCCGCATAGACAAGCTCGGTCTTCCCCGCCCCGGTCACCGCATGGATGAGGACATCCCTTCCCTCCTTCAGGGCGAGGACGACCTTATGGCTGATCTCCTTCTGGGCGGGGCTCAGCTCATAATTAAGCTGCAGGAAGATTCCCGGTTGGACGACATAGTCGGGATCGGCCTTCTCTCCGCAAAAGGAAAGGCAGGCCCGACAATAGGGCATTCCCTTCCGGTAGCCGATCTTGGCTGGGTCCTTGTTGCCACAGTGCGGACAGATGAATTCTCCCATCACTTATATGGACGGGAAGAGAGTATTTTTTACAGCGATTCTTCGATCTTGCACTTGAAGGAGAGCTCTCCCCGGCGATAGCCGCAGTAGTAATCTCCCTTCCGATAGACCAGGATCTTGTCTCCCAAGAGGCACTCCTTCTCAAAGTCGAGCTCGAGAGTCTTGATTCGTCCCTGGATTCCCGCCTTCTCGACGAGGCGGAAGTAGATGGTGTTGTTCAGGTGATGATTGCTGTCGATGTCCTTTTCCGAGACGACGTATTCCAAGCAAGGAGAGGAGACTTCCTCTTCCTCAAGGGCGGTCAGCTCCTCGTCGAAGACATCAGGCAGGGAGAGGACGTCCTCCTTGAGTCCTTCCATCCTCTCGCAGAGAGGATCGGTCAAGACGATCCTTCTCCGCTTCTCATCGATCAGAACCCAGAGGGTCTTCAGAAGCAGGATCCTCTTTCCGGATTCGTCCTCGAGAAAGCAGTCGCGGAGAAAGGAGACCCTTCCAGGCATCAGGGCGTAGGTGACAAGGCGGATCTTCCCTTCCTTGGGGAAAGGGGCGAGAAACTTCGCCTTGATCCGGCACAGGACATAAAGCAGGTGCCTGGGAAGATAGAAGTCCTTTCCGATGTCGATTTCCTCCGCATGTCTGGTCGCCGCCTTCTGGAAGGCCTGGAAGAGGGAGTAGAGATCGACGTTTCCGTTCTCGTCCAAGGGGAGGGCGTCGATCCATTCCTCGTGAATCACGTTCTTGTTCATTCTAAAAGAGTTCTCCTTTCTCAAGAAGGTCGATCATCTCGTCATAGCTCTTGATCTCGGAATAGCGGATGGAAGAGAAGTCATCGAGGAAGGAGCGGAAGGCGAGAGGATTCTCCCTGTCGAAGTTGAGCCAATAGGAGCGAGCGAAGCCGGCATGGAACGAGCCGTTGACATCGGCCAGGAAGGAATCGCCAACGTAGACAGTCTCCTCGCTCCTCTTTCCCAGAAGGTGAAGGCCGGCATCGAAGAAGAGCTTGTTGGGCTTCTTGACCCCGACGGTCGCCGAGCCCAGAAAGAAGCGGAAGGCATGTCCCGGAAGGAGACGCTTGACGATGGCGAAAGTCTCCGCATCGTCATAGACCGTGTTGGAGAGGATGGCATAGGGAATCTCTTTTTCTTCCAGAGCCTTGAGGAAGGAAGAGACCTTCTCCACCGGCTTGGGAGCGAGATTGGTGAGGATCTCGTGGGTGCAGACTTCCAGGGGACAGTCGAGCTTGATGTCGAAGAGAAGAACGACCAAGGAGAGCAATTGGCCGATCTGGATCTCATACGGGCTCATGCTGAAGTAATAACGGCGGAAGAAATCCTGGGCGAAGAGATGAACCTCCTTGAAGTCCACCGCCGAGCGATTGACACAGTGCCTTTCCAAGGTCAACGTGTTCCAGTCGTCCCTTTTGGCCTCGAAAGTGATGAGCGTGCTCCAGCAGTCGAAGAGAACCGCACCCTTGTTCTTCTTGTCCATCGTTTCTTCTCCTCCCGCGTGAAATTGTATCATCTCCGGGTCGAAAAGACGATGAAAAACACGATGGCTGTCCTTTCCTTGGAAAAGCACTGCATTAACAACTTGATTCAATGGAATGGTGAACAATTACTTCGATGTGAAATTTCATTGCCTTTCTTCGAAAGAAAAGGTAGAATGTCACCAGCAGTAAAAGCCAATTCAATTCCATTGAATAGCACACAGGCAAAGCCCACTGGATTCTTCTCGAAACAGTGGGTTTTTCCTTTCTTGGAGGGCTCAAGGACAACCGCGAGAGAAGAGCGTCAAGTTGTTTCCACCATTTTTTCACAGAGATCGATAGATATTTCTTGTCTCGGGGTTTCGGCAATGCTATATTTATTCGTGAATATTGGGAATCAGACGTTTCTGAGAAATGGAGGCTTTCGCACATGACCAGAAATGACCGCCGACTGAGACGAAAAAAACCACTAGGAATTGGTGTCTTTTTCGTCTTCCTCCTCGTCCTCTTCAACATCCTTGGCCTCTTGGCCACAATCTTCGTCGCCACGCCACTTGGCAAGATGTTCCTCTTCGACGTTGAGGGAGGAATCCGCGGCACCCTGAACAGCTATATCGTTCCGAGGGTGCAGACGTGGCTCCTCGACGCCTTCAACCTTTCGCACACCGTCTTCGGAATGGGAGAGGTCCAGACCGCCTATGTGTACCTCGCCGCCCTCTTCGAAGCCCTGATGCTTGCGGGCCTGTTCTTCTACTTCCCCTTCTTCGTCATGGGCCACAACCGCATCGTCAACAAGAAGGGAAAGAAGTGGAAGATGGCTCTCCAGATCGTGGATATCTTCCTCCTTCTGGCGATTCTGACTCTCGGCATCCTCTTCCTCTTCACCCGTCACCCGTTCCGCGGAGAGAAGCTGGACTTCCTGGACAAATCGCTCTACAAGCCCTTCTTCGCCCTCTTCGAGGAAGGAAAGATTCTGAGCATCTTCGGAATCAAGTACCGTGGACTTGTCAACCCGGAGCTCTCGGGTGCGGTCTTCAGCGTCACGGGCATCTTCGTCCTCTCCTTCATCCTCAACATCATCGGCTTGATTGGTAAGAATCAATATTATTCTGTTACGGACGAGCAGGGAGAGCAGAGCGCTGCCCCCAACGCCTTCCCCAACGGCATGCCCGCCTACATCCCCGTCGCCGTCCCCTATGCCCAGCCTCAGATGGGCTATGGCTATCGCGTCACTCCGATTCCTTCCGCTGAGCACTTCATCGTCCAGCAACCTCCTGTCCGCCCGATGGAAGGAAACATCCCTCCGATGAGCGCACCGACAGGTGGTTCTCGCGTCGAACCGGTGATTCCCGTTCCGACCGCGGAAAGACCCGTTCCCACCGCTCCGGTCGTTCCCCAGCCGGAAATCATCCATGAACAGCCGACTCCGACCGAACTGAAGACCCAGCCCGTCCCAATCCCCGAAGTCACGGAAGAAGTCTTCGTGATGGACAAGGACAAGAGCGAGGCGGAACCGGTCAAGGCGACCGCCGTCCCTGAGCCGACACCCGAAATCACGGAAGAGACCATCCCTGTTCCCGCACCGAAGGCCGAGGTCGAAGAAAAGCCCGCCGAAGCGAAAGTCGGAGAGAAGAAACCGGAAAGAGTCTGGCTCCAGCCGACTTGCCGCGAGGTCAGCATCCTCAACGCCCTCGGCCCCATCCTTCCCTCCCATGACATCGCCCTCCCCACTCTGAGGGAGACGGATATCCCAGCTGTCCTCTCGGGTCTGGAACCCTTCCAGCCCGTCCCGGTGATCGACCTTCCGGAAGAAGAGAAGGAATGCGAAGAAGCCGAGGAGAAGGCGACCGACATCCAGGCCAACAACGTTCCGCTCGACTACCTGCCCGGAATCGATGACCACATCCTCTCTCCTTGGGAAGAGAACGAACCCAAGAAGGAAGACGTGACCGAAGTCGCAAAGCCGGCCGTCGAACCGGAAGTCCCGGTCGAGACCAAGGAAGCCGAACCCGAAGAGACAATCGCCAGCAAGGCGGAAGAAGTCCCGGAGGCGAAGGAAGAAGAGAAGGTTGAGGAGAAGGCCGAAAAGGCCCCGGCCCCCGCTGTCGAAGAGACGGCCGAGGAAGAGGCGCCGGCCACTCCGATTGTCGCCACGATCCTCCCGGATGTCGAAGAAGTCTATGTCGACGAAAAGCCGGAAGAGAAGGCGGAAGAAAAAGAAGAAGCCGTCGAGGAAAAGGTCGAAGAGGAGAAGGCTCCGGAAACCGAGGAAGCTCCGGCGAAGGTCGAGGAAACTCCGAAAGCCGAAGAAGAAAAGGTCGAGGAGAAGAAAGCGACCATCCTTGCCATCAACGAGATCGAAGCGGATGGCAAGAGACTCCAGGAAGAAGACCATCCCGACAACGAGATCGCCACTGGTTCTTCCCGCCTCGAGCACAAGGTCATCATCAACAAGAACGACCTGACGAAGAAGGAGAAGACGACCCTCGATGAGGGCTGGAAGATCCCGGGCTTCGTCGAGACGCCAATCGAGAAGAAGCCGGTCGCCGAGAAGGTCATCGAGAAGGTGGTCGTCGTCGAGAAGAAGGTCGAAGAAGCTCCGGCTCCTGCTCCGACTCCGGCCCCCGTCGAGGAGGAGAACGAGCTCGAACAGGAGAAGAAGAGAAAGTTCACTCTTGTCGATCCGCTCCAGCACGCCAAGGAAGAGAAGAAGGTCGAGGAAGAGAAGAAGCTTGAAGCCATCTCCGGCCCGCTCCATCAGATCCGCGAGCGCAAGAGAGACATCCAGCTTGTCGAGCCGACCAAGGTCAAGTTCGACCTCAAGGCCTATCAGATCAAGACCTACCAGGGCGATTTGACTCCGGAAGAAGCCTTCGTCAAAGGCGTCACCAAGGTCCAGCCGAAGGTCAACCCAATCTTCGCCAACCAGGCCAACGACGACAGCTGGAAGCAGAAGAAGATCGACGAGGAGAATCGCAAGACCGGATTCTTCAACGTCTCCCAGGGAAAGATCGTCAAGCCGACCCGTCCGATCAGCCAGAAGCCGTCCAACGTCAAGATCACATCCATCCGCGACCTGGCCAAGGCCCGCAAGGCCCAGAGCGACGAAGGCAAGGACGACAAGGAAGAGAAGTGATTCCATCGGGGCTGTCGAAAGGCAGCCCCTTTTTTCATCTCTTCTGTCTTGAAATGGTTTCTTTCCTGCGCTACAATAGACAAGCTATTTTGAGGCGTGGTGCAGCTTGGTAGCACGCTTGGTTCGGGACCAAGAGGTCATGGGTTCAAATCCCATCGCTTCAACCATCGATCACAAAGCCGGCAGGATTCCTTGCCGGTTTTTTCGTTCCTGTCTCGCCGTTGCAAGAAAGACCCTCATTTGATATAATGTCGCTCGCATCAATCTCCAAGGAGTGAAACAAAAACAAAGTGGACCCTGACTCGTGTCACCTATGTTTGATAAAAGTCGCTGCCGATTCCGTTCCTGAATCTTCCGCTGTCACCGTCTGGGGCATGCCGATGTGGGCCTGCTGGCTTTTGATTGCCATCATGCTTCTCATCAGCGGCCTTTTTTCGGCTTCCGAGAACAGCTATACCAACTGCAATCGCTATCACTTCCAGGCCCTGGCCAACAAGGGAGACAGGACGGCGAAGCTCATCACACGCCACATCGAGCACTTCGACAACACCCTGGTCGCCGTCCTGGTCGGAAACAACATCGTCCAGACCCTGATGTCCTTCCTCTCCGCCATGCTCTTCTACCAGCTCTGCAACCTCTATGGCCTCTCGGAAGGTCTGGAGTCCATCCTCTCGACGGTCGTCATGGCCTTCTTGGTCTACATCGTCAGCGACACCGTGCCGAAGATCCTCTCCAAGAACATGCCTAACCGCATGGCACGGATTCTCGCCTACCCGGTTCTTTTCACCGAGTTTTTGCTCTACCCGGTGATCTTCCTCTTCCGCCTCTTCCTCTCTCTCGCCCACAAGATCTTCAAGGTCAAGGACCAATCCCTGCTCTCCAAGGAGGAACTGCTCCAGTCGGTCACGGAAGCAGTCAACGAGGAAGAGATGACAAAGGGCGAGGAAGAGGAAGCCGAGAAGCTCTTCGAGAAGGACGAGACGGAGATCCTCGACAACGTCCTCACCTTCGACAGCCTCCGCGTCAAGGATGTCTACACGCCCAAGGAGAAGGTCTTCTCCCTCTCCAGCAAGGACCTGACCGTCGACAAGGTCAACGAGGAGATCGTCCAGGAAGACTTCTCCCGCATCCCCGTCAGCGAGGACGGCAAGATCATCGGTATCCTGGTCGTCCGCACCTATTTCGAGGAATACACCAAGGACCCCCACCTCAACATCCGCTCCATCCTGGAGGAGCCCCTTTTCCTGGACGAGGCTCTTCCCATCGACGATGCCTTTGAGCTTCTCAACCGAGAGCACGTCCACCTGGGCATCGTCACAAGGAAGGGAACTCCAATCGGCGTCATCTCGATGGAAGACATCCTCGAGGAACTGGTCGACGACATCGCCGAAGAAGACGAGCTTCCGCTCGGAAAGGAGGGGAAGTAAATGGGTTACGCCCTGATCATCGCTTACTCCGTCGCCCTCCTCGTCCTCCTTGTCCTCTCCTTCTTCTTCTCCTCCTCGGACATGGCCTACGGAAGCGTCGATGTCCTGCGCCTGGAAAGCCTGGCCAAGGAGAATCCCGGAAAGAAGTCTCTCCAGAGAGCCAATCGGTTGACGAAGGACTACTCCCGTACCATCTCCACGATCCTCCTTCTCAACGACACGGTCAATGCCGGCCTCGACTCGGTCAGCACCCTCCTTGGCGTCACCTTGGCGACGACAATCCTCGGTGCCAGCACCGATGTCGCGGAGACCTGGGGCCTTGTCGCCTCCATGATCTGCCTGGTCTGCAAGATCATCTTCGGCGAGATCATCGCCAAGTCCTTCGGAAAGATCTTCAATGCGAAGCTTGTCACCCTCTACAGCTCGGTTCTCAACGTCCTCTCCTATGTCACCCTGCCGATCACCTATCTCGTCTCCTCCTTCGGAAACCTCGTCACCTATCCCCTCCGCAACGTGAAGGACGTCGAGATCAGCGAGGACGACCTCCACAAGATGGTCGAGGGAATCGAGAAGCAGGGAATGGTCGACTCGGAGAAGGCGACCTTGCTGCACGAGACGATTCGCTACACCCATACCGAGGCCTACGAGGTCATGACGCCGAGAGTCGACGTCTTCGCCATCGACATCGAGGAAGATCTCGAGGAGCTTCTCAAGAACAGCGAGATCTACCTCCACAGCCGAGTCCCGGTCTACGAAGGGACGATTGACAACGTCATCGGCTATGTCAAGACAAGAAACCTGATGATCCATGCGATCCGCAAGGATTCCTTCACGCTCAAGGACATCTTGGAAGAACCCCTTCGTTTCCCGCGCTCGGCCGAGATCAACGACATCCTCAAGGAGTTCAAGCGCAAGAAGAAGCACTTCGCCCTGGTCATGGACGAATACGGCGGGGTCGAAGGTCTTCTGACCATGGAAGACATCCTCGAGGAGATCGTCGGAGAGATCTGGGACGAGAAGGACGATCCGGAGAAGCCCTATCAGAAGAAGAAGGACGGAACCTACATCGTCGACGGCTCCCTGACCCTGGAGGACTTCTGCGACCTCTTCTCGATCGACTTCGACAGGCTCGACACGGAATACGTCACCATCGGCGGCTATTTCGTCGAGCTTCTGGACGACCGTTTCGCCAAGATCGGAGATACCGCAGATCTGGATGGGGTCAAAATCCGCGTCATAGCGCTGGACAGAAACGGTGCGGTCGAGAAGCTTCTGGTCACCCCTAGGCTGGAGAAGGAGGAGGAGGACGTCTTTTCAATTCTGCGTTGAAATCGTTTCGACCTGATGATAAAATGTCCTCTGCTGCCCGAATGGCGTAATTGGTAGCCGCGTTGGACTCAAAATCCAATGGTAGTGATACCGTGCCGGTCCGAGTCCGGCTTCGGGCACCACGCAAGTCCATGAACTGGCCGAAAGGCCAGTTTTTTTCTTATCCTTGTGGGCAAAGCACAGGAACGACCGACAAATTTTCGAATTTTTCGTTTTGCATTTTCCGCTCTTCTGCTATAATGAAACCAGTCCTGATTCCGCCTTCGACAATTCGAAATTCGCAGTCAAGAGGTGTCAAAGTATGCCCACTCGTTTGATTGCCTTCGGTGAGGTCCTGGAAGACCAATATACCGACGCCTACGGCAAGGCGCTTCACCTGATCGGAGGAGCGCCACTGAATTTTCTAGCGATGGCTCGTCGCATCTGTCCGGATTGCCATCTTTTGACGTGTCTCGGAAAAGACCAGGCCAGCGAGACCGCCCTGCGGATGATCCGCCGAGAGAGAATCGAAGAAGACATGATTTCCTTCGATCCCGATTCGGTCCTCGGCTATACCTCCGTGACCGTCGACAAGTCGACCGGCGAGCGCAACTTCACCTTCCACAAGGAGCACGCCTCTTTCCTCTCCGTTCGACCGGGAGACATCCGCAAGAAGGACTTCCCAGCCGGGAGCGCCCTCTATGTCGGAACGACTTCCCTTCTCAATGCCGATGTCCGCAAGGCGATGGAGAAGGCCTTGTCCCTGGCCTCCTTTGTCCTCTTCGATCCCAATCGGAGACCGACCCTCTTCGCCCGGGACGAGCAGAGGAGGTTGATGCTCTCAATCCTTCCCAAGGCGGACATCCTGAAGATCGCGGATGACGAGATCGACGATTTCCTCGAAAGGAAGGAATCCATCAGCCAGACGATGCTATCCCTCTTCCCTCTCTATCCTCGACTGAAGGCCATCTTCCTGACCAAGGGGAGAAAGGGAATCAGCCTTTATCTTCGAGACGAAAGAAGGCTCACTGCCCCTTCCATCCGCATCGAGAACATCGTCGACAGCGTTGGATGCGGGGATGCGGCCTTTGGTGCCTTCGCTGGCTATCTCATCAGCAAGGAGCTTCTCAACCACCGGCTTTTGTTGTCGGACGACCAGACCTTGGAAAAGGGACTCTACCTCGCCAACGTCTGCGGCGGTTTGGTCCTCTCCCAAAGGGGGGCTCTCCCCATGCCCTCCCGTGGCAAGCTCCACCGGGCCTTGATGAAGCTCAAGGAGGAGTGATTCCTCTTGCTCCTCTTCCTCTCTTGAAATAAGATATTTCCGTTCGATGACTTCAGGGTTGGGTGAAATTCCCACTCGGCGGTATACCCCGCGAGGAACTGGTTTCCATGACCTGGTGCGATTCCAGGGGCGACAGTAAAGGCTGGAAGGAAGAAGTCAGGTCAAATGATGCTTTGGCCTCCCTGAAGAAAGGAGGCTTTTTATGAGAAGAAAATCGTCTTTGGCCCTCTACCGGATGGCCATCGTCGCCGTCTTGTCCGCCCTGGGCGTCGTCTTGATGCTCTACGTCAAGATTCCCTATCCCCTCGCCTCCTGGTGCGAGATCGAAATCAGCGACCTGACGGTCGTCGTCGGCTATGTCCTGACCGGTTTCCCAGGCGCCCTTTCGATTGCCTTCATCAAGACCTTGATCCACCTGCTTGTGATGCCCACAAACGGCTTTGGCGGAGCGCCCTATGTCGGAGACCTGGCGGCCTTGCTCTCTTCCTTGCTCTACCTTCTAGCCATCGAGGTCCTCAACCGCGTCTTCCATCTCTTCCGGAAAGGTTTCCTCTTCCGCTTGCTGGCCTATGTTCTACTAGCCCTTTTCGTCTCTCTTGGGATGACTCTTCTCAACATGCTCTTCATCACGCCATCCTTCCTCGCACCCGGATACACGACCTGCTTCGATTCGGAAGCCGTCAAGGGGGTCGAGGAGAGTCTGGGGCAAATGGGCTTTCCCTTCTCCTATCCGATCATCATCCTTGCCGTCTACATCCCTTTCAATCTGCTCAAGTCTGCCCTGATCCTCGCCCTCTATGAAGTGCTCTTCAACACCTTGTTTTTCCGTCTCATGAAGAACAACGCCATCGTCCTTTCCCTCACCGGGAAGGAAAAAGACAAAAAGAACGTCCTGACCGAGGGACTTTCCGTCGAGACAGGGAAGAAAAAGCAGAAAGAGAGTGATAGAATAAATCGTTCATAACGGAGGCAAAGAATGAAAGCCGAAATCATCCGCAACTATGCAAAGCTCATCGCCCGAGTCGGGGCCAATGTCCAGAAGGGACAGGAAGTCTTCCTCAACGCCAGCATCGAAAATGCCGAATTCGTCCACATCCTTGTCGAAGAGTGCTATCTCGCCGGAGCCAAAAGAGTTTTCGTCGATTACACCGACGAGGAGCTCCAACGCTTGACCATCACCCACGGGGACGAGGAATCTCTATCCGTTCTCAACGAGATGGAAGTCGGAAGGCAAGAGCATTTCATCAAGAATCATCCTTGCCGGATCTTCATCGAATCGGACGACCCGGACGCTCTTAAGGGAATCGACCAGAGCAAGTATGGACGCTTCACTTCCAAGCATACGAAGGAGATCTGGAAGTACCGCAAAATCTGGGACAGCGAATGCCAGTGGACGATCGCCGGCTATCCTTCCAAGAGATGGGCGAAGAAAGTCTATCCCGAGCTTTCGGAAGAGGAAGCCGTCGAGAAGCTTCTTGCGGCGATTCTTCACGTCAGCCGCGCCGACGAAGGTGATCCGATCGAGAACTGGAAGAAGCACAACGATAGGCTGACCATGCACAAGGACAAGCTCAACATGCTCGGCTTGAAAAAGCTTCACTATCGCTCGAAGAAGGGAACCGACCTGACGATCGGCCTTCTCGACTCGGTTCTCTGGGAAGCGGGCGGAGAAAGAACCAAGACCGCCAAGACCTTCTTCCAGCCCAACATCCCCACCGAGGAATGCTTCACCTCTCCCGACAAGTATTCCGCCGAGGGAATCGTCTATTCGACAAAGCCCTTGAGCCTGAGAGGAGAGATCGTCGAAGACTTCTCCCTCCGTTTCCGCGAAGGAAAGATCGTCGAAGTCCACGCCAAGAAGGGAGAGCACGTCCTCAAGGATGCCATCGAAAGCAACGAGAACGGCTGCTATCTGGGCGAATGCGCCTTAGTCGGCGTCGACTCCCCCATCCATCAGACGGGAATCCTCTTCTACTCCACCCTCTTCGACGAAAACGCCTCCTGCCACCTCGCCTTCGGAAGGGCCTTCCCGAACCTGATCAAGGACTATGACAAAAAGACGGAGGAAGAGATTTCCGCCATCCCCATCAACGAATCCACGACCCATGTCGACTTCATGATCGGAGACGAGACGCTCGACATCGACGGCATCGACAAAGAAGGGAATGTCGTCCCCATCTTCCGAAACGGCCTCTTCGTGATCTAAGCGGTTTCTTTCGACAGATATCTTTCGATCAAAGCGTTGGTATAGGCGGCAAGCATATTGCCGCTTTTCTTGACGTCGAAGCACTTTCCGCTCTTGAGCAGGCGCATGATCGAGGCGAAGACGCCACCGATGAGGAAGACGAAGAGATCGTCCATGTCGGAAGTGTCGAAATCCGGATGTTTTGCGAGAATGGCGGGATAGACATGCTTCTTTACGATGGCCCAGATCCTGACCATCAGCTTTGAATTCGAGGCCTGAGAATAGATGGCCATCGAAAGGGCCAAGTGGTCCTTGAAGTAGCGGAGCAGGGAAGAGAAGAACTCGCTGTCAACATGCGAAAAATCGGCATTGTCCAGGCGTTTTTCAATCTGTTCGAAGAAATCCTGCTCGACATCGTGATAGAGCGCCCGGATGCCCGAATAATGATGGTAAAAGGTTCCGCGATAGATTCCGCACGACTTGCAGAGCTCTGAGATCGTGATCTGATCCAAGGGCTTCGAATGAAGAAGGGAAACCAATCCGCGCTTGAGGACACCCATCGAATAGAGAGACCGTAAATCAACGTTCGCCGTGTTACTCATAGGACGCCTTCCTTTGCTCAACAACGCCTATGAAATATTGTAATCATGCGGGTTTTGTTCGGAATAAGAAAGCGCTTAACAGAGAAACGCAAGTTTTGTCTTCGAATAGTTCACGTTGAAAACTATCCAGTTCGGCTTTACAATTATTCTGGGAGAAAACAAGACTCATTCATGGCCAAAAACATGGTTCAGCTCTCCCACGTGACGAAGACCTATCACGTCGGGGACACTGTCATCAATGCCGTCAACGGCCTCTCCTTTTCCGTGGAAGAAGGGAAGTTCTGCATCGTCCTGGGCCCCTCGGGATCCGGGAAGACGACCGCGCTCAACCTCATCGGAGGAATGGATCGGGCCGACCAGGGTGAACTTCTCGTCAACGACAAGGACCTCACGAAGTTCGACAACAAGAAGCTCTGCGATTACCGGAGAAACGACGTCGGTTTCGTCTTCCAGTTCTATAACCTGATGCCCAACCTCACCGCCAAGGAGAACGTCGAGCTCTCGACCGAGATGTGCAAGGATGCCTTCTCTCCCGAGGAGATTCTCACCAAGGTCGGACTGGGAGAGAGAATGAACAACTTTCCCGCCCAGCTCTCCGGCGGCGAGCAACAACGCGTCTCCATCGCAAGAGCCTTGGCCAAGAACCCCCGGATCATCCTCTGCGACGAGCCGACCGGAGCCTTGGACTACGAGACCGGAAAGAAGATCCTCAAGCTTCTGCGGGAGATGTCCCACGACCAGGGGAAGACCATCATCGTCGTCACCCACAACTCCGCCATCAAGGACATGGCCGACGAGGTCGTCAACATCAAGAACGGCTCCGTCTCTCACATCGACTACAACGATCATCCGAAGGACATCGAGGAGATCGAGTGGTAAATGCGCGCTTATCTTCTGACCGTAATCCGAAGCATCAAAAGCAACTTCTCCAAGCTCGTCTCCATCATTTTCATCATGCTTCTTGGCATCGCCTTCGTCGCCGGGTTGGGAACGATTTCTCCCATGATCAAGACCTCCTTCAGCCAGGAGCTGAGGAAAGAGAATGTTCCCGATTTGATTCTGAAGTCGGCATCGACAAGCGGCTTTACCGATGAAGATGGAAATGGTTTATTGGATATTTCCCAAGATTTGATTGATTCCCGAATCGCAACCTCGGCAGAAGGATTGACGACTGTCGATTCTTCGATGTTCACCTCCATGGGCATCGACATGGGCCTTCCGGAAGACTTTCCCCTGACTCGCTTCTACGGCATCTCCGAGGACATGACCATCGGTCCCATCTCCGTGGTCGAAGGGAGAATGCCCGCTCGCTCGGACGAGGTCTGCGTCGAGAGAACGCGCTCGGACATGATCGTCTACGAAATCGGAGACAAGATCGATCTCGGAACGGTGCTGGGCGAAAAGACGGTCGTCGGCATCGTCAGCAATCCGCTCAACTTCTCCCGCTACAAGGAGCTCGACATGATCGATCAGGAAGAGATCGACCAGATCGTCTATCTGAGGAAGCAGGATTTCGTCATCCCTACGGAGGTCATCCCCGGCGTCACGATCAACGTCTCCTTCCCGACGACCGACCTCTATGTCACTTTGCGAGGATCAACCCAATACGAGTTTTTCTCCTCTTCTTATAAGTCCTTCGCCGAGGAGGGCAAGAAGCAGATCGAGGATCTGTTCTCCGATGAATACGGAGAGATTCACATCCTGACTCTGGAAGAGAACATGTCCTATGCCTACATCGTCAACTACACGGGCAAAATCGACATCATCGCCCTCTTGTTCCCGGTCTTCTTCATCCTGGTCGCCGCCTTGGTCGTCTCGACGACGATGACGCGCATGGTCGAGGAAGAGAGAAGCATCATCGGCTGCTATCGCACCCTGGGCGTCCCGGATTCCCGCATCAAGCTGAAATACCTCCTGCTCTCCCTCTTCTGCGGCATCCTGGCCTTGGTCATCGGCCTGATCGTCGGCCTCTATTCCCTGCCCATGGTCATCTACCCCGCCTTCGAGACGACCTTCTTCACCCCAGAGATGGTGCACCTGATGAACCCGACCTTCGGCCTGGTCTCCGGCATCGTGATGATTCTGATCATCCTTCTTGTCACCTATCGTGTCGTCCGCCGCTTCCTCAAGGCCACGCCTGCCGACTTGCTCCAGCCCCTGGCCCCGAAAGCCGGAAAGAAGATTTTCTTCGAGAGGGTTCCGCTCTGGAAGATCCTTCCCTTCCGCTACAAGTCCACAATCCGCAACCTGTGTCGATACAAGAAGAACCTCATCATGACCGTCCTCTCCGTCTGCGGAAGCACGGCCCTGGTCTTCTGCGGCTTCTCCATCATCGATGTCGCCCACTCCTTGCCGGAAGTCGACTATCCTGGACTCACCAACACCATCGTCCCGATCGCCATCATCATCATCGTCTTCGCCCTCTTCCTCTCCATCTTCGTCATCTACAACCTCACCAACCTCAACATCGACGAGCGAAAGAGAGAAATCGCGACCCTCAAGGTCATCGGCTATCACAACAAGGAAGTCGTGATGTACATCTATCGGGAGATCATGGTCATGGCGGGCCTTGGCATCCTCATCGGCCTTCCGATCGGCGTCCTTCTGATGTACATCGTCCTGACCTTGCTCGACTTCGGAAGCGTCGGAGCAATCCTGCCCCAGACCTATTTCATCACCCTGGGCCTTGCCCTCCTCTTCATCTTCCTGACCGACGCCCTGCTGATGAAGAAGATCCTGAAGGTCGACATGTCGACCTCCCTGAAAAGCGTCGACTGAAAAAGCTCGGCCACAAACCGAGCTTTTCTTCTATTTCGAGAAATCTTCCAGGGCGACATCGACATAGGGAGTGGGATTGCAATCCGTTTCGGAATCGAGCTTTCCCCCACCGGTCTCGTTTCCGAAGCGCTCTCCCCAGCCGTTTTCGTAGTTGAGGTATTCCCAGAAGTCGTTGTAGTGGTTGTTCGTGTAGAAGACGAACGATTCCTCCAAGGGCTTTCCGTCGATGCGGCTTCGGGCGTAGACGATCCGTGCCGCACCGCGGTCGATCGAATAGCCGTCGTTGTACTCTCCCGAATAGCCGGAGCCTGTCGTTCCGATATCCAGCTCGTAATAGCGAGTCTTTCCTCCGTTTCCGTAGATGTCGGGAAGGGAAGGCTCGTAGGGATACTTGTCCGTGTCTCCCTCGAAGGCCGAATGATTGACCCGAAGATACTTTCCCCATGGTGAAGTCTTTGGATTGCGGTCGTTCTTGTCCTCGTTGTAATTGACCGGGACATCCTTGAAGGCCTGAACATAGGCGGCGACCTCTTCCAGGGCGACATAGGCTCCGCCTCGATAGATCTCGAAGGCGACCTCGCCCTGGGAATCCAGGACCGTATAGGTGTTTCCGTCCTCTGAGAAGAGAGAACTCGTGTTCTTGACAAGAAGAGAGCCTTCCATCGGTTGGTCTGGGGCAATGGTCGGTTCATCCGACTGCTCTGCGATCGATCCACTCATCAAGAAGTGGAGGCTTCGATAATGGCTGTCCCAATAGTCCTTCGCCGGCTCATAGTCCTCGTAGAACTGATCCCTTTCCGCCTTGGTGTCGATTCCGACATAGGGATCTTCTGGAATGACAGGGCTCGAGGAGCTGGAATTCGTCGAGGAAAGAGAAGAAGAAGTAGAAGAAGAAAGAGTCGAGTCGCTCGTCGTTTCATCAGAAGATAAAAGACTGCTCTCCTCAAAGGAAGAGGAGAGAGAAGAAGAGCAGGAAGAAGAGATGTTCTGACAGCCGGAGAGAACAAGGGGAAGAGAGAGAAGAAGGAAAGTGAATTTCTGTTTCATGTGCGCCAAAAAAGATAGCAGATTTCCTTTCAAAAAGAAAGGGCAGGGAGAACCCTGCCCCAAAAATCATTCGAAGGAGAACTGGGAGTTGTAAAGAGAGGCGTAGAAGCCGTTTTGTGCCATCAGGCTGTCGTGCGTTCCCTGCTCGATGATATTTCCATCCTTCATTACAAGGATCAAGTCGGCGTTTCGAATCGTGCTCAGACGGTGGGCGATGACGAAACTCGTCCTGCCTTTCGTCAGACGATCCATCGCATCCTGGATCTTCTCTTCCGTCCTGGTGTCGACATTGCTGGTCGCCTCATCGAGGATCAGAAGTGGGGCGTTCTTGATCATCGCACGGCAGATGGTGAAGAGCTGCTTCTGTCCGCCCGCGATCTTGGAAGAATCCTCGATCACGTAGTCCAGACCGCCCGGAAGGGTCTTGACGAAATGGCGCAGACGGCTTTCCTTCAGGCATTCCCAAATCCGCTCGTCGGTGACTCCTTGAGTGTTGTAGACGAGGTTTTCCCGAACGGTTCCGGAGAACATCCACGTGTCCTGCAAGACCATGCCGAAGACGGAGTGGATCTCCTCCCTTGTCATCTTTGTGGTCGGGACGTCGTCGATCAGAATCTCTCCCTTGTTGACCTCGTAGAAGCGCATCAGGAGGTTGACCATGGTCGTCTTTCCGGCACCGGTGGGTCCGACGATTGCGACCTTCATGCCCGGCTGAACCACCGCCGAGAAGTCATGGATGATCTCGCGGCTGTCGTCATAGGAGAAAGAGACATGACGGAATTCGACCTTGCCCTGGACTTTCCTGTCTCCGACGAAGACCTTTTCCTTTCCTTCCTCCGAGACGAGCTCCTTCTCGCCCAGGAAGTCGAAGACACGGCGGCTGCTGGCCGCTCCCATCTGGAGCACGTTCATCGCTTGGGCCAGCTGGCTCAAAGGAGACTGGAAGAGAGAGACATAGACGGTGAAGGCCGTGATGGTTCCGAAGCTGATTCCGGCCGTCCCCTCATTCATCAGAAGACCGCCGACAAGATAGACCGCCGCATAGGCGATATAGGAGATGAAGGACATCAGAGGCTGGAAGAGTCCACCGAAGCATTGGGCCTTGAACATCGCCGTCGAGAGCTTCTGGTTCTGCTTCTCGAACTCCTTGGAGGTCTTCTCCTCCGCATTGAAGCACTTG
The DNA here is from genome assembly GCA_949290645.1 of uncultured Bacillota bacterium. Lineage (GTDB taxonomy): Bacteria > Bacillota_I > Bacilli_A > RFN20 > CAG-288 > Enterosoma. Next base: position 58,781 of record CASESG010000002.1, read on the forward strand.
ACGATCAGCTGACCATTGTAGGTCTCCTCCACGACCGAGTTGACGTCGGCCAAGGAATCCTGGCGGTTCTTGAACTGCGGCATCGCAAACTTCGTGACGATGAGGACAAAGACCAGCATGAAGGGAAGGGAGATGAGGGCCGTCAGGGCCATCGCCCAGGAGGTGCAGAACATTGCGATCAACACCCCGACGAGCATGAACAGGGATTGCACGACCATGCCGACGGACTGCTGCAGGGACTGGCCGATCTGATCGACGTCGTTGGTCAAGGTGGAGAGCAAGTCCCCGTGGTTGTGGCTGTCGAAATAGGAGAGGGGGATGCGGTTGATCTTGTCGGCGATCTCCTGCCTCAGACGCATCGCATAGAGCTGGGAGGCCGTGGTCAGGATGTAGTTGGCTCCATAGCTTGTCAGGGCGATGACGACATAGAAGACGACCATGATGATGCCCAGAGTGGACAGGCGAGAGAGGTCGATCGTATGCTTCAGGGCGTTGTCCGCAATCTCGTTGGTGAAATCGGAGAGATAGGTCGGGGAGATGATCTGGAGCACGACCGAGACGACGAGAAGCAAAGCGGCGATTCCAATCGGGATGAGGAACTTACCGGCATGCTTTCCCAGACGGAACAGGGAATTCATCTTTCCGCCTTTTTCCATCTTACGTTTGGCTTTGGTCATAATCCGAGTTCCTCCTTCGAAAGCTGGCTCAGGGCGATGTCGCGATAGACTTCGCAGTTGTCCAGAAGCTCGCGGTGCTTGCCCATTCCGACGACCTGTCCGTCCTGAAGGACGACAATCAAGTCGGCATCCATGATCGTTCCGATGCGCTGGGCGACGATGAGCTTTGTCGCATCCTTTTCTTCCCTGGCGAGATTCTCACGCAAGGTCTTGTCGGTCTTGAAGTCCAAGGCCGAGAAGGAATCGTCGAAGACATAGATCTCGGGATGGATGGAGACGGCCCTGGCGATGCAGAGTCTCTGCCTCTGCCCACCGGAGACGTTGGTTCCTCCCTGGGCGATGCTGGCCATTTCCTTCCCTTCCATCTGCTCGACGAAGTCCCTCGCACAGCTGATGTCCAGAGACCTTCTCGCGTCTTCCATCGTCAGGTCGTCGTTGCCGAAGGCGAGGTTGGAATAGACCGTTCCGGAGAACAGAAGTCCCTTCTGCGGGACAAAGCCGATCTTCTTGCGGAGCGTCTTCTGCTTCAGATCCTTGACGTTGACCCCATCGACGAGGATTTCTCCCTCGGTGCAGTCGTAGAGACGGGTGACAAGATTGACCAAGGTCGACTTTCCCGAGCCGGTGGAACCGATGAAGGCCACCGTGTCTCCGCGATTGGCGCGGAAGGAGATGTGTTCGAGCATGTTCTCCTCCGCATCGGGATAGCGGAAGGAGACATCCCGGAACTCGATCGTCCCGACTTCCGTGGTCTTCTTCTCGACCTTCGGGTCCTGAATCGCACTTTGCGTGCGCAGAACCTCGTTGATTCTCTTGGCCGAGACCGAGGCGCGAGGCCAGAGGATGAACATCATCAGGAGCATCATGAAGGACATGACGATCTGCGTCGCCAGATTCGAGAAGGAAGACAGGGAGGCATAATCGAGAGTCGAGCTATCCTTCTGGATCAAAGTGGCTCCGATCCAATAGATGGCAAGGGACAATCCGTTCATCACGATCATCATCACCGGAGAGAGCAGATTGAGCATCCTTCCGGTGAAAAGCTGGGTTCTCGTCAGCTCGGCATTGGCCCCCTTGAACTTCTTCTCCTGATAGTCCTCCGCATTGAAGGCGCGGACGACACGAATGCCTTCCAGGTTCTCCTGGGTCAGGGAGTTGATCTTGTCGATCTTCTTCTGCATGACCTTGAAGCGAGGAAGGACGAGACTCATGATCAAAAACAGACAGCAGACCAGAAGCACGACCGCCACGGCCGTGACGATCGTCAGCTGATAGGAAGTGGACTGGACCTTGCAGATGGCCCAGATGGCCGTGACCGGAGCGGCGAAGACCATGCGCAGCATCAAGAGGGTCGCCATCGACACCTGCTGGACGTCGTTTGTCGTCCTCGTGATCAAAGAAGCTGTCGAATAGCGGTTGATCTCTCCCAAGGAGAAAGTCGAGATTTTAGCGTTGAGATGCGTCCGGATGTCCGTCGCAAAATGAGCCGTGATGTAAGAGGCCATGACCTCGATCACGATCTGGCACCCCGCAAGACCCGTGGCGACAAGGGCCATCATCCCGCCGTTGAACCAGATATCGGAAATCGAGGCCTCCGCGATCTGGAACACCGGACTTCCCGCCGAAAGGACACCGCCGGCCGAGGACATCAGACCATTCCAATCGATTCCGCCTCCTTCCAGGGCGAAATTCTTCAGGAAGTTCTGGATGATCGGCTGCCCCTCAAACAGGGAGAGCAATTCCGACATGCTGTTGTGATAGTTGAGATAAGTGATCGACGTGATCATGTCCCGGATGTAATCCGTCATCAGCATCGTGCAATAGACCTGAAGGACCGTCAATCCGACGATGATCGCGACCAGGACCCAATCCCTCTTTCTCAGCCTTTTGTAGAGTTCGAACATGTCTTCTCCTTTCCCAAGGCCTCTGCCTCGGCCTTGACGATCTTCTCATAGAGATTCAAAAAATGAACGAATTCTTCTTCCCCGACCGCGGCAAGGGCCACCTTCGTGATGCGAAGGAACTCCTTCTTTCGCTCGAGAGTGAATTCCTTCCCCTTCTCCGTCAGGGAGACCAGGACTCTTCTACCGTCCCTCTCGTCCTTCCGACGGAGGACATAGCCCTTCGTCTCCAGTTCCTTCAGGGCATTTCCGATTCGCCCCGTCCCGACGTGAAGAGCCTTCGAGAGTTCCCCCGAAGGAGCTTCCCCGGCCTTGGAAAGATAGAAGAGGATCATCCTCTGTCCCTTTCCGTATCCGATGGAAGAGCCGTCGTCGGGAGCGTGGGTGATTTTCTTGGCCAGATCCAACAGACGTCTGGCGTACATTTCCAGCCTTTCCTTTTCCATCCACACCTCCAATAAGTCTCACAGCGTGAGTATTATAGCTCACGAGGTGAGAGATTCAACGGCATGGAAAGGCTTTCTTTCACTCTTTCACCACGTAATGATTCCATCCAATCAGAGAGCACATTCGGAAAGACCGGAACGGCAAGAGAGGAAAGTCAAAAAAGCACGCAAAAGCATCTCTCATCACACAGTCAATTCACCCAATGCGTCCAAGCCGATTCGGGTGAAAAGACACTTGAGATCCATCACGGCTTCCGAAGGACGCTATGATTTGTCATTCATGCAACTATTGAAAATAGTGCTCGGTTGGTTGCTCCGAAAAGTTTGAAAAATTCCTTGCATTCTGAGATAGGAACTCTTGCTTGTTCGAATTTCATTCTCTACAAAAGCTACGCTTCTCCCAATCCTTCCGGCATCACAAAAACCGTAAAGATTCTTTGCCACTTTTGACACGGCACAAGAAAAGCCATCTCTTCCGAGATGGCGATTTCTCTAATCATTCGACCGAGACGAAGAAGGAATAGACAGGCTGGAGTCCGTCCTCGATGGTGACGTCCATCGTGTCGGAATAGCGCTTCTCGACTTCCTTGGTGAGCTTTTCCTTCTCTTTGGGAGTGACGTCCTCTCCGCAGAGAATGGTGATAATCTGGCTCTCGGGGTTGACCATCTTCTCCAGCATGTCCAGAAGGGTGTTGATCTTGTGCTTGTGGCAGCAAACGATCTTCTTTCCGGTGATGCCCATGAAGTGATCCTTGGCGACCGTCACGCCGTCGATCGTCGTGTCCTTGACCGCATAGGTGATCTCGCCCGACTTGACCGCGGCGATGTTCTCCTTCATCGATTCGATGTTCTCCTCGGCGGTGGAAGCTTGGTTGTAGACCATGCAGGCGACCAGTCCCTCGGGGATAGTCTTCGTCGGCAGGACCTCGACGCGACAGCTGTCCTTCATGATCTCCGCCGCCTGCTTGGCCGCCATGACGATGTTTCCGTTGTTGGGGAAGAGGAAGACCGTGTGGGCATGGACTTCCTCGATGGCCTTGACGAAGTCGCTCGTGGCCGGATTCATGGTCTGTCCGCCCGAGACGATGTAGTCGACCGAGAGGTCCTTGAACAGGCGCTCGATTCCCGCACCGACCGCGACCGCGATCATGGCGCAGTCCTTCCACTCCTTCTTCTCCTTCTTCTCGATGACCGGAGCGGAGGTAGTGACTTCGATCTTCGGGCCGGAATCTTCCTGAACGCCCGCCTCGCTCTTCTCCGCCTTGTCCTCGAACATGAGTTCCTCATGCTGCTCGGTCATGTTGTCAATCTTGATCATCTTGAACTCGCCGAACTGCTGAGCATAGGTGAGGATGTTGCCAGGCTTGAGGGTATGGATGTGAACCTTGACGAGGTCGCCGTCCGTGACGCAGACGATCGAATTTCCGTGGGCTTCCAAGACCGCCTTGAAGCGCTTCTCGTTGAAGACCTTCTTGTCCTTGGGCAGGGGATCGGGAATCTGCATCAGGAACTGCGTGCAGTAGCCGAACTCCTTGTGCTCGAACTTGGACTGGACATTTCCGACATCCATGGCCGGCTGCGGCTTTCCGGTGGAATAGCTTCCCGTCTCGGTGACGGAAGGCATGCTCTTCTCGACGATCTCGTTGTGGAGAGCCTTGGCGAAGCCTTCGAGGATCTTGCAGAGTCCCGCACCGCCCGAGTCGACGACACCGACTTCCTTCAGGACCGGAAGCAGATCCGGAGTCCTCCGGAGGGACTTCTTCGCCTCGTCGAGCAGGATGTCCATGCACTCGTCGATCGGCATGTCCTTCTCGGCCTTGTCATAAAGGGCCTGGCTGGCTTCGCGAATGACCGTCAGGATCGTTCCCTCGACCGGGCGCATGACCGCCTTGTAGGCGACGTTCTTGGCCGAGACGAAGGCATTGGCCAACTCCAGGGCGTCGACGCTGTCCTTTCCCTGAAGTCCGTCGGCAAAGCCGCGGAAGATCTGGGAGAGAATGACGCCGGAGTTTCCTCTGGCACCCATCAGAAGACCCCTTGCGAAGTCCTTGCTGACGCTGGCGATGGAGCTGTCGTTCTTGTTGAAGACTTCCTTGGCTCCCGATTGCATCGTCAGGTTCATGTTCGTACCCGTGTCGCCGTCTGGGACCGGGAAGACGTTCAGGCTGTCGATCTCCGGATAGGTGTTGTAGAGATTGTTGGATCCGGAGATGATCATCCGTTTCAATATGACGCCATCAATTTTGATCATTGTCGATTCATCCTCATGAAAAAATCACTTCACGGCCAAGACGAAGACGTTGACCGCATGGAAGTGAACACCGAACTGCTTGTCCAAAGAATAGAGAACCTGCTTCTGGATCTCGCTGGCGACTTCGCTGACCTTGACATCCCGGCTCAGGACCAGGTAAAGGGAAACCTCGTATCCATCCTTGCCGTTCTTGACGGAGACGCCATCGGCATAGTCCTCCATCTTGAGGAATTGGCTCAAAGGATTGGCGAAGGCCTTCTTGTTGACAAGGCCCACGACGCCATAGACCAGGGTGGCCTGATCACCGGCGACTTTGGCGATGGCTTCCAGAGAAATCTCGATCTTTCCGAACTCGTTGGTTTTTCCAATATTCATTTCAAAAAGCCTCGGCAGTGCCATTTTAGCAAATGGGAGGACAGAAATCAAACCTTGCTTCTGTGAGGAAGTGCGAAGAAATCCATAGATTTCATCAAAAAAGACGAAAAATTCTTTGTCTTTTGTAAAGAACCTTAGGATTCCTTCCGGTTTCGGGAGCGATCGGCGACAAAGCGATTCCCGCCGAAGCGGCGATGGAGCTTGTCGAGATTCATCGACGCGACCTCCTCCAGGCTCATCCCCAGGCCCGAGGCCGTCTCGGCGATGTACCAGAGCACGTCCCCGAGCTCCAGAGCCAGCTTCTCCTTGTCCAGGTCATGCCCCTGGAAGAGGTGTTTCTTGACGAGATCGGCGCATTCGCCCGACTCTCCCGCCAAGCCCAGGACTCCGTTGAGGACAAGGTTCTTCCTCCCCTCCTCGGAGATCAGGTCATAGGCTTCCTTCTGATATTCGTCAAACGAGATTTTCGCCATGTTTCTTTCCTCAATCGATCTCCAGGGAGTGGTCTCCCGAGAGATATTTCTGCAAGATGCGCCACGTCCCCCGCAAGAAAGTCTCCTCGGGAGGAAGTTCGTCCAGGGAGACAAAGCCGACATAGGTCGATTCCCGGTCTCCCTTCGGTTTCACCGTTGTGCTGTCGATAGTGGAGAAGAAGATCAAATCGCAATACTCCGTGACATCCCCGTTGGGATAGGAAAGGCGGCCATCCTCGCCGGAGAGGATGAGGAAGAGGGACAGCTTTCCGCAGGTGACCCCCGTCTCCTCGAAGAGCTCCCTTCTCGCTCCCTCCTGGACCTTCTCCCCGAGGTCGATGGAGCCGCCCGGAAGGCAATAGAGTCCGTTGTCGGCCCTCTTCTCCAGAAGCACCAGCCTTCTCTTCTCGTCGACCAGCAGGACCGAGAGTCCCACCGACAGGACAAGGTCGTGCCCGACCTTCTTGCGCAGATACGGCAGATAATCGATTTTCATACCTTTCCAATTATACTTTTTGGTGCTAGCATAAGCCATATGGGAAAAAAGCTTTTGACGCCGAAACAAGCCCTGAACTACCTTCTCTCCGGATATGCCGTGGAAGGGGAGAAGAGGACCTTCCGCCTCTTCGAAGGAAAGGTCCAGGCTCTGGGGGAGCAAGACCGGCTCCTCCTCAACCGCTATCAGTTCCTGGAGATCTTCAAGGAGAGCACCTTCACCCTCTCCGAGGAGAACGCAAACGAGGAGCTCGTCGACCCCAAGAAGGACGAGGAATACTACTCCTTCCGCCAGTGAGCTTGAAATCCTCTTTTCCATCGGGTAAAATCTATCATTGCCGATTCAGAAAGTAGAGGATCAAGACCATGGGTAAGAAGAGATTCGAGTGTCGCAACTTCGCTCAGCAGTGGAAGGAAAGAAGAGAGAAGAAGCTGGCCAAGGAAAAGAAGAGCAAGGCCAAGAAAGCCTAAGTCTCCTTCAAGGAAAGAAGAACCCACTCCGAGCGAGTGGGTTTTTTCATGCCCGGAAGAAAGTCGAAAGGAGTTCTTGTCGGAAAAGGAAACCCTTTTCAAGTCTCTCTTTTTGAGAGCAAAAGAAATGGCCGCTTTCGCGGCCGTTGTTCAACTTTCCTTGGTGGAATCCTTCGGAGTGAGGTCGATGGGGTTGTCCATGAGGATCTTGAGACGTTCCTGACGCCTTCTCTCCTCCGCCTCCCTTTCGCTCGCCTTGGTGGCATAGACGTAGATGGCGATGAAGAAAAGCAGCATGCTGACGACCATGACGATCGTCCCGACGACGCGGAAGTCCAGGATGGAACCTTCCGGCATTCCGAAGAATGCGGCCCAGGCCCTCTCCGCCCCATAGAGCGGATTGTGGCTGATCTTGCCGACGTTGTAGGCGCAGACGCCCAGAATCGCCAAGATCAAGCCAAACAGCCACAAGGCACCCAGGATGCTATACCAGACGATCTCCGACTTCTGAATCTTGCGGATTCTCTTCTCCTCAGCCATTGTTTTGTTCCCCCCTCGTCTCTCTCTTCTCCTTCCTCTCCTTGTCGAAGGCCATCATGTCCTCCCCGAGCTTGCGGAAGAGCTCGTTGGAATCCTTCTCGGACTGGCGGATGATTTTGTCGAAGTAGGTGATGAAGAGCTGGCGGAAGGCCTTCATGTCGGTCGGCTTCTTCTGTCCCGAGAACAGCTCGCAATCGGCATAGAGAGACTGCCTTGCGAAGCGGAATTCCTCATCGTCCTCGCCATAGGTGTTGAGGACGTTGACCAGATCCTGGTTGAGCTCGTGGAACTCGTTCTTGAGCATGCGGACGCTGGGATCGTCATCGATGTTGAAGTCCCGGTCCTTGCGGGGATCGATGCCCCCGTGGCTCTTGGAATAGGACTGCATGTAGGTCGAGGCATTCTCGTTGATCTCGACGAACTTGTCGAAGATCAATTGGGATCCGATCTTCGCGGCCAGGGAGTGATAGAGGCGGATGTCGGCCTTCACGGCCTGTTCGAAGAAATCCTCGAGCTGGTCGCTCTCCTTGAGATACTTGAGGGCGCTCTGGAGGAAGCCCTCGAGATACAGACGAAGGTGGACGATTGAAGTGAAGAGCTCGATCACCAAGGACTGCTCGACGCGGACGTTGTCGTTGAGATCCAGGGTGACGATGCGTCCCGGATCGCCGTAGACGTCCTCGATGAAGAACTTCATGTCCTCCGCGAGCTTCTTCCCCTGCTCGCCGTTCTTCTCGCAGTTGATCGCAAAAGGCGTCCCTTCCTTGGTGAGTCCCTCAAGAACCAGCAGGCGCTTCTTGCGCTCCTCCGCCGAGAAAGGCTCCGGGCGCTTGACGCAATACGCCAAGGTGTTCTCGACAAGGCGGGCCAGGCTCAGGATGGTCACGACGTTTCTTTCAGCAAGATTCATGTCTCGATTACCTCAAATGAAAAGCGGCACACACAACAGACGATATTATAAGAAGAAGAAGGGGAAAAGGCAAAGCCTATCCTTTCTCGGGAATCCGAAACTCGTTCGCCTCCGTCAGCCAGTCCTTCAGATCACAGACGGAGTCGATGACAAAACTCGCCTTCTCCTTGACCATCTTCGTGGCGTGACTCATGGCGAAAGAGAAAGGGAACAAGGAGAGCATCGCAATGTCGTTTCCGCTGTCTCCGCAGACGAGCACCTCGTCCTTCTGGATTCCTCTCTCCTGGCAATAGCGCAATAGGCCAGAGCCTTTGTCGACACCCTTTTTCATGATTTCCAGGGAAGTCCCTGAGACGACGACGGAGAAAGAATCTCCCGCCAATTTCGACACTTCGGTAAAGGATTGCAAAGCCCTCTTCCTACCTTCATTTCCAAGTCCGAAGACGATCATCAGTTTGTCGATTGGATTGTTCCTCACCCAGTCCATCGCCTTGTGATAGCCGTGGATGACGCTCTCCCTGTAGGCCCCGTTGAGCTGGTTGGAAAGAAGGAGGGAGATGCGGGAGAAGGCACTGAGGTTCTCAAAGATGAGATGGAGACGGGTCGTGACGTCAAAGAAGAAATAGGCGTAGATGTCCTTTCTCGGGCGAAGCTTCTCGACAAGGTCGATGAGCTTATCGGAATCCATCGGACGTCTCTCGTCGATTCTTCCGCCCTGATAGAGATAGGCCCCGTTGCATCCCAGAAGGGGATAGGACTTGTGGGTGATCTTCTCCAGGTAGGGAAGGACTTTCGGATTCCTTCCCGAAACATAGAGGATGTCGATCTTCCTCTCGGACAGGAAACGGAGGAATTCCCGGTTGTTCTTGGGAACCGCATGGAGATGATCCTTGGGATAGAAGAGAGTCCCGTCGAGGTCGCTGGCCAGAAGCTTGATCATGAGACCTCCACGATCCGGGCCAAGAGGTTGTCCGGATAGGGCGTCGAGTTGACGTCGGCGATCGTCTCCAGGGAGGAAAAGAGCCCCTTGGTCGCAAAATACGTCACGGAGAAATCCCTGTCCGCCTTGGTGACGCTCTCCTTGATGTCCTCGCTACGGATGTCCGTATAGTCCCCTTCATAACGAGTCCCGTCCTGAAGAAGGACGATCGGAAGGCCAAGGTCGGACAGGGGAGAAAGCTCCATCTGAGAGTAGCGATAGAGGGCGTTGTCGTCGTCTTTCTGGCTCTTTCGAAGGAAGAGAGCCTCGCTTTCGACTCCGTAGTGTTCGTCCAGATGCTCCTTCAGCTCTAAGGCTTCCTCCAAGGAGGAAGTCAGCATCAGGCTTGTCGTGTACATGTCGGCAAGGCCCGCATCCTCCAGAAGGACGGAGACCTGGTCGAAGTAGGAAGGCGAATAACCCGTCGAGGGATCGATGATGTGATCGCGTCGGACATAGTTCTCCTCTTCCTTCTTGTAGACATAGAAATGGTTCTCGGCAAAGCCCGAGGTCGAAAGGGAGAAAGGCCCCTTCCTCCGATAGGAGACCTCATAGGGATTCCTCTTGGAGACAAGAGGGGCTTCCTGGGAGACCGGGTTGGCGATGCGGATCGACCAGGGCTTCTCGTCCGGCCTATTCCCAATCGACTTGATGGAACTGGTTCCCGAGCTGACGAAGAGCGAGATGTCCGGATATTGAGATTGGAAGTCCTCGCAGATCTCGTTTGTCGCAAAGCCCTTGGCGACACCGCTTAAGGAGATCTCGACCCCTTCGACTTCCTTTCCGTCCCGATCGAAGGGACGGAAGACGACGCTCTTCTTCTCGTCGTCGAAGGAGAGAAGGTCCTTGCATTCCTCGTAGGTCGAAGGCGTGCGGAAAAGGGCTTCTTCCCTCTCCTTCTCGCCGATGTCGGAAGAGAAGGTCAAGCCGCCGTTAGCGAGGGAAAGAGAGCGGTCGAGAGCGGAGACATCGAGGTCGTCGAGCTTCTTCTCGTAGAGGTCGTTGAGCGCTCCCGTGAAGATGTTGAAGCGAAGCTTCCCCTCCTCGTCCTTGGTTTCCAGGGAGAAGAAGAAGCTCTCCTTGAGCAGGTCATAGAGAAAAGGATCGAGGACGATCTCCGTTCCTCTTGCCGTCTCGTTGACCGTCTTGAGGTTGTTGAAAGGGGCACCGTCGAGCGTGTAGTCGTAATGGCGGTCGCTGAGAGCGGAATAGTAGCTGATCCGGAACTGAAACTCTTCCTGAAGCTTCTCGATCTCCTGCTTGGTATAGGCTCCCTGATAGGAGTAGATCGAGCCTGAAATCAGCGTGTGGAAGGGACTGACCATCCCCATGTCTCCCGGAGGGGGAACGACACGCACCCTCCCCTTGGCGGAGAGGATGTAATCCGAATGCAGGCTGTCGACCTGTTCCTTTTCCTGGGTGGAGCAGGAAGAGAGAAGAAGGACAGAGGAGAGCAAGAAAAGTGCGCTTTTTTTCATCACGACCATTATAACCGAAAGAGGGAAGGGGAGGAATCAAAACGAAACGGAAAGGGGCCTTTCGGCCCCTCGAACTACTTTTCGATTTCGATCAGGCCGTAGCCGTGATCCTGTCTCTCGTAGAGGACGTTGACACTACCCGTGGAGGAATCGAGATAGATGAAGAAGGAATGGCCCAAGGCATCCATGCGAGCCAGAGCCTCGTCGACATCCATCGGCGCCAGGGAGAGCTTCTTCTTGCGAACGATCTCGAGGTCGAGGCTGTCATCCGCCGGGATGCTTTCCAGAAGAAGGTTGTCGACGAAGGAACCCTTCTTGTGGCTGCGGTCGAGCTGCGTCTTGAGCTTTCTCATCTGGCCGTCGAGCTTCTCGATGACCAAGTCCAAGGCGGCGTAGAAATCCAAATCGGTCGTCTTGGCGCGGAGATTGAAGCCGTTGGTGGAGGAGATGGCGACTTCCAAGGTCTTCTTGTCCTGATGGATCATCAGGGTCACCGTACAGTCCACCTCGTCTGTCGTCCGGAAATAACGATCGAACCTTCCCAACTTCCCTTCCAGAGCCTCCTGCATCGCGGGAGAAAGAGGGACATCCTTGCACACGTACTGAATTTTCATGTTAGTGGTTCCTTTCTTTCGTCATCGCTTAAATTATAGTCCATCCGAAGGGAAAACGAAAGGGCTTCCAATATTATTTTCTTTGAAGTCTCTCCCTCGATGATTCGAGAAAGACAAAGGAAAGAAGGAAGAAGAGCCTTTGACGTGAAGAAAAAGCGCAAAGAAATGTAAGCGCTTTATGCAAACTCTGGAAGCTCGTTTGCCAGATACCAATTCTTGACGTCGATGACCTTCATCGTCTTGGGGGCGCTGTCCTTGAGAACCTGTCCTCCCTCCCTTTCGATGAAGAGAATCCTCTTGATCACGTCCTGGGTGACAAGCTCGCCCGGGATCACCAGAGGGATGCCCGGAGGATAGGCCATCACCGTCTCGGCCGAGATCTCCCCGACGGCATCCGCCAGGGGGACGATGCGAGAAGGGGCGTCATAGCCTTCCCTGGGAGGGACGATGGTCTTGGGGAAGGCCGCGGAGTAGTTCCGCCGATGGTGGACGATCTTTCCGGAGGAATGTCTCTTCGAGAGATCGCGGAGGGCGGAAAGCAGGCACTCGATGTCCTCCTTGGTCGTCCCCGGCCCGACAAGAGCGAGAACGACATAGAACTCCCCCAGCTCCAGCTGGATGTTGTTCGTCTTCCTCAATTCCTTGTAGACGTCAAAGCCATAGAGTCCCAGATCCTTGACGGAGATGACAAGCTTGGTGGGATCATAGCCATAGAGGGCATCGCTGTTCCTTCTCTCGATCTCCTCTTTCCCAGGGCAGGAAAGGCCGGGGATCTTGTTGATCTCTCTGCGGGCATATTCCGCAAGCTCGATGTCCTTGTCGATCAATTCCTCTCCCCGCAGGGCCATCTCCTTTCTCGCCGCGTCGAGGCTGGCGATCAAAAGGGAGTTGGGCGAAGTCGAGGTCAGCATGGAGTAGGCCCTCTTGAGCTCGAAGAAGTCGACGCGGTTTCCCTGTGCGAGGATGACCGAGGATTGGGTCAGGCTTCCGGAGTTCTTGTGGAAGGACAGGGAAGAGACGTCGGCTCCGCATTCCATGGCCGAAGGGGGAAGTCTCTTCGAGAAATAGAAGTTCGATCCATGGGCCTCGTCGACCATGACGATCATGTTCCTCTTGTGCGCTTCCTCGACGATCTTCCTGAGGTTGGAGACCACTCCGAAATAGGTCGGGTTGATCACGAAGACCGCCTTGGCATCCGGGTGCTCGTCCATGCTTTTCACATAGCTTTCCACCGAGACGCCGTTTGCGATCGAGAGGTTCTCGTCGATGTCGGGAGCGACAAAGAGCGGAACCGCGCCCGAGATGATCAGGGCGCTGATGATCGACTTGTGGCAGTTTCTCGGCAGGATGACCTTGTTGCGGTTGTCCAAGATTCCCAGGAACATCGAAAGGATGCCGCCCGTCGTTCCGTTGATGGAAAAAAGGGCGTGGTCGGCATGGCAGAGCTTGGCCATCAAGGTCTCGCTCTCCTTGATCACGCCGTGGGGATTCATCAGATGGTCCAGACCGATCGGGGCATTGGCATCCGTTCCCAGGATCAAGGGCGAGAGACGGCGGGAAAGGTCGGTCACCAAACGTCCCATCTTGTGCCCGGGCACGTCGAAGGGAATCGGACGGGATTGGTAGTATTCCAGCATCGCGTCCAGGAAAGGAGTCCTCTCCTGGGGATTCTTCGTTTTCATCGCAGTTTGCTCAGGACATCGACCTTGTCCAGCTTCTCATAGGGAAGGTCGAGGTCCGGACGGCCGAAATGTCCATAGGCCGAGAGGTCGCTGTAGCGGAAGCTCGGATGGGTGAGATGGAAGCGCTCGATGATTCCGCCGGGAGTGAAGTCGAAGATCGACTCGTCGCAGAGGGCGGAGAGGATCTTCTCCTTGTCGACCGTCTCCGTCCCGAAGGTGTCCAAAAAGATGGAGACCGGCTCGCTGACGCCGATCGCATAGGAGAGCTGGATCAGGCAGCGCTTGGCCAGGTGGGCGGCGACGATGTTCTTCGCGGCATGGCGGGCCGCATAGGCGGCGGAGCGGTCGACCTTGGTCGGGTCCTTGCCCGAGAAGGCACCGCCGCCATGGGGTGCGCTTCCGCCATAGGTGTCGACGATGATCTTCCTTCCGGTCACGCCCGTGTCGCCAAGAGGTCCTCCGATCTCGAAGCGGCCGGTCGGATTGACATAGTATTCGCTCACTCCGGAGCGGTCGATGCCGAAGGAATCGATGACCGGGAAGAGGACCTTCTCGACGGCAATCTTCCTCAGGCTCTCGATGTCGATCGACTTGTCGTGCTGCATGGAGAAGACGACGGCGTTGAGCTTGGGCTTGTCGCCGGAATAGTCGATCGTCACCTGGCTCTTCATGTCCGGGCGGGCGAAGGGAAGTAGGCCGTTTTTCCGCAAGGTCGAGGCATAGCGGACGATCTTGTGGGCCATGACGATCGGAAGAGGCATGAGATTCTCGGTCTCGTCGGTCGCATAGCCGAACATGATTCCCTGGTCGCCGGCGCCGATCTTTCCTCGGTCATAGGAATGGTTGACGCCCATGGCGATGTCCGGGCTCTGCTGGCCGACGTAGCACTCCACTTTCATATGGTCGGGATCGATGCCGCTTTCCGCATCGGTATAGCCGATCTGACGCACGGTGTCCCTTGCGATCTTTTCATAGTCGACCTTGGCCTTGGAGGTGACTTCCCCTGCGATGATGATGCGGTCGCGGATGGCCATGACCTCGATTGCGGTATGGGAAGAGGGATCCTGTTCCAGACAAACGTCCAGGATGCTGTCGGCGATGCGGTCGCAGATCTTGTCGGGATGTCCTTCCGAGACCGACTCCGACGTGAAGAGATGGCGGAGGTTCATCTTTCCACCTCCGAAAGCTTTCCCTCCAGGGCGAGTCTCAAGCCCTTGGCGATCTGGTCGGGGCAGGAGGTCTTCTTCATCCCGCAGAGGATTCCCTCCAGCTTGTCGATCACGTCTTCGGCCTTCTGTCCGAGAATCAGGGCGCGGATGCCCTTGAGATTTCCGTTGCATCCCCTCTCGACGGAAAAATCCTCGATGACGTTCTTCTCGTCCAAGGTAAATTCCATCTTCGTCGAGCAGGTTCCCTGCGGATAATAGAGATAGGTTCTCATCGGATTCCCTCCTTTTCAACCGGACACTTATGATAGCACAAAGACGAAGGAAAAGATCGGAAAAAAATCACGCCTTTCGTCTCTTCTTCTCTTCGCTTCGATAGCTCTTGGGAAGCCTCTTTACCAAGAAATGGTCCAGGAAGGCGATGACAAGCCCCGTGACGATGGAAAGAGGGCCCAGAAACGCAAGATAGACAAAGATGAAAGGTGTCTGGAAGAAGAGCGCATAGGCGACAAGCTGTCCCACGGAATGGAACAGGGCCGAGAAGGCGGAAGTGGAGTAGATCGACCCCCGGACGAGGCGGGAGATCGCGATCGTGGCGATGATGGAAAGAAGAGAGCCACCCAAAGAGAGGAAGAAGGAGGGGCCGAAGCCGCTCGTGATCAAGGCCGAGAGGAAGACCCTTGCGATGACGACGAAGAGATAGGAGGGGATGCCGTAGTAATAGAGGGCGAAGAGGTTGACCAGGTTGCTCAAGCCGAGATGATAGCCCGGGACCATCGGCATGGGGATGAAGCCCTCGACATAGTGGAGAGAGACAGAGAGCGCGACCAGAAGGGCCAAGGAGACCAGTCTTCTCGTCTTCATACGTCCCACTCCGGGAAATAGCTCGAGACGATCGTCGCCTGGAAACTGTTGGGAAGGCAGACAAGGGGAACATAGGGATCGTAGATCCTTCCGAGATAGGAGCAGACATGGCGGGGTGAATCCTCCTTGGTGATCTCGATCGAGCGGTCGCTGTAGAGGGTGATGGCGACTTCCTCGCCATAGAACTGGAAGTAGTTTCCCTCGCCCAAGAACATCTCCCCGTCCTCGCGCCGATAGACGATCTCGACCTTCCCCTGTTCCGGGAAGGAGATGGCGGTGTTGCAGGTGGGATCTTTCGGATCCCAGAGCAGGGTCGATCCATAGCGGATCTCGACGTGGACGTTCTCCAAAGAAGGGCGAAGGAGATAGGTGACGAAGACCATCACGAAGACCATCAAAAAAGACAGGAAGATGAGAAACGTATCCTTGACGGGGCGGTAGTGCATGTCGTCGTCGAAAAGGCCCCGCAGAAGTATCTTCTTCCTGTCCACGATTTCCTTAGAAGGTCAAAGAGACGAAGCAGAGGCACATCCCGGAGAGGGTGAGAAGGACAAGGGGCATGCCCTTGAAGCCCCTCATCGCGTTGCTGATCGAGATGCGCTCGTAGATCGGTTCGAAGATGACGAAAGTCAGGACATAGCCCAGAGGCAAACCGCAGGCATTGCTGAGGAGCAGAAGCGGGTCATCCGTCGTTCCGACAAGGCTCAGGACCGACATGGCGATGGCAAAGAGGGAGGTGTTGAGAAGAAGGCCAAACCACTCTGGCTTAAACTCCGCCTTGGCCTTGGGAGAAAGGCAGATCAAGGCGTAGAAGATCGCAACGAGGACCGCAAGGACAAGGACGAAGAACAGAGGAGCGACATACTCCACCGCTGGATGAAGATTCTCGAGGAAGGTGAAACCATAGGCTGCGGCGGAGACGGCGATTCCCGCGATCAGATAGAAGAGGAGAAGCAGAGGACGGAACTTCTTCGCCTGATGATACTGATCGATCGCATGCATGCCCTGGCCGGTGAGAATCAGATTGCCGGCAAAGAGGGCGACAAAGAACGCTGTCAAGTATTCCATGATTTATCTCTGACCTCCTTCCATGGCCGGCATTCCCTTCTTCTTCCGGCCCTCGAAGGCACGGCAGATGGAGGCGTGGAAGCCAGCGACAAGGCCCGTCATCACAAAGCCACCGAAAGGATTGAGGATGAAGGGAAGAGTGAAGTCCATCACGTGGACGAAGAGCTGGCGCTCCGCATCCAAGGTCCAGACGAGCTCTCCCGTTCCCAGAAGTTCGCGGAAGAAGGCGATGAGGGCCAAGGCGAGGATGAAGCCGATTCCCGAGCCCAGAGCGTCAAACAAGGCATGCCCGAAACCCAGTTCCGTCGCCTTCTCGCCCTTGACGAGGACGGCCGAGGTCGTACTGACAAAGGGAATGAGGGAGACGATCAGGACGTTGGCAAAGCCGCCGACGCCCTCGATGGCGACGATCGGATAGTAGGCCGAAAGAAGCATCACGGCGATGCAACTTAGAGAAGCCGAGAGGATGGCCGCAAGGACATAGCTCAGGATCTTGCCGAGGAACTTGCGGAAGAGGGAACAGAAGAGCTCAACGACGACAAGGACGACAAGGACGATCGCTCCGAGATAGACGGAAGCTTGGACGTTCGTCGTGACAAGGACGGCCAGAGTCAATCCCAGGAAGAGGGAGAGGACCGGGTTCTTGAGGTAGATGCCATCCAGGAACGTCAGAAAGAGATTGCGTTTTTTCATGGTTCCTCACCTCCCTTGGGCATCCGTCAGGGCGGCCTTGATGGCTTTTGCCATGCCTTCGCTTGTCATGGTGACGCCGCTGATGACCTCAGTCGAATCCAGGGTGTAGCCGATGAAGAGCTCCGAAGCTTCATTCTGGGCCATCTCGACACCCATTCCGTCTTCGTCTCCGGCATCGAGGAAGAGATAGTTGGTGACCGTGCCGTCGACGACGCCGATTGCGAACTCCAAGGAGCCGCTTCTTCCCTTGGCGGAGACCAGATCATAGTAATATCCCGTCTCCTTGTCAGAAGTCTCGACCTCGTAGCAGGAGCGGATGAATTCCTTGTCGAAATCCTGGACAGGAGTGGCGGAAACATAGTCGGGGAAGATCGAGGCGACCGTCGCGGGGATGGCCGGCCTGTTCTCTTCCATCATCTTGTGAACGCCATAGTAGCAGCCGACGACACCGCCGATGCAGCAGGCCGTCGTCAGGATGGCGATCAACGTCTTTCCCAATGCTTTGCTCATGTCAGAAGACCTCCTTGACAGTGGTCAGAAGGGCCGGCGACTTGGAAAAATCGAATTCTCCCGTCATGCCGTATCCGACACCGACCGCGAAAACACCAGCCAGGCAGATCAGGATGGCAAGAGACGGCGCCCAGTTGTGGAGCGTCCTTCCCGTCAGGCACTTGTCGATGAGCGGGGTGAGGAGATTCATGATGAGGATTGAGTAAGCGACACCTTCCGCCGAATTGGTATACAGGCGGATGACCATCGTCAAGATCGCGCTCATGAGGGCGAAGATGATCCTGCCGGACTTGCTTGTCGGCGAGGTCACGGGATCGGTGAGGCAGAAGACGCCACCGAAGAGGATGCCGCCCATCATCACGCTCCTGGCCGCAAGTTCGAAGCTCTGGCGAGCGGTCTCACCTGCCAGGACGAACATCACGGCATAGCTGAAGAAGAGCGAGGCGCAATAGAAGAAAGGAACGCGCCAGTCGATAATTCCGCGGACGATGAGATAGAGGCCGAGGATGACGATGATGAGAGCGAAAGTCTCGCCCAAGGTTCCATAGTAATTTCCCAGGACCATGTTCCAGAAGGAGATTCCTTCCGTGGCCATGAAGGAGCCGCCGTTGACCAGTCCCGGAATCGTCGCACCGGCGTTGATGACCGTGGAATAGCCTTCCGGTGCGACATTGCCGAGGTAGGTCGTCATGTGCGAGGCGAAGGCGAGCTGGGCGAAAAGACGTCCGAAGATGGCCGGGTTGAGGATGTTGGAGCCAAAGCCGCCGAAGACCAGCTTTCCGACGAAGACGGAGAGGAAGGAAGTCAGGGCGATCTCCCACCATTCCATGCCGATCGGAAGGATGAGGACGAGAATCAATCCCGTCACGAAGGAATAGGATCTCAGGACTTTCTTCAGATAGCGGCCGACCGGATTGCCGTCCTTGTCCTTCTTGAAGAGATAGGGGAAGTACCAGATGAGGTCGGCGATCATCGCAAATCCGACGCCCATCGCGCCGTTTTGCAAAGCCATCAAACCATAGGTGACGTTGCTGAAGGTGTCGGAAGGGCCGCCCTTGACGAAGTAGAAGATCACGGCACAGGCATAGAGGATGACAAGAGTGACGAAGAACTCCACCATCATCCGGGAGGTCTTGCTCTTGGAACGCAGATGCGGTCCGTTCTCAAAGACAAGGGTCTTCATCTCATTTCGCTCCTTTCTGCTGTGGCTGCTTCAGAAGCAAAGCCTTGGCTTTCTGGACATTGTTGGAGACATCGATCTTGCTCGGGCAGACGTAGGAGCAGAGACCGCAGTTGATGCAGAGCGCGGCCTTGAGCTTGAGAAGGCGGTCGATGTTGTTGGCCTTGAGGGCCATCTGGATCTGGACAGGCTGCAGTCCCATCGGGCAGTTGTCGATGCACTTTCCGCAGTGCCAGCAGGGTTCGCTCTCCACCTTCGTGGGACGGAAGAGCAAGACGCCGTTGGCCTGAAGCGGAAGGACATAGTCGGATTCGTGGCAAGTGCCGCACATCGGGCCTCCCGAGATCAGCTTGAACTGGCGGATCGTGGGGCCGCCGGCGAAGTTGATGAGGTCGCTTGCCAGAGTCCCGGCCGGAGCCAGGACATCCTTGGGGCAATTCACCTCTCCGCTGACGGTGATGCAGCGATCGGCGACCACTTCCCCGAAGACGAAGCGACGGGCCAGGGCCATGACGGTATAGAGGTTGTTGACGATGGCGCCGACTTCGATCGGCAGGGCCTGGTATTCCTTGTGAAGGATGGCCCGGACCAGGCTTCTCTCATATCCCATCGGATAGCGATCGGGAAGGATCTTGAGAGCGACCGGGTAGTTCTTGTTCTCCTTTCGGGAAAGCTCCTTGCGGACAGCATCGATCAAGGCCTCTCTTCCGCGTTTGACGGCGATGTAGATCTTCTTGGCACCGGTCAGGCGAAGGAGATAGGGAATGGCCAGGAAGACCTCCGACATGTTCATCCGACCGTAGTTGTAGTCCGTGGTCAGATACGGCTCGCATTCGATGGCGTTGACGATGATCGCCTCGACCGGCTTTCCGGAGTTGTACTTCCGGTACGTCGGGAAACCCGCTCCGCCGAAGCCGACGGCGCCGGAATCCTTGATGGCGGCGAGAATCTCTTCCTTGGAACAATGACTGGCGTCAGGAAGAGCAGGCCGACGAATCCACTGGCTTCTCCTGTCGTTGGCAATCTCCAGGCATTCGCGCACCTTGCCGTCGGCCATCATCATGTACTTGTGCGACACGATCTGGCCCGAGACGGACGAATAGGTGGGAAAATCGTCGACACCGGTTCCCAAAAGGGTGCCCTTGAAGACCAACGTCCCGACCGGGAGGAGGCCTTTCAAAGGATTGTTGCGGTTATCGACAGCCGGGATGTAGACGAAATCGGGTTGGAACACCTCGTACGGGTGGCCCTCGGTCGCTTCCTTATGTTCCGGGATTGGAAGCGAGAGAGCCGTTTTCAAAAAATGTAGACCCATTGCTTTATAACCTCAAATAGAATTATAGACGAAAGCCAAAAAGGAAGAAACCATAAAAGCAAAAATTTCTGACGAGTTTGACAAAAAAGGAGGCCGAAGCCTCCTCAAGGCCAATCAGAGAACCGAAGGGCCGTGAAACTTCCTGATTTCTCCCTTTTTCTGGCCGTCATAATTCCGGCCGTCGAAGTAATTGAGATAGACTTCATAGCTATATCCCCGCTCCAGAAGCAGGTGATAGCATTCCCGAAGAAGGACATAGGCCTCGTTGAAGAGGTCGAGGAAGGATTCCGTCCTCTCCTCTCCAGTGATCGGATCCTGCCACGAGCGATGGCGCTCGTTGAGGACATCCTTCTCGACCGTCTTGGGAAGGGCAAGGCCTCCCAAGGAGGAGAAGTGGAACAGAGTTCTCTTGAGATCCGGATTGCGGTTGACGAAACGGATCGCCCTCCGCATCCAGACGACGGAGGAGCCATAGATGTTCTTCGGGATCTTCCTCTCCGGAAAATAGCGCAAGAGGGCCGCGCGGAAGTTGCGGCAGATGGCCTCAAGGACAAAGGAGTCCTGGCTCAGGACCTCCTCGGGATGCTCGAGGAAATATTCCATGTGGGCTTTCTTGGCAATCGAGACATCGATCTGGCTCTCGAAGGCGCTGTGCTCGTAATGAAACTTTCCCGTCAGCTCCCCGTTCTTGTCGAACCCGGATTGCGCATAGACATAGGGATGGCATTCTCGGTCGAGCAGATAGTGGGCAAACTGCCCAAGGACAAAGGAGCGGAAGCGAGAGAGCTCCCGAGGCTGGTCGATGTCATAGCAGCATTTCAGAAGCAGACGAAAGAACTTCCTTCCGTCGCTGTCGTGAAGCAAGCTCCCGTAGCGACGAAGGGCGACCATGAAATGGCCCGAGAGGGGATAGAAGAAAAGAGGATCGGGGCCCTGCGCCCCAAGGGCGAGGGCCTCGAAATTGCCTTCCAAAAAAGAGGGCAGGGGGCGAAGCTTTCCTTCGACCTCCTCCGCGTACAGCCTTTTGACGAGGCGATAGTGGGTGAGAAGGCTTGGCATCAAAGAGCCTCTTTGACGATCGTGCCCGTGACGCCGACGGAATTTCCGCCCAAGGCGTTGGACTCATCGGTGTCGATGTGCATCGCCAAGGCATATTTCTCGCTGACGCGGATGACGACGTCGCCCAAGATCGCGCTGCGTCCGTTGGCGGAATGGATCTTGACCGCGACGATATCGCCGTTCTTGACGCCGAACTCCTCGGCATCCTTCGGGGTCATGTGGATGTGGCGCTTGGCGACGATCATGCCTTCCTCGCAATCAACTTTGTTTCCGTTGAGAGGGTTGACAAGAGTGAAGGGGGCACTGCCCTTCGTATCTCCGCTTTCACGAATTGGAACGTTCGCCTTCAAGGAACGGGCTTCCGTCAAGGAGATTTCGACCTGGTTTCCCTTGCGGACAGGTCCCAGGATGGACAGGTTCTTGAGGGTGAAGTCCTTCTTCACCATCTCCCCGGTCTTCTTGTCCTTGATGGTCGCATGATAGATGACATCAAGGCGCTGGTTGGAAGCGAATTGTCCAGGCTGGGAGAGCATCTTGCGGACCTCGAGCTGGAAGCCTGCGCCAAAGAGCTTCTCCAAAGTCTCCTGGGTGACATGGATATGATGGGCGCTCGTCTCGACGATGATCGGTTTTTTGATTTCTTCCATAAGTTACGTTACCTCGCAAAAAAGATTGTAGCACAGACGAATCGGAAAAGAAGAGAAAAGGCCTCTCACAGGGGAAGGCCATAGGGATTGAGATAGACGACTTTCCGGACTTCAGGAAGCTTTTCCTGGAAGAGGGCGGTGACATCGCCCAGGTCCTGTCCGGCCAAGGCGCATCCGACGCAAGCGCCCGTGACCGTGATGAACAGGGTCTCTTCCCGAAAGTCCTTGACGGCGAGATTGCTCCCGTCCTTCTGGAAGAAGGGACGGACTTCCGAGAGCAGGCGCTCGGCTTTCTGGAGGATCTGGAATTCCTCCCTACTTCGATTGGCCGTCTCCACCTTTGTTCTCTTCCTCCTGTTTCTTGAGGTCTTCCTCTGCCAGCTGCTGTTCGGCAAGGCGGCGCAGAAGGTCATCGAAAGAGGGCTCGGGAGGAGCGATAAGCTCCACCTTCTTGACCTCAGGAACCTCGTCCAGGACCATCACCTCGACCGATTCCGAAACGTCGGTCGATGCCATGGCACAGCCTGCGCAGGCGCCAATCATGTCGACATAGCAGATTCCGGTCTGCTCATCATAGCGATCCAGGCGAATGTCTCCTCCCTCCCTCTGCAAGAAAGGACGAAGCTTGTCCAGGACCGTCTCGATCTTTTCTTCAATCGTTGGATTCATTTTCATTTTCACCGGAAAAAGATTATACCAGTTTCCTCCGCCAAAGAAAGAAGGACGATCACGCCTGGAGGATTTTTCCGAGCTCGACCTTCAAAGAGCGGTATTCCAAGCCGTAGACATCCGTCGCCAGAAGATTCTTCTCCGTCTGTTCGAGAGTCAGAAGGGCAGTCTGGTCGCTCAAGAACTGCTGTTCCAGGGAAGCAAGAGAGGTGGCACTTTCCAAAAGTCCCTTCTTCAGGCGAAGGCACTCCTGCTCCAGGAGATTCCGAATCTGTCCCCGCTCTTCCTCGGAGAGCAGGTCGACGGAATAGAAGGCCCCGTTTGTTACCGCCTCGGAAGAGGAAAGCTCGGCAAGCGTTTCATAGTCGAGGGAAGGAAGAAGGGAAGAGAAGTATTCGTGATAGGCCTTGGGAAGAGAGGCGCTTTCCGTCTGGAAGTTCTTCTGCAATTCCTCCTTTCGGCTCTGGAAAGAGGAGGAGAGGTATTGGTCGGAGATGGAAAGCAAATTGTCAACCTGCTGATAGTCCTCCAAGGCCTTCTCCAGCGTCTCCTCGCTCGGAGACAGGACGAAGTTCTGGAAGTCCTGCTTGGCTTTCTCAAGCTCTTCCTTGGCACGGGCGAAGCGGTCTTCCCGATACTGATCGAAGGCCTCTTTTTCCACGCCGGCATCATAGTCCATCAACGCTTGCTCCCAATTGAGGTATTGTGAGACATCTTGGAAGAGTATGACATAGTTGTCATCATCGATTGTCTTTCCAAGATTTAGGTAATCATTCTTCAATTTCTCAATCTTCTCGACTCCATCCCTGTGTGCTTCCAGAAGGATGTTCGACAGGCTTTCCTTGGTCGATGCGACAAGGAAACGGTCTCCGAGAAGATCCTTGCCGTCGGAAGAGAGCGCGAAGTAGTTCTCGGCTTGACTCTCCATCTGTGCGACCGCGTTTTGGGAGAGGTCGATCTTTCCGTAATCCAGGTCGTTTCCAGAAATCAAGGAATCCTTCCAGGGGATGACGTCCTTGATGGCGGTATAGAAGGGCTGGACTTCCTCATAGATGGCCTTTCGGGAAGCGAGTTTCTCGTCGAAGCCATCGAAATAATCGTCGGAGAGCTTCTCGTGTTCCTTGTCGAGATTCGCCTCGATGGAGAGGTCAAAGTCGAAGGTCAAGGCCGACAGAGCCAGAGTGATCTGACACTCCTCGAGCTGATTCATCAAGGTCTCGTCGTCGAAGAGCTTGACCGTCAAGGAAAGCTCGTCGAGACGGGCGTTGTCCAAGATGGTCGATCCCAGGGCCTTGCTGAGGGACTCGATCAATTGCTCGCGTCCGGTATCATTGATGAACAAGGTAATCTCCGTCTCTTCCTCAGTGACGGGAAGGATCTTCAGGGAGAGGGAATTCGTCAAGAACTGCACGACATCCCCGACCGTGGAGAAAATCGGGCGAAGAACGGCCTCTCCCGGAAGCAGGTCGGTGAGGTAATGAAGGAGAGCCGGGACGTCGATCGTCACGTTGGAGAAGTCGATATCCAACCCGCCGTCCTCGTCTTCCTTCTGGGCTGCCAGGAAGCGGAGCTTTTCCTTGTCCCCTTCCTCGGTGGTGTCGATGACAGAAGTCAAGGAATCGATGCTCTGGAAGGCGAAGGTCTCCTTCGGGAGGTCGATGACGCTCTCAAAGTCCTCCGAATAGCGATCGGCCAAGACCGGAAGCATCCCCGTCTCCTGATTCAGTCTCAAAAGAAGCTGGCTTGTCAGGGAGAAGAGGGCGTGAAGGACAGACTGATTGCTGTTGGCCTGCTTGAGCCTTTCCTCGTCCGTACCCGTCACTTCGAAGGGAAGAATCTGGAACGAGGCATTTGGCCCATAGCCCTGCTTCTCGTCCGCCTGATAGTCTAGGATGACCGGGCTTTGATAGATTTTGTTCTGCCCCGAGATGCCGAGGCCCGAGATGTCCATGGCGATCTGGAATCCCCCTTCCCGGCGATAGTTGTCATAGAGCTGGACGGGCAGGACGGAAGAAGGAAGAGAAGAGGAGGAAGCGGAATCCGCCCCGGAACAAGAGCCAAGAACGGTCACAAGTGCCAGAAGCGGCACGATTGTCTTTCTTTTCATCATCTCAACCTCCTCGGAAGTTCGTATTTCTTATTATACTTCATTTTCCCCAGGAACTCTTCCCGGCAAAAGGCGCGGAGAAAGTCCGATTCAAGAAGCATTCCTCTTTCTTCTGTTCCTTACTTTGCCAAAAGCAAGAAAGAAAAGAGGCTTTTCTATACAAGAAGCTGGACTTGTCATGACGAAAAGCATCTTCGTTGACAGCTTCCTGGCCTTTATTGATAATGTGGGCAAGGAAGGAAAGCGACTTCCGGAAAGAGCATGGCTCTTTGGGGCACTAGGCCCAGAAAGGAAAACGATGATGAAGACAAAGAAAATCCTCCCCCTCCTCTCCCTTCTCCTGCTCGCCTCCTGTTCGACGACCTCGACCAACTCCTCCCAGGGTTCCGGCGCAAGCACCGAAACGAAGACAGAAGACATCGCCAACGTCTTTGCTTTCGGAGCGGCAACCTCGATCGGCCTTCTCTCCACCCTGGAGACGACCGTCCAAACCCCGCTTGTCAAAAGGGCCGTCGACGACACCCTCAAGCAGACCATCCTGACCTATCTCCCGACGATTGAAGCGACCCTCAAGGGAGAAGAGGTCCTCACCGAAAACACGATCGTTCCTAGCGACAGAGCGGAATACATGCAGAAGATGACCATCCGCTACAAGGACCTAAACCTGGAAGACAAACAGTTCGACATGTACTACAACGAATACCGCGTCGACGACGGAGACGACTTCTTCGAGGACGAGGAAGAGTACCGCATAGACGGCATCCTCCTGATCGACGGACAGGAATACAAGATGAAGGGAGAAAGAGAGCAGGAGAGAGGAGAGTCGGAGCTCACCTTCTTCTACTATGTCGGTGAGAGAAGCTATGTCGAAGTCAGCCAAGAGAGCGAGAGAGGAGAGAGCGAGTTCGAGTACGAAGTCGTCTCCAACGGAAGGACGATCCACGAATACTCCCTGGAGAGAGACGGCAAGGAAGTCGAGCTCGAGCTTCTCAACCGCGAGCAGAAGCTGGATGTCGAGATGAGATTCGTCACCTTCGAGAAAGACGGCAAGACTTACATCAAGGCCGAAGTCGGAAGGGACGTTCTCTACTTCGCCAAAGACGAGCTCGGACAGTTCGTCGAAACGACACTCTGATCAATCGAAAGAGCCTTCTCGTAAATTCCGAGAAGGCTCATTTTTTTATGTTTTCTCTACAAAACAATCTCAAAGAGCGCCAAGAATCTTTCTTGCGTTATCGATTCTCTCCTTCGTCGGGGAAGGCACACCGAGCAGGGGATAAGGAAGAGCAAGCTTCTCGTACTTCGAAATGGCCAAAGTGTGATAGGGAAGGACCTCGATGCGCTCGACATGACTGAGTCCGTCAAGGAACTTTCGCATCGCCCTGAGGTCCTCGTCGAAGTCGGTATAGCCCGGGACGAGGACATGGCGGATCCACATTCTCTTTCCCTTCTCGTCCAGATAGCGAATGCCGGAGAGGACGTTTTCGTTTCCTCTTCCCGTCAGGACTTGATGTCTCTTCCCGTCCATCTCCTTGATATCGACCAAGAAGAGATCAGTCACTTCCATCAAACGAGTGAACTTTCCGAAGAAGTTTTCCTCGAAGGAGAAAGAGGCCAAGGACGTGTCCAGGCAGGTCGATATTCCTTCCTTGCGAAAGAGGGAGAAGAGGTCGATCAAAAAGTCAATCTGTGTCAGAGGTTCCCCGCCGCTGACGGTCAATCCCCCTTCCTTTCCCCAATAGGCCTTGTAGCGAAGAGCCTTCGTGAGAACCTCCTGACTTGAGATCAAGAAGGAGTCCTTTCCTTCCCAGCTCTCCGGATTGTGGCAATAGAGGCAACGGAAAGGACAGCCGGTCAGAAACAGGACGAAGCGGATCCCCGGCCCGTCGACCGAGCCGAAGGTCTCGATGGAAAAGGCTCGGCCTAGAGGACTTCGTGACATGTCCTTGCGATGACGTCGAGCTGCTGCTCCCTGGTCAGGTCGATGAACTTGACCGCATAGCCGGAGACGCGGATGGTGAAGTTGGCGTATTCCGAACGCTCGGGATGCTCCATGCAGTCGATGAGCTTCTCCCTGCCGAAGACGTTGACGTTGAGATGATGTCCGCCGTTGTCAAAGTAGCCGTCCAGGACAAGGACGAGCTTCTCGGTCCGCTCCTCAAGGGTCTTGCCCAAAGCCGAAGGATTGATGGTCTGGGTGTTGGAGATGCCGTCGAGAGCATATTCATAGGGGAGCTTGGCGACGGAGTTGAGGGAAGCGAGCAATCCGTTCTTCTCCGCCCCATAGGCGGGATTGGCGCCGGGAGCGAAGGGCTCGGACTTCTTCCTTCCGTCGGGAAGGGCACCGGTCGCCTTTCCGTAGACGACGTTTGAGGTGATGGTCAAGATCGAGGTTGTCGGCTCGGAATCGCGGTAGGTGTGGTGCTTCCGGATCTTGGTCATGAAGGTCTTCAGAAGCCAGACGGCGATCCCGTCTGCCCTCTCGTCATCGTTTCCGTAGCGAGGGAAATCCCCTTCGATCTTGAAGTCAACGATGATTCCGCCCTCATCCCGAATCGGAGTGACCTTGGCATACTTGATGGCGGAAAGAGAGTCGACGACATGGCTGAAGCCCGCGATGCCGGTGGCGAAGGTGCGACGGACGTTGGTGTCGATCAGGGCCATCTCGGCGGCTTCGTAGTAATACTTGTCGTGCATGTAGTGGATGGCGTTGAGGACGTTGACATAGAGGGCGGAGAGCCAATCCATCATCAAGTCGAACTTGTGGACGACCTCGTCATAAGAGAGGACGGGGGAAACGATCGGAGAAAGCTCGGGGCCGACCTGGGTCTTGAGCATCTCGTCCTTGCCGCCGTTAAGGGCATAAAGGAGGCACTTGGCGAGGTTTGCCCTGGCGCCGAAGAACTGCATCTCCTTTCCGGTCTCGGTCGCCGAGACACAGCAGCAGATGGAATAGTCGTCCTTCCAGATGGGGCGCATGACATCGTCGTTCTCGTACTGGATGGAAGAGGTGAGGATGGAGATCTTGCTGGCATACTTCTTGAAGTTCTCCGGAAGCCTGTGGGAGTAGAGAACGGTGAGGTTGGGCTCGGGAGAAGGGCCCATGTTCTCCAAGGTGTGGAGGAAGCGGAAGTCGTTCTTGGTGACCATGCTCCTTCCGTCCATGCCCATGCCGGCGACTTCCAGTGTCGCCCAGACGGGATCGCCGGAGAAGAGCTGGTTGTAGGAGGGGATGCGGGCGAACTTGACCATGCGGAACTTCATGACCAGATGGTCGACAAGCTCCTGGGCCTCCTTCTCCGTGATCGTCCCTCTCCTGAGGTCTCTTTCGATGTAGATGTCCAGGAAGGTCGAAATCCTTCCGACGCTCATGGCCGCACCGTTCTGGGTCTTGATGGCCGCGAGATAGCCGAAGTAGAGCCACTGGAAGGCCTCTTTGGCATCCCTGGCCGGACGGGAGATGTCAAAACCGTAGGAAAGAGCGAGCTTTTTCATCTCCAGAAGGGCGCGGATCTGGTCGGTGATCTCCTCCCTCAGGCGGATAACGTCATCGGTCATCGTCCCGTCTCCGGTGTTGTCGAAGTCTTCCTTCTTCTTCTCGACGAGATAGTCGATTCCATACAGGGCGACTCGGCGATAGTCCCCGACGATCCTCCCTCTTCCGTAGGTGTCCGGAAGGCCGGTGATGATGTGGCTGTGCCGAGCCTTTCGGATCTCGGGCGTATAGACGTCGAAGACCCCTTGGTTGTGGGTCTTGTGATATTCGGTGAAGATCTTGTGGAGCTCAGGGTCGGGAGTGTAGCCGTAGGTCGTGAGGCTCTCCTCGGCCATCTTGATTCCGCCATAGGGCATGAAGGCCCTTTTCAGGGGCTTGTCCGTCTGAAGGCCGACGACCTTCTCCTCTCCCTTTCCCTCCGGAGAGAGATAGGCCGGGGGATAGGCGTTGATCGAGGAGACGACATGCTCTTCCATGTCCAAAACCCCGCCTTTCTTCCTCTCTTCCTTCTGAAGCTCCTGGAGATGGTCCCAGAGTCGTCTTGTCGCCTCGGTCGGCCCTTCCAGGAAAGACTCGTCTCCGTCATAGGGACGATAGTTCCTCTGGATGAAGTCTCGGACGTCGATATCCGTCTCATAGTGTCCGCCGACAAAGCCGTTCCATTCTTCTCTCATTCTCTTCTCCTTTCTCCGTCCATAGGGGGACAGGAAAACAATGTTTTGTTCACTATGGGAAAGGATAAAGAAAAGAAGAGGGAGATTCAAGCGATTTGATTCAGGTCGGAGAAGGAGGCGAGATTGACCTGCCTTGAGACGAGAAGGGAGATCGAAAGGACAACCAAGCCGACAAGAAGGAAGACAAGGCTGTCCCAGGTGAAGCCGATCTTCTTCCTCCTGAGCATGTCCAGAAGCAGATAGGCCAAGGCGGAAAGAAGGACGCCGATCGTCATCAAGGATTCATGATAGGAACTATCCAGGTATTCCGCATAGGCCAGTCCGTATCCGATGGAAGAGCCAAAGCAGGCCATGGCCATGACGAAAGTCAAGGGCAGGACAAGGCGCAAGCCAAGCCAGGACTTCGAGGCCCTTCCCGTATCTTCGCTCTTCTGCCGCTCCACCAAAAAGAGCAAGGCCGGGACGATCAAGAAGGCCAGGACGACAAGGAAGACAAAGGCTCCGAGGAACGTCCAGTTGTCATAGTTGGCTGGCCGGATTCCCAGATCCAGGATCGGCCCGTCCACCGGGGCGGCCGATGCCATCACCCCTTGATAGGAATGCCCGATCAACGTGTCGAAGATCAAGGTCACGTAGCTGATTCCCGTCAGAGGGACAAAGGAGAGGAAAGAACCTTTGATGGAGTCGTCAATCAGAATGGAAAGCAGAAGGAAGAAGAGCTGCGAGAAGAGAAGGACGAAGATGTTCTCCAAGACGCTTCGTGAGACAAGGGAGAAGACGCTTCCCATGGAATAGACGAGTACGAGCAAGATCCAAGCGACCGGAAGATAGCTGAAGAAGTTTCCGAAGAACAGGGCGTAATGGGGAACGGAAAGCCGCATCAGGATTCCGAATAGATAGGGGATGGTGAAGCAGATCAAGACCGAGGTCAAGCCGACAAGATATTCAAGGAAAGCCAGAGTCCTCCTTCTCATGGGGAGGGAGTAGAGGAGGTCTTCCTTCTGCCGGGAATGGCGATAGGAGAAGAGGTAGATGGGAAGAAGAAGGGCATAGGATGCTCCCAAATAGGTCAGGAAGGAGATCGTCGGAGAGACATAGCGAACGACGAGATATCCGTATTTGGGCCAGTTGTAGTCGCTCGAAGAAATCTCGATGAAATGGAACACCAGGAAGAAGACGAGGACGATCGCCGTCATGGGAAGAATTCGCTTGAGCTGGTCGACGTAGAATTTCCGTTTTGCGTTCATTTCCCTTCCTCCTTGCTCTTCTCGACTTCGATCAAAAACAGATCCTCGAGGCGGATCTCCACCTGTTCCAGAAAGACGGGGTGGAGAGTCTCAAGCTTTTCCCTTTGTTCTTCCGCCTCTCCCCTAAGGACGATCTCGACGATCTTTCCGTTTCTCTTCAGGGAGACGGGGTGGAGGAAGGAAAAGGCCTCTTCCGGAAGTTCCTCTTTGGCCGCAAGCTGGAACTTGACAAAGGGTGCCTTTCCCTCGGCGACCATCTTGTGATCGATCAGCTTTCCGCCGTCGAGCAGGCCAAAGCCGTCGACGATGTCCTCAAGCTCCCTCAAGGAATGGCTGGAGATCAGACAGGTCAAGCCCTTCTCCATCTTCTCGACGAGGATCTTCTTCATCTTGAGACGGGAGAGAGGATCAAGGCCGTCGAAAGCCTCGTCGAAGAGGAGTGTCTTGGCACCGCTGGCAAAGGCGAGGGCGAGGAAGAACTGCCTCTTCATGCCCTTGGAAAAGGTCGAGATGCGATGGGAGACATCCAGCTCCAGGATGTTCAAGACCCGATTTAGCTCCTCCTTGTCGAACTCAGGATAGAAGCAGGAGTAGAAGGAGACGAAGTCCTTCGCCTTCCACAGAGGAGAGTAATAGGGATTGTCGTTGAGGAAGAAGAAGGAGCTCTTCGCCTTCTCGGGATTCTGAAGGACATCCTCGCCGTCGATAGTCACCCTTCCCTGGTCGGGTCGATAGATGCCGGCGATGATTCGCAACAGGATGGACTTTCCCGAGCCGTTGATGCCGACAAGTCCGTAGATCGTCGGCTCCTTCAGGGTGAGGTTGATGCCATCAAGGACAAGCTTGTCCCCGAAGCTTTTGGAGACAGAATCAATCTTGATCATTCTTCCTCCCTTCCAAGGACTCCAGAGAGAGTCGGATCTCCTCGGCGGTATAGCCTTCCCCTAGGAGCTTCTTGAGCTCTTCCTTGAGATAGGAGAGCCGGTCTTTTCCCTTCTCGTAGCAGACATAGATGCCTTTCTTTGGAATCGTCAAAAGATAGCCCTCTTCCTCAAGCCGGCGGTAGGCCCGCAAGACCGTGGTGGGATTCACGCCACGGGAAAGAGCTTCGCTCCGCACCGAAGGCAAGACATCGCCTTTGCGGTAGACCGAGTTCTCGATCAGCTTTCGATAGTGGTCATAGATGATCTCGTAGAGGGCCAAGGGAGTCCTTTCCATGTCTCTATTATGGAGGCAAAAGAAAAGTTCGTCAACAGATGATACAGTTGAAACAGATGAAACAGATTATTTGGCGTAGATCTGGTAGACGATGTAAGACCGCACCTTCCTCGGAAGGACATGGAAGAGGAAGTTGAGGAAGCGGTCCTTTCCTCCGATGCGATAGACCTGCTTGGGATTTCTCTTCTTGCTGGCGGAAAGGGCCTTCCTGGCCACCTTGATCGGAGCAAAGCCACCCTGCTCATCCTTCTCCACCTGCTTCAAGGAACGAGAGAGACGTTCCTTGTAGAGAGAAGAGCACGGAAGAGTCTTCCGGT
This sequence comes from uncultured Bacillota bacterium, assembly GCA_949290645.1. Lineage (GTDB taxonomy): Bacteria > Bacillota_I > Bacilli_A > RFN20 > CAG-288 > Enterosoma. The sequence continues at coordinate 90,303 of CASESG010000002.1, forward strand.
TCCGTGTGAAGGATGTCTTGCTGTCTCCGGGGCGCAGGGAGACGATCTTGATTCCGAAGGGCCGGATCTCCGAGCGCAAGGCATCAAAGAGGGTGTCCAGGGCACACTTTCCCGCCGAGTAGAAGGACTGGAAGGGAAGAGGGACTTCGCTTCCGATGGAGGAGGTGTTGATGATCTTGCTCTGTTTGCCTTTGCGCAGAAGAGGCAGGGAAAGCTGGGTCACGTTGAGAGCGCCAAGGACATTGACCCGATAGATTCTCTCCGCCTCTTCCAGAGGGGTCTCCTCGATGGCCGAGAAGATGCCATATCCGGCGTTGTTGATCAGGATGTCGAGATGCCCTTCCTCCTTTTCAATCCGGGAAAGGACTTTCGATACAACATTGCGGGAAGTGATGTCTCCCGAGAAGTAGTTCAATCCCGGAAGGGAGAAATTCTCCAGCAAGGCCAGGCCATAGACCTTGTCCCCGTTCTTGAGAAAGAGCTTGGCCATCTCAAGGCCGAATCCGGAAGAGACTCCGGTGATCAAGACGACACGCTTTTCCATTTCATTCTCTCCTTTTCATATAGACATGAAGGCCATCGGAAAGGAAGCGATAATTATCGTTCTCGAATCGACAGCACTTCTGAGAAGTGGCTTTGGCCTCCAAAGCCGAAAGCGGATTCTCTCCTTCCGCAAGAAGGGATTCCATCGGAATGGAAGTGGCATCCCCAAGGGAAAGAGGAAGAGCCTCTGCTTCATCCAGAAGGAAGTATGGAGTCCCTTCTTCGGGCAGGAGAATTCCGATGTCCAAAACAGCGATCTTCTCAAGAGGAATGTCCGCAAGGAAGAAGCCGAGCTTGAGAAATTGAATCGTGAACACGAAATCCGCTGGGAAGAGAAAGCCAAGCGTCTTTCCCGTTGTGGAATCTAGGCCGGAAGGAACGTCGATCGCATATTTCCGGGCCTTGGTCGCGGAAGCTTCCTTGAGAACATCCAGGGGAAGGGAACGGATGTCCTTGTCAAGACCGGTTCCGAAAAGGCCGTCGATGATCACCGAGTAGGAAGAATCGATTTTGTCGACCATCGGTCCTTGATAACGGCTTCGATTGACTTGGCAGGACTCGTTTCTGGGATTCAATACCGCAAGGCAAGAGACATCGTATCCCTTTTCCAAAAGAAGTCTTCCGATGACGTATCCGTCTCCGCCATTTCCGCCGCTTCCACAGAGGATGAGAATTTTGTCTGCCTTCGAAATCAAAGGAAGAAGTCTTTCTGCGATTTTTGTTCCGGCTCTCTCCATCAGTTTCAAGGATGGGATGCCTTTTGCCATCGTTTCACAATCGGCGAGATGCGAAAGAAAGCGGTCTAGGACTGGAATCATGAATCACCTCATCGTGAAGCCGATCATCACGCATCCGCCCACGATCAGAAGGACGCCGAGGATGGTCAGGATCAACTCTTTCTTGGTCTTGTTCTGGTAATCTTTGAGGAAGAGGAAGGCGAAGATCGTCGAGAAGGCGACGCAGGTCTGGGAGAGAGTGAATCCGATGGCGTTCCCGACCATCTGGTTGGCGTAGATCAAGCCGATGTTGGCTCCGCCGAAGGACAGGCCAACGATGGTCGAAAGCCAGGTCTTCTTCTCGAAGAATTGAGTCATTTCAAACTCGGGTTCCGCCTTTTTCTTCCTTCTCTCGAGAAGGTGCGTGACAAGGACGAGAAGGAACGTCCCGACAATCATGCCAAAAGCCTGAGGAAGAAGGGTGGAAGTCCCTTGGACGCTCTTCATCGTGACCATCTTCGGAAGGTCGGCATAGAGGACGAGGAAGACGTCGGCGACAAGGACGATCAGAAGGCCCTTGAGGAGCGTGACGCGATCCTTCTTCTCCTTTTTCACCGTATAGGAGTTGAGGAAGCAGCCGACAATGATGACCGCAATCGCCCCGAAGCCAAGACCATACTGAAGACCCGTCTGCCACTCCCGAAAGACGAGGCAGGAGAAGAGGGCGTTGAGAACGAGATTCAGACCCGTGCCTAGGGCAAAGCCGGTCGAGGTCCCAAGGGCCAAAAAGGACTTGTATTGGAAAAGCTGTCCGATGCTCCAGAAAAAACCGGAGAGGAAAGGAATCAGCAAGACCAGATAATCTCCCTGAAGGTCATTGATGGACTGCTTCATCGTGCAGAAAAAGACGACCAGGGCAAAGAAGCTTGCTCCCAAAGTCGTTCCCAGCTGTTGCTGGATGGACTTGGCTTTGATCTTCCCGACGATGGTCGGATTGATGCCCCAGAGCAGGGCCGGGATCAAGGCGACGACAATTCCCCATTCCATGATCGCAATACCTCGCTTGAAGGACAGACTAATACAAAGATAAACTTCAAGGAGGCGAATGTTAAGCTCTATTTTGTTATGATATACCTGAAACCGGAAAGGGGGACAAGAATGGAAAGAATCGGAATCTTCGGAATCGGAAACGTCGGGAAAGCTCTCTGCAGTCGGCTTTCGGGTTCCCTCCTTGCGAAGGATGTCTATCTCTACGGAAAAAACGATGCTGAAATCCTGGGCCTTGTCCAAGACCTGGAGGATGCCCGATTCCTCCTTGGAGGTCCCCTGTTCCACAAAGGCAGGTACGAAGACATCGCTTTGCTCGACTATGTCGTGATCACCGCCGGCGTCACACCCAAGGTTCAGGAGGGCGGAGACCGGAACACCGGAAGCCAAGACGCCTACAAGATCATCGAAGACATCGCAAACAGGCTCAAAAAGAGCTCCTATTCCAAAGATATCCTTGTCGCGACCAATCCCCTGGACGTCATGACCTATGCGATGAAGGTCCTCCTTCCCCAGTGCACGGTCTACGGGACTGGGACCCTTCTGGAATCCGCACGGCTGGGAAGCTATCTTGTCGACAAGAGAAAGGCCGCTCTTGAGACGGTTTTCCCTCTGGCTGTTGGAGAGCACGGACCCCACACGGTCCTTCTCTCCCAGATGACAAGGATCGGCGATCATCTTCTCTCCGAGGAAGAGAAGGATTTCCAGCATCTTGCCTTGGAGCACGTCAAGAGCCGAGGAACCGACATCGCAAAGCTCCGCCGCTGCACGACCGAAGGAATCGCCGCCTCGATCCTTGTCATCCTCCAGGCAAGGGATGGAGAAGAAGATGCAGTCCTTCCTCTCTCCTATCCCTCCTTGAGGGAAAAAATCGCAATCTCCCGTCCTTGCCTCATCGCCAAGGACACAATCTCTCCCCTTGTTGAGGAAGAGGACTGGACAGAGGAAGAAAAAGATCAGTTCGAAATAGCCAAGAAAGAGATCCGGAAGAACATCGAAAAGATCCCGGAATTGCTCAGAAAAGAGAAGGAGAAAGAAGAATGACGCAGATTATGAGGTACGACATCCTCTCCATCCAGGAGAGGGCGACAAAGAGAAAGAAGGAAGGAAGAAACGTCATCAACGGCTGCGCCGGGATGCTCTTCGAGGAAGACAAGACCCTCTGCACCTTCGAGAGCATCAACGACATCCTGAAGGAGAGAATCGACCACTACCTCGCCTATCCCGGAGTCTTAGGAAGCGAGGAGTTTCAGGAAGGAGTCCTCTCCTGGCTCTTCGAGGAGAGGAAGGAAGACCTCGAGAGAAGATACACGATCGCCTTTGGCGCCTCCCTTGGCGGAACCGGAGCCCTCTATCTCGCCTTCAAGGATTTCGCCAGCAAGGATTGCGAGCTTCTTCTGAGCGACATCCGCTGGCCAAACTATGACACCTTGGCCAAGGAGGCCGGAATTGGATTTTCCATCTATTCTCTCTTCAACGACGAGGAAACGCTGAATATTTCAGATATCAAGGCAAAGATCGATCAATCCTTGACTCGCTTCTCTTCCGCCTTGCTTCTGATCAACGACCCCTGCCAGAATCCCTTGGGATACTGCATGAGCGAAAGGGAATACGAAAATTTGTTTGCCCTTCTGGAGAGCTATCGGGGACAGGTCTCCTTGCTTCTGGACCTCGCCTATGTCGACTACCATCCCTCGACCTTCCCTCTCTATGACCTCCTCCAGAAGAAGACGTGGAACTTCTCTCTCTTCTTCGCCTTCTCCGCCTCCAAGTCCTTCGGCCTCTATGGCTTGAGACTGGGTGCGTTGATTGCCTTCCTCCAAAAGGGTGAGAACAAGGACAAGTTTCTGGAAGACTGGAAGACCATCGCACGGGGAACCTATAGCTGTGTCAACAACGGGGCGATGGGTCCTCTCACCGAGTTCTTCCACAGCCCTGCCGCACGCTTTGTCACCAAGGAGAAGATCCAGATGGAGAGCCGCCGTCTCTTCAAGATGGGAGAGAGGTTGGAACGACTTCTCGACCGTCTGGGACTCTCCTACTTTCCCTACAAGGGAGGATTCTACCTGACCTTCAAGGTCGAGGATTCCTTGTCCTTCTGCAAGAAGCTGGAGAGCAAGGACATCTACTTCGCCCCAATCGACGAGAGACATATCCGGATTGCCGTCAGCGGTCTCTCCCAAGGCGACCTGGAGGAGCTCGAAAGGAGACTCTCATGAACAAGATCCTCTTTTCCCTGAAGAAGGATGCCCTTCCGTTGACAGACGAGGAGATTCTCGACCATCCTCTCTTCGACCGCCTGCTCAACAGCTACTTCAAGGAGTCGGAGAAGAGCGAGCGCCCCAATTCCGCCTACTATCGGGAATACGGAGCAAGAACGGCCAAGGTCTTCCTCCGCCACATCCTCACGGGTGACGAGAGAACGAAGACATTCCTCAAAGGCCTCTCGATGCAGAAGAGAGACGACCTGCTCAACCTGATTGACTCCCTCTATGACTTCTACCGCCAGAAGGAACGCTATGTCCTCTATGAGAACGACAAAGGGAAGAAGATCACCCATCGCGAGTTCGTCCTTCTCTTCGAGAAGCTCTCCGAGCGTCTTGTCTCCTTCTACCGGGACATCTACGAGACCGTCTACGGGAAGGAGCAGACCGTCTATCGCATCCTTCCTTCCGGCGGAAACGCTGGAATCCTGCTCTCCCGTCGCCCTCTTTCCCTTCCGAAGAACCTCTCCTTCCTCGGAAGGATTCCCTTGATGGAAGCGGTCGTCAGCGACCCTCCCTTCCTTCTCAAGACCAGGGAGAACAAGAGAAAGGGACTCTTCCAGGAGAAGAAGAGAAGAGTCAAGATGGAGGACTTCGACCTCCGCCACAGCCACGGGGTGATCATCGACGTCTACGACCAGAGAGGACTTCTCTACTTCGACGATGAATATCTCGGCTTCCTCGTCGCCCTGGGGAATCTCTTCCAGATCGAGCCGAGCACTTCCGCAAACGACAAGAACTTCGATTTCATCCTCCTCTTCGGAACGGAGAACACTGGCGAGAGGTGCTATTACTACAAGGAAGGCGGAACCTATGTCGGCGTCTGCCCCAAGAAGGCCCAGATCGACTACTTCGGCTACGCCAAGAAGATGATCCTGACCCTCTTCAACCTCACCATGATCGACCGCCAGTCCCTGCCCATCCACGGCGCGGGAGTCAGGATCCGGAAGAAGGAGAAGACGAAGAACTTCTTCTTCCTCGGGGATTCCGGAGCCGGAAAGAGCGAGACCTTGGAAGCGATGCGAAACCTCTGCAAGGGGGAATACCAGATCGACACCATCTTCGACGACATGGGAACCTTCCACCTGATCCACGACAGGGTCTATGCGACCGGAACGGAGATCGGAGCCTTCGTCCGCCTGGATGATCTCGACCAGGGCTACTCTCTCAAGAGCGCTGACCGCGCCGTCTACTTCAACATCGAGGAGGAGAACTCCCGGGTCGTCATCCCCATCGAGGACTATGAGACAACCTATACCTTCCATCCCGTCGACGCCTTCCTCCTCGCCGACAACTTCACCGACTCCAGCCGGGGAATCAAGATCTATCACAACATCGAGGAGGCTATTTCCGACTTCTCGAAAGGAGAACGAGTTGCCTTGAACACGACTTCCGAGCAAGGAAAGGTCTCGACCTACTTCGCCAATCCCTTCGGACCCGTCCAAAGAAAAAAGGACGTGGAACTCTTCCTTCCGGATTACTTCCACGCCCTCTTCGAAGGACACGTCCCGGTGGGAAAACTCTTCACCCGTCTCTCCCTCGACCGCAAAAACGGTCCCAAGGAAGGGGCGAAAGCCTTGCTGCGCCTCTTCGACAAGCTTCCCGAGGATTAGTTCAGCAAACGATCCCCTTCTCTTGAACCACTCTTCTCAGCTCGCTCTTCTTCGCCTTCCAGCCGCAGGAGAGAATCCAGTCCGGTTCTCTTCTCTTCCCTTGCTTTCGGATGCTCTTGAGATAGCGAAACAATGTCCTCCGGGAGCAAAAGCTGGCCAAGAGAAAATCCTTCGTCCGATAGGACTGCCCGCTCAGGAACATGTCCTAGACGATGAGCAGGGCCTCCGCATTGGAGAGGAAGGGGGAATCCTTTTCTTGCGCCTTCTTCGGATTCACGATCGTGTTCCTCTCAGGACTTCTTGTCGATCCGCACGCCCGAATCGGTCAAGAGCACCCTGGAGTTCGGCTCGACGGAAGAGAGCAGATAGGTGTTGGCCCCGATCGTGGTGTCATGCCCGATGACGGTCTCTCCGCCCAGGATGGTGGCGTTGGAATAGATCGTGCAGTCGTTTTCGATGGTCGGATGTCTCTTCTTTCCGGAGAGAAGGTGTCCGTCCTTGAGAGAGAGGGCTCCCAAGGTGACGCCTTGGTAGAGCTTGACCCGGTCACCGATGATGGCCGTCTCCCCGATGACGATGCCCGTCCCATGGTCGATGAAGAAGGATTCCCCGATCGTCGCACCGGGATTGATGTCGATTCCGGTCGAGCGATGGGAATCTTCGGAAGCCACCCTCGCCAAGAAGGAGAGGCCCATCCGGACAAGGATGTTGGCGATGCGATAGGTCAAGATCGCATAGAATCCCGGATAGCAAAGGATCACTTCCTGAAGCGAAAGGGAAGCGGGATCTCCCTCCAAGATCGCTCTTGCCGAAGAGAGGACAAGCCTTCTCGCCTGGGGGAGCATCGAAAGAAAATATCGGACCTTCTCGGAAGGCTCTTCCTTGCGCTCGAGAAGGATCTGATCGAGCTTCTTCTCCATTCCATCGACGAGATCCTCGACATCGCTCCTTTCGTATCCCGGCTTCAGGAAGTCCAGGGTAAGAACCCTCCGGGCATCATCCAAAAAAGAGAAGAACAATCCACGATCGAAACGGACCTTCTTCTCCTTCTCCTCCTGATAGAGGGAGAGAAGCTCTTCGACGATCTTCTTGTCACTCATAGAGCCCCTCCACGGAGAGATAGCGTTCGCCGTTGTCGGGAAGGACCGTGACGATGTTCTTTCCTTCGTTTTCCTTCTTCTTCGCCACGGAAATCGCGGCAAAGACGTTGCATCCCGAGGTGATTCCGCAGAGAAGTCCCTCCTTCCTTCCCAGAAGGCGAGTCATCTCGTAGGCTTCCTCGTCCTTGACCGTCATGATCTCGTCGACGATGTCCTTGTCGAAGACTTTCGGCAGAAAGCCCGCTCCGATTCCCTGGATCTTGTGCGCCCCCTTCCTCCCCTGGGTGACGAAAGGAGAGGAAAAAGGCTCCACGCCGACAAGACGGACGCCGGGAATCTTCTCCTTCAGATACTTCCCGACCCCCGTCAGGGTGCCGCCCGTCCCGAAGGAACAGACGAAGACAACGATCTTTCCGTCCAGCTGGGAAACGATCTCCGGGCCGGTCGTCTTGTAGTGTCCAAGAGCGTTGTCCGAGTTTCCGAACTGATCCGGGATGAAAGCCGAGCGGCAGCTTTCGGCATAGCGATGGGCCTCCTTCACCGCCCCCTCCATTCCCAAAGCGGCAGGGGTGAGAAGAACCTCCGCCCCGAAGGCCTTCATCATGAGAATCCGCTCCTTGGAGCAGTTCTCCGGCATCACGATGACCGCATGAAGACCCATGGCGGCCGCAAGACTGGCCAAGGCGATTCCGGTATTTCCGCTGGTCGGTTCGACGATGACCGTGTCCTTCGTGATTTCTCCTCTTTCCATAGCCCCCAGAAGAAGCTGCTTTGCCGCCCGGTCCTTGATGGAACCCGTCGGGTTGCATCGCTCCAGCTTGGCATAGAGATGACACTTCAGAGAAAAGAAACTCTCCAGTCTTGAGAGATGAAGAAGAGGAGTGTTTCCAATCGCATCCAAGACGCTTTCCTTAATATCCATGTTCGTTGACCTTTCAAGAGAAAATTATAAACGACCTTCTTCCCCGGCACAACGAAAGCGAAAAAGGCCCTCCCGCCAAAGGCGAGAGGGCCAAGAAGATCGATCAGAGAGTGGAGAAGTAATTCGTCGCCTGCGCCAACGTCTGATCCAGAGCGGAGGTCTTGTCCCCGAGCTGGAAGAGCGTGGAAAGCGTGTCGACATCCGCAAGGCCGTTGGCGATTTCCTTGGTAGCGGATTCAAACGTCGCCTTGTCCGAACTCTCCTTGATCGCGGCAAAGAGTTCGTTTCTCAGATCAAGGACTTTGCCATCCAGGACAGAGGAGATATTGCTAAGGGCCGTCTCGTCGGCTTGGAAAGCGGCAGCAAGTTTTTCGTCAAACGTCGCCTGGTCACCCTCGGAAGTAAGATTCAGCCGGAAGCAATCCTCCGCGAGGAAGTCCGCCGAGAGGTCGTCGAAAGTCTTCTTCTCCTGATAGGCCGTGACAAGGCCATCGATCACAGGAGCGAAGGCTTTGTCGAGATATCCATCGAGTTTCGCAAGAAGCTCATCCATCTCCAGAAGTTGCTCCTCGGTCACATACTTGCGAGCGGAATTGCTGTCATCCACCTCGACGAAGCTGAGGACAGAATGGTAGGTCTTGATATCCGCAAGGATGCTCTCCTCGGTTCTTTCCCCGCTTTCGAGATTGTTGAGAATCGTCTCGGCATTTTGCTTTGCAACCTGCAATTCGTTTTTCATCGTTTCATCGATAGCCTTGGCGATCTCCGCACCGACTTCGTCTTCAGCAAGAGCCTCTTTCCAATAGGCATAGCCAGAGATGTCCTTGACAAGGCTCGTGATTTCACCATCATTGGCGAAGGACTTGTTCTCCCTCTTGTTCCAGTTCTCGAGAACCTTGCCGAAATTCTCTCTTCCGCTCTGGTAAGCCTTGAGGATGGATTCGGGGCTGACACTCGTTCCCAGCATGAACTTCACGTCTTCGGAGAGGTCGTTATATTCCGCGGCATAGGCCTGAAGGAGCTCTTCGGTCTCGGCGCGCAGGTCGATCTCGGCAGCGGTTCCGCTAACATAAGACTTGACCTTCGAGTAGAAGCTCTCGAAGGCCGCATCCGTCGTGGCATGGCCAGCGATCGTCTGGTTTCTCTTCTCGAAGTAATCCTTCTCCAAGGTCGTCTTCTCCTTGTCGAAGCCAAGGTCCAGTCTCACGCCGATCGGCATGGAAAAACCAGGGAAGAGCTCAACGCCAAGCCCGGCATCCAATCTCAGTCCTCCGAACTGGTTGACCATCTCGCCATCGGTGAAGAGAGTGAAGCCCAAGGAGAGGGAGCTGACCGAAAGCATCGATCCCATGTCACCAGCCGCTTCGACCAGCAGATCGGTGACCTTGGAAAGACCCGTCTCGTTGAGGCGGAAGTCGACGTCGACGCTCGCATTCACGAGGTCGGAATTGATGTCGATGTCCAGGCCATCCCCGGCGATGTAGAAGATCTCGCCAAGAAGGGAGGAAATCGGGCGGATGGTGTCTTCCGTCGGGAAGAGCATGTCCAGCATCTGGAAGATCTGGGTCAGATTGATGCTGGAAAAGTCGAGGCTCTCAAGCAAAGAGTCGAGATCGAGACTTCCCAGCGACTCGCTCACGGAGGAGACATCGGAAGAGACAAAGGCACGAAGCTTCTCCTTTCCCTCTTCGGCAGCGACATCGGTGTAGACCAAATCCGTGCCGTCGACGAGATTGATGTTGAGTCTCTCCTTCGGGAAGGCCTCCGCATCCTTGGAATCGATGATTTCCTGATACGCCGGGACAGCGGCGGTGAAATCATTGGGGAGGAAGCTCAAATCCAGATCTGGAGGCAGCATGCCAGAGAGAGCCCCAAGGAGGGCCGGCAAGTTGTAGACGAATTGGATGGATTTGAAATTCTCCGTGGCGGAATACATCGAAGGCTCCTCTTCCGTGCCCTTGTCATAGACCTCGTCGAGACGGAGGGAAAGCTCCATGTCGTCACCAAGGCTCTTGTCCGATCCATAGGCGAAGGACAAGTCGGCCGGAACGCTCAGTTTGTAAGAGTCCTTCGAGAGGAAGTCGATGCTGGCGTTGAGGTGTCCGTTTCTCTGGTAGTTCTCGTAGGTCACCTCTTCCGGTTCCTCGGTCGTGGAAGAAGTGGAGGAGGAAGAGGAATTCTCGCTCTCGGAAGAGAGCGTCGAGGAGGTAAGAGAGGAGGATGTTGTGCTGCTCGGGCCGTTCTGGCAGGAAGCCAGTGTGACCAGGGACATCAGTCCCAGAAGCGAAAGAATCTTTTTCGATTTCATAATTTGTTCTCCTTATCCGAAATCGTCTTCACCATCATAGAAGACGGTCTCTTTTTTGTAAAATGTTATCTCTTTCAATGATTTTTGGTAGAAACATTGCGTCGTTCCAACAATGAAGGTAGAAAACAGTTGTCTCTTCCAACCATCATCTCTTCGTGACGAGGTCGAAGAGGGAATCGACCATCTTCTGCTCCGAGATCGTTCCCTTGGAGAGATAGAAGATGATATTGGTGAGCGCTCCCGCATAGAAGTGGATGCTGACCTCCCTGTCCAGGCTCTGGGGAAGGAAGTTCGGATTGATCTCGCTCGTCCTCCGCAAGGCGTTGGTCATGAACTTGAGGAAGCACCAGTAGAGCTTCTTGAAGCGGTCGTTCTCGATCGCCCTTTTCAGTTCCTTCTCCTTCTCGCAGAAGAAGTGGACGGCAATCTCGAGGAATCGTCTTCCGACTTCCGCCTCCGTCTTTCCCTTGGCGAGAAGATCGTCCGGATTGACCACCCGGTAGAGACGGTCGACATAGCGGACGAAGAGGTATTCCAGAAGTTCCTCCTTGTCCTTGAAGTTGTTGTAGAACGTGTTCTTGCTGACCATCGCCCGGTCGGCGATCTCCTGGATGGTGATGCTGTCGATCCCCTTCTCCTGCAGAAGCTGTTCCATGGCCGTTGCCAGGTCCCTCCGGCTGCGGATGATCCGGGGATCGTTGGGATTTCTCTGTCTCTTCATCAAACCTCCGATAAACAAGCGTATACATATTTAACACAAGTGCAATAATTTGACAAGTATCCATTTATCGGAAAGGCATGAAAAAAGGGCTGTCCCTCTTCTTTCGGGTGAGAACAGCCCCACTTGTCATCTCTTGATCTTCTCGGGATCGAGCAGGTAGAGGATGCCGATCGTCTTCGGCCCGCAGTGGGCGGAGACCACGCATCCAGCCCTCGTGTGATAGACACGCGAGGGGTCGAAGTGCTCCTTCGCCTTCGAGAGCATGTACTGGTCTTCCCCGTCCATCCTTCCCGAATCCGTCACGAACAGGGCGAAGTCGTCGATCATGGGGAGGTCTTTCAGGAACTCCTCGAGCTGGGCATCGACGGCCTTCCGATACTTCCCGCGCACCTTGCTTGCGACCATGAGCTTGTTGTCCTTGACCTTGGCGATGGGATGGATGTGGAGGAAGTGAGCGAGATTCATCGACAGTCCCGAGCAGCGTCCGCCCCGATAGAGATAATCCAGGCGGTCGATGCAGAACTTCGCCGAGACGTAGGGAACAAGGGTGCGGGCTTTCTGTGCGATCTCCCCGACGGGAAGGCCCTCATCCCGGAACTGGGCCATCTTCAGGACGAGAAGTCCTGTCCCGGTCGAAAGGTTCTGGGAATCCACGACCTCGATCCGGCCCTCCGGAAACTCCTTCTTGGCCAGAAGGGCGTTCTGGCAGGTCGAGGAAAGGCCCGAGCCGATGCCCGTGAAGAGGATGTCCTCTCCCCGTTCGATGTGCGGACGGAAGGCCTCGACCAGCTCGAAGACATTCAAGGCTCCGGTCTTGGGAGTGGTATTGAGAAGTTCCGCCTTCTGGTACAGCTCGTCGCTTGTCAGGCTGACGCCGTCGAGATAATCCTTCGGATCGCCCGGGAAGGAGACGTGAAGCGGGAGGATCTCCACCCGATGCCTTTGGACAAGCTCCGGGCTCAAGTCACAGGTGGAATCGGACAAAAGAACAACCTTGTTCATCGTCTTTTCCTCAATAAGGGATGAATCCAGGATTCAGGAGCAAGGAAATCAGATAGAAGAGGACCGCAACCACGGACAAGGCGATTCCGCACCAGGCCGTGATGGTCCCGGCCAAGCAGAGCTTTCCTCCGCTCACCCCGCCCGTCCGACGATAGAAGCCGGAGAGTCCGATGCTTGCCGTCGCCAAGGGGAAGGAAAAGACAAACAGGGAATAGGTCAGGAAAGAAAGCGAGGCGAAGGATCGAGGCGATTCCCCGGACCATTGAAAAGATGGCAAAGCCAATGGAGGTTTCCTTGGGAACCTTCAGGACATCCGGAGTCGAAGCCACCGGATGCTCCACGCTTCCCGTCTTCTTCTCTTCCTCACAAGTCGGATTATTTTGGACCGTCGGCATCTTCTTCCCACCGAAGGGGCAAGAGTTGTCGCCCTCGGGAACGTCATGACCACAGAAGGAACATTTCATCTTCCTCTTCTCCTTTCTTCAATCGTTTTTCGAATCCAACTCCTTCTCGAGACGGTCGACCAGCTCTTCCATGCGGCGCACGACCGCGACGAAGGGTTCCTTCGTCGTCAAGTCAACGCCCGCTTTCTGGACCTCATAGATCGGATAGTCCGAACCGCCCTGGGAGAGCAGGGAGAAATAGTCCTCGAAGGCGTGATCCTCCTTCTTCTTGACTCGGGAGTAGAGCTCCAGGGAAGCCGAGAAGCTTGTCGCATACTGATAGACGTAGAAGGGCGTTCCGTAGAGGTGAGGGATGTAGCACCAGACCAGAGGTTTGTAGACTTCCTCGGTGATGTCGATTCCGTAATATTCCTTGTAGAGCTTGGCCATGATGTCGTTCAGGACTTGATAGCTGATGGCCTCTCCCCTTTCCGCCTTCTTGCTGGCGAGATACTCGAACTCGGCGAAGAGCGTCTGGCGATAGAAGGTCCCGCAGATCTCGTCGATGGCCTTCTGGAGCAGGGAGATTCGGTCGTCCCGGGTGAGTTCTTCTCTCTCGAGCAGGTCGTCCAGGAGGTTGTGCTCGTTGAAGGTCGAGGCGATCTCCGCGACGAAGATCGTGTAGTTCTGCTTCATCAGGGGCTGGTTCTCGTCGGAATAGAGGGTGTGGATGGAATGGCCAGACTCGTGGGCGAGGGTGAAGACGTCCTCCAGCGTCCCCTGGAAGTTGAGCAGGATCATCGGCTCGAGTCCGCCACCGCCTCTGGAATAGGCGCCGGTCGTCTTTCCCTCCTGAGGGTAGACGTCGACCATCCCGTCCATCGTGACCTTCCTGGCCTTGTCCTGGAAGTCCTTGGGGAACTTCTCGATGGAGTGGAAGAACATCTCCTTGCTCTCCTCGTAAGTGACCTTCTTCTTGCTTTCGGTCAGGGAGAGGAAGCGGTCGTAGGAGCGATGCTTCTCCAGATGGAGAGACCTTCTCCTCAGCTCGTAATATTTCTGAAGGGGCTTTGCTCCCTCGTGGGCGACTTCGATGAGGTTGAGGAAGACGCTCGTCGGGATCTTGTTCTTGTCCAGATGCTCCTCCAGGATCGAGGAATATCCCCTGGCCTTCATCTCCGCAAGCTGGCTCTGGAGCAGGAAGGAATAGATCTCGGCATAGGTGTTCTTGTGTTCGTCATAATAGAGATAGAGGGCTTCGAAGATGCTCTTCCTGTCCTCGGCCTTCTTCTCCTCGGCGATCAAGGTCGTCCAGTTGGCGGTCGTAACCTCGACCTCCCTGCCGTCGGAGAGATGGGCCTTCTTGGGGCGATAGTCCCCGACGCTGAGGGTGGAGTAGAGGTTGTCTCCGACATCGTGGAAGGCCGCAAAGTCCGAGAGCAGTCTTTCCTTGTCGTCGGTGAGGACATGGCTCTCCCGGTCGAAGAGCTTCCGAATCTGGAAGTCGAACTGGTCATAGTCCTTGTTCCTCTGGAAGTAGGAATCCATGTGATCCTTGCCCAGGGCGAGGATCTCCGGCTCGAAGAAGGAAGAGGAGCTCTCCAGCTGACGAAGCAGAAGGACAAGCTCGCTCTCTCTCGAGACATTGTCGACATCCTTGCGGTTGAGGTCCGCCTTGGAGGCGGCATAGGCATAGAGGCGATTGACGAGAAGCTCCAGCTCGATCTGGAGGTCGAAGTATTCCGAGAGCTTGTCGTCCTCCGCAAGCTTTCCCTTGTATTGCGGAAGAAGGGAGATTTCCTTCTTCAGCTTTTCCAGATCGTTTTCATAGGCCTTGTCATCCGGATAAAGGCGAGTCAAATCCCAATGAGCGTTCATTCTTGTCCCCTTTCGTGGTTCGGCAAGAAAAGAGTTTGCCACCAACTACTATAGTCAATCTCGGGATAACTTACAATCGAGCAGGACTAGGCAAAGAGACGGATCTCCCCGTCTTCCCGAAAGAGGGAGAGATCCTCCCATCCCTGTTCGGCGATCATCAGCTTCCCTTGAGAATCCCGCTCGTCGATCCCGACAAAGGCCAAATAGAGGGAGACGGTTCGATACGGCCACTCTCCCCAATCCGCAAAAAGCTCCGAGGGAAGAAGAACCTCCTCCCGATGGGAAAAGACACGGCCCCTCCACAGAGAGACATCCTCGAAGAGATAATCGGAGGAATAGAATTCCTCGGGAGAAAACTTCCGGTAGAGAAGGTACTCGTCGCTGTCGTAGGGATTCTCCTCGGGTGGGCAGGAAAGAGAGAGCCCATCGACATGGAAGAAGAGGCCGACGAAGAGCGGAGAGAAATCCCGAAATTGCGGCACCCCATCCTTCCAGAGATGCCCATAGGAAAGCTCGATCCGAATCTCCCCTTCCTTCTGGACCTTCTCCCCCTTGAGGGCGATGGCCAGGGAATGGGGAGTCTCGTAATACAAAAAGCCAATCTCCAGATCATCTTCCTGGCAGGAGGAGAGAAGAAGGGAGAAGGACAAGGGGAGGAGAAGGGGCAACTTTCTTTTTCGAAAGGGAGTGTTCATTTTTCAAAAAGGAGCAGCTTTCGGTGCTCACGATTTACTTGTCCCGATGCTTGATGCTGGCCTCGACGAAGCCGCGGAAGAGGGGATGGGGCTTGTCCGGGCGGGACTTGAACTCCGGATGAGCCTGGGTGGCGACGAAGAAGGGATGCGCCGGGATCTCGATCATCTCGACGATCCTTCCGTCGGGCGAGAATCCGACCGGAACCATGCCGTGGGAAATCAAATCGTCGAGATAGTCGTTGTTCACCTCATAGCGATGGCGATGCCTCTCGTTGATCTTCTTTGCCCCGTAGAGACGATAGGCCTTGCTGTCGGTCCTCAGGACGCAGGGATAGGAGCCAAGGCGCATCGTTCCGCCGAGGTCCTCGACCTTCTCCTGCTCGGCCATCAGGTGGATGACCGGATGCTTCGTCTTGGGATCGAACTCCGTGGAGTTGGCATCGGCAAAGCCCAAAACATCCCTTGCGAACTCGATGATGGCGGTCTGAAGGCCAAGGCAGAGGCCAAGGAAGGGAATGCCGTTTGCCCGGGCGTAGCTGATCGCCTCGATCATGCCGGGGATGCCGCGGTCGCCAAAACCGCCGGGAACCAGGATCCCGTCCACGCTCGAGAGCAGTTTCTTCGCACTCTTGGCGGTGACATCCTCTGCCTCGATCCAGTCGATCTCGACCTTGTTGTGATAATAATAACCCGCCGCCTTGAGGGCCTCGTTGACGGAGATGTAGGCATCGTGAAGGGCGGTGTACTTTCCGACCAGGGCGATCTTGACGATCTCCTTGGAGGTCTTGATCCTCTCGACCATCCTCTTCCATCCGCTGAGATTGGGCTCCGGCATCGGAAGGTGGAGAGTCTCTCCGACCGCCTGAGCGAAGCGCTCCTTGTCCAGCTCCAGAGGAAGCTCATAGACCGTCTCGACATCGAGGTTGGGAAGGACGTGATTGCTGGGGACGTTGCAGAAGAGGGAGATCTTGTCCATCACGTTCTGCGGAAGGGGGTATTCCGAGCGGCAGACGATGATGTCCGGCTGAAGGCCCATGGACTGCAGGGTCTTGACCGCCATCTGGGTCGGCTTGGTCTTGAGCTCCTGGCTGGCCTTGAGATAGGGGATGAGGGAGACCATGACGATGCAGCAGTTCTCCTGTCCGATCTCGTGGGTGAACTGGCGGATGGCCTCGAAGAAGGGCTGGGATTCGATGTCGCCGATCGTTCCGCCGATCTCGACGATTGTGATCTCGGTCTCGTCGGCCTTGTCGTTGCGATGGAACTTGCTCTTGATGGTGTTGGTGACATGCGGAATGACCTGGACGGTTCCTCCACCGTAATCGCCGTGCCTCTCCTTGGAGAGGACTTCCTCGTAGATCTTTCCCGTGGTGACGTTGGAGTTCTTGTCCAGGTTCTCGTCGATGAAGCGCTCGTAATGGCCGAGGTCGAGGTCGGTCTCCGTCCCGTCATCCGTGACGAAGACTTCGCCGTGCTGGATAGGAGACATCGTCCCGGGATCGACATTGAGATAGGGATCGAACTTCTGCATCGTGACCTTGTAGCCACGGGCCTTGAGGAGACGGCCGAGCGAGGCAGCGGTGATTCCCTTGCCCAAACCCGAAATGACGCCGCCTGTGACAAAGATGTACTTCTCCATGGGATAGCCCTCCTAGTTCTTCTGGCTCGAAAAGTAATATTTCAGAATCGACTGGCGCGTGACGATGCCGATGAAGACCCCCTTGTCATCCGTGACAGGGACAAAGTTCTGTCCCAAGGCCAGGTGATAGAGGTCTTCCATCCGGGCCATCGAGTGAATGGCGAGGATCTCACGGCTGCTTTGGACATCGGAAATGGAGACGTCCTCGGCCTTCTTGAAATCCATCCCGTCATGCTCGGTGAGATAGGAGAGGATGTCGCCCTCCGAAACCGTCCGGAGATACTTCCCTTCCCGGTCGAGGACCGGAATGGCCGTGTAGTGATGATAGTGGAGCTTTTCGACCGTTTGGCGCAAAGTAAAATCATCCAGGACGTAAGCGATTTGGCTTTTCGGAAGCAAGAAAAACAATATGTTCATACGGGATAATATCTTAAGCAAAAAGGCGAGTCGGAATCAACCTTCCCGAGAAAGGAATCGATCTTTTCTTCTCTTGTCTTTCATTCATCTATGAAAGTTGGTCAGTGATAACATTCCTTTATTATCATACTTATTTCAATTTCATTATTTTCATTCTTTCCTTTCCTATCCTCTCATCCTTCTCTTTCGGAAAGCGTTGTCTTTCCCCTTCTTCCTTTTTCCAGGAGAAGACTCGTCCTCTTTCTTTTCTCTGTCTCCTTTCCTGGCTCGGCGCTATCGCTTATAATATCTGTCGTACCCGACAAGGAGCGAAAATGGCCTATCAAGCACTGTATAACAAGTATCGACCGCAGACCTTTGCGGAAGTGGTCGGACAGAAGAGCATCGTCCAGACGTTGAAGAACGCCATCGCCGAGGACAAGATCGCCCACGCCTATCTTTTCTGCGGTCCCAGAGGAACGGGAAAGACCACGATGGCCCGTCTTTTCGCCAAGGCCTTGGACTGCCTCGAGGGTCTTGGAGAGCAGTGCCTGACCTGCCAATCCTGCAAGGCGATCGCCTCCGGGGAGCATCCGGACGTGGTCGAGATCGATGCCGCCTCCAACTCCTCGGTCGATTCCGTCCGTCAGCTGATCGACAATGTCTCCTATCAGCCGATTCTCTCCCGCTACAAGGTCTACATCATCGACGAGGTGCACAACATGTCCACCCCGGCCTTCAACGCCCTGCTCAAGACCCTGGAGGAACCCCCTTCCTTCGTCATCTTCATCCTCTGCACGACCGATCCCCAAAAGATCATCCCCACGATCCTCTCCCGCGTGCAGCGCTTCAACTTCTCCAAGGTTTCCAAGGAAGATTTGATCTTCAACCTCAAGAGAGTCCTCAAAGCCGAGAAGATCGACTATGAGGAGGAAGCCCTGGAAAGCATCGCCGCTCTCTCCGACGGCGGAGTCCGGGACTCTCTCTCCCTGCTCGACCAGCTGGTCTCCTATTGCGACGGCAAGATTCTCTCCAAGGACGTCGACGAACTCTTCGGCTTGCTCTCGCGCAAGGACGAGCTCTCCCTTCTCTCCCTCATCGAGAAGAAGGATACCGCCCGTGTCCTCAAGCTCATCCGGGAGAAGTATCATAGCGGCATGAACGTCCTTCGTCTCCACGACGACCTGATCGACATCTACAAGGACCTTCTGATCTTGAAGACCACCAAGGATCCTTCCCTGATGTCCCGACTGACCAAGGAGGAAGCGACGCCGCTGCTCATCTTGAGCAACTCCGCTCTCCGGGACAACATCGACCTCTTGATCCAGAAGAGAAGGGACTATCGCTATGCCGATTCCCTGCTCTCCCATCTGGAATTGACCCTGATGTCCATGGCCGAGAAAGAAAACTACGAACCGACTCCCACGCCCTCCCCTCGAGTCGAGGAGAAGAAGACGGAGCCTTCCGCAACCATCGAGAGCACGGCGGTCGAGATCACGTCCACTCCCAAGGAAAGGAAGGTCGAGACTCCCGAGAAGAAGGAGGAGCCGATCCACTACGAGCTCTCCGACATCGTCAACCTGATGAACCAGGCCAGCAAGGAAGAGAGGCTGTCGGTCTCCTCCCAGTGGGAGAAGCTCACCGAGCTGTTCTTCGACCAGAGGAGGGGATACAAGGCCAAGGCCCTCTACAGCGCCAAGCTGAGGCTTGTCTCCCAAGGCGTCCTTGTCCTGACGACGAAGGTCCTCTCCGACCTCGAGATCCTCAAGGACAAGGCGGAGCAGGAATCGCTCTCCCTTCTGGCGAAGGAAGTCTTCCAGAAGGACTACGACATCCTTGCCATCTCGGACGAGGAGTTCAAGGAAGCCCTGAACCTCTTCCGAAGCCAAGGCGAGAAGAAGAAAGAGAAATGCAATATCGACTTCGGACGAAAGAAGGCCACGACAGGATCGACGGCCTTCTTCCAGGAGCTGATGCAAGACAAGGAGGATTGAAGATGGCTGACGATTTTGAGAAACAGGCCAAAGAGGCCGCCAATCTTGCCGCCATCCAGGACAAGGCGAGGGAATTCCAGACCATGTCCAACCAGTTGGCGGAGAAGACCTATCAGGGCATCCACCAGGGTGTCACCATCACGATGAAAGGAAACCACGACGTCATCAACGTCCACATCGACCAGGGTTTCTACGAAACGAGTTCCAAGGGTGCGATGGAGATGGCCTTCCAACGCTGCCTCTTTAACCTCAACCAGGCCATCAACACCGACGTCGAGAGGCTGCAGAAGGAAATGCAGGAGCAGCTCTACGAGCTTCAGATGCACGGCGGAACCTATGGAACCGATTAAGACCATCAAGGAGCTGGAGGAGAGCTTCGAGAGACTCCCCGGAATCGGAGGAAAGACGGCCGAGCGTTTGGCCTATGCGACCCTGCGCCTATCCAAGGAAGAGAAGGAAGCTTTCGTGAAGGCCTTTGAGGATTCCCTGACCAAAGTCACCAAATGTCCCCACTGCGGATTCTACTTCGAGGAGAATTGCCCCCTCTGCTCCGACAAGGACAGGGACCAGAAGACCCTCCTTGTCGTCTCCGAGAGCAAGGACATCCTCTCAATCGAGAAGACCAAGACCTATCACGGCCTCTATTTCACCTTGGACGGATTGCTCTCTCCCCTGAAGAACAAGACACCTTCCGCGATTGGAGTCGACCATCTGCTCAAGAGAGTTCAGGAAGAAGGAATCCAGGAAGTCATCCTCGCCCTTCCCACAGACATGGAAGGGGAGACGACAAGGCTCTACCTCTCCAACGCCCTCTCGAGGCTCTCCGTCAAGGTCAGCCGCCTCGCCTACGGCATCCCCGTGGGAACCCATCTCGAGTACCTGGACAATCTCACCATCGCGCAATCAATCCAATATCGCGTCGACATGGACAAGGGAGGAAAGAAGAATGGCTAGAGGACTGTTCGTCACTTTCGAAGGCGGAGACGGCTCGGGCAAGACGACCGTCATCCATGAGCTGGAAAAGAGACTCGACAAGCTCCAAATCTCCTATCTCCACACCCGGGAGCCGGGCGGCAGCGTCATCGCCGAGGAGATCCGGAACATCATCCTCGACCGGAAAAACACCGCCATGGACAAGAGGACGGAGGCCCTCCTTTATGCCGCCTCGAGAAGGCAGCATCTCGTCGAGATCGTCTTCCCGGCCCTCAAGGAGGGAAAGATCGTTCTCTGCGACCGCTACCTAGACTCTTCTCTGGCCTACCAGGGCTATGCCCGCAAGATCGGCATGGACGAGGTCTATTCCATCAACCTCTTCGCCACGGAGAACACCCTTCCCGACCTGACCTTCTTTCTCGACCTTCCTCCCAAGGAGGGGCTCCTGCGCATCGCCAAGAACAAAGAGAGGGAAGTCAACCGCCTCGACCTCGAGAAGGAGAACTTCCACCAGGCCGTCTATGAAGGCTATCAGCTGCTCTTGAAACGCTATCCGGAAAGAATCAAGAGAATCGATGCCAGAAAAAGCGTCGACGAAGAGGTCGAAGAAATCGAGAAGATTCTTCTTCCGAGGATCAAACAGGGATGAACAAAGAGACGTTCTTGAAATACGAGCCGAAATTGGCTAAGTTCTTTCTCAATTCGAGAAAACAGAACCGTCTTTCCCATGCCTATCTTCTCTACGGAGAGAACAATGCGCCCTTGAAAGAGGTTGCCCTCTTCCTGGCCCAATCTCTCTCCTGCGAAAGAGACCTGCTCGCCTGTGGAGAGTGCCCCTCCTGCCAGCGCTTCGAAAAGGGCATCCATCCCGACTTCCGGCTCATCGACGGAAAGCTCGAGACCATCAAGAAGGAGAGCATCAAGAGCCTTCTGGAGGGCTTCTCCCTTTCCGCTTTGGAAAAGGGTCATGTCCTCTGCTATGTCATCAACGAAGTCGACAACATCACGGAGGAGGCGGCAAACACGCTCCTGAAGTTCCTGGAGGAGCCCAAGGAAGGACAGATTGCCTTCCTGACGAGCACGAACCCGACCCGGGTCTTGAAGACCATCCGCTCGAGGTCTCTCCTCTTTCGGGTGGAGACCATCGATCCTCTGAGCTTCTATCATCGGCTGGAGAAGACGGAATTCCTCGACGAGAAGGGAAAGAGGATTCCCCTTTCGGCCACTGCCCTCTACTTCCTCTCCAAGACCTATTCCTCTTCCAAGGAGATCAGGGACATGCTCCTTGAGGATCCTTCCTTCCTGGAAGGCTTCGCGGACGCGGAGATGTTCCTCAACGAGCTTGCCCACTCCCTGAAGGGAGCGAAGCTCTCCCTTTTGGAAAGCAACCATCGGATTAAGGATTCCAAGTGTTATAATTGGTTGTACCGGACTCTTTTGTGCGTCTTTCAGGAAGCCCTCTTCCCGAAGGAGAATCCGGAGAATCCCTTCCGCGAGATCGAGCTCTCTCTCTCCCAGCATGACAAGGCGCTCCTGGAAGGCATCGGCATCCTGGAGAAGGCCCTGCGCCTGAGGCAGATCAATCTCTCTCCCACCGCTCTTTGCGCACGGCTCATCCAGAGAATCAGCGAGGAATACTGACATGCATACTTCCCTTTTGGGCATCTTCCTGGACTTCCAGGGACTGAAGTTCTATCAGACGAACAAGGACGTCAAGGTCGGCTCCTTCGTCGCCGTCGAGACCGAGCACGGAACCTTCCTCTCCAAGGTCGAGAAAGTCCGTCCGGCCACCGATCAAGAGCAGGGGCGGAAGGATTTCCTGACCCTCTTTCCCCCGATCTTGCGCGTGGCGACTTTCCAGGATCTCGACTTCCTCAAGACGAGCGGCCTGAAGGAGAAGAACATCCTCGCGGAATCCCAGCGCCAAGCTGATTCCCTGAAATTGGAGATGAAGATGCTCTCCGCCCATCTCGACTGCGACGAGAACAAGGTCCTGATCACCTTCACGGCGGACGGAAGAGTCGACTTCCGCGAGCTTGTCCGCATCCTCTCCGGATTGTTCCGCCTGAGGATCGAACTCCGCCAGATCGGGCCGAGGGACCAAGCCCGCTCCATCGGAGGCATCGGTGCCTGCGGCCTCCCTCTCTGCTGCACGACCTTCCTCAAAACCTTCGACGGCATCTCCATCTCGATGGCCAAGAACCAGCTTCTGGCCATCAACATCCCCAAGCTCTCGGGAGCCTGCGGAAAGCTGATGTGCTGCCTGAAGTTCGAGGATGCCTGCTACACCGAGCTTCGTCCGACCTACCCCAAGATGGGAGAGAAGATCCACTACAAGAAGAAGGACTACACCGTCACCGGCATCAACGTCCTGACCGATACCATCACCCTCAACGACGGCTCGAGCTACGAGAACGTCAACCGCGAGCAGCTCGAGAGGATGAGAAAGGGTCTCGAGAAGTCGACCGAGCCGATCGTCTTCAAGGACATCAACTCCGGCGTCAATCTCTCCGGCCTTGGCATCAACGACACCAACAAGCGCATCGCCAAGATCAAGGAGAGTGAGGAGAGGAGAATGGAGAACCTCAGCCGCCAAAACAACGGTGGCAAGAGGGATCGAAGAGACAATCGCAACAACAACCAGAGGAACGACCGCAACAGCCGCAACAATGACCGCCGTCGACAAAACCGCCCCTTCTCCTACAGTCAGAATAAGGAGAGCGGCTTCATCCCCGTCAGCCAGATCGCGGACAAGGAAGTCCTCTCCATCAAGGGCCACGTGAAGAAGGAAGGCGATGATAAGAAGTAGTTTTCCTGTTGACCAGAAGGGGCCGATGCTTTTTCTCGTCTCGACCCCAATCGGCAACCTCGAGGACATCACCTATCGCGCCGTCCGCATCCTCAGGGAGAGCGATGTCATCTGCTGCGAGGACACGAGAAACACCAAGAAATTGCTCGACCGCTACGACATTCACCCCAAGAAGCTGATCTCCCTTTATAGCCAGAACGAGATCGAGGAATCCAAGAAGATCCTCTCCCTCGCCAAGGAGAACGATTTCAAGGTGAGCTATTGCTCCGATGCCGGAATGCCGGGCATCTCCGACCCCGGGGCCTTGCTCCTTCTCGCTTTCCGAAACGAGAACATCCCGGCGACGATCCTTCCGGGGCCAAGCGCCTCCCTCTCCGCCCTGGTGCTCTCGGGCCTGGACACGGCCGATTTCTCCTTCTATGGCTTCCCTCCTGCCAAGAGAGGAGCGAAGAAGACCTTCTTCCAGTCTCTCCTCCATCGCAAGGAGACTCTTCTCTTCTACGAATCCCCGCACCGCATCAAGGAGACTCTTCAGATCATGTCGACCGTCTTTCCGAAGGAGAGGAAAGCGGCCATCATCCGCGAGCTGACCAAGATCCACGAGGAGACCATCTTCGGGACATTGGAGGAACTTTCTTCCCTTGACGAGATCAAAGGCGAGATTGTCCTCGTCCTGGAAGGGGAGAAGGAGAAAGAAGTCGACATCGAAACGATCGATAAGGAAATCCTTCCTCTTCTGAAGAAGGGGCTTCCGGTGAAGGAGATCAGCGCCCTTCTGAGCCAAAAATACCTCCTTCCGAAGAAGGAGGTCTATCAGAGAGTCTTGAGGCAGAAGGAGAGAAGCTGATCACTCGTCGGTCGTTCTCTTCGCCTGTTTGTTGTGAATCGAGACAAGCTGGTCCTGGATTGCCATCTTGCGGACCAGAAGGCGGACGATCTTGTCGAGATCCGTTTTTTCCCGATAATCCGCCATCGCCATGAAGTCGACCCGGTTGTCGTCGAAGAGCTGCTTCGCCTGGGGCATCTTTCCGGGTGCGTAGACCGCGATCGAACAGCCGCCCTTCTCCCGGACGAGCTTCATGCAGGGGACGTCGGTCAAGCCGTCGGCGATGTAGATCATGTTCCGGAAGGGGACAATCCTCTCTTCGTCCGGAGTCGAGGCGTTGATTTTCTCGTTCTCCGAGATGTCCAAGACCCCCTTGTTGATGCGGAAGAGGAACTGCGTCTTGGTCGTGTAGTTGACGACGCTCTTCGGCCAGACGGCCTTGTCATCGACATAGAGAAACTCGCAGGCGAAGACCTTCTTGAAATAGGGATAGATCTCCGAGCCTTCGATGATCTCCCGGTTGCCCGAGGAGATGACGTAGTGCTCGATGCTGATGCCGAGCTCCTTTCCGAAAGCGTTGATCCTTGGGAACCACTCCGCCACGCCCGGAAAATACTGGATTCCCTTTCCCATCGAGACGAAGGCTTCCCGGTTGATGGGAAGGTTCTTCTCCTTGGCCCACTGAATCATCTGGTACATGTAGACCAGAAGCGGATCCATGTGATGCTTCTTGGAGAAGCGGTTGCAGTTCTCCCAGAACTCCTGCGGATGGATGTTCAGAGCGGGGATGAAGGTATAGTTTTGCATGTCGGTCGTGCAGAGGGTCTTGTCGAAGTCGTAGAGGAGGGCGATCTTCGTTTTCTTTGCCATGACGTTCACCTCAATCCTTCCATGGGTTTCTTCTTTCATTATATCAAATTCCGCAAGGGCATTGACGAAGCAACCGAAAGGAAGGGGAAGGAGGTGGAAGTAAGGCACCTTTGTCTTTCTCCTTCCTCCGGAATTCCTCTCTCTATTTCTGCCGATTTTCCCTTGCAGTCTCGCTGAGAAATGTTTATACTAGCTGTTGCCTTGTCGGTAACTCCCGCCAAGGTGGAAAGTCGAGGAGGACAGAGAAGATGAAGAACGACATCCATCCGAAATATTATCGCGCCAAGGTGACCTGCATGACCTGCGGCAACACCTTCGAGACGGGTTCGACCCTTCCGGAGATCAAGGTCGATACCTGCTCCAAGTGCCACAGCTTCTACACCGGAAAGCTGACCTTCGCTGCGGATACGGGCCGCGTTGCCAAGTTCAACCGCAAGCTCAAGGACAGCGAAGCGAAGAAGACGAAGTAAGTTTTTTCTCTTTCGAGACAACGGGGTCGCCAAGCGACCCCTTTTTGCGTTTCCGAGGATTCTTTCTTCCTCGCCTGTGGTATAATGGCTTCCAATGAACACGAAAATCGAATATCAGTCTCCCATCCACGAGTCGGGAGAGGACTACCTCGAGAAGATCCTGATGCTCTCCAAGGAAGGAAAGACCTGTCGGAGCGTCGATCTGGCGGCGGCCTTTGGCTATTCCAGGCCCGCCATTTCCCGTGCGGTCCACACCCTCTCGAGCAACGGCTATCTCACCATCGGCGAGAAGGGCGTCCTGCTTCTGACGGAAGAAGGGATGAAGAGAGCGATGGGCACGCTCCACCGGCACAAGATACTGACCGATCTCTTCGTCTCCCTGGGCATCGACCCGGAGATCGCGGAGACGGATGCCTGCCGCATCGAGCACGTGCTCCACGAAGAGACCTTCCAGGCCCTTTCCAAGATCCGGCCGGACAAAGATGAATCTCACTGATCTCTATCGCTTGTTGGGGGCGCAGGGATGCGAGGATGTCCTGCGCCATTTTCCTGTCCGCTATGAGTCCCTTCTCCCCTGCGGGAACCTCAAGGATCCCCACGACCACGAGCGCTTCGTCCTCAGGGGCTATCCCTTCCAGGTCAAGAGCGTCAACGCCCGAGGGACAAGCATCATCCGCTTCAAGATCAAGAGCGACCTTCGAAACATCCCCGCCATCCTCTTCAACCAGCCCTTCTATCTCGGCAAGCTTTACAAGGGAGAGGAGCTTCTTTTCGTCCTCACCTACGTCGAGGCGAGAAAGGCCTATGTCGTCTCCTCCATCCACGACAGCGAGTCCTACTTCGCCCAGACCGGGATCCGTCCTCTCTACTCTCTTCCCAAGGGAATCAGCCAGAACTACTTCTCGAGCTATCTGAGAAAGATCCTCCTTCCCGGAGGGGAGGGAGACTATGTCGTCTCTCCCCTTCCGAAGAAATATGTCGAGAAATATCGCCTGCTTCCGGAAAGGGATGCCTTTTTGGCCGTCCATTTCCCAAGGACGACGGAGGAGTTGAGAAAAGGTCTCCGCGTCTTCAAGTACGAGGAAGCACTCTCCTACTCCATCCGCTCCCTGCGGCTGCGGAAGATCGCCCAGAGCCGAAAGAAGAAGGTCAGCACCACCATCGACCACAAGAAGATCAACGGCAAGATCAAGAGCCTTCCCTACCGATTGACCCACGACCAGATCCAGGCCATCCGGGAGATCGTCCTGGACATGGAGAAGGAAACGGTGATGTACCGCCTCCTTCAGGGCGATGTTGGAACCGGAAAGACCATCGTCTCCCTCCTTGCCCTCTACGCCAACGCCCTGAGAGGACGGCAAGGAGTCCTGATGGCACCGACCTACGAGCTCTCCCATCAGCACTACGAAAACGCCCTCTCCTTCTTCCAGGGAACAGGCTACAAGGTCGCCTTCCTCGCCAGCGGCTCCCAGCTAAAGGCCAAGGAGAAGAGAGAGATCCTGGAAGGGATCAAGGATGGCTCGATCGCCCTCCTTGTCTCCACTCATGCCGCCCTCTCGGAAAAGATCAGCTTCCAGGACCTCGGCCTTTCCATCATCGACGAGCAGCAGCTCTTCGGCGTCCGCCAGAGAGATCAGCTTCTCCAGAAGGGAGACAGCGATCTGCTGATGGTCACCGCAACGCCCATCCCACGGACGCTCTCCCAGATTGTCAACTCCGATCTCGATGTCTCGACACTGGAGCAATATCCGTTCGGGAAAAGAAACGTCAAGACAAAAGTCGTCCGTTCGACCGACCCATTGATCCACCAGGCCATCCAGAAATGCCTCGAGGTGGGAAGGCAGGTCTTCGTCGTCGCACCGAAGATTGAGGGCGACGAGAAGAAAGCCTCCGCCACCACGATCTACAACGACATGGTCGAGCGCTACGGGGAAGAGGAATGCCAGCTTCTCCACGGTCGGATCAAGAAGGAGGAGCAGAAGGAGATCTATGCCCGCTTTCTCTCTGGGGAGAAGAAGATCCTAGTCGCGACGACGATCGTTGAGGTCGGAATCGATGTCTCGAGGGCTGCCCTTCTTCTCGTCTATGATGCCAATTGCTTCGGGCTCTCCAGCCTTCATCAGCTGCGGGGAAGGATCGGTCGCTCCGGAGATTTCGCACTCGCCCTTCTCATCTATGACGGCAATGACAAGGAAAGCCAGGACAAGCTGGACTTTTTGAGCACGTGCGACGACGGATTCCAGATCAGCGAATACGACCTCAGGATGCGGGGCTCCGGATCCTATTCCGGAGAGAAGCAATCCGGTCAAAGCGAGCTTCAGGTCTGCAACTTCGTCACCGACTCCAATATCTTCTTCGCCGCCAAGCAGGACGCCCAGGAGATCTTGCGCGATCCCACAGATAAGGAGAACGCTCTCTATCTCTCCACCCTTCCGAAAGAAGGGACCAATCTCATCTGATTTTTCCGGGGCCTTCGTTCTTGGAGAGACGGCAAAGGGACATGGTTGAAACAAAAACAAGGATGAGAGCCAAGGGGACAAGGACGAGGATGATGGGGGAAGGCTTGAAAAGTCTCAGGGGTTCCCTCAGGGAATCGTAGTACGGACAAAGAGGTTCCTTGCTGTAGTAATAGAACCCCTCAGGAATCTCGGCATATCGATAGCGAAGCAGCATCGAGAACAGATTGGCCAGCTGCGGAAACAAGGTGCAAGAGAGAAGAAGGCCAGCCACAAGGCCAGGAAGGATGAGAAGCAAAGGGAGAAGAATTTCGCCAGGAAGGATCTTCTTGGCGAGGCCGCTATGCACGTAGACATCCTTGACGCTCTTGGACCAGGAACGGAGGTAAGCCTTGAAGACATGAAGAGCGAAGATGGTGAAGAAGAGAAGCGCAAGGCCAAGAACCAATAGGACGATTGCCGTTGTCGACAACCTCTCCGAATAGTCACTTACAAAGAGTTCCGGCGAAAAAAGACGGCCTTCCTCCTTGAAGAAATACTCTTTGGGGGCGAAGAAGGAAAGACCGTCCTGCTCTTTCCGAGAAAGAAGGTCGACGTAGATGTCCAGGCTCATCTCCGCTTCTCCGCTTTCGGAAGGAACGACGGGATAGAAAAAGTCCCCATAGTGCATTTCCTGCGCCTGAGAAAGGCCCGGAAGAGCAAAGTAATTTTCCCTATCCGGAAGAATGGTCGGCTCCTCTCCTCGATTTGTCAGAAGCTCATCTTGCGAATAGGAGACCACAAGCTCCGGGAAAAGCTTCGTCCCTCGATTCGATTGGACTGTCCCCTTTGAAAGCAGAATCCCCTTCAGAAAGGAAGGAGAACAGAGAGTCAGATTTCCTGGCACATAGCCGTCCCGAATCAAGGAAAGGGAGTAGGTATCCGGAAGAAGGGAGAGCTCCTCCTTCTTGACCAAACGAACAAGGTATTCCTTGCCCGAAACAGAAAAGCTCTCTCCCTCCGTAAATGGAAAGCCGAGAGTAGAATAATGCCAGAGCTCATCATCCTTGGAAAGACAGGCGACAAAGGTCGTCTTTCCATTTGATGTCGAAAGAGAAAGCGACCAGAGAAAAGAGTCGGGGATATCATTTCCGACTTCTTTTTCGTCATTTGGAATGGCACGAACACATGAAAACGGATCTGCCGAAAGGATTGTATTCGAAATTTCTTCTTCCGGTCGGAATTGGAAGAAACACAGGGACAGGGAAAGGCAGAGGAAGGACAGGAAGGAAAGGACAAAGAGAGTCAGAAAATTCCCCGCCCTGGCCCGAAAGGCAATGCGGGCAAACCAGAGCATCGGATGGAGGCTTCTCTTTGTCGAAGGGGTTTTCGAATCTCTTCTCCTCGTGTCCTTTCGGGATTTCGAATTTTCCAGAACCGTGACCTGCCCCTTTGAGTCAAAGACGATTTTCCTGTCATACGGAAGAGAAATTCCCTTCTCGTGTTCCACGACGATGACAAGGTTCTCCTCGGAAAGTTCGGCTAGCAGGGAGAGAACGACTTTTCTCGTCTTCTCATCCAAGGAGGAAAGGCACTCGTCCAAAAGATAGACCTTGGGCTTGCGGAAGAAGAGAAGGAGCAATTCCGCCTTCTTCCTTTCCCCGCCGCTGAGAGAAAGGATCTTCTTGTCCAGCCAGGGGCTAAACGAGAAGGCATCGACCAAGTCTTTCTGCTTCTGAGTCAATTTCCGCAATCCCAAGAGGAGCCGTGCATTGGTCAAGAAGGACTCCTCCGGAAACAAAGTGCTTTCCGTGCCGCAATAGCAGACGTTTTGCTCTTCCTCTTCAAGGACGATTTTTCCTTTTGTCGGTTGTCTGCTTCCTTCGATGAGCGAAAGTAAGGTCGATTTCCCGGATCCCGAAGGTCCAACGATCCACAGCAGTCCCTTTTCCATCTCCAGATTGAGATTGGAAAAGAGAGTGCGGTCTCCGTATTTTATTTCCAGGGAAACAAGTCTCATATCATTTCCTCTTGATTTCGAACAGCAGATGGGAGAGGTCCTTCGGAGAAAGTCTTCGGCAAACGAAGAACAGAGTCACCAGAGCAAAAACGGGAAGAACCGCAACGGAAAGAAGGGAAGAGAGAACCGGAGCAAGAAAGATTGTCGAGGAGGAAGAAAGAAGGGAGGAATAGATGGCCTGGAGAAGGCCCAGGCAAGAATAGCCAAGAACAAAGCCAAGAGCGATTCCAAAAGCACCCGGAACGAGAAGGGCAAGAAGGAGCTCTTGATTGAGGACATTGTGCGAGCGCCCGCAAACCCTTAGGAAGAGAACGGTCCTCTTCCTTGAGAGAGCGAAAAGGAACGGACAGAGGAGCGCAGAGAGGAAGGAGAGGGAAAGGGCAAGAAGAGAGAAGGACAAAGAGGAACCGGTCGACCGAAAGAGTGGATTGTCCAGAGGATTCTGTCCTTGCTCATCGATTTCGATTGGACAATAGGGCATTCCCTCCTCCGCTTCCTGGTAGAGCGAGAAGTCGACGACATCCTCGCCCTTGAGCAATCTTCTGTTTTCCTCTGTCGCAATCAAGAACTGCGGATTGACCTCATCCTCTCCATAGCAAAAGGCCACTTCCGAGAAGAAGGCATACGAGACAAGATATTCCGCCGGCGCTCCACGTTCCGCGGTCAGATTCTTTCTTGCGGAATATTCACCGCTTTCCTCCGCCTGGAACACCCCGACGATGATGTCGTGGCTCGGATAGTTCAAGATAGCGGAAAGAAGGTCAATTCCCAAGGCCTTGGACAAATCCTCTCCGGGGCAGAGGAAAGAGACAAGAGCCGAGGAGACCAAGACCTCTCCTTCTTTCTCCGGAAGGCGACCGGAGACCAATCGGTCGGCAAAGAAGGTGAAATCCCTCGCTTGAAGAGTCGCGACGATTCGATTGCCGATTCCTTCCTCCTCGGAAAGGACGAAAGGCCCAGAGGAAGACAAGGTGAAAGACGTTCCTTCTTCCGGAGAGAGGGAGACATCCCTGTCCCTGAGAGCGATGGCTTGAGCAGTCTGAAGATAGGTATGGAAGATTCTCTTCTGGTTGCTCTCAGCCGTAAAGGAGACGGCAAAGGAGTGGAACAAAAGAGAAAAGGAGGTCAGGAAGGCAAAGAGAAGGAAAAGAACAAGAGGGAACGGCCTGGACAAACGGATTCCTTTCCGAAACGAAGACAGAAGAGTTCGACTTTTGATTGGAACGGCTTTTTCCATTGAGGAAGAAGAAAGATTCGAATGCAAATCAATTTGTCCATCCCAGAGATCCAAGAGAGAGCAATCTTTGATTTCTTCCTTGACAAGAGGATCATGCATTGCCAAGAAAACAAGATGATCGTTTCCTAGCATCTTGATTGTGTCAAGAAGAATTTCTGTGCTTTCTTGATCGAGGTCGGACGTGCATTCATCCAAGAGGAGAATCGGTTTCTCCTCATAGAGAACACGAGCGAAGGAGAGTCTTTGTCTCTCTCCTGTCGAGAGGGTTCGGATGTCTTGATTCAACAGTTGGCCAAGTCCAAGAGATTCCAAGATCCTTTTTGCCTTCCCCTCGTCTTTCTCCGAAAAAGGGAAGAGAACGTTCTCCATCACGGAGAGATCGTCGAAGATCAAAGGATCCTGTGGGCAGTAGGAGACATCGTATTCCTGGTATTCGCCATTGTTCTTGCTGTCGATTTTCTCTCCATTCACCAACAGTTTTCCATCGTAGTCGAGGTCGTTTCCGGAAAGCATGGAAAAGAGTGTCGATTTGCCGGCACCATTTGGTCCTGTCACAAGGACGATTCCACAGCCGTGCAGGGAAAAGCCCGTATTCTTCAAGACGACATGGTCGCCAAACGCTTTCTTTCGAATCGTGAGCTCAATGTCCATAATCTTGGGAGAGAACTAGTAAAGTCCATAGGATTGAGGATCGTGGTAATCAATCTTATCGTGCTGTTCCCACTCCTCCTGTTGTTTTCATTGCCCTGTCAAATTCAAGCCGATAAGGCATGGAAATGGTGAGAAATCGATAAGGGGAAACAAAAACTACATTCTTTTGATAGAATATTATTCTGTAACGTGAAACGAGGTATTTTCCATGATCAAACTAGCTGTGGACATGATGGGTTCCGACAAAGGGCCTGAGACTCTTGCGCAATCCGTCCTGAAATATGTCAAGGAGCACAGGGACGTCTCCTTCACTTGCTTCGGTGACGAGAAGATCCTCTCTCCGCTCTTTGCGGGCCAGGAGAGAGTCGAAGTGGTCAACACGACAGAGATCATCCCGATGGAGGTCAAGCCTCTGGACTTCCTGAGAAAGAGGGATTCCTCGATGTACAAGGCCATCCAGGCAGTCCAGGAAGAACAGTGCCAAGGTGTCGTCTCCGCCGGCTCGACGGGCGGATTCATCTCGGGGGCGACCATCCTTCTGAGAAACATCGAAGGCGTGACCAGGGCCGGCCTTTGCGCGGCCTTCCCGACGGCCGACAAGAAGAAGGCGGCCGTCATCCTCGATGTCGGTGCCAACAACGTCAACACCGGAGCAGACCTGGTCTGCTTCGCCAAGATGGGTTCAATCTATGCCCGTGAGATCCTCCATGTGGAGCATCCTCAAGTCTATACGCTCTCCAACGGTGTCGAGGAAGGAAAGGGAACCGACGAGGTCGTCGATGCCTATCACCAGATGAAGGAGATGAACTTCCCGGGCTTCATGGGAAACAGCGAGGCGAGGGAAGTCCTCGACGGCAAGCACGATGTCATCGTCACAACCGGCTTTGCC
This sequence comes from uncultured Bacillota bacterium, assembly GCA_949290645.1. Taxonomy (GTDB): domain Bacteria; phylum Bacillota_I; class Bacilli_A; order RFN20; family CAG-288; genus Enterosoma. The sequence continues at coordinate 122,664 of CASESG010000002.1, forward strand.
GGAAACATCCTTTTGAAGTCCACGGAAGGAACCGCCGGATTGATGAACAGCCTCATCAAGAAGGCCTTCACCAAGAACCTCTTCACCAAGATCGGCTATCTCCTGTCCAAGAAGGGTTTCCAGGAGATGAAGGAGAACATGAACTACAAGAAGTATGGCGGAGCGATCCTGATGGGCGTCAACGGCGTCGCCGTCAAGGGACACGGAAACTCCGACAGCTATGCCTTCTACAACGCCATTGACGTCGCCGTGAGGATGGTAAAGAGCGACATCGTCGAGAAGATCAGGAGCACGTTGAAGAATGATTGAGGGCCTTCTTTCCGTCCTGGAGCGCTTCTCCATCCATCCCAACGACATCTCCCTCTACGAGATGGCCTTCACCCATGCCTCCTACACCAACGAACATCCGGAGTGCCATTCCTATGACCGTCTGGAGTTCCTGGGCGATGCCGTTTTGGACATGGTCATGGCCGAGGAGCTCTACCGCCGCTTTCCCGAGAAGAACTCCGGAGAGATGAGCAAGGCCCGTGCCGTCCTGATCGAAGGAAAGACCCTGACGGATTTCTCCGAGAACCGCTTCGGCTTCGCTCCCTTGGTCCGCTATTCGATCGGCGAAAAGTCGAACACCCGCTTCCATCAGCACATCGACGAGGACATCTTCGAATCCTTCATCGGAGCCTGCTATCTCGACCAAGGCTTCGACTTCGTCCGACGCCTTCTGCTCGACATCTATGAGCCTCTGTTCAAGGATCTCCAAGCCCGCGTCGACGAATCCGATCCCAAGACGCGGCTTCAGGAGCTCGTGCACAGCAACATCGACTACGTCCTGGCCCACCAGGCCAATCTCAATTCCCCGGACGTCTGCTATCGTGTCAACGCCCAGATCCAGGGAACCATCCTGGGAACCGGAATTGGGCACAACATCAAGGAGGCGGAAATCAACGCCGCCAAGGACGCACTCTCCAAGAGGGTAGGTAAATGACATGGGACTGATCAATTTTCTCAAGCAGAAGTTCTCCCGCTGGAAAGAGGAGAAGGAAAAAGTCGAAGAGAAGGGAGAACAAACCGCTGAGGAAGAAAACACTTCCCCCTCGGCTTCCGCTCCCGCCGAGTTTTCTTCCCCGGAGAAGGAAGAAGAGCTTCCCAAGGAAGAACCTCTCTCCCAACTGGAAGAGATCGGGAAGGAAAAGGAAAGCATCGAAGAGGAGAGGCTTCCCGTCGAAGAGAAAAAAGAGGGGAATCCCATCCCCGAAAAAGAGGAAGAAACTTCTTCTCTTCCTTCCGTGAAGGAAGAAGCTTTGGAAACGCCCGAAAAAGAGGAGAAACCTCTCCCAGAGACGAAAGAGGAAGTGAAACCTCTGCCGAAGAAAAAGGAAGAGATTTCCCTTCCTTCCCCCTCCAAGAAAGTGGAGGAGGAGACGAAAGAGAGCAAGGGCAAGGAAAGCGAGTCTCAGGTGATGGACAAGTACATCACCGGCCTCGACAAGTCCCGGACGGGATTCACCGACCGCATGAGAAAGCTTGCCGCCCGCAACAAGATCGTCAACCAGGATTACTTCGATCAGCTGGAGCGCATCCTCATCGAGGCCGATGTCGGTGTCGACCTCTCCCTGGAACTGATCCGGGAGACGGCAGCGGAAGCGGCCCTGCAGAAGATCGACGATCCCCAACAGCTCAACGACCTTTTGATCGACAAGATGTTCATCGGCTATGCCAACGAAGGCGGATCGTTCAAGACCGATCTGGAGATGGCAAAGGAGGGGCCGACGGTCGTCTTCATGTGCGGCGTCAACGGTGGCGGAAAGACGACCACCACGGCCAAACTCGCCAAGAAGTACAAGGACCGGGGAAAGAAGGTTCTCCTTGTCGCGGCCGACACCTTCCGAGCCGGCGCGGTCGAGCAGCTCACCTATTGGGCGGAGAAAGTCGGTGTCGACATCCTCTCCCGCCCCTTGGCCGATCCGGCCTCCCTCTGCTTCGACGCCCTGAAAAAGGCCAAGAACGAGAACTACGACCTCGTCTTCGTCGATACGGCCGGTCGCCTTCAGAACAAGAAGGCCTTGATGGACGAGCTCTCGAAGGTCGTCCGCGTGATGAAGAAGGTCATCCCCGAGGCACCCCATGAATCCCTGCTTGTCATCGATGCCAACACCGGACAAAACGGCATCGACCAGGCTCAGGTCTTCAAGGAGTCGGTTCCCTTGACGGGCATCGTCATCACCAAGATGGACGGGACCAGCAAGGGCGGAATCCTGCTTGCTATCCGCAAGCAGCTCTCCCTTCCGGTCCGCTTCATCGGCCTGGGCGAGAAGATGGACGATCTGGAAGAATTCGATCTCGACAAGTACCTCTACGGACTTCTGATCGGCAACGAGGAGGAATGACCATGGCATCCTTTCTGATTTGGATCGTTCTCTGCCTGGTGGTCAACTCGGTCGTCTCCCTGCTGGTCACCACCCTGGGCGGAAACTCCTACCTGGCGACGATGGTCACTTCCCTTGTCCTCTCTTTCCTGGTCGCCATCATCAACACCCGCTTCGACCGAAAGCACTTCTATCGCCAGCGCTTCTTCTGGGTCACCTTCATGGCGACGGCTCTCATCTTCCTGCTGCTCGACCTGCTGATGTTCCTCATCTAGGGAGTCAAGATGGACATCCTCGACAGCAAGGAGAAGTATTCGGCCCTTCTTCTCCTCTACGGCAAGCTGCTTTCCAAGACGACAAGAAGGCGCCTTTCCGACTTCTATCTCTCCGATCTCTCCTTAAGTGAGATCGCCAGTAACGATCACGTCTCGCGAAGCGCCGTCCAGCAGAGCATCAAGGAGGGAGAGAAGGCCCTTCTGGAATACGAGAAGAAGCTTTCCTTCCTCAAGAAGGAGAGGGCGATCGTCCATCTCCTTGGGGAAGTCGAAAAAGAGAACGATCCGACGAAGAGACAAGAAAAGATCGACAAGATCAAAGGAGAACTCGATTATGGCATTTGAGGCACTGGGCGACCGTCTGGGTCGCATCGTCAAGAAGATTCGCGGACAGGCCACCCTCAACGAACGGAACATGGACGAGATGCTCCAGGAGGTGCGAAAAGCCCTTCTGGAAGCGGACGTCAACTACGATGTCGTCACCGACTTCATCAAGGAAGTCAAGGAAGAGGCCAAGGGACAGAAAGTCCTGGACAAGGTCTCTCCCGGAGACATGGTCGTCAAGATCGTCCACGACAAGATGGAAGGACTTCTGGGCGACGGGGACAACGATGTCTGCTTCCGCATGGACGGGAAGCCGACCGTCTTAATGATGGTCGGTCTCCAAGGTACCGGAAAGACGACCTCCGCCGCCAAGCTGGCCCAGCTCTACGAAAGGAAGAACCACAAGAAGGTCCTTCTGGCCGCTCTGGACGTCTACCGCCCCGCCGCCATCGAACAGTTGATCAACCTCGGAAAGAAGTGCGATCCCGAAGTCGAGACCTATTCCGCTCCGGAAAAGATGCCTCCCGAGATTGCCAAGGAAGCCTATCAGAAGGCTCTGTCCGAGAAATACGACATCCTGATCCTGGATACAGCCGGACGTCTGGAGATCGACGAGAAGCTGATGGCTGAGCTCAAGAAGATCCAGGAGATCGTCCCCGTCGACGAGACCCTGTTGACCGTCGACTCGATGGTCGGCCAGAACGCCACCAACGTCGCCTTGACCTTCAACCGCGAGATCAAGATCACGGGCCTTGTGATGACAAAGCTCGACGGCGATTCCAGAGGCGGTGCCGCCCTCTCCATCAAGAAGCTGACCGGCATCCCAATCAAGTACGCCGGAACGGGCGAGAAGATGGACGATCTGGAGAACTTCCATCCCGACCGCATGGCTTCCCGCATCCTGGGCATGGGAGACATCGTCTCCCTGGTCGAGGAAGTCCAGGCCAAGATCGACGAGAAGCAGGCGGAGAAGACAAGCCGGAGGTTGATGAACGGACAGTTCGACCTCACCGACATGCTCTCGATGATGAAGCAGATGAACAAGCTCGGACCTCTGCGGAAGATCCTGACGATGCTTCCGGGCATGCCCAAGCTCTCGGAGGACCAGGTCGACCAGGCGCAGAAGATGCTCAAGAGAACCGAGGTCATCATCAACTCCATGACAAGGGAGGAGAGAAGGAAGCCGGAGATGATCAAGAGCAGCCGGAAGCTGAGGATCGCCAACGGCTCCGGAACGACTCCCAAGGAAGTCAACCAGGTCCTTGAGAGCTACCAGGCGATGCAGAAGAACATGAAGATGATGAAGTCCAACCCGATGATGCTTCGCCGGATGATGGGTGGCTTGCGCTGATGGAAAATGTGATCTTTCTTTTGATCCAGAAGGCCAAGAAGCCGATCATGGCCTTGAGAGAAGAGAAGGTTCCTCTCGCTTACTGGGCCCTGATGGCGCTCTCGATCGCAATGGCCGTCATCGGCATCCTCTTCTTCGCCCTCGCACTCATTCCGGTATTTCAGGAATCGCTCAAGATCGCCTTCTTCATCATCGGACTCGCCTTCCTGGTCCTCCTTCTCATCCCCATGGCATTCTTCCTCTACGCCTCGCTCCGCCACAGGCCGCAAAGCAAGATCAAGAAGGCCAAGAAGATCTACAGAGAAGGGAACTTCCCGGAAAAGGACAGCTTCTGGCTTCAAGAGCGTCTCAAGCCTTCCAAGAGAAAGAATCACGATCTGGTCTTCCTCTTCCAGGGAGAATGGCATCACATCCTCGTCTACAGCCAGACGGATCAGAAGAATCCATACCTACCCTTGCCTTCCTATCTCCTGGATGGCAAGAAAGAATATGCGGATGTCATCGGAATTCTCACCGACAGCGACCTCTTTGACGGAAAGAGAATTGCGAATGTAGGAAAGATCATTCCCGTCACTTATGACGGGAAGAGAGTCGACTGACAAGGCACGGCAAGGCCGTGCTTTTTTGGACGACGGATTCTCCTCGGGAGACCATCCATAGACAAAGATATGTTCTTTTGTTCATGAATCTGGCAAAAATTGCTTTTATTTCTTGCTTTTGCCATAATGTCGGCGGAGGTTTTGACCATGAACAAAGAACTGCGCAAAGTGAAACTGGGTGATTTGGACAGCTTGGCGGAGATGCTGGTCGAGTTCTGGCAGAGCCAATTCGTCCACCCCAGCGACTCCGACATCCTGGAGGACATCCGCAGGATGCTCGACAGCAAGGGCATCGGGCGTCTGATCCTTGCCGACGGCGCGATCAGCGGCTTCATCTATGTCAACGAGAAGTACGGCTATCTCAACAACATCGAGTATCTCTACGTGAAGAAGGAATTCCGTTCCAAAGGCCTTGCCTCCTTCGCCATCAAGGAGATCCAGAAGATTGTCCTCTCCAAGGACAACGACCGGGTCCAGATCGAGGTCTCGCCTTTCAACACCAAGGCCTTGCGGCTCTATCACCGCCTGGGATTCACCAACATCGACACCATCACCCTCACGACCCATCTTCCGGGAAAGACAAAGGAGATGGACTTCCAAGGCCTTTCCTTCCAGATCAATCCCGTCGAGGCTTTCCAAAAGCAAGAAAAAGAGGAGGACTGAATCCTCCTCAGCTCTTGGGAAGGAATTTTTTCCCCTTCTCGAGGGCTTCCTTCTCCTTTTTGTCCTCCTCCTTCTTCCCTTCGAGATAGGACATCAGGATCTCATAATCCTTTTTCGAATACCTTCTTCGATCGAAGAGGTCTCTTCTTTTCTCGTAAGTCAAAATCACGCTCTCCCTGTGGCGATAAGAGGAGACAACCTCGTGATTCCCACAGAAGAGAATCTCCGGGATCCTCTTTCCCTCGAACTCCAGGGGATAGGTATATTGATCGTATTCCAGGAGATCGTCGTCGAAGCTTTCCTCCTTGGTCGAATCCTCGCTGATCGCGCCCTTGAGCAGCCGTGTGACGCTGTCGGCAATGGCCATGGCCGGGATCTCTCCCCCGGTGAGGATGAAATCCCCAATCGAGAGCTCCTCGTCCACATAGGAGGAGAAGCGGGCATCGACCCCTTCGTAGTGGCCGCAGACCAAGACGAGATCTTCCATACGGCTCAGACGGATGGCATCCTTCTGGGTGAAGCTCTTTCCCCTGGGGCCGAGATAGATCTTGTGGCTCTTCTCGTTGGAATGGGACCGCAGGCAGGAGACCAGAGGCTCCAGGCGCATCACAAGGCCAGCCCCGCCACCGATGGGATGATCGTCGACACGATGGTTCTTGTCCAGGGAATAATCCCGGATGTTGGCAATCTCAAAAGTGACGACACCCTTGGCAATCGCTCTCTTGACGATGGAGTTGTCCAGAAATCGGTCGAAGAATTCCGGAAAGATCGTCAAGATGGTGATCTTCACTTCGCCAGAACCTCGCTTCCGAGCTCCGTCAGATAGATCTTCTTCTCCTTCTTGTCCACCCTGAGGACGAAGAGCCCTTCCTTGAAGGGGATGTAGGACTTTCCGGAGACGAGATAGTCGCCGGCGGGCATCTTGTTTACCGTCTCGACCTTGCCGTACGTCTCTCCCCTGCAGTCGACGATTTCCATCCCGACGAGCTCGTCATAGAAATACTCGCCCTTGGGAGGGCGGACGTTCTCCCGGATTGTCCTTCCGATCATCCATTCGATCTCGTTGATGTCGTCATATCCCACAAGGCCGATGACGGCGATGCGATTGTCCTTCATCCGGAAGGAGGAGATCTCATATTCCTGTTCCTTCTCGTCCTGATCGAGGATGAGGACTTTCTTCCCCACGGCAAAGCGCAGCTCGGGATTGGTCGTGGAGATGGAGACCTTGAGCTGTCCCTTGATGCCGAAGGTGTTGACGATCTTGCCGATGTTTTTGACGGCCATGTTTGCCTTCCTTTCCGAAAGAAAGAGGGAGCAAAGCTCCCCTTTCCTTCTCATTGCTGCGGAATTTCGAATTCCGGATGGTTGTTCTTGTAGTCCTGCAAGCTCTGGAAGCGCAGGTGAACCTTCTTGCGCAGGTTCTTGATGGAGACGTTGAGAATCGTCCTGAGGGAATCGGAGATCACCCCGTGACGGCCGATCAGCTTGCCCAGGTCCTCGTTCTCGCAGAGGATCAGGTAGGTCTGTTCCCTCTTGGTGCGGTTCTCCGGCTTGTCCATTCTCGTAATGACGATTTTCTCGGGATTCCCGACGAGTGGTTCAACGAGGGAGCGGATATCCTGAGTGAGATCGATATCGGTTCCTCCGTTCATCGTCACTTCGCCTCTTTCTTGGCCTTGCGCGCCTCGAGCTTGGCGTCGACGAATTTCTTGTAGATGCCCTTCTTGGTGAGAAGCGTGCGGACCGAATCCGAAGGGATGGCGCCGTTGTTGAGCCACTTCAGGGCCTCGTTCTCATCGATCGAGAAATCGTGGGTGTGGGGGTTGAAGAATCCCAGGTCGGCAAGGTTGTCCGAGCGAGGGGTCTTGCGCGAATCGCTGACAACGATACGATAGCTCGGAAGAGCCTTTCTTCCGATGCGGCAGAGTCTGATCTTGACCATGTGATAAATCCTCCAAAGTTGATTTCAAACGAGAAGAATATACCTTCTCGAAAAGCGTCTGTCAAGTCTTTTCCCTTGACAGCTTCTCTTCCTCGATCCTCTTCTCTGCCCTCTCGAAATACCTCCGATAGGAGCGACGCAAGGTCCGCCTTTCCTTCTCCTTTCCTTCAGTCGGTTCGAACCGATATGGCCCGTTGACCTTCATGAAGTCGAGAATGCCAAGATGGATGGCATCCTTAGGGCAGAAGAAGGCACAGCGGGAACAGAGGATGCACCGGTTCTCGAAGTGGATTCCCTTCTCGTCCATCACGATGTTCTTCGTCGGACAGGAGCGGACGCACAAACCGCAGCGGATGCACTTCTTGTCGGCGCGGAAGGTCTTTCCCAGAAGGGGACTGGCCTTCTGCTCGATGCGAAGAAGAAAGAGAGGAAAGCGGAGGAGAAAGAAAGTCTTTCGATAGAACCGCTCTTTCTTCAAGATCCTCCTCGCATCCAAGGAAATCAGCCGAAGAGCCGTCCTCCACATCCAATAGGCCATCTTCTCCGTATGTCGGAAGACCATGTCATAGGGCATCAGGTAATGAAATTCCCCCGCCAGGGAATAGCCTTTCTTTCTCAGGATCGAAAAGAGCTTTGCCGAGGATTCCTCGTTGAGAGAGAGACCCTCACCCGAGGTCTTCAGGACATAGATCGGATTCTCTTTTCTCAGGGTCTCCAGGTTCCGGGCGAAGTCGAGAATCCACTTTGGGGCGTTGAAGGCATGGATCGGGTAGCCCAGAACCAAGACATCGAACAAGGAGAGGTCCGGATCCCTGTTCTGTTCCAGGTCGAAAAGGACAGCCTCCTCCCCGAAGGCCGAAAGGCATTCCTCCATCTTCTCGATGCATCTCTTGGTGTTTCCCGTTCCCGAGAAAAAGACAAAAGCGATCTTCATGTTCTCTCTATGATAAAGAAACAGAACGATTCTGTCATTCAAAAAGCCAGGCCCGAAGACCTGGCTTGTCGAACTTCTTCTCTTCCCTATTCTCCAATCACGACCTCATAAGGCCAAGTTCCCATCATGGAAGGGACGCGGATGATCGTCGTCCCGGTCTTCTTGGGGACGATCGTGATGGAATATCCAGTCTCCTGGTCACCCGTGAAGGAGGCCGTGGCAATTTCCGGATCGTCGCTCATGATCTCCTCACCCGTGATCTGATAGGGAGGCATTCCGGAAAGCTGGACGGAGAAGGCCTTCTCACCTTCCGCCAGAGACAGGGTGAAGCGTCCGTAGCACTCTCCCTCCCAAAGATCTTCATATCCGTCCTGGGGATTGACCATCATCAGCTTCGGCGAGCGGGCGACCACGACCTCGAACGTCGCCATGAACGTCGTCATGCCGTTGGTATACGGGACGTGGATCAAGGTCGAGCCCGTATAACCGCCGATGGCCATCATCGCCAAGTCGATCTTCATGCCGCCTTCCGGATTTTCCTGGAACATCGCGGCGACGAGATTCGGATCGTCGATTTCGATCTCATCCCCTTGGATGCGGAAGGGACCCGGGACCAAGGTCATCGCCGTGAAGACGGTCGGATCCGTGGCATCGACGTCGATGGTGAAGCGTCCTTCGAGATCTTCCGAGCCGATGTATTCGAATCCCGGCGCATCGTCAAAGCTATAGACGACTGGCTCGTTTCCCTGGGTAGTCGAAGAACTTCCCGTGACATGGACCGTGACCGTGTCGAGCTTCTCGTTGAAGATGTTTCCGACATAGACCTCGCACGTCCCTTCCGTGAAATCTTCCGCCTGCTCCGGGACGTAATAGGCATATCCGTCCGGAGTGGGGCTGACCAAAGTCGGATCGGAGGAACCCGTGATCTTGAAGTTTCCGGAAAATCCGTCCACGGCCGTCTCGGGAAGATAGGAGAGAACCTGGACCGTCAGATAATCCCCGACCTTGAGTTCGTTGGCCTGTCCGGAAGTCGCGCCGCCCATGCCAGTGACATCTTCGGCATAGATTTCGGCCTCGACGCTGGTGACGAAACAGCCCGAGAAATCGTAGAGCAGAGGTTCGTCTGCGGAAAGAGCTCCGTAGACCAGATCTCCTTCAGCAATCTCGATGTAGACCTGATAGGAGTCCTCCGTGCTGGTCGGAACCTTGTTGACGTCATCCCAGTGATCCGAGTCGGCGAAGTCGACCTGCCCTTCCAAGGAGACGATCTCATCTTGGTCATTGATGTTCAAGACGATGGTATAGGCATAATTGTAGATGGAATCCGTTTCCCGATAGGCGGAGAGAGTGATGACATCTCCATCTTTCTTGAACAGAGTGGCGACGGCATCTTCGGTCGTGAACACATCGAAGATTTCCGTCTCCCTGAAATCTGCGATTTCCAGATATCGATTCAAGGTGTTGCGCGCGACCTCTTCCGTCGTCGTGCTGGCTCCCGTCTTGTCCGTGATCAGCTGACGACTGACGCTGACTCCGTCCTCGCTTCCGATGGCGGTGTAATAGATGCCATCGCGGATGGCGGCATACTGAAGATAGTCCGCATTTCCGACGATGGTCGTGAACACCTCATCCACGCCATATTTGGTCGTGCGGATGCGGTTCTCGTAGCCGTCCTGGCTGTTGGTCTCCGTAAAGGTCGCCTTCTTCACGTCCTTGCTCAGGACAGTCTCGCGCATGTACTTCTGGAAATCCAGGAAGTCCTGTTGAGTGTTCGTGGCGGCGGAAGAGGAATCGACAGGACTCGATGTGCTGGAGCTTTCCGTTGTCGAGCTTGTGGAAGAGGACGTCTTTCCGCAAGAAGTGACAAGGGACACGCTGGCCAGAAGAGAAAGCAGAGAGAGCGGATAAATCTTGTGTTTCATGGTTTGGATACCTCGATGAATAGGAATATAAAGAAAATCGTTTGCCCCTGCCAGCACCTTATTTCACAATTTTACCTTCAATCAGTGATAAACCGCTTACATAACCTTTTCCGATCCTTTTTCCTCTCGGCTGGAAAAATACTCCTTTCCCTGTTGATATAATTGAGCGGTTTATCACGATGGGAGTATCAAAATGAGAAATAAGAAAAAATCCATCGGACTGCTCTTCCTGACCCTTCCTCTCCTTCTTCTTTCTGCCTGCGACAACAAGACGAGCAGTTCCTCCACAAGCTCCTCTTCCCAAAACTCTTCCCTCGACTCTTCTTCCACGACGACCTCTTCCGAGATCAGCACGCCCTGGACACCCGGAGAGGATTTCCTCGAGGATGCCGATCAACCCAGTGTCCAAAATCCCCAGGGAAGGCAAAGCCCTCTCAACATCCTGAGAAAGACCCAGGGACAGACCGGATTCCCGACCTTGGGAGAAGCCAACATCCTGGTCGTTCCCGTCACTCTCTCCGATGCCGATCAGTACACCTTAGGCCAATATCCGATGTCCTTCTCCTCGTCTCTACTTTCCGAAATCGAAGAGTCCTTCTTCGGCGAAGGCGGCGAAATCCCTTCCGTCAAGGAATTCTACGACGAGTCGAGCGGAGGCAAGCTTTCCCTCGACGGAGTGGTCACTCCGCTCTACACCATGGAGGCCACCGTCGAGGAGACCCTGAGCGACATCGCCGCAAAGGGCATCTCTCCTTTCTTGAAGCAGCTCACGAAGGAAGTCTACGACTACTTCTTCGTCGACTCGACAAGGACCTACGATCCTCAGGACTTCGACAGCGATGACGACGGAAAGGTCGATGGCATCTTCCTCGTGACACCGTTTCTTGCCATGGGCTTCGGAAGCTCGGCCGACGCGGCGATGGATGCCCTGAGAGGGGACTACACCATCTCCGAAGGTGCCCTCTCCTCGCCGATCAACAGCGTCAGCTACGTCTCGGGCTATGACACCTTTCTGACCTCGGCCCTTGGGACCTCAAGCGCCCCCGATTCCCATCTCTACATCACAAGCCTCGGCTCGATGATGGGACTTGAGAGCTATCTCGACACCGTCGGAGACAGCACGACGGGAAAGCTGAGGACTCCCCTGGGATTGCTCGACCGCATGGACGGCTACATCGGCGATCACAACCCCTTCAGCAAGTACCAGATGGGATGGATCGAGCCGGAGTTTGTGACGGCCGCGGACATTCCTGAGGAGGGTCTGACCAAGACCATCACCAAGGATCACCCTTTGGCTCTCTCAGCAAAAAAGACCGGTCTCTACGGAGAATACCTCCTTGTCGACTTCTACGCTCCGACGGGATTGGATGCCTTCGACAGCGAGAAACCATATGTGTACCAAAGACACAACTTCCTCAGCGAAGGAATCCGCCTCTATGAGGTCAACTCCACCCTGGTCTACGGAGACGAGGACGGCTACTTCCCGACTTTCGAGATGCCCGAGACCACGTCCGGTCGCATCTATTCCTATCGCCATTCCAACAGTTCCGTCAATCCTCTTTCCGAGTACGGGATCATCGACAAGGAACCCTTGCTCTCTCTCCTTTCCGAGGAAGGAAGAAACCGGCACATCCTGGACAGCGAGGTCGCCCTTTCCGACGAGGACCTCTTCCGGGAGGGCGATGTCTTCGGCCTGAAGGAAGGATACGATTTCTACAAGGATTTCGCCTTCGACAGCGGGACGAAGCTCGGAATGACCTTCGAGGTCACTTCCGTGACTTCCGAGAGCTGCACCATTCTCATCCGGAGGACAAAATGATGAAAAAGAATCTTTTCCTGTTGCTTCCTCTCCTGCTCCTCACCTCCTGCAAGGACGGCTTAGCTCTTCAAAACGAGCGCATCCTCAGGGCTGAGAACAGCTCCGCGATCTTGAACAACCTCTGCGCCTTCCTCACAAGTCCCTTCGAGATGACGGCGACAAGGACTTCCTATGACGGAACGACGACCGAGGTCATCGACCAGGTCAGCCCGGAAGAGAGGACGACGACCGTCAAGGACGCTTCCTCTTCCCGCATGCGCACGGTTTTCAAGGACGAGGACGGAAATACCAACGAGCTCTATCTCAACACCCACAACGAGATTGAGACAATCGCCCTCAACCAAGGTGACCAGGAGGAGACCCCCATCGACTACGATTCCCACTACGGAAGCCCCTTCCAGATGATCGACACGGACAACGTCGAGACCTTCTTCCAGCTGGAGAGCTCCGCAAACGGATACACACTCATCCCTTCCGAAAAGGCCAAGAGCGTCCTTGCGACAAGCCTCGATCTCTTCTACCCCTTCGAGGACACTTTGGCCTGGGACAGCTCCACTCTCTCCACGTATGCCCAGAACATTCAGCTCTCCTTGGATGAGGAAGGAAAGCTGACAAATCTCTCCTTCGATCACGTCAAGGAAGACCTCTACGGCGGCATCTGCGAGCACTTCGACGTCGACTTCCAAGCAATTGATTCCGTGGCAAGGCTTGCCCCCATCGAGACCACGCTTTCGGAAGAAGACCATCAGAAGCTTCAGGATGCCCTCACTTCCCTCGGTCAGAAGATCGAGAAAGGAAACTTCACCCAGAACATCACGATGAACCAGGGCGGATCCATTTCCTACCAGAATCGCTACGACCTCCCCTATACTGGAGACAAGAAAGACGGATTGGGCCTGATGCTCTCCTCCGCCGCACTTCAGGACAACTCCGGGAACACGGTCTATACCGGCCTTGCCAAAGGAACCAAGGGTGCCAGCGAAACCGGCGACCTCCAAGAGGGCTATTGGGCAATCGGCGTCACTCCCAACACCGGGGAATTCGGCCAGGTCAGCAACGAATTCTATCCCTCCATCGAAGAGGCCGTCCCGGCCCTTGGCGGATTTAGCGCCGACTTCTTCACGACCGAGGATGGCGTGACCTTCGACTTCCATCCCAACACGGCTTCCTTCTACAACCGGGAGTTCGCCATCGAGATCATGACTTCCCTTTTGGGCGTCGGAGACTACCTCTCCCACATCAGCTCACAATACTACGTCAGCGATGCCACGACGTTGGACTTCAACTTCACGCGCTTCGCCATCGACCTCAAGGATCCCGAAAATCCGATCTTCCGCCTGACCTATCGCGGAACGGACGGCAATCCCTACACCACCTCGACAAGCTTCACGGACTTCGGGACGACCGACCTCTCCGCCCTTTCCGGCGACTTGAAGAAAGCGGTGGACATCGCCCTGGACTATCTGTTCACTTCGGAAGGAGATAACGCATGAACAAGAAAATGATCCTTCTTCCCCTCGCCCTCTTCGCCCTCAACCTGCCCGTCGGGGAAGGAATCTCCCTGACAAAGGAGAAAAAGGCCGCTTCCGTCGAAAGTCAATGGACTCCCTCCGTGCTTCTCGATACGCTCCGGAATGGCTTTTCGGTCGAGACGACCTACAACGAGAAAATCACCTATCCCGAAGGTTACGAGATCTATGACAGCCAATCGAGCGAGAGCTTCCATCAGGAATTCGGATTCATCGAGAACGCAGACGGAAGCAAGAGCAGAGCCACCCGCGTCCTCGAGGGAAACCGCAAGCAGCTCTACTTCGAAGGGCCCGAGCGCTATGCCGAATACGAGGTCCTCGCACCGGACAACAGAGTGAAGACCCTGCGCTATGGAGCTTTGGGGATGGACATTCTCTACAGTGCGAAGTTCAAGAATCCCTTCGATTACTTCCTTGCGGACGACATCAAGGAAGATCTGTCGATTGACGGAGAGAAGGCGACCTTCCTGCTTTCCACCCTCACCGGCAAGGATCGCTCGGTCACCAAGGCCCAGTTTGTGACCGATGGAGAGGAAATCGTCGGCATCGACTTCGACCTTCCCACCAAGACCATGGGTCTCTCCACGACATCTGGCTTCCTCAACGTCCTCTCCGATGTCGAGGTTGAGATGACGATCGACCTCACGACACCCCAGTTTTCCCATCTCACTCCCAGCACGCACACGAACGTGGAGCTCGCAAATGCCATCCTCTCGATTGGAGACAACTACACGGCATTTTTCCGCTCCAACGGCTTAGCCAACGAAAGCGCCCTCTACGTGACAAAAGAGGGAGTCTACTATCAGCAGAACCGATACGACAAGGGACCGAGAAACGGCGATGTCTTCTATCTCGCGCAAAACGGCATCTTCCGCACCTACAACGTCGTCAACGGAGAGCTCGTCCGGGGCGGAATGTCCTCCGTCAGCCCAGTGGCTCAATACCTCGGCGGATTGCTCAACATCTCCCCTGCCCTCTTCCTCGACAAGGGTGAGGATGTCTATTCCCTCGTGGAAGAAGCGACAAGCTTTGGCGCAAGCTCCCTCATCCCCACGATCTACGGGGCGAGCGATGGAGCGGGTCTTTTCGCCAGTGTCACCCTCAAGGACGGAAAGGTCGATGAGGTGACAAGCCTGATTGAGGAATCGAGCGTCGTCACCTTCGTGACCGAACTCTCGGATTACGGGACGACCCTTCTTCCGGCCTTCGTCGACATCGAGAACCTTTGATAAGGAGGAACGATCATGAAAAACAAGATTGCCAGCCTTCTCTTCCTTCTTCCCGCCCTCTTCTTGACTTCCTGCGGAGAGAATTCCTCTTCTTCCGATTCCTCTTCCTCCTCTTCCCAGAGCAGCGAAAAGACTCCCGAGGAGATCGCCAAGGCCCTTTCCAGCCTGAGGAAGAACAGCCACCAGGTGGAGATTTCCTCCATCGTCAAGGTCACCCATCCCGACAACAATCAGGCTATCGACATCCAGGTCGCGACAGACGAGACCATCAAGCACAGCTATGCGGATGGCGAGAGAGGGTATCAGGTCTCCGGCAAGAGAGTCAACAGCGATCTCGAAAAGGAGACCGGAGAGCCAATCGAGGCGACGGCCACAACCCATCCGATCGCCGAGCAGACGATCTTCGAGAATCCGGAGGACGGCCTTGCCTACAGCGAGATCCTCAACGTGGACAACACCGTCAGCCGTTCCCTTCCCTCCATCCAGAACAGCGAGACGGGAATCTATGACCCCATCGTCTTCGCCTCCGAGTTCAAGAACCCCTGGGACTACATCGAGGAGAAAGACCTCTCATACGAGGAGGACGGAAACATCCATCTCGACCTTGACAAGGCGGAATTTCTCAAGGAGTGCTACGGCCTTTCTTCCGTCAACAAGGCGGATGATTGCGTCGTCAACCTCGACTCGAACGGAAACATCGCCACCCTCCGCTTCGCCATCGAGGACCTCGTCGCTTCCAACTTCGTCCGCCAGTCGACTCTCGACGTGTCTTATTCCAGACATGGCGAGAAGGTCGTCGAGCACGTCACTCCCCTGACCAATCAGAATCCGGAGCTCGAGACGGCCCTTTCCGCCTTGAAGACGGCCAAAAATTTCACCTACGAGAAGACGATCGAGAACCTGAGCGACGGCACCAAGATGCTCACGACCGGTTACTACGACAAGGAGAATGGCCTCGCCTTCTTCCACCAGGGCGAAGAGGACAAGCCCTATACCGCCGGAGACAACTACGACTATGTCGCCTCCTACCAGAAAGACGGCGACTATGCCGGCAAATGGCTCGGCTATGAATACGTCTTCTCCTCCAGCTGGAACTGGAGCACCATCGCGGTCTCTTCCACCGCTCCCTACGTCATCGACTCCTGGGACGAGCTCATCCCGCAGTTCGATAGCGTCTCCGCCGCGGTCTTCACCAACACGGACGGAGTCTACACCGCCGACAAGAGACTCGACGCCTCCATCGCTTCCTACTTCGACAACCCCTTCCTCGGCGCCAACTCGGAAGCGCTCCTGACCGACGGCACCGGACTCTCCCTGACCCTCAAGGACGGAAAGATCGACACGGTCTCCACCGGCTTCGACTTCATGGGGACCGACTACAAGGTCACCTTCACCCTCAAGGACATCGATTCCACGACCCTTCCTTCCTACTTCCTTGAGACCTGGAACGGCTAAGGTTCAGAAAAAGGGACTTTCTCTCACGTCTGTGACAGAAAGCCCCTTTTCTTATGCTCGGAAGACTTCTCGACGATCTTCCCTAGGCGATGCTGTCGATCGTGATCGTTGAGGAAAAGGCCTTTCCGGAGTTGAGCATGCCGTTGTTGAACTGATCGGCATAATCGGAGAGAGCGAAACTATCTCCTGCCTGGAAGAGGGTCTTCTCGTTTGGCTTTCCCGAGCGGTTGTAGCTGATATAGCGTCCGTCGGCGCTGATCCAGCGGATCTCGTCGAAGCTGTCCATGCCGATCAGACCCGAGGAGGTCTCGCCCGTCGCACGGGAATTGACGATGAGCTTGGCAAGATCCCCGTCATAGGCCCAGGCCTTTTCCGGAGTCTCGAAGAGATCGTAGCGATAGCTTCCCTCCCGGCGATAGGCCAGGCGATTGTCGACATGGTAGAGACGGCCTCCGTCTTTCTGGATCGGTTCGTCGCCGGCATAGGCATAGCCCCTGGAATTGAGGTTGCTCGGGGTGTAGTAGTCCAGGAGCAGGTATTCGTCGAAGGGATCGAAGTGCAGGATTCCCTCCGCATCCGGAATGAGTTCTCTCTCGTCGTCGACGACGACGATGAAGGCATCCTTGGCCTGGGAGGAAGGGATCGTGATCGTGCTGTTTCCGTAGACGACATAGGGCTTGCTCCAGCCCAGAAGCATCTTGGAGTAGGGATTGTGGTCCATGATCCCTCCGTCCATGCAATCCAATCCTCCCAGGGGAGAATAGCTGTCGCCGTCATAGCTGTAGTAGTCCAGAAGTCCCAGAAGATGCCCCGTCTCGTGGATCACGACATGGGCATCCCCGCCCTTGTCCATCCCGGGATCGTAGCTTCCGTCGATGAAGTCCATGCCAATGAAGCCGTAGTTGTTGACGACCGGATGCTCGATATCCCCGGTGTTCTTCGTCGTTCCGGAAAGGCCCCAGTAGCTAGCGTCGGGATTGCTCTCCCGTCCCAAAAAGACCATCCACAGGGCATCGATCGTCCCGTCCTTGTCGGAATCGTATTCCGTGAGGTCATCGTCGTAGGCCGTCTCGACCCAGGAGCGGACGGAGGAAGAAAGCTTTTCGAGAAGCTCCGGCGTCATCGAACCGACCTGGGGGATGCGAAGGAAATCCTCGGCATAGAAATAGTCCGTCACCGTTCCGGTGATGTCCAACTGGCCATAGGAGGATTTCCAATAATAGGAGTGCAGGGATTCATAGGCGAGATCCTCTCCCGGGCCGAAGAAGGTCTTGAAGATCAAGTCCCTATTTTCCTCTGTGGCGACTTCCTCTCCGTCGGAGAGGACAACCGGAACGACAAGAATGGGAGTCTCGGCCCGCTCTTCTCCCGACTTGGGAAGGGAAGGGGCATAGACCCAATCGTCGTAGGCCCTTTTTCCGTAATCGTAGATCGTGTGTGCGATCTCGACCTCATCCGGGCTGTAGTAGTTGTCATAGCTCTCGTCCGTCGGATCGGTGGTGATCGTGACGGTCATCTCCTTGTCATCCGGAGACAAGGTCTCGCTCTCGCCATGCTTTTCAGGTGAGGCGCTCTCCTCCTCCAAACAATAGAGAACTCTCTCCAAGGAAAGCTTCTCTTCCACACCGTCTGCCAGGAAGGACAGGACGTATCGCCCCGGCTTGGAAAAGACATATCCTTTTGCGTCTTTGCCATCGATGGTGGCCTGGACGTCGCTCTGGGACAAGGACTTCGTCTCCTCAAGGCGCTGATTGTCCAGAGTCGTCCTCGTCACTTGTCGGACATAGGTCAGTCCATCCAGGGAAAGAGCGTCCCCGACGTGATAATAGGTCGGAAGCTCTCCCTGGAGAGAAAGCGTTTCCGAAAAGCTTCTCAGGTCCTGGATGCGGATGTCGAACGTGCATTCCAGATCCGGCTGGGAGAGGGAGGAGACCGTCAAGGTCTTCTTGGCCGCACTCTGGAGCAGGACTTCTCCCGTGTCGACGACTTTTCCGTCCATCGTGACCCGGTATTCCGTGACAGGCTGGGAGAGAAGAAGGTCTTCCCCCACCGAATAATCGTTCTGGACAACAACCATTCCGCTCAAGTCGAGAGTGTCATATTTCAGATAATTAACCTTCGGTAAAGTCGCAATTTCCAATTTCGTGACAGCGATACCAATTTGAGAGCTTTGCGAGGACTTTTGGCTCACCGATGAGTTCCCACAGGACGAGAGCAGGGAAAGGGAGAGGAACAAAGCAAGGGAGACGATTCTTTTTTTCTTCATGGATACCTCCAAGATCCGAATTCGAAAATCGGGAGTCCTTCTATCATACGGGATGAAAGGACAGAAAAAAAGCTGGCCGAAGCCAGCTCGTTTGTCACATCGATACAGAACGTAGGAAGGAGAATTACTTGCTTTCGCTCTCGGCGGCAGCTTCGGCAGCCTTGTGTTCCTTGGCGGCCTTGGCCTTCTCTCGGTTGAGAGCCTTCTTCTTGTCGGCGTTGGTCTTGGTGGCAGCGAGGTTGGCAGCGATCTTGTCCTTGCGGATGACCTCTTCCAAACGGGCAGCCTTGCCCTTCCTGTTGCGAAGGTAGAAGAGCTTCTTCCTGCGGACCTTACCATGGCGGAGAACGGTGATGGAGGCAAGGACCGGAGAGTTGACGAAGAAGTTCCTTTCGACGCCGATGCCGGCGGAATCCTTGCGGACGACGAACGTCTTGCTGACGCCAGCGCCGCGGATCGAGATGACGACGCCTTCGAAGGCCTGCTGTCTCTCTTTGTTCCCTTCACGAATCGTGACCATGACACGGACGGTATCGCCCGTGACGAAGTCCGGAATGTCGTGACGGATCTGAGTGGCAGTGACCTGCTGAACGAGATTCTTGTTCATTGTTGGTTCACTCCTTTGGTAATCATTGTGTTTTCCCTCTGTTCATGGACATGTGACCAATCCAGCGGACCAAAGGTAAGCCCAAAACGGGCGTTAGGTAATATATCACAGAGCAATCCCTGTTTCAATCGAAATCCATCAACTTTCCTTGCGAAAGGGATTCTTCTGGCCTCTTCTTGACAAAATGAGGATTCCTCAAGGTGGAGAAAAGGCAAAAAGCGCTGAAACTTGCTTCTTTTCGGCTTGAAAGGAAAGTATACACTATTTATAATAGGGTTATTGAAATCAGGAGGATGATTTATGCCCTATACCATGGACAAGAACCTTGAGGATGGTCTGAAATTGTTGGAAGAAGGAAAGAAGGTCGACACGGCCCTGAAACTCATCAACAAATCCGCGAGAAAGGGAACGACCAAGGGAAAGTCCTTCTTCGAAATCGGTCGCATCATTCGCGAAGGCATCAACGGCAACCTCGAAGCCAACCCGGAAGAAGCCCGCAAGTACTACGACAAGGCCTTAAGCCTCTTCGCCACGACCGATGACGGCAAGCTCGACTGCCTGGATTATCGCGAAATGGGAGACTACTTCAACTATGCCCTGGGCACGGAAGAAGCGGACAAGAACCGCGCGATGGAATATTACAAGAAGGCTCTCGACATGGGAGACGAGGTCTCCAAGGAGAGAATCGCCCAGCTCGAGAAGGAGATGGCGACGGGAACGGCCAACACCGCTCCGGTCCTGACTCCCGCCGTCGAGGAGAAGAAGGACGAAGCCGCTCCGGCTCAAGTCGAAGAAAAGAAAGAAGTCGCTCCCGCCCCGGCTCCGGCACCGGAACCGACTCCGGCACCCGCTCCCGTCGAGGAGAAGGAACCCGTCAAGGCTCCCGAAGTCGAACCGGAAGGAAAGACCTACATGTCCGACAGCAAGAAGGTTCAGTCGGTCATCGAAGGAGAGCAGATCCTCATCCGCGCCATTCGCCTCATCGATTCTCCCATCTCCACCGACAAGGAGATCGGCGATGGCATCGAGCTTCTGAAGACCGCCATCGAGCAGGGTTCGATGAGAGCCGCCGTCCTTCTGGCCTACCTCTACGAAGGAAAGTCCTCCTACCTCGCCCCGAACTTCGAGCTCGCCAAGAAGTATTATGAAATCGCCTGCGGAAGAGGTTCTTCCGTCGCCGAATATCGTCTCGGCCTCCTCTATCTCTCTCCCGACACCTACTTCTTCAACGAAGGCCTCGGACACGAGCATATCATCAAGTCCGCTCGCATGGGCTATGCCCCTGCCCTCAACTACATCGGCGATTCCTATCGCTCAAAGGTCACCAACCCGAAGAACCTCGAGATCGCCTATCGTTACTACTCCCTGGCCGGCGAGCGCGGATATGGCCTGAGCTATCACAACATGTCCGAAATCGATGCCTCCCGTCAGGAGATCGACCTTGCCCGCGAGCACGAGAAATACGCCATCCTCAACGGCTACGATCCCGATACCGAAACCCAGGATCCTCTCCACAACGCCCTCCACCTCTGATCCGGTTCCCCAAAAAAACAAAAAGGTGCCATCGACAGGTGGCACCTTTTCTTGTCCATCAAACAAAGAGAGACACGATCTCAAGGGAACTGTCCCATTCCAAGGGACAAAAAGGAACCGACGCCTGTTCAGGCATCGGTTCCGATTCCGATATGTGTTTGGGCAAGGACTTGAAAGTCCCTTCGTGATTCTTCTTCCCGCTCAGCGGAACTGGACCTTCTTGGCCTTGGTGAGGGAATACTTGTTGCTCTTCTGGATGCTTTCGATGTCGGCCGCCCTGAGCTTGGCAAGGCCTTCCTGGACTCGTTCCCAGGCCAATTTTGCGATCTCCTGCGTGTCCATGTTCTCGAATTCGGAAGGAAGGATCGGCTTGAGGAAGAGAAGCTGCAAGGGATAGCGACGGTAGTGATACTTCTGGTTGAGGACGCGGTCGGTCAAGAACATGGCATAGGGGACGATGGGGATGTTCCTTCTGGTCGCCAGCTTGAAGGATCCGGGATGGAAGTCGAGAAGCTCGTAAGGAGGCTTTCGGGACCTTGTCCCTTCGGGATAGATGACGTAGGAGAGATCCGGATTGTCCTGAAGCAGCTTGTCGATGTGGCTGAAGGCCAGGATCTCGCTCCGGAGGTCCTCCCGGTCGAGCAGGGTGCTGTCGATGGCCTTGGCGATGGTCGGGACAAGGGGCATCTTCCGGATCTCCTTCTTGGCGACGAAGCCCAGAGGGCGCTCGAAATACTGGACGAAAGCAATCGGGTCGTAGACGGAGACGTGGTTTCCGACAAACAGGCACTGCCCCTCCGGCACGTTCTCCTCTCCTTGGACATAGAAGTCGACGTGGAAGGAAGAACGGTTGAGCTTGAGGAAGAAGGAGCGGACCTTGGCATAGCGGACGGAGAGGGGAAACTTCTCCGGATGCTTGGCGTATTGCCGAATCTTTCCGTAGTCGCTGAGAATGTGACGGACGCCGAAGAAGGCCATCCTCGCATACTTGATCACTTGTTTTCCCTCCGGGAGAGATAGATGCTGACGGAGAGGCCGTTGACGATGGCCAGCTTGACGTAGAAGTCGGCCTTCTCGACATTTCCGGTCTCGTTGAAGATCAGCTGGGAATAGTCATCGAAGGAATAGGTGAAGGAGTGCTTGGTCGGGTTGAAAAGGATGTAGATGGAGAAGTCCTTCAGGTTGTAATTGACCTTGATGGCTCCATAGGGAAGGTTCTCGAAGGAGATGAGACTTCCCAATTCCTCCCTCTGGTCTCCGATGAGGTCTTCCATCCTCTTGCAGATGGAGATGGCATCCCGGAAGAAATAATAGAGACTCTTCCTCTCGTCGAGAAGCTTCCAGTCGAAGCCGTTGACCTTGTCTCCCGCATCGTAGGAATTCCCGATTCCGCCCTTGGAGAGACCAATCTCCTGTCCGGCGTGGAAGAAGGGGATGCCGCAGGAGGTGAGGATGGCGACCGTGATCATCTTGATGCGGCGGAAGAGCTCCGCATCGCTCTCCTCCGGACAGCAGCGCTTGAGCTTGTCGTAGAGGGTGTGGTTGTCGTGGCATTCGACGTAGTTGAGGGACTGTCCCGCGTCCTTGAACATCGGGGCGAAGGCGAGGGCGACGGAAGAGCCCAGAAAGACGTGCTTGAAGCCGTCTCGATAGTTCGTGTCGCCCGAGAGATAGCCCTTCACGCCAAGCTCCGACTCTCCGGTCTTTCCCTTGACGACGTCCCGGAATCGGTCGTTGAAGAAGGCCGCAAAAGGCATCTTGCTTGAATTGTATTGAGTCGCTTTCTCATCGGCCGGAAGGTTCGTCCACAGGTCCCATCCTTCTCCATAGAAGAGAACGTCTTTTTTCTTCTTCTCGACTTCCTCATAGGCCTTCTTCATGGTCTCGATGTCGGTGATGCCCATCAAATCGAAGCGGAAGCCATCGGCCGCATAGAAGTCGACCAGGTGCAGAAGGGAGTCGATGATCAGCTTCCGACACATGTAGTGCCGGCTTTCCAGGTCGTTTCCGCAACCCGAGCCGTTGCTGAGCGTCCCGTCGTTGTTGTGGCGGAAGTAATACTGCGGGACAAGGAGGGAGAGAGAATTGTGGAGGTGGGAGAAGACGTGGTTGTAGACGACGTCGAAGACGACGCGCAGTCCTCTCCGATGAAAGGCGCCAACCAGGGAGCGAAGCTCCACGATCCGCTCATAGGGATCGTCCGGATTCTTGGTATAGGATCCCTCCGGTGCGAAGTAGAAGGCGGGATCGTAGCCCCAGTTGTAGCTGGAGCTGGGGTCATCGTCGTCGATGGTCCGGAAATCCAGAACTGGCTGGAGCTGGATGTGGGTGACGCCGAGGCTTGAGAGATAATCCAGGCCCATGGGAAGGCCGCCCTTCGTCTTCAGTCCGTCCCGGGAAAGGGCCTCGTAGGTGTCCTTGTCCTCGATGTCGGAAAGGGACGTCATGTCGCGGACGTTGCACTCGTAGATGATCGAGCTCTGTCTCCCCCGGTATGGAGGGAGCTGATTGTCGTCGGTCGAGATCCGATAGACCTTCTTCGGGTCGATGACATATCCATAGAGGCTGTTGTGTCCCAGGCCGAAGGCATAGGGATCGACGACGTCGTTGATCTCGCCGAAGATCTTGGCGCTGTAGCAATAGCGGCTTTCGTCCAGATCCCCTTCGACGGTGGTCTCGAAGATGCCGTTTTCGTCATTTCGCTCCATGACATAGGAGCGGAAGGAATACTCCCCCTTCCTCTGGAGCTTCAGGACGATCGAGGTGGCAAAGGGAGAGAAGACGCGGAAGGTGGTCTTGTCCTTTTGATAGAGGGCGCCAAGAGGTCCGTCGAAGCGATACTTCTCCTCGAAGGCCGGCGTCATCGCCAAGAAGGAGATGTCGATCGGGATGAAATAGTTCTCCGTGGTCTTGATCTGATAGATGTGGCCGGGGCGATAGGTCACCCCCTTGGTGAAGAGCGTGTAGAGATAGGAAGATCCCGATTCCGACTGGCTGACGGGAAGAAGCTTGCGAAGGGGGATCCCGTCCTCGTAGAGGACGAAGGACTTCTGGTTTCGAATGTAGAAGTCCTTGCTGAAGGTCACTTCCAAGACATCCCCGGCCTTGGCCAGGGCTTGCATCATGATCTTTTTCATCCGTTACTCCTTTCCTCGAGAAGAAGGACCGCCATGGCGACAAAGTCGTGGCTGAGAGAGAGGTCTCCTTCGATTCTCTGTTGATCCAGAAGAAGATAGGGTCTTCCGTCTTCCTCGTGGTCGATTTCCAATCTCCGATAGTCGATGTCCTTCCTTCCGCTGGCCTTCACGAAGGCCTCCTTGGCGGCAAAGGCGCGGGCGAGATAGGTCGCCTTGTCCACCGCCTTCTCGTATTCCGAAAGTTCCTTGGGAGAGAGGATTCTCTCGGCCAGCTCCTCCTTCCCCTCGAAGCGGGAGATGAGGCAGACGTCGACTCCGACCCTCACTTTCCCTCCTCCCTCAGGAAGAAGGAAGAATGCGGATAGGAAGAAAGCTCCTTGAGAAACTCCCGGAAGGACTTGAAGCTCATCCGGGAGAGCATCGTCAGCAGGGAAGTGTAGGGGAGGTTGTTGGCATAGGCGGAGGCAAAGAGCTTGATCAGTTGACGCGGATTTCTCATCTTCTCCACCGCAAGGGCGACTTTCTCTTCGATTGACGTGGAAAAGAACTTCCGGTCAATCTTCTTCTCAAGGCCGTGGAAGTAGCTGACGAGGAAGTCCTGAAGGGCGACGGGCGTCTTTGTCCGCAAGGTCAGAAGAAGGCAGCTGTCCTCTCCCCCTTCCTCGAAGCGATAGGAGAGAAGGTCGCTGTCGACATGGAGAAGTCCCTTCTGGAAGATCTCGTTCTTCGCAAAGAGCATCTCCCCCAAGACCTCATAGGCCATGAACATCAGCTGGCCGAACTTCTCGAAGATCTTCTCCCGCGGGGCGAACTTCACGCCATAGACGAAGAGGTCCCCGTCCTTGGCCGTCAAGGACCGGTACTCGCTTCGGACAGTGGCATAATCCTCGTCGAAGAGGAACTCCTTGTTCCCGGTGGGATTCTCCTTGGGAAGGCGAAGCTTCTTGATCTCTTCCATGCAAGCGTTGGGAGTCGTGTCGGAGCAGATGATCAAGGTGATCCGGGAAGGGACGTAGTAGCGCTGAAGGAACTTGCGCAAGGCGGTGACATGGATGGGGACGCTCTCTTCGCGGCTGGGAACGACACCCATGCGGATCGGAGAGGAGAAGTAGAGATCCTTGAGGCATTCCTTCTGGGCGAAGCGAATCTTCTCCCCTTGGTCGAAATACTGTCCCTTGATCTCTTCCAGCTTGCTCTCCTGGAAGTTCATGTCCGAAAGCCTCTTCATCAAGAGGGAGAGAGGGACGAAGATGTTCTTGGAAGAGGTGACCTGGAAATAGGTATAGGAGAGGTCGCTTCTCTCCTCCCCGAGAGCCTCGTGTGCGAGAAGCTCTTCCTGGAAAGAGGAATCCATGACCGTCTTTCCGACATAATAGGCCGTCCCGAAGGGAATCTTGCTCTCCTCGATCTTCTCGTCGTGGAGATAGCCTCCCTGGGAGAGATAGACCATCGCACTTTCCATTCCGCCCTTCTTCGGAAGGAAGAGGACCTTCAGCCCGTTGGGGAGCTTCTGCTCATAGAAGGGGACACCGAAATGCCCGTAATCGCTCTTGATCATGAATCACCTCTTTCTGGCCATGGCCATCTGGGAAAGGACGACGGAATCGAAGAAGGATGCATCCTCCTTCGGCTTGGACAAGGAGAGAGGGGAGTCGACCATGAGAGACCACAAAGAGAGTTCGACAAGGCGTTTCAAGAACAGAGAGAAGTCGGTCTCGACCAACAGTCGATCCTTTTCGAACTGATGGAGGTCTTCCTTCCTCAGGTCGAAGAAGAACGGAAGTTTCTCGCCATGGAAAGGAAGTTGGTTCTGAAGCAGGGAGAGATTGTTCTCCGCAAAGGTCAAGAACAGAAGAGTCCTGTCCGAAGAAATGGGATGGATGTGATAGCGAATCGGGGGAAGCATCATCCTCCGGAACTGGAGGGAGATCTCCCGCCGGAACAGGGCATAGAAGAGTTCGAAATCATCGACATCCGAAACGCTTGCAAGAGGCCTGTGTCGAAGGTCCAGGACAAGGGTCTCGTCTTGGACATCCGCAGGCAAGGAAAGATCCTTGAGCGTGACATCCTCTTTTCTCTTGGCAAGGGGGAAGGAAAAGGTGGAAGGATTCTTCGCGGAAACGAAGAAGAGGGGGGAAGAGGAGAGATCCTTCCGGAACAGCTCGAAGCTGCTCTTGAGATCGTCGAGCGTGAAGGAGAGGACCCTCTCCCTTTCCGGGCAAAGCGGAGCGAAGTCCGCCTCGAGGGAGGAAAGGCAGAGGAAATAGGAGTCCTTTCGCATTGAAAGGGCTTCTCTCTTGGCTCGGGCAAGAAGCTCTTCCTCGAAAGCGATCGGCTCCGAGAGGAAAAGCAGGAATTCCCTCTCCAGCCGACGATAGGGATTGGAAAAAAAGAAGGAGAAGGAAGGGTCTTCCGCCTGGGCGAAAGTCCAAAGGAGAGAGGGTCTCGAGGAGAAATAGATGCCCTTGACCGAGAAGCGAAGCCCGGCAAGAGACATCCGCAAAACCCGGCGCTGGAAAAGCTCCTTCAGGACAAAAGACAAAAGGGAGACGGATTCCGGAGAGAGTCTTTCCTCCGGAACCAGAGGAAGGACCTGGATGCGGCGGGATCGCCTGTTGTCATGCACTTTTGTTTTCATCGTTCCTCCATGTCGCGTCTCTTGGCGACGACATACTTGCCGCCGTAGTCGAGACGGATGATTCCTTCCTGGCGAAGCCTGGCCAGGAATTGGTCGGCCTTAGCATACGTGAGAGAGAAGTTCCGGATCAAGCTCGCTTTGCCGACGATCCCGGTCGTCATGACGAAGTCCTTGACGTCCTCATAGAGATCGTTCTCCGCCTCGCTCTTGGAGACATGCTCCTCGTTTTCGACCTCCAGCTCCAGGAAGTCCGGAGAGTAGTTGGGTTCTCCGGCATGGCTCTTGATGTAGGAGAGGATGTTCTCGATGTCCGTGGAGGAGATGAACGGGGATTGGGCACGGATCAGGGATTTACTTCCCGGGCACTTGAAGAGCAGGTCGCCCTTTCCCAGCAACGTCTCCGCCCCGCCCTCGTCGAGGATGACACGGCTGTCGACCGCCGTGGAGCAGGAGAGACCGATGCGGCAGGCGATGTTGCTCTTGATGACCATCGGGATGACATCCTTGCTCGGGCGCTGGGTGGCGATGATGAGGTGGATTCCGCACGCCCTGGCCTTCTGAGAGATACGCTGAACCGAGTCGGCGACTTCCGCTCCGCCCGTCTGCATCAGATCGGCGAACTCATCGATCACGCAGACGATGGTCGGCATGGCCTCCATCTCGTTCTCGTGTCCTTTGCGTTTTGCGCGGTACTCCTGGACCTTGACGCAGTTGTAGCGGGAGAGCACCTCATAGCGACGGTCCATCTCTTCGCAGAGCTTGCTGAGGGCGACGATGGCCTGCTGGGCCTCGGAGATGACCGGGCAGAAGAGATGGCTTTCGAGCGCGTACTTGGCGAATTCGACCTTCTTCGGATCAATCAGCATGAGCTTGAGCTGACTGGGATAGTTGCGCATCAAGAGGGTCATGATCAGGGAGTGGACAAGGACCGACTTTCCCGAACCGGTCGTTCCGGCGACCAGAAGGTGAGGCATGTCGTCGAGAGGGAAGGTGATGATCTTCCCAGAGATGTCCTTGCCGATCGGAAGGAGCAGGTTCTGCTCCGGATGGCTTTCCACTTCCTGGAAGGCTTCCTTGAAGGGGACGGCCATCGGCTTGGCGTTTCCGATTTCGATTCCGGATGTCGTCCTTCCTTCCACGACCGTCTCGATGCGGACCGACTTGTCGCCGTTGAGGGCGATCTGCAGCTCGCTGAGGACGGAATTGATCTTGTCGCTCTTGACGCCCGGTTCCATCTGGATGTTGAAGCGGGTGACGGAAGCGCCGATGGTGAAGGAGATGGCCTTGCCCTGGATGTGGAACTCGTCGAAGACGCGGTTGATGATCTTGGCTTTCTCCTGGGCGGCCTGGTTGTTGATGATCAGCTTGTCGGAATCGTCCCTCTCCTCGAGCAGGGAATCGTCCGGAAGCGGATAGTCGTATTTCTTCTCGACGGGGGAGACATAGCGATAGACTTCCGCTTTCTTTCGGTCTTCCTCTTCCTTCATCCTTCTTTCCTCTTCCTCGCGCCGACGTCTCTTCTCCTCGAAGTATTGCTGTTCCTTCAGCTGTTCCTCAACCTTGGCGTTGTTCTCGCTTGTCTCTTCCTTCTTTTCCTCAACGACGCTCTCGACCGCAAACTCGTGCGGTGTGCTGTCGAACTTCTTCTTGTCCTGAACCTTCTGGGCCTGTCTCTCCAAAGGATTGAGCAGCTCATCAACCGGACGGGTTCCTTCCTCGGCCAGTTCGAAGGTCGCTCCGCTTTCCTTATAGGAGGCGGAGAAATCCCTCGCCCTCTGGGAGGCTTTCCTCTCCAACTCGGAATCCAGGACGATCTTGTCCGCCTTCTTCTCCGGAGCGATCGTCTTTTCTTTCTCGACCACTGGCTTTGGCCTTGAAGGAGAAGGCTCTTTCGAAACCGGAAGAGGTTTTCTCTCCACGGCGGGGCGATTCTCCTTCACCGGAGGGACGGGAGCCATGGGTTCTTCCAGCTCCGGCGGGGCACTTTCCACGACCGGGGCGGTCTTGAGAGGCAAAGAGGAGACGACCGGTTCTTCCGACACGGTCTTGAGAGGCTTTGAAAGAGCCGGTTCTTCTCTTCTCTCCTCTTCCTTATCCGGAAAAGCACGGGAAGGGTCATGAAAGGAACTCTCCTGGGATTTCGGGAAGAACCTCTTGAGATAGGTCTCATCCTCCTCATCCACGTCGTTTTCCACGACCGCTGGAGCAACAGAAGGCATCCGAGCCGGTCTTTCGGGCTCGATAGCTTTTTTCTCGATCTCTTTCTTCTCTTCCGTACGAGCGAAGGTCTCTTTCGAAGGAGCAAGGGATTCTTCCTTCTCCTCCTCCCAGTCCTCTACCCTTGAGAAGCGGCGGAAGAAAGGCTTCGTCAATTCGGGATCGATCTCCTTCAATGTCTTCTCGGCCTTCTTCTCGATCGGCATGGGAATCGCCTTCTCCCCCCTGTTCTGATAGGGAGAAGTATAGGTGACCCGATTCTTTCCCTTCGCCAAAAGAGAAAGGACAAAAGACTTGATCAGGCGATAGGAAAGCAGGAAGAAGAACAGGACAAGCAAGAAGGAGAGAAGGATCGTCGTCCCGTCCAAGCCGAGGAAGGAGGAGAGAAGGAAGAAGAATCCATTTCCGAGATAGCCACCGCCAAGAGAAGTCATCGCCGAGTAGTTCTCGACCCGGACAAGAGAAGAGGAGAAGCGGGACATGCTCTCAAGATAAACTTGCGAGAAACCGGAAAGGGGAAGAGAGGAAAGGCTTCCGACATAGGAATGTCCGCAGAGATTCAAGGCCATCCAGACAAAGCCGAAGAAGCCGATTCTCGTGCTCCACTTGCCCGGCAAGGAAAATCTTCCAGAGACGATCCAGAAAAGGCCGAGGAAAGAGAGCAGGAGCAGGACGGCCGGAAAGAAAGCCCCGAAAAGGAAAGCCATGGAATAGGTCAGAAAAGCGCCGACATAGGTCTCGCCCGAAAAGGCGAGGATGGCAAAGCCGATCAGGGAGAGGCCGGCCAAGACGGGATAAAGGCGCCTTTTGCCCTTCTTCGCTGGACTCTCAGACGTGAAATGTTCGTTGTCCATAACAAATAAAGTATATCACAGATATACTTTTCCACGAACGAAAAGATGAAGAGAGGGAAAAGAAAGAAAAGAAGCCTTCCTCGCCTGGAGAAAGACACTCCACTTCGGCAAGTCATCAAAGCGGAAAGGAAAAAGAAAAAAAGTTGAGCGTCTTGCAACACGGAAAGAGAAGATCGTCCTATAATTTCTGTCGATCGATAAAGGAGGCAGGACATGATCGTCAACGCACAAGAAGGAGTCACCGAAGAAGAGAAGAAGAAGGCTCTCGAGGAGATTGAGAGGAAAAACCCTGGAAAGAAGATCACCGAGGTCGACATCTCGATCGACGGGGACTATCTCAATTGCCACTATCACTTCCAGGAGCCGCACTTCGAGAGAATCCGCCGCATCACCGGCTATCTCGTCGGCACCCTCGACCGCTTCAACAACGCCAAAAAGGCGGAAGTCAACGACCGGGTCAAGCACAACCGCTACTCCGATCCTTCCGAGCTCGCCAAGTAAGACAGGGTTTCTTCGAAAGCAAGCATTCCTTTGCAAAATCAAGGGAATGCTTTTTTGTTTTCCACAAATGAATTCTTCAACAGAAAAGCGGACCTGGCAACGACAGGCCCGCTCTTCCGCTTGAATCGAAAAAGGAAATCGGCTCTTTCCTTTATTCGTTGACCGATGCGACGAAGCGACGGATTCCTTCCCGTCCTTCCTCATCCTGCTTGTAGACGCCAGCGCACTCGAGAACCTTCATGAAGGTGTGACCGATCTCCTTCTCGAGCATTCTCTGGACAGCGGCGGAATCCATCTTCTCGGGATAGTTGTGGCGGAAGGATTCATACCACTGCTGATGCTTGCTGGTCATCTCGTCATCACCAAGTTCCTCGCCCTTGAGGATGTGCTCCTCCATTCTTCCCATCTCCGCCTTCAGGCGAGAGGGAAGGACGGCAAGGCCCATGACCTCGATCAGGCCGATGTTCTCCTTCTTGATGTTCCAGTACTCCTCGTGGGGATGATAGAGGCCCAGGGGATGTTCCTTGGTCGTGATGTTGTTTCGCAAGGCGAGGTCGATGACGAAGCTCTCTCCCTCCTTGTGGACGATCGGGGTGACGGTGTTGTGCGGTGTGTTCTCCGTCTCGGCGAAGATGGTGCACTTCTCGTCCGTGTATTTCCGCCAGCGGTCGATGATCTTGCAGGAGAGCTCAATCAATCTCTCCTTGTCCGGAGAGACGAGGCGGATGACCGACAAGGGCCAATAGAGATGGCTGGCCTTGACGTCCTCATAGCCCTTGAAGGCAAATTCCTGGACGGTCTTGGCCAGGAACATCGGGAAGGTGTAGTGGCCGCCTTGATAGTGATCGTGGGTCAGGATCGATCCGCCGACGATGGGAAGGTCCGCGTTGGAACCGAGCATGTAGTGGGGGAAGAGGGAGACGAAAGCGAAGAGGTGTCGGATCGCGGCCTCGTTGATGACCATCGGGATGTGATCGCGGTTGAAGACGATGCAGTGCTCGTTGTAGTAGGAATAGGGAGAATACTGGAGATAGAAATGGTCTCCGCAGAGTTCGAGGGGGATGATGCGGATCGTCTCGCGGGCCGGATGGTTGACCCTTCCGCGATAGCCTTCGTTCTCGCGGCAGAGCATGCACTTGGGATAGCTCGACTGCTTGAGGAGCTTGGCCGCGGCGATGGCCTTGGGATCCTTCTCCGGCTTGGAGAGGTTGATGGTGATGTCCAGCTCTCCATAGGGGGTCTCGCTCTTCCAGCGGAGATCCTTCTTGATGCGATAGGCGCGGACATAATCCGTGTCCTTGCTGAACTCATAATACCAGGCGGTCGCCTTCTCCGGGCTTTCCTTGGCCAAGGAGTAGAAGTGGTCGATGACCGACTGGGGACGAGGAGTGAAGCAGTTCATCACCTTCGTGTCGAAGAGGTCGCGATAGACGACTGAGTCGTTCTCCAAGAGGTGGTTCTCGGCGGCATAGTCCAGGATCTCCTTCAAGGTCGGCTCCAGCTCGACATCGTGGAAGGTCTCTTCCGGCTCGACATATTCGTCCAGGTTGAGGACATCCAGTAGAAGGTTGATGGAGTAGCAGACTTCCTCCTCCGTGATCAGCTTCTTTTCGAGAGCGTAGGTGGCAAGCTTCTTGATGCTTTCGTTGATGTTCATCAGAAGATTCTCCTTCCGCCTTCGCCGACTTCCAGCTCGTAGATGGAGCAATCCAGGCCCGTCTTGGCCTTGTAGGACTTGGCGACGTTGGCCCGGAAGGCGTCGATGCAATCGTCGCGGACGATGGAGACCGTGTTTCCGCCCCATCCGCCGCCCGTCTCACGGGAGCCGAAGACTCCTTCCTGCTTGCGGGCTTCCTCGACCAAGGTGTCGATCTCGAAGCAAGTCGCGTCGTAATCGTAGCGGAGGGAATCGCCCGACTCGTTGATCAGGCGTCCGAAGGTGACAAGGTCGTTGGCCTTCAAGGCCTCGACCGCCGCCTTGGTCCGGTATTCCTCATAGACCGCATGCTTGGCCCGCTGGCGGCAGATCGGATCCTTGATGGCATCCTTATGTTCCTCAAACTGCTCCGGAGTGAGATCGCAGAGGGCCTTGATGTCGACGACATTCTGGAGGTCGGCCAAAGCCGTCTCGCACTCCTTGCGACGATCGTTGTAATGGCTGGAGACAAGGCTGTGGGGCTTGTTGGAGTTGCTGACGACGATCTTGCATCCCTTGAGGACAAGGGGAACATATTGATAATTCAAGGTCGCACAATCTAAGAAGATGGCGTGATCCTTCTTGCCCATGGCCGAAGCGAACTGATCCATGATTCCGCAGTTCATGCCGATGAAGTCGTTCTCGCACTTCTGTCCGAGCAAAGCGATGTCGATTGGAGTCACGTCGAAGCCCTCGTAATCCTTGACCATCGTTCCGATGACGACTTCCATCGCCGCGGAAGAGGAAAGGCCAGAGCCCGGGATGTTTCCGTAGATGTAGATGTCGAAGCCCTTGCGGACGTGCATGCCCTTGAACTTGCCAAAGGCCCAGAGGACACCCTTGGGATAGTTCGTCCAGCTGTTCTCCTTCTTGACGAGATCATCCAAGGAGCTCTCCAAAATGCCAAGGCGAGGATAGTTGGCCGAGAAGAAACGAAGCTTCCGATCCTCTCTCTGACGGACGATGGCATAGTTTCCCGTGTTGAGCGCACAGGGGAAGACATGTCCGCCGTTGTAATCGATGTGCTCGCCGATCAGATTGACTCGTCCCGGTGCGAAGTAGCCACGAATGTCGCCACCATCGCCATAGACTTTGACAAAGCCAGCTTTCAGTTCCTCGTAAGTCATCTTTTCCTCCTAGGTTACCATCATGTATGCGCTTACGATTATAGCTTTCTCAACCCTCGAGTGCAAAGACAAAGAGAGGCAAAATTCCGCTTTTCGGGAGCTGGGAAGAACAGCCCTCCTTTCGCTTTCGAAATTCCGGAATCATCAGATTTTCGTACTTAATTTTGTCTTATTACAAAGAAATAAAATTGTTTCTTAGATAATCTTTTATGTTTTCAATTATTTACTTGTTTAACTTGCATTATTATTCAGCAGTTTCTTCAATCAGTTCTTGTCAATCCTCTTTGTCCAAGCTTCCTTCTTCCAAAGGAGAAGGAAGGCTCTTGCGAGAAATTTCGATTCCCAATCGATTTCACTGCGTTTTTCGACATTTTATCGGATCTTTTTCTTCTTTTCCGCTTTCTTTCTGCTATTTTCGCTTCCGCTTTCAAAATCTTTTTGTTGTAAAAAACAAGCGTGTTAGTATGATATTAGGGTTCTGAGTAAAATATAAGTGAGGTATCTCTCTTATGAAATGGTTTCGCAAGACCGAGGATGAGACGAGCACCTTCTTCATCGACCACCCACGGGTAAAACAGTGGTCGATCTGGACAGGGAAGTTCTTTCTCGAGGCCCTTTCGGCTTTCATCTTCGCCTATGGCTTCCGCGCCTTCATCGCTCCGTCTCTGGGCTGCGCCAGGGTGTGGACCGGAAACGAGAACCTGACCGCCAGCAACGTCCTCATCTCGGGCGGTGCCTCGGGAATCGCACAGACGATCATCCGCTTCATCGAGATGTTCCCGGGCGTCAATCTCGCCGCCTATGAGACGACGATCATCTCCATCCTCTACTTCGTCATCAACGTCCCGCTCTTCCTCCTGGCCTGGTTCAAGATCTCGAAGCAGTTCTCCCTCTTCACCCTCATCAATGTCATCTTCGTCTCCGTCTTCAACCAAGTCATCCCGGATTCCTGGATCTACAACGTCCTGAACATCTACACCGACCATCTCGCCCGCGCCATCTTCGGAGGAATCACGACGGGGCTCTCTTCGGGCCTGGCCTTGATGGTCGGAACATCCTCGGGAGGCGTGGACATCATCTCCATGTACATCTCGGAGAAGAAGTCCTCCTCGGTGGGTCCCTATTCGATCATCGCCAACTGCATCACGGTCACCTGCTTCGTCCTCTTCTCGATCGTGGGCATGAACAGCAATCCCGACTTCCATGCGGGCATCGACGCCGACTCCATCGTCACGATGGCTCTCTACACACTGGTCTACTTCTTCGTCTCCGGAAAGGTCATCGACCTGCTCAACACCAAGAACAAGAAGCAGGAGCTCCAGATCTTCACCACCAACGAGAGCCTTCCAATCGTCCTCATCCGGGCCTTCCCCCATTCCTGCACGGTCGTCGAGAGCAAGGGTGCCTATACGGGAAGAAGGAACCTGATGGTCTACATGGTCATCTCCCGCTCCGAAAAGAAGAAGGCCATCGCCCTGATCAAGAACGTCGACAAGCTGGCATTCGTCACCGTCCTGGACCTCAACCAGGTCTATGGGCGTTTCTATATCAAGCCCATCGAGTGAGAAAGTGAGGTAAACGAAATGGCTACGAACAAAGATTTGGCAGAGCTGATCTTCCCTGACATTCACAAGACCATCAAGGATCTCGAGAAACTCTATCCGGAGAGGGACCTTCCCGAAGGAGCGGAAGTGACTCGCTTCGCCCCTTCCCCGACCGGCTTTCTCCACACGGGCTCTCTCTTCACGGCCCTGATTGCCTACAAGTTCGCCAAGCAGACAAAGGGCGTCTACTTCTTCCGCCTGGAGGACACCGACCAGAAGCGCGAAGTCAAGGGGACGGGTCTGGATCTCGTCCGGCAGCTGAAGAACTTCGGGATCGTGGCGGACGAAGGCTACTTCGGAGACTCGGACAAGGGAGAATACGGCCCCTATGAGCAGTCCAAGAGAGCGGAGATCTACAAGATCTGCATCAAGGAGCTGATCAAGAAGGGAAGGGCCTATCCCTGCTTCTGCACCAAGGAGGAGCTCGACGAGCTGCGCCTTGTCCAGGAGGCCAACAAGGTCATCCCGGGATACTATGGCGAATACGCCAAGTGCCGCCACTATTCGGTGGATGAGGCGATCGCTTTGATCAAGGAGGGAAAGCCCTACGTCATCCGCTTCAAGAGCAAGGGCAACCACCTCAACCACATCCGCGTCCACGACGAGATCCGAGGAGACATGGACCTCTCCGAGAACGACCAGGACATCGTCATCCTCAAGAGCGACGGCCTTCCCACCTATCACTTCGCCCACCTGGTTGACGATCATTTCATGCGGACGACCCTGATCACCCGCGGCGAGGAGTGGATCTCCTCCCTTCCCATCCACATCGAACTTTTCCAGACGATGGGCTGGAAGGCTCCCAAGTACGCCCATCTCCCGGTCATCATGATCAACGACAAGGAGACCGGAAACCGCCGCAAGCTCTCCAAGCGCAAGGACAAGGAGGCGGCGACTTCCTTCTTCCTGGAGCAGGGCTATCCCGTCAAGGGCGTCATCGAATACCTCTTCACGATCGCCAATTCCAACTTCGAGGCCTGGCTGATGGAGAATCCCAAGGGCAATCTCGACGACTTCCGCCTGACCTTCGACAAGTTCTCGCTCGACGGAGCCTTGTTCGACCTCCCCAAGCTCAACAACATCTCCAAGGAAGTCCTCAGCCACATGGACAAGAAGAGCTTCACCGACGAGTGCCTCCATTGGGCCAAGGAGCACGACGAAGCCTTCGCCTCCTTCATCGAGAAGGACAGGGAGCGCTTCGAGAACATCATCAACATCGAGAGGGAGCAGGAGAAGCCTCGGAAAGACTACGAGAAGTATTCCGACGTCTTCCCCAAGATCCGCTTCTTCGACCGCTCCTTCTTCGAGGAATCCGTCCTCAAGGGCATCCCCTTTAACGAGCACATCGACAAGAAGACCATCGAGGATTTGCTTCTGGACTTCAAGAAGACGCTCGAGCTCGACGTCGACGAGGAGCAGTGGTTTTCTTCCATGAAAGCCTTGGGAACAAGGCACGGCTTTGCCGACGACCGCAAGGTCTACAAGAAGGATCCCACTGCCTACAGGGGCTGGTATGCCGACAGCATCGCCATCGTCCGCGCCGCGATCAGCGGAACCACCAACACCCCCAAGCTCTATGACACGCTGCGGATTCTCGGAAGAGAGGAGATCCTCTCCCGTGTGGACTTCGTCCTCGCTCACCTGTGATGGATAAGGCCAAGAAGAACAAGAAGATCAAGACCGGACTGAAGATCGCGATTCTGGTCATCGTCACCCTGCTCTCCGTCTTCTACCTCCTCCACGACGATCCGGCCCACACCTTCGCCCTGATGGGCGAAGTCAGCCTTTTCCCGTTTCTGCTCTCCTTCCTGATCGTCTTGTTCCTCCCCTTTCTCGACGCTCTCCCCTTGACCCTCTTTGCCCGTCTCTATCACAAGAAGTACAAGTTCTCCCAGGGGCTTGTCAACACGTTGATCGGGAACTTCATCGGCTGCGTCTACAAGACCGGAAGCATGTTCCTCCAGGCCTATACCTTCTCCAAGCAGGAGGTCAAGGGAGCCCATGCCGCCTCGATCTTGACGATGCAGTTTCTGATGTATCAGTTCTCCTTCACCCTGATCTCCCTGGTGATGGTCTTCGTCGGCTATCCCTATGTCGACGAGATTCCGATCACCCTTCTTGGCGGGATCCGCATCTTCCCTCTTTCCCTCATCGGCCTTGGCGTGAGCATCCTGATCTTGCTCCTCATCCTTTTTCTGGGATACAGCAAGAGATTCCATCATTTCATCATGAACAGCGGAATCGACTTCCTCGCCAAGATTCACCTTTTGAAGCATCCCGAGGAGACGAGAAAGAAGTGGACAGTCCAGCTCGTCACCTATCGCATCGAGATCAAGAGGCTGAGTCACCACATCTTCCTGGTCTTGATCTCCTTTCTCTGCACCAGCGTCAAGCTCCTTCTGAGCTACGCCCTTCCCTATCTCCTGTTCTGGGCGATGAAGCTGGATCTCTCCTCTCTGAACTTCCTCTCCCTCTTCTCCGGCTCGAGCTATCTGACCCTCATCACCTCCTTCCTTGTCGTCGGCGCCCCGGAGATCGGCTTCCAGTCGATCTTCGGCTATCTGCTCTCTTCCGCCGGCATCCTAGACTCCTTCAACTACGCCGCCGCCTGCAACTTGCTCTGGCGCTTTCTGACCTTCTACTTCCCTTTGGTCTTCGGCATGCTCTTCTACATCTTCTATCGCGGAAAGCCGAAGAAGTCGGTGCTCCTGGACGGAGCGGCGACTCTCTACGACTATCAGGTCCTCAACATCGTCGAGACGAAGGACGTCGAGACGGCCGAATTCCTGATGCCTCTTCCTCAACAAGGGAAGGAGAGCTCTTCGACCTTGACGATGGAGGATGTCGAGAAGTCCTTCCTGCGCCTGAGGGAGAAGATGAAGAGCGAGACTCTCGAGGAGGAGAAGGTCGCCGAGATCGGCCTGGAGGAACAGAAGAAGAAGCTGGCGGAGGTCGTGGCGGAGACCGAGAGGCTAATCGAGGAGAGCCATGACAGCGAGATCGAGGCGGAGGTCAGCCGCAACCTCGAGGAGAGCCGGATCCTGAGCGCAAAGAAGGAAGAGAAGAGAAAGAGCCGCAAGGCGAAGAAGGAGGCGAAGAGACGTCTCCGTCTGCTCAAAAAGGCGGAGCGGAAACTGGCCCGAAAGCAGAGCAGGGGGACGAAGATCTCCTTCGACGAGGAGAGCGGAATCCACATCGAGGGAAACGACTTCGACGAGGAGAGGACCTTCGTCACCAGCGACCAGGAGGAAGAAAAGGAGGAGGAGAAATGAAAATCGCCCTTTTCAGCGACACCTACCCGCCCGACCTCAACGGGGTCAGCACGTCCGTCCAGCTGCAGAAGGAAGCCCTGGAGACCCTGGGGCATGAGGTCGTGGTCATCACCACCGGCCTTCCCAAGCAGAGGAAGGTGACTTTCCAGGACAACGTCCTCCGCATCCCCGGGATCACCCTTCCCTTCCTCTACGGATATCGCCTTTCCTTTCCGTATAACCACAAGGCGGACAAGATCTTGAGAGAGTTCGACTTCGATGTCCTCCACGTGGAGCAGGAATTCGGGGTCTCCCTTTTCGGGCGTCTCTTCGCCCACTTCCGGGATGTTCCCTTTGTTTACACCTTCCACACCTGCTATGAGGACTACACGCCTTATCTCACCCGCGGGAAGAAGATTCCCGACCTCCTTCTGAAGAAGATCGTGAGGAAGCTCCTCAAGGCCATCGGGGAAAGAAACATAGAGATCGTGACTCCCTCCCTCAAGGCGCAGAAGATCCTCCGCGGATACGGAATCGACCGTCCGATCCATGTCCTGCCAAGCCCCATGGAATGCCTCTCTCCCGCCGTTCTTCCCGAGGAAACTTTGGAAGAGGAGAAGAAGAGACTCCACATCCAGGGAAAGAAAATCGCCCTTTCCCTGGGAAGGATCGCCTACGAGAAGAACCTTCCGGAGACCCTCTCTTCCTTCCTCTCCTATCGAAAGAGCCATCCGGAGGTCGAAAGCGTCCTTGTTGTCGTCGGGGACGGCCCGGAGAGAGAGAGGCTTGAGGAGAAGTATCCCGATCCCGACATCCTTTTCTTGGGAAAGGTCCCTCACGAGCAGGTCTCCCTCTACTACCAGATGAGCGACGTCTTTCTGACCTCCTCGATGACAGAGACCCAGGGGCTGACGATCCTCGAGGCGATGGAGAACGGCCTTCCCGTCCTCGCCCGATACGACTTCAATCTCGAAGGCTTCCTCAAGGACGGGGAAAACGCCTTGCTCTATGACCAGGGGAAGACGATGCCCGAGAAGATCCACCAGGCCTTCCTCTTGGACAAGGAGAGTCGAAGGAGGATCACCGACAACGCCAAGGAGACTCTCCAGAAGCTCTACGACCCCGGGAAATATGCCGAAAGGATCATCCAAGTCTATGAAAAAGCCATCCGCCGAGAGCTTTGAGATCCTCTCCGTCGAGGAAGGGAAGGGAAAGGTCGTCCTTGTCTTCTCCCGCTTTTCGCTTGTCCTCTCCAGCTATCTCTATGCCTCTTCCTACTACTATCCCGGAAAGGTCCTGAGCCAGGAGGAAGTGGAAAGGCTCAAGGAGAAGATCGCAGAAGAGAAGGGAAGAATCAAGATCGAGCGGATGCTTTCCCGCGGAAGGAAAACCAGAAACCAGTGCCGGGAGAGCCTTTTCAAGATGAAGGGCTTGAATCGATCCCAGATCGAGGAGATCCTCTCCTTCTTCCAGAAGCAGGGCCTTCTCGACGACTCTCTCTATGCCCTGGACTATGCCAAGGAAAGGATGGAGAAGGGATACGGGAAGAAGAACATCCTCGCCCAGCTTGCCAAGAAAGGGATCGAGGAGGAGGTTCTCGAGGGCGATGATTTCAAGAAAGTCTTCGAAGAAGAAGACATTCCGGAAGGATTGCTCAAGAGCCTATACAAGAAGAGCTCCAATCTGACAACCGAGGTCTCGAAGCAGAAGATGCTTCAATTTCTGATCCATCGTGGATTCCCCTATTCCCTCAGCAAGAAGAAGGTCGACCGCTTCTATGGAAACCTCCCCTCTTCCGAGAAGGAAAAGGCTTTGGAAAAGAGAAGGGATCTTTTGAGGGAAAAGGGAAAGAAATGCTATAATCAATTATTGCGGACAAAGGCCGACCTGCCGGCTCTGAAGAAGAAGTTCTTCCAGAAGCTTTCCAAGGACGGCTTCCGTTTCGAGGAAATTCAGTCCGCATGGAACGAGAATCACGAAGGAGACGACCATGATTAAGGACTTCATCAATGTCGAAGGGCCGATCGATGCCCTCTTCCTTGTCAAGCAGTGCACCAAGGCCACCAGCAACAACGGGACTTCCTATCTCTCCCTTGTCCTTCAGGACAAGACCGGCGTCCTCGACTGCAAGATGTGGCAGATCACCGAAGCCGACTGCGAGATAGCAAAGCCCGGCAGCATCGTCCGGGCGATCGGCATCATGGGGAGCTACAAGGGCCATCCTCAGCTGAAGATCAACGAGCTCACACCGGTGGACGAGAAGGATGTCTCCCTCTCCCGCTTCCTGCCTGTCGCTCCCCGTCCCATCGAGGAGATGGAGAAGGAAGTCGAGGAGAAGATCGAAACGATCAAGGACGAGGAGCTTCGCCTTCTGACGAAGACCATCCTGGAGAAGAGGATGGAGAGCTATCTCCACTTCCCGGCGGCGGTGACGGTCCATCACGCCTATCTCGGGGGATTGGTCTATCACTCCCTGAGCGTCCTTGCTCTGTGCGAGAAGGCCGCTTCCCAGTATTCCTTCCTGGACCGGGACCTTCTTGTCGCAGGAGCCCTTCTTCACGACATCGGAAAGACGGAAGAGCTCTCCGGAGCGATGGTCAGCAC
This sequence comes from uncultured Bacillota bacterium, assembly GCA_949290645.1. Lineage (GTDB taxonomy): Bacteria > Bacillota_I > Bacilli_A > RFN20 > CAG-288 > Enterosoma. Next base: position 163,104 of record CASESG010000002.1, read on the forward strand.
CTACACGACCAAGGGAAATCTCCTTGGCCACATCACCTTGGGTGCCCTCATCGTCCAGGAGGAAGCGAGGAATCTCAATCTCAGCGGAGAGAAGATCACCCTTCTGATCCACATGATCCTCTCCCATCACGGCGAGCTGGAATTCGGTTCCCCGAAGGTCCCGATGACGGCGGAGAGCGTCGTCCTCCACAACATGGATGACGTCGATGCCAAGCTCAACTGCCTGAAGAACTATCTCGACCTGACCGAGGACGAGGCGTTCACGACGAAGATCCCCTGGATGAACGGGGCGATGTTCTACAAACACGACTAGGAGGTTCGGCCATGAAAGAAACAGAGACGAACAAGAAAGACGGATTCGAAGACTTCCTCTATGTCGAGGAAGACTCCTTGACGAGTTCGAAGAAGGAAGAGCAAGACCCTTCCCTGAAGGCGGTGAAGATCTCCACCTCTCTCCTCTCTTCCCTGACGATGGTCTGCGGGATCCTGATCGCGGTCTTCGGCGCCCTTCTCTCCTATCGCTCGAGGCTTTTCTCCCAGTGGGGAATCGGCGGTGTCTTCTCCCTCGCCCTCTTCGGAGCGCTGATCTTCCTCTGGGGCCTTGTCGATCTGCTCAACCTCCTCTTGGCCGACCGAAAGAGCAAGATCCTTCTCTTCCTTCGAAAAGCACTTCCCTATCTGACCGTCGCCGGCTTCTTCACGGCCTTCTCGACGATCCTTCTTCGCCCCGAGGCCATCGACAGCTATCTCCATACGGCAAACGCCCTCTCCTATGTCGTTTCCTCCTGCTGGATCGTGATCGCCTTCTCCTGGGTCCTTGCCGCCTTGATGCCGATCCTGGAGACTCTCTTCGCAAAGAACGCAATCGTCCTTTCCTTCCGCTATGTCCTGATGGGCCTTTCCCTCTACCTCCCCTTGGTCTTCTATCCGCTCTTGAAGAAGAGCTATGTCCTCTCCCCTTCGACCCCGGGCATCCTGCTTCTTGTCTTCGGAGCGATCGCAATGGATCTCTCCGCCCTCTTTCTGGCCCTCAAGGGGAAGAAGACCTATGCGTTCCTCTTCCGCTTCTTCTTCCTCCTCTCCCTTCTTCTCCTCTCCTCGGCCTTGCTCTTCTATGGCCTAGGCATGGACCGTCTCTCCCTGTAAGCCTCTTGGGGCACGAAGATCGTGCCCCTTTTCTTTTGCCGGCTCTCTCTTTTTTCTCACTCTATCTCCTCTAGGGAGATACCTTTCTGCTATAATCGATTGAAGTCATCCCAGGAGGAAAAGACAATGGAAGAAAACAAGGATCTCGAAGCGACAAACCTTGAGAATAAAGTTAAGGAGACGGAAACGGAAGAAAAGGCGGTAGAAGAAGAAAAGGTCGTGACAGAAGAGGAAAAGAAAGCAGAGGAGTCTGGTGTCGTCGACCTCTCGGAAACCGAGAAGCAGGCCGACAGTCTCGAAGGGGAATATCACCCCAAGGAGACGGAGACGAAGGACGTCCTCTTCCACCCGATCGAGTATGTCGACGACACGACGCACACGATCGACGAGGAGCTGGAGAAGGTCCGCAAGACCTACAGCAAGAAGATCTCCCTCTCGGGCATCGTCAACATCGTCTCGATGGTGGTGATGGTCCTGGGTCTTGTCAGCGTCATCCTGGTGTCCTTCCTCAACAAGGACGAGAGCAAGGCCTGGCTGACCTGGCTGGTCTTCGGCATCGCGATGGCTCTCATCATCGCCTCCTTCGTCTTCACGACGATCCTCTCCAAGAAGGGAAGGAAGACGAACATCGAATATCTCGGAAAATATCATGAGACCTTGGCCGGTTTCCTGGCCAAGAAGGTCGAGATCGAGAATCCGGTCTTCTCCGTCGAGGCCACTCTCCCCAACGAGGCGGTCATCCAGGCCCACTACTTCAAGACCATCATGGACACCCGTTCCCGTTGCGTCCTTGAGGGAAAGCGTCACGGACACGACCTGCTCACGGGCGAGCTCTATGTCCTGATCCCCGAGATCGGCCTGGACAAGGCCATCGAGAGGCCGACGAAGAACTACACTCTCGACGGGACGGAATACAAGCCGGAAGAGGAGACCATGACCTCCACCCAGGAGCTTCCCAGCAACGACATGACACTGGTCGACCACGACCTGGCCGAGGAAGTCCACGGGTTCAAGAAGGAGAAGAAGGTCAAGAAGGTCAATCCGCAGGAAGAGAAGACGAGGACGGGCTTCTTCGGTCGCTTCTACTCCTATCGCCTGCGCATCGACTCCAAGGAATCCTTCCTGCTCTGCTATGTCGGAAAGCGCGGCGAGTGCGTCCTTCCCGACTATGTCGACAGCTTCGTCTCCTGCCACATCCCGGGTCTGAGGAAGGACATCGTCTGCTACCTGGCCGACCCCGCCTCTTCCGCGAAGTTCTTCACCCCGGAGAATGTCGCTCTCCTCAACGACATCCGCCTGGATTCCACGGTCCAGTCCCTGTTCCTCTCGGTCAACTCCTACGGTGCGAAGTTCGGCATGAACCTCTCCGACGACGTCATGGAGCTGCCCTTGAAGTATCCGGTCCACCAAGGAGCGGCGGACGATTTCATCGACACCTCGAAGAAGGTCTTCTCCTTCCTCGACGAGATCGAGAAGACGGCGAGCGTCCTTTCCGATGAAGAAGATCGTTGAGAGCAAACGACCCGAGGAGACCGCTCTTCTAGCCCAGGAGCTCGCAAAGACGCTCCGCGGGGGTGAGGTGATCCTCGCCAGAGGGGATCTCGGGACGGGAAAGACGTGCTTTGCCAAGGCCTTGGCCAAGGCACTGGGCGTAAAGGGAATGGTCAATTCCCCGACCTTCAACCTCATCAAGGTCTATCAAGGGACGAAGTTCGCCTTCTATCACGTCGACTGCTACCGGCTGGAAGGGGTCGACGAGAAGCTCAAGGACCTCGGCTTCGAGGATTTCCTGGGCGAGAAGGATGTCATCACCTACGTCGAATGGCCGGAGGACGGCCCTTCCTCCCTTCTGGGAAGAAAGGATGCCATCACCCTGACTTTCGCTTTCGTGGACGAAGAAGAGAGGAGGATCGAAATCGATGACCCGCGCTGAATCCGTCGAACTCTTTTTGGACACGGCAAGCAAGAACCTTTCTCTCCTTGCCACGAAGGGAGGGAAGTACTCCCGGATCGACCTGGGAGACCCCAAGAAGGCTCTCGAGAGGACGAATCTCGGGATCGACATCGTCCTCTCTTCTCTCTCTTCCTCCCTTTCGGATGTCTCCGCTTTCTATTGCCTTCTGGGGCCGGGAAGCAACACCGGCATCCGTCTCGGCCTGACGATCGCCAAGACCGTCAAGGGCATCGATTCGACTGTCTCTCTCTATGGAATCGGAACCTTGGAGCTCATGCTCTTGAAAGACGGAGAGAAGAAGGCGGTCCTCTCCGACCGCAACGGCGATCTCTACCTGGCCCAAGAGAAGGACGGGAAGATCGAGGAGAGCAAGGTCAAGAAGGAGGCTGTCTCCTCCTTGGAAGGGCCGTTTTTGGTCGAGAAGGAAGACCTTGTTGCCCAGAAGACCCTGGAGGGAAAGGAAATCGTCCCTGTCGACCTCCTCTCCCTGATGCTCGAAAGGAAGAAGGACTTCCGCGACTTCAGCAAGACACCCAAGGAGTACAAACCGCACTATGCCTTCGACCTCTGAACCCTTTTCCACAAGACCTCTTGAGAAGGAAGACGTCCTTTTCGTCCTCTCTCTCTCCAAGGAGAGAATCCAGGATTCCCACCTCGACGAAAAGGGAATCGAAGAATATCTCCATGAGGATTTCCTCAAGGGAATCCTGCTCCTGGACGGGGAAGAGAAAGCCGGCTATTGCCTCTATCGCCAGAGCGACTATGACGGAGAGATCGACGAGATCGCCATCTTGAAGAAGGAAGAAGGAAAGGGAGCCGGAACCTTCCTCCTTCAGAAAGCCCTCGACCTGTTGGACGACGGACGAAGAAGGGAAGTCTTCCTCGAGGCGAGAGAGGGAAACACAAGGGCAAGGAAACTCTATGAGTCCCTTTCCTTCGAAGGCTATCGGAGAAGGGTCAACTATTACGGAAACGAAGATTCCATCTGTTATCGAAAGGAGCTCGGAAGAAAATGAAGGATGAAGTGATCCTCGCCATCGAGACGAGCTGCGACGAGACGGCCATCGCCCTTCTGCGAAACGGGAAGGAGCTTCTGGCCAACTCGGTCAACACTCAGATCGAAGACCACAAGAGATTCGGAGGCGTCTATCCGGAGCTGGCCAGCCGTCTCCATCTCGAGAACATCGATTCGGTCCTCTCCTATGTCCTCTCCCTCAAGGGCTTCGACATCCATTCCATCACCCATGTCGCCGTCACCGGAGGTCCGGGTCTTCCCGGGGCTCTTCAGATCGGAGCGATGGCCGCCAAGACTCTGGCCCAATATCTCCATGTCCCCCTTGTCGACGTCCATCACCTCGCCGGCCACATCTATGCCAACGAGTTCGCCGGGGAATTCCGCTATCCCCTTCTGGCCATCGTCGTCTCGGGCGGAAATTCCGAACTGGTCTACCTTCCCCGTCCCTTCGAGTTCCACATCCTGGGAGAGACCGAGGACGACGCGATCGGCGAAGCCCTCGACAAGGTCGCTCGTTCCCTGGGCCTTCCCTATCCGGGCGGGGTCCACATCGACAAGCTGACCAAGGACCAGGACATCGAGAGCTTCGACCTTCCCAAACCGAAGGTCAAAGGCTATGACCTCTCCTACTCCGGGCTCAAGAGCCATCTCCTGCGCCTGATCGAGAAGGAGAAGAAGGAGAACGGAGGGACGCTTTCCGAGAAGAGAGTCAAGGAGATCGCCTTCTCCGCCGAGAAGAGCTTCGTCGAACAACTCCTGGACCGGGCGGAGCTGATCAAGAACGACTACCCGGTGAAGATGATCGTCGTCGGCGGGGGAGTCAGCGCCAACTCCTACCTCCGCAAACGGATCTACGAGAGGATCAAGGACGTCGAGATCCTCATCCCTCCCCTCTGGTGCACGACCGACAACGCCGCCATGATTGCCATGGCAGCCCATCACATGATCGAGAAGAAGATCCTCTCCCCCCTGTCCTTCAAGACAAGGCCCAACCGTAACCTGGAAGAGGAATGACAAGGAGAACAACGCTATGGACTTGAACGAAAAAGAGACGATCTTGGATCTCTATCACCTTCTGGAGAAGGGCGAGATCCAGAAACTCGAAGGGACGACTCTGACTTTCGGCGGCTTCGTCCGCAACGCCAGGAGCATGGGACAGGTCGCCTTCCTCTCCCTCAACGACGGCTCCTGCTTCGACAACCTCCAGGTGGTCTACGATGCCACCAAGGAAGACCTCTCGCAGATCCGGCTCGGCTGCTCCGTCAAGGTCGAGGGGACCTTCGTCCTGACTCCGGAGGCCAAGCAGCCTTTCGAGCTCAAGGCGACGAAGGTCGAGCTGATCGGAAAGGTCAGCGAGGACTATCCTCTGCAGAAGAAGAGGACGAGCTTCGAATACCTGCGCACCATCCCCCAGTGGAGGATGAAGACCAACACCTTCAACGCCGTCTTCCGCGTCCGCAGCGTCCTTGCCTACTTCATCCACGAATACTTCTATCAGCACGGCTTCTACTGGATCCACACGCCGATCCTCACCGCCAACGACTGCGAGGGCGAGGGTCAGACCTTCCAGGTCTATGCCGACGCCAAGAAGCCGACGGAGTTCTTCAACAAGGACAACGTCCACCTCACCGTCTCGGGACAGCTGCACGTCGAGCCCTTCGCCTTGACCTACGGGAAGGTCTACACCTTCGGTCCGACCTTCCGTGCGGAGAAGAGCAACACCGTCCGCCATGCCGCCGAGTTCTGGATGGTCGAGCCGGAGTTCGCCTTCGCCCACGTGATGGACGACTGCGACCTCATGGAAGACTTTCTCAAGTATGTCGTCTCCCACACGATGGAGCGCTGCAAGGACGATCTCCGATTCTTCAACGAGAGGATCGACAACCATCTTCTCGAACGGTTGAAGGAATTCGTCGAGAAGCCCTTCGCCCGGGTCCAATATGTCGAGGCCCTGGAGGCCTTAAAGAAGGCCAAGGCGGAAGGACATCGCTTCGAGGTCGAGGACTTCTCCTTCGGCTTGGACTTCGGAAGCGAGCACGAGAAGTATCTCACGGAAGTGGTCTACAAGGGACCGATCTTCCTTCTCAACTACCCCAAGGAGATCAAGGCCTTCTACATGAAGCAGAACGAGGACGGAAAGACGGTCGCCGCCGTCGACCTTCTCGTTCCCCAGATCGGGGAGCTCTGCGGAGGAAGCGAGAGGGAATGCGACTACGACAAGCTCCTTGCTCGCATGAAGGAGCTGAACATGAACATCGAGGCCTATCAGTGGTATCTCGACCTGAGGAAGAACGGCTCGATCCCGCACTCGGGCTTCGGCCTGGGCTTTGAGCGTCTGGTGATGCTTGTCACCGGAATGCAGAACATCCGGGATACCCTTCCCTATCCGCGCTGCTACAAGGACATGCTCTTCTGATGGACGGGAAGAAGAAAGAGAATTCCCTCCTCAAGGCCTTCCTCATCGTCCTGACTCTCGCCTTCCTTCTCTATGCCCTCTCCTGTCTCGCTTTGCGGATCGGGGAATGTTTCCCCAAGGAGACGATCGGACTTCTGGAAGAAATTCTCTCTTGAACAGGTTTCCGAAATGGACAAGTAAGCCCTTACGTTCTATAATTCTATTTGGATTCAGAACGTCATTCACCAAATGACAAGGAGGAAAGCTCACATTATGGAAGAAGGAAAGATTCTCGTCACTGGAGGAGCCGGTTACATCGGTTCCCATGCTGTCCGCCAGCTCGTCCGTGCCGGCTTCCAGGTCATCGTCCTGGACAATCTCTCCACCGGACACATCAAGGCGGTCGACCCTCAGGCGGAACTGGTCATCGGCGATGTCCGCAACCTCGGCCTGCTCGATTCGGTCTTCACCCGCAACAAGATCGTCGGTGTCATGCAGTTCGCCGGAAAGATCATCGTCCCGGAATCGGTCAGCCATCCTCTGAGCTATTACGATGACAACTTCACCGCCGTCATCTCCATCCTTCGCGCCATGCATACGCACAACTGCCACAACATCGTCTTCTCCTCCACCGCCGCCGTCTACGGAACGAGCAAGGAGCCCTCGATCACCGAGGAAGCCCCGCTCCATCCGGAATCCCCCTATGGCTTCTCCAAGCTCGCGGCCGAGCGTCTGATCTGCGACTGCGAGAAGGCCTATGGCATCAAGCACTGCATCTTCCGCTACTTCAACGTCGCCGGCGCCAGCGAGGACGGATCGATCGGTGAGGCCCATCCGGTCGAGACGCACCTCATCCCCGTCACCGTCAACGCCGCCCTCACCGGAAGGGAGATGAAGATCTTCGGAAACGACTATCAGACGAGAGACGGCACCAACCTCCGCGACTACATCCACGTCCTCGATCTGGCCGATGCCCACGTCCTGGGAATGAAGATGCTCCTCGAGGGCAAGGACTCCGCCATCATCAACCTCGGCTCCGACAAGGGCTATACCAACAAGGAAATCGTCGAGACGGTCGGAGAGGTCACCGGACATCCGGTCAACTGGACCTATGGTCCGAGAAGAGCGGGCGATGCCGACTCCATCGTCGCCAGCAACAAGAAGGCCAAGGAGCTCCTGGGTTGGGCTCCCAAGCGCGACCTGCGCCAGATGATCCAGGACGACGTCAACTGGAGAGCGAAGCACCCCACCCTCTACGGACGCCAGGGAAACAAGATTCCGAGCGAAGACAAGAAGAGACTGCTCAACTATACCGCCAGCCGCCACTACTCTTCCTTCTACGAGGACATCGAGAACCATGACCGCGACCGGCTCAGAAAGCTGCGCGAGACCAACAAGCTCAACTGAACGCAAACATAATTTCCGGGATCTGGGAGGACTTCCGTCCACAAAGGGAGTCCTCCTCCCCGGTTTTTTCATGCGCTCAGGAGCACTCCACAACATCGTTTCTTCCTTCCAAAAGGTCCTTCTCGAAAGGAAAGCCCGCCTCGTCCTGGACCTGAGAAGCGAGAAGGAGCAGGAGAAAAGCCCGGACGATTATGCTTTCCTGAAAGGCCACGGAATCCACTTCGTGAGCATTCCCTTGTGGGACATCCTCCACCTCGGGGAAGTGAACCGGCTACAAGGCGAGCTCTCTCTCGACTATCTCGACATGCTCGAGAGAAACAAGGAAGGCTTCCGGAAGATCTTCTCACTCTTTGCCACCTTCGAAAAGGGAATCCTCTTCCATTGCCATTCCGGAAAGGATCGGACCGGAGTCGTGGCCATTCTTCTTCTCTCGATCCTCGATGTCCCGGAGGAAGAGATCGTCTCGGATTATTCTCTGACCGAAGGGAACATGGTTTTCTTCCGAGAAGGGGAGAAGGACTTCCGTCCTGGCCTTCCCGAGTTCACCCTCCATGCCAAGAAGGAGACGGCCGAGAAATTTCTCAAGGCCATAAACGGGAGAGCGGGAATTCTTTCCTACCTCAGGAGGATCAACGTCTCCGAAGAGGAGATTCGGAAAATCCAAAAGAAGACAATCTCCGTTCGATAAACGGAAAACAACCGCAATCCAGAGAGACAGGATTGTCTTCTCTTTTTCCAATCTTCAATCTTTTTTCTCTTCACGAAAGCCGGCTTTCTTTCCTTCAGGAAAAACAGGCCGTCAAGGCCAGAAGTCCGTGGCATCCAATACAGAGAGTCTCCATTTTCTATTGAATGAATTTTCCGTAAACGGATAAAATATTCAATAGAGAAAATGAGGTGGATTGTCTCGTCCTGCCAAAGTGTTGATATCAACGCTTTGGTAAGTCTACTCTTTTCCTTTCAACGGAGGAAGGGAAAGCCGACAGCAATCCATAGCTGCCATAGAATGAAACTCCCTTTCATGCCTCCCGCAGACCGATCAAGGAGAGTGGATTGTTTCCAGCTTTTCCTGACTCCTGTTTTTGAAAGGCTTAGTCGAATGACAATTCCGGCCATTCTCAGATACAAAACGCTGCATAGAGGGGGATGGTCTTCTTACCATCATCAAAGCCGAAGTTCTTCGTCAATAGCTTGATGGCGTAAGCCGGCCGATAGGTATCCATGAAGACCTTCAAGCTCTGGGAACGGGCGTTGTCAGCGGACTTCATTTCGATGGTGATGAGCTTTCCGTCCCGATGAATGACAAAATCGATTTCCACACCGCAGGGTGACTTCCAATAATAGGTCTTGTAACCATTCATGGTCAGCTTGGTATTGACGTAGGCTTCAACCATCCTACCCTTGAAGTCGTTCAACTCTTCATCCATATGGAGAACAACGTTTGCCCACAGATTCTTCTTTGCGCAGAGCAACCCGGAGTCGGAAACATCGATATTGAACGCATCCATGTCTCGGTAATTCTCCCGATATCTCCGCGAGACGATTCCGGAAAGGCAGTGCCATTCGATGGCATTTTCAAACTCGGAAGCTCTTCCACCTTTCTTGATCAGCTTATATTGAAAACGGGTGTTCTTCTTCGAGAGCTGCACCGTGATACTGCCATAGGCAAGTCTCGTCTTCTTGATTTCATTCGCCCTGTTGTACTTGCTCATATCGTTGAGGTAACTAGCCAGGATAATGTCCTGGTCTTGACGGACAAGGATGTAATCCTTTGTCTGACAGAAAAAAGAGACACACGCCGGCATTCCCCCGACAACGAGATATTGTCGATAGAACATCATGCACGGCCAAGGGAATCGGCGTGTTCGTGTCGAAACAATTTTTGATTTGTGCGACAAGAGAGTTTTCTGGAAAAGATAGCAGGAATTCTTCCAAATCCATCGGATATATCGTCTTCATGTCAACCTTTTCTACGGGAAATGTGAACCTTATGCAATTGCCAGCGACGCCGAGCAAACTGCCCAGAGCGACGACATGATAATCGGGAGCTTGCTCACAAAAGTGTTTCAGGGAAGTCAGGGCTCGTTCGCAGAGCTGGAATTCATCAAAGACAACCAACGTCCTTACCCTCACGATCGTCTGACCCGAAATGTGCGACAGAATCGGTATCAGATAATCCGGGCCGATGTTTTTCTCGAAGTTTTCGTTTAGCTTTGGTTTCGTCTCGAAATTGAAGTAGGTCACGTTATCGTAAAATCGTCGCCCGAACTCCTAATCGAGCCGGTCTTTCCGACCTGCCTTGCCTCTTGCAGAATCAACGACTTGCGGTGGCCGCTCTTCTTCCACACTTCCAGGAACGACATTATTTTCCGATACATTGGCAAACCACCGGTGAGAGATTGCTTTAGTATGTCATAGGTATCTGTAAATCAGTGCAATTTTAGCATTAAAGTTTACGCCAAACGGCACGATTTTATTCTGCGAAATAGCATTCTTCTGCACATAGCGAGACGAGTCTTCGGCCTTTGACGCTCCTGTACGAGAAACGTTTCGTCCGAAAAGGACGACCTTCTTCTTGGTATGGGTTGCGAATCGGTCAGAACAGGGTCAATTGCTCCGACTCGGGAAGTCCGTCCAGGGCGTGGTGGCGGCGGAGGGTCTCGATCGCCTTCTCGCCGACATGGCCGCGCTGGCGGAGGTCGTCCACCGAGGTGAAGGGATGTTGCTTCCTCGCCTCGACGATCTGGTCTCCCAGGGCAGCTCCGATGCCGTCGATCGTGGAGAGGGAGGGGATGATTTTGTTCTTCTCGTGGTCGATGACGAAGCGGGTCGATTCGGAGCGGTTGACGTCGATGTTCTCGAACTCGTATCCGCGGTCGTACATCTCGATGGTCTGCTCGTAGGCGTTGACCAGGGCCTCTTCCTTGGTGGAGGCGGTGCGGTGCATCCTCTTCTCCTTGATCTCCTGCAATTTGCGGTAGCAGGCCTCAAGGCCCTGGACCATGGTCTCGATGTCGTAGGCATCGCAGCGCAGGCTGAAATAGGTCGCATAGTAGGAGAGGGGCTCGTGGACCTTGAAGTAGGCGCAACGCACGGCCATCATGACATAGGCGACGGCATGTCCTCTCGGGAAGAGATACTTGATCTTCTCGCAGGACTGGATGTAGTAGTCCGGGACGCCGTGTTCCTTCATCAGGGCGGTGTACTTGGCTCTCTTCTCCTCGAATCCAGGTTTGCAGAAGTTTCCCTTTCGGACCGTCTCCATGATCTGGAAGGTGTCGGAATAGTCCAGGCCATAGAGCTCGTGGAGTCCGACCATGATGTCGTCACGGCAGGCGATGACCTGCCTCAGAGTCAAGCCGTCCTTCAGGATCAAGTCCTGGGCATTTCCGGCATAGACATCGGTTCCGTGGGAGAGTCCGGAGATGCGGACGAGGTCGGCAAAGCCCCTCGGCTTGGTGTCCAGGAGGGTCCTTCTTCCCGTCTCGGTCCCGAATTCCGGAAGTCCCAAGGCTCCCGTCTCCTGCTGGAGGACGTTCTTCTTCAGGTGCAAAGCCTTGTTGGACCAGAAGAGCGAAAGGGCCTCGGGGTCGCTGATCGGAACCTTGTCGTTGATCTCCTTGAAGGAGATGGAGCAGTTGTCACACATCATCTTCACAGCCTGGGGATCGACATGGCCGAGCATGTCGAACTTCAGGACGTTGTCGTGGATGGCGTGGAAATCGTAATGGGTGGTCTTCCAGGAGGAGTCGACTTCGTCGGCCGGATACTGGACAGGTGTGAAGTCGTAGACTTCCATGTCGTCGGGGATGACGATGACGCCGCCCGGATGCTGTCCGGTCGTCCTCTTGACTTCCATGCAGCCCATGGCGATGCGGTCGATCTCCGCATTGCGGATCTTTCCGGTATCCTTGCCCAAAGACTCGAAATAGCCAAGGACATAGCCTCTGGCGTTCTTCTCCTTGGTGGTCTGGATCGTGCCGGCCTTGAAGACGTTCTTCGCACCGAGGAATTCCTTGATGTGCTCATGGGCGATGGACTGGAAGTCGGAGGGGAAGTTGAGATCGATGTCCGGGACCTTCTCGGCGTGGAAGCCCAGGAAGGTCGCAAAAGGAATGTTCTGTCCGTTCCTCTCCATCGGCGTGTGGCAGTTGGGACATTCCTTGGCCGGAAGGTCGAAGCCGGACTCGTATTCCTGGACATCCGCCCACTCCAGATGGTGGCAGTGGGGGCAGATATAGTGGGGAGGAAGAGGATTGACCTCCGTGATTCCCGACATCGTCGCCACCAAGGAGGAGCCGACCGAGCCACGGGAGCCGATCATGTATCCGCACTCGTTCGACCAACGGACGAGCAGAGAGGAGATCCAGTAGATGACGCCATATCCGTTGTCCAAGATACCCTTGAGCTCCGTCTCCAGTCTTTCCTGGATTTCCTTGGGCAGGGGATCTCCGTATTTCTCCTTGGCGGTCTTGTAGACCAAGTCCGTCAGAAGCTTGTCCGCTCCCGGGATCGAGGGCGGATAGAGACGATCTTTTGTCGGCTTGATGTCATCGGCGATCATGGATGCGACTTTCAATGTGTTGTCGCAGACGATTTCCTCGATCAATTCCTTGTCTTCCAGGAAGGAAAATTCCTGAACCATCTCCTGTGTCGTCCGATAATGCTGATCTGGATTGGGAATCGGGTTGCTGTACCACTCCTTCTTCTCGGCCTCCGAGGCGGAATCGTAGGGGGCGAGATTGAGAGGATGCCTTGTCCCGTGGAGAGCCCGGGCCGAGATGAAGACATCCCGGTAGATCTTGTCCTCGGGATTGAGGTAGTGGCAGTCGCTGGTGGCGACGACGGTCTTCCCGCACTCCTTCGCCGCCTTGATCAGGTCCTTGATGATCTTCTCGACGTGTTCCATGGAGGTCAGGTTTCCCTTGTGGACCAGGAAGGAATAGTTGGCCGGTGGCTGGACCTCGATGTAGTCGTAGAAGGACATGGTCGCTTTCAGGATCTCCTCGCTCTTGGTCATGGCGTTCTCGAAGACTTCTCCGTTGAGACAGGCCGAGCCCAGAAGGAGGTTCTTGCGCATGTTCTCTAGATAGGACTTGGGGATGAGGGGAGTGCCGTTGGCGCTCATGTAGTGGACATGTCCTTCGGAGATGATCTTGTAGAGGTCTTTCAGGCCATCCTTGTTCTTCACCAAAGCCGTGACGTGAATCGGTCTCTGGGCCTTGATGTATTCCTCGCTGATGGGAAGCTTTCCGAGGTCCTCGTGAAGCAAAGAGGGCCTGTCCTCGGTGAGCTTGGAGAGCATGACCTCGAAGATCCTTCCCAGGGTCGAGGCATCGTAGTTGGCCCGGTGGGCGCTGGTCTCGTCGAAGTCGATCTTCAGCTCCCGGGCCAGTGCCCCTTCGGTATGGCTTCTCTTGGTCGGGAAGAGATAACGGGAGAGAGGAAGGGTGTCGATGACCGGGTTCTTGATCTTCTCCATCCCGTTGTTCTTCAAGGCCTCGTTAAGGAAGCCGTAGTCGAAGCTGGCGTTGTGGGCGACCAGGATCGAGTCGCCGAAGAACTCCAGGATCTCCGCAAGGGCCTTCTTGATGTTCTTTCCGGAATCCGCCTGCTCCTGGGTGATGTGGCTGACCTCGATGGAGAAGGGAGAGAGCTTCATGTCCGGACGGATGAAGAAGTCGACCTCGTCCAGGGTCTGTCCCTGGGCATCCATCTTGACGGCACCGAACTCGATGATGCGGTCATAGCGGGAGGAAAGGCCGGTCGTCTCCAAGTCGAAGATGACATAGGTCTCCTCGCGCAGGACTCTCCTGGCCGGATTGTAGATGAAACTGGGGTGGTCGTTGACGACATAGAGCTCGCTTCCGTAGAGCATCTTGACCCCGGTGGCCTTGCTGGCCTTCTGAGCCTCGGGGAAAGCCTGGCAGACGCCGTGGTCAGTCACCGCGATCGCGGGATGGCCATATCTCTTGGCGGCCTTGGCATAGTCGGTGATGGAACAGACGCCGTCGAAGGCGGACATCTTGGTGTGGAGATGAAGCTCCACCCTCTTCTTGGGATAGGAATCTTCCCTTTCGGGGTCGGGAGGAAGGATCTCGATCCGGTCGCATTCCAAGACGAGCTCGTTGTGGGAATAGGCATCGACAGTCGGCCTTCCCTGGATCTTGACCTTGACCCCGACGTCGTATTTCGAAAGCTCCTCCAAGGGGAGCCTCTTGCTCTCGAAGAGGGTGGTCATGATGGAGTCGCTGTTGTCGGTGAAGGAGATCTTGCGGATCGTCATCCCCTTCCGGCTCTGCCGGTCCTCGACCTTGAAGATCTTTCCCTCGACCAGGACCTTGCGGAAGTTCTCGACGTCCTTGAGCTTGCAGGGCTGATAGGTGCTGTCGATGGCTTCCTGCTTCTTGATCTTCTCGTCCTCCTCCTGGCTTCTCCGCCGATATTCCTGGTCCCTGTCCTCAAAGAAGGTGTCGTTGATGTCGACCTTCTCCTGGGTCAGGATGCGATAGCTGGAGCCGATCGAGTCGAGGAAGTCCTTGAACAGGCGGCATTCGGAAGTGATCTCGTTGGCAGAGCTGGCATCGGGATAGTAGAAGAGGATCTTCTTTCCGATGTCGTCGATCCGGACATCGTCGAGATGGCGGGCCGAGATCTTTCTCTTGAAGCCTTCCAGGATATAGGGAAGGCCTTCTTTTTCCTCATCGTATTGAAAGGAGAGGACGATGGAAAATCCGCCCTTCGACATGAATTCGTCCGCCGTGTCGAAAAGCTCCGTATATTGGGCATAGGTGAGATAGTGAGGAAGACGGATCGTGGCATTGATGGCGTTGTTCTCCGCGTCGTTCTCCAGCTTTGAAAAGGAGCCCTCCTCATACGGAGTGAGATCCTTGATGCCGATCTTCTTCAAAAACCGAGAGAGCAAGTTGTCCATAGGCCACCTCCACTGCGAACTATTGTGGGACATCGAAAGAGGAAAAAAAAGACTTGAAATTGAGCTGAGATCGGAAAGGCTCACAATCGAAAAATATTATTTAGTGAAATATGTCGATAACTATCGCAATATTTAAGAATCGCAAAAATATTTTTAGCACTTTTCCTTGAAATCTGCTAATTTCGGTCTATACTATCATTAGCACTTGAAAAGAACGAGTGCTAAAGGAGGATCGAATATGACTGAAACGAAGAACAACAATGCGGTCGCCAGCAAGGAGGCCAGTGAGAAGAAGAGCGGAAATCTCGCTCGCAAACAAGGCTACAGCTTCTTCTCGCCGTTGCTCAATCTCTTCGATATTCCGGATTTCTTCGACAGCGAGGATGTCGACGTGCTGCGCACCGACATCAAGGATGCGAAGGATCACTATCAGCTTGAGATGGAGGTCCCTGGCATCGACAAGAAGAATATCAAGGTCGCTGTCAAGAACGGCTATTTGGTCGTCAGTGCGAAGTTCGAGAAGAACGCCGAGGATCACGAGAACCATTACGTCCACAGCGAGAGGGAGTACGGAAACTTCACCCGTAGCTTCTACGTCGGCGAGAATCTCACCACCAAGGACGTGACGGCGAAGGTCGAAAACGGCGTCCTGCTCCTCACCGTTCCGAAGAAGAGCGAGAAGGAAGAGAAGGAAGACTTCGTCGAGATTCAGTAATCGGCCAAAAGAAAGGCTCCTGCCCGATCGGGTAGGAGCTTTTTCTTTGTCAAAAGGATTCGATTACTGACGAGTGAGAACCGTTCCCGCAGTCGGATAGATCCAGGAGACGTCCTTGTCGACTGTGAGGGTCGACTTGTCCTCGGTGGGGGTGAGAGTCAGGTCGATGGCATGGCCATCGCTGTCGAAAGTGTGGAGAGTGACGACTCCATCCTCGCCTATCTCGTAGGTCTGGACCGGGTCGCTCGGCCAGTTGCTGTTGGGAACCATTTGTACCGAGCCAAACTTGATGGAAAATTCCGCATTGAGGGCATCGAGGAAGGTGACGTTCATCGTGTAGGTGTCGCCATCCCGTTCGAAGTCTCCGGAGAAGGTGTATCCCATGTAGTCGTTTTCGGACAGGACCTCCTCGGTGACGGTATAGGTTCCCTCCCCGAGCTCGATGGTGATCGTCGTTCCGCCCTGGACAAGCTTGACCTTTCCGTCCTCAAGGACGGTGTAAGTGTAGCTCTCTTCGCCAAGGGTCGCCTTGCCTGCACCATCCAGGACAAGGTCTCCCTTCTCCCCGGTGTAGGTTCCCTGCAGGCCATCGAAGATGGTGCGATGGCTCTGGCCCGTTCCGCCGGAGAGTCCGACTTCGCAGACGACTGTGCCGTCTTCATCCTTGACTCGATAGTGGGCGTTCTCGTCGGTGACCTTCTCTCCCTCGATGAACTCGAAGCTGACGTCCAGATGATAGTTCGGTTCGCTGACGAACTTGCCGTTGTAGTCGACGAAGGCCGCCGCATAGGGCTCGCCCTCGCGATAGTACTGGACGGAGATGAAGGAATTGTCGCCGAAGATTTCGTAGTCCATCGTGTAGAGGCTGTTGTCGTCTTCCGCATTCTGCTTCTTTACGGCAAAGATGTTGTCGTTGGAATTCAAGGATTTGAAAGCATATTGGCTAAAGATGATCTTGTCAGAGTAGGCGAAGATCCTTTTGCCGTCGAGGTTGGCCGTTCCCGGGCCTTCCTTGTTCGTCGCATCCGTGATGGTCTCGTTCTTTCCGCCGGTCATGCTGCCGTCGGGAGTGATGTCGAAGGAGTAATTGTTCGTTCCCACCGGCTGATCCGTTTTGGTCGTATTATTGTAGAGATTGTCTCCGATGTAGCTTCCGATGAAAGGATAGCCGACGAACTTGGTCATGTCGCTCTCCGTGACGGTGATGGTCACGTCATCGGCGACGGGCATCGTGAAGGAATAGTAGCCGTCCTCGTTGACGCCGTTCTTGAGAATATCGTCTGTTGTCGAAGAGGAACCCCAGCTCGTCTCGACCGAGTAGGCAGCAACGAGGGTGTGAACGGCACAGGTCTCCGTGACGCCGTCGACCTTGAGGAAGACTTCCGTGTCGGCGACAAACTGTGTGGCCGAAACATAGTTTCCTTCTCCGTCCTTTGTGAAGGCAGAGAGGGTCAGATGATCCGAATTCACGAGAGAAATCGGGCGATACAAAGGAGCGGTCACCGGAATCAGGGTGATGCTTCTGGCCGGCATCGTAAAGGTCGCCTCCAGATAGTAAGTGCTCGCCTTAGCCTCGATGACCTCTCCCGTCTCCTCGATCTTCAAGCCGGTGACGGTCTCGTAGTCGGTCGAGCGCATCGTGACACGGATCTTGGCACCAAACTCCGCATATCCATTGCGGCAGGACTCTTCCGAATCGGAGTTCGCCTTCGTCTGGTAGACAGTGGCGATGAGGTCGCTGTCATAGTGGATGTCGAAGTTCGAACGGCTGGTCTGGGCGCGGATGATAACCTTGGCGTCAGGCATCACGAATTCATAGTAGGTCTTTCCGCCTTCCTCGGAAGTCGTGAAGTCGATGGGAGTGTCCTCGAATCCCCTGGAGAGAATGGACAATCCTTCGAAGACGAAACCGGGCCTGACGACGACAGAGAAGCGGACCGTGGATCCAACTTCCGCCTGACTTCCGACACCGATCAGGTCGATGGCGTAGGACGCCTCGTTCGTGATCGTCTGATACGTGACGTCTTTCTTCTCCGAAGCGAAGACCTCGATCGTGCAGTCCTCGTCCGGCATCACGAAGTAATATTCTCCGTTTCCGTTGATGCCGCACTCGACGCTTCCGACCTTGACGGAATCGATGACAACGGCATCTTCATCATAGGTGAGAGTGAAATGGACCGTCGCTCCTGCTTCCGCTTCCGCCGGGGCATCGACTCGAACCGTCTCGGGAGCGGAAACCTGAATCGAATGGATGTTCTCGGGGGTGGAGGTGCTGTCGTTGGTGGAATCTTCCGTCGAAGTGCTGTCCGCAGTCGTGGTCGTCGTGCTGTCTTCGGCCGAAGTGGTATCGCTTGTCGTGGTGCTGTCTTCGGCTGAGGTCGTGTCACTCGTAGTGGTGCTGTCTTCTCCCTTTTCGGAAGTGGTGGTCGAGGAATCCTTCGCCGTGGAAGTGGATTCCTGGGGGAGAGAAGAAGAAAGGCTCGAACTGGTCTTGGGAGTACAGGCTCCAAGCCCCATGCCGACAAGAACCAAAAGGCTGGCAATCAGTTTCTTGTTTCTTTTCATCTTTGCTTTTTCCTTTCTCCCTTATTCCGCAGGGGTGTATTCTTCCGAGAGGACGGTGATGGTTCCCAACCCTTCCCCGTTGACGGTGGCGGAGACGGAATCGGCAGTCAGAATGGTCGCTCCTTCCTCACCGGCGAGAGTGTACTCGACTCCGCTGAGATACTGGACGGGATTGTCCTCGTCGTAGAAGATGATGAAGTTCGCACGGATTTCCTCCTGTCCGTCGACGACGGCGTAGATCTGGTAGAATCCGACATCCGCATCATAGAGCGAGGGACTGTCCGCAAAGTTTCCGAAAAGAACTCGGCAGTGAATCGTGACACCCTCTTCCTTCTTGGCGAAGACATTGGCATCATCGTTGGTCAATGAGGTTCCTATTCCACTCGACGAATAGCCGGTGAAGAGGAAGCCATCGCCATATGCGGCGATCTTTCCATCCTGGAAGTAAAGGATTCCCGTGCCGTCGTCGAAGCGCTCGACGCTGGTGATGAGAGCGTTGGTTCCTTGGCCGTCGGTTCCGATCGTGTAGGGACTGGAAAGCGATCTGTCAGGATAATTGTCGTAGATGTTCGCATAGACATAATCACCGACAAAGCTCTCGCCCTCGAAACGGGTCGGATCGTCCTCGATGACGGAAATGACATAGTCGGTTCCGACTTCCATCTCGAAAGAGTAATATTCGCTTCCGTAACTGGAAGGCTCGTCGACTTCGATCGTGGCGAATTTTCCGTCCTTGTCATGATAGGTGACCGACCAGGCAAAAGGCTCGATTCCCGTGCCCGAGGTATCTTCCGCTTTCAGATAGACCATATCGCCGGCGAAAGCGCCATCGATCGGAACGTATTCGGAGCCGACCTTGGAATAGGTCTTGATCTGCAGATTCGTGGAGTTCTCCAGCTGGAAGACCTGCTTCTCGACTTCGGTGAATTCGATCGTGACTTCCGTCGCGTTGGGCATCGGGAAGTA
Source organism: uncultured Bacillota bacterium (assembly GCA_949290645.1). Classification (GTDB taxonomy): domain Bacteria; phylum Bacillota_I; class Bacilli_A; order RFN20; family CAG-288; genus Enterosoma. The sequence goes on from CASESG010000002.1 coordinate 182,201, forward strand.
GCCCTTTCCGGTCGTGTCATCCGTATAGACCGTCGAAGTGTTTTCGTAGCCATATACGCTCGTATACTTCACCTTGAAATCGACCGGCTTGAAGGTGTCAGGAGTCGCTTGGTAGTCGAGATAGACATTCTCTCCCGGAACGGCCTTCCGATCTTCGATTGGAACAAGAGCACCCGTCTCCTCATCCTTGAGGGAAGGAACGAGAGTCACGTGCTCAGTGTTAGTGAAGACCAAGGGGACACGGTTCTCTTCCGTCACCGCCTCGATGGTGAGATTCATGGCCGGCATCGAAAAGGTGCAGACTGTCTCATCCTCCCCTTGTGTCGCAGCGATGGTCTCATCGGTCTCGACGATGTGGATTCCCGTCGCCTTCAACGCCTCCGTGTTCTTCAAAACGACAGTGACCGTGCTCCCGAAGTAGGCGTGTTTCTTGGAAGTGATGTCCGTCCTCTCTTCCTCGCCGACCTTGGTCTCGTAGATCTTGGAGATGTTGGTCGTTTCGAAGCTGAGAGAAAACATCTTGGTTTCCGTCTCGGCCTTCACGCCGATGTCCCCAGTCAGGGTCTCGGGTGCGAGGAAGGAATAGGCATCGTTTTCATAGACGACATCGATCGGAGTCACGATGTCGGTCTTCTCCGCATTGAGGATTCCGACCTCGACACCGGTGATGGTGTAGGGAGAGACCGGCGGAAGAGCGAGAGAAAAAGTGACTTCCTCCCCGGCATCGAAGCCCAGCTCATCAAAGCCATAGAGCTCGACAACCGGATTCAGGTTGACCAGGTGGAAATCGCCGTGGATCACGGCATCCACCGTCAGGACGACATTCTCGGCCGGCATCTCGAAATAGAAGGAATCCTCGTCAACCTTGGCAATCTTGTCGCCGTTGGCAAGGACGGCGGAAAGCTCCACCTTTTCGGCATCATAGCTCAGCTCGACCAGGACGATCTCACCCGGAAGAGCTTCCTTTGCGACATCGACGGTGATTTTTCCATCGACGTGCGCTTCGATCGTGTAAGGGGTTGCACTAGCGATCTCTCCATCGTTTTGTCTTGCACCGGAAGTGTCAAGATGGCAACCGGAGAGCGTAAGAGAGAAGGCAAGAAGAGAGGTGAGCGAAGCCAGTCTTACGAGATTACGAGACTTTTTAGCCATATCTTCTCCTTTCTTGAAACATATGGAAAAAGGATAATTACTTTCTCTTTTTTTGGCAAGAAGCTTTTTTGACAAATCGTGATTATTTCCTTGAATATGGGAATGAAAGCTCTTTCTCCTTGTATCGGATTCCGGACAATGATATTGTCTCGTTGTTGTATCAACCTTAATAGAAAGGAAATGCCTATGAAAATGAACCGTCTCTTCCTTCCCCTCCTGACGCTCGGTATGATCGGGCTTTCTTCCTGCAGCAAGCCCGTCTCCACAGCCTCTTCTTCCCAGGCCCCCACGGATAGTTCTTCCTCCTCTCTCGACAGCTCCTCTTCCATCAATAGCTCCCTCTCTTCCACCAACACCTCCACCTCCTATGAGGAGATCGACATCACGCCCATCAGCGAAGGGGGAACCCCCAACGGACGCCTTGTCGACATCCGCGTCAATGCCTTCTGCCGAAACGATTTCGAATACGATTGCTCCTTCAAGACGGATCTTGCAGACAAGAGCCTGACGTTCAAGACCTCCGATCCGAACGTGATCACCGTCAAGGAGGAGAAGACCACCGACGAGAACTTCACCCTTGTCACCCACAATCCCGGAAACGCCGTGTTGACCGTCTACAACGCCAACGACATGATCGTCTTCCGCAACGTCGTCCGCGTCCGTCCCGCCATCGCCCCGAAAGACATGGAGGAATACCTCTTCAACGTCGATTCCTTCCAGAGCATCTACAACACCACCATGATGGCCAACTATGAATTGACCTTCACCAGCGTCAGCGACGGAGAGAACCCGGCCACGGCCTACTTCGCCGGAAGCGACGAGGTCGACCAAGGTGCCCAATACACCTTCTCCTACACCTATTCCGAATACATCGAGGCGAATGACTTCTACCAGTACTCAATCACGATGATCTCCTCCAACGTGGCGACGGAATTGCTCTGCTTCAACATCTCCTCGACCGGAGACATGCTGATGATCTACTACGACTCGGGAGACGGACAGGGCTCTTTGCTCACGATGCTTGTCCCCGACACTCTTCTGTATCTCCATTCCGAACAATAAAGAAAGGAAAGAAACACGATGAAAAAAGGTTTGAAAGCACTGGGACTGGTCGCTCTTGTGATGACCTTGGCCGCCTGCGACAACAAGACTTCCTCTTCCCTTTCCTCCTCAGAAGGCTCCAGCCTGACCAGCGAGAATTCCACGACCACCAATCCCTCTTCCGACAGCTCCGACACCTCCAACACTTCCAACAGCTCCACAAGCTCCACCCCGGTCGAAGAGACCTATCACATCAACCTCAGCGTCCCCACTGGCGTCACTGCCCATCTGGACAAGACCGAGGCGGCCAAGGGCGATGAGGTCACCCTGACGATCGACAAGGTCGAAAGCGGCTACAAGATCACGAAGGTCCTCCTCAAGAGCTACGGGGAAGAGACCTTGGAGTCGAGCGATGGCAAGACCTACACCTTCACGATGCCCGACCGCAGCGTCAGCATCACGATCAACGTCCAGGTCGAGGGCGACATCACCTTGGTCGGCGACATCGTCGCCGCCCTGACGCTCAATCCGGAGACCGGAATCTACGAGGCCCGGAACGTCAAGGTCGACGTCGACAGCGAGATGGCCATCTTCGGCTACCAGGTCAAGGACGAAAACGGGCAGACCACAGAGCTCGACATTTCCGCCGTCGACGAGACGAGGTGCTTCGCCGGCATCAGCTATGTCTACTCCTCCAGCAGCAATCCGGCCGCCCACAGCATGGAGATCCCTTCCGGAAGCACCTACGACTTCTTCTACGATCCCGCCGCGGAGCGCCCCTGCTATGTTAAGAGGGTCCATGTCGACCGTCTGCCGAACACGGCCGACAGCCTCTATAACCTCTTCTACGGAAACATCCGCTCCGAATCCCCGGTCAACACCGACAATCTCACGGCCATGGACCTCACCATCCGCGAGACCAGCAACAGCCGCTACAACAAGATCACGATGAAGAAGTATGCGGACAAGACCACCTACATGAAGGTCGAGGATGTTCTCGGCGAGCGCAACTTCTATGTCTACAAGCACATCGACGAGGCGAAGAAGCTCTACTCGGTCATCGACACCTATTCCACCGCCATGGGCAGCAACGACGACACCCGCGAAAGCGGAAGGACCGATGCCGCCTACTCTGGACGCTATGACATCATCGACGGCGGAGAGTCCGGGCGCTTCGAAAGAACTGCCACCGAAGCCGAGCATGAGCTCAACACCACCGCTCACCAGATGCGTCTCATGGAAAGCGAGATCATGTATTCCTATCGTGTCGGCGTCTCCAAGGAATCGGTCGACGAGATCTCCTATTCCAATGTCTCCGTCTCCTCCGTGGAAGATGGAGATGGCTTCACGACCACGATCGACACGACCGTCGAGTACAACTCCCAGGAAGGAACCTACACCACCGAGAGACACGAAGGCTATGTCTATGCGGTCACCCTCGGCTTCAGCGGCAAGGGCGAGCTGACGGCGATCGACTACAAGGAGACCCACTACACGCAAGACCAGTGGGACTTCACCAACCACACGCCTCTCACCGGACAGGAAGACCAGGGAACGATCGCCAAGAGCATTAAGGGAACCTACACCTATGATGGCGCGATGGAGAGCTCTCTCCCCACGAGCGAATTCAATCCGGACAACTACTTCATCCAGTCCTTCGACAAAGTCCACTTCTACAACGAAGAGACCGGAAAGCCTCAGGACGACGGCAAGAACTACCTCCACTACAACGACGACGTCATGGTCATCGGAATGGATTCCGATGACGAGGCGGAGCATGTCGAGGTCGAGTATTCGCCGAGAACGGCCCTGGACCTCTGGCAGTACGCCCCGACCAAGTCCAGCGACGAGAGCGTCATCGCCAAGACTCCCTACAACACCTTCAACGAGATGACCTGCGTCGGCATTGGCGATGCCACCGTCACCCTGACCAACCACACCAAGGAGAGCGGCATCCATCACGATGTCGATATCAACGTCAGCGCCACCCAGAAGTTCCACGGCTTCGCGCTTGACAGCACGAGCAACCCGCTTGTCACCGGCACCACTTCGGCCAGCATCTATGCCGGAACGACCGAGAGCTATGGCGTCATCGTCACTCCGGACAGCGCCCCCTGCATCTATGAGGCCACTGTCGACCCAACCTATGAAGACATCCTGAAGGTCGAATCCACTGGTAACCACGAGCTGACCCTCTCCTCCCCGGCCGATTCTGACATCACCGAGCCGACGGCCGTCCGTGTTCGCATCGCCTCGGAATGGGCCAATACGGAAATCTCTTCCCTCAATCCCCTCTACCTCACCATCACGGTCATCCCGGCCAGCTACACTCCCCTTGGCGACTGGACTTCCACCAACGACAACTATGACACGGACATCCACTTCACCAGCGAAGAGTACAAGGGCGAGTTCAACGATTACTATTACACCGCCCCGAAGATGGGAACGATCGTGGACAACTATGGCGGGGCGGTCGACACCTATCATTTCTACTATGAGTTTAAGCACGGTGTCCTCTCTGCCAAGGTCTATGACATGGAGACGACGGGAGACGGCTTCCCATACTCCGTCGAGAATGTCACGCTCGAGCTGAGCTACAGCGGTGCGGACGACACCGTCTCCTGCTGCATGTACTATGCGGAGATGGCGGAAGACAGCTGGGATGTGTCTTACTTCAACATCATTGGCGACATCGACGAGGAGAACTACTCCTATCCTGTCGTCTTCGAAAGAATCGGCTGATGAAGAAGAAACTCCTTTTCCTTCTGTCCCTTCCCCTCCTTCTTGTCGCCTGTGAGCCCAATCTTACGTCCTCCTCGGGCTCTTCCCTTTCGGGAGATTCCTCTCCTTCTTTGAGCGATTCGTCCACGTCTTCCTCCTCTTCTTCCTCCCTCCCTCTTCCCACGGATATCCGCTCGGCGCTGGAATATCTCGCCAAGGAAAAGAACTACTCTTTCACCATCTATGAGGGAGGAGAGCCAGAGCCGGCCTATCTCTTCACCTACTACTTCACGGAGAAGGTCGTCGGACACACGGCCCTGGATGCCTTGGAATACACCGACCTCCGCATCCAGGACGACACGGGTGTCTATCCTCTCAACTACTACGAGGATCACCTCATCTCGGGAGAATACATCCGGATGGAAGACGGCTCCCTCTGCCAGAATGTCTGGGAGATCTCCGACACCCTCTATGGAAAGTCCGAATCCTTCCTCTCCTCCCTTCCTTCCGGAGAGACTTCCCTGACCATCACGGACAAGGCCTACCGCCTCAACCTGATCAAGACCCTGGGCTATGACAACTCCGCCATCGTCGACCTCTCTTCCCTAAAGGCGAGCTTTGAGGGTGGCCAGCTCTCACTCTCCTTCACCTTGGGAGAGACGGATCTCCTTCTTGTCGCTTCCGACTTCGGAACGACCGATGTCCCGCTCTACGACAGGTTCCTCTCCGAAGGCGGGGATGTCTATGTCCCAGAGGAGACCCTGGCCGAGCTTCGACGTCTCTTTGCGACCAATCAGATGATCATCTCCCAATCGTCGGAGCAGATGACGTTCCGTGAACTACTTCATCCCAACTACTACTTCAGCTGCTATGAAGGCTCGGACATGTTCTCGGGATATGTCGCCATCAACAAGCCCGAAGAGAATATCGTCGGTGTCTATATGGCTGTCGGAGAAGGTTCCTTCAGCGCGGATTCCGTCTCAGGGGTCACCGGCATTGCTGTCAGCACCGCAAGACCGGTCTGGGATGTCCCGGACATGATGCAGTTCTATCGCTATCCTTCCGCCATGCTTCTCTGGAGCAATCTCCAGTTCCTCGGCGAAGGTCTTGACGAGAACATGGCTCTTGTCGTCGAAGGAAAGGGTTTGACCTATCACACCGACGAGAGCACCATCGTCAACGACTTCGTCACCAACTTCTCGATCGACCAGAGCTTCCCGACGGACACGTATGTCCCCTATTCCCTCTCCTTCGACATCCAGCTCGACGAGGAGGACAGGACCAGCGTGGTCGAGATCTACTACCTCTACTTCTACAACAACTTCACCTCGGCCGGCTATCTCCACTACTCCATCTCCGGCTTCGGCAATACGAGCTTGCCCAAGCTTGACGAACTCATCGCCTGAATCGACCGCCCGGTTCATTCCGGGCGGTTTTTGTTCGTGCCTATTTCGTCCTTTTCCGTTATAATCAGTCTCGTGCGAACATGAAGAAAGAGAGAGAGACCATTCAGCTGATCCACCTCGAAAAGTCCTATCCGGAAGGAAAGGGACAGACCAGGATTCTCAAGGATCTCTCCTTTTCCTTCGGTCGAAAGGGCCTCACTTCCCTTCTGGGAAACTCCGGCTCGGGAAAGACGACCCTGCTCAACATCCTCTCGACGTTGGACACGGACTATCAGGGGCAATATCTCTTCCAGGGAGTGGACACCAGGACCTTCTCGGAGGAAGAGAAGGATTTCTTCCGCAACCAGAGAATCGGTTTCGTCTTCCAGGAGAGCCGGCTCTTGGAGGATTTCACCGTCGAGGAGAACATCCTCCTTGTCGCAAACGAGAAGGACTCCACGCTCTTGAAAAAGAGGATGGAGAATTTGCTTGCGAGGGTCCATCTTCGGGGCAAGGAGAAGAAGAAGGCCAAGGATCTCTCCGGCGGGGAGAAGCAGAGGGTCAGCATCGTCCGCGCCCTGATCAACGATCCGGAGATCCTCTTGGCGGATGAGCCGACCGGCTCCCTCGATCTGGAAAACGGAATCGAGGTCATGGACATCCTCAAGGAGATCGGCAAGGACCGTCTGGTCCTCCTTGTGACCCATAACCAGGAACTGGCCAAGAGCTATTCCGACCGCATCCTGTCCATCCAGGACGGGAAGGTCGAGGAAGTGCAGAAGGAAGAATCCGATGCTGAAGAAGAAGATGGAAAGGAAAAGAAAAAGGAAAGGAAAGGCCGTTTTTCCTTCTCCTTCCGCAAGCTTTTCCACCTCTGCTCTTCCTTCCTTCTGGCCAAGAAGCTGAAGACGGCCTTGGTCAGCATCGGAAGCGCGATCGCGATTTTGGGGCTGGGCCTTGTCCTTTCCGTCTCCGCCGGCTTCCAGAACTATATCGGAAAACTCGAGGGAAGACTCTTGAGCCAGATTCCCTTGACGATCGAGAAGGTCGCGATGGAGAACATGACCCTCAACAACTTCCTCTCCAGCGATTATGTCGAGGACGAAAAGAAGCTCTCCGTCACCTCCTCCCTCAACCAGTTCTATCACATCAACACCATCACGGAAGACTTCACCTCTTTCGTCATGGGCATGGACGAGGAGCTCTTCCGAGACCGGCAGGTCACCCAATCCCTGGACTTCCGGCTTCTGACGACAAACAGAGCCGGAAACGTTGTCACCTATGAGCAGTCCCCGGCGACCTATCTGGAGTCGGTCTTCTCGGAGAATTTGGGGCTGAAGCAGCTTCTGGACGACAAGGAGCTTCTGCTCCAGAGCTATGACCTCATCGCCGGCTCCTATCCGGAAGAAGAGACCGACCTTGTCCTTGTCCTTCCCGAGGACAACTGCCTCTCCGAAAGCCTTCTCTCCGATTTGGGCCTGGACTTCTTCACCAAGGAAGAGGAGAAGACCTATCTCGCCTATGACAAGGTCCTGGAAAAGAGATGGTCTCTCGTCAAGAACGACGATTACTACATCGACATCACCGACGAGAGCAAGACCATCGAGGAGAGCGGAATCTTCCTCAAGAGGGACTACAAACTGAGAGAAGACAATCTCTCCCTTCTCTCCCTGACCGACATGAATCTCAATGTCGACTTCGAGGACATTTCGAAAGAGGATTTCGAGAATCTCCTCTCCTATGTCGAGATTCCCAAGGGCGTGACGATCGACCTCGAGGACATCGACTTCCAGGGCAAGGACGACCTGAGGAAGACCTTCCTCTCCCTCTTCCAGGTCAAGGAATTCCAGACCTACCGGACGATGAACGAAGAGGAGAAGAGAGCTTACCTCCAAGAGGGAAAGGGAAAGGAGGTGAGGATTTCCGGGATCCTCAAGGTCAAGAAGGACTCCTTCCTCTCTCCCTTGCGCGGAGGCATCTATTACCTTCCAGAATTCCTCTCCCTGGTGCAGGAGGAAAACGCCCCGACTCCCCAGGACGAGAACAACAACGGAGTGATCGATCCTGCGGAGGACAAGCGCTCGAAGATCGCCAAGAGCTACGAGAACAACCTCTATTTGACCTATGACGGAAACGTCCATGTCCACACCAGGACCATCCTCAACGAGTCCGTCTATGACGACGACATCGAGTCCTATGTCGAGAAGAGACTCGCCTATGGCGTGGAGACCGGAATCACCGGCTTCTATCTCTTCCCCAAGGACTTCCAGAGCAAGGAAAAGATCCTCTCCCAGATCGAGAAGTACAACAGGGAGAACGCCACCGACATCCAGGTCACGGACCTGACCGAGACGGTCTTCTCCAACGTCGAGATGCTGATCGACATCATCCTCAGCGTCCTGACCATCCTGACCTCCGTCTCCCTCTTCGTCGCCGTGATCCTGATCGCCTCGATCCTCTATTCCAACGTCCTTGAAAGGACCAAGGAGATCGGACTCTTCCGCGCCCTTGGCGCACGAAAGAGAGACGTCGGAAATGTCTTCCGCCTGATGAGCGTCTTCATCGGTCTTTTTTCGGGAGCCCTCGGGATTCTTCTCACCTATGCCACAGGGGGGATCCTCAACCTGGTCCTCTCCTCCCTGATGCCCAGCTATCAGCTGGAATCGCTCTTCGCCCTCCCCCTGTGGCAGGCCTTGCTCCTGCTTCTTTTCTCGATCCTGCTCTCCTACCTCTCCTCCCTCGTCCCCTCCTTCCTGGCCTCCCGCAAGGATCCGATTCGTTCGCTGAAGGAGGAGTAGTTTTCCACCCTTCCAAGTGCTGACAAAACGGGGCACTTGTCAAACCTAAACAAGGCGATTTTCGGTTTTGCGCTTTGAAACCCCTTCCTCTCCGTCTATAGTTGATTGTTTCCACTTGCCGCCATACTTTTCGTAGGCGGCCAAGCGGACAAAGGAGAAAAACATGAAAAAGAAAAAGCTTCTGACCATCCTTTCGCTTTCCTTCCTGATGACCGGCCTCACCTCCTGCGACATGACCTCTTCGACGAGCTCCGTCCTGACCTCGGATTCCGGCTCCTCCACAGGAAGCGGCGATTCCACGACCTCTTCCGCCACCGGCGTCACCGACGTCCTCAACAACGGCTTCGACGTCGCGACGGGCATCCCCGACAAGGGCGGGGACATCACCGCCAGCAAGGCGAGCGCCCTCATCGAGCGCTTCATGTCGGTCATCGGCGGACAGGAAGTCCCCGAGGGCTCCTATGAGCAGACGATGGAGATGTTCGTCCCCAACATGCAGAAGGGCGGCGTGATGAACGGCGACGTCGACAAGCTGCTCCCGCTCCTGGAGGACGAGGAACTCGTCCAGGCCATCACCTACATCGTCGAAATGCTGAGCGGACAGACCTCGGAGCCGGTCACCAACGAGAGCATCCTCGCCTTCGTCGAGGAGAACGGCGCGACCCTCGTAAGTGCCCTGAAGACCATCGTCGGAGTCCTGGACGCCGACAAGTTCGCCTCCATCTTCGCCACCATCGTTCCCTTGATGTCGGGAAGTCGCACGATGTCGGAAATCTCCTACATCAACGGCCTGACCAACATGAACATGGAGAAGATCCAGGAGACCGCTCCCTCGCCCGTCAAGGAGTTCTTCTCCAAGATCATCGCCAACTCCGACTTCGGCGAGATCGTCGACTTCACGAAGAGCGAAGATTATCAGAAGATGATGTGGTTCATGGGTCGCATGTCCTATGGCCTTCTGGACAGCGTCCTGGAGAACTTCACGGACGCGGAGATCGTCACCATCGTCAAGACCATCCTCACCATCGTCTCGGACCCGGAGTTCAACCCGACCGCCGAGCAGATCCTTCCCCTGGCCAACGCCGCCGGAAAGATCCTCGAGGACTGCTTCATGAGCCGCAGCGCCTTCCAGAGCATGATGGACATGTCCGGCCAAATCTACAGGCTTCAGGACGAGGCCGCCAAGAAATCCGCCCAGTCCTATGACAATGTCTATACCTTCATGGGAGACCTGGAAGAGACCTACGAGACGATGGCCGAGAATGCGGACAGCTACTTCAACACGCTCAAGTTCGTCGGCACCATGCTGAGGAACGCCAGCGAGGAAGACTTCAACGCCATCATGACCTTCGTCAACAAGATCCTGGAATCCACCTCCGGATCGGTGTCCACGGCCCCGGCCGACTACACTCCCGACATCGTCCGCATGGCCAAGATCCTCTCCACCAGCCTGACCCGCTACGGAGCCGACAGCGAGCTCATCCTCGACAGCCTCAAGAACGTCGTGACTTCCCTCCCCATCAACGGCGGCGGCACCAGCATCGGCAGCGACCGCATCTCGATGAACATCACCGTCACGGAAAGCGATCTCTCCTTCGACGAGACCGTCGTCGGCAATTTCGCCTCCAGCATCATGGACCTGGCCAAGAAGGATCCCGAGAACCTCACGGACGCCGACAAGACCGAGATCAACGAGCTCATGGCCTCCACAAACGAATTGATGAAGGGCTCGACCACCTCCTATACCTTCCGGTTGTCGAACTACATCGAAGTCGGGGAGAGCCTCACCAGCGTCGAGGTCGAGAAGATGGTCGACGGCACCTCGGCCGGGACCCAGACCGTCCCCGTCAACGGCGTCGACACCAAGACCAACCGCTACGGACAGGGAAGCCTCACGGTCGGAAGCTCCACCGTCTACTTCCCCTACAAGGTCAGCAACTATCCGGTCCACACGATCTACCTCAACAATTTCACCGGACACATCACCAGTGATGGCGACTCTACGACGATCCACATCGAATCGGATTCCTTCGCCGAGGATTCGGTCTTCGAGATCTATCTCGGCCAGGACGACTCGACTCCGCTGACGGTTCCCGTCACGGACGTCATCGGCCTCGACACCATGCCCGGAGCCGGCGGAATGGCCTACATCCCGCTCGAGGACGGGACACACGCCACCGAATACTACGCCCTCTACTACGAAATCTACTAAGCAGAAGAAAGCTCGGGTGCCTGGAAACAGGCACCCTTTTTCGTTGCGAAAAAGGCAAAAGAAAAGTCTGCCTTTTGAAGAAGACAGGCTTGGGAGTCGAAGCTTTACAGCGGTGCAGGAACCAGAATGTCCTTGACGATGAGAAGGACGGCCAGGGCGATGAGGACCACCATGCCGATCGTGGAGGCGATGTTCTTGGCCTTGGCGGAGAACTTCTTCCTGGTCACGGTCTCGCCCAGGGCGAGGAGGACGTTCCATCCGTCCAGGGGCGGAAGGGGGATGAGGTTGAAGCATCCGAGGTTGAGGGAGATGTAGGCCCAGAGGGAGAGGAATTCCGTTCCCGATCCGGACTGGACCGCCTTGGTGGAGATGCGATACATCGAGACGATGCCGCCGACGTTCTGCCATCCGTCGGGAGTGAAGAGCTCTCCCAGGGCCGTGTAGATGCCGACGAACATGCCGGAGAACTGGGAGTTGGTGACGTCGAAGGCCTGTTTGGGGGTGAGCATCCGGCTCTCGTAATAGGCGTCCATCTCGAAGGACTCGAAGACGTATCCCTTCTTCTCCTCCTTGGTCTTGAGGACGAGGGTGATGTCCTTCTTCTCTCCTTCTGTGCTTTCGGCGGTGAGGTGGATCGTCCTTGTCGAATTCTCGTTCCGGACGTAGACATCCTTCTCTCCGTCCTTGTCAAGGTCGACCTCGTTTGTGGTGATGTTCATCCCGGCGTAGTTGATGCAGTCGGTGGCGATGTCCTCGACGGAGGAGGGGTTCTCGACCCCGTCCTTGTAGCGGAGATAGGAGGTCAACTCCTGCTGGTCCTCGAGAGCCGGGAAGGTGATGGGGGAGAGAAGGTTTCCTTCCTCGTCCTCCAGGTTCTCATAGACCTGGTAGAGGGTCAGGACATGGTCTCCGGTCCGCAATCCGGCCTCGTAGAGGGGGTTGTCCTTCTCGGAGACGGAGACCTGGTTTGTCGTGTAGTCGTAGAAGTTCTGCGGGAAGGCGCCGTAGGCGATGAAGAAGAGGACGTAGGCGACAAGGAAGTTCATCGCGATGCCGGCCAGCATGATGCAGATCTGCTTGAAGTGGTTGACGCCGGGGAGAGTTCTCTCGACGGGAATCCTCTCCGTCGGGAGCGTGTCGGGTTCCTCGTCCTCGCCGGCCATCGCGACATAGCCGCCAAGGGGAATCCAGCGGACGGAGTATTGGGTCTCGCCCTCCTTCCCGTCCAGGCCCTTGACCAGGGCCTGGAAGAGAGGGGTTTCCTTCTTCCTCTTCTTCCTTTCCTCCTTGGTGAAGTGGCGGAAGCGATGCTTGACGATCGACGGCCCGAAGCCGATGGAATACTCGTAGCAATAGACCTTGCAGGCCTTGGCCACGAGAAGATGTCCCAGCTCATGGAGACAGACCAGGACCGAGAGTCCCAGGATCAGGATGATGATATAGACAACGATCATGATTGATGTTCTCCTTTTTGTATCGAATCGACGATCTGCTCGGCCTTTTCCTTGGCCCAAGCTTGGCAGTTCTCGAGATTCTCCCGACACCACTCGGGAGCCGAGGAGAAGTCCGTCCTTTCGACTTCGAAGAGGGCCTTCTCGATCCCGAGATAGGAGAGTTCCTTCCTCAGGAAGGAAGAGATGGCCAGCGAGTCGACAGCATCATAGAGTAGCATACCGAGGTTTCCGTAGCGAAGGAAGGTCTCTCTCGTCCTGGAGAAGAGAGGATAGAAAGCGGTATCGAGCTTCTGGAAGTGCAGCAAAGCGACTTTCCTCTCGTCCTCCCTGTCGGGCTTATGCCACCTTGTCCGTCCCTTGGAGAGGGCGTAGCCGATGGCGACCTTCATGTCGACCGGGGAATATTCGTAGAGAACCTTCTCCTTCCCGTCTTCTCGATAGCGGACGAGGGCGTGGACAAGGGATTCCCGGCAGATCACGGCCGAGATCTGCTCAAGCGGGAGGGAAAAGAGAACCTTCGCCTCGATCGTCTCATATCCCTTGTTGACCATGGTCGCGCTGTCGACGGTGATCTTCTTTCCCATCGACCAGGTGGGATGAGAGAGGACCTTTTCCGGAGTCACAGAGGAGAGCTCCTCTCTCGTAGAATCCCGAAGGGAACCTCCGCTAGCCGTGACGATCAGTTCGAGGATGTCGGATCTTGGGATCTTTCTCTCCTTCAGTTCCGCAAGGATTTTGGCCAAAGCCACGTGCTCGCTGTCGACGGGATAGAGATGGGTGGAGGAATTCTTGAGCTCCGCAAGAAGGAGGGAAGAGCCGATGACCAGGGATTCCTTGTTGGAGAGAAGGAGATCCCTTCCCTGTTCGATCGCAACAAGGGAAGGAAGAAGGCCGCTGATTCCCATCAGGGCATTGAAGACGGTTCCTTCCTGGACCTTCCTCAAAAGGGAAAGGGAACAGTCCTTTCCCGAGAGAACCTCGAGAGTCGGATGAAGGAGACGGAATTCCCCGGCGGCCTTCTCCTCCTCGATCGCGACATAGCGCAGAGAAGGAAAGTAGGGAAGATACGGTTCCAGAAGAGCATGACGGGAAAAAAGGGAGACCCCGACAAGCTCATAGTCCCAAGAATATTTCAGGAGGTCGAGCGTCTGTCGTCCGATCGATCCGGTCGCTCCCAGAAGGACGATCTTCTCCGCCATCAGAAGAGAAGACCTCCCGAGAGAGCAGAGAGGACAAGGCTGAACATGAGGCAGTTCGTGAAGATCGAGTCGAAGCGGTCGATGATTCCGCCATGGCCCGGGAAGATCTTCCCAAAATCCTTGATTCCGTAATGTCTCTTGACCAGGGAGAAGAGGAAACCCCCGATGTTGCCCACAACCGGCATCAGGAAGGAAAGAAGAACAAGGAAGGGCCAGCTCTGTCCCGCAAAGATTCCCATCCGCTCCAACAGAGGAGAGAAGGAAAACTGGATCAGCCCCGGGACAAGAGGCATGGAAAAGGCATATTCGAAGAGGGCGGCAAAGCCCAGGGAGACGAGCATCGAGAAGAGCCATCCCCCGAAGAATCCCTCCCAGGTCTTGTGCGGAGAGATGCGCGGATTCATCGGATGCCTTCCGAAGAGGACACCGACAAAGTAAGCCCCGACATCCGAGCACCACGTCCCCAGAAGCAGGAAGAAGAAAAGAAGGCAGGACGCATAGGTCTGGTTCAATTGATGGCTTTGATAATAGGTGGAGAAATAGGTTCCATAGGTTCCGTTCAAGCCAACCAACGTCTCTGTGTTCTCCAGCAATCCCGAGGAGTTCGGGAAGTAGCGGACATAGAACATGCCCTGGATCCCAAGCGCCAGAAACACGCCAATCGCAAAGAGATAAGACATATCCGGAAGAGTGACCTTCTTGGAGAGGACAGCGATGGTCGAAAGAGAGAGGAAATAGAGAACGACAAAGAGAACAGGAAAGAACAACTTTTGAAGATAAAAACCGGTTGCTCCATCAAATGGATTTCCTTTCCCCCAATAATTCAGAAGGAAAGTTCCGTAGACGAAGAAGAGCAAAAAGAGATAGACGACAAGCTGGACATACCAGGGATATCTCTTCTCTCCGGGCACCTTGATGATCTCGCGAACGGCCAAAACAGAAAGGGGGATGGAAAGGGCGAAGAAAAACCAGTCTCCCAAGACCAGAGCCGGAATCAAGACGGCCAGAAGGACGATGGAAGTCAGAACCCTCGTCAGCATGGAACGCTTGGAGGAAGTGGAAAGCTTGTTCATCCTTTGATCGCTCCGAACCGCCGGTTGCGGCTTTCAAATTCCCGGATGCACTTTTCGAGTTCCTTCTTGTCGAAGTCGGGCCAGTAGCAGGGCGTGAAGACGAACTCCGCATAGGCGCACTGATAGAGGAGGCAGTTGGAAAGCCTCTCCTCACCCGAGGTCCGGATCAGGAGGTCGACATCGGAAGATTCCTTGGTGAAGAGCATGCCGGAAAAGTCGGACAGGGTCAGTCTCTCCGGATCGACCTTTCCTTCCACGGCCTTCTTGGCCAGTTTTCTTGTCGCCTCGAGAATCTCCTGCCTCGCTCCGTAGTTGAAGAGGACGTTGAAGACGTTCTTCGTGCAGTCCTTCGTCTCCTGGACGGCTTTCTTGATGGTCGAGAGGACATCGGAAGGAATCCTCTCGTCCTCCAGGAAGCCAAGGACACGAATCTGGACTCCCTTCTCCTTGAAGAAGTCGATCTCCTCCTCGAAGAAGGTTTTCAGCAACTGGAAAAGAGTCTCGATCTCGTCTTTGGGACGATTCCAGTTCTCGGTCGAGAAGCAGTAGAGGGAGCACGTGTGGATGCCGTAATCCTCGAAGCAGGAGAGGATGATCTCCTTGATTCTCTTGACTCCGGCCTTGTGCCCCATGGAACGGGAGAGGAGCCTCTTCTTGGCCCAGCGCCCGTTCCCGTCCATGATGAAGGCGATGTGATCGAGTCTTTGGCTCACTTAGATGGTCTCGATGTCCTTGATCTTCTCGACGAGCATCTGGTCGACGGTCTTGGTATGGCTGTCGGTCGCCTTCTGGATCTCGTCCAGAAGGTCGTGCTGCTGATCCTCGGAGAGAGTCTCGTCCTTCTTGAGCTTGTTGTTGAAATCCTTGCGGATGTTGCGCAGGGCAACCTTTCCGTCCTCGGCATACTTCTTGCACTGCTTGATCAGCTCCTGGCGACGGTCCTCGCTGGGGGCCGGGAACTTGAGCATGATCACCCCGCCGTTGACGACCGGGTTGCAGCCGAGGTCGGCCTTGTTGATGCCGCCGATGATGTCCTTCGTGGTCGAGGGATCGAAGGGCTTGACGCTGAGGTCGGTGGCCGAGGAGACGGTGATGCTGGCGACATGCTTGAGGGGCATGTTGGAGTCATAGACGTTGACCATGACCTTGTCCAGGAGTCCCGGAGAGACCCTTCCCGCGCGCAGCGTGGAGAAGGAATCCTTGAGGGATTGGATGGTCTTGTCCATCTTTTCGACGCATTCATTCAAAATATCCATAGGGAGGTCCTCCTAAAGTTCTTCTATTCTACTCGGAAAGCAAAAGAAAGAAAACGCTATCTTGTAATCAGTGTGCCGATTTTCTCGCCCTTCAGAAGCAGGACGGCATTGTGGGGATCGGCCATGTTGAAGACCCGGATCTGGATGTCGGTGTCTTCCAAAAGGCCGACGGCCGTGTTGTCCATCACCTGAAGGCCTCTTGTCAGCATCTCGTGGTAGGTGATCTTGTCGATCAAGGTGGCCTTGGGATCCTTCTTCGGATCGGCGGTGTAGACTCCCTCGACCCCGTTCTTGCCCATGAAGATGCAGTCGGCCATCATCTCCTTGGCGCGCAAGGCCGTGCAGGTGTCGGTGGTGAAGTAGGGGCTACCGACTCCGGCGGCGAAGATCACGACCCTTCCCTTTTCCAGATGGCGCAAGGCCTTTCTCCGGATGTAGGGTTCGCAGCATGCATTGAGAGGAAGGGCCGACATCACTCTCGTCGGAAGTCCCTTGCTCTCGAAGAAGGACTGCAGGGCCATCGCATTCATGATCGTGGCCAGCATTCCCATGTAGTCTCCCGTCGCACGGTCGACCCCGATGGAATTCGCAATCTTTCCGCGGAAGATGTTTCCGCCTCCGACGACGATCATCACGTCGGTATGAAGGTCACGGATCTCCTGGACCATCGTCTCGATTCTCTCCAGGAAGGAGGTCTTGTAGGGAAGGTGGTTCTCCTTGTCCTCCAAAGCCTCTCCGGAGATCTTAATCATGATTCTCTTGTACATCCCGATCTTCTCCTATCCAAGAAAGGCACCCCGAAGGGTGCCCTCTTTTTTACTGATGCATCTGAGCTTCGACTTCTGCGGCGAAATCCGTCTGTTTCTTCTCGATGCCTTCTCCGACCGCATAGCGGACGAAAGAAACGACTTCGGCGGAGTGCTCCTTGAGGACGGCGCCGACGGTCTTGCTCTCGTCGAGGATGTAGACCTGATCGACCAGGACGTTGGAGCAAAGGTTCTTGCGGACACGTCCCTCGACAATCTTCTTCTGGATCGCTTCGGGCTTCTTGGCGAAGGAAGGATCGTTCTTGCTGGCCTCGGTCTCGATCTCGGTCTCCTTGGCGATGACATCGGCGGGAATGTCCTTCTCGGTGATGTACGTCGGGTTGTCGGAAGTGACGTTGAGGCAGACGCCCTTGGCCGTCTCTTCGTCTCCGCCCTTGAGGACAACGACCGTCGCGATCTTGCCGTTCATGTGGACATAGGGGCCGAAGACCTCATTCGGATTCTTGTGGACGATAGCGAAGCGACGGAAGTCGAGCTTCTCTCCCAATTTGATGGAAGCGTCGAGGAAGAGATCCTTGATCGTCTTTCCATTGGAAGCGATTGTCTCCATCACTTCTTCCTTGGTCTTGGGTTCCTTCTCCAGGACCACATCGTTGACCTCGCGGACGAGCTCACGGAAGGGGTCGGAGTTGGCGACGAAGTCGGTCTCGCAGTTGATCTCGATGACCGCCGCCGTGTCGTCCTTGGTCTTGACCCAGGCAACACCCTCGGCCGCCGTGCGGGAAGCCTTCTTCTCCTGCTTGGCGATACCCTTCTCGCGCAGCCAGGTGATGGCCTTCTCGACGTCGTTTCCGTTCTCGACAAGAGCCTTCTTGCAGTCCATCAATCCGGCACCGGTCCTGTCGCGCAGGACCTTGATCAATTCGATTTGAGCGCTCATTACTTGGTCTCCTCCGTCTTCTTCTCGACGACGGAAGCCGTCGTGCTCGGAGTCACGGCCGCATTGGCGGCAGGAGCGGTTCCCTCCTTGGCCGGGGCGGCATCCTTGTTGGCGGTGTTGGAACGGCTGAAGCGACGGAAGTTCTTGACCGGCTTCCTTCTGGAGCGGCCCTTGCCGTTCTTTCTCATAGCGATGGCATCGTCGCGGAGCTTGGCGCGGATGGCCTTGATCTGCTCGGTCTTGTCGACGCCTTCGAGCATCTCCGCCATCGTTCCCGCAGCGGCATTGGCATCCTTGTAGGCGTAGAGAGGCTCGCCGCCCTTTCCTTCGACGACCGCATCGGCGAACAGGCCGACGATGATGCGGATGGAAGCCTCGCCGTCGTCATTGGCCGGGACGAGATAATCGATCTCGTCAGGGTTGGTGTTGGTATCGCCAAGGGCGAAGACTGGGATGTGAAGGGTCCTGGCTTCCGCGATGGCGTTGTGCTCGGTCTTCGGATCGACGACGACGACCGCCTGCGGAAGGAGACGGATCTCCTTGATGCCTTCCAGGTTCTGGCTCAGCTTCGCCTTGAGCTTGAGCTGCTCGGCGATCTCCTTCTTCGGAAGCTTGTCGAGCTCGCCCGAGACTTCCTTCTGTTCGATTTCCTTGAGCAGGGCGATGCGCTTGCAGATGGTGCGGAAGTTGGTGAGGGTTCCGCCCAGCCAGCGGTGGCTGACATAGAAGGAGCCGGAACGGACCGCCTCTTCCTGGATGGCCTTCTGGGCATAGCTCTTGGTTCCGACGAAGAGAACCTTGCCGCCCTTGCTGACGATGTCCTTCAAAGCCTTGTAGGCCTTCTGCATGGCCTCGGCAGACTTGTTGAGGTCGATGATATAAAGGTTGTTCCTGCGGTTGTAGATGTACTGTCTCATCTTCGGGTTCCACTGGGAAACGCGGTGTCCGAAGTGGCATCCGGAATCCAGGAGGGTCTTGGCGCTGACAACGGCGTCGTTCTCTCCGTGGACCGTCTGCTGCATGACGTCTTTCTTCTCTTCGGTCGTCTCGATTTTCTTCTCTTCTTCGCTCATCTTGGAGCCTCCTTTTTGTTGTTCTTCTAGATGCTTCGAGATGCCAACCCAATATGCTAAGCGTCGCTAGCCAGTGGTCGTGCTAGACCTGAAGAGGGGTGCGGCATAGAGGACTCGTCAGCAAGATCCGCATCTATGGTTACTTGCGCAAAAAGCGCAAAAGAAAATATAACATAGAAGGAAAGGAAAGAAAAGAAAATCCTTGCAACCGGCGGATGGAATAGGCTATATTGTTTAGGCTTTGGAAGATTCCAGGCGCTGGCCCTGTCGACAAGCGGCTTAAGTCTCAGCCCTCTCAAGGCTGCATCCACGGGTTCGAATCCCGTCAGGGTCACCATAATGGTAATACATGTCTGATACTCCGAAAGGGGTGTGCAGACATTTTTTCTTTTATACGATATATCGCAGTTTTTCGGATTTTGCTCCGTGTAAGTGTATAGCAAATTTGCCGTGTAATAGTTAGATTTTTAATATACGCATACACGATGGGTGTGCACTCTTACACGGTACTTTGCACACCCCTAGAAATTTAACATCATTTTAGCATTTCAGCCCATTCTTATTGAAGATTGATTCTTTAGTAGGGATGGGGTTTTTTTATTTGCCTCAAAAATATTTTTAAACTTTTTTCAAAAACCACCCTCGCAAAATGGCCTCCAAATCTCCATATGGTGAGAAGGGTAGTGTTCGCTCTTCTCTAGAAACTATAAGGAGGAAAAAGTTATGAAACACAAATTAAGAATCGGCGTTTCTAACGTATCTCCTAAGAACAGAGTGGTTACCTACAAGAAAGTATCACCAGAAGCAAAAGTCAAAGATGTAATTGGTGATGCAAGTAAGGTAGCCATCATCGTTCCTGGGGATTCCGTTAAAAGCGTCACAATCGAAGAAACCAAGGAGGGCCAATATGGAAAGTAAGGAAGAAAGACTTCTAAGAGCCATCTTTGGAAATGAGCCACAGGCAAAAGCGATTAAGTTCTCTATGAATCTAGATGATCTAACAGTTGATGTGAGCATCAAAAGAAACAAGAAAACTGAAAACAAAACTTGTGAATGCTCTAAAGGATGCAAGTGTGGAGGTAAAAGCTATGGGAAGTAAAGAATTAGCCAAAGAAAACAAAGCTTTTGATTGGGATGATGAAATAGAAGATTTATCTCAAGAAGAATGCGAAGCTCGCTACGGCAAAGCCTCTTATCCGGATGAAGAGTCGGACTGGAACGCTTGGAAGGAAGAAGAGCTCGTGCGAGACAAGATGGAAGAAGAAAGAGGTAAAAATAATGACAAATAGCAAGGTTATTGAAAAATTGAATGCGATTTCCGTTCTTCTTAATGAAATCATTTCACTATTGAAAGAAGAGAAAAACGCTCCTGCTGAAGAAACTAAGACCATTAGTTTTGAGGACTTTAAGAGTGAGCTTATCGACTATGCCCGAGATGGCTTATCTAGCGAAATTAGGGATGTGATTGAAAAGCATGGTGTCAACAAGATTTCCGAATTGAAGCCTAACCAATATGAAGAAGTCTTGATTGAAGTTAGAGGTATTGCCAATGGAAGAAAATAAAATTCACGCATTACTTTCTAGTAGCTCCGCGGAGCGCTGGCTTAATTGCCCACCTTCAGTAAGACTTGGTGAAGGAATAGAAACTCCATCGTCAGTATTTGCTGAA
>CASESG010000003.1 GCA_949290645.1 uncultured Bacillota bacterium
CCTGGTCCTTGTCGTCCTCTCGTTGCTCTTCCCGGTCCTCAAGCCGGTCGTGAGGGGCATCGGCTTCCTCTTCCAGCTCGCGATCGACGTCGTCTACCTGGTCCTCGTCTGGTGGTGGCTCGCCATCGTCAGGAAGGCCAGGGGAGAGGAGCTCCCTCCCGCCTGGATCTGGACGAAGAAATAAGACAACATGATTTTGTGGATTGGTCTTGGTGCAGTTTCCCTTTTGATCATCATTGCTATCTTTGTTTTTGGAAAAGCATACCGTTGGTTTCCCCGTTTCCGAAAATGGAAGATTTCTCAAAAAGATAGGAGGTGTTTGAACAAGATATACAAGAACAAAAAAAGAGGAGCGCAGACCAACAAGGGTCCATTAGCACGCTCCCGTTGACTATATGTTATCACCAAGAATCATTCCATTCAATAACAGACTTCAGAAGAAATGATTTAGAAAGGAGAAAAATGAAAAATGAACGGAATTGTTATTGCGTTGATCGTGTTGCTGGTCGTCGGCTTCGTCCTCTTCATCCTGTCGATCTGGTTCCCCACCCTGAAGAAGATCCTCTCCTGGGTGTGCGCCATCCTCCTTGAGATTCCCTACTTCCTGCTCTTCTGGTGGTGGTATGCGACCCTCATGAAGGCCCTCGGGAAGAAATATCCACCCGTGTGGCCTTGGAAGGTCGGAACGTCCAGGGAGGGGAAGAAGGTCCCGTCCTCGTCGAAGTCCTCTCCGAAGAAGACCCGATAGCGTGTAGTCCATGAGAATGATCAGATGTGGATATTTCTAGCCATTGTTGCCTGTCTTCTTTTGCTCATCGTTGTTATCATTGCCTTTTGTCGGAGAAAACCTAGAAAACGACAAAAATACAAACTGGCTAAGTTTAAGAAATGGAACGTTGTTGCGTGTCAGCAGCACCCTCATATTCTTTACAGAGATTTAGGCGATGGTCGGTATGAATCTTTTCAATTGCATCGATTTAAGAAGAAAAAGTGGTGGCACAAGTTCATATTTTGGAAGAAGTTCCGAGTCGACAATCCAAAAGAATTCATAGAGATACCAGACAATCCAAATCCACGAAAACATGGAAAAGGATATGTCTATAAAGAAATGAAAAAAAGGCCAAAAAATAAATACTACGAAAATATCGTATACAAAAAATGGAAAGTGTCCGATGCAAGCAAAACTGTGCTTAATCAAAGGTATATTCAAAGAGAAAATAATCGAAAAGAACAAGAAAAAAGAAAGGAGGAGAACAGAAAAAAGAGGCTCGGGGGCACCACGTCTCACTGATATCTTGTGAGATAGCAGCCCCACAGAACTGAGCCTCTTTAATTGAATTATATCAGGTCAATGAACAAAAGTAAATAGGATGAAAAAAGAACGCCAGGATGGTCGAGGAGTTCGAGAAGTCTGAGTGCTACAAGCACAAGACGGAGGAGGAGAGGAAGGAGATCATCGAATTCTTGAAAGAGGAGCCGATGGAACAGAACCCCTTCATCCACATCTAAGTCGGTGCAATTTCGGTGCGAAAGGTCCGAAACGCTGGCTCGATAGCGTGCCGACAGCGTCACAGAAAGCGCCGTTTATCGCAAAAAACGATAGTAAAACACAAAACGCACGCTCCTAGAAAGCCTGCCTTGGGCCACCATTTTGCCTACGGTCGAACGTCTTTGTCCAAGGTGATTGTATCCTCATCACCACGGACCTCTACTCCCCCAAGATAAGGGCCTTGGCCCAAAATCGGGGTCAGGAGAAAAGGCGATCGTTACCATAAGTGATGGGCAAACCATCAGGGGTCTCCGAAAGGAGGCCCCTTTCCATAATCAAAAACATGGAAAACTTGCACTGTTATTTTCTTCTTAAAATTGTCAGACTGTTATAGTAAAAGTATCCCAAATCATTGAACTATAGCCGGGTGCTTTCTGGGCCTGCCGACCGGCCGTTTCGGCTTTTCGACTTTGGGGTATTTCCGTGGCCTTCCCCTGGGTCTCCTTACAGAGGCATCCTTGGCCAGGCCCAGCTTGACCAGCAGTTCAGGTCCTTCTGTGCCTTTCCCTTTCCCATCAGGAACCGTACCTTGCCGCCCTCCTTCTCTTCCTTCTTCCCTTGGCCATCGACTATCTTCTGCTTTCCGTCTTCAACCTGATCGCCGTCCTCGCCGATCGGAAGAACCTTCCGATCGGCTTCTTCGGAAAGCTGTCCCTGGTCCTTCTCTCTCCCTTCTACAACCTGACCTATCTTCCCATCTACCTGACCTGCCTGTTCACCTCCTACGATCACTTCGGGTGGGAGAAGACCCCACGAATCCGCTTTCAGAAGAAGGACGGGTGAGAGCGAGGGGCGAAGTTCCGTGAGGATTTTCGGGTCGGATCTCTTCTATTCCTGCATCAAGCGTGACAGACCTGGCTCTCGAAGTGGGGATGGTGCCGGCTCGATCGATTGTCTTTCGCTGAGTTTTCCGTTTTCGCCCGATTTTTCCGCTTCTTTCCGTTTCGGCTCCGCCTTCCGTCCGCCTTGCAAAGAATCCTCCGTTTTCCTATGATTATCGTTGTGTTTCCAACGATTGAAAGGGTTATCCTATGAAAAAACATTCCATTCTTTTCGGAACGATTTTCGTTGGCTTCTCGACCGGGCTCCTCGCTTCCTGCAACACGGTCGACGACATCCACACGATCTCGTTCTATGATGATGCGACGTTGATCGGCCAGGTCCAGACGGCCGGCCGGGAAAGGATCTCTCTGCCGGAAGCTCCCGAGAAGGACCGCTATGAGTTCATGGGCTGGTATCTGGACCGCGGCGTCTGGGCCGAAAGGCTGACGAGCGAGACCTTCCTCGAGGAGCCGCTCCTTCATGACATCAGCAGCTATGCCTATTATCGGGAATCCGCCGTGCCCGCCCCGACGGAGCATGCGATTCGTTTCTTCGTCGACGGCGCCCTCTACGACACGATCCTGACGGCCGGCAACGAGACGCTCGTCCTTCCGGAGGATCCCCAGAAGGAGGACTTCCGGTTCGCCGGCTGGTTCTTCGACGAGGGAACCTATCTCCTTCCCTTCGACGAGACCACCTATGCCAGCACCGCCCTTTCGGAGGACGTCTCCGTCTACGCCTCCTTCACGGCCATCGAGGACGGACCCAAGGAATACCGGGTCACCTTCGAGACGGACGGCGGAAGCGAGGTCGCTCCGGTCGTCGCCTCGGTGATCGAGACCGAGCCGGTGACGACGAAGGAAGGCCATACCTTCCAGGGATGGTATACGGAGGATGAGCTTCTCCACAAGGTCTCCTTCCCCTATGCCGTCACCAAGGACCAGACCTTGTATGCCGGATGGGAAAAGAACGCCTACGACGTCCACTTCGAGCTCAACGGAGGAACTGGGGTCGAGGACGTCCACACCGACCGCATCGAGACGGAGCCCATCCCCACGAGGGAAGGATATACCTTCCTTGGCTGGTACAAGGAGGAGGACCTCCTCCAGAGGATTTCCTTCCCCTATGAGGTGACGGAGAACCAGACCCTCTATGCGGGCTGGGAGAAGAATACCTACCGGGTCCACTTCGAGCTCAACGGGGGAACCGGGGTCGAGGACGTCGTGACCGATCGGATCGAGACGGAGCCCGTTCCGACGAAGGAAGGCTATCGTTTCCTGGGGTGGTATGAGGAATCGTCCTTGATCCATCGGGTGACTTTCCCCCTCGAAGTGACGCGGGGCCAGACGCTGTATGCGGGCTGGGAGAAGAATACCTACCGGGTCCATTTCGAGCTCAACGGAGGAACGGGCGTCGAGGACATTGTCACCGCCTCCATCGAGACGGAACCCGTCCCGACGAAGGAGGGGGCGACCTTCCTCGGCTGGTTCACCGAGCCGGAACTCGTCCACATGGTCACCTTCCCCTACGAGGTGACGAAGGACCAGACCCTCTACGCGGGCTGGGAAGAAATCGTCGAGACGGAGCTGAAGTTCACCGTCGACAGCGAAGGCGTCCTGACTTCCGTGGAGGGCATCGACGAACAGCACGCCGAAGTCGAGGTCCCCTCGCAGGTCGATGGCATCGTGGTCAAGGAAATTGGCCAGAAGGTGTTTGCCAACAACGTCCATCTTAGGAAGCTCGTCCTTCCGGACACGGTCGCCCTCCTGGGCCATCAGATGTGCTACGGATGCACGAGCCTGACGGAAGTCGTCCTTCCGGACGCCGTCACGACCATTCCGGACTATGCCTTCGAGAAGTGCACCTCCCTGACGACGATCAACGTTCCTTCTTCGCTGGAGGTCATCCGCTCGGAAGCCTTCTCCGAGACGGCCTTGAAGGAGTTCGTCGCACCCGATTCGTTCCGTGAAATCTGGTCCTACGCCTTCCAGGACTGCAAGGACCTGGAGAGGGTGGAGCTCAACAGGACCCAGTCGATCGGCAGCATGGCCTTCGAAAACTGCGAGAAGCTTTCGTCGATCCGTCTCCCCGAGGAACTGAACTCCGTCGGCACCTTCGCCTTCTCCGGTTGCCATTCGCTGACGGACATCTCGATGCCGAGCCGCCCCGTCGCCGTTCCGAATTCGCTCTTCTATGACACGGGATATGCCAACGATCCTCAGAACTGGGACCAGGGCGTCCTGTCCGTCGACGGATACCTTCTCCGCTGCAACGAGGACCTTCTGGACCAGACCCGCTATGTCGTCCCGGAGGGAACGATCGTCATCGCGGAAAACGCCTTCCAGAACTACGGAAAGACGATTGCAAGCCTCGTCCTTCCCGAAGGGCTTCAGCTCATCGGGAAGTCGGCCTTCTCCGGAATGTCCGCCCTCAAGGACGTCTCGCTTCCGGATACGATCCGTTCCATCGGCTACGACGCCTTCGGCTCCACGGGCATTGCCGGCGATTCCTCCCGCTGGGAAGGGAACGGCCTCTACGTCGGAAACTGGCTCGTCGCCGTCGAGAACACGAAGCTGACCGAGTTTGCCGTCCGGGAAGGAACGATCGGCATCGCCGACGGCAAGGACACGTCCCTCTTCCCGACGCGGGCTCAGTCCATCCAGACCCTGACGCTCCCCTCGACGCTGAAGTATGTCGGCGTTCGCAGCTTTGCGCGTCTGAAGATCACGGAGCTGACGCTCCCCTCTTCCCTGGAGACGATCGGAGAGGGCGGGTTCAAATCCTGCTCCTTCCTGAAGAGCGTCAACCTCGAAGACTGCACGAACCTCCGCTCGATCGGCTCGCTGGCCTTCAGCGAGGCCGCCCTGAGCGAGGTCACGATTCCGGAGAGCGTCGAGACGATGGGAGAGCTCGTCTTCAACCACAACACCGTCGACCTCTTGGTCCGCTGCCAGGCGAAGGAAAAGCCTTCCGGCTGGGACGACGACTGGAGTTTCTCCTATCGACAGGGCGTGACGATCACCGTGGAGTGGAAGTCGAACTGAGCTTTCCTTCTTCCAGAAGGAGTTCCTCGACGAAGACGGTCAGCTTTTCGCTTCGATAGTTGACGACGTCGGATCCGACGATTCGAAAGCCATGTCTTCGATAGTAGAGGTAGTCGCAATCGGAATCGGAGGTCAGGAAGATCTTCCTGGCCTTTTTCTCGGTAGTCGTCCAGGGCGGACGTCAGGAGCCTCCTTCCGATTCCCTGGTGCCTCCTCCGGCCGGTGACCACGAAGAGAAGGATCTCGCCGTCGTACTCGGCCTTCCTCCTCTCCAGAATCCTTTCGCAGGTCTTCCGGTAGATCGACTCGTCTTCCCGAAGGGGAATCCTTTCGGCTTCCGCCTGGATCTTCCGGGCGAAGGAAAGGATTTCCGGATCGTCGGCGAGCGTCTTCTCCCCTTTCCTTGAGGAAGTGATGACACCGAGGATTTCTCCGCCCTCCTCGGCCTTGAGGGCGAAGGAGGCGGGAAGGCAGGCGTGGAGGGCGAAGGACTGGGCGTAGAGGGCCACGTCCTCCTTGCGGACGTAGCGGCGGATGTCGACGCATTCTTGGACGAGCTTTCCAAAGGCGACGATGTCCCTTTCGAGGTCGACGGGACGCAACAGGATCTTTTCCATGCCTCCATTGTAGGGGAAGGACCGGGCTTCGTGGAATCTTTTCCATCTTTGGGAGGAAGGACTTTGGACACGCATTTCCCTTTTTCGTTGATAACGTTCGGGAGGGGGAGAATCATGCCAATCTCTGAGAGAAGGAGAAAAGAATGGAAGAGGAAATTTTTGCCGAAGCCCACTTGAAGGGCATTGTCCGATATCTCGTCCTGGGCATCGTCTTGATGGTGACGATCGTCTTTGGAATCTATTTCCTCGTCAAGTACTTCAATCTTCGGAAGGTTGTCATTCAGGTTTCGGACAAGCGCATGTTCGGCTTCAGCAAGACGCGCGACGGCCTTTTGCCCCCAGCGAGGACTACTCCATTCCGCTCTCGCAGATCAGTTCGATCCGCAAGCGCATGACGGGGAAGATCTTCAAGAAGTACTACATCTACGTCGGCTGTGCCGATGCGACGGCCTGCTTCGGTCTGTGCAAGGGCGGAGAGATCATCGAGGTCTACGATACCATCGTCCGCCAAGTCGACGCCTACCGAAAGTGAACTCCTTATGGAGAACGAAAGAATCCTGCTTCAGGCCAAGGGACACCGGAGCGTCACGCCTCTTGTCGTCACTGTGTTCTTCGTCGTTCTGACCGGTCTCCTTCTTGCCTTCGGAAGAGGAACGTTTCTCGGAATGACCATTTTCCTCGCCGTTTTCCTTGCGGATGTCGTCCTCGGAATCGTCTCTTATTTCGTCCGCCCTCGTCCGGTTGTCACCATCACCGACAAAAGGGTCCACGGCTATTCCTACGTGGCACCGAGGCGAAGGAAGAGAAGAGGCGGAAACAACATCCTCCTTGCAATCTTCTCGGTCGTTTTCAAAGCCATCCGCCTGCTTCTTGCCTATCTGTTCGACTACGGAAGCGTCGCAAAAATGCGCACAGGAATACTCAATTCCGCTTGATCACATCAAAATGATTCATTTCAAGAAAACCAATTTCTTCGGAAAGAAAGGCAAGTTTTCCATAACGACGAACAGATGTTCTATCATTCCGGCCACCTTCAAGAACGGCAAGGCGGTCTCCAATACGCTCGTTCAGGCGGTCCTGGCGACAGTCAAGCCGGAACGATCGTCCTGACGAAGAAAAAGCGGCAAGGAGCGAAAGGCTCCTTGCCATTTTTATAAGTCGAACATGTTTTATAGGTCGAACGTATCGGATTCCTTTTCCCCTTCCTTCTTCTTGCGAAAGAGCGTGGCGATCGCGGCCAGAAGGGCGGCGAGGAGGAGAAGGCTTACCTTTCCTCGGTCGACGGATACAACGATGCCGAGCACAAGAAGAAGCGGAAGGAGTTCGGGACGATTGTCCTCGAATCCGACGCCGATCTGGAACCGAAAGACGTCTGCCGGCAGTATCGTGACAGGTGGCAGATCGAGATAGTCTTCTGGGCCTACAAGAACGATCTGGGGCTGGACAAGACCAACGTCCGGGGAGACTTCACGGTCATCGGCTACGAGCTGGTGAACTTCATAGCGACGCTCATCTCGTGCCGCATCCTGAACAGAGCCGGGGACGCCGGGGGCGCTTGGCGACGAGGCCTTCGGCGGCCTGATAGAGGACTTGAACGGGGTCTGGAGGAAGACGGACGCGCCCTCCGAAGCGACCATGCAGGACGACGGATGGGAGAGGGCCTTGGACAAGGACCTGGACCTGCTGGTCAAGCTGGGCCTGGCCAAGGATGCCTCTGTAAGGAGACCCAGGGGAAGGCCACGGAAATACCCCAAAGTCGAAAAGCCGAAGCGGCCGGTCGGCAGGCCCAGAAAGCACCCGGCTATAGTTCAATGATTTGGGAAACTTTTAGTACATTGTACATTTATTTTGTATAATATAAAAAAGGAGAATATATATGAAAGCACTTGCACTCTTGATGTCTTTAGCTTCTACTTTTCCTACAGGGACTTATAGTTACGCCAAATTTGATTATTCACCACAGTCTGTTCTAATCAAAACCTTTAGCTTTCCGCAAGAAGATTTAGGAAATGACGTTTCGAGAGGCCGTTATCTTAGCTTGAGACTAGAACCATTTGAAAGTGAAAGAACTCCTGTTGAGGTAATAGGTGATATCTTCTATGTCCAGTACCCAATGACCATAACATGGAGTAAATCAAATATACGCAATCGCTCCTATTCAGTTTCTTTAAGTCTAGCAACTAAACTCGAGGCAAAAGCCGGATTTAAATTCGGAATCAATTACTTAGCCGAAGCCTATGGCGAATTTTTAGTCGGCGTTAGCACTTCTCTCCAAGGAACGTTGTCCTATTCGATAGAAGATATAATGGAAGAAAGTATTGAGATGCAAATTGATGGGGTGGCAAACAACTTTGGTTATTATCTTTTAACTTATGATGCTTTAGCCCCGTTAAAATACTATTTTTATTATTCTGAATCAATAATAACAAATTGGAGTCAGATTGGAAGCTATCAAAACCGCATTTTCTTTTATGAAAACGATACTCACTTTTACGTTTCAAATTTAAATGATTATGCCTTGAATGTGCATTATTTTGAAACAGGTGCGGAACTCAATGCCTTTTTAGCAACATATGATTTATGAATTAGATTCAACCATTTATTGTCTTTCCCACCTTTCGCACTATTACACGGACGAAAGACAGAGCGTCCTAACCTTAAAAGAGATTTCTCTGAGCTTCTCGCTTGGGGAATTCGTCGTCATAACCGGAAGATCCGGTTCCGGGAAATCCACCTTGCTGAGAATCCTTGCCCTTCAGGAAGGGTATGACGAAGGACACCTCTTTTTTCAAGGAAAAGACATCGACGCCTTGGACGACGAGAGCCTATCGCGGATTCGTCGCCAGGACATTGCCGTTGTCTCGGACACGGATAAACCCTTGGGCTACCTCTCGTCCGAAAAGGCCATTTTCCTTTCCCTTTGTCTCCGCGGCTTTTCAAGAGACGAGGCCAAGACCCGTTCGCTTTTAGCCTTGAAGTCGGTCGGCTTGCAAGGCCTGGAGAAGACAAAGGTGCAAAACCTCTCCGAAGGACAGGCAATCCGCCTTTCTCTCGCACAGGCACTTGCTTCGGATGCCCCGATTCTCCTCCTAGACGAAATCACGGCCCATCTTGATGTCGAAAACACTAGGAGAATACTGGACATCCTGAAAGAACACGGTCAGAATCGGCTCGTCCTTTTCGTCACCCATGACTTCGAGTCCGTAAGGGACATCGCAACAAGACATATTGTCCTAGAGGATAGGGGAGTCGCCCAAGACGAAATCCTCGCGCCAAAAAGAAACGTCCCCGCTTCCCAGAATATTCCGTCAAAAGGCAAGCCTACCGTTCCATTCGGCCTTTCGTTCCTTCCTTTTGTCCGGTTCGTCCTCCTTTTGTTGGCATTTCTCCTTCTTTCGCTTGTCTGCCTAGGATGCGGTTTCCTTTCTTCTTATCAGTTCAGCGTTCTTTTTGAGATGGCAAAACGTAAGGATGAAAGCAGCCTCCGTTTTGTTTTCGATACAGGAAAAAGCGGTGTTGCCAATCCATACGCCATGATGGTAGTTGGCGATTCTAAAGCTAGCGGCTTCGATGCCGAGGACTCCGATGGTCTTCTTTCCTTTCTTCCACTGACCTTCTCCTTCGACAAGATGGCCTTGCGGGCGGAATCCAGCATCGTCGTCGATTTCCTGCCTTTTCTTCCCAAGGACAGTTCACTCTCCTTGGAAACGACATCCGAAGAGGGTTTCTATGTCCTCTTCAATTCCGAGCTCCCGGACATCTCCTATTTTCGTAAGCAGGAATCGATGCTTGAGCGTTTCTTAGGCACGGAAAACTGGCTCCATTCCTCGGACAACATTTCCCTCCAATATGAAGCTTACCTCCATTCCCTCCCTCTTTTGGGATACGGGTATGCCCCTCTGGGGCAGACAACAAGAGGTGGTATCGTCTTGACTCCTGGTTCCCAAAGCAGGCTAAGGGAACTTCTGCACTTTGATCTTAAGACGATCTCGCCGTGGAATTCCTTCTTCGAATCCCGAGTCATCTCTAGAACCGATACCTTCTTCACGGAAGGGTATTTCAATCTGGGACTTTCGGATTTCGAAAAGACCATCCCTTTCGTCATTACCCCGAGCACCCTGATGGACGACCTGCCGATTGAGCTTCCTGCCGCCTATTACGAGAAACGTTCCTCCTTGTCCCTCCAGCTGTTTTCCAAATCGGTGTCTCTGGAGGAATTTCTGTCGACGATCAATGACATCTTCGCGCTATCCTTGGATATCGATACACCGCCGGATCAACCATCCTCCGTCTTCGTCAGCCAGCTTGATGTCCCGACCTTCTACGCCGGAGAAGGCCACTGGTATCCCTACCTTCTTTTCTCCGCCTTTGACGGCTTCCATGTCTACTACTATCAGGATGCCGACCTCAAGAATGCCGACTATTCGCGTCTGCTCTCGGAGGGAGCGCTTGTCTATCGAGGGGACGAATCCTACAGCATTGCTCCCGAGATCGTCTCGTGCGATCCCGACTCCATTGACCTGGACGAAATCCTTAAGGACCGCCATTATAAAAAAGGCGACTACGAATCGTGGGCGCTGATCGTGGCCTTTACCCTATGTGGAATCGTGTGCGGACTCTTGTTGCTTTCAGCCTTCATCCTCCGCCTGACCCGGACCATCCTGGAACACGATCACCGGGATCTGCAGACGATGCGCTCGATTGGTCTGTCCCTGAAAGGCCTGCGCAGCCAAAGAAGACGTCTGCTTCTTGTCCCGTCCCTCCTTTCCTTCCTGTCGACGCTTCCCGTCCTGGCGCTTCTCTTCCTGGCGGCAGGAATCCAGTTCCTTTTTGTCGCCATGCCCCTGCCGGTCATCCTCTCCCTAGTCGTTTCCCTGACCTTGGCAGGAATCCTTCCATTCCTCGAGAAAAAACAAGGAGGCAGCAAGGATGATTGAAATTCAAGGATTGCAAAAGAAATATGGTAAGAAGGAAATCCTCCGTCACGTGAGCCTGGTCCTTCCAGACAGAGGCCTTGTCATACTTCAGGGCCCTTCTGGATGCGGGAAATCCACCTTCCTCAATGTTCTGACCGGGATAGAACGGGCACAGTCGGGAACGGTCTCCTATGATGGCAGAAACTTCGACCTTTCTAAGAACGACCTGGCCCGTTTCCGTCAAAAGGAAATCGGGATCATCTTCCAGGACTATCTGATCAACGAAAAGCGAACGGTGGAGGAAAATCTTCAGGAAGTCGGTGCCATCTTCGAGATTCCCCTGCCTGGCTTCAAAGACATTCTGGCGGCGCTCGGTCTGGAGTCTCTTCGAAAGCGGCAGGCTTCCCATCTCTCGGCCGGCGAAAAGCAGCGTCTTGGCATTGCCCGGGCATTTCTCAAGAACCCGTCCTATGTTTTCGCCGATGAGCCGACTGGAAACCTGGATGAAAAAACGGCCAGAGCCGTCTTCGATATTTTGAAGTCGATTTCAACAAGCCGTCTTGTCTTCGTCGTGACACATGACGAGTCGTTGGCAAAGGAATATGCCGACCTCCTTCTTTTCTTCGAGGATGGGGAAATACGCCGTCGGAAGGAAAAAACGTCTTCCACGGTCTCGGCTCGTCTGAATCCCTTCCCCGTTGCCAAAGGACAGGCCGGTGAAGCCCCTCTTTCCCCTTTTCCTCCCAGAAAGGCAAGGCAAAGTATCGTATCCTTCATCTTGGCGTTCCTAGCCGCCTTCAGCGCTTCTCTCCTTCTGCGCGTCGGATTCCTCTATCGGGACAGCCGGGTTTCCGAGGTCTTCTCCGCCACCTATCACCAGGATTCCACGTCCGTCCTTTCGCCTATCGGATCTTTCCAGTCTCTTCTTCCGGCCAGCCAGGAGCAGATTCTGGATGCCAAGGAGGAGAGTGGCATCTATGACTTCGGAAACCTCCTATTCCAATTTGGGGACGATGTTCAGATCCTCTCCAAGAAGGGAGAGCAGCCCATGGGCTCCCAGACTTCCGTTTCCTTCCGCATGGTCGATATCGATATGCCGTACCGGAATACCTACGGCGAAATCGAAGGGCTCGCTTCGCTAGCCGCGGACGAGGTCCTGATTTCCCAACGTCTTGCCACGTCATTGACGGCCGTCTATCCCAATTTCCTGGCGGAAGGAACAGAAGACTACTTCCTTCAGCTTCGAGACAACAAGGGCTCCATGCAATCCTACGGAATCCAAGGCATCGTTCCTATCGAAGACCAGAATCTTCTTTTCCTCCACAACGGCGGCGACTACTACGACCTCTTTAACCGCTATATCCGAAACGAGCCTGGCCGTTCTCCTTTCCTAAAGCAATTCTCCCGGCTGATGACGGACGCCACCATTCGTCCTGGGGACAAGGTCGCCGTCTCGACCGGACTTCTCAATTGCCTGGACGATTCCCAGGTGACTCTTTTCCTGAGCTTTTTAAGAAAGGCTTTCAACTATACTTTCTCCGCTCTTCCGGAGTTGAACCAGACGGAGATTGCCGTCGTTGAGGACACGGATTCCTATTTTCTTTTCCCGGCAGAGGACACCGCCTTAGAGAGAGCCAGGCGTCTTAACTTCGTGAACTATCTTGTGTTCGTCGCCGGTCTTCCATTCTCCACGACCGCTCCCAATCCGGCCTACCTCAAGGACTATGCGGAAGACATTGTCGTGACTTCCTTCGATGTTCCCATTCCCTTCAGTCGGCACTCGGAAGACACGTCTCCGCCGGAAGCCCCCGATTACAAGACAACGCGCATCCTTCTCAGGAAGGACGTCTATGATCTTGTCCTAAATCTCTGTGACGGAGGTCTTGCCTCCTTTATTGAATGCGTCGTCAAAGAAGGCGATTTCATCCTCAATTTGAAGGACGTCGACTGCATCGGCTATTACGAGGGAACCGCTCCATTCCTCCTGATCGAGGGAAACTGGCGCGAGCATCTCTTTGAGGCCGATTCGATCCCCGTAAGGCTTTACGATGAGGAAGGCGCCGAAAATCCCCTTGTTCCCCTCGTCGACGACCGCGAAAAGGCGAATGCCTATCTTCAGGGGACTGATATCTCCATCCAACTGACATCCTGCGAAGACTATGTCCGCCAGTCCTTCCCCAATCGGCTTTCCATCGACTTTTTCATCCTGTTGTCGCTATCCCTCTTCGTCCTCTTCCTCCTTCTCCTGCTTCTTTGGACCATGATCGTCCTCCTGTCGGAAAAGAAGGACATCGGCCGTAACCTTTGCCTTGGCCTTCCAAAAAAGGGCGTTACCACTCATATCGTTAGTAAGAACACCCCCCTCCCCTTCCTTGTCCTGTATCTCATAGGTATCGCTCTTTCCAGCCTTCTTTCCATTGGTTGGAACCTTCCCTTGGCGGTAATGCTGCCTGCCATCGGCATCGTTTCCTATACCCTGATTGTCCTGGCCTTTCTCGCCTTTTGCCTCTGCCGCTCGCCGAGAAGACTTCTCTGACATCGAAGGAAAAGACACCGGATAATCCATTCTCAAGTAAAAGCACATGGGAACCCCCTCAAGTGTTTTCCTTCGCCTTCTCCAACCCTGAGCAAAGCTTCTCCATGACAACCTCAAAACAAAAAGGATGGCTATCGCCTGCCATCTCGATTCATGCGAAGGAGGTGCCTTAGTTCTGACTACCTGTTGTTTCGATTCTTCCTTTTGTTTTTGCGCTTTTAATTTTCCTTTCGATTTTTTATGATTTTTTCACCCAAGATCTTGTTTGTTATGCATCCTTGTCTTGTCTAAACTGTGATCATGACCAAACTCGGAGAGTTGCTTTCTAAAAACGAGCAAAAATTCATAAGCCTTAATCCACGTCTTCGTGCCAAGTCTTCCTCATGGTGGCTCTCCCTTTTTTCGCGTTTTACTTTTTCTGGAGATCATGTCGATTATATTCTCACAGAAAAATCAACGAATGCTCTAAAAAAACACGAGGAGGAACTGAAATCCTGCGTTTTCTCCACAATGAAAATGATTGTGGAAAAATACTGTGAATTGTATCCTCGTGAATCCAGCCAAAGAATGTCCTTCAGCGGCCTGATTCGTGGCGCCCACCATACTAGTCGAGACATTTGCGCCTTGGCTAAAACCAAAACGAGAATCTTGGCATGTATATGGGAGAATTGAGCAACGGAAAAACGGTCGCTTTGCTGAAAGCGACTATCGATGGCAACAAGAACAAAAGCAGAAAGTATCCTGATGGTTAGACGACAGCCACACTAAGACTAAATATTGTCTCCAAAGAGAAAAGAATACAATTGATTTTGAGTTCAGCAAAAAGGAAAACAAGGCTATCTTCGATGGTCTAACATACAACCTTCCTGTCCCCATATATCTCTTTGCAAACAACATCGGCGACAAGGATTATATCTTTGAAGGTATCTTTCAGGCAAACTCTCTATCCTTGGACCGGCAGTCTTTTAATCTTGTTCTTCAAGACAAAATCAACGAACTCGAGAATTTCAAAGAATACTTTGAATATATCAATCGCTAAAAAAAGTTGATTTCAATGAGATTGCATTGAGGACGGATCCCTTAAAAGAAGTCCCCGTTCCAATGGATTCTCTGCCTGCTTTAAAAAGGGATTACCCGATACCGGATTTGTAGTGAACCCTTATTGTTGGACCTTAAATCAACTATAGCACAGCAAGGGGAAGGGGCATGCCCCTTCCCATCCACCACCTGCCTACTTGGTCCAACTAGAGGGGTTCACTACAGTGCAGATTAAGGCTTTTTCCCAATGAATTCGGATGCGTTCGGATGTTACTTTGATACTGAATCCCCTGTCTCTCCAATGTAGAGTGACCTGATGTCTGCCTCTCGATTCCACCGTCCATGGAAGTTGTCTCGGATTCCAAATTACGTTCTTTGTCTTGTATGTTGCCTGAAGGTTTTTCTTCGCAGTTAAAATCGAATCCGAAGGAAGAAATTATCGACTCGAATTTGGAATCGTCATTCATTCTTGCTAGCATACGACGGCATCGAGAATGGGCTTGTCTTTCTTCTGGATACCCGATGTCTTTGTGACTGTCGGCAAGGGGTGTGGGTACGAAGGATGGCTGAGATTCAAATAGACTTTGGTTTTGAACGCCTTGTCTAAATTTTTAGAAAGAGGAGGCAATTGCCAGTTTGATCTTAATGCTGATTAGAAAAACAAGACAGCGTTGTCTGATCCAAACATGAAAACGGAGAAAAGCCAACGGCGTTTTAAGACGGCAAATCGAGATTGTGGATGATCAATAGTCAAAGCTGACGATTCGATTGTGTAATCGTTTTCCAAAACAACGTTTGACAAAGGGGAAGAGGGTTGCAACAATATTGAATATTCTTCTACTAGAGTTATTTTTATATGAAAGGTAAAACGATATGAAAACCAAAGCCCTGTTCCTTCTTCCCCTGCTTCTCCTCTGCTCTTGTTCCAAAGGTGCGTCGAATACCGCCTCTTCTTCCACTCCTTTGCCCTCCGCTCAGGATTCGACTCTCTCCGAAAGCGTTGCCAGCTCGACATCCTCGGTGAATCCGGATGGCCCCTATGAACTGAAATATGCGCCAAAGGAGGCTCCCCAGGATTATGTGGGGAAGACTCCCCTGGATTACTTGGACACGGCAAGCGAAGAGAAATCTTTTGATCTTTATAATCTGATCGATCATCGCTTGATGAATTCCAACTTCGTCTCCCGCATGTATGGAACGGCAAAGGCCGGCTCGCTCTACACCCAGAGAATCAGCTCGATGAAGGTCGTCAACGGGACGACAGGGCTCAACCATCTTGTCGCCATCTCTAACTCGGCCTTGGGCGGCAGCATCGCTGTCAACAGCGCCGAGCAGAGACTGGAGAACATCCAGGAAGAGAAGTATGCCTATCGCGAAGGAGATGGCTCGACTTGTTCGATCGATGATGACAATGATGGTGTTGTCCAGACATGGATGGAGAAGAGCAGCGAGATCTTCAACCGCAACTCTTTCCTCCAATCCTTCGGCCACGACATCTTCGGATGGACGAGCTACTACGTCTCCGTTCCCTCGGATATTCGCCAGTGCAACATGCTCTCCTCGGTCGGGGGATATCAGTTCCAGTTCTCCTTTGCCCCCAACGCGGGACGCTTTTACCAGATTGAGCAGGAACACATGATCAACATCGCCGGATCGGAGCTCTCCATCCGTTCTCTTGAGGTGACCGTGACGATCGACAAGGAATTCCGGCCTCTCAAGATGACGGTCAACGAGACCTATCAGGTCTCCGTCGCCAGTTTCGTGAATCTGGATGTCAACTCCAACTTCTCGACGGAATTCCTCTATTTCGAGGAAGGGGAAGACATTCCGGATGAGAAAGCCAAGGGAATCTTCGACGATGCCGTCTCGGCTTTGATGTAGGAGGATTCACGGTGATCGAACTCATCGACTTACGGAAGACATATCACGTCAAGGGACAGGAACCGGTCGAGGCCCTCAAAGGGATCAACCTCCGCTTTCCCGACCGCGGCTTTGTCTTCATTCTCGGAAAATCCGGCTCTGGAAAGTCGACTCTTTTGAATGTCTTGGGCGGATTGGACAGCTTCGATTCCGGAGACTTGATCCTCTTCGGAAAGTCGGCCAAGACGTTCTCGATGAAGGACTTCAATTCCTATCGCAGCGAATATGTCGGCTTCATCTTCCAGGAATACAACATCCTTCAGCGTCTCACCGTGAAGGAGAACGTCGAGATGGCCGTCCGCATCCAAGGCAAGGAACCGGATGGAAAGGAAATCGAGAGAATCCTCGAGCGTGTCGGAATCCTCGATCTGAAAGACCGAAAGCCCAGCCAGCTATCCGGTGGCCAGAAGCAGAGGGTTGCGATCGCCCGTGCCCTTGTCAAGCATCCTCGGGTCGTCCTCGCCGATGAACCCACCGGCGCCCTGGACAGCCAGAATACCAAGGAGATCTTCGAACTTCTCTCCGAACTGGCCAAGGAATGCCTGGTCATCTGCGTTACCCACGACGGAGCCTTTGCCGAACGCTATGCGACGAGAATTGTCCGCCTGAAGGAAGGAAACGTCATCGGCGACTACACCAAGCGCAAGTCGACGCGCGAGAACCTGCCTGGAAGTGAACACGTCTACCATGTCAGCAAGGGCCTCCTGGAGATCGAAAGACCGCAGGAATTGAACCAGGACGATCTTCTCGCCATCCAAGAGAGGACCAAGGGTCATGCGGGCGAAGCCTATTACGCTTATGGCGACAAGATTCGTCTCCCCGTCGATCTAATCGAAGGGGATGAGGCGGAAACGACCCCATTCGGATTTACGAGAACGACAGAAGATGATTTGAACAAGGATATGACCACTTCCGACTACAGGAGCGGAAATGCTCATCTTTCCTTCCTAACGATCCTCAAGATGGGAGCGGAAAACCTCACGCATGGAATCGCTCGTCTTTGCTTCACGGTCGTGCTCTCCCTTCTGGCGTTCACGATGCTGGGCGTCGTCACTTCCCTGTCCTCCTTCTCTCCTTCGAGAACCTTCTCTCGCTCGGGAGAGCTCTACTCCCAGAACGCCATCGCCTTGAAGAAGACCCTCCATGTCGAGGACGAGAGCGCCAACATCGCCAACAATCTCTTGACGAAGGAGGATGTCGAGACGATCGAGAACCACTTCTCTTCTTCCCTTCCCGTCTATCGCGCTCCGGCCTTGACCCTTGTGGCGGACTTCCTCCATGCGGATTATGCGGATAAGGGGATTCTCGAAGCCCAGCTGGTCAATTTCGCCGTCTGGGATTCGCAGAGTCAGGTTGAGGATTTCCACTTCACCCTTACGGGTTCCCTTCCTGTCGAGACCAGGGATGTCCTTCTCACCGATTACCATCTCTCCCTCTTCCAAAGGGCGGGCGCTTTGCTTCCGGATGGCTCTTCGATCGAGCCTTCCGAGGTGAACGAAGATTCTCTGATCGGAAAGGAAATCTATCTGACGGAGGACAAGGCGGTCGAGCCTTACAAGGTCACGGGCATCCTGAAGACCGATTTGAGGATCGAGGACATCCTTTCGGCTTACACGGACGAGGAATACAACCCCAACATCCCTTCCTTCTCCGCAATGGTCCAGTCCTACTTCCGCAACGGCCCTGCCCTGACTTGCTATCTCTCGCCGAAGGTACTCGAGGATTCGGAACAGATGCTGGAGCTTCTCTCTACGGGTTCGACACCTTTCGTCCTCGTCCCCTCCTATGACTCCAACAAATTGGAGAGCATCTTCGACTTCACGACAAAGACCTTCCCCTGCCAGGAGCAGGACCAGATTTCTACCACGACCACCTATATCCGCAAGACCTACGATCCTGACACCCCGGTGATGAAGGCTCTCTCCACCTCTTCCTTCAAGAACAACATGTCCACCTTCTCGACGATTGGAATGTATGCGGCTGTCTTCTTGGGCTTCCTCTCCGTCTTGATCACGATGAACTACATGTTCACATCCGTCGCCTTCAAGAAGCAGGAGATTGGTGTCCTGAAGGGCCTTGGCGCCCGAAGCACGGACGTCTTCGGAATCTTTGCCATCCAAGCCTTGATCCTAGGCCTGTTCAACTTCGCTCTCTCCACCGGAGTGAGCTTTGCCATCACTTCCGTCTTCGACACTTTTCTTCGTGGCTTCCTCCAGGTTCCCCTTCCGCTCATCGCGATGGACGCGACCTCCGTCCTTGTCCTGCTATTGGTCTCGGTCCTCTTCGCCCTGCTTTCGGCCCTCATTCCGTCCTATTCGATCGCCTCGATGAAACCGGTCGATGCGATGAAGAGAAGCGAATAGCGAAAATATCCCTCTTCTGCCCTTTTCTTTTCCTTCGGAAAACCTCTATAATGGTTCACAAGGAGTTTGAAAGACATGGTGATTGACAAAGCGTTGGCGATGAAGGTCTGGGAAGCGGTGTATGGCGACAAGGAAGCGGCAGTGGACTGCTTCGGTGCCCACATGGTCAAGAGCGCTTATTCCGACAAACCGGTCCTCATGGTTTCGCCCACAGACGGGAAGACCTATGACTACAGCTGGACTCTGGACCGCATCCGTCCGGCCTCTTCCTTCGACGATCCGAAGGAAGCGGACAACCTCAACAACCTCGAGCCGATGATGCGCCTTTCGGCCTACGAGAAGGATCGCACGGGCTATCCCGAGTTCACGGTCCGCGGAGCCAAGTACAAGGTCGTCGAGACCTATGGCTATGACGGCTACGGCATCCTAGACGAATGGAACCGTCGCATCGACTGGAAAGGCGTCCAGAAGAGGATGTTCGTCGACTGATTCTTTTGTTGACAACGCCTCGGCTTGGCCGGGGCTTTTTTGAATGTCAAGGACAAAACTGGCCTTTTGTCAATATTGTTTTCCTGTGAAAGCTATTTCATGCGCTATCCCTCTTGTTCGTCACTACAATGATATTGTCCGACTGAAGTCGGCAGAGAGGAAAATACATATTATGGCTAAGAAAAATTGTGCGAAGTCTGTTCGCGTCATTCATACCCCCGAGGGCTATTGCCTCAACGAGAAGTCTTTCGGAAAGGTTCATGAGCTTTGCAAGGGAACTTCCGTCTATGGCGTCGAGGAGTACACCTACAAGGGCAAGCTCCATCAGGGCGAAGTCACCTTCGTCGGCGGAGAAGGCCTGAAGGAAGTCTATCCGACCTTGGGCGGAACGAATCACGGCTATACCCTCGAAGGTCTGGCCCAGAAGATCTTCCACGCCGAGAACGCCCTTGTCCGTCACTCCGACAGCGAGGACAGGGATTTCGTCTACGTCAATGAGAAGTCCGTCCTGAAGTTCGTCGGCGACAGCCATAAGAGCTACACCATCAAGGTTCGCTTCTACGACAACTGCTACGGCAACGACAACAACCGTTGGGTTGTCATCTACGCTGAATAAAGCAAAGAAAAAGGCCCCTTTCGGGGCTTTCTTCGTCTCTCAGTCGATCTTCTCGAACTGATCGGCCCCAGCTCCGCAGAGCGGGCAGACATAGTCCGCAGGGAGCTCTTCCTCTTCCGTCTCGTAGACGTAGCCGCACAAGAGGCAGCGGAAGTGATGGAGTTTCTTTTCCATTGCTTTTCTCCTTTCTGGTACGACCCTATTTAAGCACATTTGAGAGTGAAAGAAAACGAAGACGCTTCCAATTCTTCTCTTTCCTTTCCCTTTCGAAGTGGTAGAATAACTTGGCTTACGACGAAGAAAAGAGGACAAGAATGGTGATAGTCATCGGTGGCATGATCGGCCTTGGGAAGACAACGACGGCAAGTTTGCTCAGCAAGAGGCTGAATCTTCCCGTCTATTACGAGTCGGTGGAGGGAAACAAGGTCCTTCCGCTTTTCTACAAGGCGTCGGAAGAGGAGAAGGAGAGGAATCGCTATCCCTTCCTCCTGCAGATGTCTTTCCTTTCGTCTCGCTTTGACGCGATCCGGAAAGCTCTTTGTCAGGACAACGCCATCCTCGACCGCTCCATCTACGAGGATCACTACTTCGCCAAGAAGAATCATGACCTGGGCAACATCTCCGACCTCGAGATGGATGTCTACGACAAGTTCCTGAATCAGATGCTTGACGTCCTGACGGCCCTTCCGAAGAAGTCGCCGGACGTGATGGTCTATCTCAAGGGTTCCTTCGAGACGGTCCTCAAGAGGATCAAGGAACGGGGGAGAAGCTTTGAGTTGGGCGATGAGCTTGTCGATTACTACCATTTCCTGTGGAAGGATTACGACGAGTGGGTCCATTCCTCCTACAAGGCCTCGCCGATGATCGTCGTCGACGTCGACCAGGTGGACATCGTCAACAACCCCTCCGACTTCGACCTGCTTGTCGAGGAAATCGAGAAATATCGATGAGCGACGGCTTTTTCCGCCTGCCCAGAGAGGAAGATCTGGAAGAGCTTGTTTCCCTGACGGCGCAAAGCCTCGACTTTTTGCGCTACTGTGACACGAAAGAGAAGTGCCTTGCGTTCGGACGGGGTTTTGTCCTTCTCCATCTTGCCGAGAGCAATTTTGCGGAAGTCTATGAGGAGAAGGGAATGGTCTCTGGCGTCCTTCTTGGAACGATAAGGAAGGCTTCTCTTCTCTTTCGTCAGTCTCTTGCGGAGGAAGGAAGAAGGCAGTATTTGATCGCCTTTGGGCCAGGAGAGGGAAATTCCCTCTATTCCGATACCTGCCTGGCGATGAAGAAGGAGTCAGGCATCTCCTCCTTTCTCGGGGAGATCACCCTTCTTTCCTTGCGTCCACAATTGAGGGGCAAGGGCTTGGCCAAGAAGATGATCAAGCATTATCTTTCGAGAGCCCTTCTCTATGGCAAGGAGAAGGTCTATCTCTTTTCTGACACGGACTGCAACTATGCTTTCTATCCCCATGTGGGCTTTGAGAAGAGAGGGGAGAGGAAGATCGTCTTCGACCTAAAAGACGGAAAGGAAGCTCCACTGACTTGCTTCCTCTTTGTCGCCGATCCCCGAAAACTGATTGAAAGCCTCTAGTGGCTGTTGTATAGTGTCCTTGTACCTAGCGGGTCTACCCATGCAACCCCGCTCTAAACATTAACAGGGGGCTTTTTTCATGAACGAAAGTGTGGATTCGACGAAGAAAGAAGGATTCTTCAAGAGCTATCTCTCCTGCTTTCGGATGAAGACCAAGGACATCGCCGCCAATGCCATCATCGCAGCCTTGTACGTGGCCTTGACCTACGCCTTCTCCTTCCTCTCCTACGGGCCTTTCCAGTGCCGCATCTCCGAATTCCTGATGGTTCTTTGCTTCTTCAATCCCAACTATGCCATCGGCCTGACGATCGGCTGTGCTTTGTCCAACATCTACTCCATCACGAGCGGCCTTCTCGGTCCTTTCGACATCCTCTTCGGAAGCCTGGCGACCTTGAGCGCCTGTCTCCTGATGCCGATGGTGCGTAGCTTCTTCTTCTCGACCTTGATTCCTTGTCTGACAAACGGCATCATCCTCTCCCTGGAATTCACTTTCCTCCTGGGCTTGGATGCGACAAGCGGACTCTCGACCGGAATCTATTTCCTGGTTCAGTTCGGATGGATCTTCCTGGGCGAGTTCATCGCCATCTCCATCTTCGGCTATCTCCTCTTCCTGACCTTGACGAAGAAGGTGAAAGGAATCGAGAAGACTCTCAATCTGAGGCTGAATCTCTCCTATCGCTTCTGAGGAAGGTTACGTCTTCTCTTTCTGGGCGAGCCTTCTCGCTCCGGAGACGGAGGTCGAACGGGGAATCTTCTTCAGACGCTCGTATTCTTCCATCAAGGCGCGCTCGTATTTTCCGTTTCCCCAGCCGTGGAAGAGGGAGAGGTCTTCCATCCCTTCCGGAAGATAGACCAGGTGCTTCCAGACGTCTTTCTCGTCATAGGGATATTGTTCGTCCTTGGAAAGGGCGGCGTTCTTCAGACGCAGATAGCTTCTCACCCGGACGGGATTCGCACTGACCAGGTCCATCGCCTCTTGGATGCCCAGATAGCTGGCCTTCGACTTCGGGGAGAGGGCAAGTTCGCAGACGGAAAAGCCCAGAGGGATGACCGCTTCCGGAAGACCGACTTCCCTTGCCACCATGGCGGCGTGATAGGCGCGGTCGACGGCCTGGGGATTTCCTAGGCCGATATCTTCATAGGCCGTGACCAGAAGGCGTCGGATCAGGCCTTCGAGGTCTCCTGACTGCAGGATCTTGGCGAGGTAGTACAAGGCGGCGTCGACGTCGCTTCCTCGGATGGATTTCTGCAGGGCAGAGACGGTG
The DNA here is from genome assembly GCA_949290645.1 of uncultured Bacillota bacterium. GTDB lineage: Bacteria > Bacillota_I > Bacilli_A > RFN20 > CAG-288 > Enterosoma. The sequence goes on from CASESG010000003.1 coordinate 22,761, forward strand.
TCGTAATGCTCGTCCTCGTCCTTGTCCCCGAGATAGTTGGGAGCGATTGCGACTTCCTTGACGTCCTCCAGGGTGATCTTGTGCTCCTTTGAGTAGGAGAGGCTGATCGCCTCCAACTGGTTGTAGGCAAAGCGCAAGTCCCCACCGCTGATCGAAGCGAGATAGGAGAGTCCCTCTTCCTCGAAGGTCCTCCTGTTGTCGAGTCCCTCTTTGGAGGAAACGGCTCTCTTGAGACCCGTGAGGATGTCTTCCTTGCTCAGCTTCTCGCTTTCCAGAAGTCTTGTGCGGCTGCGGATGGCGGGATTGAGGGAGATCAGGGGATTGGCGGTCGTGCAGCCGATGAGGTAGAAGTCTCCGTTCTCCAGATGGGGAAGAAGGAGGTCTTGCTTTCCCTTGTCCAGGCGATGGATCTCGTCGATGACGACGATGCTCGGTTGGAAGCGGATGGCTTCCGCAAAGCTCTGTTCCATCGTGCTCTTGTTGTCCAGGACGGCATTGAGCTTGACGCAATAGGCATCGAAGGAGCGGGCGAAGGCTTCCGCCAGGGTGGTCTTTCCGGTTCCGGGAGGACCATAGAAAATCATCGAGACGAGGCTGTTGTTCTCAATCAGATGCGAAAGGAAGGTCTTGATCTTGCTCTGTCCCAGGACATCTTCGATTCTCTGAGGCCGCATCCGATAGGCAAGGGGTTTGTCGATCATCTTCACCTCCACGATTTTCTCTCTATTGTAGCGCAGGAAGGAAGCTTTCTGGGTATAATATCCTCATGAGAATCTTGGTTCAGCTGTGTCAGCGCGGGAAGGTCGTTGTCGATGACAAAGTCGTCTCGGAGATTTCGCATGGCGAGGTCGTCTTCGTCGGCTTCACGGAAGGGGATGACGAGAAGACCATCTCCTTCATGATCGAAAAGCTTCTGAAGCTGAGGATCTTCGCCGACAAGGAGGGAAAGACCAATCTCTCCGTTTTCGATGTCCGGGGATCGATTCTGGCCATCAGCCAGTTCACCCTCTATGCCGACGTGAGGAAGGGAAACCGTCCCTCCTTCGTCCATGCCCTTGGCCATGAGAAGTCCAAGCCTCTCTATGACCTCTTCGCCGATCTTCTCTCCAAGCGCTATCCGTCATGTGCCTTCGGGATCTTCGGGGCGGACATGAAGGTCGACTTCGTCAATGACGGCCCCTTCACGATCCTTCTCGACAGCCAGGAGCTTCTGCGATGAAGAAAGTCCTTCTTGGCCTCTCGGGAGGCGTGGATTCCGCCGTTGCGGCCCATCTTCTTGTCCTTCAGGGATTTGACGTGACGGGCTGCTTTATGCGGAACTGGGACTCGATCGCAAACAACGACATCCTCGGAAACCCGACCCTTTCCGGCTCCAAGTGTTCCCAGGAGTTGGATTATGACGATGCGGCGGAGACGGCCTTCGCCCTATCGATTCCGATCGTCCGGAAGGATTTCATTGAGGAATACTGGGAGGATGTCTTCCAGGTCTTTCTGTGCACCTATCGCCGAGGATACACCCCCGATCCCGACGTCTTCTGCAACAAGTATATCAAGTTCGGTTCTTTCCTCTCCTTCGCCAAGGAATCTGGATACGACCTCATCGCGATGGGGCATTACGCCAAGAGGATTGACGAGAACGGGGAGACACATCTCTACAAGGCCTTCGACAAGAACAAGGATCAATCCTACTTCCTCTCCCAATTGACTTCAGAGCAGCTCAGCCAGTGCCTCTTCCCCTTGGAGAGTCTCACCAAGGAAGAGGTGCGGAAGATGGCTCTCGAGCTCTCTCTTCCCGTCGCCAGGAAGAAGGATTCGACCGGAGTCTGCTTCATCGGGGAGAGGAACTTCAAGAACTTCCTCAAGAACTATCTCCCAGCCCAGAAAGGGCCGATCGTCGACATCGTCACGGGAAAGGAAATCGCCGAGCATGACGGCGTCCTCTACTACACGGTTGGGCAGCACAGGGGATTGAACCTCGGGGGACGGAAGGACTATCCACCCCTTCCCTTCTTCGTCGTCGGCAAGGACGTGAGCAAGAACATCCTCTATGTCGCCCAGGAAGAGGGAAACGAGTTCCGCTTCTCCTATGGATGCCTCTTGACCTCCTTCAACTGGATCGGAGCGGATGTCCCGGAAGAAAAATACCGCTGCTCTTGCAAGTTCCGCTATCGGGGAAAGGACATGCCCGTCACTCTTGAGGTGCTGGGAAAGGACAGAGCCCTTCTTCGTTATCCGCGCTATCCCTACATCTGCAAGGGACAGATCGCCGCCCTCTATCTCGGAGACCGCTGCCTGGGAAGTGGAACGATCGAGGAAACCTACGACGAGAACGGGGGAAAGATTCGCTACTGAGACGACATTTTTCTTGAAATCAAGGACGTCCCTTTTGTAGAATGAGCGATGGCAATATAGAAAACGAGGTGATTAGACTTGCCAAAGACAGCTGTTCGTGACGGCGAAACCCTGGACGACGCGATGAAGCGTTTCAAGCGCCAGGTCAACAAGGCCGGCACCATTGCGGACTTCCGCAAGCACGACTTCTTCCTCAAGAAGGGTCTCAAGCGGAAGCTGAAGAGCGAGAACGCTCGCCGGAAGCACTAAGTTCGCTTCTGCCATCTCCGTAAGGAGGTGGCTTTTTTCGTGCCGGATGATTCCTGGAAGGAATGAGGACGGATTGACAAGTTTGTCCGTGATAGAAAAGACGGAAGAGAGATAAAGCAAGGGAAGAAAGGGAGGCTATCTTTCTTTGAGATAGCCTTCCTTTTCTGTCAGAACTCGATGTTGTCGCTTTCGAACTCGATTCCAGAGAGCTTGACGAGTTCGACGTCGATGTCGACTCTCTCCTTGTAGCTGGCTTTGCCTTCGGCATCGATGCTGAGGTAATAGCCGGATTTGTCCTTGCCGTCGCTGTAGGCGGTGAGGAACTGGGTGTAGAGCTTCTCGGAGGGGAGGTAGACTTCCTGATAGGTGCGATAGGCGTAATATTCGTAGGTAAGGATTTCCTTGAGGTCCTCTTCCAGGAAGGTTTTGGAAGAACCGGTCAGGGACTGGAGATATTGGGTCAGGCCGGTCTCGACGGCGCTGACGAGGTCGCTGGCTTTCCCGTATTGCTTTCCTTGATAGCGGAAGGACTCGGCATAGGCACCCGTGATGATCGGGCTTCCGAGCATGTCGCCGATCGATCTTCCCTGGTTCTCGTAGTAGATCGAAGCCGTGGCCTTGAGCTCTCTTGTCCCTTCGCCGATGGTACCGATGGAATAGGTCTCGTTCGTGACCTTGTAGGAGAGGCTTGTCCCGTCCTTGAGGATGTTGTTGGCCGTGATGCTGGCTGGGGAGAGGAGCTTTCTTCGATAGTCCATCGAGAGCTTGGCCTGGATGTCGGGGTTGGACGAGGCGGCCATCACGAACTGGATTTCGTGTCCGAAGGGCTGGAGGCAGCGGAAGGTCAGTTCCTTCTTCGTCGTGTCCAGGGCATAGGTCATGTAATCGCCAATTTCCTTTCCCTCCTTCCAGGTCGCGTTCTCCTTGTGGGCATCTTTTTCCTCGCTCCAGGACAGGTAACAGTTGAAATCCGCGTTCTTGGCGTCGGCGGGGACAAGCTCATAGCCGATCTTCTTCTCGATGACGCCGTTTGCCAGCTCCCTCTCCTCGACCTTGAGGAAGCGGATGTTCTCCACGGCCGTGGCGGAGAGAGTCTCCGTGGTGAGAGCGGGTTCATTCCGAAAGCCGTTTGTCAGCCCGGCCGCAGCTCCGACTCCGACAAGGGTGAGGGTGACAAGGGAGAGGGCAATCGTCCATTTCTTTCGTTTGGTCATTTGGACCTCCTTGGTGTTCACCCATATTTCGCTCGAAGCGGCACGTAATTTTCGTCGAGCATCGAAAAAGCCCGATTCCATCGAAGAAATCGGGTTTGAAGATCAAAGGAGAAAAAGGAAAGAAGGAATCACCTGTTGTCCAAAAGGGTCTTGACAAAGGAGAGGAGGTCTTCTTGAGTGAAGGCGAATTTCTTCAGGACATCCTGTTCCTTGCCGGAGGCTCCGAAGGTGTCGATGGAATAGACGTGGTCGGCATACTTGTAAAGGGCATCGCCCTTTCCCATCTCGACGTAGAGGACCTTGCTTCGGTCTCTTCCGAGGACGGATTCCTTGTATTCTTCGCTCTCCTTGTCGAAGAGGAAGGTCGAGGGCATCGAGACGACGCGGATGTCCTTTCCTTCCTTCCTCAGCTCCTTCTGGACAAAGAGGCACAGGGAGACTTCGCTTCCCGAGGCGACCAGGATGAGGTCACAGTCCTTTTCTTCCTTCTCGAGGACGTAGGCGCCATGGCTCACTCCCTCAAAGGAGCTGTTGGCGAGAAGGGGAAGCTTCTGCCTGGAGAGGATCAAGGCGGAAGGAGTCTCCCTCGAGAGCAAGGCAAGACGGTAACAGGCGGCGCATTCTCGGGCATCGGCGGGGCGAAGGACAGCGAAGTTGGGGATGGTTCTCAGCATCGTCAGCTGTTCGATCGGCTGATGGGTCGGGCCGTCCTCCCCGACGGCGATGGAGTCGTGGGAGAAGAGATAGAGGGCCGGAAGCCTTTCCATGCTGGCCATCCTCAAAGCAGCCTTCATGTAGTCGCTGAAGACCAGGAAGGACCCGACATAGGTCCTCAGTCCCCCGTGGAGCAGGATGCCGTTCTGGATGGAGGCCATCGCAAACTCGCGGATTCCGAAGCGGATGTTCTTTCCTTCCGGGTGTTCTCTGTCGTAGTCGACAAGTCCCTTGATCCGGGTCTTGACGGAGTCGGCGACATCCGCCGATCCCCCGAAGAGGACTGGGATCTTCTCGTGGAGGAGAGCAAGGAGGTTTTGGGAGGTGTCCCTTGTCGCCTCGCTGAAATCCTCGGGATATAGCGGTGCGGCATGGAAGACATCGAAGGAGAGATCCCCTTCCCGGTATTTGCAGAATTTCTCGTAGGCCTCGGGATGGTCCTTCTGGTAGATCTTCTCCTCCCTCTCGTCCTGGCTGTGCTTGACCTTTCCTCTCTCCCCGAAGCTCTCCGCAAGAAGGGAATAGACGAAGTCAGGGACCTCGAAGGGCATGGTGTCGATTCCGAGATTGGCTTTCGTCTTTTCGATCTCTTCCTGAGTGAAGGCCTTTCCGTGGCTCTTGTGGGAGCCCTGATAGGGAGAGCCGTATCCGATGATGGTGTGACAGACGATCAAGGTCGGCTTGCTCTTGGCCAATTTGGCCACGGCGATGGCCTTGCTGATCTCCTCGAGGTCGTTTCCGTCCTTGACCTCAAGGACGTTCCATCCGACCGCCTCAAAGCGCAACCGGACATCCTCGATGGAGCTGTCGGTAAGCGGGCCGTCGAGGGTGCAGTCATTCTTGTCATAGAGGACGACAAGGCGGGACAAGCCCATCCTTCCGGCAAAGGAGATCGCTTCCTGGCTGATTCCTTCCTCCAGGCATCCATCCCCGACCAGGCAATAGCTGTGGTGGTCGACAAGCCTTTCCCCTTCCGGATAGAGGGCGCGGAGATGACTCTCGGCCAGAGCCATGCCGACGGCCTGGGCGATGCCCTGGCCAAGAGGCCCTGCCGTGCAGTCGACACCTGCAGTGTGTCCGTATTCGGGATGTCCGGGCGTGAGGGAGCCAAGCTGTCGGAAGCTCTTGAGCTGTTCCATCGGAAGGGGATAGCCCAGAAGGTGAAGAAGGGCGTAGAGAAGGGCGGAGGCATGCCCGGCGGAGAGGACGAAGCGATCCCTGTTGAAGTAAGTCGAGTCGTCCTTGTCCGCGATCAGGTGATCCTTGTAGAGGGCGTAAAGCAGTGGGGCGGCGGAGAGGGCGATTCCGGGATGTCCGCTCTTGGCCTTGCCGATCATGTCCAGGGCCAGGCCGCGCAGCACGTTGACGGCTTTCTTGTCTCTTTCGTTCATTTTGTGTCTCCTTCGGTCTTCTCATTCTACCATAGAAAAAGGCGAAGCTGGGCCTCGCCTTTTGCCAGGATGAGGGACGTTTCCCTTGATTCAATGATTGGGCATCAGCGGGCGTTTGGGATTCCTGCTCGAGGCAGGCTTTCGACGCGGCGCCGGCTATCCGCCCTGAGATTCTGTGTGTCGGAAAGCCGCAAATGTCCTGACGGCTTCAGTATAGCGAGAAGGAAGGATTCATTGCAAGATGAAGTCCTTGCCCTTGATGCTCTCCTCCAGAGCCAGGCCTTGATAGTTCTGCTGCCTGTTGACTTCCCCGGCGATGATGCTGACGCTGTCGGCGAGGTTGAGGCTTCTGGCGTTGATGGCCATCGGAATTCGCATCAGATGATCAAGATGGTTCTTGAGAAGTTCCTTCGGAAGGCCGGTGGATTCCTTTCCGAACATGTAGAACTGATTCTTCTCGTGATCCTTTAGGTCAAAGTCGGAATAGACCTTCTTGGCATAGCGGGTGACAAAATATCCTTCGTAATTCTTGTGCTTGTCGAGAAACTCGTCGAGGTCCTTGTAGCGCTCGACATTCAGGGTGAGGAGATAGTCCATCGCCGCCCTCTTTAGCGCTTTCTCGGAGAGGCTGAAGCTCGGCTCTCCGACGATGGCCAAGGAAAAGTCCAAGGCCATGGAAAGCCTCATGACGTTTCCGGTATTTCCTGGCTTCTCGGGCTGGAAGAGGACGATCTTTCTCACCGTGTGAAAGGCTCGCACTGCTTCTTGAGGAAGGAAAGAAGCTCGGGGTCGTTCGCAAGATGGGGAGCCAGTTTCTCCTCGACCGTCTTGAGGTAGTCGTTGAGCCAAATCAGCTCGCTCTCGTCAAGCATCGTGACATCGATGCCTTTGCGGTCATAGGGGCAATAGGTGATGGTCTCGAAGCGAAGGAAAGATCCGTCCTCGCTCTCATAGGCCGGGACGACGAGAAGCTCGTTCTCCAAACGGATTCCGTACTTCCCGGTCTTGTAGACGCCTGGCTCGATGGTGATCACGTGCCCAGGGACAAGGACGCCGTTGTCGTCTCTCTGCTTGGTGGTGTAGTAGCGGAAGCCGATCGGGCCTTCGTGGACAGGGCCCATATAGGCGACCCCGTGACCGGTTCCGCACTTGTAGTCGAGGCCTTCCCTCCACATCACCTCCCTGGCGGAGAGGTCGATCGCATGTCCGGAGCAGCCCCTCATGAAGACGACTCTCGAGAGTGCGATCTGGCTCTTGAGGGTGAGGGTGAAGTCATGCTGGACTTCCTTGTCGAAGCGTCCCAAAAAGGTCCTTGTGATGTCGGTCGTTCCGCCGTAGTACTGCCCTCCGGAATCGACAAGGAGGGTGAGGGAGTCTTTGGTGAAGGGAGCGTGGTTCTTCTCTGTGGGCTCATAGTGCATCATCGGGCCGTTGCTGTCGACAGCGGCGATCGTCGCAAAGGAGAGGTCGTAGCAGAGGGGATTGAGAAGCCTTGTCGCCTTGAGGAAGTCGCAGACCTCGAGCTCGTCGATGTCGCGGTCCTTGAGGTTGTCGTCGAGGAACTTCATCAGCTTCAGGACGGCGATGCCGTCAAGCTCGTGGACATACTTGGTGTTCTTGATCTCGACAGGCCCCTTGACGGCCTTGACGAGATAGCAGGGGGAGGTCTTCAGCACCTTGTTCTTGATCGTGGAATAGACCTTGCTGTTTGTCTTCTTGGGGTCGATGAGGATCTTCTCCGCCCTTTTCTGGAGGAAGGAGAAGACTTCCTCGTAGGGATGGACGTGGATTCTCTCCCTATCGAAGTCCTCGGGAAGCTTGTCGAGGTCGAGGAAGAGGTCGAGACTGCCGTCTTTTGAGATCATCAGGTAGGAGTAGAAGACCGGGGTATAGGGGATGTCCTTTCCCCGGTAGCCGAGGACGTAGCCGATCTCGTCCAGGGCGGAGAGGAAGAGGCTTTCCGCCCCTTCTTCCTTCGTCTTTTCGAGAAGTTCCTCGACCCTCTCGTCCAGAGTCTTGGAGAGGAGACTGTCCTTGACCTTGAAGATCTTCTCCTTGGGGAGAGTGGGTCTCTTCTCGACCAGGAAGGAGTAGTCGATGTCGACGATCTTGTGTCTCTCGTCGAGATAGAACTCCCTGAGGCTGTCGATGGAGAAGAGGGAGGTGTCCATGCCAAGAGGATAGAGCTCGTTCCTCTTGACGAACTCCGGAAGAGAGGGGACACCCGGCTTTCCGTCTCTCACGAGCTTGGTGGGCGTGTTGTTGAGCTCGATCTCGGCGGCCACCCAATAGCGTCCGTCGGTGTAGAGGAAGCTCTCGTCCTGGGTCACAAGGAGCGTTCCGTCCTGCCCCGAGAAGGAGCAGAAGTACTTCCTCAGGCATCCGAAGTGGTCGCAATAGGATTCGGAGAGATGGGGATCGGTGGCGGGGATGACGTAGGCCTTGATGCCGTCGACGCGCATCCTCTTCTGGAGAGAGAGAATCCTCTCGGCGTAGATTTTCTTGTCCATATCAATAAGCCCTCGCATAGTAGATGACTTCCGTCGCATCCTTTCCGGAGATCGGGTCTTTTCCGCCCTCGAACTTCTCGTCGAAGGGAAGGACTCTCGGAGTCGCCGAATACTTCTCTTTCATGTAGACCTCGTCCTCCTTCTCTCCGGTGGAGAGGATGCGGGCAAAGCCCTGGTGGTTCTTCAAGACCTTGTCGATGTCCTCGAGAGTGGAGCAGGGATGGATATTGCTCTTGAGATAGCCAAGGGCCTTCTGATACATGCCCTGATGGATCTCCTCGAGGATCTCGGGAAGCTTGATGGCGACTTCCGCAAGAGGAAGAGTCCTCTTCTCGAAGTTGTAGCGCAGAGAGAGGGTGCAGGAATCCTTCTCGAGGTCCTTGGGACCGATCTCGATGCGGACCGGGATGCCCTTCATCTCGTACTGGCTGAACTTCCAGCCCGGGGTCTTGTTGGAATCGTCGAGAAGGACGCGGATTCCTTTCTCCACAAGCTCGTTCTTGAGCTTGAGGCAAGTCTCCTTGACCTTGGGTTCCTGCTCACTGCGGATGGGGATGATCACGACCTGGGTCGGAGCCATGTGCGGAGGAAGGACAAGGCCCTCGTCGTCGCCATGGACCATGATGATCGCGCCAAGAAGTCTCGTCGAGACGCCCCAGGAGGTGTAGTGCGGATACTTGAGCTTGTTGTCCTTGTCGAGATACTGGATCCCGAAGCACTCGGGGAAGCCCGTTCCCAAGTAGTGGGTGGTTCCGCACTGGAGCGCTTGGCCGTCAGGCATCAAGGCCTCGATCGTATAGGTGTCCTTGGCGCCGGCGAACTTCTCCGAATCCGGCTTCTTTCCGGTGACGAAGGGAACGGCCATCAAGTCCTTTCCCATCTGGTCGTAGAGGCGAAGGATCGTGAGGGCGAATTGCCTGGCTTCTTCCTCGCTGGCGTGGAGGGTATGACCCTCCTGCCAGAGGAATTCGGCTCCGCGCAAGAAGGGACGGGTCGTCTTCTCCCAGCGGACGACGGAGCACCACTGGTTGTATTTCACGGGCAGGTCGTTATAGGAGTGGACGATGTCCTTGAAGTGGTCGGAGAAGAGGCATTCAGAAGTCGGGCGGACGACCATCGGCTCGGCAAGCCTCTTGTCCCCACCCATCGTGACGACGGCGCACTCGGGGGCAAAGCCCTGGACGAAGTCCTTCTCCTTGTTGAGCAAGGAAAGAGGGATGAGAGTCGGCATCTGGACGTTTCTCACACCCAAAGCCTTGATCCTCTTGTCGAAGTAGTCCTGGATCTCTTCCCACAGGGAATAGCCATCCGGACGATAGACGATGAATCCTTTCGTCTTGGCGTAGCTCATCAATTCCGCCTTGAGGCAGACGTCGGTGTACCACTTGGTGATGTCTTCGCTCTTGCTGGCGATGAAACGGACCTTCTTGTCGCTCATGTCTCGTTCTCCTTTTTTCTTTGTCAGGTCAGACTTCTTCTCAGCTCTTCGATGCTGTCCGGATTGATCTTCTCCGGCCTTGAGGAATAGTCTCCAAGGCCTGGGGAGAGGAAGATGTCCCCACCGTAGTGGGCGCAAAGCTCCACCTGGCTTAGGCCCTCAAGGCCGGCATAGACCAAGGGAAGGCCGAGCTTCTTGTAGTCGGCCTCGATCAGCTGGAGCTGGTTTGTGGCGGTCGGGCTTTCCAGATCATGCGTGAACTCCTTTCCGACGAAGATGTAGGAGAAGAGCATCAGGAGCTTGTTGGGAAGGAGAGAGGAGGCGTTTGCGATGTGGATGGCGAAGTGGAATCCTCTCTTCTTGAGGTCGAGAAGGCTCTCCATCACCTGCCTCAGGGAGGGGAGGAAGGGAAGAAGGTCGCTTTCCCTCAGGGCGAGGATGAGGTCGAAGCGCCGGTTGTCGTTGCTCTTGAGCACCTTGGAGAAGAGGGGAAGGGCGGAGTAGTTGATCGGGGCCAGAATCGAGATGCGCCGGTCGCTTGGGAGGACTTCGGAGAGCTTCTCGAGAATGCCCTGAATCAGAAGCTCGGCCTTTCCTTTCGTCTCCTGGGCCAGGCGCAGGACGTCCTCATAGGCGGAGAGGGTCGTCCCATAGGGACGGATGTCCAGGAGATAGAAGGATTCCTGATAGCTTCTCAAATCCAGGGAGGGGAGGAAGTAGAGGCGGAAGGTCTTGTTCCGGATCAGCTGGTCGAGGTCCTTCTTGTCCTGTCTCTTCTTCTGCTCCCTGCGGAAGAAGTCCTGGTCGTAGAAGAGGATGTGTCCGGAATCCTCCTTCCTGACGATCGCCTCCGCCATCAGGTGGCTTTGCTCCTTGGCCTTTTGGAAGTCCTTCTGGTAGAAGGAGCCGGTGGAGAGGCCGATTGCGAAGTCGACCGTCGTGTCGGGGGAGAGCTGGTTGATGTTCTGCCTCAGCTTCGTCTCCAGGGAGCTTGCGATCTGCATCGCCATCGCCTTGGACATGGTCTGGAGGTCGAGAAGGAGGAATTCGCTCTCCGAGAGGGCAAGAAGCTTTCTCTCCTTCCCCAGGTAGGCCGAGAGCACCGGAAGGGAGCTCTTGGCGATCTTGTTGATCTCCTGGTAGGTCTTCTCCGAGAGGGTCTTCTCCCGGCTGTAGAAGGTGATGTCATAGGCTGCCGTGAGCCGGTTGGGGTCGCTCTCCATGAGATAGTCTTCCGCCTCCTCGTTTGAGGTCAGCATGTGGGGAATCCTCTTCTTCCTCGAAAGGGCTGGGGAGGTGGTGGTGAAGGAGAGGAGATGGCTTTCGAAGTGGATGACGCTCTTCTCATGATTGACGCTTTTGAGCTCGAGGATCGAAGGGAGGCTTCGATTCTTGCGCTGAATCTTGACGTCGGCCTGGAGGAAGGTCTTCCTCTCCGTTCCCGAGACGACTTCCGCCAGCCAGTTCTTGACCTGGTAGGAGTCGGAGGGCTGGAACTGGTGGAAGAACTCGTGCTCGTTCATGGTTCTCTGGTGTCGGGGGTTCTGTCGGTCGAAGTAGGAAAAGGTCTTCCGGGCATAGTCGTAGGTGTAGATGCGGATGTTGTTGTCCTCCCTCTTCTCGAAGGGGCTTTGGAAGAGGGCGGTCGCAAAAAGTGCGATCAAGACCAGGGCCAGGACAGCCAAAACAAGAAGGGCCAGAAGCGGTCCTCCGTAAGTCCAGCTGGGGAAATCGATAAGGGAAAGAATCACTTTCATAGACGGAAATATTATAGTCTTATCGCACATAAGAGCAACAAAATCGCTATGGCATTGAGGAGGGATTTGCGGTATAGTAACAGCGAAAAGTGAGGTAAAAGAACATGGATATCTTCGCCAAGCTGAAGGAGCTCATCGCCGAGCAGACCCGCAAGAAGAAGGACAAGAAGGGAATCGACATCGACAAGATCACGCCTGAGACCGCCCTCAAGGACCTCGGCCTGGACTCTCTGGACACGGCCGTCCTTCTCATCAACATCGAGACCGAGTTCCATCTCTCCCAGACCACCCAGGAGGAGATGGTCAACGTCAAGACCATCCAGGACGCGATGGATCTCATCGAAAAGAAGAGAGGTTAAGTTTTCGTCGAAAATTCCTTGCAAAGGATAAAGGGATTTGCTATAGTGTTTTCCGCTGCCTACTTAGCTCAGTTGGTAGAGCAACCGGCTGTTAACCGGTAGGTCGTAGGTCCGAGTCCTACAGTAGGCGCCATCTCCTGAAAAGGCCTGGTGGAGAAGCGGTTAACTCACATCCCTTTCAAGGATGCATTCACGGGTTCAAACCCCGTCCAGGTCACCAGTGCACATATCGCCCGTGAGGGTCCCTCACGGGCTTTTCTTGTTTCGACAAAAAGCCTCAAATTACCCAGGATGGGACGCAAAGGATATAATAGGGAAGGAAGGGAGAACAGCAACATGTGCACAGCCATCCGACTTGTCGACAAGGAGTGCTATTTCGGAAGGAACCTGGACGTCCCCTTCTCCTACGGGGAAGGAATCGTCCTGATTCCCAGAAAGGCCCCTCTTTCCTTCCGCCACGAAGAAGAGATCAAGGAACATCCAGCCATCCTCGGGATGGGACTTGTCCAACAGGGCTATCCCCTGCTCTTTGACGCGATGAACGAGAAGGGACTTTCCATCGCCGGACTCAACTTCCCCGGCAATGCCGTCTATCTTCCCCTTGCGAAAGACAAGAGGAATCTTGCCTCTTTCGAGTGGATGAACAATGCCTTATCCCGCTTCCAGAGCGTCTCTGAAGTGAAGGAATTCCTGAAAGGATGCAACTTCGTCGACGAGAGCTTCTCCAAAGACCTCCCCTCCGCTCCGCTTCACTACCTCGTCTCCGACTCCAAGGAGTCCCTTGTCGTCGAGCCGACAAGGGAAGGATTGAAGCTCTACGACAACCCCTATGACGTCCTGACAAACAACCCTCCCTTCCCCTTCCACAGGGAGAATCTCAAGCTCTACGCTTCCCTCTCCCCAAAAGAGAGGGAACAGGGCTTTTCCAAGGACACTCCCCTTCCTCCCTTCGCCGCCGGATTCGGAACCCTCGGCCTTCCCGGAGATCTCTCCTCTCCTTCCCGCTTCGTGAGAACCTATTATTATCTCAAGACTTCCCTTCCGAAGAAGACCGAAGAGGAGAGAGTCCTCTCCTTCCTGAGGATCCTCTCTCAGGTCTCCTTCCCGGAAGGAAGTGTCCAGAACAAGGACGGAAGCCGGGAGAAGACTCTCTATTCCTCCTGCATGAACCTGAGCAGGGGAACCTACTCCTATCGGACGCTGGAAAGCGACGACATCCGACAGGTCGCCTTCGATGACTTCGATCTCGAGCAAGAGAAAGTTCTCTTCCTCAACCTCGAGAGAAAACCTCTTGTGCATCGGATGAGACCAGCGAAGCACGGATAAGCTCAGATCGCTTAAACTAGACATTTTATCTTAAATGTAAAGCAATCTCTTCTTGACTTTGCCCATTTCTTCACGATGGCTCTCCCTTTGTCGTTTTGTATGGGACGAATTGTGAATAAATGCACAATAATTGCCGATCGACAGGTACTTTATCACGAGCGTACAAGGACAGAGATTGACAGGAGACCGAAATTGGGGACAGGCAAAGAGATTGACAAAAAAGTTCAGGGGGGGGTATAAAGTCTCCGAGAAATAACATATAGGAGGTTTCTATTCGTATGAAAAGAAAACATTTCTCATTGTTGGCCGTCATCCCCGCCTTCGTTCTCGTCTCGGTCGTCGGAGCCGGCTTTGCCACGTGGTACTGGGAAGAGCAGAGCAACATGGATCTTGCGGCCAATGTCGCCATCACGGACGAAGTGGCCAACGGCTTCACGGTTGCCGTCAAGGACAGCAAGACGGCGCAGTTGGTCCTCGACCAGGCAGATGGCACGAATCACCCCGAATCGGATCCGGCCCGTGGCATCTTCCTCGGCTACACCGGCTGGGAGGAAAAGAACTTCGCGGGCACGGATGGCATCACCGTCACGGTCAGCCACACGGGCGAGGTCGCGGGAACGGCGACCCTTCACTGCATCGCCAGCTGGTCGTCAAACGCTGCCGACACGTATCTGACTCTGACCAAGACGGAAATCCCGACGGCGCTGACATTCTCGGAATCGTCGGGCACCTACACGGACGATGTCACGATCGGCGCAAAGACGGGCAAAGATATCAACCTTGGCATCGACTATGTCAGCGAACCTGACAATTCCTCGGATTACAATTCGATGAAGGAGGCCCTTGACGGTCTGACTCTGAAACTCGACTTCTACGTCACTCTCTCCGAATAGACAACGTTCCTTTGTTTCGATTCGTCGGACTACGAAAGCGGGGGAGGGGCCTCCTCGGCCCTTCCTTTGCTGTGAATGCAAATTTTGGAGTGACATATGGGAATGGATAGTTCCTTGATCGTTGCCACCGTCGTCCTCGTTCTCTTCGGATTCGTCTACTTCTGTCTTTTCGTCGGAATGTACCGATCCCGGAAGAGAACGCTTTTTGCGCGTCTGGAAGACGATGCCATCGAACAGGAAATCTACGAAGAATATACCGAGTTCCAGACCGACTATGAGAACATGACCTTCGAGGAGTTCCTCCGGCGGGACGAGCGCAAGAGCCGGAGGGCGAGCGTCGTCTCGGGAATCTTCTGTCTCCTGGTCTCCCTTCTCTGCGTCGGCGTCCTCGCCTTCGGCATGGTCGCCCGCAGCCGCGGGGATCAGGTCTTCTTCGGCGACACGGCCGTCCTCGTCGTCCGCTCGGGCTCGATGCGGGAGAAGAACGACAGCAACCGGTATCTCTTCGAGAACGGCCTGGACGACCAGATCGACGTCTACGAGATGATCACGATCACCCGCGACCTCTCCCAGATCGACCTCTACGACATCGTCGCCTTCAAAGGACAAGACGGCGAGACCGTCGTCCATCGCCTGGTCGGCATCGACGAGACGGAGGACGGAAAGACCCTCTACAGCTTCCGCGGCGATTCCAACGCGGCTTCCTTCGACTGGGAGATGCGCGTCACTGCCGACCGCCTCATCGGCGTCGACACGGGATTTCGTAACCTCTTCTTGGGCCAGTTTGTCGTCTACCTCCAGTCGGCGATCGGGCTGATCTCCGTCGTTGTCGCCGTCATCGTCGTCGTTAGCTACTACCTCTATTGCAGCCTCGCCGCCAAGATGTACGTGGAGCGGCGCAAGGCCCTGGCCAAGCGGGCCTTCGTCAACACGCTCAAGTGGGAGGAGATCAACCGCCGCAAGGCGCTCAACGAAACCCTTCTGGAAGGCTTGGTGACCTTCTCGCTCCATCAGCGCGTCCTGGTCCTCGTCGGGAGGGAGGGCTATCATGCCGGTGACGTCGGCGTGATCGTCCGTTTCCCTGAGGAAGGGAAGGCGCTCCTGCAGATGGAAGAAGGATCGAATTTGGTCGAATATCCGGTGAAGGAGCTTTCTTCGCTCCCGCCCTCGACGAAGGAGCTTCTGGGATGAGGTGGAGGCCCCGCTTCGCCCTTCCGGCGCTCGTCATCGCCCTTTCTGTCGTCGGCGTCGGATATGCGACGTGGTATTTCGAGGATTCCCAATACCAGGAGATCGTCATCGACGAGACGGAGATCCGCCTCTCGGCCAAGGCGACGGTCGGAACGATCGACCTCGTCGTCGAGGAGGGCTACGGCGAGGATCCGGACAAGGCCGAAGGAGACAACCCGGAACTCATCCTCATCCTGGAACAGACCTGGGTGGGATTCGACGACCAGGTCACGGCTCGCTTCACGCCCTCCTACGACATCGCCGACGGGCAATACGTCTATCCGGCCTTCCAGAACTATGTCTTCCGGATGACCGTCCAGATCCAAGGTGGCCTGGAGTCCTACCTCGAGGCGCTGATGGATGCGGGAACCGAAGGAACCGCCCTGGACGAAGGTCAGTACGTCTTCGACTGGAGCTGGAGCGAGGCGGAGCGGGACAGGATCCTCCAGGCAGAGGGAGGCAGCGATGCTACCTATTCCTTTACTCCCGAACTGACGTTCCGCTACAAGACGGGCATGGTCCCGGAGGACGAGGAGGACTTCCAGAATCTCCTCTCGGCCAGTCGAGGAAGCAACATCGAACTTTCCTTTACGGTCGACTATCAGGAGGCGTGAGACATGAAGAAGACCTTTCTTTCCCTGACCAGCGCTCTTCTCTCCCTGGGTGTCATCGTCGGCATCGGTTTTTCGGCCTTCTATTTCACGACCGGCGGGAGAGTCTCGGCGGAGGACGAATTCGTCCCCCACGTCGACAACCTTCCGGACAACTATTCGCTGGACAGCACCCAGGACTATTATGACGTCTATTTCTTCCCCCAACCCTATCAGGCCAGCACGGTCACGGCCGGCGAAGCCGTGGCCTCCATGCGTCCTGCAGACAGCGGGACGTGGTACTATCCGACGGGTATCGAAGGACATGAATACCATACAGACAACAGCGAGACCAACTCCGTTACATTTACTTGGAATATCATTTACGATCATAATTATAATTTTACTCTTACATTCGGAAATGGTTGCATCGGCTCTGGTGGAGACTATGACGGATATTGGACTTCAGGGGACTATCGTCCAAAGATTCGGACGGTCTATCGAAATCTTACGAGCGAAGTCCTGAGCGAGGTCGGAAGTCCTCATTGCTCGATGCGAGATTATTACGACTATCAACTGTCTTTCTGTGGCTGGACCTATAGTCAGGAAGCGGCAAGGAACTATGGATACGGGCGTCAAACCGGTTTTTCGATTCTCGACATCCAGACGAGCCTTTCCACTTACGACTCCATGCTTCCCGACGGCACGGTCGTTCCGGCGAACGAGATGGACGATTATCGCAATCAAATTGGGATTGACGGCTCCTATATCGGAGACAACCGTGTCTATCTCTACCCAATCTATACGACCGGCAAGGATTATGGGTATTGGATTTCCGGAGGCACTGATGAATGGGTTTCGGTAGATTGGGTTGCTCACCGATATTTGGAGCACGACGATGCACCTGCCCACACGCGGCGGGTTTCGCCTCTCATCGACTCCGTCGGCGCCATCTCAGGCGGAACGACGACCTGGGCGGAACGCCTTTTCTCGAATGCGGATTCGGAATGCTTTGTCATCCGGAACTTCCGTGGTGGATCCGATGCAAAGACGCATGTCGCTCCGGTCTATTATGCCGATTCCAATGCCACGAACCAGTGGGATGGCACTTGGTACGATACCTCATTGAATCTGCCGGATGGTCAGTACAACATCTATGTCTTCCTGCAATCGGATTTTCACGGGAACTACAATTCGCCAATCGTCTATCCGGAGGAAGTACAGCAGAAGATTGCTGCGAACCGCTTCATTCGTGAATTGAATGAAACCTGGACCTCGCTTGCCGGGGACACGCGCATCCATGTCCTCGTGGAACGTCTTTACGACTTCAAGCTTGTGGGTGGCATCACGGGAACATTGGATTACGATTCGGAGAAGACGTACTACGCCAACCGTTATGAGTCCTCCGGGAACCAGCTGTTCTATCGAATCGACGACGTCTATTTCCCCGGAACGGAAAACTACCACACGATCGACGTCGGCAATGGGGAACGATACAACGATTACGTCTTCTCGATTGCGTCCAGTTCCGATTGGAGAAATCTCGATTACACGGTGAACGTCAAGGAAGGCGACCCGTATCTGACGACGGACCTGACCGATGGTGTCGACTATGACATCCTCTCGGGAAATAGCGCCAAGGCCGTCGGAATGAAGGGAAGAGGAGGAATGTACGACCTGACCATCACCGTCACCTTCGAGCAGACCCAGGGCAATTCGAACATCGCCTCTGTCGAGGTTTCGGCGCAGCCGTCACAGAATGACTTTTCCGTCCTGATTTATCAGAACGAAGGCGACATCGTCGAAACGGGCGGCTTCTTCGACGCTTCTCTTAGCGCCTCTCCAATCGCCCGGCGCGATTTCCATGTCGGAGACGGCAACGTGGAAGAGCTCCGTGGATCGACCGACTTCGGTGGAACGACGCTGGCGCAGATCCTCGAGAACAACGGCGGATATCTCTACGACTACGTGACCGGAAGGAGGTTTGCGCTTGCAGACTTCGAGAATCCTGAGAAGCCGTTCGAGGTGACCAAGTCCTACGTCTTCTATCTCCAGCCGGAGGTGGCCAATTGAAGAGGAGAGTGTGGACCGCCTTCCTCCTCCCCTTCGGAATCGTCGCCTCGGTCGTCGGGGTCGGCTATTCGGCATGGTATTTTGCCGATGGCTATTCGACGCTGGGCGTCGGCGTCGAGGTGACCTACCTCTCGACGGTCAACAACTATGAGATCCTCTATCAGGGAAAGAGCACCCAGCTGATCTTCGACCAGACGGAGGAGGGACGGACGGCAGCGGGCGGAAACGTGACGGGAGCCGGCCCGGCCCGGGGAATCCACTTCCACGTGGACGAGAGCGAAGGAGACGGCATCCATGTCACCGTCCAGACCCGCGACCGCAGCGAGTGGGCCGACGTCCCCGTCGCACTCAGCTACGAGATGACGCTCACGGGGCTCGACGGCCTGGCGTCCCTTTCCTATCCGAGCGGCTACTTCGACAACCAGGGGAACACCTGGCACCAGATGGGAGAAAGCGCGGGGCGTATCGACTGGGATTCGGCCGAGACGATCGAGAAGGAAAACGAGGAGACCGGACTCATGGAGACGTGGTATCGGGTGGAGGTTCCCTTCACGGCCGAAACCTGCGGCCTGTCCTACGTGGACGAGCCCTCGGACGATTCCGAATACGATGCCTTCCAGTCGGCCCTTTCCTCTTCCCGCTGCTCCCTGTCCTTCACCCTCGTCGAACTGCACTGACCTGACTTGTCATCGGAGGAGAGAGCCTTCCGGGCCCTCTCCTCCTTTTTCTTCGGGAGAGCGAAGACTTTCTTAACATCTCCTTTACTTTTTGATATAGTGTAGCCGTGTAATGAGGGGGGATCCCTATGACCATGCTCGCGGATGCGGTCGAAAGCGTCAACTACGTCACGATCGGTCAGTTCTTTTCCCTTCTCTCCTCGAGTCCCTTGATCGTCATCACCATCCTGCTTGCCCTCGGCGTCGTCTTCATCAACGGATGGACCGATGCCCCCAATGCGGTCGCGACCTGTATCTCGACGCGCGCCATCTCGGCCAAGAAGGCCATCCTGATGGCAGCGGTCTTCAATTTCCTCGGCGTTCTGCTCTTTGCGCTTTTTGCGGCGGGCGTCGCCGAGAGCATCGCCGGAATCGTCGACTTCGGGTCCCTGGACAACCCGGAAGTCGCCAAGGAAGCCTTGGTCGGCATCTCTTCCGGAATGGTCGGCGTCGTCTCCTGGGGAATCCTCGCCTGGGTCTTCGGCGTGCCCTCGAGCGAGAGCCATGCCCTGATCGCCGGCCTGACGGGAGCCTGCTTCGCGATGATGGCGATGGGGAAGTCGGCGACCCCGGGTGCCGAGAGCTGGTTCGACGTCGGCATCGGATTCCTCGTCTCCTCCCTCCTCGGAGCGCTTTTGGGCTTCGCCTTCGTCAAGTTGATCGAACTCGTCTGCCGGAAGAAGACCCGGAGGAAGACGACGGTCTTCTTCAAGTGGGCGCAGATCGCCTCGGCGGCGGGGATGGCCCTGGCCCATGGGGCCCAGGACGGCCTGAAGTTCATCGGCATCGTCTACTTGGCGCTGTTCTTGGGGAGCGTTGCCTATCCCGAGGCGATGGTCGTCGACGGGGTCCACTACCTGCTGGAGAACCCGACGACTCCGGGCTTCGCGATGGAGTTCCTCCACGCCCCGGCCTTCCTCTGGCTTCCGATCCTGGTCTCCCTGGTGATGGGACTTGGCACTTCGATCGGCGGCTATCGGATCATCAAGAAGGTCGGCATGGGAATGGTGGACCTCGAGCCCTACCAGGGCTTTGCGACCGACCTGGCGGCCTTCGTCGCCCTGGTCCTCTCCAGCGCCCTTTCCTGGCCGGTCTCGACCTCCCAGGTCAAGACGTGCTCGATCGTGGGCGTGGGTCTCTCCAAGGGAGCGAAGAAGGTCAACTGGTCCATCGTCAAGGACATGGTCCTGACCTGGGTCTTCACCTTCCCGGGCTCGATCCTGATCGGCTTTGTCATGTGCTATCTGCTCTTTGCCATACCGGGCATTGCATAGGAGGTGAAAGATGGGTTTGTTCCAAAAAAAGAAGACCAACTATTTCTTCGAGCAGTTTACCCGCGTGGGCTCCTATTCCCAGAAGGCGATGGAAAAGGTCCTGGAGGGCCTGAGGAGCTTTTCGACCATCGACGTCGTCCAATGGAAGAACGAGGTCCACGAAATCGAGCATGAGGCGGACGTGATCAAGCACGAGACGGAGGAACGCCTCGCCAAGGAATTCATGACGCCGATCGACCGCGAGGACATCTTCCTTCTCTTGGACAACCTGGACGACCTCACGGACAGCATCGACGAAATCTCCTACAAGCTCTACCTGCGGGACTACCGGGAGCTTCCGGAGAAGACGCTTCTCTTCGCCGAGGTGGCCAACCGCGCCGTCCTCTCTCTCCAGGAAGTCCTCAAGAACCTCGACTCCCTGACCAACAAGAAGCTGATGGATCCCCTGATCGAACGGGTGCGGGACATCGAGGAGGAAGCCGACCATCTCTACGAAGAGAACGTCCACGAGCTCTACCGAAACATCTCACCCGAGCGGGACTTCGAGATTCGGCTCTCGGAGAAGCTCTACGGGCTCTTCGAATACGTCACCGACCAGTGCCGGGACGTGATCAAGACGATCGAGATCATTATCTACAAGAATCTCTAGGAAGAGAGCGCATCGCCTTTTTCTTGTGGTAGAATATTCGTCGGTAAACATGGGAGGAAAAACATGACCAAGTTAGTTTTGATCCGCCACGGCGAGAGCGAGTGGAACAAGCTCAACCTCTTCACGGGCTGGACCGACGTCGACCTTTCCGAGAAGGGACACGAGGAAGCGACCAACGCCGGCAAGCTCCTCAAGGAGGAAGGCTATCAGTTCGACATCGCCTTCACCTCCGTCCTCAAGAGAGCCATCCACACCCTGTGGCACGTCCTGGACGGCATCGATCAGGATTATCTGCCTGTCGTCAAGGACTACCGCCTCAACGAGAGGCACTACGGAGCCCTTCAGGGACTCAACAAGCAGGAGACCGCCGAGAAGTACGGCTCCGAGCAGGTTCACCTCTGGAGACGTTCCTTCGACGTCGCCCCTCCGAAACTCGATCCCAAGGATGAGAGAAACCCGGCGCTTCAGGCCCACTACAAGGGAATCGATCCCAAGGACCTTCCGCTCTCCGAATCCCTCAAGGACACGATCGCCCGGGTCGTTCCCTATTACAACTCCACCATCCTTCCGGCCATGAAGGAAGGAAAGAGGGTCCTCATCGCCGCCCACGGCAATTCCCTCCGCGCCTTGGTGAAGTATCTCGACGGCATCTCCGACGAGGACATCGCCGGCCTCAACATCCCGACGGGCGTCCCCCTTGTCTATGAGCTCGACGACGAGTTCAAGCCCATCCGCCACTACTACCTCGGCGACCAGAGCGCCATCGAGGCCAAGATCAACGCCGTCAAGAACCAAGACAGCACCAAGAAGTAAATCCGATCGTCTCGCCCCTGTCCCTGACAGGGGCGCTCTTTTTCTTCCTAGGAGGTTCCATGAAACGCAAATTCCTGCTTTCTCTCTCTCTTCTCTTCCTTGGATCCTGTCAGCTTCCCACGAGTCCTACCTCTTCTCCTGTCTCCTCTTCCACGACCTCTTCTTCGGAGACGTTCCCAAGCTCGATTTCCTCCTCGACAAGAAGGGAGGTTTTGGAGCTTGACGGAATCGAGGACTTCCAGTCCTTCGACCGTTATGAACGTTTTTCCCTGGACGGATTGACGATTTATCACACCGTCTATCAGGATGAGGAAGTGATCGAGAAGAAGGAAGTCACTTCCCTTTGCCATCTCATCCTTGACCGGGACGAGACGGAGATCCTTGCCGGAAGTGTCCTTGACGAGGTGGGGACGTTCAACGTCCACTTCACCTACGAAGGAGTCCGCTCCTCCTCCTTCCTCCTTCTCGTCCGCTCGGTCTACGCCTATGAGGCAAAGCTTTCGACTTCGCTCGAAGAAGGGACAATCTCCTTCGGAAGCACGATCGAGAAAGACGAGATTTCTGTGAAGCAGGAGATCTCCTATCTCGACGAGACGGGAACGAAAAGGGAGAGGGAAGAGGATGTCTATGACTTCACCCTTCTTGTCGACGGAGAGGAACGCTCGGCCTACACCTTCCAGGAGGAAGGGAAGCACACCATCGAGATCAAGGCGAAGGGCAACGACGGAGAGACCCTCTCCTGGATCCGCAACGTCGGCCTACGCACGGACACCGGCGCTCCGATCGAATACGAGGACGACACCATTCCCGCCTATACCGACAGTTCGACGATGAAGGTCCACGTCACAAATCCATCGAGGGACAGCAACGTCGACCCACTGGGAATCGACAAGACGAACAAGGGCTATTACACACCCGAGGAAGTGGAGCTTGCCTACACCATCTACGACTACGGGGAGAAGAACGTCTACAACTGGAAATACGCTCCGGCGATGCGAAAGGACGGGATCCAGAAGACTCCGGTCCTGGTCGTTCCGGTCCTGGTTCCGGGAGCCAGCCTGAGCCGTGCGGAGGAAGAGACCGTCAAGGAGAACATCGAGACGGCCTTCTTCGGAAAGAGCGCGGACATGAACTATGAGTCCCTTCGCTCCTACTTCCTCCAGTCCTCCTTCGGACAGCTGGAGATCACAGGCCGGGTGACGGATGTCTTCGACGCAAGGGCGGATTCCTCCTTCTATCACAGCCTCTACGATCTCGACAACTACAACTTCCCCGACCTCGCACAGGAGTGCGCCGACTTCGCGACCGACCTCGGGATCGACCTGTCCGCCTACGACTCGGACAAGGACGGACTGATCGACGCGATGTGGCTTGTCTGGGTGGGATGCGGATACAACTCCAACACGGTCTACTGGCCCTTCTCGACCTCGACCCAAGCCGACGTCGATCCGACAAGGGATTTTCCCATCGTCAACAACATCGGCTGGTGCGGAGAGACCTTCCTGACTGACTTCTCCGAGGACAATCCCATCGACGCCCATGTCGTCATCCATGAGACGAGCCACATGCTGGGCCTCTCCGATTACTACTCCTATACCGGCTATGGCTATGCGCCTCTTGGCGATGTCGACATGATGAACCAGAACGTCGGAGACCACAATCCCTATTCCAAGATGCTCTTGGGATGGAAGACCCCCTATCTCGTCTACGGAAACGACGTCGAGATAACGCTTGAGAGCTCGGTCACCTCCGGGGACTTCATCGTCCTTCTCGATGACGAATACCAGTTCAAGGCGACAAAAGACGGGACAAAGGCCCTCTTCAATCCTTTCGACGAATACCTGGTCTTGGATTACTACTCCAACCAGGGAAAGCTCTCCGGTCAATACTACGATGCCTATGCCGCAGAGCCGATCGACGGCAAGGGCGGAAGGCTCCATCATGTCGACAACCGCCTCTTCTCCGTCGACGCAAGCTATCGCGCGACCCTTCTTGAGGACAGCGCAACAGCCTTTACCAATGCGGTCAAATGGCCCTACAAGGCCATCGACAACAGCAGCGAGACCTATGACACCAACTTCGCCCTGGATAGGAAATATGGAGCGATGGACGAGATCCGGCTCATCGACCGGAACAAGCGTTACCTCTCTTCCTATAGCCTTCCGGACCAGAACACGCTCTTCTATGCCGGAGATTCCTTCTCCCTCCCTTCCTACAGAGGACAGTTCCTGAACGGGAAGATGGACAGCGAGAAGAGCTTCTCGACGACCTTCGAAGTGACAAAAATCGGATAAAGAAAGGAGAACAAGATGGTCATCTTACACATCAAGGACATGGGCGACATCGTCCTGGAGATGGACAAGAAATACGCCCAGAACACGGTCCACAACTTCACCTACCTGTGCCACATGGGATTCTACGACGGACTGACCTTCCACCGGGTCATCCAGAACTTCATGATCCAGGGCGGAGATCCCCAAGGCACCGGAATCGGAGGCCCGGGCTATTCCATCAAGGGCGAGTTTTCGATGAACGGGATCGAGAATCCCCTCCGCCACAAGAGAGGGGCGATCTCCATGGCGAGGACCATGGATCCCGACTCGGCGGGAAGCCAGTTCTTCCTCTGCGACAAGGACGACTTCTTTCTCGACGGCCAGTATGCCGTCTTCGGCTATGTGACCAAAGGAATGGATGTCGTCGACAAGATCGCCGCCGTCAAGAAGGATGGAAACGACAAGCCCTTGACACCAGTCGTGATCGAGAAGGCGGAAGTCGTCGACGAGGAGATCGTCCCTCCCGAGAAGATTCGATGATCTTCCTCTACCATGGAACGGATGGCGGACTGACCAAGAGAAAGGCCCTTTCTGACCTCAAGAAGGAAGGAAAGGAAGTCACCTCCTCCTATGACCTTTTCAAGGACTCCCTCAAGGATGTCCTTTTCGACCTCTCCTCCCTCTCCCTCTTCGGGGAGAGGAAGGTGGTCCTGGTTGAAAACTTCTACGATCTCACCTCGTTGAAGCTTCCCAGAGGCACCAACAAGGACGACGAGAAGGTCGTCTCCTCTTTCTATTCCTACTTGGAGACGGAAAAGGACGAGAATGACCTTCTCCTTCTCCTTCCCGCTTTGCTCAACAGCAAGGCGGATAGGGTCAAGCAGCTCAAGAAGAATCCCTTCGTCCGCTTCCTCGAGGTCTCACCCCTGGGACAGGAGGACTATCTCTCCTTGGGCTATCAGCTGGCCAAGGAGTGGGACAAGGAAGTCGACAAGGAGGCCCTCCTTCTCCTTTACGAACGCTCCGGCAAGGACTTCCTCCTCTTCGTGAACACCCTCCGGATGCTTCTCTCCCACGGCAAGCACTTGACCCGGAAGGATGTCGAGGAGATGGTCGAGGAGCCGATTGAGGACAAAGCCTACGAGTGTCTCTCCTTTCTCCTGAAGGGAAACGTCACAGAAAGTCTGAAGAGCTATCGGAACGTCCGCCGGCAAGGAAACGAGGGGATCCAAATCCTCTGGACCTTCGTCAACCAGCTTCGCCTGATGGCCCTTGTCAAGGGAAAGAGCGAGGAAGGAAAAGGCAACGACGAGATCGCCAAGGAGATCTCGAGTCTCGGAGCGCCGATCAAGAGTGGACGGGTCTATTACATCAAGAAGGACCTTGCCTTGCTCTCCTTCGATCGGCTCCTTCTCATCCTCTCCGACCTCTCGAGAATGGAGGAGGAGATCAAGATCGACGGGGATGACGTCGATGTCCGGATGGAGAACTTCCTCCTGAACTTCGATCGGAACTATCGGAAGAGATGAACGCAAAAAACGGGGCCCGAAGGTCCCGTTTTCTATATCCGTCAAGCAGGGAAAGAAGAAGGCTTAGGCCTGAGCCTCCTGGGGCTGGCTGAGCTCCTTCTCGAGGTTGTTGACCAGAAGGGCGAGCTGGCTCTTGTGGTTGGCCGCCCAGTTCTTCTTCTGGATCTTGTTCTTGACCGACTTGTCGATGAGGGCATAGGCCAGCTTGAGGTCGTTCTTGGCGGCCTCGAGGTTCTTCGCCTCGACGCTGACCTTGACCTTCTTGATGGCCGTGCGCATCTTGCTCTTGAAGGAAGCGTTGGCCTGACGTCTCTTCTCGGCGGTGAGGATTCTCTTCTTCTGCGATTTGATGTTCGCCATGATGAATCTCCTGTTCTTTCCCTGTTCGTGTTGGACAGCGATTAAGGATTATATCAAAGAAATCTTTGTTCTGCAAGTGCCGAAAAATCTCTCCGGAAGGAAAAAACCTGCTACAATGGAAGGGAGGTACATGACTATGGAATACAACCGTCTGATCGACTCGACGCTCCTTGCTCCCGATGCCCGAAAGGAGCAGGTCGTCTCTCTCTGCGAGGAAGCGAAGGAGGAGCATTTCGCCTCCGTCTGCGTCAATCCCGACTTCGTGAAGGTCGCTGCGGAGATCCTCAGGGGAACGGACGTCAAGGTCTGCACCGTGGTCGGTTTCCCCCTGGGCTCGATGACGACCAAGGCGAAGGTCTTCGAGACTGAGGATGCCGTAAAAAACGGCGCTCAGGAGATCGACATGGTGATCAACATCTCCGCCCTCAAGGACCATCAGGACGATTATGCGAAAGAGGAGATCAAAGAGATCAAGAAGGCCTGTCAGGGACGCCTGCTCAAGGTCATCATCGAGTGCTGCCTTCTCACCGACGAGGAGAAGAGAAGAGCCTCTCTTCTTGCCAAGGAAGCGGGTGCCGACTTCGTCAAGACATCGACCGGTTTCTCCAAGTGGGGTGCCAAGGTCGAGGATGTCAAATTGATGAGAGAGACCGTCGGAAAGGAGATGGGAGTCAAGGCCGCCGGCGGAATCCGGGACAAGGAGACCATGGAAGAGATGGTCAAGGCCGGAGCGAACAGGATCGGAACCAGTCACGGCAAGGAACTCGTCCGCTGATCGAGTTTGGGAGCATTCAAAAAGGCAGGCCCGGGAGCCTGCCTTTTCTTGTCTTTAGGCGTGATAGGCGCATTCGAGGATGTTGACGATGTCCCGATAGGAATAGGTGAGGGGATCGGAGAAGTCCTTGTCGTTTCCGACAAGGCTCTGGGCCTTCTTGGCGATCTTGGGAAGGTCTTTTTCCGCGATGTTAAAGGAGGCGAGGTCGATCTTGTCGACGTGGCACTTCTTCTGGAATTCCTTGAGGGAATTGGCGAAGGAGAAGGCGCTCTTGGCCTTGGGGTCGAAGATCCTCGCCAGTTCGATCAAATCCTTGTTGATCTTCTTGCTCGCCGCCAGGTGGTTGAAGTAGCTCTCGCTGATGGCGATCAAGCCCGCTCCGTGGATGACGTCGTGATAGAGGGAGGAGACGGCGTGCTCCAGAGTGTGCTCGAAGGTGCAGGAGGAATAGCATTCGACCATTCCTCCGATCATGCTGGCGAGGGCCATGTTCTCCCTTGCGACCTCGTCATCCGGCTTCCGGTAGACTTTGGGGAGGTTGTCCCGGATGAGCTCGATTCCCTTCTTGGAGAGGGTGCGGGAGAGTTCGCTTGCCATCGGATGGACAAAGCCTTCGGCAAGATGGAAGAGGGCGTCGAAGCCCTGATACATCGAAAGCTCCTTGGGGACGGTCCGCATCATCGTCGTGTCATCGATTCCGATCAGGGGGAAGGAACCTTCCAAACCCCAGCCGATCTTCTCGTCGAGCTCCTCGTCGGTGATGACCGACCAGGGGTCGGTCTCCGTGCCCGTTCCGGCCGTTGTGTTGATGGCGATGATCTTGAGGGGAGCGTTCTTGAACTCCTTCTTCTTTCCGGAACCAGTCTTGAGATAGTCCCAGAGCGTCCCGTCGTTCGTCGCCATGTAGGCGATGGCCTTGGCCGAGTCGATCGGAGAGCCGCCGCCGAGGCCGACGATCAGGTCGCAATTCCTCTCCCTCGCGAGCTTGGCGCCCTCGAGGACGGTCTTGTGGGTCGGGTTTCCCTTGACCTTGTCGAACAAGACCGCATCGATCTTGCACTTCTTCAGCTCATTGAGGACACGGTCGAGATAGCCGAATTGCTTCACGGACTTGCCGCTTGTGGTGACGACAAGGGCCCTTTTGAAGTCGAGCTTTTCCAAGGAGAGCGTCTCGAGGGCGTTCTTTCCGAAGAGAACCTTCGTCGGAATGTAATAGCGATTCATGAGATTGGATTCCTTTCTCAGCGAGGATCGAGGTCCTTCGCCGCATCGACGTCGAGAAGCTTGACCAGAATCATCGGTTCCTTCTCAGTCTGCTTGTAGAGGAACTTGGAGACCTTGTCCGCCGTCTTCCTCTCGATGTCGTTGATGGGAGTGTCCTGAGAGAGAAGGCCGTTGGCGTAGCTTATCGCGACGGAGCTGATCTGGGTGACGATCGACTCGCTCTCCCTCAGGTAGAGGAAGCCGCGCATCTGGACGTCGGGATTGGTGAGGGTCTTCTTCTTCCTGGAGGAGTAGGGGATGCCGATGAGGACGATGCCGCCGTCAGCCATTTGTTGCCGTTCGTCAATCGCCTGTTCCTTGACATCGCCGACCGAGGAGCCGTCGACCATCACGTCCCCGCTCTTGACCATGATGAGCTTGCGGACGGGCTTGCCCTGCTCATCGAAGGCCAGGGCCATGCCGTTGTCATAGACGAAGGTGTTGAAGTGGTTGAGGCCGATGCCGAGGTCGATCGCCAGCTTGGCGTTGGCCATCAAGAGGCGGTATTCGCCCTTGACCGGCATGTAGTATTGCGGGCGGAAGAGGGAGATCATCATCTTCAGGTCCTCTTCCTGGGCGTGCATCGAGGAGAGAACCTTCCTTCCCAGGGTCAGGACCTTGCAGTCGGTGCGGAAGATCGTGTCGGAGGCGTCGGTGTAACTGACTTCCGTCCCGGGGACGGAAGGAGCGGCATCGATCCAGGTGTCCTTCGTCTCGACCTTGATGCCCGGGACGTTTCCGTAGCAGATGTCCTTGCAATACTTGTAGAGCTCGTCTCCGCTTCCAGTGACCAGGATCAGGATGTCTCGGCTGGAGTTCTCCTTGATCTGGCTTGCGGTGATACGAAGATCCTTGGGGATGACCAGGTCTCCAATCTGGGCCATCTTGTCGAAGAAGGGAACCTGCGCGGGATCGGCGATGCAGATCTTCTTCCGGTACTTGATGGCGAGGTTGATGACTTCCTGGATGTTGTAGAAGTTCTGGAAGTAGAGGGAGCAGAAGATCTTGCCTGGCGTGTCCTCGAAGAGGGACTGGATCAGGGGCGTGATCTTGTGGCGAGGAGAGGCGATGCCCGGCTTCTCGGCGCTTTCGCTCTCCGTCATCAACAGGAAGGTCTTGTCCGACTCGGAGAGGCGGCTGACCTTGGGGAGATCGAACTGGAAGCCCTTGAGCGGGGAATAGTCGGACATGAAGTCGGAGGTGTAGACGATGTTTCCGAAGTGCGTCTTCAGGGCGAAGCCGAAGCTCTCCGCCACGGAATGGGTCGTCTGGAAGAGCTCGAAGCTATGTCCGGCGATGTCCAGGGTGTCGGAAGGGCCGACCTTGACGAAGCGGTGCTGGTCGATCTTGCGGAAGCGGGAGGAGAGGGTGGAGATGATCATCTGGATCGTCGTCTCGGTTGCGTAGACGGGAGCCTTGCAGATGTTGAGCAGATAGGGCAGGGCTCCGAACTGGTCGTCATGG
Source organism: uncultured Bacillota bacterium (assembly GCA_949290645.1). Classification (GTDB taxonomy): domain Bacteria; phylum Bacillota_I; class Bacilli_A; order RFN20; family CAG-288; genus Enterosoma. The sequence goes on from CASESG010000003.1 coordinate 51,973, forward strand.
CCGTGGGTGATGAGGATGCCCTTGACCCGGTGGGCGATGTTGCGGACGTAGTCGAAGTCGGGGATGATGATGTCTACGCCCGGGATCGTGTTGTTGGGATATTTCAATCCGGCCTCGATGATGAAGGCATCGTTGTCGACCTCGATGACGTAGCAGTTCTTTCCCATCTCGTCGAGACCGCCCAAAGCGACGACCTTGATGGGGTAGTTGCCGATCTCGGTGACGTAGTTCTGCGCACCGAAAGCGTTCGAATTGTTTCTGTCCATAATGAAAACCTCAAATCAGTATGTCGAAATAAATATATCTTAAAACAAGTGTATAAGCAACTAACAGAGAAAACTACAGGTCGATGTCAAGGAGCACCGGGCAGTGATCCGAGCCATAGACGTCGTTGAGGATCTCCGCCTTCTCGACCTTTCCCATGAGCTCTTCGCTGACGAGGAAGTAGTCGATGCGCCAGCCGGCGTTTGTCTTTCGGGCGTTTCTCAGATACGACCAATAGGAATATTTCCTCTCCTCGGGATGGAGGGTGCGGAAGGTGTCGACAAAGCCTAGCGAGAGAAGCTTCTTGAACTCCCTTCTCTCCTCGTCGGTGAAGCCGGCGGAGTGATGGTTGGAGGAAGGGTTCTTCAAGTCGATGGGCTCGTTTGCGACGTTGAGGTCTCCCGAGACGATGACCGACTTCTTCTCCTTGAGTCCCTTGAGATAGTCCCGCAATCTCTCCTCGAAGGTCATTCGGAAGGGAAGCCTCTTGAGTTCCTCCCCGGAGTTGGGCGTGTAGAGGTTGACGTAAAAGAAGGTGGGAAACTCCAGAGTCACCGCCCGCCCTTCGTCATCGTATTCCCCGTCGATCAAGCCATAGTGGACCGAAAGAGGTTCCTTCTTGGTCAGGATGGCCGTCCCGGCATAGCCCTTCTTGACCTTGGAGACGGTCCAGTAGGGAAGAAGGCCATCCTTCAGGACAGGAAAGTCCTTGTGTTCCTTCTCCGTGAGCTTGAGCTCCTCGATGCCAAGAAGGTCGGGATCATAGGCGAGAAGCTGGTCGAGAAGGCCTTTCTTGAGGTAGGCATTGATGGAATTGACATTGAATGAAATGAATCGCATTTTCTTTCTCCTAATCCAGGATGTCCTTGTAAAGGTCTGTCCTTCTGTCGCGGAAGATTCCCCAAGTCCTTCTTTTTTCTCGGATCTGCTCGACATCATAGCCGTAGACGAGGATCTCCTCCTTGTCCCGACTGGCTTGAAGGAGCGTCGAACCTTCCTCGTCCGTCAAAAGGGAAGAACCGTAGAAGGTCATCGATGAATCCATGGCCTTCTCCGTCCCGATGCGGTTTGAGGCGATGACCGGGACGATGTTGAGCGCCGCCTGTCCCTTGAGGGCGTTTGTCCAGTGGGTGGAGGTGTCGTTCTTGAGGACGGGCTCGCTTCCAATCGCGGTCGGGAAGAGGAGGAAGTCCGCTCCCTTGAGGGTCAAGATCCTTCCGGTCTCGAGGAACCACTGATCCCAGCAGATGGCGACGCCGAGGTTGTATCCGTCCTTGGTGTGGAAGACCTGGAAGCCGGTGTTACCGGGGCGGAAGTAGAACTTCTCCTCGTAGCACTCGCCGGTGGGGATGTGGCTCTTGCGATAGAGGCCGAGCTTCTTCCCGTCCTTATCGAAGCAGACCAGGGAGTTGTAGTAGCAGTTTCCGTCCCTTTCGAAGAAGGAGACGGGAAGGACGACCTGTTCTTCCTCGGCGAGATTCGAGAAAGTCCGAAGGAGGTCGCTTCTTTCCTCTTCCTGGGCGAGGGCGAAGTTCCCATAGTCTTCCTTCTGGCAGAAGTAGTCGCCCGCGAAGAGTTCCTGGAGAAGGACGACGTCGGCGTTCTTCTTCTTGGCCTTCCTGACGATTTCGATGGCCTTCCTGACGTTTCCTTCATAGGTGTGAAGGCTTGCGAATTGGGTCGCGCTGATCGTGATCATTTTGTTTCCTCCGGTTCGATCGGATACAGGGGAGAGAAGGGAATCTCCTTGGTGATGCAGTGGATGTTTCCTCCGCCCAATAGGATTTCCCGACTTTCGATCGGGATAATCTTCTTCCTCCCTTGATAGTAGTCTTCCAGGATCTGCTTGGCGATTTTGTCTTCCTCGACTCCGAACTGGGGAAGAAGGAGGAAGTCCTTGCCCTGGTAGAAGTTGCAGTAGCTTGCGGCGAGCCTTCTTCCTTCCGCTCTTTCGACCACTCCTTGATTCTTCTCAAGGCCAAGGCTTTCCTCCTTGGTCAGGTATTGGGGCTTGGGAAGAGGAAGGGAGACGATCCACAGGGGACGTCCCAGAGCATCGGTTTCCTTCTGGAGATAAAGGAGGTCTTCCCTAGAGCGTTCGTATTGGGGATCGTCCTTGTCTTCAGTCGTCGCTAGGGCAACAACGCCCGGATCGAGGAAGGAAGCGATGTTGTCGACATGGCCGTCGGTCTCGTCCTCGAAGATTCCATAGGGGAGGAAGAGGACCTTCTTGGCGTTGAGCTCCTTCTTGAGGACGTTCTCGATCTCCTCTTGGCTCAGGGAGGGATTTCTTCCCTTGGAGAGCTGGCACTCTCCGGAGGTGAGGATCGTCCCTTCTCCGTCGGAGAGGATGTTTCCTCCCTCGAGGATGAAGTCCTTTCGCGGGTGGCGAGGGATCCTCAGCTCCAGAAGGATCCTTCGTCCCAAGAGGTTGTCGTCCTGATAGTCGGGATAGAGTCCGTCATAGTCTCCGCCCCAGCTGTTGAAGCCGAAGTCGACTCCGACAAGCTTCTCTTCCTTTCTCAGGAAGATCGGCGTGTTGTCTCTCGCCCAGCTGTCGTCATAGGGAAGGCGCAGGATCGTGACGTTCTCCTTCTGGAAGCGAGTGACCAGAGAGACCGGGAAAGAGGGATGGATGACAAGAAGGACTCTTTCGAAAGGACGGATGGCGTCGATCACCTTCTCGAAGCAGGAGAGGGCCGGACGGGCCTCTTCCCTCCAGGTGTCCTTGCGGAAAGGAAGGAGGACGATCGTCGCCAGGTGCTTCCCTCCTTCGTGGGGAAGGACATAGCCTTCCAAGTCTTGGATCTCTTTTTCGATTGCGGGCATTGTGATTCTCTTTTTTGGGTTCGAACAAACGGCTATAATATACCATAGTTCAAAGAATGAAGGAGGCTCTATGAAACTCTTGATGGTCGTGACCGATCTCTTCGAGGAGGTCGAGGCCCTGGCGACTTTGGCTTTGCTGCGAAGAGCCGGCTTGGACGTGACGCTCTCTTCTCTCTATTCCGACAAGGCGGTGGGACGATATGAAATCTCGGTCGACAAGATGGTTCCCTTTTCTAAGATCGATTCATCCGCTTACGACCTTCTGATCCTGCCGGGTGGACCGGAATATATCGCCGAGGAGAAAGACCCGTCCTTCCTCAAGAAGGTCAAGGATTTCTTCCTCAGCGGAAAGACCGTCGCCGCGATCTGCGCCGCCCCGACGATCCTAGGACATCTGGGATTGCTAAAGGGAAGAGACTACACCTGCTTCACGTCGATGGATGAGGACTTCGGCGGAAAGTATCACGACCAGTACGTGGTCGTCGACGGAAACCTCATCACGGGAAGAAGCTGTGCCGCCTCGATCGACTTCGCCTTGGCCATCGTCGAGCATTGCCTTGGAAGGGAACGCCTCGAGCAGCTCAAGAGGAGCATCTATTACTGATGTCCGTCCTCGATATCGTCCTCCTCGTCCTCCTTGTCCTCTCGGCCGTCTTCGGGCTCATCAAGGGCTTCGGGAAGTCCAGCCTGAAGAGGTTCGGCTTTTTGGCCGCAATCGCGGCAAGCTACTTCATCGGCATTCCAGCCGCCCGTGGCTTGATGCAGACTGGACTTGGAAACGACTGGCTTGTCGGTCTTTATGAAAACACCATTCCTCAAACGGGCATCTTCTTGGAAAACGTCGGAAATGTCGGCTCGATTGCCCAGCAAACCATGCTTTCGGATGCTCTTGGAGAACTGGGCTTTCCTGCGTTCTTCCGGGGTTTCTTCCTCTCGGGTTGCTGTCTGATGGACGGAGATGTCAGCCGCGCCCTGGCTAGCTCGTTTGCCTACTACACCTTGATCGCCGTGCTCTTCGTCCTCTTCCTGATCGTCTTCAACGTCGTTCTTCATTTCCTTTTCAAGCTCATCGCCGAACCGATTCTCGGAGAGAACGGGAAGGGAGTCGTCGGAAGGCTTCTCGGGATGGTCAAGAGGGTCCTTCAGACCTCTTTGATCTTGATCGTCCTGATGATGGTCGTCGTCTTCATCGACGAGCTTCTCCTCAATGCCGGCGTCTATGGCATGCACGACTGGCTCTTCGACGACTTGGGCCTTGGAAACGGTGGCTTCTCCCTGGCTCGCATCCTCTACGACACCGCTCACGCCCTGCTGGGCTGGATCAGCCAATAGGAGGTCTTATGATCGTCGTACATCACATGGACAAGTGGGCCTATTGCAACCTCGACCTGATCGAGGAGGTCCTGGAGAAGGAGAAGAAGGCCGTCGTCTTGATCGCCGGCGCCTCTTCCTCGGGCAAGTCCTATTGCGCCGACTATCTGACGACGATGCTCGAGAGCAACAACCATCACGCTGTCACGATCTCTCTCGATCAGTACAACATCGGCCTTTCCGGGATCATCCCCAACAAGGTCAATCTCAACTACTTCCACAACAGCCTTGACAACATGGGGGCGATCAGGGGAAGGATCAAGGAGATCATCAACGACGTCCCCTTCGACAAGAAGTATTCCCCTGCGGTCCTCCAGAAGATCCAGAAGGCCCTCAAGGACACGATCTCGAACGAGGAGATGCCCGTCTTCCTGCGCGGTCTCAAGGAGGAGTGGGCAAAGCTCAACTTCGACGAGACCACGGTCTATGACCTCAAGGAGGCGACCGACGACATCAAGAAGCTGATGCAGAACAAAACCATCGAGGCCAAGGAATATTCCAAGATCATCTCCGAGCGCGTCCCGTCGGGGAAGGTGATCGACGGCAAGGACTACGACTGCATCATCGTCGAGGGAATCTACGCGCTCGATCGCTCGGTCCTGGAAGCCTTCCGCGGAAGGAAGTATGTCATCAAGTCCTTCGTCGCCGGAAACGCGAAGTCCCTCTTCTTGCGCCGAATCATAAGAGACAGCAAGATCTCCTCGGCCAGCAACGCCTTCACGACGAAGCTCTACTTCACCTCGATCTTGAAGTCCTACCAGGAGACGATCTTCCCCTCGAGGCTTGAGAGCGACGTCCTCCTCTACAACGACATGACCTTCTCCGAGATCCGGAACGGCGATCTCTACACGACCAAGGAGGAGATCCAGATCGTCGACGAGAGGAAGGCCAAGCGCCTCATCAAGGAGAGCAAGATCGAATCCCTCTCCTATCAGAAGGACACCTACTTCACCTGCCAGGGAGAGAGGGAGGATTCCCAGGACAGCAACGTCCTCCGCCTTCGTTCCCTCTCCTATGACGAGGGAAAGACATACATCCCCTCCTCCCTCGTCCACAAGGGAAAGAGCAAGGTGAGAAGGGACGGCAAGATCATCCGACCGATCAACATCATCGTCAGGGAAGGCGAGTTCTACGACGTCTGGAAGGACGAGAGCGCCTGTCTCAAGGACTTCCTCAGCGCCGGCTTCTACATCGGCCCCGTCCGCTACAAGAGGAAGTACCGGCTCGATTACCGGGGCCAGAAGCTCGTCCTCAACTGGATCCAGGGCGAGAAGACGATCCTCGAGATCAACAGGCCCTATCACAAGGAAGTCCTCGACGAGCTGAGAAAGAAACTGAAGGGATAAGGAAAAGGCGGCTTGAAGGCCGCCTTTTCTCATGATCGTTTTCGATTCGGGAAGAGAAGACTAACGAGCGGATTTGTCGTAGGGAATTCCTTCCGCCTTCGGGGCGTGGCTGTGCTTGGAGGCGAAGATGAGGACGATCAGGGTCAGGACATAGGGAATGCAATAGTAGAGCTCCTGTCCGTGGTTGATGCCCGGAATCTGGGGGATGATTCCGGAGTTGGCGATGACGCGGGCGAAGGCGAAGACAAAGCCACCAAGGACGATCGGAAGGGGCTTCCAGTTTCCGAAGATCATGACCGCCAGGGCCAGGAAGCCGAAGCCGATGACCGTCGCCTCATAGCCGATGGAGAGGCAGAGGGCGAAGCCGCCGATGCCAGCGAGGATTCCGGAGAGGGAAGTGCCGAGGTACCGCATCCTCGTGACCTTGATGCCGACGGAATCGGCGGCCTGGGGGTTCTCGCCGCAGGCTCTCAGTCTCAGACCCGTCTTGGTCTTGAAAAGAAAGAGGCTCATGAAGATGAGGATGGCGATGATGATCGGGGTCGTGAGGAAGAAGTTCTGCATGAACATGTTGGAGAGGAAGTAGGCGATGATGTCAAGGACGCTCGAGGATTCGGTGATGGTGGAGGAGGAGATGACCAGTTCCGTCCCGATGGAGCACCAGGCCGGAGTGCCATCTGTCATTGCGGTCATGCCCTGGCCGAAGACGGCCCAGGCGACCAGGATGGCGAAGGCGGGAGCGAGGATGTTGATGGCCGTCCCGACGATCGTCTGGTTTGCTTTCAGCTTGATCGAGGCGAAGGAGAGAAGGAGAGAGGAGAGAAAGCCCATCACGACGGCAGCCAAGAGAGCGAGGAAGACCGCAAGCTGGGCAGGGAAGTTACCGTTCTGGACGGGATCGGTGAGCATCTTAAGGGTGAAGAAGCCACCGAAGGCGCCAAGGACCATCATACCTTCCAGACCGAGGTTGATGACGCCGGAGCGTTCGCTGGTCATGCCGGCGAAAGCGACCAGGATCAAGGGAAGGGCGACGACGATGAGGTTGCCCAAGATGCTCGCAGCCTGGCCGACCGGAACAAGGCCCTCGGCTGAGATCAAGAAATCAAGCATGTTTCTTTTCCTCCTTGCTGCTGTCGTCTTTCTCCTTCTTTTTCCGCAGGAACCGCGATCCGCTTCCGCGCAGGAAGATGTTGTTCATCAAGACTGCGAAGGCCGAGCCGTAGAGAATGAAGGCGACCATGATCTCGGTGAAAGTGTCGTTGTAAGTTCCGATTCCCTGGAGTCCGATGCCGGAGACCTGGATGAAGGAGATGATGAAAGTCGTGAAGATGATTCCGAGAGGATTGTTGTTGGCCAGAAGGGCGATCGGGATGGCATCGAAGCCGGTCTGGGCGACGGAAGTGCGGTTATAGACGTAGACCGAGTTTCCAAGCAGGTAGTAGCAAGCGCCGGCAAGGCCCGACAGGGCACCGGCGATGACAAAGCTCAGGATGATGTTCCTTTTGGAGGAGATGCCGGCGTAATCGGCGGCATCGCGGTTGAATCCGACGGCTCTCAGGCGGTAGCCGAATGTCGTCTTGAAGAGGATGACGAAGAGGACGATGGCCAGGATGACGCCGAAGATGATCGTGATGTTGAGGTAGCGGTCGCTGGAGAAGGATGGGATGGTGACGTTGCTCGCATCCACCGTGTTGAGGTTGACCGAACGATTGGGGTTGTGCGAATCGAGAAGGCCAGGGACGTTGAAGAGCATGAAGTTGTTCAGGAAGAGGACGATCCAGTTGACCATGATCGAGGTGATGACCTCGTTCACGTTGAAGTAGGCCTTCAGGACACCCGGGACGGCACCGATGAGGGCACCGGCACCGATTGCCATGAAGATCGTGACATACCAGGGGAGCTTGAGGGTGATGGCACCGATGAGCGCCACCATTCCGCCGATCATGTATTGGCCCGGGGCGCCGATGTTGAAGAGACCGCATTTATAGCAGAAGCCGATCGACAGGGCGCAGAGCATGAGAGGGCCGGCGGTGTAGACGACACGTTCGAGGTTGTTGAATCCGTATTGGAAGAAGGATTTCAGACCGAGGCCGATGTTGCTGGGATCCATTAGCATCAAGAGGAAGCCCAGGACAAGGCCGAAGAGGATGCAGATCAGAGAGGAGAGGATCGTCACGCTCATCGACTTGAAGAAGAAGACCCGGTGTTCCTTTCTCTCCGTCGCGGAAGTCGGACTTTCGTTGACGTGAAGCGAGGATGTCAGAAGCCGGTATTCGGGGCGGGAACGATATTCCCACTTGTTCATCCTTCTTTTCTTCTTGGGATTGCCGTCCAGATAGGCGAGTGGGGCGTTGAGGGCGGCGTTGACATTCTTGATGGACATCATTTCCCCTCCTTTTGAATGAAGGCATCCTGACAGGCGGCACCCGACATATAGAGGCCGAGTTCCTTGTAGGTCGTCTTCTTCGGATCGAAGACACCCGTCAGCTTTCCTTCGTGAATGGTATAGATGACATCGGCAAGGTCGAAGACCTCATCCAATTCCAGAGAGACAAGGAGGACGGCTTTTCCGTCATCCCTCACCTTCACAATCTGCCTATGGATGTTGGAGATGGCCCCGACATCCAGTCCGCGCGTCGGCTGGACGGCAAGAAGGAGATCGCCGTCGCGTTCGATTTCTCTGCCGACGATGACCTTCTGCTGATTGCCGCCGGACATGGTTCTTGTGATCGTGTAGGAGCCCATCGTGGAGCGGATGTCATACTTGTGAATCATCTCGTCGGCATAATCCTTGATGTCTCTTTCCTTGAGGAAGGAAAGGCGAGAGAAGGTGCTGTTCTCCGGCATCTCCTGGATGAAATTGTACATGACGTTGTAATCGAGGATTAAGCCGTGGCGATGACGGTCGGAGGGGATGTGATTGATGCCGAGCTTGTTTCTCTTCTTGATGGAGAGCTTCTTGATCTCCTTTCCGTTGAGAAGGATGTTTCCGGAATGGACTTTCCGCAGTCCGGCGATTGCCTCGACCAGCTCGTTCTGTCCGTTTCCGTCGATGCCGAGCAAGGCGACAATCTCGCCTTGACGGACATCCAGGGAAAGATGATCGACCAGTGGCTTTCCCATCAGGCTGTTCTTGATCGTGAGCTCCTTGATGGAGAGGACGACATCGCCCGGATGGCACTCGCTTTTTGGGGTGACGAAGTCGACCTTGCTTCCGACCATCAATTCGGCCATCTGTTCGTTGGTCAGGGAGTTGTTCTCGTAGGTTCCGATGACCTTTCCGCGACGAAGGATCGTGTAGCGGTCGGCGACCTCCTGGACCTCGTTGAGCTTGTGCGTGATGAAGAGAATCGTCTTCCCCTCGTTCTGGAGCATGCGGAAGACCTTCATCAGGTCCTCGATCTCCTCGGCGGTCAAGACCGCGGTCGGCTCGTCGAAGATGAGGATGTCGGCATCGCGGTAGAGCATCTTCAGGATCTCCACCTTCTGCTGCATGCCGACCGTCATGTCCTTCGTCTTCTTGGAGAGGTCGACCTCAAGGCCATAGGTCTTCATCAGCTTCTGAAGCTTTTCCTTGGCCTTGCGATACTTGAGGAATCCGATCTTGTCGCAATCCTCATGGCCGAGGACGATGTTCTCCAGTCCCGAGAAGACATCGACCAGCATGAAGTGCTGATGGACCATGCCGATTCCATGCCTTGTCGCATCGTTGGGATCCTTGATGCGGACGGGCTCTCCGTTGAGCAAGATCCTTCCGGATGTCGGTTCGATCAATCCGAAAAGAATCGACATCAAAGTCGATTTCCCCGCGCCGTTCTCTCCCAGGAGGGCATGAATCTCCCCTCTCTTGACCTGGATGTGGATATCATCGTTGGCGACCAAGGTGTTGTTGAAGACCTTCGTGATGCCGTCGAACTCGATGATGTAAGGCGATTGTTCTTTCGTCTCCATAAGACCTCCGAAGTGTGATTTTATAAAACACTGCCACGGAAACCCGTGGCAGTGTGCGTCGGTCCGAACGATTTACCAAGCAGCGTCTTCGGCGTTGGTGTAGTTGACCGTGACGAGGCTGGTGTTACGACCTTTCTCGTCGAAGACGACGTTGGAGCCTTCGAGAGAGACACCGGTGTAGGTGCTGTCCGCGACGAGCTTGGCGAAGACTTCCTCATACTCTGCCGTGGTGAAGTTCTTGAATCCCCAGGAATCCTTCGCGGTGGGAAGTCCGACCATTCCTTCGGCCGCACCGACGGTGGAAGTCTTGCCGGCGAGCTCGGCAGGCCATTCTTCGCCGTTTCCGTCCTTGAACCAACGATCGAGGGCATCCATCGTGGATTCCTTCAGGCCCTTCATGGCCGAGGAGACGACGACATCCGGAGCCTGGCTGTACTGATCGACGTCGACACCGAAGACCTTGCGGTTTTCCTTGTCCTTGCGGGCAGAGGCGACGACAGACTGGAAGATCTTTCCGCCACAGGAGAAGACCGCCTCGACGCCATTCTGATACCAGGTGTCGCAACGAGTGACGATGGCATCGTCCGGATTGAAGGTTCCGGAGTAGTCGAACTCGACCTCGACCTCGACGTTCAGCTCCGTGGCCGCCTCGAGGATGCCGGAGAGATAGCCCCAGCCGTACTTCTGGACGGCATTTCCCTTCATGCCACCTTCGAAGGCGAGGTGACGATAGCCATCCTTGACGGCAGCATAGCCGAGAAGGAAGCCGCACTCGTTCTCGCGGTAGAGGATGTTGTGGGTGTTGGAAGAGGTCTTGTAGGCAGAGGCTTCATAAATTCCGTCGGCGTGGGGTTCGCCGTCGAGGAGCAGGAAGCCGACATCGGGGTACTTGTCCTGAACTTCATAGATGGCACCTTCGAAGAGGTAGCCAGGGCAGACAATGACCTTGGCTCCGCGGTTGATGGCCTGCTCGATCGAGGAGACACGGTCGGCCGTCGTGTCATCGGCGGGACGGAAGTAGGCTTGGGTGAGATCGTTCTTCTCGGCATATTCGGTGACGCCCTCGTAGGTGAACTGGTTGAAGGAACCATCGTCGATGTTGCCGACATCGGTGACCATCGCCAAATCGATGGGTTCGTCGCCACAGCTGACCAGCGACAGCGTGGAGAGAAGGCTCAGAGACAGACCGAAGATTTTCTTGTTCATACTTTCTTTTCCTCCTTGATTGTATGAAACGATTTTTTTGAAAAAATGGGCCCTTGATGAATAATGAGCCCATTTAACTCGTCGAGTGATTTTCGGTGCTTTGAGTTAAATGGATAGTCCCCATTGTGGCTGGGGCTAGAGACAGGGCCGCCGTGAAGGCCCACTATACCCATTTCTTCGATAACAATTGTAACACCTTCGCAAGTTCTTTACGAGACCCGCGGAAGAGATTCTTCGATAAAGCCCTTACATTCGAAATGCCACCCCATTGTATAAATGAGGAACCCTTTTCCGACATTTCCTTCTTTCTCTTCTTGACAGGGCCAAAAGGGATTCTTTTTCCGATTGCAGAGAGCGGACAGAAACATTAGAATATCCATGTCGTCAGTCATTCACAAGGGAGGTTTCCAAACCATGTTAGTCAATGCTGCTCGGATGCTGAAGCTCGCCCGCGATGGCCATTATGCCGTCGGACAGTTCAACATCAACAATCTGGAGTGGACCAAGGCGATTCTCACCACGGCCCAGGAGTGCAATTCCCCTGTCATCCTCGGCGTCAGCGAAGGCGCTGCGAAGTACATGACGGGCTTTGGCACGGTCGCCGCCATGGTCCGTGCAATGGATGAGAGCCTGGGAATCACGGTTCCTGTCGCCCTCCATCTCGACCACGGAACCTACGAAGGAGCCAAGAAGTGCATCGCCGCCGGATTCACGTCCATCATGTTCGACGGTTCCCACTTCGCCTTCGACGAGAACGTCGCCAAGACGACCGAACTGGTCAACATGGCCCACGATCACGGCCTTTCGATCGAGGCTGAGGTCGGTGCGATCGGCGGAACGGAAGACGGCGTCACGGCCGATGGCGAAATCGCCGATCCGGAAGAGTGCCGCAAGATCGCCGCTCTCGGTGTCGATTTCCTCGCCGCCGGCATCGGCAACATCCACGGCATCTATCCCGCCGACTGGAAGGGACTCCATTTCGATGCTCTGGAGAAGATTCACGAAGCGACCAACCACATCCCTCTCGTCCTCCACGGCGGAACGGGCATCCCCGACGATCAGATCCGCAAGGCCATCGCCAACGGCGTCTCCAAGGTCAACGTCAACACGGATTGCCAGCTTGTCTTCGCTGCGGCGACGGTCGAGTACTGCGCCGCGGGTAAGGCCGCTCCCGATCCGGACAAGAAGGGATTCGATCCCAGAAAGCTCCTCAAGCCTGGCTACGAAGCCATCAAGGCCAAGGTCAAGGAGAGAATGGAAGTCTTCGGCTCCATCGGAAAAGCCCTCTAAACACGAATGCCCGCCAAACGGCGGGCATTTCTTATGCGATTTTTGCTTGGAAATGGGACAAATCGTCCCATTTTTGTTGGAGAGGATTCTCTTACTTCAGCCTCAGGAGACAGGCGCTCTGAGGAGGGACAAGAATCTTCTTGCCCTGAATCTCGCTTTTGCGCTCGACGAAGAAAATTTCTTCTTCGATCTTCCTATCGAGAGAGAATTCCCGTGTTTCGGAAGAGACGTTGAAGAGGACAAGGAGATTCTTTCCGCGCAGGTAGGCGAGGAAGGGATCGTCCTTCTTGGCGGAGAGGACAGTCATTTCCCGGTCGTCCCAGAGCTCCTTTTCCCTCTTGCGGATGTGGAGAAGGCACTTCGTCAATCGAAGCAAGGACCGTGGATCCTTCTCTTCCTTCTCGACGTTGATCCTTCGGTAGGAAGGATCGACCTTGATGTAGGTCTTGTCATTGGTGGAGAAGCCGGCATTCTTCTTGTCGTTCCAAGGCATCGGGGAACGGGAACCGGTCCTTTGGTATCCGCCTTCGACGGAGGGGAGACCTTCTTCGTAGGGAAGGCCGAGCTCGTCTCCGTAGTAGAGGAAGGGGACACAGGGCAAAGTGTAAAGGAAGAGGTAGTAGAGGGCGATCTCCTTGTTCGAAAGGGACTTTTTGAGCCGTATGGTGTCGTGGTTTCCCGTGATCATCGCCAGGTGGGCGTCGTACTTCCTGGCGTAAGTGAGCTGCTCCAGGTAATAGTTCATGAACACGCTGCTGTCGTGTGTGGGACTGTTGAGCTTGAAGAAGGCCTCCTTGTCCCTTGTCATCCTCGAGTTGTACTGGTTGAACTCGTCCTGGAGCAGGAAGTCCATGTCAAAGCCCGCTTCCAAGGAGCGCCTGGGGCAGTTCCACTCGCTGACGAAGGCCGCCTCGGGATAGTCCTTGTCGATGCCGGCGAAGATCTCTTTCCAGATGGAGACGGTTCCCTCGAAGTCCTCGTCCCTCTTGACCAGCCATCCCGCCATGTCGCAGCGGAAGCCATCCGCTCCCTTGTCCAGCCAGAAGCGGATCACGTCCTGGATGGCCTTGATGACCTTCTTCGGCCCTTCTCCCTTGTAGCTTTCCTCCCAGGGGTTCTCAATCTTGAAATAGCCGTAGTTGAGGGCGGGCTGGATGGAGAAGAAGTTGGTGATGACCGCTCCGTTTCTCTCCGCAAAGCCCCGGATCATGGGAAGGTCCTTGGGACCGCTCCAGACCCCGTCGGTCCAGAGGAAGTAGTCGGAATATTCGTTTTTCTTGGCCTTGCAGGATTTCGCAAACCAGGGACTGTCGATTGCCGTATGCCCGGCGACGAGGTCGAGAAGGACGCGGATTCCACGTCTGTGGCATTCCAAGAAGAGTTTCGTGAGCTCCTTGTTCGTTCCGTAGCGAGGAGCGACCTTGCGGAAATCGGTGACGTCATAGCCCGCATCGAAGAAAGGGGAGAGGAAGAGGGGATTGAGCCAGAGGGCATCAAAGCCCATGCTCTCGATGTAATCGAGTTTTTTCAGGATGCCCTTGATGTCTCCGATGCCATCGCCGTTCGTGTCGAGGAAGGATTGGGGATAGATCTCGTAGAAGTTGGCGGATTTCAGCCATTTGGGATTTCGTGCCATGTTTTTTCTCCTTTTCTTGTCCTTACGGCAGACGGTTTCCCGTCGAGAGATAGAGCCGATACCAGTCTTCCTTCTCCAGACGGAGGTTTCTTGCCTGGATTGCGGTGACGAGGTAGTCCTTCTTCAGACCGCCGACGATGACCTCGACGTTCTCTCCGAGGTTGAGAAGGAAGGCGAGGGCGATGGCCGGAGCGGAGACGCGATACTTGCTGGAGAGCTGATTCAGGAGGATGCGGCAGTTGGCCATGCTGGGATGGCGGAAGATGCTCCCCTCGAAGAGACCGACCTGGAAAGGAGACCAGCACTGGAGGTACATCTTCCTCTTCTTGAGATAGAAGAAGAGACCGTCGCTCTGGGTCGAAAAGGTGGAGGGGAGGTTGACGTTGAAGGTGGAGGAGACAAGGGAGAGCTGTCCAAGGCCGAGCTGCAACTGGTCGACCTCGAAATCGATGTCCTCTCCCTCGAGATATTCGATCTGCTCCCGGTCCATGTTGCTGACTCCGAAATGCTGGACAAGGCCCTCTTCCCTGAGCTGTCTCAGGGCCGAGAGGACTTCCTCGCGGTCCATGAAGATGTCCGGGCGATGGAGAAGCAGGGAATCGACATGGTCGAGACCCAGCCTTTGCAAGGACTCCTTGAATCCGGTGACGATGTGTTCCTTCGAGAAATCGTAGTAACCGGTATGTCCTTCCCTGTTGACGATTCCGACCTTGGTCTGGAGGAAGAAGGCATCCCTCAACTCCGGATGGAGCTTGAAGACCTGCCCCAGGACATCCTCCGCCCTTCCTCGAGAATAGACGTCGGCGACGTCGAGGTAGTCGATGCCGTTGTCCTTGGCGAAGAAGAGCAGTTCCTCAAGCTCTTCGACCGTCACATCGTCCATCCGCATCAACCCGAGAATCAATGGGCTTCTCTTTCTCATATGCTTTTCTCCTTGATATCTGCATAACTTCCGTCAACCAGTCGAATCAGATCGTCCGGAGCGATTTCGATTTGAAGGCCGATCTTGCCTCCGGAGACAAAGATGGTCTTCTGTTCCCTAGCGCTGATGTCCACATAGGTGGGATAGAGCTTCTTCATGCCCAGAGGGGAGCAGCCACCGTGGACATAGCCGGTCTTCGATAAAAGTTCCTTCTGGGGAAGCATCTCGACGTTCTTCTCTCCGCAGGAGGAAGCCGCCTTCTTAAGGGAGAGCTCCGCATTGCTGGGGATGACGAAGACATAGAGGTTGTGGCTCTTGCCGATCGTGACCAGGGTCTTGAAGACCTGCTCTTCCCTTTCGTTGAGGGAGCGGGAGACGCTCTTTGCATCGATTCCGTCCTTGGGGGAGTATTCGTGGACTTGATAGCTCACCTTCTCCTGGTCGAGATGACGCATCGCATTGGTCTTGTTCATCGTAACACCTTTCCCTCCAGGGACAGGCCGTTGTTGAACTGCTGGGCCGTAAGTCTCTTCTTTCCCGGACGCTGGAGCATGTCCAGGGAGACGATCCCTCCCTTGAGCTGGAGCAGGATCTCGTTCTTGTGGGCAAGAAGGATCTTTCCGACTTCTCCCTTGGTCTCGTCGGAGACCTTGTGGGCCTTGTAGATCTTGAGGATCTCCTCTCCCAGAAGGAGATGACCGCCCGGCTCTTCGCTGAGGCTACGAACCTGGTTGACGAAGGAGTCGGGATTCTGATCGAGGATCAACTTCTCCTCTTCCTTCTTGATGGAGGGAGCGAAGCTGACCTTGCTTTCGTCCTGCTTTCGGGGGACAAGTCGGTTCTCGAAATAGAGCGGAAGATAATTGTTGCAGACTTCCAGGGCCAGAGTGGCAAGTTTTCTCGAGAGGGAAGTCGTGTCATTCCCCTCCTCGATTGGAAGCTCTTCCTGGGCATAGATGTCTCCGGCATCCATCTCCTTGACCATCTCCATCAGGGTGATTCCGGTCTTTTTCTCACCGTTTCGGATCGCGTATTGGATCGGAGCCGCCCCGCGATAAAGGGGAAGGAGGGAGGCGTGGAGGTTCAGAGGCTTGTAGCGGGAGAGAGAGAGGACCTCCGGGGAGAGAATCTGTCCGTAGGCGAAAGTGAGAAGGAGGTCCACTCCGTCCAGAAGGAAGTCATGCTCCTTGTTCAACCGATGGGGTTTGTAGCAAGGAAGGGAGAGAGAATGGGCCATCTTGGCGACCGGGGATTCCTCGATGCGGTTGTTCCTTCCCCGCACCTTGTCCTCCTTGGTCACGACCAACTGGATGGAGAACCCGCTCTCCACGAGTCCCTTCAGGAGCGTTGCGGAGATCTCCGGCGTCCCGAGGAAGGCAATCGAGTGTTTGTCCATGTTCGCCTCCTTTTCTGTCGCATGGATATGGTATCATTATCTCAAACAGTTGGGAGGAAAAAAATGCACTTTTTTCTCTATGACAAGGTGGATGTCACTCTCGGCATGACTCTCATCGTCTTTCTCTTCCTCTTCCTTCTCGGTTCGATGCTGGGATATCTCTTCGAAGTCCTCTTCCGTCGCTTCTTCTCCGCCAAGAAGTGGGTCAATCCCGGATTCATGAAGGGGCCTTGGCTTCCTCTCTATGGCTTTGGCCTGGTCGTGATGATGACCCTGGTGATGGTGATCGTCTCCTTCTTCCCCGACGAGATGCCCTTCTACAATCCCATCGGGAATCTCCCTCGTCACGGGACGGCCCAAGGGCCCTGTGTCAACGACCTGATTCCCCTTTCCTTGATGTGGATCTCCTTGATCCTGTTGGAGCTTGTCGCCGGCTTGATCTTCGTCAAGGGCTTCAAGATCAAGCTCTGGGACTATTCCAACATGAAGTTCAACTTCATGGGAATCCTCTGCCCCGTCTTCTCCTTCCTCTGGCTTGTGGCCGCGGTTGTCTTCTACTATGCCCTGTTCCCCTTCGTCTACGCCCTCTTCCAGCACATGTTCGTCTTCTTCTACGGCTCGGAGACCGCCATCGCCCACTTCAGCTTCCTCTTCTTCTTTGGCGTGGTCTATGGCGTCTTCTTCGTCGACCTTGTCCAGTCCTTGGGTCTCTTCAAGAGAGTGCTCCATTTCGCAAGGAAGCAGAAGGTCCTTCTCTCCTATGACGACGAAGTCGCAAGGAGAAGAGCGGAGCTCAAGAAGAAGAGGCAGGAGCTTTGGGAAAACAGCCTTCCCCAGGAGACAAGAGACAACATCGCCCGAAGGAACAACGCCTACAGGGAATTCGCAGGAAAGATCACCGGCAAGATTCGCTCCTTTATCCTCATCGATCCTGACAAGAAGAAGAGCGAGAACTACGGCAAGGACGGAAGACCCATCTCGACCGCTGCGGAAGACGAGACGAAAACCTCAGAATGAAATACGTATCGGACAAAACAGAGAAGATGGAAAGAAACAATCTTTTTTCGATGGGCAAAGCGGATACTATTCCCTCACCGCTTTTGAAGAAAGAGATTTGCTTTCGCTCACTGGAACAGCCCTTCGAAAAGCCCATCAATCCACAAACAAGGAAAAGATGATTGATATCGATTTCAAAGTCTGATGAGAGGATGGGAAAATCGAGGGAAACATTCCCTGATCATCCTATCCTTCCTGAGGTTCTTTATGGTTCGGGCAAGGATTGTCATCGACACGCCCCCAAGAACTTTTTGAGGGTGGAGAGCTTCATTTTCGTGAACCGAACTCAGTCGGACATCTGTCGTTTTTGAGTTCCTTCTCGACCTCATCCAAGGTATCGGTTCTTCGATCCTTCCGATAGGGCGCATAGGCCTTTTCGAAACATTCGAGGTCGTCGTTTTCCTCGATCGTCTCGAAGAAGGCAACCTTGACGCCCTTTTCGAGGGAAATGCCTTTCGTCTTGGCGCAGTTCTTGAGGACGCGATATTCCTCATCCGTGAATCTCAGGATATAACAGGCATAGTATCTCTCTCTTTGCACTGCAATCGTCATCGAAAAGGAACTGGATTTCCCAGACGTCCGAACCAACCCTGCATCAAAGAAAAAAGCTCGATTTCTCGAGCGAAAGAGCTGAATTGGTGGAGCCAACGAGATTCGAACTCGCCACCCTCTGCTTGCAAAGCAGATGCTCTGCCAAATGAGCTATGGCCCCAAACGGAAGAGAGTATAGACGAATCGGGGACGGATATCAACTCAAAATGACGTTGACGAAGGTGTTCTCGAGATCCTCGTCGCTCTTGAGCGAAAGGGGAAGGTAGTTCTCGCTGTAGCCGTGATAGAAACCGTCCTTTCCCTTGGACTCGACAAGCATCTGGACGGTCCGTCCTGTATAGCGATTTCGAAATCTTTGTTCTCCCTCCTTGCTGAGCAGGAGCAGTCTTCGGACACGCTCCTGTCTTGTCGAGGGTGGGACGGAATCGGAGAAACGGCTGGCGGCTGTCCGAGGGCGTTCGGAATAGGGGAAGGCATGAATGCGGAGGAAATCGACCTTCTTGAGGAAAGAGACGGTCTCCCGGAATTCCTCCTCTCCCTCTCCGGGGAAGCCGGCGATGACGTCGGTCGTCAGCGAGACGAAGTCGACTTTTTCCCGAATTTCATTGACAATCTTGAGGAATCCTTCGGGATCGTACTTCCGATTCATCCTCTCGCAGATCTTCCTGGAACCCGACTGGAGAGGGATGTGGAAGTGGGGACAGATCTTCTCGTTCGTGGCAAAGAGGTCGATGAGGGCGGAATCGATCTGGGTGATCTCGACGGAGGAGAGGCGGATGCGGAAATCGCCGGGAAGGCTGGCGATGTCTTCCAGTAGCTGTTTGAGCCTTATTCCGGTCTCGGGATCTTGATAGCTTCCGGTGTCGATCCCACCGATCACGAGCTCGTGAACCCCGTTCGCGATCAAGGTCTGGCATTCTGCGAGGATGCTTCCTTCCTTGCGGGAGCGGCTATTTCCTCTCGCATAGGGAATCAGGCAATAGGAGCAGAAGTTGTCGCATCCGTCCTGAACCTTCACATAGGCCCTTTCGGGATGCTCACCCAGAGCGATCGGCGTGTCTTCGTAGTGGAGCTTTCGGTTGTCCTTCTCGACCTGGATTCTCTCTTCCTTCTCCCACTTCTCGCACGTCCCCTTCTTCGTCGTTCCGTAGATGGCGCTGACGAAGGGAAGGTCGTAGGACTTGGGATGGATTTGGCTGGAACAGCCAAGGACGACGATCTTGGCCTCGGGATCGTCGTTGTGGATCTTGCGGACTCTCTGGAGGTCTTTTCTCTCGGCCTCCTTGGTGACGGCGCAGGTGTTGACGAAATGGATGTCGGCCTTCGATCCGGTGGATTCCAGATAGCCTTCCTGAAGAAGTCTTTCCCTCAGGGCCTCGGATTCATAGAGGTTGACCTTGCAACCGAAGGTATGGATGCGGAAAGTCATCGTGTCTTTTCTCCCAGTTCTTTGCGAAGACGATTGGCAAGATTTTCGGAGAGAAGTCTTCTCTCCACAAGGACAGAGAGAAATCCTTCCCGGTCTGCGGCAAAATATCTCTCCATCAAGAGGGAGAGGCTCTCCTTCGTGGGAGAAGTCCAGCCCTTGACCTTCTCGTCATGGAGAGGAATCTCGTTTTCGAGGATGCCCTGTCTGTCGATGACAAGGATCGTCTCGAAGCTCTCGCTATAGAAGGCGGTTGTGCCGTCCTTCCAGGTCTCGATGACAAGAAGGGAAGGGATGTTTTGATAGGGGATGTTTCCGTAGAGGTCAAAGGGGAAGGGGAGGAAGTCCTCCGTGCTCTGAAGCAGGACCTGATAGGGGAAGGACTTGAGCTGGTAGGCTTTCTTCTGATAGATCTCGTTGATGGTCTCTCCGTAGAAGGGGAAAAAGATCTTCTTGTTGTCGAAGAGGAAGAAACTTTTTCCTTCGAAGAGGGAGGAGAGGACCTCTTCCCTCTGAAGTTCCTCAGCGGAGAGGGAGAGGACCTTCTCGTCGACTTCCTTCTTCGCCTTCAGTCCCGCAAGCAGGATGTCACAGCGGATATAGGAAAAGAGATCGTCCGTCGGGCGATAACGGCGATAGCTTTCGGGAAGGAGAAGATGGTTTTCCTCGTAATATCTTCTCTCTTCCTTGTTGGCGGTGCTCTTGGGATTGAACCAGTTCAATCGTTCGATCAAGGTCTTTTTCATGAAGGGTCTTGCCTGTTTTTGTAATACAAATTCACTGCTTTTTAGATTACCACATGTTAAACAGGAGAGGGGAACTTCGGCACGAAAAAACTCCCCGAAGGGAGTGATTTTCCGATGGAGCAAGCGACGGGAATCGAACCCGCATATCGACCTTGGCAAGGTCGTGTTCTACCACTGAACTACGCCTGCGATGGCGGATCTAGAGGGATTCGAACCCTCGATCTCCTCCGTGACAGGGAGGCGTGATAAACCCCTACACTATAGATCCGTGTGCTGTTTTGGGACAGCTCAAGTATTATCGCAGTTCGGGAAAGGAAATGCAAGAGAAAATTTTCCGCCAGAGATGATCCCTTTCTTTTTGCCTTCAATGCCGATAGAATAGAGCAAATCGGAAAAGGAGGACAAGATATGGAGAGACTGATCCTATCCGAGGACGAGATCGTCCGCATCTGCCAGAGACTGGGCAAGGAGATCGACGAGAGCATCGCCAAGGAAGAGAAGGCGGCGGTGGTCCTGGGCGTGATGAACGGAGCCCTTCCCTTCCTCTACGAGCTTGTCAAGCACATCCAGCATCCCGTCCTATTGGACACCATCAAGGTTCGGAGCTATGAAGGGACGGAATCGACAGGGGAAGTCCTGGTGGAGAAGCTTCCAGACTACGACCTGGAAGGAAAGGACGTCATCTTGGTCGAGGACATCATCGACACCGGAGTCACGATGCACTTCCTCAAGGAATACATCCAGAAGAACTTCCATCCCAGAACCCTCAAGGTCTGCATCCTGATCAAGAGGAACAACCTGAGAATGAAGTTTGACGAAAAGGCCGATTTCACCGGCCTTGAGACCGACGAGCAGAAATACATCGTCGGCTTCGGCTTCGACTACCGGGGCCTTTTCCGCAACGTCCCTTACATCTTCGTCCCCTCCATCAAGGACATCAAGTCCTGGGAGCCGTTCTTCGCCCACGAGAAAAACGACTGAGGAAGAGGAAAGAAAAGTCCGGCTCAGATCGAGTCGGACCAGTAGACCTTGGTTCCTTCAGGGCCAAGAAGATTCTTGTATTCGTTGAGAACGGAGAGGAGATGTTCCTTCTCGCTCCGTTCTTTTTCATTGTAGGAAGAGGAGAGATGATCCCATTCCGCAAGACGCTCGGGAAGGATCTCCACGGTCAAGGAGAGCTCGAGATGGATCTGATAGGCCTTTTCTCCGTCGTTGTCGACCGTCCTCGTGTCGGAAAGGGATGTGACATCGTCGAAGAGGGAGAACTCGACGTAGAGGTCCAGGATTCCCTTTCCCTCTTTGCTGTACCCGTCCAGGATCAGGCTCGGATAGGGAGCGGGGAAAGGGAATTCGTTCTTCTCGAAGATCTCGGCAAAGAGGAGGGCTTTCTTGTAGGGGTTTTCTTCCGCATCGAGACGCTTTTTCAGATCTTCGATGAATTGGTCAATGATTTTCATAGCAACCCTTTCTCCATGAGAAGAGGACGAAGCTCGTCGCTTCTCTTGTAGTCCTTTCTCGCTCTCGCCTCTTGGTACTCCTTGTAGTTCTTCCGGTCATCCTCGCTGAGAGAGACCACGGGAAGGGCAAAGCCGAGGACGGAAAGAAGTCTCTCCAAGGTGGAGACGACAGAGGGAAGTCTCTCTTTGTCCTTCTTCTGGAGAAGCTGGTTTGTCTCCTTGACCAGGGAATCGACGACCGTCAGGGCATTGGCGACGTTGAGGTCGTCGGAGAGGGCCAGCAGGAAGGACTGATATTCCTTCTCCAGCAGCTCTCCCTCCTCGATGTTTTCGAGGGCGAGGAAGGTCTTTCCTCTCTTGTCGGAGAGAAGGTAGCGATCGATCATCTTCTTGCTGGCTTCGAGGTTTTCCTCGGTGTAGTTGACCGGGGCGCGGTAGTGGCTCTGGTAGAAGAAGAGACGGACGGCGTTTCCGCCATAGCGGGCGATGACATCCTTGGCCAGAATCGAGTTTCCCAAAGACTTGGACATCTTCACCCCACCGGTGAGCAGGAAGCCGACATGCATCCAGAAGTTGGCAAGCTTGGTCTTGTCGTGGGCCAGGGATTGGGCGATCTCGTTTTCGTGGTGCGGGAACTTCAGGTCGAAGCCGCCGCCGTGGATGTCGATCATGGAAGTCTTGAAGACGTCATGGGCCATGACGACGCACTCCGTGTGCCAGCCCGGACGGCCCAGACCGATCTTGGTGTCGAACTTGATTCCCGCGTCGTCGGTGAGCTTCCAGAGGACGAAGTCCAGAGGGTCTCTCTTCTCGGAGTCGACCTCGATCCTCTTTCCGGCGTGGAGGTCTTCGATCCTTTGCTTGGAGAGTGTCCCGTACTCGGGGATCTTGCTGACGGCGAAGTAGATGTCGTTCTCTCCCTTGTAGGCATAGCCCTCCATCTCCAGATCGGCGATGAAGTCGACCATCTTGTCGATGTATTCGCTGGCCTTGGGATGGGCGTAGAGGGGAAGGACGTTGAGCTTTTCCAGGCATTCCTCATAGGCCTTGATGTAGAAGAGGGAGAGTTCCTTCTCGCTCTTCTTCTCCTTCTGGCTCTCGCGGATGATCTTGTCGTCGATGTCCGTGTAGTTGCTGACGCACTTGACGTCATAGCCCTCCTCCTTGAGGAACCGGGTCAGAAGGTCGAAGGTGATCGTCGGCCGGAAGTTTCCCAGGTGCACGTAGTTGTAGACCGTCGGTCCGCAATAGTAGATGTCGACCTCGTTTCCCCTGAGGGGCTGGAAAGGACGCATCTTTCCTTCGTATGTATCGTAGAGCTTGATTTCGGTCTTCATGATTCACCTCCGGCTTGATCGAGCTGTTGTCGCATGTTCTGCAGGCGATAAAGATTATAGTAGATGCCGCGCCTCTTGAGGAGAGATTGATGGTCTCCCTCTTCGGCGACTTTTCCCTTGTCGACGACGAAGATGCAGTCGGCCTTCTTGATCGTGGAGAGGCGGTGGGCGACGATGACCATTGTCCCGATCTTGCCGACCTTCTCCAGGGAGGACTGGATGATCTGCTCCGTCTCCGTGTCGATGTTGGCCGTCGCTTCGTCAAGCAAGACCATCGACGGGTGATACACCAGCGTGCGGGCGAAGGAGAGAAGCTGCCTCTGCCCGGCGGAGAAGTTCTCTCCCCTTTCCGAGACCTCTTCCTGATAGCCCCTGGGGAGGGCGCGGATGAAAGTGTCGGCCCCGACTTCCTTGCAGGCTTTTTCGACCTCCTCTTGGCTCACCTTCTCCTCGCCCAGGGTGATGTTGTCCTTGATCGTCCCGGTGAAGAGGAAGACATCCTGGAGCATCAGGCCGATGTTTCTTCTCAGACAGGCCAGGGAGTAGTCGTTGACGTCGATTCCGTCGATCAGGATCTGCCCCTTGTTGGCCTTGTAGGTCCTCGTCAGGAGGTTGATGATGGTGCTCTTTCCGGCGCCGGTCGCCCCGACAAAGGCCGCGGTCTTTCCAGCCGGTATGTGGAAGCTCACGCCCTTGAGGACTTCCTCTCCCTCGACGTATTGGAAGTGGACGTCCTTGAACTCGATTTCTCCCCGGAAGGAAGGAACGTCGATTCCCTTCCTCTCCTCGTCCTTCTCCTCCTTCATCTTCAGGATCTTGTCGATCCTCTCCGCCGAGGAGATGACTTGCTGGAGCGTGTTCAACTGCTGGGTGATCTGCTGGATCGGCCCGAAGAACTGGCCGGAGTAGGAATACAGGAGGTTGAAGTCTCCCAGGGAGAGAGCGCCCGAGAGCGCCATCGGGATCCCAAAGCCCATATTGATCAAGACCGCCGTGACCTGGAGCAGGTACATCGAGGGATAGAAGATGGCAAAGAGCTTCTGGCTCTTGAGGAAGCTGTGGTAGATTTCGTCGTTGTCCCGGTCGAAGAGAGTCTCCATCCTCTCCTCCTTGGCATAGCTCTTGATGAGCTGGATGCCGGAGAAGGATTCGCTCAGGAAGCTGTTCATCATCGAGACGGCCCTCTTCTCGTTGCGATAGTGGACCCTCGCCTTCTTGCGGAAGAGAGAGGAGAGGAGGAAGACGATCGGAAGATAGGCCAAGAAGAGGAAGCCGTAGTAGTGGGTGAAGACAAAGGTCATGACCAGGATCAGGAGGAGGGAGAGAAGACTGCGCAAGACCGTCGGCAGGATGTCCGTGAAGGTCAAGGAGAGGTTCTGGGTGTCGTTTGTGACCCGTGTGACGAAAGAACCGATTGGCATCGACTTGAGGCTCTTGGTCGGAAGGGAAAGGATGTGTGAGAAGAGAACCTGCCTCAGATCGGAAATCGCCCTCTGCCCGATCTTCTTGAGATTGACGTTGACGAAATAGACACCGATGAGGGCCAGGACCATCAAGACAAGCTCGAGAGAGACGATCAGGATCGAGGTGAAGACGGCCTGTTGGAGAGTCATGGAACCATGAGAATACTCCGTCAGGGCATTGATGAGAAAACGCATCAGGACCGGCTCGAGGATGAAGGCGGCATTGACGAAAAGGTCCAGGAAGATCCAGAGCAGGAAGGCCTTCCGATAGGGCTTGAGATAAGGAGAGAAGGTCTTCAGCAGGCTGAGGTCCTTGATGGAATAGGAATGCTCTTCCGGATTCATCGTTCCATCTCCCTCTCCAGCTCCTGGAGCGCGTCGAAAGCCCGATAGAGCGGGCAATTTGAAAGAAGCTCCTCATGCCTTCCCTGACCGACGATCCTTCCCTTGTCCAGGACCAGGATCTTGTCCGCGTCCTTTATGGCCGAGATGCGGTGGGCGATGACGAAGGTCGTCTTTCCCTTCCGGTATTCCTTGATGTTCTTGAGGATCCTCTTCTCCGTGTCGGCATCCACCGCGGAGAGGGAATCGTCCAGGATCAGGATGGGCGGGTTCTTGTAGATGGCTCGCGCGATCGAGAGCCTCTGCCTCTGGCCGCCCGAGACGGTCGCCCCCTTCTCGCCGATGAAGGTGTCGTATCCCTTTGGGAAGTTCTCCTCGATATCCTTGTCGATGCAGGCGAAGAGACAGGCTTTCCTGACCTTCTCCATGTCCCTGTGGCCGGGATCGTCCTCGCTAAAGGAGACCACTTGCCAGAGAGGGCCGGAGAAGAGGAAGGCTTGCTGTGAGACTAGGCCGATCTCCCTTCTTAGATACGAGAGCGAATAGTCGTTGATGTCCTTCCCGTCGAGGAAGACGCGATCCTTGGGAAGAGGATAGAGACGGTCGAGAAGGGTGAGCAAGGTCGATTTTCCCGAGCCTGTCCTTCCGATGATTCCGACCATCTCCCCGGCCTTGATCCGGAAAGTGATGTCGGAAAGGTCCTCCTTCTCCTTGTCGGAGTCGGGATAGGAGAAGGAGAGGTGGTCATAAAAGACCTCTCCCTTCAGGGAAGGAAGGGAAAGGTCCTTCTCCTCTTTCTTTTCCAGAGGGACATCCAGGACCTGGGCCAAACGCTTGTAGGCTCCCCTTCCGCGGGAGATGTAGTCGATCAGAAGGCCCCCGGCGATCATCGGCCAGGAGAGGGTGTTGTAGAAGCCGATGAAGGTACTCAAGGCTCCGACATCGGTAATCTTGTAGGCAAGCTGTGGATTCTTGGAGAGGATGGCATAGGCACCAAGGCCGATGAGAATCGAGAAAGTGCAGGTGAGGAAGAAGTTGATCCCGGAATCGATCAAGGTCGAGTAGCGCTGGTACTTGACCGCGGTCACGGCCGCCTTGTCGGCGAGCTTCCGGAATTCCTCTTCCCTCCTTTTCTCCTTGCGATAGAACTTCAGGACGGAGAAGCCCTGCAGGTTCTCTTCCGTGAAGTCGGAGAGCTCCTCATAGGCGTCGTTGCTTCTCTTGAAGCGGTCGGTCTCGATCTTCCCGACTTTGTAGCCGAAGATGGTGAAGCAGAAGAGGGGAAGGGTCGTGATCAATGTGATGGGCCAGGACATCAGCATCATCAGGGTGAAGTTGAGGATCCCGAGGACGACAAGGTCGGTCATCCAGATCAGGCACTCGCTGAAGAGCATCTTGATGGTCTGGAGGTCGTTTGTGAAGTAGGAAAGAAGGGCTCCGACCTTCTTGTCCTTGAAGTAGGTGAGGTCGAGCCTTTCGACGTGGTGGAAGAGCTCCTTTCGCATGTCCCTCTCGACATGGGCTCCGATGAGGGAGCTGAAATAGCGCCAGAAGAACCTTCCGACGACCAGGACCAGGCAGATGACGGAGATGAGGAGAAGAACCATCGTGAGGTCGCTGTGATAGAAGAGGCCGTCTTCCGGAACCAGGACGAAGGTCTCGTTCTCGATCTTCGTGATGACGTTTCCGACGAGGATCGGAATCAGAAGCTGGGCGATGTCGACGATGGTGTCGCTCAAGAAGACGGCGAGGAAGAGATACCAGTACTTGCGGTAATAGGGATTGACGTATTTTCCGAAGATCATCGTTCGTGATTGTTCTGTCTTCTCAGGATCTTGGTCACCTCTCCCTCCAGGTCATAGGGAAGGGCGTTGACGACCTTGGCCTCGACGAGGTCACCGACCTCCAAGGGAGCCTTGGAGAAGAGGATCATCTTTCCGTCGATGTCGTCGGGGGCATAGAGGTCGTTGACGCAGTCGTAGCAGAGGTGAATGGGATCATAGCCGGTGATGAGGCACTTGTAGGTCTTTCCGATCCTCTTCTTGTTGAGCTTGTAGGAGATCTTCCTTTGGAGGGACATGACCTTCTTGTAGCGCTCCTTCTTGACCTTCTCGGGAATCTGGTCTTGAAGAAGGGCTCCTCGTGTTCCCTCCTCGGGCGAGTAGGTGAAGCAGCCGAGATGGTCAAAGCCGACCTCCTGTATCGTGGAGAGAAGCTCCTGGAAGTCTTCCTCGCTCTCTCCGGGGAAGCCGACCATCACCGTGGTGCGAAGGATGGAGTCGGGAACTCTGGTGCGGAACTTGTCTAGAAGCGTGAGGATATCTTTCTTCGTCCCTCTTCTTCTCATGTTTTTGAGGACGGAGTCGGAGAAGTGCTGGACCGGGAGGTCGAAGTAGGGAGAGAGGTGGTTCTCCTTTGAATAGAGGTCGATGAGGTCGTCGCTGACCTCGTCGGGATAGAGATACATCAGCTTGACGAAGTCGAAGTAGGGATGCTTCTCGATCTCCTTCACGAGGTCGACCAAGTTCTTTCCGATGTCCTTTCCGTACATCGAGGTGTCCTGGCTGATGACGGTCAGGGAGCGAATGTCCTCCTTCTCCAGGACATCCAGTTCCTTGACAAGGGTGTCGAAAGGAACCGAGCGGAAACGTCCCCGGATGTAGGGGATGGCGCAGAAGGCGCAGAAGTTGTTGCAGCCGTCGGAGATGCGAAGGTAGGCCTCATGGACGGGAGAGATGAAGGAGCGCTTGAGGGGATCGATCTTGCCCTTGTCGGGAAAGTCCTTGACGACCGAAAGAAGCTTCTCTCCGAAATCCTTGTAGTCGGAAAGGGGAAGGTAAAGGGCGACTTCCGGGATCTCCTTCTTGAGCTCGGAAAGATAGCGCTGGGCCAGGCACCCGGTGACGACGACCGGCTTCTTCGTCCCCAGCATATCCAGGATCGCCCTTATGCTCTCCTTCTTTGCGGAATCGATGAAGCCGCAGGTGTTGATGAGGATGAGGTCGCTCTCTTTTGGGTCTTTGACCGTCTTCATCCCGTTTTCTTCGAGATAGTGGAGGATCTCTTCCAGATCCACCTGGTTCTTGGCACAGCCGAGGGAAAGGACGCCGATGTTCATGGAAAAACCTCCTTGAGATAACCTTTTCAGTCTATTCTTTTTCGCTGAGGAAAGCAAAGGAGAAGAAAGGAAAAGCGGAATCTTTCGATTCCGCCTGTCCTCATTCGAGCTCGAAGGCTCCGGTGTAGAGCTGGTAGTAGGTGCCCTTCTGGGCGATCAGTTCCTCGTGCGTGCCACGCTCGATGATCCGTCCGTGGTCGAGGACCATGATGACATCGGCGTTCTGGATGGTGGAGAGACGGTGGGCGATGACGAAGACCGTCCTTCCCTTCATCAGGTTGTCCATGCCCTCGGTGACGATCTTCTCTGTGCGGGTGTCGATCGATGAGGTCGCCTCGTCCAGGATCAGGACCGGGGCGTTGTTGACCGCGGCCCTGGCGATCGAGAGCAATTGCCTTTGTCCCTGGGAGAGGTTTCCGCCGTCGTTGGTGATGTAGGTGTCGTACCCTTTGGGGAGGCGGGAGATGAAGGAATCGGCGTTGGCGAGCTTGGCGGCGGCGATGCACTCCTCGTCGGTCGCGTCGAGCTTCCCGTAGCGGATGTTGTCCATGATCGTCCCGGAGAAGAGGTTGGTGTCCTGAAGGACCATGCCCAGAGACCGTCTGAGGTCCTTCTTGCAGATCTTGTTGATGTTGATGCCGTCGTAGCGGATCTTGCCGTCGGCGATGTCGTAGAAGCGGTTGAGGAGGTTGGTGATGGTGGTCTTTCCGGCTCCGGTGGCACCGACGAAGGCGACCTTCTGTCCCGGCTTGGCATAGAGGGTGATGTTGTGGAGGACGACCTTGTCGGGATTGTAGGCGAAGTCGACGTCGAACATCCTTATGTCTCCCTCAAGGAGGGTGTAGGTGACGTCATGGGTGGCGGAGTGGGGATGCTTCCAGGCCCAGATGGTCTGCTCCTTCTCGTCGCACTCGACGATGTTGTGGTTCTCGTCGTATCGCGCGCGGACGAGGGTGACATACCCGTCGTCGATTTCCTTCTTCTCGTCGAGCATCTGGCAGACGCGGGAGGTTCCTCCCACGGCCATGGCGATGGAGTTGACCTGGTTGGAGATCTCGGCCGTGTTGTTGGTGAACTGCTTGACCATCGGGAGGAAGGCGACGATGATGCCGATCGACATCTCGGCGTTCTCCGGAAGGCCGGCGACGTTGGGGATGTGGTTGACGAAGAGGATCGAACCGACCAGGGCGACAAGGACGTAGAGGAAGTTTCCGATGTTGCCCAGAATCGGCATCAGGATGTTGGCGTAGGAGTTGGCCTTGGTGCCGACGTCCTGGAGCTCGTGGTTGATCTTGTCGAAGTCCTTCTTCGACTCTTCCTCGTGGCAGAAGGACTTGATGACCTTGAGTCCGATCATCATCTCCTCGACGAAGCCTTCCTGGCGCCCGATCATCTTCTGCTGGGCGATGAAGTTCTTCGAGGACCGTCCACCGACGTGGATGGTGACGAAGATCATCGCGGCGGCACCGACAAGGACGATCAGGGTCAGGTAGACGGAGAAGAGGATCATCATGACCAGGACCGAGACGAAGGTGATGAAGCAGATCATGATGGTGTTGAGGGACTGGATGATCAGCTGTCGCACCGTGTCGACGTCGTTGATGTAGACGGACATGATGTCGCCCTTGTCGTTCCGGTCGAAGTAGCGGATGGGAAGGTCCTCCATGTGGCTGAAGAGATGCCTTCTTAGGTCGTTCATGTACTTCTGTCCGGCGATCGCCGTCACCTGGGAGTAGGTGAAGTTGCCGCAGATGGAGACGACGTAGCAGGCGATCAGGA
This sequence comes from uncultured Bacillota bacterium, assembly GCA_949290645.1. Classification (GTDB taxonomy): domain Bacteria; phylum Bacillota_I; class Bacilli_A; order RFN20; family CAG-288; genus Enterosoma. The sequence goes on from CASESG010000003.1 coordinate 81,460, forward strand.
CGTAGATGTAGGAGAGGATCTCATTGACGGTCGTCTCGTAGGTGACGCTCTTGTCGACGATGTAGCGGTTGAGGGCGTCTGTGACGTTGCTGAGACAAAGCGGAGCGGCGATGTTACCGACGACGCAGAAGAAGATGCAGACGACGGAGACCAAAAAGGCCCAGCGGTGCATCTTGATGTAGTCGAAGAGGATGCGGATCAGAGGGGATTTCTTCTTGTTCTTGTTCATCTTTGATCACCTCCGACGCGGTTTTGCATGTCGTAGATCTCCTTGTAGATGGGGGATGTCCTAAGCAAGGTGCCGTGCGTTCCCATGTCGACGATCTTGCCGTCGTCCATGACCAGGATCTTGTCGGCGTCCTCGACCGAGGAGACGCGCTGGGCGATGATGATCTTGGTCGTGCCAGGAAGGGCGTTCTTGAGTCCTTCCCGGATGTAGGCGTCGGTCTTGGTGTCGACGGCGCTGGTGGAGTCGTCCATGATGAGGATCTTCGGCTTCTTGAGGATGGCCCTTGCGATGCAAAGCCTCTGCTTCTGACCTCCGGAGACGTTGCTTCCGCCCTGGAGGATCTCGCTGTCGTATTTCTTGGGGAAGGATTCGATGAAGGAATCCGCCTGGGCGATGTGGCAGGCTTCCTTGATTTCCTCGTCGGTGGCATCGATGTTTCCCCATCTCAGGTTGTCCTTGATCGTCCCGGAGAAGAGGACGTTCTTCTGGAGCACCATGGAGACGTTCTCTCTCAAGGTGTGGATGTCGTATTCCCGGACGTCCCTTCCGCCGACAAGGACCTGCCCTTCGCTGACGTCATAGAAGCGGGAGATGAGGTTGACCAGGGTCGACTTGGAGGAACCCGTCCCTCCGATGATTCCGATCGTCTCTCCCGGCCTTATCGTCAGGTTGACGTCGGAGAGAGCGAAGCGCTCGGCATCCTTCTTGTACTTGAAGAAGACGTGGTCGAAGACGATCGAGCCGTCTTCGACTTCCATCAGCGGATGCTCCGGGTTGGCGATCGTCGGCTTCTCGACAAGGACCTCGTAGACACGTCTCAGACACGCCGTCGACATCGAGATCATGACGAAGACCATCGAGAGCATCATCAAGGAGGAGAGGATCTGGGCTCCGTAGGTGATGAGGGCGGAGATCTGTCCGATCTGGACAGAGCCCTGAAGCACCATGTAGGTTCCGTACCAGATGATGAAGAGCATGGAGACGTACATGAAGAAGACAAGGACCGGGTTTGAGAGGGCCAAAAGCCTCTCACCCTTGATGAACTGCGTCTGCATGTCGTCGCTGGCCTTGAAGAACTTCTTCTTCTCGAAGCCCTCTCGGGTGTAGGTCTTGACGACGCGGATTCCGCGGACGTTCTCCTCCACCGACTCGTTGAGCTCGTCATAGCGGTCGAAGACGCGGTTGAAGATCGGGACGGCCTTGACGATGAGGAAGAGGAAGCAGACCGCCAGGATCGGGATCAGGATGGCGTAGATCCAGGCCATCGAGGGAGCCATGACGCTGGCCATGATGACCGAGAAGAGAAGCATCAGGGGAGAGCGCATCGCGATGCGGATCAGCATCATGTAGCACATCTGGATGTAGGTGATGTCCGTGGTCTGTCTTGTGACCAAGGAGGAGACGGAGAACTTGTCGATGTTGTGGAAGGAGAAGGAGGAGACCTTGTAGAAGAGGTCCTTCCTCAGGTTCGTTGCGAAGCCGACGGAGGCCTTGGCCGAGATCTTTCCGGAGATCATGCCACAGGCAAAGGAACAGACGGCCATCGCAAGGAGGATTCCCCCGTACGTCAGGACCTTGATCAAGAGCTGCCGTTCGTTGATGACGACATCCGGATTGTCGAGCTTCGTCAAGTCTGTGATCAAGAGCGACATCACGTAGGGAATCAGGCATTCGAACAAAGTCTCTAGGGCGATGAAGACGATCGAGAGGATGCTCGAGGTCTTGTACTCCCTCACGGACTTGGAGAGCAGCTTGGCGATCTGCCAGTAGCCGACTCCCTTTTTCTTCTTCGACACGGCGTTTTTGGTCATATCGTTTCACCTCGGATTCATGGGCACAAAATAAAAAAGCATCATCGGTGCCTTGCGAAACATACATATAAAGGATATTTCGAGGAAAGTCTAGAATGTCTTTTCCCTATTTTTATACAAAAATCGGAAATTGTCAGATGAAAGCCTTTTCTCGAAGGAAAAGGAAAGCCCCGCCGAAGCGGGGCTTGAGTATGAGACTTAAGCGTAGATGTCGATGGTCGTCTCGCCGTCGATCAGGACCGAGACTTTGTCGCCATCGTACGCAGTGTATTCCGTGCCATTGACCTCGTAGGTATAGCCCCAAGAAGGAGCGTTTGTGACGATGAAGGACAAGGTCGACCCGTTCTTGGCTTCGGTGGGAGTGTCGATCGGGGTACCGGATTCGTCATAGAACTGGAGGGTCGCCTCTCCATAGGACATGTAGTTGGTGAAGTTGACATGGACCGGAACGAAGGTTTCCTCGTCTCCGCCGGGGACGGGATCGGCGACATACTTCTCGAAGTATCCGTAGGTCGTCTTGTCGTAGTTGATGGCGATGACGAAGGTCGCTGTGCAGCCTTCCTTCAGGGTCTTGTCCTCGCCGAAGATGTCCTGGAGGTTGTCGTTGCCGTAGTCGACATCGAAGGCTCCGGAATTGTCGCGAAGAGTGAATTCGCCGTTGCTATCGAACTCCGACTTGGAGACGCGGGCGAATTCGATGCTCTGGCTGGGATCTTCCGTGTCGCTGAGGGAGAACCAATAGTAGCCCATGCCCGAATCCTCTGCATGGAGGACGCCGGTGACGCGATAGAGCTTGGTTCGGTCCTGATTGTCGATGTCCGAAAGAAGCTCGGCGATCGTCGTGTCGGTGATGGTACGATCGAGTCCCTCCTCCTTCTCGACTTCGCGGAAGGTCAATTTGAGATCGTTCTTGACGCCGGCCGTGAAGGAGTAAAGCGTTCCTTCATCATCGTGAGCGGAAAGGGAGACCGGGGTTCCGTCGATCGTCATCGCGTCCAAGCCATAGCCTTCTTCGGCCTCGACCTGGAAGTAGACGACCTCGCCATAGGTGGCCGTTTCGCTCGCCCGCGGACCATCGACGACATACTCTCCCGAGACATCATCGTAATGGACATCGACGAGGGTGACTCTGCTTGTCGTCTCGATTTCCTCTTCCTCTCCGGAATCGTTTTGAACGAACGTCTGGAGGGTCATGTCGATGGCATAAGGAATGTCTTGCTTGTCCATGACCTTCTCCTCGAAGGCCCCTTCGAAGCCGTTGTCGAGCGTGTAGATACCGCTCACCTTGATGAGGTCTCCTTCCTCGAATGTCGTGCCGACGCCATCGACGAAGAGATCGCCGAGGTTCTCCGGATTCTCGAAGGAGAGGCGTCCGGTCTCGCTGTCGAAGGGGAAGAGGTCCTCGTCGAAGGAGGAAGCCAGTCCGGAAACGGTCAGTTCGCGGCCCGTATCCTTCTCAATTAGGACCATATCGCCGACGCGGGGATTGGGCTCGAGGGATGTGACGACACCTTCGATCGTGTAGTAGTGGTCGACCATGTCGGCTTCGGAATCCAGCATTGCGGAGATGGTCGAATCCTTCTTCTCCGGAGTGGGCCACTGAGGATTCTCGAGCTTGAAGGTGACGTTCATCTCGTTAGGTCCCAGCTTGCCCAGGACTGAGTAGAGAAGCTCGCCATCGAGCGTGCCGAGAGGATTGAACGAGACGGTGGCACCGTTGAACATGATCGTGTCGACAACATAACCAGCATCCGGCTTGGCCGTGAAATAGACCAGCTCTTGATAGCCGATTTCCTTGGGCATCTCTCTCTCGCTTCCCTCGACGATGTCATAGACGAGCTCGCCCGTCTCGGGATCGGTGACCATCTTCGTGTCGACGCGAGCAATCGAGCCGTGCAGGATATCGTTGATCTCAAGAGGATAGTAGAGACTCGCATTGGAGACGACCTTTTCGAGATAGCCCTCGAAGCCGGCATCGGACAGGATTCCGACGATTTGGATTTCGGAACCTTCCCGAGCCTCGTATTGTTCGCCGAAGTTCTGGGGATTGGTGAAATGGAGTTCGCCCGAATCCCAGTGGAAGAGGGCGTCCATGTCGTTTCCGTCCTTGGCAAGGCCGTTGACGTTGATCGTCTTGCTCGTGTCGTCCTTGTCGACCAGGGTCATGCTGCCACTGGTGTCGTTGGTGAAGTTCGTTGCGATGCCGGAGACGCGATAATACTTGGGGATGATCTCGCCTTCCTCGTCGCGGTCGATGTATTCGCCGCTCAGGATCTGGGAGATGGTGACATCCTTGACGGTGACATCCGAAGTCTCAACCGAAGCGGTCAGGACGGTGACCGAGCAGGTTGCGGTCTTTCCGCCAATCGAGCAGGTGATCGTAGCCGATCCCGGATGCATGCCGGAGACGAGGGTAATCGTTCCTTCTTGCACGTTTGTCGCGATGCGAACGATCGTCTCATCGGAAGACTTCCAAGTCAGGTCCGCGTCGAGATCTTCGCCGTCATAGTTGGTGACAAAGGCCTTGAGTTCCTTTTGGTCATAACCATAGCGAGTGGATTCCAGAACGATCGTGGTCTCGCTCAGGGAGAGCTCGATCTCAGGTTCGGGATCGGGAGGGATGACCTCACCGGAGAGGTCGGCCTTGGCTTGGTCGGAAGCGGCCTTGCAGATGTCGATGATGGCATCGGAGGTGATCGTCGCATGGGAGATGGACGTTCCCTCGCCCGTCGTTCCGATAAGGCCCAGGGCGTCGTCGGCGAAGTCCTCGTCCATGCCGTGGGTGGTCAATTTGCCGTCTGTGACATAGTCAAGGACGGTGTAGTCGGTCGCGGAGATGGTGACGTAGACGGAGAAGTTGACTGGACCTTTGGGGACGTTCACTTCGACCGTTCCCTTGTAGACCAGGGCGGTCAGGGTGTTGTCCTTGCGAACCTCATACTTGGCGTTGAGGACACCGGTGGCCGCAAACTCGGCCTTGGTGATGTCGCCTTCGGCGATCTGTCCGAGGAATTTCTTCTCCTCGTCGGAAATGCCTTCTCCGTAGGTGTTGCCTTCATGGCTGGGCGTGGTCGTGCCCGAGGATGTGGAGGAGTCGCTGGAGGGGAGGGAGGAAGAGGGATTGGACGAGATCTCGCGTAAGGAGCAGGATGTCGCTCCCAGGACACCAAGGAGGAGTAGGGAAAGGATCTTCTTCTTTGCGTTCATAATGAATCTTGTTTACCTCGCCCAACTATTTTGCTGTTTCAGCATAATAAAAATCAAGGATAATGACTGAAATAAACGAAAACGCTTCATCCGTCGGATGGTTCGGCGAACTCCGAAAGTCGACGGCTCAAAAAATGTTGCTTCTCGGTAGAGCAAAAAAGCCCGAATCTCGGGCTTCTGTCCTCCGCTGGTCGGGACGATGGGATTTGAACCCATGGCCTCTTGCTCCCAAAGCAAGCGCGCTACCAAGCTGCGCAACGTCCCGGAGACAAAAGCCCGGCGAACCGGGCTTAGTGAACGATGGTGCGCTCGAAGAGACTCGAACTCTTGACCCTCTGATTCGTAGTCAGATACTCTAATCCAACTGAGCTACGAGCGCATGGAGGTTCCGGCGGGATTCGAACCCGCGGTTGAGGATTTGCAGTCCTTTGCCTTGCCGACTTGGCTACGGAACCGTTCAGAACAGGGAACCGGCATAGGCCCAGTCCGGCGTCTCGACGAAGGAGACGTAGACACGGTCTTCCTCGATGCCAAGGAGTGAATGGCAGAGTTCCGTAAGGTGAGCGGAGAGCTTTTCCTTGCCCTCCCGAGTGGCTTTCCCGTAGAGCTGGACCTGAATCATGGCGCAGGGAGTGTCCTTTCCTTGGAAGAAGAGGTCCTTCGCGCCTTCGATCTCGGCCATCAGCCAATGCTCGCTCTTTCCCGGAAGATCGACGATGTCCTGGCCCATCCTGGCCTTCAGGAGAAGAACTTTGTCCTTGTCGATCGTGACATTCGTTCTCAGATGGATGTATGGCATATTCCCTCCTTGGGACGATTCGAACCGAAGACTGGAGCAGGCGACGGGAATCGAACCCGCATGATCAGCTTGGAAGGCTGAAGTTCTACCACTGAACTACGCCTGCAGGACAGCCTATAAATTGTATCAAAACCGTTTTTCGACTGCAAGTGATTTTTTATCGGTAGACGAAGAGCTTCCTCGTCACGTAGTTGAAGACCATGACGATCAGGGTGCGGATGACGAAGTCCACCGGGTAGGAGAGGAAGAGGACATGGACCTTCAGGAAGAGATAGTCATAGAGGAGATACTGGATTCCCATGCCGAGAAGAAGGCCAATGAGCGAGAGGACGAAGAAGAGGACCATTCCTTTGACGGTCTTGGAGGTATTGGTCTTGGCGTTCTTGTAGACCATGTAGGTCGACATCAGGTAGTTGATGAGAACGCCGACAAGGAAGCCACAGGCGGTCGAGACCAAGGTCACGTACCACGCTGTCCCGCCCGAGAAGGCGACGAACTGGATGAGATAGCACATCAAAAAGTCGAAGACCGCGGCGACAAGGCCGACGATCGCGAAGCGGAAGATCTCCCAGAAGAGGAAGTTGGAATAGGTCCTCTCCTCGAAGTAGAGCTTGTAGAGAAGGAAGATATAGACGTTCACCAATGCGGAAGTGATCAGGGAAGTGAAAAGCGGAGCGAGACCAAAGCCCGAGAGGACGATGGTCAAGACCACGTATGCCAATATGCCAAAGAGACTCAGGATCGAGAGAGGAAGGATGTTCTTTCCCTTCGCCCCGATATTCGGCTTCAATCCCGAGGGATGGAAGAAGGAAAGAAGGAGAAGAGTGAACAGTGGCGTCACGAAGGCCGGGACAAGGGCGTTGAGAAGGGCGCTCTTGTCGACCGTCAGAACCATCCCTTCCGAGTAGGTGATCTCCAGCTGACCGAAAGCCTTGATCGGTGCGAAATGTTCAAACAGCATCGAAAGAGAGACCGCAAGGGCGAGGATGACGGCGGTCAGGGAAAACTCATGGAGAAAGCCGTTTGTGCCCTTCCGGACTTCGATGTTCTCTTTTTGCTTTTCTTTCATGTTGAGTTGTGCCTCGAAAAATACTATACTTCTTTTTGCGCGCCTTGTGGTGCGAAAGTTGGAGCAGTACCCAAGAGGCTGAAGGGACTGGTTTCGAAAACCAGCAGTGGGCGCAAGCTCAGCCAGGGTTCAAATCCCTGCTGCTCCGCCAGTCTGAAAGCAAATGAACCCCGTGTGCGATGGACATGGGGTTCTTTTTTTGTTTCCGGGAAGAAGGCTTGCAAGGAAACAGTAGGACCTTCTCCTTTACTTTGATAGAATGATTTCGGAAAGTTGATTCGAGCTGGGCTGGTTAATATCGATTGGGATTATCATAAGGTTCGATAAGACGATTCGGAATGCGAAGGAGGGCGGACGATGGCGCGAAAGAAACAACCGAAGAGGACCAGAAGTGCACCGACAGTCGAGGAAATCGTTTCGCAGATCGTCGAACTGGAGAAACCGAGCTATGCCGCCTATGGCGAAAACGACGAGAACGGCTATCAGGTCTTCACTCCTTCTTTTATCGTGGAGGGAATGATCAAGGCCGTCGGCGAGAAGGAAATCGACGATTGGAACAGGACGATCCTCGAACCGACTTCGGGCGACGGCGCCTTCACCGGCCGCATCCTGGAGCGAAGGCTGAAGAAGGCGATGGGTGAGAAGGATTCCTTCCCTGCCAATGCCCTCCGTTCCTTGTCGACCCTTTATTCCGTCGAGATGGACAAGGAGCTGATGGAAAGGCAGAGGAACAACATCTTCACGATATTCATGAAAGCTGCTCGAAAGATGCAATCGCAGGACAATGCGGATTTGATAGCGAAGGCAAAGCGCATCATCGCCAACAATTTCCTCTGGGCCATGACGAACATGGAGAACCCGATCACTCCGATGTCAGCGGACGTCGCCTATCGGATGCCCGAGGCACTGGAGGGAGAGCAGTTCGGAGTCGAATTCCCTGTCTGGACCATCGGAGACGATCTGACTTGCACGATGCATCGGGAACCTGTCGAGGTGGAGATATGAGCGATAACCTGGAAGCGATCGAGACCTATCGCAAATACAAGACCAAGGTCGAGCAGACCGCGGAATATGTCGAGCATTTCGACATCCTGGAAACCATCACCAACGTTGGAAACGACGAGGTCTTCACGCCGAGGAAAGTCTGCGATGCCATGCTGGATTCCCTCCCGGAAGAAGTCTGGCACCATCCCGAATACCATTGGCTGAACCCCGCATCCAAGAACGGAATCTTCGAGAGGGAGATTGCCCTTCGTCTCGACCAGGGCCTGAAAGACATCATTCCCGATGAACTGGAGAGAAAGAAGCACATCCTCCAGAACATGATCTTTTCGATCGGACTGACCAAGTTCACCGCATTGGTCGCCCGAAGGACACTTTATTATTGTTCCTACGCCAACCGGAAAGACGACGGAATGAGAGATCCCAACGACGGCCATTCCGTCAACGGATACGCCATCGGCAACGGAACGTGGTTCGAGGACGAGGAAGGGAACGTCAAGACTCCCAAGGCCGAGCATGTCTTCGGAAACGACGGACGTTGCATCCATTGCGGGATCAACAGGAGCAGCAAGTATGCCGACGAGACGCAGATCGAGCATTACGCCTATGAATTCATCCACCAGAGGGATATTCACCAGTATGTCGCCGACACATTCTTCGGAGGAAACAAGGACATGAAATTCGACATCATCATTGGAAATCCGCCGTATCAACTGGATGATGGCGGTGCCGGCGCCTCGGCCAAGCCAATCTACCAGCTTTTCATCCAGAGGGCGATCGAGCTCAATCCCCGATATCTTTGCATGATCATTCCAGCTCGCTGGTATGCGGGTGGAAAAGGACTGGACGAATTCCGAAAGCAGATGCTTTCCGATAGACATATGAGAACGCTTGTCGATTTTCCGAATTCGCAAGAATGTTTTTCCAATTTCAATATAGCGGGGGGGGTATGTTACTTTCTTTGGGATTCTAGCCACATTGGAGAGTGTAACGTTTTCAACTTTAAAAATGGATTATGCGTTTCCTCTTCAAAACGAAATCTCGACGAATTTCCGATACTAATTCGGAATAATTATTCACTCGCCATCATTCAAAAAATCAAGAAAAAAGCAACCAAATTTCTATCAGAAAAGGTATTTGCTAGAAATTATTTTTCGATTCCCACAACAATTAAGGGCACAAAGAACAAGGATGGAGTTCCTTGTTTGACTTCAAAAGGCCTCATATTTCTTCAGCCAAATTTGATTTCGGATAAAAAAGGCATTTTCAACAAATATAAGATTGTAACGACATATGCGATGTCAGGCGGTAATAAACCAAGCAGAAACGGAAAGTATCAAGTGTTGTCATCATTACAAATTTTAAACCCAGGGGTTATTTGTTCTGAAACATATCTGATTTTGGATGCATTTGAGGACGAGAATATCGCTAACAACTATTTGAGTTATGCAACAACAAAATTTTATCGCTATCTCCTATTGCAATCGCTCACGTCGATTCACATCACGAAAGATACTTTCGCCCTTGTTCCGGATATTGATTTGAATAACAAAATAACTGACGATTTTCTTTCAAACCTGTTTGATTTGAGTGACGACGATAAGAGACAGTTTGATCAGACAATTACTGAAATTTCTGACAAGGAAGATTAGACAATATGAGAGTATTCCAATCGACAAATATCAACATTGTTGATAGTATCAAATTGAATGAAAAATCATGCGATTTATTCTTGGATAAGAAATCGCCTCTTACCAAGAATTTGAGAATTATATACTTTTATACCCTTCCGAAAGCACAATGGCATGGCGTCAAGATTGGCATGACGACGTGTCAACCGAACGAGACGATATGGGATGCCATTCGGAAACGCATCGAGAAGCAGGTGACGGAGCTCGCATTGTCGGAAGAGCAATATCGGAAGTTCGGTGATGTGAGAGAAGTCATCCATTGGGGCGTGGCCTTGGATTCCAAGAGCGAGGAGTTCAAGGACTACTATGTCCATGATGCCATCAAGAGGGCCGAACCGAAGATCGTCGTTCAGGACCAGGAGTGGTTCACAAACATCGAGCCGGATCGATTGATATCGATTTTCGAATCCTGTCGGAACAAGAACGTCTCCAAGGAGGTCTACACTCCGCGAAAGGAGCAGAGGGAATGCATCGATGCACTTCGAAAATATTTCGAGGACCATCCCATTGGCGGAAGGTTCCTTCTGAACTGCAAGATGCGCTTTGGCAAGTCGTTCACGACGTACAAGTACTGCGAGGAAGTCGGATTGGACAAGGTCTTGATCCTGACCTTCGTCCCGGCAGTGGAGGACTCCTGGAGAGAGGATCTGGAACACATAAAGAAGGAGTACGACTATTTCACCGATGCCGACCTGAGGAAGGATTCCTTCCTTCCGAATTTCCTTTCGAAGCCCTTTGTCCTGTTCCTAAGCCTTCAGAACTATCTTGGAAAGACCGAGGACCGGAAAGTCAAGCAGAAAATTCAGAAGCTCCAGGAAATCCCATTCGACCTGGTTGTCCTGGACGAATATCATTTCGGCGCCTGGAACGAGAGGACGCAGGACACGATCGTCGAGGACATCGACCAGAACTATCAGAAGGAACTTCTGAAGGCCCATGGACTCAAGGTCCTGGACAAGTTCCACATCCAGACCGAAAGGACCCTCTGCCTTTCGGGAACGCCCTACAAGGCGATTGCCAGGGGCGAATTCAACTCCGAGAATACGTTCACCTATTCCTACTTCGACGAGCAGGAGAACAAATATCCCGATCCGGAGCATCCCTTGGTGGTCGACCCGGCATACGAGAAGTTCCCGGACATGAAGATCTTCGGATACAACATGGCCGAGCTCTTTCCGGACATGGCCTTGACCTGCGTTTCGGGCGACAAGATCCTGAAGAGAAACTATTTCTCGCTCAATCAGTTCTTTCGGACCGAAAAAGATGAGAACGGTGAAAGGCCCGCCAAGTTCGTCAACGAGGATCCGGTCCGCTATTGGCTGGACATCCTCAAGGGGAGAAGCGCCAGGGGAGAGAACTACCCGTTCGTCCATCCGCGGATGCTGCCCTCTGTGAAGGATTCTCTGTGGCTTTTGCCTACCATCCATTCCTGCAAGGCGCTTTCCGACCTGCTTGAGAAGGACGATTTCTTCAAGAGATACGAAATCATCAACCTCTCCGATCCGGACGTCGGGGCTGGGAAGAAAGCCCTGGACTATCTCCATCTAAGGATGCGGGCGGCCGAGCAGTCGATTCCTCCGAAACTCGGGACGATTGCCATCACGGTCAACAAGCTCACCGTCGGCGTCACGGTCAAGCCCTGGTCCTCGGTCTTCGTGCTCAAGGACCTCACCAGTCCCGAATCCTACTTCCAGTCCATCTTCCGGATCCAGACACCCTATGTGAAGCAAGACGGTTCCTTCAAGAAGGAGGGATTCGTCTTCGACTTCAACATCGACCGGGCCGCCTCCCTGCTTCTGAAGTATGCCGAGAATTCGGAAGGGAGCGGGAAGGTGGAGAAGATGAAGATCGCCTCTCTCATCGTCCGTCACCTTCCGATCTACATGAACGGAGACATGGACCATCCGATCTCGAAGGAGGTCTTCTACCAGCTGGCTCAGTTCGGCGACACCTCCGGAGAACCGCTGTCGAAGAAGATCGCGGACACCCGGAGGACCACAAGGATCCTCGACGACGAGACCATCGCCGAGATGCTCAACGACCCCAAGGTCCACGACATCATCAAGAAGGTCTTCGCCCATTCCAAGTTCCAGAAGGCCAAGACAAGGACACCGCCTTCCCTTCCCGACGACGACTTCATCAAGAGGGAGACCGACGAGGGAAGAAAGATCGGATACGAGAAGGGAATCGCCGATTCCGGGAAATATGTGGATTACGATGACAAGGACATCCAGGATGCCTTCGACAAGAACATCCAGGAGTATCTGACCCAGTGCTGTCCCAAGGACTATGACGAAATCCGCGAGAAATGCTTCAAGAACGGCTTCTGTCGCGGCTATGAGAGAGGCGTCAACGCCCCTATCCGCAAGCTCAACTGCGGCAAGGAGGACGGAATCCAGTTCGTCGAAAGGGTGAAGGAGAGATTCGGGAAGGACATCGTCTATGTCGAGAGGACAAGAAGGGACATCGAGAACTTCGTCCGTCACCATCTCAATGACATCCAGAACATTCCAGAGCAATACCGTCACTCCCTTTACCGGAGATGGTACTGCGATTCCTTCCAGAGGGCTCTCCGCTCGTCCCTGAGACCGAAAGTCCGACTGGAGGAAGGCGAATCGATCGAGGACGCCGACAACGTCCTTCGACATATTCTCTCCCGACTTTTCGAGTTCCTCTACATCTCCGTCTATCGGGAGACGACCTTCCGGGAGATCTTCAAGAACGCCGATCCCAAGGTCTTCCTGGAAGCCGTCGGCATCAGCAAGGAAGACTTCGAGGCGCTCAACAAGTACAAGATCTTCGAGGAACGCACATTGGACAACTACATCAAGGAGTTCTTCGTCAACGAGGAGCTGGGGAAGAACACCATGGCGATGAGCGGAGAGGAGAAGGGAAAGTATCGCAACAGCTTCGACTGGTTCGGGTACGGAATCAAGGACGAGCGATAAAGGCATTTCCTGATAGCGGCCTTTTCACCCATTTCCGAGAACATTTTGCGTGTCATATTGTTTCGGAATTTGGGTGGACGCACGGAAACAATGGGGCAGCAAAAACAAGAAGAGACGGAATGCCTTCTTCCGTCAGAAGAAGGAGAGTCCGTAAGAAGACGGTCCCTTTTTAAGCACTTGGTCTACCGAGACGAAATAGGACGTGATCCCGTCCTTGGATTCTCAATAACATTATTGAAATAGAAACCAAGTTTCTGTTCAAGACGTTTGCCAGATCCTCCTTTTCTTCCCGTATTAGGATTAACGGCTGCTATCGCTTGATTTTGCGGGGGTGTTATCTTTTTCTGAGGGAGAGATACTTTTTTATGAGTAAGTTTGTCACAAAGCAAAGCGAGATCGAAGAGACCGGTATTTTGCTTCCGCCCAAACACGATTCTTATTACTTCTAAACGGATCATGTCGATTCGTTGATGAATCCATTGGAGATGTTCTTTGGGCTGGTCAGCAGTGACAGAAACAACGATCCACAGGAAACGACGCCGGAAATGGAAGGATATGTCTGCTTTTGTCGATGTCTTTCCTATTTTCAAAGCGAAAACGTCGCAATGTGGAAAATGTATGCAGATAAAAGAAAAGAAGAAAGCAGCAAAGCGATAATGAATGAAAAAGGAATTTGTTTTCGTTACACTTCCTCAATTATTGAGAAATTTGAGGAGAAAGTGTGCCATCTAAGTATCGTTTTCAAAAACAACAAAGAAACGAGCACTCGTTATGATGCCAAGGAACTCGTCCTGAAAGGACAGCTGCGCATCCAGCTTCGGAATGTTGTGTATTACAAGAAGGCGGGTCATGGCAATCTGCTGCTGAGATCGACGCACAAGGCCCATGTGAGCGATGAAATCTTTGAATCTGTCTACTTGAAGAATCCGATGAAGAACATCTGCTGGTCCTACGAGACGGAAGCGAAACTTTATTGTTATCTCTCCGATTCATTCCTGAAGGGAATTGTCGGAAGGAAACCAATTACGGATGTCATCGACGGGATTGTCATTACCTTCAAGAATGATGAAAGAACGAGTATTCGAATTCGAAGGCATCCCGAAGAGAGGAATGGGCTGAATCCACAAATTCATTACGACAAGAATGTACAAATCGAAGACTCTGAATTGAAGGGCCATGTCCGATTGGAAGCAAATCAGTCTAAATAGGAGGAATAAGTGTGTCCAAGATGAAAACAGTCGCAATGCCGTTGTTGTTATCTCTGTTGTTTCTGTTGACCATTGGGGGATGCGACAACGTTTCCTCGAGTTCTTCCAATTCCTCCATTTCCTTGAGTTCATCTAAGAAAGTCATCGTCACCTTCGATAAGGCCGGAGGCACGCAAGTCGAGCCTCAACAACTGGATGCTGGCGATGTCGTCACCGAGCCGACGGGTGTCGAGAAGGATGGATACGTCATCGATGGCTGGTTCTCCGACGGCGAGGAATGGGATTTTGATACCCCTGTCTACGAAGACATGACCCTTGTCGCGAACTGGGTTTCCGACACGAGCGTCGTCAACTTCCTCCTGGATGGCGGCAGCATGCCCGTGACCTCGGAGACTTACCGGTACGGGGAGTCGGTCGTTCTCCCTATCTCGACGAAAGAAGGCTATGTCTTCACCGGTTGGTACTATGGGGATGAACCTGTCCATGACGGCCCTTGGTCCATCCATGGCGATGTCACGCTTCTTGCCACGTGGGCGAAGGAAATGATCTCCTTGAGCTACTTCGATGGAGAGGAGCCGGTAGGAAAACAAGTCGTCGAGTACGGAAAGCCCTTTGCACTTCTGGACTATTCAAGCATGGGCGTTGGCGTTCGGGGATGGCTTCTGGGCGATGTCGTGATTCCCCTCTTGGGCGAGTCCTGGGATTATTCCATCGACGACGCCATTCTTACGCCAGCGTGGGCGGATAAGACCTATTCCTTGTCCGTTCTAGGGATGGATGAGGATGAATATACCTGTCCTACAAGTTTCGATATTCAACTCGGAAAGGAGAACCGGCTTCCCGTTCCTGTGGCAGACAATCAAATCGATTGTGGACCATTTGTAGGATGGTTCCTGGACGGCAAGAGGGTGTCGGACGAGAATGGTCTTGTCTCTGCAGGCTGGTTTCCGGAGAGCGACGAGAGTGTCCTTGAAGGCGTCTTTGGCACCCCGATCGAAACCGCCGAGGAATTCGATGCGATCCGAGAAAACTTGGATGGCTTCTACTTCCTGACATCGGATATCGATTTCGGCGGCACGGAGTGGATCCCGATTGGGATGGTAGAGGAACCTTTCTCCGGATGTCTTGTCGGTTTCGGCCATGAAGTACGCAATTTCAAGATTACACAGCCAACTTCATATGCAGCTCTGTTTGCTTATTGCGAGTCGGCTACCTTCCAAGATTTCACAATATCCGAAGGCGTATTTCGACTTGACGCGCCACTAGGAGAGGATATGTATTGTGCAGGACTCTGTGCTGTGGCTCAATATACTCTTTTCAGTAGGATTATCTCGGCGGAAAGCAACGTCATCGATGTCAATTTGCGGGGAGGAAGAGGCTATGTTGCGGGTATCTCTGCAGAAAACGACTATTCTAAGTTTAATGACTGCATTAATCTCTGTAATATATCGTTAGCATCATCTTCATCTTCAGCCAATAGTTATGCCTGCAGCATTGGGCAAGGGGATTCCTTTGACAATGTCACATTCATCAATTGCGTGAACTATGGTGACATCACCATCACTTCATCTTCATCTTCTTCATATTATGGCTATGGTATTGGAGAAGGGTCCAAATTCGTCAATTGCGTGAACTATGGTTATATTGACATTTCCTTCACTTCTTCTTATCTCTCTCATGCCAGTGGTATTGGCGATGGTTCCACATTCTCCAATTGCGTGAACTATGGTACTGTTTCCGTTACCGAGACCACTAGTTCGGTTGATTCTACATTGGGAATAGGGCATGGGTTCAAGTTCTCCTACTGCATCAACATCGGAAATCTTACGGGGTCGCATGTTGGTCTATGTTCTCCAGTGGACTCGCTAGTCTCCCTTTCTTCAGTACTAAGTTGTTGCACTATGAGAGGGATGAATGAGATCGGTGCCTTGGTCTGGGGTGAGGTTAGCGATTACGATTGCGTCGATTCATACTATTCTAATTTTGACTTGGGAAGCGGTATAAGGGTCAATACTGACATTGGCAGTTCAGTGAGCATTCAAGACCTGGATGGCGATTTCCTGAGGAATCAGATGTATTTCAATCCAGAGATCTGGAACCTTGATGGTGTCGATTTCGAGGCTAGAAGATATCCTTTGCACAAGGGAAAACCATTCGATGACCTGGAACAGTTGAAGGACGACACGCTCGATATCGAAATCGTTTTCGAAATCCTGGAAGGATGGCCTGTGGAAGAAGCCTAACTTCTTTTGTTTATATTCGAGCGTGAGCAGGCGTAAAGGTTAGATGTGGATTCGAAAGGAAGAAGTCGAGCGTAAAACCTAGAATGAACAAATCCATCTAGGACAAGTTTTGTCTTGACGAACATTTGAAAGTTCGGCTTCTCGGAAGAGGATCCATCAACAGTCTCCTTGAACCACAATTCTGTCCCGACAGTGATGTCACTTTCACTAACACTGACCGAAGCGAGGCCGGGTTCCGTCAAGCCGTCAGTCACCAGGCGGGGTTCTGAATAACCGCTTTTTTGTGTTATAGACCTGTCTCAATCCGTCGTTTCCAGATTGCTATGAGAGACGAGATGGTTTCCTCAAGGAAGAATCATTCGTGTTTCTTTCAATAGGATCTCTGTTTCGTGCACCGACTTTCAGCTAAAATGGAGATGAGGTAAAAGAACCATGGAAATGAAACCCACACCCGATTTGGAACGGAAGCGAAAGCAGCACGAGAGGACGAAGCTCGTCTTCAAGATCGTCGGTCCGATCCTCCTTGTCGCCGGGATTGCCCTGTTTGTTGCCGGCGCAATCTTGAAGTGCACCGAAGATTATTTCTTCCTTTGCTTCATCGGCATCCCCTGCATCTTCTTCGGCGGCACGTTCACGATGCTGGGCTACAGGCGCGAGACGGCGACCTACATGAAGAACGAGACGACACCGGTCCTCAACGAGGCGGCACAGGACCTGAGACCCTCGATGGAGACCTTTGCCGACACCATCAAGGGAACGCGCGTCTGTCCCCATTGCGGAGCCAAGGCCGATCCCGATGCCCGCTTCTGCGACCATTGCGGAAAGGAACTGATCCGGGTCTGTCCGAAGTGCCAGGAGAAGAACGATGCCGATGCGACCTATTGCAAGAATTGCGGGACGAAGCTCGGGAAAGAGGAATGAGTCTGTTTGGAATCCGGCCGTTTTTAGATATAATAATGCCCGATGTCTCACCGAAAGGAGAATGAAATGAAGATTGGAATCGTGACGGACGACAACTCCGGTTTTCCGCAGGAAATCAGCAAGAAGCTTGGACTATACGTGATACCGATGCCGATCGTGATCGACGGCAAGGACTATTTCGAGAACCGAACCATCACTAGCGACGAGTTCTACAAGCTCCAGGCCGAAGGGCATTCGATCCACACCGCCCAGCCGATGATAAGGGACTTCTACAAGATCTGGGACGAAGCCCTCAAGGAGAACGACCAGATCCTCTTCATCGGCATGTCCTCGGGACTCACCGGTGCGATCGACACGGCAAAGACCCTCGCCATGGACGACAAATACTCCGGGAAGGTCTTCGTCGTCGACAACCACCGCATTTCCGTCACCCTTCGCCACTCCATCTACGATGCCCTGGCGATGATCAAGGAAGGACTCTCCGCCCAGGAGATCCAGTGGGAATTGGAAGCCCGGGCCAAGGAATCCATGATCTACATCATGGTCGATACCCTGGAATACCTCAAGAGAGGCGGAAGGATCACCCCCGCCGCTGCCGCCTTGGGCTCGGTCCTCAACATCAAGCCGGTCCTCAAGATCGAAGGCGGAAAGCTCGATGCCAAGAGCAAGCAGCTTGGTGCCCAGAGAGCCTGCGCCAACATGATCAAGTTCATGAAGGACGATCTGGAAGGCATGTTCAAGGGCAAGGAGAACCTCGCTTTCGCCATCGCCTATACCCACAACCTCGAGAAGGCAAAGCTCTTCCGGAAGCAGGTCAGCGAGAACTTCCACGTCCCCGAGGAAAAGATCATGATGGATCCACTCTCCCTCTCTGTCGCTGTCCACATCGGGCCTGGAGCTTTGGCCATCGCCTGCTCCGAGCTCTATTCGAAAGACGAAATCCAGTAAGACTCAAGATTCATGGCCACGGCACGACCGCGGCCTTTTTTCATCAGAAAAGCCGCCTTTGGGGCGGCTTTTGAAGTCTTAATCGATTGGAACTATTCCGACTTGGGGCCCAGAAGCGTGGCGACGGCCATCAGGATCGAAGCGGCGATAGCGAAGACTCCCGTGAGGATTCCGCCGACCATCAGGCCGGATTTCATCGTGAAGCCCAGGATTTCTTCCGTGCTGGTCTTGATCTCGGCGAAATTCGGCGCGAAGAAGGCCATCACGCCACCGGCGACCAAGGCCAGGACGGCGACAAGTCCGACTCCCTTCTTGAGGCCGACGTTCTTCTTTCCCCAGGAGAAGAGGAAGTAGAGCAGGGCCAACAGGGCTCCGACGGCCAGAAGGATGAAGGCGATCATGACTCCCGTGTTGGGCTCGATCTTCAGCGCGTCGCCGAACTCGTCGGGGAGCAGGTCCACCAAGTTGCTGGATTCCCCGTCGAGGGTCATGCTGACGACAGGTTCGCCGCCGAAGGCCATCGCGAAGCCGGAGAGCGTCGCGGCGGCCGCGATCTCCTTGCCCAGAACTGTGCCGCTCACCGTCTGTCCGACGAACGGTGTCGTCATCAGGATGATGGCCAGGATGGCGAGGGCGAGGCCGGCGAGAGAAAAGATGAGCTTGAAGAACTTTCGGAAGAAGCCAGATTTCTTTGCCATAATTAAGATCTCCTTGATTATTGACTCCATTATAGCAAGTGAGCGATGGGGGAGACACAAAAATCGAAAAAAATAACGAAACATTCGCACATTCCCTTTCGACTGTGCTATGATTTCCTTGTACTTTACAGCGGGACTGCGAAAGCAGTTGAGAAGGTTCAAACCTGACGCTTGGAACCTGTTGGTCAAGACCATCGTAGGGAGTGAAGTCCATCGCTTGAAACAAACAAGAGATCACTTTGCCTGCTTGGTGCCTTGACCTTGGGTCAGGGCGCTTTTCATGCCCGGAAAGGATCTCTTTATGGAACGACATTCGACAAGGACGGAGAACAACAGAGCCATCATCTCCATGGTCACCAGCGCTATGATGCTGGCGCTGGCCCTTCTGACGGACTTCATCTGCAACTACATCCCTGGCCTGAACTGGCCAAACGGCGGGACGATCACCCCGGCGATGCTTCCCCTGTTTCTGACCGGGTTGATCTGCGGACCTCTCTGGGGCTTTGGGGTCTCCTTCCTCTTCGGGCTTCTCTCCTTCTTCATCAGCGGATGGGGATACAACTGGTGCTCCGTGCTTCTGGACTACATCCTGGGCTTTTCGGTCTGTGGCGTCTGCGGATTCTTCTCCCGCTTCTTTCATCGGAAGGAAATCGGTTTTCCGATTCTCTCCATGATCTTGGCCGGAATCCTGCGCTTCATCTGCTCCTTCTTCTCCGGCTGCCTTGTTATGTGGGACGCAAACGGATCCTCTTTCCTCGAACCTCACTTCGATGCGGGAACGGTGACCTATTCCGCGGTCTATAACCTCGGCTACATCATCCCCTGCATCGTGATCTCGATCGTCCTCTTCGTCTTCTTGGCCAAGCCACTCTTTGTCGTGATGGACGACCCTCGCTTCAAGGACCTCAATCCCGACGCGGAAGAGAAGACTTCCGGTGTCTTGGGACGTTTCGATCTGGAGACCATCTCGCCCTTCCTCGGAATTGGCATGGTCCTTCTCTCTGCCCTGTCCTTTATTCCGACCATCCACTATGCGGTCGACGGAAGCGAATATGTCGTCGACTTCCTGGCATTCTCCTATGTCTCCCTCATCATCGGCGTCCTTCTTCTCGCCTATGGCATCTTCCTTCTCTTCGTCAAGAAGGAATACGAGAAGAACGGTATCCTTGCCAAGATCTTTCCCAGCCGTCTTGTCCTTGCCATCGTCCTTGTCGTCTTGGCTGTCTTGACGATCGTTCTCTCCGGCGTCTCTCTCTATCTCCACTACGCCGTCTATCTCCCCTTGGAATAGAGATGACTTGTCCTTCCTACCTCCTTTCCCTATAATGGTATCCACATCTTATTTTGGCAGGAGGCAGATATGGATCAGTGGCTTTTGTTCATTGCGGAACAGGACCTTTGGGGACTTCCCGTCTTCATCCTTTTCACAACCCTCATCAGCGGAATCCTCTCCGGCATCATCGGCTTCGAGAGGGAAATCCGCGGACAGTCCGCTGGACTGAGAACCCATGTCCTATTGGCCGTCGGTTCGGCCGTGATGATGTCCATATCCATCTTCGCCATCCAGGCGACCGGAGTCGAGTTTGACGCTTCCCGGATCGGAGCCGGTGTCGTCTCCGGCATCGGATTCCTCTGCGCCGGATGCATCATCCGCACCCACTCCTCCATCAAGGGACTGACGACCTCGGCGACCTTGTGGATCTGCGGCGGCTTGGGTCTGGCCTGCGGGGCTGGATTCGTGGTCGAGGCCTTGATCGCAACCTTGGTCTCTCTCTTCTTCCTTCTGGGCCTTGTCCATCTCGAGAAGGCCCTCGACCGGAAGGCGCCCACTGTCCTCATCCGCTGCGACGGCGACCTTGCCATCCTCTCCTTGATCCATCAGGAAGCGGACACGCTCAAGCTCACCATCAAGGACATCCACTCCAGGAACTTCGAGCAGAATGGCTATCCCGGAATGGAGGTCATCGTCGTCTTCGCCTTCAAGTCGACCCACTTCTCCGTCGAGGAGTTTCTGGAGCACTTCCAGCACCTGGAGAAGGTCCGCTATTGCCGCCTTGGCAAGTTTGCGGAGGATTTCAGGGAATGAAGATCCACAACTGCTATTTTCAGGACAAGGTCTACAAGGAGATGATCTCCCTTCACGATGTCTTTCTGATGCTAGGAAGGAAGCATGAACTCGTTCTTGAGACCTCTCCGGAAGTCGGGGTATCGGATTGGCAAGGGATAAGCGACGCTCCTCTTTCCTTCACGATTGAAGGAAAGAAATTCCACATCGATCTGACCAAGGAGACGAAAGAGAGGGAGGTCAAGATCGTCCTTTCCTCCAAGGAGAACGACTTCTCCGAATGGTTCCTTCTTCATCTCTTTTCTCCCATCAGGAAGGAGGATCTCTACGGGACGTATCGTTGCTTGGACAACAAGAGACAGGTCCTGGTCCTCGGGGAGAAGAAAACCTCGCTTGACCTTGACGACCTGGCCGATGACTTGAAGGCATATGAAAGCGACGGTTTTTCCTTCGATCCTCTGTCGATGGAGATCTCCCTCAAGCTGAAGGAACAGGCCGTGGATGGTGTGACGTTTGTCGCCCATCCCGACTTCCTCTACTCTCCCAAGAGAAAGACCATCGTCGGAGCCTGTAGCCTCGAGGCCTATTCCGAGGAGGGAAGGGATGAGATCTATCTCATCGGAGACGGGGACGAGGACTCGACGATCGAGAGAAGTTCCTTCCTACTCGCGGACAAGGAAGAGGGGATCACTCACTGACAATCCATCCTCCGAGACAAGAACTTCCTTTCCGCTGAGAAGATCCTTGTACTTCCCTGTGGGGAGATGTTCGAAAGAGACCTTCTCCTTCTTGGTGGAGAGATTGAAAAGGCCGTAGACTTCTCTCTCCAAAGAGACGTTCTTGGCAAGAAGGACATGTCCTTGCGCCTCGAGATAGAGGGTCGCAAGGATTTTTTCTTGGAAACTTCCTTTCTTCCACTCGACAAGCTTTTGGAAGAGTTCTTCGTAGTCCTTCTCCGGCTTGGGGAAGGAGAGCATCTCCTGTTCGAAGAGGGACGGGAGATGCTTTTCTTGGCACTCCTCTCCGAAGTAGACGAAGGCCGGCCCTCTCTCGAAGAAGGTGAAGGCAAGAAGGTTTCTTGCCAAGAGAGGACTGTCGTGGTAGGAGTTGATCCTTCGGCGGTCGTGGTTTTCGACACAGCGGGTGAGGAAGTGATCCTGTGGGATTGTGGCCTCCTCCAGCTTCAGGGCGACAAGGGCGGAACTGAGGTCTTCTTCCCTGAGGGAGAGGAGATAGTTCTCCAGAAAGGCGAAGGAGGCATAGGGATAGAGGAAGTCGATTCCGTTTTCGACGAGTTCGGCATTGGTGAGAGTTCTGACACCCTTGGAGCGGAGGAAGTTGAGGAAGTCCGTGTCGATGCATTCGGCAAGGAAGATACACTCCTCGCCGAGCTTTTCCCGAGCAAGCCGATAGAAGGAAGAGGGAAGAAGAGAGGCGACATCGAAGCGGAAGCCGTCGATTCCTAGTCCTTGGTATTTGAGAAGATAGGAGACGAGAAGGTCGTCCAGTCCTTCCTTGGAATGGTCGAGGTCATAGACATCGCTCCAGGCTCCGGCCTTGTTGCCGAAGTTTCCGTCCTTGTCCTTGTAGAAGTATTCGGGATGCTCCTTCAGGAGGACGCTGTCCCGTGCGGTGTGGTTGTAGACGACATCCAGGATCACCTTCATGCCCAGAAGGTGGGCCTTCTCGCAGAGCTTCTTGAAGTCCTCCTCCGTCCCGAGACTTGGATCGATTTCACCATAGTCCTCGATCGCGTAGGGAGAGCCTAAACTTCCCTTCCGTCCAACTTTTCCGATCGTCTGGATGGGCATCAGGTAGAGGATGTCCGCACCGAGATCGTGGATTCTCTTCAGGTCGTCCTTGACATCCCTCAAGGTTCCATGAGGAGGGTAGTCCCTCACGAAGACCTGATAGAGCACTTTCGTCAGAAGTTCTTTCTTTGCCTGCATCTTTTTTTCCCTTTCTTTTCAAGCTATCATATTTCCAGCATAAGTTTACAATGAAACGAGGACAACATGGACAAGAAACAAAGACGTTCGGGAATTCTTCTTCCCATCTCCGCCCTTCCCTCCCCTTACGGCATCGGAACCCTGGGCAAGGAGGCCTATGGTTTTGTCGACTTCCTCTCCCGCTCCGGCTCCAAGATTTGGCAGATCCTGCCTCTTGGCGTGACAAGCTATGGCGACAGCCCCTATCAGTCCTTCTCCGCCAAGGGACTCAACTACTACTTCCTCGACCTCGACATCCTCATCGAGAAGGGACTCCTCACCAAGGAAGAGGTCATGAGCTGCGACATGGGGGACAACCCCTCCAAGATCGACTACGGGAAGCTCTTCGAGAACCGCATTCCCCTTCTCAAGAAGGCCTTCTCCCGCTTCGATCGCACCAACATCGCCTTCGAGACCTTCGTGAGGGAGGAGGAGTACAAGGACTTCGCCTTTTACATGACCTTGAAGTCCCTCCACGACTTCCGTCCCTATTACGAGTGGAAAGACGAGTCCAGACACTACTCCAGGGAGCTTGAGGAGAAGGTCATCAAAGAGCACGAGGACCTCTATCTCTTCTACGTCTGGACACAGTACGAATTCCTCATCCAGTATCACAAGCTCAAGCACTACGCCAACGCCCGCGGAATCGAGATCATGGGAGACATCCCCCTCTATCTCTCAAGGGATTCGGTCGAATGCTACAAGAATCCGGAACTCTTCCTCTTCGACCAGAAGGGAGAGCCGACCTATGTCGCCGGCTGCCCTCCGGACTACTTCGCTCCCAAGGGACAGCTCTGGGGAAACCCCATCTTCGACTGGGAGAGGATGAAGGAGAACCACTATGCGTTCTTCCGCAATCGCCTCGACTATTCCCTGAGCCTCTATGACATCCTTCGCATCGATCACTTTCGCGGCCTTGCCGCCTACTACCGCATCCCTTACGGCAGGGAAGATGCCGTCGTCGGGGAATGGGTCGACGGCCCGGGCATCGCTCTCTTCGAGGGGAGGCTGGACGATCCGATCGTCGCCGAAGATCTCGGCTTCATGGACGACAAGGTGAGGAAGCTCCTCAAGGAGACGGGCTTCCCAGGAATGAAGGTCCTGGAATTCGCCTTCGACGGAAGCAAGGACAACGAACACCTTCCTTCCAACTGCACGGAGAACTACTTCGGCTATACCGGGACGCACGACAACATGCCGATCTACGGCTATCTCACGACGCTCGACGAGAACGGACTTCAGACCTACCGCAGGACCCTGAGGGAGGAGTGCGAGAAGTTTGGCGTCCCCTATCGGGGCGACGCCCCCAAGGATTTGGCCCGGACGACCGTCTCCCTCAGCTACTGTTTGAAGACGATGGCCAACATCGTCCCCATCCAGGATCTGCTCCTTCTTGGAAACGAGAGCCGGATGAACACGCCTTCTTTGCTCTCCGACCAGAACTGGAGCTATCGGACAAAGAAGGAAAACTTCAGCGAGGCACTGGTCAAGCAGATCCAGGAAGACCGCCATCTGGGAAGAAGGGACGGAAATTGAAGAATCTCCGCCGCATCGCCTTCTATCCGACGGCACAAGCGCTGATCGCCTGTCAAAAGGGCTTCCTAGTCAAGAACCGGGAGGAGCTTTCCTATTACGAGGGGAAGAGGAAAGGATACACTCTTTTCCCCTGTCCGATGTACAGCCGGAAGATCGTCCTCTCCCCAGACGGGAAAAGGGCCTTCCTTCAGAACGGACTCTTCTCCGCAAAGGGCTTTTTCTTCGAACTTGACAAGCCCAACCAAAGACAGGAACTGGAGCTTGATTCGGGGACGATCCTATTGGATTGCTGCTATTCCGAAGACGGGTCGTTCTTCTACTTGACCAGGGACAAGAGCAAGACTTCCCTGTGGAAGATCAGGGATGGTCTAAGAGAGAAAGTTTTGGACATCTCCTCGATGGATGACCGGATTGGCTATTCGAGACAGTGGAATGTCTTGATTCTCTTTGACCGGAGAGGACGCTTCTCCTTTGTCAGCCAAGGAGAAATCTGCTTCTCTTTCCTTCACCCAGGTTCGAGAAAGGTCTATCCCTATCGGGAAGGAAACCTTCTCCTTGCCGATTCCCCGAAGGGATTCCTCCTTCTCAGCCGCAGCGGGAAGGTCCTCAAGAGGATGGATTTCCTTCTTCCCTCGGAGGAGAAGGAGGAGATCGTCGACTTCGTCCTTCTTGAGGAGAAGGATCGGATCTTCGTCCTGACGAAGAGGGCACAGAGGAGCAACATCTATGTCTTCGGGGCCAAGGACTTTGCGCTGAAGGAAGCTTTCCTCGACAACAAAAAAGAGGTTGACGGCATCGCCACGGATGGCAACACCATCAGCCTCAAGTCTCGATTCGGAATCGAACTCTTTTCGGTGAGGGCCGAGAGAGAGGATTAGCGGGAAGCGAAGGAGCAACTCTTGATCAGGGTCGTTCCCTCCTGCTTGCAGATCCTCTCCGCTTCGTCGATCAGAAACGTCCCCAGTCCCTTGCTGCGATAGCCTTCGCTGACATAGGTGCGGGAGAGAACCCTTTCGGTCTTGTTCCTCTTTCCCATGTCGACATAGGCGACGACAGTTCCCCTGCGGTCGATGAGAGAGATGCGGACGCCGTCGAAGATCTTGTCCAGGAGCATGCCCTGCAGCAGGCCTTTCTTCTGAGGGACGGCCTTGGGGAAGTATTTCTCAAGCTCGGCAAGAAGCTTCTCCTTCATGCTCTTGAGCTCCCCGGTGGTGAAGCGGTTCTTGTCGCTGAGGAAGTCCACCTGCGGAAGGGAGAAGGCCGGCTTGTAGTCGAGAGCCTTCAGGTCATCCTCCTTGCGGGGGACAAGAAGGGTGTCCAGATGTCCGTCCTTGGAGGAGCACATCTCGATGTCGACTCTCACGGCATTTGTGGCATCGTGGATGGCGTGGGCGATCTGTCCCATCTCCGTCAGGTATTCGTTTCTCTTGTGGAATTCCAGCTCGTAGATGGCCTGGACATGCTCCTTGCAGAGGAAGAGACACATTCCGGGATAGGGCTGATGCTCATGAAGCATCAAGTATCCCGCCTTGGTCTCGACCAAGAAGTAGGGATTCCTCCCCTCCTTCAGCTTTTCGATCAGTTCACAGTTCTCGCACATGACGTTCTCTCCTTCGGAATGAAATTGTAAAGACAACAAACATTTTAGCATAAAGGAAGAGGGACAACCTAGAGATCATTCTTTCTCTTCTTCCTTCTCAAGATAGAAAAGGACATCCTTGACCTGGGAGAGGCTAGAAAGAGGAGAGCCGGAGGCATTTCTGTGACCTCCCCCTCCGAAATGCCTTGCGATCTTCTCGACATCGCCGGTGGTGTTGGCTCGATATTCGACCCGGATTCCGCTGTCCTCCTTCTCGACGAAGAAGATAGCGAATTCCTTGTCATCGAGACCCAAGATCATCGAGACCTCGTTGCTGATGTCGTTCTGCCCTAGGCCCAGGGGAAGGTAGTCTTCCTTCCTGATCACGCAATAGCAGGCATTTCTCGTGAACCGGTAATGGGTGTAGAGGAAGGAGAGGAACTTCAATTTGGACTCGTTCGGCTTGTTGACTTCCTTGAGGATCTGGGAAGGATCCTTGATCTTCGCAGCGAATTTCATCGCCGCCTCGAAGGTCTCCTTCCGGGCGTCCAGGCGGAAGGTGTCGCTGTCGGTGACAAGGCCCAGGAAGAAAGCCTTGGCGCACTCTTCGTCATAGTCCAGATGAAGTTCCTCCAAAAAGAGGGAGAGGACATAGGTGCAGCTCGGGGCATCGACGATCCGGTAGCTCAGTTTGTCCCTGCCCTTCGTCCCAGGGATGTGATGGTCGATGATGACGATTTCCTTGGCGAGAGAGGATCGCCGGTCTTCCGAGCGTTCGGTGTCGGAATGGTCGAGAAGGATTCCGAGGCTCTCCTTGATCGTCTTCTCGTCGACCTCGTCTCCTTCCTCCAGAAAAGCAGGAAGAGAGGAAGGCCTTGTTCCGCTGACGAGGACTCTCTTGTCTGGAAAAAGAGATTGAAGGAGATGCTTCAATCCCCTTGTCGAACCCACGCAATCGCCGTCGGGATCCTTGTGCCCGAAGAGGACGATGGACGGATATTCCTTGATCTTCGTATAGATTCTCTCCGCGATGGTCATCTTTCTTCTCCCCTTTCCTTGACTTGAAGACGATTCATTTTTGAATCGCCCCTCTTCCCTGTCAAGGAAAAACGAAGAAAAATGGAAAGAAAGAGACGGCAAATGGCGAAAGGCCTTACATCCTCGCTTGCTGGAACGGGGAAGGACTCGGGAGGGAGAAAGAAAAGAAGGAGAGGAAGAGAAATAATAATTCGACGGAAAGACCGAAAGAGATGAGCTCACGGAAGGGGAGGAAAGACGTTTTCAAGTGAAAGAAACCCCTTACATCACTGCTCTGAAAATATGCCAAATATCATCAGAATATGAAAAAAATCAACAAAAATTTAACGATTATTTTACAATTGGGGAATGGCAAGAAAGAAATCGGTGGTATTATGGAAGTCGAAGAACAGACTTTTCAAGGAGGAAACAATGAAAAAGTCCAAGTCTCTGTTGCTGTCTGTGTTGATGGCCGGTGCGACTCTTCTTCCCTTGTCCTCTTGCGGAAACAACGACAAAGTCATCCGTCTTCAGCTGACCGCCTCCAAGCCGGGCGATGTCCTCACTCAGTCTGCCACGGCCCTGGAACCCTATCTCGAGGCGGAGATGCCGGGCTATGACTTCAAGATCACGGTCGGAACGGATTTCGCCGCCGACGGAACGGGTCTTGCGGCCGGCACGATTGATGCGGCGTTCATGACGGCTTCCACCTTCGCCACCACCGAGATCGCCGAGCCGGGCAAGGTCGAGATGATCCTTCGCTCCACCCGAGCTGGCTTCAAGGTCATCGAAGACTTCGCCGACAAGGATGGCGATCACACCAGCGCAGAGGCTCGTGAGCTCCAGCTTGCGGCCATGAACGGCAAGGACGGATACAAGTATCGTGGCGAGGCCAGCAAGGATCCGGTTTCCTACTATTATGCCGAGTGCATCATCAAGAAGGACAAGGTCGCCGAGTTCGATCTCAACAAGGATGGTGCCATCACTCTCGACGAGCTCGCCGGCAAGACGATCTGCATGCAGGCTGCCACCTCTCCGGCTGGCTACTCCTATCCTCGCTATGCCTTCAGCCAGGTCAAGGAAGGTCCCAATGGCGAGAAGTGGGAGAACGGAATGACCATGGTCACCTCCGGAACCCCCGATGCATCCAAGGGCGAATACCTCTATGTCAAGGGAAGCGGCTATTCCACCGACTTCAACAACCTCATGGACGGACAGTACGATGCCCTGTGGGGATACATGGACGTCCGTCTTGATGCCTTCAATGGCGGAAGCGGCTGGGAGAAGTGGAAGGGAGACGAAGGTGTCTTCCAGGACAAGACCTACACGGTCGCTCTGACCCAGGGCATCCTCAACGACGGTGTCGCCGTCCGTTCGAGCCTTGATGCCGAGGTCAAGAAGGGCATCGCCGATGCCTTCAAGAAGCTCGTCAAGGAAGGCGACATGAAGGACGACGGCAAGGTCAACGACGTCGATGGCGACGGCAAGGCCTCTCCGGCTTACATCATCAACTCACTCTACACCCACACCGGCTATGTGGATGCGAAGAATTCGGACTACGAGGAAGAGATCGAATTCCAGAAGTGGTCCGCTCAGAACCTGAAGTGACAAGCCTTCGCGCTTTGAGGTAAATCATGATTCGTTTTGAAAACGTCTCCAAAGTTTACCCCGAAGGCACCAAGGCATTGGCCAATGTCAACCTCACCATCCAGGATGGGGAGTTTGTCTGTATCATCGGTCTCTCAGGAGCGGGCAAGTCCACGCTCCTGAGGACCATCAACAGGATGCACGACATTTCGTCGGGCACCCTTTTTGTCAACGATGTCAACGTCAGCCAATGCAATGGCAAGAAGCTTCGGGAACTTCGCCGTGGAATCGGCATGATCTTCCAGTCCTTCAACCTCGTCTCTCGCGTCAACGTCTACAAGAACGTCCTCTCCGGAAGGGCCGGATATCACAGCTTTTGGGGTGTTCTCTTCTCCCATTATTCTCAAGAAGAGAAATTGCTTGCGTTGAAGAACCTTGAATTGATGGGCATTCTCGACAAGGCGTATCAAAGAGCGGACAAGCTCTCCGGTGGTCAGCAACAACGCGTTGCCTTGGCCAGGGCCTTGACCCAGAACCCCAAGATCATCCTGGCTGACGAGCCGACTGCCTCCCTTGATCCCTTGACGTCGAGGCAAGTCATGGATGACTTCCTTCGCATCAACAAGGAACTCGGAATCACCATCATCGCCAACATGCACCATGTCGACCTGTCCAAGAAATATGCGACGCGGATCCTCGGGATCAAGGCGGGGGAGATCGTCTTCGACGGAACGCCGGAACAGTTGGACGACAAGGCGCTTCGGACGATCTACGGAAGAAGCCTGAATTCCAGCGAGATCCTGGAGAAGTGACATGAGCGCAGTCCAAGATCCCAATTACGGACGCTATGTCCTGCCCCGGAAGGAACGCTATTCCTCCTTCCAGGCCCGCTATCGGGAAATCCATGAGGAGAAAAAGAAGGAGAGAGAAGAATACCTCTCTTCCAAGAAGAAGCTCCTGAGCATCCGGAAGGAGAAGAGGAAAGAAGGGATGGGCTATCTTGCCTCCCGTAACTTCGTCCTTCCCTCCCTGCTCAACCTCACGCAGAAGCACAAGGCCAAGATCGATGAGATCAAGGGCGAGAGCAAGGAAAACCGGATGGTCGTCTTCCCCTTCCGCCTCTTCTACAAGCCGATTTCCTATAACGGCAGCCACCTTCTCAAGCCTCAGGGCAAGAGCATCGTCGTCGGCCTTGTCCTCTTGGCCATCTTCGTCTTCTCCTTCTACATGTGCGATCCCGCAAGCGCCGTCTTCAACCCCGACCAGATCGGAGCCATCTTCAGCCAGCTCTTCGGCCCGCAGGGAGGCATGTCCTCCATCCACACCTGGGCGGATTGGTGGGCCTACATGGGAAATACCGCTGTCCCCCTCATCTGGGAGACCTTCATGATGATGTTCGTCGCCACGGTCATCGGCTGTCTCCTCTCGATTCCCTTCATGATCCTGTGCTCCACCAACATCATCAAGAACAAGGTCGTCACCGGGACGAACCATGTCCTGCTCAACATCATCCGCACCTTCCCGACGGTCGTCTTGGCCATCATCGGCGTCGCCTTCTTCGGCATCTCCAACCTGGCCGGCATCTTTGCCATGGTCGTCTTCACCGCCGGCATCATGATCAAGATCATGTTCGAATTCATCGAGACGGTCGACATGAATCCCTATGAGGCCTCCGTCTCCACGGGCGCAAGCAAGCCCCAGGCCTTTGTCGTCTCCATCGTCCCGCAGATCATCCCTGCCTTCCTCTCCAACGCCCTCTACACCTTCGAGATCAACATCCGCGCCTCGGTCGTGCTCGGCTTTGTCGGAGCGGGCGGCATCGGAATCGAGATTTCGAACTCCATCGGCGAGTACAAATACAATCAGGTCGGAGCCATCCTCGTCCCCCTCTTCATCCTGGTCGTCGTGCTCCAGCTGATCTCCAATACGCTCAAGAAGAGGACGATGTGACATGGAAAAGATCAACATGGAACTGGAACGGGAAAGAGCGGAATCCAAGAGAAGAAATGCCCTCGCCCGTGCCCAAGCCAAGAAGGAAAAGAGCGAGCAGCTCTTCGCCTTGAGGAAAGAGATCGAGACGAGAAAGGAAAGCCTGCTTGCGGAGATCGAGGAGAAGAAGAAGGACGAGACCCTCTCGGAAGAAGAGAGAAAGAACCAGATTCAGATTCTCAGGAAGGAGGCCAAGAAGCTCTCTCCCTATTTCCGCAGGGAGAAGAAAAACATCAACACCCAGTGCCGCTTCCAGTCCCGCAACCGCCACTTCCTCTCGGCCTTGGATGCCTTCCTCTCCCGCCCTCCGATGTGGGTCGTCAATCTCGTCACCGTCCTCATCTTCCTCGGAATCTTCCTCTACTTCGGAATCGGCTCCGGACTCTTCTCTCCCAGCAGCGGCTCGAGCACGAACCTGTCCCTCTTCTTTCACGGGCTCTTCGTCCCCGACTACGACCTCTTCTTCGGGACGGGAAACTACGACTTCATGCAATCTGTCCTCTACCTCTGCCTCCAGACCTTCGGCATCGCCTTCGTCGGAACCCTCTTCTCCGCCATCCTCTCACTGCCCTTCGGTTTCTTTGCCAGCAAGAAGCTCTTCGGAAGGTGGTCTTATATCTCGATGGTCCTTCTCATCGTCATCCGCACCATCCCCGAGATCGTCTTCTGCTTCGTCATGGTTCGCATCACCGGCTTTGGTCCTATCACGGGCGTTGTCGTCCTCTCCATCCAGTCCATCGGCATGATCGGCAAGATGTATTCCGACAACCTCGACTCCATCGACATGACTTTCCTGGAAGCCTTGGATGCCGCCGGGGCCAGCCCACTTTCCAAGATCCGTCTCGGTGTCCTTCCCCAGGTCTTCCCCAACTTCATCTCCACGATCCTCTACCGCTTCGACCTCAACCTCCGCACGGCCTCCATCCTTGGACTTGTCGGCGCAGGTGAGCTCGGAAGACTGATCCTCACCTATTCCGCCAATGCCAACTGGCCGCAGCTGGGAGCCCTCATTTGGGGACTTCTTGTCATGGTTCTTCTTGTCGACTTCTGCTCCACCAAAATCCGCAAGCATCTCGTCTAAAAGGAAAACAGCAAATCAATCGGCTTCTCTCCTCTTGAAAGAGAGGAAATAAGCCGATTTTTTTGTGGGAAGAGGAAATGGATAGCGTTGCGCAGAGTGCGAGGAGATCTATTGGAAGACAGAAAGAACGGAAAAACATGGGAGTGATACGCACGCTGTAATCGGAGGAACATTTCCTATTGCTTGGGGCCTTCGACCGTATGTGGTTGCAGGAGAGGGATAGATCACCAGAACAAAGACATACTCGGGAAGT
The DNA here is from genome assembly GCA_949290645.1 of uncultured Bacillota bacterium. Taxonomy (GTDB): domain Bacteria; phylum Bacillota_I; class Bacilli_A; order RFN20; family CAG-288; genus Enterosoma. The sequence goes on from CASESG010000003.1 coordinate 113,329, forward strand.
AAGCGCCAAAGATCCGGTCTTGCAAAATCCTGGGAACCCCGGCGCCACATCGAAAAAGAGGAGGGTTTCAGTCCTCACCCAAGGTCACGTTCTCGGGCATGTAGCTGTCGTAGCCGAAGCCCTTGTCTTCCCTGTGGGGGAGATCCTTCTAGGTCCTCGTCAGGTACATGGCCGGGCTCAGCCCGTTCTCCACCGCCGTCTTGATCAGGGAGTAGTGCATCAGGGTAAAGTCCGCCTCCTTGCTGGTGTTGGCGAGCATCCATTTTTTCCTCCCTATCACGCCGTCCTCGATCCTCCTCTCGCTTGCGCTGTTGCCCAGCCCCAGCCTTCCGTCCTTGAACACTTCCCCGAAGACCGTCACGTGCTCTTGAAACACTGGACCGCCTTGCACAGTCCCGACTGTCGGTCGGCTTGTCCTTGAAGCTGCCGATATATGGCTCCAGCTCCTTCGGTATCGGAAGATCCCTCTCGTTCCCCTGCCTGGCCGTCTCCTCGTAGCTCGGTGAGGATTCCTTTATCTTCCTTTCTTCCTCGGCATAGATCCTGTCGATGAGGTAGTCGTCCTCAAGGCGCACGTCAAGCCAGTTGACCTTTTCCATGGCCTTCCCTTTCTTTTCGGCGACCTTTTCCTCCAGGTCCACCGCTTCCTGCTCGGCCTCCACCCCGTCGAACAGGGAGAGCTGGTCGCTCAGGGCCTCCTTCTGCCTTGCGAACTGCACCTTGGCCTTGGTGCCGGCAAGGTCCTTGTAGTGGACCATCTCGAGGTAGAGATGCTGGTTCTTCTCTTGCGATTCCCTGATCATCTCCTCCTGCCAACCGAGTTTCTTGGACATGGAGGAATTGTTATCGTCTTTGCAGTCGGGCAAAGAGACGATTGTCTCGTATTATTCCTGAGACCAAGAGTTTCTGAGCACTTAATCTACAGCTTTGTCCATGTCAATATTTCATCTGAAAACATGTCCGAAAGAAAGCGAAGACCCTCATAGAATCGAGCTTTTCGTGCATTCCCCGATGTATCCTTCGGCTCTATTTCCAGCCCGTTGAGGAGTCCTCCCATCTGCTCCTTTCATATCTTCCGCTTGCCCTTCTCCCATGGTCACCTGAACTTCCCTTTTTCCAGCCTGCAGGTCGACAGCCAGAAGCCGCTCCGGCCCCAGTAGAGCGTCTTCAACTTGTCCCTGCTCTTGGACATGAAGACGAAGAGGCAGTTGTCGAAGGAATCCAGCAAAACTGCTGGACAAGCCTCGCACTCAGCGAGTTGATGGCGGACTGGACGCATCGGCAGAGGAACTTTCTTACATCGCCCATTTCCTCGGCGAAGTCGTAAGTGGTCGAATCTTTCATGGCAGTTGGGTCCTTTCTTTGTTCGTTTTGTGCAAAACCAGGATACCCAACTGCCTATCTCGATTCACTCCGTTCGCGGCCCGGCTTCTTCCTTGATTGAGCATGCGAACGAGGAGAAGCCCAAGCGTCAAAGGGCTACACACAATTTTTCGCGGCTTCCAAGCTTTCAGCCAAGAATTTGGCTAAATTACCGAACAAAAAAGGAAACGTGAATTTCAAATGACAAAGCTTATCATCCTCTCTCTGTATCCAAATTCATAAATTGCGAATGTTTGAACCCGAAACGCTATTGCGGTGTGCGTATTGCAGTGGTTCGAACTTTCAGGGGAATTTTGACGGTAATCCTGATAACCTAAATTTTAGTGATATGACATAACGAGCACAAATTGGTAAGATTTGGCAAAAAAATAACCCATAATGATTGAACATTATGGGTTTCTTGTCAGAAGTGGGGCGGCTAATGGGACTTGAACCCATGAATGAGCGGTTCACAGCCGCTTGTGTTAACCACTTCACCATAGCCGCCATCAAGGATGCCCGAAGGCATCCGTGTTTCGAATCGAATCAGAGCTTACGGTTGTAGAATTCGACGACCTGAGCTTCGTCGATATCGGCGTAGAGTTCGCTTCTCTCGGGGAGACGGACGAACTTTCCCTCGATCTTGTTGGCATCGACTTCGACGAAGGGAGGAATGCTCGGCTTCTTGTCGATGGCCTCATGGACGATCTTGAGAGACTTGGACTTCTCCTTGAGGGAGATGACGTCGTTGACGGAGCAGAGATAGGAAGGGATGTCGACCTTCTTGCCGTTGACCGTGACATGGCCGTGGTTGACCAGCTGACGGGCCTGACGACGGGTCGTGGCGAAGCCCATCCGGTAGACGAGGTTGTCCAGACGGGACTCGAGGATCTGCATGAAGTAGGTTCCAGTGACCTTGGTGCGATCGCCTTTGGCAATCTTGAAGAGACGCTGGAACTGCTTCTCGCTGACGCCATAGGTGAAGCGAAGCTTCTGCTTCTCCGTCATCTGAAGGCCGTATTCGGTCTTCTTCTTGGGGCGGGCATCGCCGTGCTGGCCGGGAACGGTCTGACGCTTCTGAAGCTCCTTGCCGCTTCCGAGGATGGAATATCCGAGACGGCGAGAGACTCTCCAGACAGGACCTGTGTAACGTGACATGAGAAATTCTCCTTTCTATATGCGTTACGATGCATAAGATAGGCGATGAGCCGGCCTTCCCGGATGAGCGTCGTTCACCTTCGTAGCAAGGCTACTGTCGTCAACGTCATCGGACGGAAAGTCATCATCGTGCTACTGATGCGAGGGGTATTCTAACAGAGTGGGGATGAGATTTCAACAGGAACTTTCGGGGAAGGCGAGATGATAGACGTGGTCCGGGTCGTCGAAGCGTTCGTTGCTCACCCAGGTCACTTCGCCCGTCGTCAGGTTGTAGAGCGAGGACCAGACCGTGATGGAGTTGCTGTCGCTTCCCCCATGCTGGGCGTCCCAGCGCCTTCGTCCGAGCTCCTGGAGCAGGTCCAGGGCCTGCTCCTCGGTGAAGATTCCTTTCGGATTCGTTCCGTCCGGATCGATGCGCTCCTGAATGTGGAGGTAGCGGTCGTATCCGCCCTTCCGGCTGTCGTCCCGGCCCTCGTAGTATCCCGGAGTGACGAGGAAGTTGGTGATGTACTGGAAGTCGTGCTTCCCCTCTCCCTCCTCCAGGGCGTCGTCCTGGTCGTTGTAGTAGACTTTGAGCTCCCTCTTCGTCCCGTCGTCGTCCCCGTCCTTGCCCGCGACCCATTCGAGGATGGCGCTTCTTCCGGTCCGGTCGGCCACCATGTAGTGGAAGGAGGTCGAGGCCGAATCGTGGAAGTCGTACTGGCGGACGAGGGAGACGGCCTCGTCGACGTCGTCGGCATAGTCGAGGATCATGCGGAGCATCGTCGTCGACGTCAGGTCCGGAAGGCCGCTGTTCTGGTCGGTGCTGACGACCGCTTCCTGACCGTCCTCGCCGACGTCCTTCTGATAGGACATGTAGATTCCGCAGCTGACGCCGGCGTCGTTGATCCCGTCCAGCGGGACGTAGGGGCTGACGAGGGCGAGGCACTTCTCCATAAAGGAGGTGATCTCCGCGCAGTCGGTGATGCCCAGGAACTGAAGGTCGGCGCTGCTGACGGAGGCGTGGCGGCCGTCTCCGGGTGCGGTGCGGACGATCATCGACGTCGTCGGCGAAAAGTCGTAGTTGCGCGCGAAGTAACGGTCGCCTTCGGGCGTCTGGAAGGTGAAGGAGGAGCAGCCGACGGTCGGCGCCTCCAGCTCGATCGGAACGATGCCCTTCGTGAGGTTCTGGACGAGGAAGTCGATCAGCTCCTGGTCGTTGCGGGCGCCGCCCTGCTCGAGGAACTTGTCGAAGTAGTAGCCGCCGGAGACGTCGATCGTGTAGAGGGGGCCCGAACGGTTCTCGGGATCGGCGTCCTCCAGCTTCTCGATCGTCGCCATGTTCTTGATTTCGTCGTGCCAGAGGCCGAGGACCGTTCCTCCCACCCCGAGGGCGACGACGAGGACGGCCGTTGCCGTCCCAAGGACGAATTTCTTCCAAAGTTTCATGTTTTTCTCCTGATATCAACGAACAAATTTCATAGGGGAAGTCTCTGGAAAAGACAAGTGATTTCGAAAAAAAGTTTGACATTTTTAGGCATTTGTCCGAAGTAATCGACAGACTGTCTACAAAAAGGAAAAGGAAGGAAATCCCCGGAGGACGTTGTATAATAGGACGGTTTGATTCCGTGAAGAAAAGGAGAAACACCATGCCCTACGATTTCAAGGAGATTGAAGAGCGTTGGGAGCGGATCTGGGAGGAGGAGAAGACCTACCGAACCGACGCCTACGACTTTTCCAAGCCGAAGTTCTACGTCCTCGACATGTTCCCCTATCCCTCGGCCGTCGGCCTCCACGTCGGCCATGTCGAAGGCTATACGGCCACCGATGCGCTGGCCCGCATGAAGAGGATGCAGGGATACAACGTCCTCCATCCGATCGGCTATGATGCCTTCGGACTTCCGGCGGAGCAGTTTGCCATCAAGAACAACCAGAACCCGGCCATCTACACCGACAAGAACATCGCAAACTTCCGCAAGCAGCTCAAGAGGCTGGGCTTTTCCTACGATTGGGACAGGGAGATCAAGACGAGCGACCCTTCCTATTACAAATGGACCCAGTGGATCTTCACCAAGCTCTACGAGAAGGGCCTCGCCTATGAAGACGATCGCCTTGTCAACTACTGCCCGGCCTTGGGAACCGTCCTCGCCAACGAGGAAGTCATCGACGGAAAGAGCGAACGAGGAGGCTATCCCGTCGTCCGCAAGCCGATGCGGCAGTGGTGTCTGAAGATCACGGCCTATGCCGAGAAGCTCCTCTCCGGCCTCGAGACGATCGATTGGCCTTCCTCGACCTTGACGATGCAGAGAAACTGGATCGGCAAGAGCAAGGGAACGCTCATCACTTTTGATGTTGTCGGAAAGGATCTCTCCTTCGAAGTCTTCACCACTCGTGCCGACACCCTCTTCGGCTGCACCTATTGCGTGTTGGCTCCCGAGCATCCACTGGTTTCGAAGCTCACGGCCAAGGAGCAGGAAGAGGAAGTCCGCAAGTATCAGGAGAGCTGTCAGAAGAAGAGCGATCTCGAAAGGACAGATACCAGCCGCGAGAAGACCGGTGTCTTCTTGGGCTCCTATGCCATCAATCCGATCAACGGAAAGGAAGTTCCGATCTACATCGGCGATTATGTCCTTGCGACCTATGCGACCGGTGCCGTGATGGCCGTTCCGGCCCACGACCAGAGAGACTACGACTTCGCCAAGAAGAAGAACCTTCCGATCCTTCCGGTCATCGAAGGCGACATCAGCGAACACGCTTTCGAAGGAGACGGCATCCACAAGAATTCCTCCTTCGCCGACGGAATGGACAACCAAGACGCGAAGAAAGCCATCACCGAGAAGCTGATCGAGCTCAAGAAGGGCTCCTACAAGATTTCCTACAAGCTGAGGGACTGGCTCTTCTCCAGACAGAGATATTGGGGCGAGCCGATTCCGATCCTCCACATGGAAGATGGGTCGACCGTCTGCGAGACTTCCCTTCCCCTTGTCCTTCCCGAGCTTGACGACTACAAGCCCACCGGAGACGGAAAGCCGCCTCTGAGCAAGGCCAAGAGCTGGGTCGAGGTCACCATCGACGGCAAGAAAGGCGAACGGGAGACAAACACCATGCCGCAGTGGGCCGGTTCCTCCTGGTATTACGCCCGCTATATCGATCCCCACAACGACAAGGAAATCGGCGACAAGAAGCTCCTCGACCACTGGCTTCCGGTCGACGTCTATGTCGGTGGGGCGGAGCATGCCGTCCTTCACCTGCTCTACGCCCGCTTCTGGCACAAGTTCCTTCACGACCTCGGCATCTTCTCCTCGGAGGAGCCCTTCCAGAAGCTCTATCATCAAGGCCTGATCCTGGGAAGCGACGGGCAGAAGATGTCCAAGTCCCTGGGGAACACGGTCTCTCCCGACGACGTCATCGGGGAATACGGGGCCGACAGCCTCCGTCTCTACGAGATGTTCAAGGGCCCGGTCGACCAATCCCTGCCCTGGTCCAACGACGGCCCCAAGGGAGCCAAGCGCTTCCTGGACAAGGTCTATCGCCTCTACAGCGACGAGAACTTCGTCCGCCTGTGGAGCGACAAGGACAATCCGGAGCTTGCGTTTGTCTATCACCAGACCGTCAAGAAGTGCACCAACGACTACGAGATCCTGCACTTCAACACGGGAATCAGCCAGATCATGATCTTCGTCAACGAGCTGTACAAGGCCAAGTCCCTTCCCAAGGAGATGCTGAAAGGATTGGCCCAGCTCCTGGCTCCGATCTGCCCGCACATCGCCCAGGAATGCTATACGCTCCTTGGAAACAGCGGCTTGATCGACTTCGTCCCCTGGCCGAGCTATGACGAGGGAAAGATCTCCGAGAAGCCCATCACCTACGCCATCCAGGTCAACGGCAAGCTCCGCGCGACCTTGGACTATCGCAAGGACTGCACGGACGAAGAGCTCGAGGAGCTCAAGAAGAAGGCCCTCGCCCTGGAGAAGATCCAACCCTTCCTCGAAGGGAAGACCATCGTCAAGGTGATCGCGGTGAAGAACCGCATCGTCAACATCGTCGTTCGCTGAGCATCCAAAAAAGCCCTCCCGCCTTGCTTCGGAAGGGCTTTTCCCTTGTTCGGATTTCTCTTAGAGGGCCAGAGATCCCATCGGATCCCAGGGACTCAGGACGATCGGCTCCTCCTCATAGGCCTGAAGCTGCTTCGGAGAGAGGAACTTCTTGTTGATGACGGCCTGGTAGACGAAGTTGTCGAACCAGTCCTCGTCCATCGCGTAGAAGCCTTTGTAGCCGACATTGTCTCCCCAGGAGTTCTCGACCTTGAAGCGATTGGCCTTCCCGTCCTTGCCGATGTTGACGCCGGTGAAGACCATTGCGTGGGTCATCAGGGATTCGCCATAGTCGAGCCGCTCCTCCTTGGTCATGTCGAAGGAGGTTCCGAAGAGGTTCTCGAGGTCGAAGTTCTTGCGGGAGAGGAAGCCGTTGGTGCGGTTAGAAAACTGTCCGACGTCGGAGCCGAACCAGACGACCTCACCGGAAGAGAGCTGCCTCACGACCAGTTCCTTGAGCTCCTCGATCGGAAGGTTGACGTAGCGAACCTTCTCGCCGACGATGTTTCCGAGGTAGCTGACCGTGAAGGAGCGATAGAAGGGCTTGTCCTTGGTGGGGGCGTTGATGACCGAGACATAGTCGTCGAGATCGATCCCGACATAGCGGTCGAAGAATTCCTTGGGGGTGATGTCCGAGACGCGGACGAACTTCTTATCCTTGTCGATCGTCTCGTAGGTGAACGCGACAGGCGGCTTTCCCAGAGAGAGGACGAGGATCTGATAGATGCTTGAGAGGATGTCCTCCTTCTTTTTGCGGAGTTCGTCGATCGACTTTCCTTCCTCGTGCAGCTTCCTTAAGGCGCAGGCACCCTGACGGAGCTTGAGGGTGATATAGCGGTCCATCTCGCGGGTCGAGGAGGAGCAGCTTGTCTCCGGCATCAGCTCCTTGGGGCAGACGCCGTACTTCTTCGTCAGGCCGACGAACATGTTCCACTGTCCGCCGTCCCCGATGGGATCCTTGAGGAGGTGGGCCATGAGACGAGAGGAGAGTTCTTCGTCAAGGGTGGAGAGGATGTTTTCGAGGAAGAAGTTCGATTTCTCGAGCTTGTCGTAGAAGAGAGGATAGTTCTGGCTTAATTCCATGTTCTCGAGGTTTAGCTTCTTCATGACCTCGAGGCGGAAGACGTTGTAGGCGGCAAACATCCAGCAGCGCCCGGACTGTTTCTGGTTGCAGACCTTTCCGGCCTCGAGCTCGATCGAATAGTGCTCGGGCAGGGAGCGGAGGGTCTTGTAGTCCATGGCGGACTGGTTGATTCCGTTTGCGTTGACGGCGGCGATGAGGACGTTGTTCTTCTTGTCGCTGTCGAGACGCTCCTCGAATTGGTTCAAAAGTTCTTTCGTGATCTCTTTGTTCATTGTGCACTCCTTGCTTTCAGAAAATCGTTGTGATCGGATCGACTTCCACGATCGGCGCTTCCTCGTATTCCTTCCTCAGAAGCTCGGGGACATACTTCTTGTGGACGATCAGTTGGTAGAGGTTGTTGGTGAACCAGTCGTCCGACATCACGTAGAAGCCGTCCTTGCCGTTCTCCTTGCCCCAGGAGTTCTCGACCTTCCAGCGGTTGGGCCTTCCGTTCTCGTCGAGGTTGACACCGGTGAGGCACATCGCATGGTTGCAGAAGCTGTGCCGGCTGGAGAGGCGGTCTCCCTTGTCTTTGAGCAACTGGATGCCAAAGAGGGAAGAGAGGTCGAGGATGTCTTCGGCAAGATAGCCTTCCTTCCGCAGGGATTGCTCCGTGACATCGGCGGCAAACCAGAGGGGCATGTTGTCCTTGAGGGATGAGATGGCGAGTTCTTTGAGCGTGTCGATGGGGACGTTGTAAAAGACGACCTTCTCTCCGCCGATGACGTTGTGGACATAGGGGGAGGAGTACTTGACACCCTTCTTCCATCCGCGCAAGGGAGCGTCGGAAAGAGCCAGGAAGTCATCAAGGTCGATTGTGACATAGTCTCTGAAGAAGGAAAGGGGAGAATCGCTGTGGATGTGGTGATAGACGTTGTCCTTGTCCCGATAATCGTAGTCGACTGCGGTCGGGACTTCTCCAAGGGCGAGGGAGAGGACGTGATAGATTTCGGAGAGCATCTCCTTCTTGAGCTCTTCTGCCTTTTCCCTTCCCTCCTTGGAAAGAAGATCTCGGAGGGCGAGGACATCCTTGGCGAGGATCTTCGTGAGCAGGGGATTGAGCTCGGTGGTGTCGGCGGAGACGGTCGTGTCGGGCATCGACTCCTGCGGGACGAGGCCGTATTTCTTGACGAGGCTGACAAACATCGCAAAGTGTCCGCCATCTCCGATACCGCTGTCAAGAAGGAAGACGTTGTGCGGGGAATAGAGGCTTTCTTCGTGGCAGTCCATCGCCATTTCCAGGACGAAGTTGGACTTCTCCAGCTTGTCGTAGAACTGGAGATAGGCCTGGGAGAAGGAAAAGTCCTTCGCCTTGAGCTTGTCCATCACGAGACGGCGAAGCATGTTGAGACCGGCGAACATCCAGCAGCGTCCGGATTTCTTCTGGTTGGTGATGCTTCCGCAATCGACGTCGATTGAGAAGACGTTGGGAAGGGACTGGATCTTGGAAAGGTCGGTCGCGCTCTTAGAGATGCCGTTGTTGGTGATGGCGTGGCGGAGAGCGACGTCTTCCTTCCGCTCTTTTTCTTTCTGACGGAATTCCTGAATGTCGTTCAATTGTATGGATTCTTTCATCATTAGACCTCCGAAATGTTAATATATCACAACAACGAGGCGTTTTGTTCCTGCAAGAATGGCCCTTTGGACGACAATAGAGAGTGAGGGAGGAAACGTCTTCTCGGGAAAGGAGTGAACCATGCCAATCGACAAATGCCGACAGATCAGTGTTGAACTGAAATTGCCCGAAAAAGGTGTCGAGGCCGCGATCGGCCTCTTGAGGGAAGGATATACCGTTCCCTTCATCGCCCGCTATCGCAAGGAGAAGACAGGTTCTCTCACCGACGAGAACCTCCGCGACCTGGAAGAGCGGCTGAACTATCTCGACAACCTCGAGGAGAGGAAGAAAACGGTCTTCAAGAGCCTGGACGAGCAGAAGATCGAGGACGAAGACCTGAGAGGAAGGATCGACGAAGCCTTGACCCTCAACGAGGTAGAAGACCTCTATCGCCCCTACAAGCCCAAGAAGATCACAAGAGGGGTCAAGGCGAGAAAGGCCGGACTTTTGAGCCTCGCCCTCTATCTCGAGAAGGACAAGACCGGAAACCTGGAGGAAGAGGCGAAGAAATATCTCACGGAAGGATACGAAACGGTCGAAAAGGCAATCCAGGGAGCGATGGACATCCTGGCCGAGGACATCTCCGACAATCCCAACTACCGAGTCTTCATCAAGGACCTGGCCAACAAGCGCGGCTATGTCGACTGCACAAAGACAAAGGAATGCGACAGCGACGTCTTCGACCACTACGACAACTACCATCGTCCGCTCTCGGCCTTGCGGGGATACAACATCCTCGCCATCAACCGCGGCGTCAAGAGAAAGTGCCTTACAAGAAAACTCGTCCTACCCGAGGAGAACATCATCGAGCACATCCTCACCTTCTCCTTCCCCACCCATTCCCCCTATTCGGAGATCCACCGGGAAATCGCCACGGACAGCTACAAGCGCCTGATCTTCCCCTCGATCGAGAACGAGATCTTCTCCACCCTCTTCGACAGGGCTAGCGAGGAGGCCATTTTGACCTTCAAGTCCGCCCTCCGGGCGACCCTCCTTGTTCCTCCTCTCAAGGGAAGGAGGGTGATGGGCTTTGACCCTGGCTTTGCCCACGGCTGCAAGCTGGCGATGGTCGACGAGAACGGAGTCGTCCTGGACACGGCCGTCCTCAACAACCCGTTCCAGAACGAGAGATTGCGCACACTCGCCCTCTCCCAGCTGGAGAAGTATGTCACAAAGGACAAGATCGACACCATCGCCCTCGGAAACGGACACGCCTCAAGAGAGAGCGAAGAGCTTCTTAAGGAGCTCAAGAAGAGAGAGAGCTGCTCCAAGCTCGATGTCGTCATCGTCTCCGAAAGCGGCGCCTCGATCTACTCGGCGACCAAACTCGCCCAGGAGGAATTCCCTCAGTACGAGCCCAACATCCGCTCCGCCATCTCCATCGCCCGACGCCTTCAAGACCCCTTGGCGGAACTGGTCAAGATCCCGCCGATGTCGATCGGCGTCGGCCAATATCAGTACGACATCGACGAGAAGAAGCTCTCAGAGAACCTCGCCAACGTCGTGGAAGATGTCGTCAACTACGTCGGAGTCGATGTCAATTCGGCTTCCGCTTCCTTGCTGTCCTACGTCTCGGGAATCAACAGCAAAATCGCACAATCCATCGTCTCCTACAAGGAGAAGAATGGCTTGATCCATTCGAGAGAGGAACTCCGCCAGGTCCCCTATCTCGGACCCAAGGCCTTTGCCAACTGCGCCGGCTTTCTGAGAATCCCGGAGAGTGCGGAACCTCTCGACAACACCGCCGTCCATCCGGAATCCTATCCGATCGCGAGGAAGATCCTCGCCCTTCACACCAAGGAAGAGCTCATGGCAATTACGGAGAGCGAGAAGGAGAAGCTCGTTAAGGGACTTGGAATCGGAAAGGAGACATTCGACGACATCCTGAAGGAACTTGTCTCTCCAAATAGAGATCCCAGAAAGGAAGCGAAGACCGCAAAGCTTCGAGAGGACGTCAAGGACATCGACGACCTCAAGGCAGGGATGGTCCTGGAAGGGACGATTCGGAACGTGACGGGATTCGGCTTCTTCGTCGATCTCGGAATCGAGACAAACGGCCTTGTCCATATCTCGGAGATCACGTCGGCGACAAGACATGTCGAGAATCCGGAGCTCTACGGAAAGCCGGGCGACATCGTCAGGGTCAAGGTCCTTAATGTCGACAGGCAGAGGAAGAGAATCTCCCTTTCGATGAAAGGGGTCAAGCAGAACTAATCGTTATGTTACAATAGTAAAGTTATTTGGAGGTCTTTGACTATGGAATATCTCTTGCTCGGCTCGGGAAAGAACGGACTCAAGGGAGTCTCGCCCTATGTCCTGAACCAGATTGCGATCGATGCCATCCTCTCCCTGCTCGACGGAGGGCTGAAAGGCCAGTTCGAACTCGACAAGACGAGGAAGGGCTACAAGGTGGCTTCGCATGTCGACAAGCGCAACAAAGCGACGATCGACATCGAGATTTCGGTGATGGACGGCTTGGATGCCTCATCGATCTCCGCTCGCGTCCAGAAGGAATGCTATGAGGCCCTGCTCGATTTCCTCGAGGTGAAGCCGGCGAAGGTCAACGTCAAGGTCTCCCACATCCGCAAGACGGCCAAGAAAGGATGAAACTCCCGACTTTGAAGGGCGAGAAGCTTCTCACCTATCTCCTCTCCCTTCCGATCTTCATCGCCATCCTCTCCCTCATCGGCCAGGTCTTTCTCCAGAGCACCTTCGTCCTGGACGAGACGATGACCTATTCGACGCCTCAGACTTCCTTCCTCCTCTTCGCCTTGGCGGACATCCCGCTTTATGCGATGCTGGAAAGCTATGACGTCTCCTTAATCCAGAGCGTCGTCGCCGTCGTCAACATCCTTCTTGCCCTGTCCTTCATCTTCCTCTCCTCGGCGGCCATCAAGGGAAGGGCGCTCTTCTATCATCTTTCCACCTTGATCTATGCTCTGGACAGTGTCGCGACTGTCGTCTTCCTCAGCCTTGCGGGTGCCCATGTCTTCCTTCTCGACTTGTGGATCGTCGACTTTGTCCTTCTCTCCCTCTTGCACCTCCTCTTCCTGGGCCTTTTGGTCTATGGATCTCTGCTTCTCTATCAGAAAGGAAAAAAAGATGCCTGAATACAATCGTACGGACGAGCGCACCAAGACCATGTCCGCTCTCTACCAAGTCTTCCTCTTCCTGGAAAACCACGAGGATTTCGATGCGACCGAGGTTATCAAGGGACAGTATGGAGTGGACGACTTCGAAGAGGTCCCCGTCTTTTCCCGTTGCGTCTATGCCTTGGCCTTGGAACACTATGACGAGATCGTGAAGTCGATCGAGGAACACCTCGTCAACTGGACCTTCTCCCGTCTTGACGACGTCTGCAAGGCGATTCTCTTCGAGGCCATCAGCGAAGGCAAGTACGCCAAGCTCTCGCCCAGGAAGGTCGTCATCAGCGAGGCTGTCAAGCTGGCAAAGAACTATCTCAAGGACGGTGACCATCGCTTCGTCAACGCCATCCTCGACAAGGCGATTCCCGAATATGATTTCCAAGGAAAATAGATCCCTCTCGGTCGGCGAGCTTTCGGACATCCTGAAGGCCTGCTTCCAGAATCCCGCCTTTCATGGCCTGAAGGTCTATGGCGAGGTCTATTCCCTGAGAAGAGGGAAGTTCAGCTATCTCGAGATCGGAGATCCCGGAAAGAACGAAGTCAACTCGCCCCTGCTCAAATGCGCCTTCCGCACCATCTATGGGGATAGCTATGGCCTCTCTTCGATCAAGGTCGGGGACATCGTCGAGATCACGGGCGACCTCTCCTATTACTCCCACGGAAGTTCCGTCACGCTCTGGGGAGAGGAGATCTCCATCAGGGAGGAACAGGCCGGAGCGAATCTCTTGCTGAAGAGGAAGACCCTCGAGAAGCTTGAGAGACTCGGCTACCTCGACGAGAAGAGAAAGAGGAAGATTCCCGCTCTCTGCCAGAGGGTCGCCATCGTCACCGCCTACCCTTCCGCCGCCTATGAGGACATCCTCAAGACCCTCCATGAGCGCTTTCCCTTGGACACGGTCCTCTTTCCGGCGACCGTCCAGGGAGAAGGGGCTTCCAGAAGCCTTATCCATGCCTTGGAGCAAGCCAAGAAGGGAAAGTTCGACTGCTTGATTCTCGGAAGGGGAGGAGGAAGCAAGACCGATCTCTCGGCCTTCGACGACGAGAAGCTCGCCCTGGAGATCGCGACCTACCCCTGCCCCGTCATCACCTGCATCGGGCACACGATCGACACCTCGATCTGCGACCGGGTCAGCGATGTCAGCGCCATCACCCCGACGGAAGGGGCGATGCTCATCAACCCGAGCTTAGCGGAAGTGAAGGAAAAGATTGCGGGCATGGAAGAGGAGCTCAACGCGAATTACCTTCGCCTTCTCGACGAGCGCCAGATGTCCTTGGACAGTTTTCGACAACGGCTTCAAGACCTCTCTCCGCTGAGGCGGATCTCACTGCAGAAAGAGAAGGCAAAACACCTCGTCAAACTCCTGCACGATCTCTATGAGAGACGTCTGTATGCGGAGAAAAACAAGCAGGAAGAACGGCGAAGGGTGCTCAAGGAAAGATTCCGCCACTTGCTGTCGATGAAAGAAAAGCGTTTCCTTTTCCTTCAAGGTTCCCTTCTCAGCCTTGATCCCAGCCTTGCCCGGAAGAAGGGCTATGCCCAGGTCTACTGCGGGACGAAGCTTGTCAAGGCGGCAAAGGAACTTCAAAGGGACACGGAGATCACGATCCATTATCTCGATGGTACGAAGAAGGCGAAAGTGCAATAGGAGGACAACATGACCAAGAAGAAAGAGACAGAGGAGCTCTCGAAACTGAGCTATGCTGAGCTCGAGAAGAAGGCACAGCTTTCCCTCGATACCCTGGGAAAGGACGATCTGCCCCTGGACGAGGCGAAGAAAGTCTTCGACGAGGGAAAGAACATCCTCGACGAGATGCAGAAAAGGCTAGACGTGATGCAGAAGGAGGCGACCGACTCGATCGATGACAAGAGTCAAGCCGACTGAACCGCTCTCCCTTCTCAGCGACGACCAGGTGCGCGTTCTTGCCAGCGACCTCAGAAACGACATTCTCGCCAATGCCGAGATTTATGGTGGCCATCTCTCCAGCAATCTCGGAATCGTCGAATTGACCCTGGGACTTCTCAGGCATTTCGACCCCTACAAGGACGACATCCTCTTCGATGTCGGCCATCAGACCTATGCCTACAAACTACTGACAGGAAGGACCCTGAAAGGCCTTCGCCAATACAGGGGAACCTCTCCCTTTTCCGACCCCGATTCCTCCAAGGCCGACAAGTATCGCAACGGCCACGCCTCGACTGCCATCTCCGTCGCCTATGGAATGGCCCTGGCCAAGAAGGAGAAAGGGGATGAGAGCGCGACGATCGCGGTCGTCGGCGATGCCTCGATCGTCTCCGGGCTTTCGATGGAGGCCTTGGGCCTTCTTTCGGACGAGAAGAAGACGAAGCTCATCATCGTCCTCAACGACAACGGGATGTCGATCGGAAAGGATGTCTCCTTTTTGGGAAAGCAGTTCCAGAAGATCCGGAATTCCCTCTTCTACTTCCGCACCTCGACATGGCTTGGGCGGACCATGTCCCGGCATCGCTGGTCGTGGAAGCTGTTCTTGAAGTTGCGGGATCTCAAGGACACGATAAGGCGCCTGACGATCGCTCCGACGATCTTCGAGACGATGGGCTTGAAGTACATCGGCCCGTTCGACGGGCACGATTTCGCAA
This sequence comes from uncultured Bacillota bacterium, assembly GCA_949290645.1. GTDB lineage: Bacteria > Bacillota_I > Bacilli_A > RFN20 > CAG-288 > Enterosoma. Next base: position 128,423 of record CASESG010000003.1, read on the forward strand.
GCCTCGACCTGGCCTTCACCAAGGCCAAAACCCTCTCCGCAAAAGGACCGGTCGTCGTCCATGTCGTGACCAAGAAAGGCTATGGCTACGCGCCCGCGATGAAGGACGAGAAGGGAATCTTCCACGGTGTCCCCAAGCGCTTCGACGAGGAGAGGCCGGAGGAGGAATGTTCCTTCACTTCCCTCAAGGCTCGTCTTTTGCTCGAGAAGATGAAAGAGGACGAGAAGGCTTTTGTCATCACCCCAGCCATGGTCTACGGATCGCATCTCGAGGAGATCTTCGAGAAGTATCCCGACCGCTGTTTGGACGTCGGAATCTGCGAGGAGAATGCGGTCTGCATGGCCTCCGGCTTGGCCTTGAAAGGTCTTCATCCGATCGTCGACATCTATTCGACCTTCCTTCAGAGAAGCTACGATGAGGTGATGGAAGATATCTCAAGGGAGAGGATCGCCGCTCTCTTTCTTGTGGAACGCTCGGGTCTTGTCGGGGAGGACGGGGAATCCCACCAGGGACTCTATGACGTCAGCTTCCTGAAATCCATCCCCAACGTCCGGATCTATCTCCCCTATGACGAAAGAAGCCTCGAGAGGATCTTCCGCAAACGTTACTTCGATAGGAATCGTCCGACCTTCGTCCGAATTCCCAAAGACCTCCCGCACGAGATCGAGGCGGAGGAGGACGAGGAACTCTTTGTCGACTTCAAGGAGAAGAAGGGCAGTTCAAATCTCTTATTGGCCACAGGCCCCAATGGTGCCATCCTTTTGGAAAAGGCCGAGGGACTTCCTCTGGACAAGGCGATGCTTCTTGACCTTTTTCCGAGACCGGACAAGTGGGAGAGGTTGCTCTCCAAGTACCGCAGAATCTTCTTCTACGACAGTTATTCGACCTTAGGAGGAAGTGCGGAAGCCTTGGGGAATGAAATCGCCCTGTCCCAGAACGACATTCGCTATCGACCCTTCTCCTTCGAGAAGAAGTTTGTCGCGCATGGCGACCTTCCTTCGCTCTATCGGGAGAACGATCTTCTTCCGGAGCAAGTCCTTGCCGAGTTACGAAAGGAGCTTTTATGATCCAGTCCCTGTCCATCAAGAATCTCGCCGTGATCGAGAACGTCACTCTTGATCTCTCCTCTCCGTTTCTCGCCCTGATCGGCGAGACCGGCTCGGGAAAGAGTCTGACGGTCGATGCCCTGTCCCTTCTTTCGGGGCAGAAGTTCGACAAGTCCCTCTTGAGGGATGGTGCGGAGAAGGCGGAGCTTTCTGCGCTGTTTGTCAAAGGAGAGGAAGAGAGCGAGAAAGGCCTCTATGACGAAAACGGAGAGCTCTCCTTACGGCGAGTCTTCGACCGAGAGGGGACCTCAAGGCAGTGGATCAACGGCCAGGCCGTCTCGCTGCGGGAATATCGGGAGAAGGTGAAGGGACTTGTCGAGATCCACAGGCAGGGACAGAATGCGGAGCTCTTGGATGATTCCCGTTCTCTCGAGTATGTCGACCGTTATGGCGGAAAGAGTATTATCATTTACTTTGAGAAGTATAAGGAATGCTATTCAGATTATTTGAAATGTGCCGAAGAGAAGAAGGCAATCGAAGAGATGAAGAAGGAAATGGATGTCGATTATCTCGACTTTCAGATTTCCGAGATCGAACGCTATGACCTCAAGGAAGGAGAAATCGAGGAGCTCGAGGAAGAGCTTTCTAAGCTCAAGGACATCGAGAAGATCGAATCCTGCCTGGAGAAATACCATGCGTTTGCCCAGCTTGAGGAAGGGGAGCTTCCCGACTTGATCCAGAGTGCCGTGGAGTCCCTGCGCCCGCTTTCCGATACCTCCTTGTCCGACCTCTTCACTGAGGTGCGGGAAGAGGGCGACAAGTTTCTGCGAGAGCTGAGCGAGCTGGAGTATCGCTTTTCGGCGATGCGGGAGAAGACCGAGGAGATCGACCGGATGAACGCCCGGCTTTTCGAGCTCAAGGCCTTGCAGAGAAAGTACGGGAAGAGCACGAAGGAGATTCTCTCGGCCTTGGAGAAATTCAAGCAAGAGAAGGCGATGGTCGTGGATTATCAAGAAACCTATCGGAAGGCCGTGGAAAAAGAGAAGAAAGCTCTGGATTTGGTCCTGGAAAGAGGATACGAGCTTTCGAAGGAAAGGGAAAAAGCCTTGTCGGCACTGAAGAAAGCCGTCAACGGAGAGATGAAGGATCTTGGTCTTCCCGGGGACGGATTCGATATCCGCCTCACGAAGAAGGATCCTTCCGCCGATGGCTTGGACGAGTGTCATTTCTATGCCCAGCTCAACAAGGGACTCTCCTCCCATGAGCTTTCCAAGGTCGTCTCCGGTGGCGAGGGTGCGCGTCTGATGCTGGCCATCAAGGCTGTTCTCAACCGCATCTCGCCCTCTTCCCTTCTGGTCTTGGATGAAATCGATACGGGAGTCTCCGGAAGGATGGCGGGCTTGATGGCCCAGAAGATTCTGGAGATCTCCAAGGACAGCCAGGTGATCGTCATCTCCCATCTACCCCAGGTCGTCAGCATGGCAAAGAGCCATATCGGAGTACGCAAGAAGATCGTGGACGGCAAGACCTGTGCCTTCTTCCACAACTTGGGCAAAGAGGAAGTGATCGAGGAAATCGCCAAGATGATCTCTGGGAAGACGAAGACGGAATCGGCCCTTCTTCAGGCCCGGGAGCTCTATCAGGAAGGGCAGGGATGAAGGACATCGTCCATATCGACCTCAACGCCTTCTTCGCTCAAGCGGAATGCTTGCGCGATAAATCTCTCGTCGACAAACCGCTGGCGGTCGGCTATGACGGAAGAAGAGGAGTGGTAGCAACCTGTTCCTATAAGGCCCGGGAATTCGGCGTGCATTCGGGAATGCCGATGTCGATGGCAAAAGAACTTTGCCCACAGATCATCATTGTCGAAGGCCATTATGAATATTATCGGTATCTCTCCAAAAAATTCTTTGGCTATCTGAAAAAACGGTATCCCATTCTCGAGCAGGCATCCATCGATGAATGCTATATCGACATGACCAAGGAAATCGATCACGAGGATATCCATGGCTATCTCTTTGACCTACAGCTTGCCCTGTATCGAAGCACGATGCTGAAGTGCTCGATCGGGTATGGGGCGAACAAGTTTCTCGCCAAGATGGGAAGCGACTATAAGAAGCCGATGGGCTTGACGATTCTCACCAAGGGCAAGGTGAGCAAGCTTCTCTGGCCCCTCCCGATTGAGAAGATGTTCGGAATCGGTATCAAGACCGCTCCCCGATTGAGAGCCCTGGGGATTCTCACGATCGGAGATCTTGCCCAGACCATCGATCCGGCGGTCCGGAAAGTCCTCGGCTCCTCCTTCGAATACTATCAAGGAGAGGCCAATGGCTATGGGGACGACTTTGTCGATCCGTCCCTTTTCGATCCCAAATCCTGCTCCGCAGAGAGAACATTCTCCGAGGATATCACGGAGTACGACGAGATTCGGGACATGATCCGGATCTGCAGTCAGGAAGTCTCCAGGGAATTGAAGAAATATCACAAGAAGGCCAAGGTCATCTCCATCAAGCTGAGGGATGATACTTTTCGCACATGGTCACGGAGGATGACATTGCCTCACTCCATACAAGAAGCCGGGGAAATTTTCTCCCAGGCCATGACAATCTTCGACCGTTGCTATGCGGATGAGAAGCTCCGCCTGATCGGGGTGGGAGTGGAAAAGGTCTCTCCGGAGAAGGGGGAAGACGATGAAGATCGCTGAGGCGATGGAGAACTATCTCGTCTATCTCATGGCGGAGAAGGGAGATAGCAAGAAGACGATCGACGCCTATGAGAACGACTTGCATCAGTTCCTTCGATTCACGAAGAAAGAGCAAGCCGAGAAATTGACCCTTCTGGATTACGAAGACCATCTAGCGTATCTCACCTCCGAGGGGCTGAGCAAGGCGAGTCTGTCAAGGAAGGCAACTACCATTAAGGGGTTCTATCGCTTCTTGAAGAACGAGGGCGTGATCACGGTGAGCCTGGGGGAGATGGAGCTTCCCAAGAGGTCGATCCGACTTCCCAGGACCCTCAGCGACCAGGAGATTCGAAAGCTCTTCGGGAGTGTTTCGACCGAAAGTTACAAAGGCCTTTTGAATCTCAGCATGATGGAGCTTTGCTACTCCTGCGGCCTTCGTGTTTCCGAGCTCTGCAACTTGAAGATCGACCAGGCGAATGTCCAGGACGGCTATCTCAAGATCAGGGGAAAGGGCGACAAGGAGAGAATGGTTCCGATGAATCGGGAATGCCAATCCTATCTCACTCTCTATCTCAAGGAGAGGAAAGCCTTGAAGAAGACCAAAGGAAAGAACCTCTTCCTTCATCAAGATGGTTCTCCCGTATCACGGCAGTACTTCTTCCTGGCTCTCCGGAAATACGGAAAGGAAGCCGGGCTTGGGGAGAACATCCATCCCCACATGCTGCGCCATTCCTTTGCGACGACACTCCTTGAAAACGGCGCTCCCATCAGGCAGGTGCAGGAACTTCTCGGGCACAGCAAAGTCGAGACGACGATGATCTACACCCAAGTCTCGACAAGGCTTAAGAGAGAGGGATACGACAAGGCCATGGACGGGGAGAAGGGGAAGCAAGCGTAAGGCCTGCAAAGACGCGATTATCGGCGTATAATGGACAAGAGAGGTACAAATATGCCATTTCATAGAATCTTCCTGATCGTCATGGATTCGGTCGGAATCGGAGCCGAACCCGATGCCGAGAAATTCGGCGATCAGGGCACGAACACCTTCGTCCATACGGCTGCCTATTGTCACGGCCTGAACATTCCTAACCTCAATGCCTTGGGCATCGCCGACTTGGCACCGATTGAAGGAACATCCGTCGTCTCCCATCCCAAGAGCTATGTCCAGACTCTACGCGAGGCTTCTAACGGCAAGGACACCTTGACCGGACACTGGGAGATGATGGGCATTCTGACACCCCATCCTTTGGTCACCTTCACCGAGACAGGTTTCCCGAAGGAACTCATTGAAGAGCTTGAGGAAAAGACTGGAAGGAAAGTCATCGGCAACTATTCCGAAAGCGGAACCGTCATTCTGAAACAGCTCGGCGAGCAGCAGACGAGAGATGGTTCCTTGATCGTTTATACATCTGCGGATTCCGTTCTTCAAATTGCCGCAAATGTCGAAAAGATGCCTCTGGAAGAGCTCTATCGTGACTGCGAGATTGCGCGAGAGATCACGATGCGTCCGGAATGGAAGGTCGGCCGTGTCATCGCCCGTCCGTATGTCGGAAAGAACAAGGACGATTTCACAAGGACTCCTGACCGAAAAGACTATGCCTTGTCTCCCAGCGGTAGGACGGCCCTCGATGATCTCAATAAGGCAGGATTGGATGTCATCGCCGTCGGCAAGATTCACGACATCTTCAATGGACTTGGAATGACCCGCTCTCTTCACACCGTGAGCAACGAGGACGGAATGGAGAAGACCATCGCCTTGGCCAAGGAGGACTTCCACGGACTCTGCTTTGTCAACTTGGTCGAATTCGACTCCCTCTACGGCCATCGCCGCAATCCTCTGGGATACGGAAAAGCCATCGAAGAATTCGACAAGAAACTGGGCGAATTGCTTCCTCTTCTGAAAGAAGACGACCTGCTGATGATCACTGCCGACCACGGAAATGACCCGACCCATACAGGAACTGACCATACGAGAGAGCGTGTCCCTCTGCTCAGCTACAGTCCGAAATATCAAAACGGGCGGAAGCTGGAGGAAAGAGAGACCTTTGCGGTCATCGGAAAGACCGTGTTGAATAACTTCTCCGTCAAGCCGTCTCGTAACCAAATCGGAACTCCGATCGAGGAACTGCTCGACGTGAAAGCCTAGAAAGGTAACCACAATGAAACTGGAAAAACTACTTTTTGTCTTTGCCCTCCCTCTTCTTGTCTCTTGCCAGCCGTCCCATCCTTCGACCTCGACTTCCTCCTTGTCTTCTTCCACTTCATCGTCGGAAAAGGAAAGTTCTTCGATATCATCCTCGGAAGAATCAACCTCCTCAAGCTCTTCCGTCTCTTACGATGACAAAGAGACCTCTTTCCAAGTTGTCTCACCCCAAGGGGCTCCGGCGGCTGCCTTGGCTCGTTATGCGAACGACGACTCGGTTGTCTTCGGTGGCGCACAGGACGTGAAGGCGGCCTTTACGAGTGCGACTTCCGATTTCATCATCTTCGATTCCGTCAACGGAATGAAGCTTTCCAAGGACAACTACCGTCTTGTCCGCATGGTCACGTTCGGAAATCTGTATCTCGTGTCGACCGGAAACGACGAGGATGGCGTACCGAGCGAGGATGATTTCATCTTCTCCTATGGCAAGGATCTTGTTCCCGACCTCGCCTTCCGCGCTGTCAGCGAACTCACGATCGATGCCTATGGAGCACAGGTCTCCGACACCGGCCCAGTTCTCAAGTCAGGCATCTACCAGGGGACGAAGGTCGACTATGTCGTCTCCAGCTATCCGGTGATTGCGAACATGATGGCAGATACCACGAAGCTGACCGACCTCTCGATCACGATGAACGTTGCGGAAGAATTCGGAAAGAAATATGGAACGGATGGCTTCCCTCAGGCTGGACTATTCATCAAGAAGAGCCTTCAGGATGACTCCTCCAAGAGGGTAGAAATCGAGCATTTCCTGACGGTCTTCGATGCGGATGTGCGAGATTTGATCGCAGGCGGTGGGCATGCCGTCTCCTTCCTGAACGATTACGGAGACAACACGAAACAGGCCTCCCGCTTCGGCTTCAACTCCACGACCTTGGAGAAGTCCCAAGAGAACAACGGCCTTGCCTTCCTGGCAAGGGATGACAATCCGAGCTTGGATGAGTACTCGGTCTTCGAGAAACCTCTTGGCATCACATTGCCGGAGGGAATCCTTTCGAATTACTATCCTGCTTGATGATCATGAAGAAGCTCAAGGCGATTGCAAAGAGTCGAATCTTCCAATATGGTCTTGGGCTTCTTTTCTTGGTTGCGTTGTGGGAGATCGTCGCCTATGCGACCGGCCTTCTCTTCCTTCCGGAATTCTTCCAGACTTTTTCCCTCGCCATTTCGAAACTTGGCGAAGAATTGACCTATTCGGCGCTCGGATACAGCTTCCTGCGCCTTTTTGTCGCTCTCCTGGGAAGTGGAATCCTCGGCCTTGTCCTTGGCACGTTGGCGGGCTATTACGAGCCCCTGGGAAGAGTCTTGTCTCCGACGATTGCGGTCTTGCGCGCTTTCCCGACCATCGCCTTGATCCTGCTCTTGATCGTCTTTGTCCCACAGACAGCGATATGGGTCGTCAGCCTGGTTCTCTTCCCCGTCCTCTATCAGGCGTCTTTGAGCGGAAGCCGGAGAGTCTACAAGGATTATGAGATGGTTCTCCGACTCAAAGGAAAAAACAATCTTAGCAACATCACGAAGATAATCCTTCCTCTGTCGATGGATTATGTCCTTCTCGGCTGGACACAATCGATGGGGCTCGGACTCAAGATTGTGATCATGGCAGAGACCTTTACTTTCCGGACGAATCAATTGGGAATTGGTAACTTGATCAATTCCTCGTATCAAAACTTGAACTATCCGGACATGATGGCCTATGTGCTGATCTCATTGCTAGTCATCTTGCTCTTGGACTTCTTGCTTCATTTTGCGAAGAAGACGCTGCAAGGCAAGAAGAAGGAAGAGTGAATTATAAAATAGTTTGTAAATAGTACTAAATAATAACTGAAGCTTTATTTAGGCAAATAATTAGTGATAGTAAATAAGTGGTACTATATTTCAACTATTTATCATTAAATATGAAAGGTTTTTGCTTTTAGTAGCATTTTAGCACTAAATATTAACTAGATGAGTTTTCTTCATCAATTTATTAACATAATAGATATTATGCGCATAAAATTGAATTTGCCTATTTTTTCGTTCTTTGCTGCTCTCTATGCCAAAAATATACTATTTTGATACTAATTTCTAAACAAAAAAAGAATGCCTAGACTACCTAGGCATTCTATAGAAGATTTAATTAAGAAATAGTTCTATTTTGGTACTATATTTATACTAATCATTGATTCAATCAGTTCGCATCAATTTGGTGAATTTATAGTACCATCTATATACTAGAATACAATCTCAAGATTTCCAACGCCATTCTTGCCGCTCGGTCGCTGGCTTCGGCGACATTTTTCTCATATTCCTTTTCGTCGTCGGATGTCGTGACGGTATCGGAGACCGTTCGCAGAATTCCATAGGGCACCTTTCCGATATAGGCGGATTCGCCGACGGAGGCGGATTCCATATCGATGGCCAGAGGATGGTCGAAATCCCTCTCGATTCCTTCCGGAAGGTTGTTCTTCGTCACGAAGAGATCTCCCGTGAGAACCAGGCCCGTCTTGACCTCTGAATCAATCTGCTTAGCCAGTTCGACAATCTTCTCGTCGCATTCAAAATAGAGAGGCATATCATCCATCTTTCCTCTTGGTAGGCCAGGCAGGGATACGTCATAGTAGGCGCTTTTTGTCGCACAGAAGATGTCCATCGGCTTGAGCTCGTCCGATAGGGAGCCGGCGACTCCGATGTTCAGAATCAGGTCATAGTGTTTCCGGGCATAGCAAAGCCCCAGCATGAAAGCCATCGCCGCCTTTCCGATTCCGCCGTGGATGACATCGAGATGGTAGTTCTCTTCGTCACGGCTGAAAAACTTGTTGGCGCCGATTCCTTCCGACTTCAAGGAACAGACACGTCTTAGAGCGGCGAGCTCGTTATCGGTCGCGACGACAAGGAGGATGTTCTTCATATCAGTTGTGCGCGACCTTTCTTCTCTTGGGATACTTCGGCTCTTTCTCGCACAGGATCACCTCGTGCGGGCAATCCTGATAGAGCTCGTCGAACTTCACGTGGTCTCTCATCTCCTTGGTGAACAGCTGGACGACGACAGTCTTGGCGTCCAAAAGGATCCAGGTGGAGCCGTTTCTTCCTTCCTTGTGATGGAGCTCGAAGAAGTTGTCATAGAGGGCTTCGTCGGCCGTCTGGGCCAAGGACTGGAGACGATATTCGTTTCCGGCCGTGCAGACGATGTAATAGCTGACGTAAGGCGTCCTTTCCCGGACGTCATAGATGACGACATCGGCGCCGTAGTTCCAGGAGAGCTCTTCCGCGACATGGCGGACGCGGGCGCTTTTGATCGTGGTCGTCGAAGAATAGGTCGTCGTGGTGGTCTTCTTGCCTGCTGTCAATGGCATATTTTATCCTCCTTGAGGTAGTGTCGGAACATCTCTACGCTTGAGGCATTCGTATGGTAATCGATTCCCTTTCTTTTGAGGTATTCGATCTGGTCTTGAAGCACCATCCGGAAGGAAAGCGGAATATCTCTTTTCGCCGTCTCGAAGATGGAAGCGGTCGGAAAGACCCTTCTCGGCTCGCACTTGTCGGCGACGTAGATCACCATCTCGAAAGGTGTCATCCTCCCTTTCCCCGTGCAATGCCACTCGATGGAAGAGAGGATCGACTTGTCCGTGATATGGAATTCCTCCTCGGCGAGGATCCTCGAGACGAACTGATGGAGGGAAAAGTCGGGATAGTCTCCATACGCGGGGAAACGTTTCCGAACCATGAGGCGCTGTTTCTTCTTGTCGAGGTCTTTTCCGACATCGTGGAGCATGCCGGCCAAGAAGGCTTTCCGCGCATCCAGTTTCTGGGCCAGGGCGATTTGGTAGGCAGTCTCGGCGACGCTGGCGCTGTGGAGATAGCGTTCCTTGGAGAGAAGCTCGCTGACCTTCCGGCAATAGAACAATTTGTTCTGGGCAAAGAAGGACATCATCGGATAGCTCGTGTGCCAGGTGGATCCATCCTTGACCTTCCGGATCTCCTCGGAGAGTCTCCTCAGAGGCCTTACCGGACAAGAGGGAAGAGAGCCACGATACTCGGAACGGCCGGTCTCATAAAGGAGGGTGATGTCGTGGGAGATAAGCTCGTCTTCCGGAAAGAAGGTGACGTATTTCAAGTCCGAAAACGTCGCGTTCAGCATGTCGAACTTGGAAGGAACATTTTTCTGTCTGGAGACGAAAATACAGATCTTTTCCTCCGGGTATTTCTGATGCAGGGACAAGATGGTCTTCCGATGTTCGTCGACAAGGGGGAAAAAGGAATCGAGAATGGCGATCATTCCGCTTGCGGGACCTCGTTCTTCTCCGCAATCAGGCGGACACCCTGAGGAGCGTAGACGTCGATGACCTGGTCGGAGCCGATGAAGTCGAAGAAGCCAAGGCCGACGATGCGGATGCGATAGGGGACGTTCTCCTTGATCTCGAAGCTCGTCTTCACCAGATCCTTGATGGAGTGGACCTTGTTCGTCTTGAAGCGCAAGGATTGGTTGCGGGAGAGGGAATCGAAGGTCGATTCGGCCTTGCTGATCTTGCACCGCTCGATCGTGACGTCATTGGACTTGTAGAAGGTGAAGTCGCACTTGGGGCCCTTGACGTAGTCGATGCGACAGAGGTTGCTCATCAGGAAGGACTGTCCGTCCTTGGTCGGATAGCGCTCCGGACGGATCTCGTTTCGAGGAATGACGTACTTGACGATCTCCGGCTCGATGAAGGAGACGATGCTCTTGGGGTTGTAGATGCCGGGAGTGTCGTAGATGTAGGATTCGTTGTCGAGCGGGATCGAGATGACATCCAAGGTCGTTCCGGGATAGGGAGAGGTCGTGATCATTTTCTCCGTGGTGTTGTGGAATTCCTTGAGGAGACTGTTGATCAGGGAGGACTTTCCGACCTGGTAGGCACCGATGAAGTAGACGTTCTTGCCGTTTCTCAGCTTGTTGATGTCTTCCATCATCTGGTCGATGTTGACTCCCTTGGAAGTCGAGGTGAGAAGGATGTCCTTGGGAGTGATTCCTTCCGGCTTTAGCTTGAGTGTGACGTACTTCTTGAGGAAGTCATCCGAATAGGCCCTGGGCAAGACGTCCCGCTTGTTGACGACGACAAGGACATTGTCGGAAAGGTATTTTCCGATGCCGTCAAGTAGGGAACCCGTGAGGCAGAAGGCGTTGAGGACATAGACGACAAGGGCATTCTCGGCCTTGGCATCGGATAAGATCGCCACGTAGTCCATGTTGAAGTCGGGCGTCTTCTTGTAGGTCGAGTAGTGACGGAGCTTGTAGCAGCGCTCGCAGAGAGTATCCTCGCCCGATTCGAACTTCTCCTTCGGGACATAGCCGACCTCGTTGGGATCGAGGTCCTGGAGGATGGCGCCACAGCCGTAGCAGCGACGGACGCGAATCTCCTGAGTCACTCCACTGGATTTCGTACGCTTGAAGAACATTCGGATACCTCCTTTTCTCTTCCGGGACATTCCTCTCCCAGAAGACCTTTTTTCAACCAACGACGACGGATTCTCTTGTCGAAGAAGCGGGGAATCTTGGTCACCCAGTTGTCCTTCTCCGAGAGTGGTTCGGTGAGGATGAGCCTACCCTTGAGCTTCTTGACGTAGCAACGATCGGTGAAGATCTGGTCGCCGACGAAGAGACAGTCCTTGACTTCGATGTGCTCCTTTTTGAGATAGCGTCGGATGAAGAAGGCACTGTACTTGAAGGCGCTGGCGAGATAGCGGACCGGAAGACCTTCACAATATTCGGAGCAACGCTTTTCGGTGTTGTTGGAAAGGACGTGGACAGAAAGTCCCAAGGAAGTCAGCTCGTTCAACAAACTTTTTGCCCGTGAAGAAGGGTGTTTCACGTCTGCGGGATCGAGAGTGTTGTCCAAATCGACGATCAGATATCGGGCATTCTCTTTGAGAAACTTGGGGTCGATGTCGAAGATCGACGAACAGTGGAACGCAACTTTTGGACTGTGTTTCATACTTCCATTATATCAGAATCAGTTTTGCTTGTCTTTCTCGAAGAGATCGAAGAGAGAGAGTTGCGTATCGGCCTTGTCGGGGCCGGCCTTGACGGGGTTCACCTTGACGACTTTCGGCGTCTCGATCGGGAAGGTCGCATCGATGACGGTTCCGTCGTCATCCCTTCCGATGATGGTTTCCTTTCCGAGGGCGGGGATGTTCTCGCGCATGTCGGAATTGAGAGCGACCTTGGTCAGTTCGCCCAAGTCGATGACGGCCGATAGGGTCTTTGTGGAGACTCCGACGACGCTTCTTTGTCCGCGCACCTTGTCGACCTTGGAGAGCGAGACCAGAAGGAGCGGATTCTTCTTGAAGATGCGAACCAAGTTCGTCTTGGCTCCGAGCCGATTTGTGGTCTCGATGTCGGCCGAGGAGATGAGACGGCAGGCCCTACGGTCGGCCAGGATCAGAAGCAGGGAAGCCTCATTGCTGGAGAGGGTCACAAGGGAGATCAAGGGCGCGTTGTCAATCGAGCTAGAGATGGCTTTGACGCCCATCGCAGTGAGGCTGACCTCGGGGATTTCCGATTCGTTGAAGCGGCTGGCCCTTCCGAGGTTGTCGACGACGATGACGTCGCTGTTTCCGCCGGTCATCTCGACTCCGACGACCTCGTCCTGGTCATTCATGAGCTTGCAGGCGCGGAAGGTCCTCTTGGTCAATCCGGTTTGACGGAATTCCACAAGGGGAGTCCTCTTGATCTTATTCTCCTTGGTCAGGATGACGACGTCGATTCCGGGGCGGAATTCATCCAGAAGGAAGGCCTTGACGATCCTCTCGCTCGGCCTGAGCGTGAGAAGGTTGTTGAGATGCTTTCCTTCCTCCTTCCACTTGAGCTCGGCGAGGAGATAGACGGGAAGATAGCCGTAGTTTCCACGGTCGGTGAAGAAGAGGATCGAGTCGTGGGTGGAGCACTTCCTCCGGAAGACGACCCGGTCTCCGGGCTTGAGCTTAGGAAGGACGAGCGGATCGTCCTTGTTGGCGTCGCAGGAGGCTTGGTAAGACTTCGGAGTCGTCCTCTTGGCATAGCCGTCCATCGTGATTGCGACGTAGCAGTCTTCCTTGGCGATGAGCTTGGTCTGGTCGATGGCGTCGAAGACGAGCTTCTCGTCGAGGATCTTCGTCTTCCTCTCGTGCCCGAAGGAAGAAGAGACTTCCTTGAGGCCCTTGATGATCTCGCGGTCCAGCTTCTCCGAATCCGAAAGCAGGCCCTTGAGCCGTTCGATGTCTTTTCGAAGCTCCCCGTCTTCCTGATAGAGAGCCTGGATGTCGGTGTTGGAGAGACGGTAGAGAGGGAGCATCGCGATCGCTTCGGACTGGTTCTCCGTGAAGCCGTAGTCGTCCTGGAGCATCTTTTTGACGGATTCCTTGCCGGAGCACTTCTTGATCTTCTCGATGACCTCGTCAAGGATGGAATAGACCTTGATCAAGCCGGCGACGATCTCAAGCCTGGCTTGATCCTTCTTGAGCTCAAAGTCCGAAAGCCTCGTCTGGATGTCGCGCTGATGGTCGATGAAGGCATCGAGGATATCGATGAGCGGAAGAGTCTTCGGGTGTCCCTTGTCGATGGCGAGAAAGTTGCAGGCGATCGTCGTGCGGAGAAGACCCTTCCCCTGGAGATAGTTCAGGACATCTTCCGGAGAGGCGCCCTTCTTGATGTAGAGCACGATGTGGACATCGTCCTTGGCCGATTCATCAATGATTTCCTCGATGTTGTCGAGATTGTCCGTTTCCTTTCTCTTCTGAAGAGTTGTCACGAAGTCTTTCTTTACGACCCCGTAAGGAATCTCGTCGATGATGATTGTGTTGTTCTCATGATCGATCTTGGTATCGCAATAGAGGTAGAACGAGCCCTTTCCGGTCTCGTAGAGAGAGCGCAAATCTTCCTTGTCGTCGATCACGCCCCCGGTCGGGAAATCCGGTCCCTTGATGAACTTGAGGATGTCGTCGAGGTTGACCCTGCGGTGCTGGATGCGATAGATCGTCGCATCGATGACTTCCTTGAGGTTGTGGCTGGGAATGTAAGTCGTCGAACCGACGGCGATTCCTTGCGTCCCGTTGACGAGGAGGTTGGGAAAGCGGGCCGGAAGGACGGTCGGCTCGAGGGACTTGTCGTCGAAGGTCGGGACCATCTCGACCAGGTCCTTCTCGATGTCCTTGACCAAGTAGGCGCTCAACTTACTGAGCCTTGCCTCGGTATAACGGTTGGCGGCGGCGGGATCGTCGTCGATGGAGCCGTTGTTTCCCTGGAAGTCGACCAGAGGCTCTTCCATCTTCCAACCCTGGGAGAGATGGACAAGGGCGTCGTAGATAGAGCTGTCGCCGTGAGGATGATAGTGACCCATGACGTGTCCGACGATGGTCGCGCATTTCACGGTCGGCTTCTCGAAGACGTTCCCCTGCTCGAACATGTCGTAGACGATGCGCCTCTGGACGGGCTTGAGACCGTCGCGGACATCCGGGATGGCACGATCGGTGATGACGGCCTTGGCATAGCGGTTGAATGCCGAGACCAGGACGTCGCTGAGCTGGGAGGGAACGATCTCCTCGCTGACGACCGGCTGTTTCTTGTTACTTCTCACGTTTCACCTCCTTGGTGAAGTTGTCCTTGGTGGTGAAGTCGATGTTGTTCTCGATCCAATCCTTGCGGCGGTCGGTGTCACGCCCCAAGAAGATGTTCACCTTGTCCTTGCACTCCTCGTCGTCTTGGATGAAGACCTGGAGGAGCTTTCTCTTCTCCGGCTGCATCGTCGTGTGGGAGAGCTGGTCGTAGTTCATCTCGCCTAAGCCCTTGTAGCGGTTGACGCGGTATCCGCGTCCAATCTCCGCCTTGGCCTTCTCGAGCTCGTTGTCGTCGTAGCAATAGATTTCCTTCTTCCCGGCATAGACGCGATAAAGGGGAGGGCAGGCGATATAGACATGTCCCGTCTCGAGAAGGGGCTTCATGTGGTTGTAGAAGAAGGTCAGAAGCAAGGACTGGATGTGGCTTCCGTCGTCATCGGCATCGGTCATGATGATGACCTTGCCGTAGTGGATGTCCTTGATCTTGAAGTCGGAGTCGAAGCCAGCCCCGATCGTGTAGATCAAGGTGGCGATTTCCTTGTTTCCCAGGAGGGCCTTCTCGTCCTCGACGTCGGTCGTGTTCTTGGGCTTTCCGCGCAGAGGAAGAATGGCCTGGTACTTGGGGTTTCTTCCCTTCTTGGCGCTGCCGCCGGCGGAGTCGCCCTCGACGATGAAGAGCTCGTTCTTGCTGTAGTCCTTGCTTGAACAGGGGGTCAGCTTGTCGGAGAGGGTGAAGCCGGAGACCTTGCTCTTGAGCAATTCTCGCTCCTTCTTCCTCTCGTTCTCGGCCTTGGCCCGGACGCGCATCTCGTCGATCGTCTTCTTGCAGACGGCGACCGCTTCCGGCTCGTGCTCCTCGAGATAGTAGGCCAACTTGCTCTCAATCGTCCGGTCGACGGCGTTGAGTGCTTCCTTCGTCCCGAGCTTTCCCTTGGTCTGGCCCTCGAACTGAAGGAGGTGCTCTGGAACCCAGGTAGAGAGGATCGCCACCAAGCCTTCGCGAAGGCAGTCGCCGTCGAGAGACTCGTTGTTGCGGATCAGACGATGGTTAATGGCATAGGAGTTGAAGCAATTGGTCAGGGCCTTCTTGAGACCCGTGACGTGATAGCCACCGTCTCCCGTGCGGACGCCGTTTGCGAAGGAGATGATCTTCTCGTCATAGTTGTCCTTGAGGAAGCCGAAGACACACTCGACGCGGATTCCTTCGTCCGATGTCCCTTCGATGTGGATGGAAGAGGTGAGCCCTTCCTTGTTGACGGTGTGGCGCTGATAGTATTCCTGAAGTCCGTTCTCGTAATAGAAATCCTGCTTCCTACCCGTCCTTTCGTCCAGGAGATGGAAGGTGACCCCCTTCGTCAGGCAGGCCTGGTCGTCGAGATGCTGGGCGATGCGGTCGAAGGAGAAGGTGATGTCGGAGAAGATGCGGTCGTCGGGATAGAAGCGGACATCCGTGCCGCGCTTGGTTGTCGGCCCCATGTCCTTGAGCTCGCTCGCCGTCTTTCCTCCGTCCTCAAAGCGCATGAAATGATCTCTTCCGTCACGGAAGGAATGGACTTCCATCCAGAGGGAGAGGGCATTGGTGACCGAGGCGCCGACGCCGTGCAGGCCGCCTGCGCTCTTGTAGAGGTTCTCGTCGAACTTTCCGCCTCCGTGAAGAGTCTGATAGACGATCTGGAAGCCGTTCTTCTTCTCCGCCTTGTTGTAGTCGTAGGGGATTCCTCGTCCCTGGTCCTGAACCTCCAGGGAGCCGTCGTCGTGGATGGTGACGTAGATGTGCTTTCCGTGACCTTCGTTGGCTTCGTCGACGGCGTTGTCGACAATCTCCCAGACGAGATGGTGCAGACCGACCGTATCCGTCGATCCGATATACATTCCGGGCCTTTGTCGGACCGGTTCCAAGCCGTGGAGGACCTTGAGCTCCGAAGCGGAATAATCATTTGCCATAGATGATACCTCAACCTATAATTTTAGTTTCAGACGCTCGGAAAAGAAAGACGGATTTTGTATAATATCCTTGATTTCGGAGGTCTTTGCATGGAAATGCTCTACACGGTCCTGTTCGCCCTGCTGTTTCTGATCTTCGGCTATCTCATCGGTTCGATCCCGACCTCGATCATCATCGGAAGGATCCACGGCATCGACATCCGCCAATACGGTTCCCACAACGCCGGCGGGACAAACGTCGGACGGGTCGTGGGCAAGAAATGGGGCATCCTCACGATCGTCCTGGACATCCTGAAGGCTTACGTTCCCTGCCTTCTCTCCTTCCTCTTCCTGGTCTATGTCCCTCTGAACTTCCTCCCTTCCTTCGACCACTTCCGCGAGCTCTTCGTCAACCTCGTCGCGGTCGGGGTATGCCTGGGCCATACCTTCCCTCTCTATGCTGGTTTCAAGGGCGGGAAGTGCGTCGCCTGCTATGCCGGCTATGTCATCTTCGTTGCGCCCATCATCTTCGTCCTGGCCTGCACGCTCTTCTTCGTCCTCTTCAAGTTCTTCCACCGCATCTCCCTCTCCTCGGTCATCGCCGTCCCCTTTGCCCTCCTTCTCTTCTTCATCCCCGCGATCCTGGACTGGACCGTCCTTCCCCTGGAAAGCCAGTTCAACGGCGGAGCCTATTATGGAAACGACTGTCTGCTCCACCTCTCCTACGTCACCCTGATCTTCGCCTTCCTCTTGGCCCTTCTTGTCGTCTTGAGACACCTTGCCAACATCAAGAGGCTCGAGAAGGGAGAGGAGCCCGAAACGCACTTCCGAAAAGACTGAAACAACCAAAACAAAAGGCTCTCCGCTCAGTTCGGAGAGCCTTTTTCTCATTTTCTGTTGGGATGCTTCTGCGCCTCTTCGATGGCGCGCATCGTCTGATTGACCCGGGCCTCGCTTGGAGTCTGGCCCATCGAACGATACATCGCCTTGATCATGTTGCGGTTGATCGGAGGGTTCTTCTTCAGGGCGCTCCGGAAGAGCTTGCGCGAGACGAAGTAACCGATGACCAAACCGACAAGAAGGCAGCCTATGAGGGACAGGACGAATCCCCAGACCCAGATGACAATCTCCATCATCTGTTTTTAGGCGCGGGAATCGTATTCGCCCGTGGCGGTGCGAACGACGATCTCGGTTCCGTTCTTGACGAACATCGGGACGCGGAGCTTGTATCCTGTCTCGAGGACCGCTTCCTTCGTCGCCTTGTTGACGGTGTCGCCGGGAACGGCGTTGTCATCGGTCTCGACGATCTTGAGGACGACCTTGTCGGGAAGCTGGATGCCCAGGATCTCGTTCTGATAGTAGGTGATGAGGACGTTGGAGTTGGGAGCGAGGAACTGGAGTTCCCACTTGACCCGCTCCTTGGGGAGCTGGATCTGGTCGTAGGTCTCGTTGTCCATGAAGTAGGCGAATCCGCTCTCGCCGTCGTCGGCATAGAGGAACTGCATCTCCTTCTTGTCCAGATAGGCCAGTTCGACCTTCGTTCCGGAGAAGAGCATCATCTCGCTGATCGCGCCCGTGCGAAGATTCTTCGCCTTGATCTTGTGCTTCATCTTCGCCATGGCGGTCTTGTTGTGCTGGATGTCGACCACCTGGAGAAGCTGACTGTCGTAAAGAAAGACTTTGCCCGGACCCAATTCGCCGGCGTCAACCATGTCTGCCATGTCGGAGTCCTCCCCTTATCACTTCTTTTCCTCGTGCAACGTCATCTTGTTGCAGTGGGGGCAATACTTCTTCGTGGAGAAACGCTCCGGATGGACGCGTTTGTTCTTCTCCGTGATATAATTCTCGCGCTTGCAGACAGAGCAGCGGAGGATTATGTTGATACGCTTGTTCTCGGCCATGTGTAAACCTCCTCGTTTAGAAACTTAAAAATTATATCGCCCGTGGCTTCCAATAGCAACAGAAATCCGCCATCTCGCTGTGATAGAATAGAGATATGAACAAACTCTCTTTTCCAATCGGAAGCAAGACGATCGGTGACGGATCGGTCCTTCTGCAATCGATGGGGGACAGAAAGACGACCGAGGTCGACTTCCTGATCGAGGAAACCAACCTTCTTGCGCGCATGGGAATGGACATGATGCGCTTTTCCGTTCTGGACGAGGACGATGTCCTCGCCCTGAAGAAGATCAAGGAGCACGTCGCCATCCCCGTCATCGCCGACATCCACTTCAACGCCCATTACGCGATCGAGGCGATGGAAAACGGCATCGACAAGATCCGCATCAATCCTGGAAACATCGGTGGCCCAGCAAGGCTTAGGGAAGTCATCTCTGTCGCCAAAAGGCTCTCCGTTCCGATCCGGATCGGGGTCAATTCCGGGTCCCTGATGGCCTACAAGGGAAAGGGAAAGGACGAGCTCGAGGACTATTTCCTGGCCATGGACGACACGCTCTCCCTCTTCCGGGAGATGTCCTTCGACCACCTTGTCCTCTCCTTGAAATCCTCCTCCCCGGAAAGGACCCGAAAGCTCTACGAAATCGCCTCAAAACGATATCCCTATCCCCTCCACATCGGCCTGACCGAATCGGGCTTCGGGGTTATGGGAGCGACCAATTCCGCCGTCGCCCTCTTCCCCCTTTTGAAGGAAGGAATCGGAGACACTTTGCGCGTCTCCCTCTCGGACGAGAGGAAAGAGGAGCTGAGGGTCTGCAAGACTCTCCTTCGTCTCTCGGGAAGAAGGAAGGACCTTCCGACCTTGGTCGTCTGTCCCACATGCGGAAGGACCCTTGTCGACATCAAGGACCTCGCGCGGGAAGTCTGTGACCTTCTCGACTTCGTCTTCAAGGACATCAAGGTCGCCGTCATGGGCTGCCCGGTCAACGGGGTCGGGGAGGCCAAGGATGCGGACATCGGCATCGCCGGGAGCGGAAAGAAGGATGTCTATCTGCTCTTCTCCCACGGCAAGTCCCTGGGCCTTCACGAAAAAAAGGAGGCTTTCGACCTCCTCAAGAAATACATCGAAGACTTCCGGCGCTGACTTATCTCGATCTCTTCGTGTCCTCGTGGTAATCCTGGGCGTTTCCGCCGCTTTTGGCGATGTTTGTCCGCACGACTTTCCTTCGATGCTTGAGCTTGACCAAGTCGACGGCCTTCTTGACCTTCTTCTTGTAGTTGGGCTTGACCTTATTGGACTTGTTCTTGTTGACGGCGTGACGGATCTGCTTCTGAAGCTTGTCGTTGGACTGATCCTTCTTGCCGAGGTTGCGGAAGAGGTATTGCCCCTTCTGGGCCTTGAGCCCGTCCTTGCCGATGGCATAGAGGTCGAAGGAAGGTTCCCTTCTTTGGAGCTGACGGGCCTTCTCCAAAGCCTGATCCTCGTCAGGAACAAGGACATAGGAGTCGCCAGAGGTTCCGAAGCGTCCCGTCCTTCCCGCACGGTGGAAGTAGTAGTCCGTGTTCTTGGGCAGGTCATAGGAGAGGACGACAAGACAATCGGGAACATCGATCCCTCGGGAGAGATAATCCGTTCCCAAGAGGATGCCGATCGGTTTCTTGCGGAACTGCTCGACCTTCCTGCGGATGTCCCTCTTGTCCTCCCTGCCCTGGATGGAAAGGAAGTCGATATGGTTTTCCCGTAAGAGATTTCCGACAAGTGCGAGGTCTTCGCCCTTGCTGACGAAGATCATCATCTTCGTCGGGGATAGGCTCTTGACAAGCTCGATGAGGGCTTCTTCCCGAGAGAGCTGACGGGAGAAGACGAAATGATGCCTCACCCCGCGCCAGGTGACGCTGTCCCTCGCGTCGACGACCTCGTCGATCGATAGGGCCTTGCGGATCTCGCGCACCTTCTGCACCGGAAGGGAGGCGGAGAAGAAGGACACCTGATGTCTCTTGATGGCCGGGGCAAGAAGAGTGAGTATCTCGTCAAAGCCATCATAGATGAGCATGTCCCCCTCGTCCAGGATGATATCCTTGACCTTGGAGGTGTCATAGCGGGAAAGCACTTCGGGATAGAGATGGGGAGTCGTAAGCAGGATCCTCGGCTGGACGCGTGTGAAATCCTTGTGCGCCCGAATGGCCTTGATCTGGGAATCATCAAAAAGCGAGCCGGCCAGCGTCTTGAGAAGCGAATAGACCTGGTCCATCAAAGCGACAGTCGGAAAAAGGAGAATCGAGGAGAGCTTCTCCTCCAGAAGGGCCTTCGTCAGCAAGGGAGCGAGATAGGCCAAGGTCTTTCCCGTTCCCGTCGGGGAAAGAGCAAGGACGCTTTTTTCCTTGAGAAGAATCGGAATCACCTTCTCCTGAATCGGGGAGAGAGTGACGAAGCCTTCCTTTTCCAAGACGTCGACGACCGGTTTTGCGATGGACAGGGAGCGGAAGGGAAAGCCTTTCTCAGCCATTCTTATCTCCCTGGCCTGCAATCTTCAAGCCGAGGACGTCAAGGTCTTCCTGAGGAACGGCGCTGGGGCACTCGGACATCGGCTCTGCTCCGCGCAGGTTCTTCGGGAAGGCGACGACGTCACGGACGTTGTCCGTCCCGCACAGCTCCATCGCCAGACGCTCGACGCCGATTCCGAATCCTCCTTCCGGAGGAACGCCATAGCGAAGGGCCTTGACCAAGAAGCCGAAGCGCACGTCGATGTCCTCCGAGGAGAGGCCGAGCAAGGAGAAGACCTTTCTCTGGACTCTCGAGTCGTGGATGCGAAGAGCGCCCGATGAGAGCTCGACGCCGTTGAGGACCGTGTCGTACGAAGTTGAACGGATCTTGGTCGGATCTTCGTCCAAGAGCGGAAGGTCCTCGTCGACCGGACGGGTGAAGGGGTTGGAGAGGGAGACGATGTTTCCGTCCTTGTCCCTTTCGAACAGGGGCCAGTCGATGACAAAGAGAGGCTTGTAGACGTCCTTGGAGAGCAGGCCGAGCTTGCCTCCATAGGAAAGACGAAGGGCACCCAGGGCCATGCAGGCCTTTTCCTTGTCGCTGTCGGCGCAGAGAATCAAGAGGTCGCCCTTGTTGGGCTTGAGCATCACGGTCAGTTTCGTCAGAGCTTCCGGATGCATCTTCTTGACGAGAGAGGATGTCCACCCTTCTTCCTCGAACTTGAGATGGCTGACGCCGAAGACGCCATATTTCTTAGAAAGCTCGTTGTCCTCATCCATGGTCTTGCGGGATGTCGTCTCGCTGACGCCCGGAACAAGAAGGGCCATGATGTGCTTTCCCTGATAGGCGGCAAAGCCGGAATCCTGTAACGCCGGGGTGACATCCTTCAACAGCATCTCGAAGCGCATGTCCGGCTTGTCGGAACCATACTTCTCGATGGCATCCTTGTAGGACAGGCGAACGAAGTCGGGAAGCTTCACGCCCTTGATCTTGAGGAAGAGCTCCTTGAGCAGACGTTCGATGATATTCAGGACATCTTCCCTCTCGACATAGGACATCTCGCAGTCGATCTGCATAAACTCCGGCTGGCGGTCCGCTCTCTGGTCCTCGTCGCGATAGCAGTGGGCCAGCTGGAAATAGCGGTCGACGCCCGCGACCATCAGAAGCTGCTTGTAGAGCTGCGGAGACTGGGGCAGGGCATAGAAGGTTCCGGGGAAGGTGCGGCTGGGAACGAGATAATCCCTCGCGCCTTCTGGAGTGGACTTGATGAGGGTCGGCGTGTCGACCTCAAGGAAGCCCTCCTTGGTGAGGAATTCCCGGGTGTACTGGGAGATCAAGGCTCTCGTCTTAAGATAGCGAAGCATCTTGGGGCGGCGAAGGTCCAAGTAACGGTATTCGAGCCTAGTCTCTTCGCTCGCCGTGATCTCGTCCTTGATGGGAAAGGGCGTGGTCTCGCTCTCGGAGAAAACCGTGACATCCTCGACTGCGATCTCGATCTCTCCGGTCTTGAGCTCCTTGTTTGGGGCGCTGCGGAGGACGACCCTTCCCTTGGCCATGATCGTGTCCTCGCTGCGAAGATGCCACTTCTCCTGATCCTCCGGCTTGATGTTGAGCTGGGTGATTCCGTAGCTGTCGCGCAGGTCGACAAAGACCAAAGAGCCCAGGTTCCGAACCGTATCGACAAAGCCGCAGAGGCGGACTTCCTTGCCGACGTCTTCCGCGGTCAAAGCGCCACAAGTGTGTGTTCTCAGCATGATCATTCTCCTTTGAGCGCTTTCAGCAATGCGCTCTCTTCGATCGTATCCTGGTTCCTCGACTCCATGTCCTTGAGCTCGAGATGAGAGTCCGGAAAGACGATCAGCGTCTTCTTCGCCTTGATGCGGTCGGCCATCTTGAAGGCGCCGCCCAGAGCTTTTGCGAAGGACGGGGCATAGCAGACAAGACCCTCTTTTCGAAGCCTCGACATGATCTTCAGGGCCGTTCCCTTCCTCTCGAGGTCGATGACGAAGAGGTCAGGATCTCTCTCCTTCGAGAGATCCTCCTTCCGCTCTTCGGACATGTCGAGCATCAATCTTTCGACACCCAGGGAGAAGCCGATGCCCTCGAAGTCGGGGCCACCGATGTCGTGCATCAGGGTAGAGTATTTTCCTCCTCCGCCCAAGGCGGGGAAGGAAGGATTCTCGCTGTCGTAGATCTCCCAGACAAGGCCGGTGTAGTAGTCAAGGCCGCGGACAAGGCCGGGATCCTTCTGATAGGAGATTCCCATCCCGTCCAAGGTGTCGACCATGACCTTGTAGTCGCTCTTGTCCTCCTCGTCGAGGTAATCCTCGATCTTCGGAGCTCCCTTTGCCAGCTCCTGGTCCTTCTCGACCTTGCAGTCGAGGATGCGAAGCGGATTGGTTCTCAGCCGTTCCTTGCAGTCCTCGCACATCTCCTCGATCTTCGGAGAGAAGTAGTCATAGAGCGCCTTCTTGTAGTTCTCCCGGGAAGCAAAGCTTCCGAGATAGTTGAGCTTAACGAGAACCTTCCGTCCCAGGGCCTTCTTTGTCGCGGTCAAGGAGAGGATCAGGGCATCCAGGGAAGTGTCGAGGTCGACGACCCTGTCGAGGAACTCGACGCCGAACTGGTGGAATTCCCTCAATCTTCCCGACTGGGGCCTTTCGTAGCGGAAGACCTTTCCGAAGTAGGAGAAGCGAAGCGGAAGGTCGGGGCTGGAGTAGAGCTTGTTCTCCAGGACGAGACGGTTGACGCCGGCGGTGAATTCCGGCCTCAGGGTGTAGTCCTTGTCGCCCTTGCGGACGAGGTCGAACGTCTCCTTGCGGACGACGTCCGAGCTCTCCCCGACCGAACGATGGAAGAGACGGCTCTCCTCAAAAAGCGGAGGATCGACCTCCCTAGCGCCATAGAGCGCGCTCTCCTCAAGGAGCAGCTTTCTCAGATGATAGAGTTCCGATGCGTAGTCCCCGAAACAATCGTTTGTTCCTCGCGGCCTTTTGATGCTTTGCTCGCCCATGGTAAACCTCCCAAACGAGTGAATATTATACAACGATGACAGACTTCGCGAAAGAAAGAGCGCAAAAGAGGTGGACTAATGGCGCACCCTGTCGACTTCGAACACCGATTTGACGCCCGAGAGCAGGTGGATGTACTTGTCGAGATCGTCCTTGCTCTTGACCGCCAGGGAGAGGGAGACCGTCGTCATGGAATTGCCCGGATGGTACTTGGCGTTGACCTTGTAGAGCTTGGCCTGGTTGGCGTTGAGGAGGTTGAGAATGTCCATCAACAGACCATCCCTGTCATGGCAAAGAACGGCCAGGTCGACCATGAACTCTCCCTGCGGGGCATCGGGATTCCAGACAACCGGAAGAAGGCGGGCCGGATCGGCGTTCTGGATGTTGGGGCAGTCCACGCGGTGAACCTTGACCCCTTGTCCCGTGGAGACGAAGCCGACGATCTCGTCACCGGGAATCGGAAGGCAGCAGTTGGCCAGGGTGATCATGACGCTGTCCCCGTTGGCCAGAAGGACGCTGTCGGAGCGGTTCTTCTTTGCCGTCTTGGAATTGATTTCTTCCGTCAGCTGCTCCTCGGACTTTCTCGGAGAGTAAGTGACGTTCTCGCTCTTGTCGATGATCTGCTGAGCCGTGATGGTCCGATTTCCCAGAAGCGTGTAGATCTCTTCCGCAGTCGTGCAGTGAAGCTCGTCAAGGACCTTCTTGGTGATCAATTTGCTGGGGTCGATGGTCAGCTTTCTCTCTCTCAGTCCATCCTGAAGCGCCTGCTTTCCCCTCTTGATCGTATCTTCGCGAACGTAGTCGGCGTTCTGGCGGACGAGATATTTGCGGATCTTGTTCCGGGCGAAATTCGTCTTGGCGATGTTGAGCCATTCGGAGTTGGGAGAGGCGTTCTTGCTGGTGATGACTTCGACGATGTCTCCGGTCTTCAGTGGGGTCGAGATGGGGACGAGAGCGTTGTTGACCTTGCTGCCGGAGAGATGCTCGCCGATGTCGGAATGGATGCGATAGGCGAAGTCGATCGGAGTCGATCCGTTGGGGAGGCAGATGACGTTTCCCTTCGGCGTGAAGACATAGACATTGGCGTCGAAGATGTCGTGGGAGAGCGTCTCGACATAGTCCTTGGCGTTCTCCTGCATCCCCCCGTCATCGGTCATTGAGACGAAATCCTTGAACCAGTGGAGCTGATTCTCGATTTCGACTTGCTCCTTCTTGGGATCGTAATTCGTCCCTTCCTTGTAGCGCCAATGGGCGGCGATTCCTCCTTCTGCCGTCTCGTCCATCTTCTCGGTGCGAATCTGAATTTCGAAGAAATGTCCCGTGTCGGTCACGACCGTCGTGTGCAAGGATTGATACATGTTGGGCTTGGGCATGGCGATGTAATCCTTGAAGCGGCCGGGTACGGGCTTGAAGTTGGCATGGACGTAGCCGAGGATCTCGTAGCAGTTCTGCTCGGTCTTGGTGATGATTCTCAAGGCCATGATGTCATAGATTTCGTCGAAGGTATGGTGCTTGACGTACATCTTCTTGTAGATCGAGTAGATGGACTTGACGCGGTCGAGAATCGTGAAGGGAATCTTGGTCGGTTCAAGAATGTTGAGAAGCTCCTTCTTCAGCGCATCCAAAGAGGAGCGCGCATCCTCATAGACGGCCTTGACCTTGTCGGAGATCTCCTGGTATTTCTCCGGCTCGGAATATTTGAGCGAGAGGTCCTCGAGCTCGGTCTGGATCTTGTAGAGACCAAGGCGATGGGCGATTGGGGCGTAGACATCCAAGGTCTCGGCGGAGATGCGCTTTTGCTTGGCCTCGGGCTGGAACTGAAGCGTCCGCATGTTGTGGAGACGGTCGGCGAGCTTGACGATGATGACGCGGACATCCCGTGCCATCGCGACGAAGATCTTTCGATGGTTCTCGGCGGTGAACTCGACGTTCTTGTAGTCGCTGAGCCTTGTCACCTTCGTCAGGGCTTCGACCAGGGTCGCAATCTCGATGGAGAATTCCTTCTCGATCTCCTCCTTGGTCGTCCCCGTGTCCTCGATGGTGTCGTGAAGAAGGCCGGCGCAGATCGTCGTCGGGCCGACTTCGAGCTCGGCCAGGATCTTGGCCACGCCCAGACAGTGCGTGATGTAGGGATCTCCGGACTTGCGGAACTGTCCCTCGTGTTTTTTCTCGGCAAAACGATAGGCCTTTTCGATCAGGGCCAGGTCTTCCGGACGATGGATGTATCGGGAATACGTCGCCTTCAGTTCATCAAAGGTGACAAGGTGGTTCTCCTCCATGTGTTAGAGATCCATCAGGCTGGAGCAGGGAACGTCGATGTTCTTCTCTCCCGCCAGTTCCTTGAGACGAATTACCGTCAGCGCTCCGACGGGGTCGCCGCCAGCCATCGCAATCAGCTCCTTCAAAGCGGAGAAGGTGCCGCCTGTCGCCATCAGATCGTCGATCATGAGTACCCTCTGTCCAGGCTCGAAGCTCTTCTGCGGGATGGCGAGAGTCGCCGATCCGTACTCGAGTTGATAGCTGATCTGATAGACGACGCCAGGAAGCTTGCCTGCCTTTCTTGCCATGACAAAGCCGATTCCCATCCGATAGGCCAAGGCTGCTCCGAAGAGGAAGGCACGGCTCTCCGGGCCGCAGAGCAGATCCGGATGGTATGGTTCGGCGAGTTTGGCGAGGTCGTCGATGCAGTTGTGGAAGGCCGTCTTGTCCCGCAAGAGCGGAGAGATATCCTTGAAGGAAATGCCTTTCGTCGGGAAATCCATCGTCACGCCGATATACTTTTCATAATTCATTTCTCGTGCCTCCTGTTGGCAGAAATCATTTTATCGCATCGACCCTTTTGGTTCTAGACAGCAAAGGCCAAAAGTCTTACAATGCGCGCATGATCTATCTTTTGCAAGATTATGGCTTCTGCGCCGGCGTCAAAGGCGCCATCGAAGTCCTGAAAAAGGCGGCGAAAGAAGGGGGAGATGTCTTTCTCACCCATCCCCTTTTGCACAACAAGAGTGAGAACAAGAGGCTTCTCGACCTTTATCACGCAAAGCTTCTCTCAGTCGACGAAGAAGTTCATCACGGGAGTGTCGTCTTTTCCGCCCACGGCCATGACCTCGAGGAAGAAAAGGGGTTCACCGGCGCAAAGCTTTACGATGCCACCTGCCCCCTCATCTCCAAGCGCTACGAGCGTCTTTGCTCCCTCGAAAAGAAAAAACTTGTCTTTCTCGGAAAAAGGGGTCATCCCGAAACTCTCGGCTTTCTTTCCCGTTTCAAGGACATGCGTTTTCTTGACGTGGAAGAGGATTTGAAGCAACAAATCGATCCCTGGAACCTCCCTTCCGAAATCGTCCTTGTCTGCCAGACGACCATCGGAAAGAAAATCTTCTTAGAGGCGAAGAATCTCCTTTCCCGAAAGACCGAGATCGAGGAGATCCTCCCCCTTTGTCCGCTCTATGAAAACCGCCTGAAGCAGGCGGAATCCTTCCTGAGGGACAAGGACTCTACGAAGTACTTCCTCGTCGTCTGCGGAGACAAGCTCTCCTCCAACGCAAACGAGCTGCTCGGCGAACTTCAAAGCGAATTTCCGGGCCTGGAGGGGGCCATCCTGAGTCAGAGCGAGGAGCTTCCGAAAGCGGTTATCGGGAAGAAGGACTTGCTTCTTTGTTCCTCGACGAGCATCAGCAAGGAAAGCGTCGAGAAGATGTATTCAGCATTCCTCCGTCTTGAGCAGCTGGCGAAGCTTTCCTAAGGCACGGCTTTCCCTCTGTCGGATGGCTTCCGCCGTCACATGGTACTTGTCGGCCAATTGCTGCAAGGTCTTTGGTTTGTCGCAATGGCGGGAGAGGACGATGTCCCGGTCCATCGGCTGGAGTTTGGCCAGGGCCGCGAAGAGAAGCTGCATCTTCTCCTTGTCCAAGGCCGCCTCCCTGGGATCGAGGGATTCGTCGGCGAAGCGATCGGTATAGCTCTCCTTGTCGTTCTTTTCTCCATCCTTGTCATTCGGCGAACTGTCCAGGGAGAGGACAAGGGCCGGGCCTTTTCGAAGACGGGCAATCTCCGCAAGGGAAAGAGCCCCGCCCAGGGAATCGCAGATCTCATCATCCTTGACCTCGCGGTGGAGCTTTTGGGCGAGCTCTTCTTCCGCCTGGGAGATTTTCCGGTAATTGGTCAGGTCATGGGTGCTGGTCTTGATCATGCGTGCGTCATGGGAGAGATAGTGGAAGATGCTGTTTCGGATATAGGCCGTGGCAAAGGTCGAGAAGGCGACGTTCTTGCTGGTGTCAAAATCTTCCACGGCATTGATCAAACCGAGGCTTCCTTCCTGGAAGAGGTCCCCGCGCGGAATGTGGAGGTTCCTGGCGTATTGCGAGGCAATCTTCGCAACCAAACGAAGGTTTGCGTCCACGATCTCGTTGCGGAGATCGATATTCTTCGTCTTTTGATATTCCTCGATCTTCTTCCGCAAGACATCCTGCTTGAGAGGGACGAATTCCGGAAGTTCCAGGCTGTTGCGATAGGGATTATCCTTCGTGCTCATCTCAGCTCCTTTCCAGCGGTTTCTGGACTCTCAGAGGGAGAATCTCCAACCTGCTATCGATGCTCTTCAGAAAACGCTCCATGCCGATCAGAAAGCCTTTCTCCTCGCATTCGTGGGGAAGCTCGATATAGTTGAGTCCGCTCTCTCGCATCTCGATTCTCTGGTGGTGAGAGGAGTCCCCCGAGAGAAAGCAGTCGCAATGATGAAGCGCAGCCGAAGGATACAGACCCGTTGCCCCTCCGCCGATCAAGCCGATGCGACGGATCGGTTTGTCGTTACCAGAGAGATAGCTGACGGATTCCAGGTCGAAGGCCTTCTTGACTTCGTGAATCAGCTCCTCCATGTTCGAATCATCGACTTCGGCGATGCGGAGATACGGATCGTCTTCCACGCTTTCCGCCTTGAGTCCCATCGCCTGAAGAAGGGAGTCGTTCATCCCTCCTTTGGCCTTGTCGAAACAGGTGTGGTAGGAATAGACCGGAAGTTCGTTTTCAACGAGGAATCTTCGAATACCTTCCTTCCAGGGGAAGTCTTGGAGAATCTCTTTCCTGTTTCCGAAATAGAACGGATGATGGGTCAGGATCAAGTCCGGAACGCGGTCGGAAAGAAGGGGAATCACCTCCGGAAGAAGATCCAGGCAGAGGGCGATGCGACACACAGGACGTGTCACGTTCTTCGGACCTTCCTGATATCCGGGAAAATCCCAGTCCTCGCTGTCATTGAGCGGGCAGAGTCTTCCCAGAGTGCGAATCAAACGACGTAATTCCATCGCAACAACCTCCTTGTGCACGCCTCGATTTCCGTCTTCCTCATCTGTTTGGCCTTCTCGGGAAGGGAGAGCAATCTCGCCAATTCTTCCTCGAGAAGTTCCTTGAGAACGACATCTCTCTTCCGCCAAGGAACAGGGCCAAAAAGAAGCTCGTCTTCGTTCAACTCCTCTTCCCCATTCTCGAAGAGCAAGACCGGATAATGCCTTGTCTCATGGATATAGAAGCCAGCCGAGTTTCGATATCCTCTCTCATTGAGAAAGCGGATGGGAAGCTCGAATTCCGACTGCGGGGAGAGAAGCAGAAACTCGAGCTGCGAAAGATATCTTTCCCCTCTCATGAGGATATCCTGCATCGTCCTTCCGCCCATCCCGAGGATCGAGACGACATCCACGTCCATAGGCACCGTCGAAAGTCCGTCTTGAAGCAGAGGACGGACCTTCGAGGCGTGCCTTTCGAGATTCAGGACAAGGGCTTTGTAAGGCCCCTTTTTGTTCTCGACAGCATAGACGGACTTCGAAAATCGCTCGAGGGCGATGGCAAAGTCCCCGCGATCGCTTCCGACGTCCATGACGACATGTCCCTTCGGTACCAATGCGAGAGCCTTCGTGAGGCGGTCGCTCAAGTGAAAGGGATTCACGATCAGCGGAAGTCTTTGAGCAGACGGGAGCGAGAGGGATGTCGAAGCTTCTTCAGAGCCTTGGCCTCGATCTGACGGATTCTCTCGCGAGTGACGGAGAATTCCTTACCGACCTCCTCGAGCGTGTGCGTCCTTCCGTCCTCAAGGCCATAGCGGAGGCGGATGACACGGGCCTCACGATCGGTCAGCTGGGAGAGAACCTCGTTGATTCGCTCGGTCTCCATCGAGCGGTTGGCATAGTCATAGGGCGATTCGTTGTCCTTGTCGACGACGAAGTCCCCGATATGGGAATCGTCTTCCTCACCGACCGGCTTCTCCAAGGAGAGCGGTTCGAGAGCAATCTGCTGGATCTCGCGGATGCGGTCGGCCGAGAAAGCCCCTTCCATGGCCTCGGAAATCTCCTCTGCCGTCGGTTCGCGGTTGAGCTGCTGGGTGAGCTTGCGTTGGGTTCTCGTGATCTTGTTGATCGTCTCGACCATGTGAACCGGGATACGGATCGTGCGAGCTTGGTCGGCAAGGGCACGGGTGATGGCCTGACGGATCCACCAGGTCGCATAGGTCGAGAACTTGAAGCCCCTGGTGTAGTCAAACTTGTCGACGGCCTTGATGAGGCCCATGTTCCCTTCCTGGATCAGGTCTAGGAATTCCATGCCGCGGCCGGTGTAATGCTTGGCGATGGAGACGACGAGCTTGAGGTTGCACTGGATCAGTTCGTCCTTCGCCTCCTGGTCCCCTACAAGCACCCGCTTGGCAAGACGAACCTCATCCTCCTTCGTCTTCAGGACCTGATAGGCACCGATGGCGTGAAGGTACTGACGCACGGGGTCGGCGTTCTTGAGGTCAACCGCAGGGCTGGCATACTCCAGGTCGTCAGTGTTTTCGTCGCTGAACTCGACATCCTCTTCATCTCCGCCATCTTCTTCTTCGACAAGAGGAATGTCATCATCGTCCGTATAATTATCGTCTTCCATGATTCCCTTTTCTTCCAGGAATGTGACAAGGTCATTGAAATCATCGTCGGTCAACTGCAGATGTTTTGTATGCTTCTCCAGGTCGTTCTGGGAGATCTTGTGGCCGTTCTTGGAGATTTTCAACAGGTCTTCTTTGATATGGTCGAGGCCGGCGATTTCATAATCGGTCGAAGCCATCTCGCCAATGGTCGTGGGTAGCTTCTCGGGGGCCTTGGCGGTCTTGCTCTCGACTTCCTTCGCTTTCACAGTCGTGCTCTTCGAGGTCGGCTTGGAAGCAGAGACCTTGGCCTTCTTTTCCTTGGTCACGGTCTTTTTCTCGACGGCTTTCTTCTCCGTCTTGCCCTTTGCCACTTTGGCTGTCTTTTCTTTCTTGGCGCTCTTCTTGGCCGGGGCTTTCTTGGTCTCTGGGCTCTTCTTGGCGCTCATTTTCTTGATATCGATGGTCTTGGAAGCGGTCGCTTTTTTTTCGGATTCGGTAGAAATCTCTTTCTTTTCTTTTGCCATACAAAACACCTCCTTTTATATTATTCTCAAAAGCAGGCGATATTTCTACCTGAAGGCACAAATTTTCACGATTTCTTCTTTCGATAGGTCTGGAAGGACTGGGCCAGGACGGAAACGCTGAGGGGCTCTCCGCTCTCCTTTTCCTTCGCGACGGCCTTCTGGAAATTGCGGATGTTGATCAGGGCTTGCTCCTTGTCGAGGAAGTTCTGGAAGGTCACTTGGTCGTAGAGCGGGGCATCGAGCTGCTTGCTCTCCTGCACGATCTGGTAGAGGGCGACGCGACTGTCGTTTGGCAATTCCGGCACCTCCTTCTCGTCGTCGTCGAGGTCGAAGGCATCGTCGATCGCATCTTCTTCTTTCTTTTCGCTCTCGGTGGTGGTACCGTCGAGCTTCGAAAGCAGGATGTCATATTCTTCCTTTCCGAAGGAAGGGATGTCGTCATGGGTCAAATAGATGTTCCCAATCATGTCGGCCAGGGCATTGAGCTCGTTCTGGCAGAAGATGATGTGGCTTCGAAGGAAGGAGAGATAGGCCAGGCGGCTCTTGGGCAAGGTCAGGACGATGATGAGCTCGTTCTTCTGGAGATCCTCCTCCATTCCTTCCCCGACATGGATTTCCTGCAGGTAGACGAAGAGGCGATGGATGATGTCGCTGACGTTGTACTTGTTGCTGAGCTTGGTCGCCACGACCGGTTCCGGTTTTCGTTGACGGGGTGAGCGGCGCCTCTTTCGTCCTCCCGTTTCGGTTTCGCTTTCCTCCGCCGTTTCTTTCTCAGTGGTAACTTTTGTCTTGGCGTTCAGGTTGAGTATGCTTGAAATCTCGTCCTCGCTGAGGTTTGTCCTTTTGGCGATCTGACGGATGTCCCGGGCGCGGCTGACTTCCCCGAGGGCGAGAAGGTAGGGACGGACTTCCTTGAGGTAAGACTCGATCTCCTGGCTTTCCAGAAGGAACTTCCTTCCCTTTAGCCTCCGTCCCAGAAGAAACATCGGCGCATCATAAAGCCTCTGAACCTGCAGAAGCAGGGCTTCCTTTCCCTTCTTCGTCAGGATCTCGTCGGCATCCTTGCCACCGGTTAGTTTCCAGCCAATGCGCGTCGGAATCTCCTTATCGAGAAGCACGGGCAGGGCCCTTTCCTCCCCCTGCTGGCCCGCTTCGTCGGAATCCAGAAAGAGTCGGCATTCGACATGAAGCTCCTTCAGGGCGTCGGCCTGGTCCGAGGTGAGCGTTGCTCCCATGATTGCGACCACGGAATTGATTCCCGCTCTCTGGAAGGCGATGGCATCCATGTAGCCTTCGACGACATAAATGTAGCCGTCTTTCCTCGCCATCTCCTTCGCCTTGTTGTAATGGTAAAGTATTTTTCCTTTGTGGAAGAGATCGGTTTCGGGAGAATTGACGTATTTTCCGCCATCCTGGTTCGGAAGAAAACGTCTTCCAGAAAAGCCGACGACATGTCCGTCATTGTCCTCGATGGGAAAGATGATCCGCCCATCCTGCCGGTCTTTGATCACGGCCGTCGGGGCCAGGATTCCCGCCCTTTCCAGGGTCTGGACATCATATCCCATCTTGCGCAAGGCATTGATCGAGAGCGAGGCGTCAAACGGAGCGAAGCCGAGGCCGAAATGCTCGATCGTCTCCGCATCCATGCCGCGGGAATTGAGGTAGTCCCTTGCGACCTTTCCGTCCTTAGCCTGAAGGGAGAGCTGGTAGAAATGGCATAGCTCCGACAGGGCCTTGAGCTCGTTGGGATAGTTCTTGGCAAGCAGGTCTTCCTTCTTCTTGGCGCTGAAGCCCTGCGGCAGGGGGATGTTACAGATCTCCGCGACCTTCTTCAGGGCCTCCAAGGGCTCAAGATGGGCGTATTTTTCGACGAAGGTGATCGAGTCCCCGTAGCTGTCGCAGACATAGCAATGGAAGTTGTTCCTCTCCGGGTCGATCTGCATCGAAGGATGGGAGTCGTTGTGAAAGGGGCAGAGGGAAACATAGCGCTTCCCGGAGCGTCGCAAAGCATTTGCGCCAAGATAGTAGGAGACGACTTGAACGATGTCACTCTTCTTGGCGATTTCCTTGAACAGATTGTTGCCGGTGGATGATCCCATCAAAGACGACGATCCTTCCTCATCTTGTCATGAAGGTAATCAGCAAGATTGTCGATCGCGACTCGTTCCTGCTTCATCGAATCCCTCTCGCGGATCGTCACCATGTGGTCGTTCTTGGAATCGAAGTCATAGGTCACGCAGAAGGGTGTGCCGATCGCATCCTCGCGGCGATATCTCTTGCCGATCGAACCGGTCGTGTCGAAGATCGCGTCGAACTCGGGATGGATCATGCGGAAGACTTCCAGCGCCTCTTCCTTCAAGGCGTTTGAGAGGGGCATCACTGCGGCCGTGTAGGGAGCCAGCTCGTAGGCGAGGTGCATGACGATTCGCTCGTCCTTTCCATCCTCGAGCTTCTCGACCTCGTAGCTGTCCATGAGCAGGGCCAGCATCAAGCGGTCCAGGCCGAAGGAAGGCTCGACGACATGCGGGACATACTTCTCGTGCGTCTCGGAATCGAGATAGGTCAAATCCTGGGAGCTCTTCTCCATGTGCCTCTTGAGGTCGTAGTCTCCACGGCAGGCGATGCCCATCAGCTCGCCCCAGCCAAGGCTCGGGAAAAGATATTCGATGTCCGTCGTGGCGGAGCTATAGAAAGCCAGCTCTTCCTTCTCGTGGTTGCGGAAGCGGACGTGGTCGGGACGAAGACCGAGCCTCTCGACGAACTGACGGCAGTTCTCCTTGTAGAAGGCAAACCACTTCTCGTCCTCGCCTGGCTTGAAGAAGAACTCGATTTCCATCTGCTCGAATTCGCGGGTTCGGAAGGTGAAGTTGCCGGGAGTGATCTCGTTGCGGAAGGCCTTGCCGATGTCGCAGATGCCGATCGGAAGCTTCCTTCTTGTCGTGCGCAGGACATTCTTGAAGTTGACGAAGATGCCCTGAGCCGTCTCCGGACGGAGATAGACGGCGGAGCTCTTCTCCTCGGTGACGCCGATAAAGGTCTTAAACATCATCTGGAACTGACGGATCTCGGTGAACTGGGACTTTCCGCATTTGGGGCAGACGACACGTCCCGACTGGACGATCTCGTTGAGCGCCTTCTGGTCCAGGCCGTCGACATCGATGTCGGGGCATTGTTCCTTGACCAGGTCATCGGCGCGGAAACGGCTGTGGCAGTATTTGCAGTCGACGAGCGGATCGTGGAAGTTGGCCACATGGCCGGTCGCCTCCCAGACCTTCGGATTCATGATGATGGCCGGGTCGATCTGGACGTTGTATTCGATCTCGCGGACGAAGTGCCTGAGCCAGAGATCCTTGAGGTGATTCTTCAGCAAGACACCCAAAGGACCGTAGTCCCAGGAATTGGACAGGCCGCCGTAGATCTCGCTTCCGGGATAGACGAATCCGGAAGTGATGAGATGGGTCGTGATTTTCTCAAAAGTATCATCCTTTTCGGGCATAGGAACCTCCTGTTTGAAACAACGTTACATTATACCCTAATTCGACTCGTTCGGACAGGCCTTGCGAAGCAAGGCGAGACTGGCGAGGGTCGGAAGGTCGAAGTAGGAACAGAGATAGTGGACAAGCTCGACGAGGACTTTCCATCCCTCATCTTCGGGGACGATCCTCCTGCAGTTTTTCTCGTCCGGCTCGAGAAAGGCGAACTTGAGGACATAGACTTCCATCTTCGGACGGCTCTTCACTCCACTCTTCAAGGCGCAGTCGTGACAGAGCAGACCACCGCTTTCCAGAGAATAGGTCTCCACTTCCTTCTTGCCGCAGTGGACGCAGGAATGGACCTCCATCGGAAGGCCAAGGGCGCGATAGACCGAACCCAGAAGAAGAAGGCACAAGGAGAGAAGGTCTCCTCCTTTGGAGAGCTGGTCGATGATCCGCGTCGCATCAAGGAGAGGAAAGGGATCTCCATAGCGAAAGAACGTCTTGGAGAGGTCCTGGAGGAAGAAAAGAAAGGCGTTTCCCTTTTCCTGGATGACCAAAGAAGAGGTGTCATAGATCGTGAGGCTCTGCCTGGCCCGAAAGGGACCCTTGTTTCCC
Source organism: uncultured Bacillota bacterium (assembly GCA_949290645.1). Classification (GTDB taxonomy): domain Bacteria; phylum Bacillota_I; class Bacilli_A; order RFN20; family CAG-288; genus Enterosoma. The sequence goes on from CASESG010000003.1 coordinate 163,721, forward strand.
TTCTGGCCGTCGACCTTGACCAAGGCCCCTGGAATCAATAGGGACTTCAGCGCGCTTTTGGGCTTATAGACGTGCGGAGCGAATAGCGCCTGCACGCCCTCGGAAGTCGAGAGGGCGCAGATCGCAGAATCCTCCTGGTAGGGGATGGCGTAGAGGACAAGCCCTTCGAGAGTCCTCTCGGGGGACTTCATGACTCATAGCCGAACTGGCGGAGATACCGGTCCTGCTCCCGCCAATTCGGGATGCATTTCACATGCAAGTCGACGACGGTCTTGAGTCCGAAATAGCTTGCGATCGACTGCTCGCTGTACTGCCGGATCTTGGAGATCATCTTGCCGTTTCGTCCGATGACGATGGCCTTCTCGGATTCCTTCTCGACGATGATGTCCGCATAGACGGTCCATCCTTTGTCCTCCGAGTCGATCTGACGGACATCGATGTAGATGGAATGGGGAACTTCCGCCTTGAGAAGACGGAGGCATTTCTCCCGGATCATCTCGGCGATGACGTATTCCTTCGGACGGTCGGAGACCATGTCCCGCGGATAGATGGGCTCCCCCTCCGGAAGGTATTTCTTCACGGTGGATAGGAAGGTGTCGACGCCGAAGCCATCCTTGCAGGACATTCTTACAACTTCCGTATTTTTTGGGAGATTGCAGAGATAGCGATTTAATCTCTCTTCTCCGATATTGGCGTGCACGAGATCGACCTTGTTGAAGCAGAGGATGATCGGAACTTTCTCCGACTTCAGCTTTTCGCAGAGGGAGAAGTCCGGCACTTCCTTCGCATCGACGACATAGGCGATCACGTCCGCTCCGTCCTTGGCGCTCTCGGCATCGCGAAGGAGGATGCTACCCAGCTTGCCGTGCGGGCGGAAGACACCGGGAGAGTCAGTGAAGACGATCTGCGAGTCCTCGTCGTTGTAGATGGCGTGGATGTTGTCTCTCGTTGTCTGAGGCTTGGAGGAGACGGCGAGAAGTTTGAATCCAAGGCAGCGATTGATCAGGGTGGACTTTCCGACGTTGGCCCTTCCGTAGACGGCGACGATTCCCGATTTCATCGTTTGAGATCCTCCGGGGTGAAAGCGTAAGGAAGGAGGTCCTTGACGGTCGTGAACAGCTTCTTCTTCATGTTGTTGGAGAAGATGTAGACCGGGCAATTCGGACGCATCAGTTCCGACATCACCTGGCGGCAGACCCCGCAGCAGGTGCCAACATTCGTGCTCTCCGTGACGATCCCGATGCTGACGATATCATCCTTCCGATACCCTCTCTGGTAGGCGGAGAACAAAGCCACCCTTTCCCCACAAATCGTCGCCGGATAGGAGGCGTTTTCGATGTTGAAGCCTGTGATGTAGGAGCCGTCCTTGGTGACGACACAAGCCCCGACGCGGAAATGGGAGTAGGGTGCCAAGGCTTGCGACTGAGCTTCCTTCACCTTCTTTTCCAGCTTTCGCAAGTTCGTGTAGAAATCATGGGGGAAGTCGTTGAGGACCTTGTTCTGCAGGGCGAACATCTTTTCCGCGTCCTCTTCCTTGGTGTGGTCATAGCCGAAGATGTGAAGAAGGCCGTGGATGAATAGGAAACAGAGCTCCCTTTCCAAGGGGTGATCAAACTCCTTTGCCTGCTTCTTGGCGACTTCGGTCGCAATCGTGATGCTGCCGAGGTCCAAGACAGGTGCGGAAGTCTCGTCGTCGTTCTCCAGATAGGCGAAGGTCAGGACGTCGGTCGTCTTGTCGATCTTCCGATATTCGCGGTTGAGCGCTCTCTGCTCCCCGTCATCGACCAGGGAGAGAGAGACCTCATAGGTTCCTTCCTTCCCAAGGCTCGTCAGCACGTGGTCGAAACAGCTTTGGAACAGTTCTTTCCAGGAGCGCCGCCCGTGTGTCTTGTCTAGATAATCAAGGATGCCTTGTGTCATCTGCTTCTTGCTCCTCCTTCCGTCTATTATAACGGAAAGTGAGGTGCTTTTTCAGCAAGAAGGCCGGGAAGGATTGCGAAAGGGAATTGAGCAGGAAGTCGCTCTCCTCCTCGTTCATCGTCCGGAAGAGAGAGGAAGTCGTCCGCTCAATGCTGAAGCAGAGCAGGAGGGAGAAGAGGAAGTAGTTGAAGCCGACCTGACCGGTCACGAGCATGAAGGCGAGGATCGCCATCGACATGACGACTGCCTTGGAGACCTGGAAGAGGACAAGGCGGGAGAGGAACCGACCTGCCGCGTCCTTGCTCTGACGGAAGCTTTCGAGCTTCACCTCTTGTGACTTGAGGGAGCTGAGGAAGTTCTCCTCGTCGATCGAACACCTTCTTTCCACCGCCCTTTTCTCCCTCTGGATGATCGGAGCGAAGAAGGAGAAGAGAAAGCCGAGCAAACCGATCAGGAAATAGAAAAGACCGTTGGACGTGAAGATCAGGATCAGCAAGAAAAGGAGCAGAGCATGCGTGAAGATGTCCGTCACACCCTTGACCTTCAAGTCGAAGAAACGGCTGAGCTTGGAGACATCCTCCCTTTCTCTCGTCACCAGGATATATGGAAGAAAATAGGTTTCCTCCATCCTCTTTCTCGCCTTCCTCAAGGCCAGGTAAAGAGCGAAGAGACTTCCCAGGAACACAAGCATCCCGGCAAAGGAAAAGAGCAGGGATAAGCTTTCCGCCATGGAGTAGATGGAAAGAACCGCCGCTCCCATCTGGACGAAGAAGAGCAGAAAGAGAAGAACAAGTTCCGCCGTCGTGAAATACCGCATCCGCAAGATTGACGGCTTCGGGCCGACATTTTCCTTCATGAGGATCCTTTTCTGATAGGCTTCGAGAAACTCCTCCTTGGACAGGGTCAACTCCCCGAACTGGGGATCGTCGATCACAAACCCTCTCTTCTTGACCTTCCGAAGGACGACGAAATGCGTGGCCCCCGCCTGCTTGATCAGGCAGATCGCGGGCAGGGATTTCTTGTCGATCCCGTCCCGCAAGTCGCTTTCATACCCTTCATAGGTCAAGCCGTAGTGGAGAAGCTCCTTCTTCATCTCAGAAAAGTTCTGGCACTCCCCATCCAGCGGAGCGATGCGCAGGGACTCTTCCTCATGCACGAGGAAAAGGACGTCGCGCACACATGCCTTGCCACAATCGTTTCGATCTGTCTGTAAAACCATAAGACCCACCTCCACTTATCATTGTCGGCAGAAGTGGGTTTTGTTCACTCAAAGTCGCGAATCAGTACCAGAGGCAGAAGATCCTTGAGCTTCTCCACGCGGTTTTCGGCCCCATCCCTTCCCCAGAGCAAAGAGCGCCAGGAAGAGAAGGGATTGTTCTGCGTCGAGGTGGCGAAGGTGATCCTTCCCTTCTTCGTCCGCTCGTCAATCAGCCATTCCAAGGCGGAGCAGAGTTCCTCCGACTTGATCGGCAGACGTTCGATGTCCAAAAGGAAGAGAGCGTCGCAGCTGGCGTAATCGTCGAGATCCAGCCTCACGTTTCGGCTCAGGACATAATTTTTGTTCGAGAGAAAGGAGAGCGAATCCAGATCGACGAAGCAGCATGAGTAGCCGAACTTGGCGAAGAGATAGCAGGCGAAGGCAAGAAGATCCGTCGGATAGTCGTTCTTGAGCGTGCTGACGAAGAGAGCGCCCCTGAACTCGCTTCCGTTTCGGAACTTGTCGTAACAATCAAGAATCTTCTCGAAACCATTATTCAGATCCTTCTTATCCGGATGCCGTTCGACTTCTCTCTGCAGGGAGACGGCCCTCTTGTAGATCATTCCTTCCGGAATGCTGGAACAGCGGATGTTGGAAAGGCTTTTCTCAAGCTCTCTTTGATTGGGACAGGGAGAGGGAAGGGTTTTGATCTCGTCAAGCTTCTCGTCATAGCTCAAGGTCAAGACGAAGCCCGCTCTTTTCTTGGGGCAGGATTGAAGATCGCCTGGGCAAGAGGAACAGACTTTCTTGTCCGACAGATAGGAATACAAGGCTCCCAAGGAATGTTCGAACGTGTCTTCGGTCATGAGCAGGTGCTGGATGGCGATCTTGGCCTTCAAATCCTCCTCCATCCCCTGGAAGATCGCTTCGCGTAGCTCAGCAAGTCTTGTCGGGTCGATCTCGATTTCTCCGTCGAATCCAAGCTTTCCAAACGCCCGGTTCTTGTCGAATGAATCTGTCATATGCGAAGCTCCTTTTTCAGTCTCGCCATTCTTTCCTCATCCTCGGGAGCCGAATCTTCCTTCTTCTCGGTCGCTTTGACCGCCGCACTCTTCTTCTTCGCATTCTTTTTCTGATAATCCTGGTCGTTGAGGAAGACCATCGCCTGGTAGCTCGACTGGATGTTCTGGGCCTTGAGGGTGTAGCAGACCTTCTCGATATAGCTCTCGACAAATTTTCCGTCCGTCTTCTGCAACGAGTAGTCGATGGCCGTGTTGATGAGTCCCTTGGAAAGGCCAAGCTCCCGGGAGAGACGTTCGATCAAATCGAGCATGAAGGGGGCGGGATTGGCGTTGAGGCGATAGGAGAGGTATTCGGCCGGGCTGAGTTTTTCCATCAGCTGGGCCAGGCGGTTTCCGGAGCTGTCTTTTTGGACGCCGCTTTGCTCGACCCCGAAGCGATGGTAGAGGCGGATGTCCTTGCGGAAGCCTTCGGCATAGAACTTCTCGGCCGTGTCGATGTTCTTGTCGACCAGACTCGCCGCCTCCTTCTCGTCCAGACCATAGAGGACGGAGAGCTCGGAAATCTCCTTCTCTTCCTCCTTGGTGAACGCCGGATGCTCCGCCGAAAGCAGAGAGAGAACCTTGCCGAAGTCGAACTTCGAGACCGGATGATAGCTCTTTCCCTCAAGCGACAGATTGCTTTCCTCGTCCGTGTTTTCCTCCTCGAGGTCGTAGACATGCGAAAAGGGAGTCGTGACTTCCTGATATCCGAGGTTTTTCTCTTTCTCGCACTCGAAAAGAAAACGTGTCTGCTGGTACCGCCTTTCCCCAAGGCTCTGGCGCAGAAGATGGCTCAGGACGACATCCGAGAAGAACTTCTTGGGCGTCGCCGGAGGGACGATGCGAAAAAGGTAGAGGACGAGGCTTTTCTCTTCCTTGCGATAAGTCTGAAGCAAGCCGATTCCCTCGAGCTTCCTGGTGGCCTGCAAAACCCTGAAGGATTCTGTCCCCAAATCCGAAAGCAGGTTGTCAAAGGGCATGTATCCTTCGTTCGTCTCCCTTGCGGCCTGAGCAAGAAGGCGGTGATAGAGGGAGTAGGCATCGCTCTTGACGATTGGAAGATAAAGGAGGGAGAGAACCTCCTCGTCGGTCGCCGAGAGGGTCAAAGGACAATGGACGCTGTAGAAAGAGGCTTTTTCGATTCGTTCCATGCCTCCCATTATAGCATCGATAGACGCTTTTCTCCCGCAAGGCGAAAAAAGATTTTCGGAGATGCGTCTATGAATTGAAATTTGCGTTATTTTCGACTATAAAATAAGACGTATAATTTTGCGGCATTTGAAATCGGTAGCTACCGCGAAAAGGAGAGAAACCATGAATTACCGGATTGACAAGAAGACAAAGATTGTCTGCACAATTGGCCCTGCCAGCCAAGAGAAGGAAACCCTGCGCGAACTTCTCCGCAACGGCATGACCTGCATGCGTCTGAACTTCAGCCATGGAGACCACGCCGAACAGCTTGCCAAGATTGTCACGCTTCGGGAAATCGAGAAAGAAGAGAACATCATCATCCCCATCTGCCTCGACACGAAAGGCCCTGAGATCCGCACCGGATTGTTCGAGGGCGGAAAAGCCGAGTTCCACGCCGGCGACGAAGTCCGGATCTACATGGGAACGGAGAAGGTCGGCTCCAACAAGGCCTTCGGCGTCACCTACACGAGCCTCTACAACGACGTCACCGTCGGCTCGGACATCCGTCTTGACGACGGCAACCTCGAGATGCGCTGCATCGGCAAGGACGAGGAAAAGAAGGAACTCATCATGCAGGTCCTCAACGACCATGTCTGCAAGGACCGTCGCGGCGTGAACTGCCCCGGTGCCCATCTCACCATGGATTATCTCTCTCCCCAGGACAAAGCCGATTTGATCTTCGGTTGCGAAAACCATGTCGACCTCTGCTCCGCCTCCTTCATCCGCAACGTCAACGACATCGAGGAAATCCGCCGTCTCTTCCATGAACACGGCGGAGACAACATCATGATCTTCTCCAAGATCGAGAACACGGAAGCCATCGAGAACCTCGATTCGATCATCGAGGCCTCGGACGGTATCATGATCGCTCGTGGCGATCTCGGTATCGAAATCCCGCCCGAGATGGTCCCGGTCTATCAGAAATACATGATCCAGAAGTGCCGCGAGCTCGGAAAGCCGGTCATCACCGCGACCCAGATGCTCGATTCCATGATCCGCAATCCGTATCCGACCCGCGCCGAGGTCTCCGATGTCGCCTGGACGATCGAGGAAGGAACGGATGCCGTCATGCTCTCGGGAGAATCCGCAAACGGCGATTACCCTGTTCAGGCGGTTCAGATGCAAGCCCGCATCGCCCGGACGATGGAACAGCGCTTCGACTACGAATCGGCTTCGCACAAGGCCTTCGACTCTTCCAAGAAGACCACCAACGATGCCATCGCCGCCGCTGTCGCCGATACGGCCCAGCTTGTCAACGCCAAGCTGATCGTCTGCTTCTCGGTCTCCGGTGCGACCGCCGTCCGCATCAGCAAGACCCGTCCGATCTGCCCGACGATCGTCGTCTCCTCCGACCGCGACGCCCTTGCCCACTCGATGCTCTACTATGGCAACTATCCTTACGAGGTCAACAAGGTCCCGCAGTTCCTCGAAGAGATGGAAGTCCTCGCCCTCAAGATCGCCAAGGATTATGAGCTCCCGAAGGGAAGCAAGATCATTCTGACCGGCGGAACTCCGGTCGGTGCCGGAAAGACGAACTTCCTCAAGGTTCTCGCCCTCAACGACCAGGGCGTCGTCGAAGACTGATTCCGAAAAAGGATTCAATCTATGTCCAAGCATGTGATATCCATCGATTGTGGCGGAACGAACCTTCGTGTCGCCATGATGGATGAAGAACTCAACATCCTCGCCGTCGACCGCGTCCCCTCAGTCCATAACGATGGGGAAAAGCTCGCCGACCGGATGGCCGAACTCATCGACAAGATCCAGAAGGAGACAAACGTCCCCATCGATGCGATCGGAATGTCCATCTGCGGCATCGTCAGCCACAACATCGTCGGTCGCTGCGGAAACCTCGGCCTCGAGAACGGCTATGACTTCAAGGGCTATTTCGCCAAGAGATATCCCGGAATCCCGGTTCGCATCGCCAACGACGGCAACTGCTCCGCCTATGTCGAGAGCCGTTTTGGCTCCAATCGCGGCCTTTCCGACTCGGCCTTTGTCACGATCTCCTCGGGAATTGGACTTGGCATCGTCCATTCGGGCGAGATGATCGACACGCCGATGGAAGGCGGAAGGCTCATGCTCGAGTACAAAGGACGGGTCTATGAATCCGAATACCTGCTCTCCGGAAACGGCATCGTCCGCCTCTGCGAGATGGAAGGAATGCCCGTCAGCAAGGCCAAGGACTTCTTCGATGCGATCAAGGCCCGCAACGTCCAGGCGCTCCACATCTACGACATCTGGCTTCGTCTTCTGGGAACGTGGTTTGCCAACCTCCAACTCCTCTTCAACCTCGAGGCCTATGCGGTCTCCGGCGGAACCTGGCGTGCCCATGATGTCTATCTCGAGGACTTGACGAAGGTCGCCAATTCCGCGATCGCATGCTGGCATCTCCATCCCATCGTCCTCCACTCGGCGAAGTTCGAGGAAGACGTTGGTCTCGCCGGCGCCGCTTCCCTCGCCTTGCACGAGCTGGAAAAGTAAGCTCATTTTCGTCACAAAACAGAAAGAAGGCTATAACCATGTTCATTGTTTTGCCTGATCGTTCGAAGAAAGAATTGCCGGATGGTTCGACCGCCCTGGACGCGGCAAAGGCCATCTCCCTCTCCCTGGGCAAGGAAGCCATCTGCGCAAAAGTCAACGGAGAGCTCTTCGACCTCTCCGAAAAGCTTCCGGACAGCTGCACCTACGAAGTCATCACCAAGAAGTCTCCGGAGGCCCTTTCCGTCCTTCGCCATTCGGCCGCCCATCTTCTGGCCCAGGCCGTGAAGCATCTCTTCCCCGAAGCGCAGTTCGCCTATGGCCCTGCGACGGAAGAAGGATTCTTCTATGACATCCGCTTCGATCGTCCTCTGAGCGAAAGCGAAGACCTTCCGAAGATCGAAAAGGAGATGAAGAAGATCATCCAGGAAAACATCCCCATCGTCCGAGAGGATCTCTCCGTCGACGAAGCCAAGAAAGTCTTCGCCTGCCAGAAGTACAAGCTGATCCATATCGATGAGCTTGCCAAGGAAGGAAAGAACCTCTCCGCCTATCGGCAGGGCGATTTCGTCGACCTCTGCCTTGGCCCCCATGTGAAATCCACCGGCCAGATCAAAGCCGTCAAGCTGATGTCCACCTCTGCCTGCTATTTCCAGGGCAACAAGGACAACGATACCCTGACCCGCATCTACGGAACGGCTTTCTTCTCCGAAGCCGATCTGGAGAACTATCTCCATCTCTTGGAAGAGAGGAAGGAAAGCGACCACAAGAAAATCGGCCGCGACATGGGCTTGTTCATGATTTCGGACTATGGCCCGGGATTCCCCTTTTGGCTTCCCAACGGAATGATCCTCCGCCATCAACTCGAGGAGTTCTGGTGGAAATTGATGATGGACAACGACTACAAGGTCGTTCGCACTCCGCAGATTCTCTCGAGAGAATTGTGGGAGACTTCCGGCCATTGGCGCGAGTACAAGCAGAACATGTACATCACCAAGATCGACGGCCGTCCCTTCGCCATCAAGCCGATGAACTGCCCGGGGGCGATGCTCGTCTATCAAAACGACCTGCACTCCTACCGTGAGCTTCCGCTTCGTTATGCCGAGCTCGGCCTCGTCCATCGCCATGAGGCCAGCGGTGCCCTCAACGGTCTCTTCCGCGTCCGCTGCTTCACCCAGGACGATGCCCACATCATCCTCTCCTTCGATCAGATCGGCGACGAGATCCGCCGCCTTCTGAAGATCTTCGACTACGTCTACAAGCTCTTCGAGCTGGACTATCACATCGAGCTCTCCACCCGTCCTCTGGACAAGTACGTCGGAAAGATCTCGACCTGGAACAAGGCGGAGGAGGAACTCCGCCTCTGCCTCGAGGAAAACAACATTCCCTATCAGATCAATCCGGGCGATGGCGCCTTTTACGGCCCGAAGCTCGACTTCAAGTTCCGTGATTCCCTCAACCGCATCTGGCAGTGCGGAACGATCCAGCTCGATATGCAGCTTCCGCACCGCTTCCACCTCACCTACGTCGACAAGGACGGAGAGAAGAAGGAACCGGTCATGCTTCACCGCGCCATCTTCGGTTCCATCGAGCGCTTCGTCGGCATCCTGACGGAGAACTTCAAGGGTTCCTTCCCGACCTGGCTCGCTCCTGAGCAGGTGAGAATCCTTCCTGTCGCCCCCGAGGACGAGAAGCAGAACAGTTACTGCCAGGAGATCCTGAAGCAGCTTCAGAAGAAAGGCGTCCGCTGCAAGGTCGACAACCGCAACGAGAAGCTCTCCTACCGCATCCACGATTCGCAGACGATGAAGGTCAGCTACACCTTGGTCATCGGTGCTAAGGAAGCGGAAAGCGACAACGTCACCTACCGCATCCATGGTGCGAAGGATACGAGGACGATTCCCTTCGTGGATTTCCTCCATCTCCTTCTGAAGGACATCAAGGACAAGAAAGCCCGTCGCTCCTATCCGGACTGATCGATTGCCTTTCTGCCATTCCTGCCTTCCCCTTCCGGGAAGGCATTTTTTATATTCCCGAAAATACATCTGCCGCACTCGTCATCGTTCCTGCCCATTTTCTTCCCAGAACAAAAAGAGGCCAGTTTCCTGGCCTGAAAGGAGGTTATCGAAGCAGCAAAGCTGCCACTAGTCTTTCGTCGATCCCTGCTGGAGGGTCTGGGGCGGTTGGCCTCGGTTCTCGGCCTGCAGGGTGTAACTTGTCTTCGGAGTGAAATCCAGGTCGATCGACTTGGTCAACAGAAGGGAAAGGACAAGCGAGGAGAAGACAACGGCAAAGAGCGAGATGCCCAAGCATGTCCTCTTCAAGCGGTGGCTCGCCTTGCGGCTGTTGGTTCTGGTGAGCCTGTCCTTCATTTTCTATCTCCTTTCGATCGCACGCAGGATGGCGCTCTTCGACCGCGGATTCTTTTCGCTCTCCTGCTCGCCAGGAAGGATTGGTTTCCGGGTCAACAACTGATAATCCAACTCTACTTCGTCTGTGGATGGGGGAAGATACTTGTCTTGGGCCTTCCTCTGTGTCTTTTCGCGGAAGAGATCCTTCACGATCTTGTCTTCCGAGTAGTTGAAGGCGATGACGACCAACCTTCCGCCCGGATTGAGGAATGCGAGGGCTTTCCGCAGGGTCTCTTCCAGTTCCTTCCGCTCGTCGTTGACGGCATAGCGGAGGGCCAGGAAATACTGCTTGGCCGGATGTCCCTTGCGGTTCTTCTCCCAGCTGGGGAGAACGTCTTTGAGGAAATCGACGAACTGCAATGTCGTCTCGAATTGACGGGTCGAACGCTGTCGCACGATTTCCCTTGCGACAAGTCGGGAAGAGGGGCATTGACCATAGCTCTGGAAGATGCGCTGGAGTTCCTCTTGGGTCGAATCCATCAGGATGTCCTTCGCCGTCTTTCCCTTGCTTTGGTCCATCCGCATATCGAGCGGTCCGTCGTTGCGATAGGAGAAACCTCTTTTCGGATCGTCGAACTGCGGGGAGGAGACGCCGATGTCCATCAGGATGAAGTCGGCCTTGTCGATGCCAAGTCGCTTGATGGCATCGAAGCACTGGGAGTCTTGGACTTGAAGGAAGTGCTTCTTGATTCCGGCGAAGCTCTCCAGTCTCTTCTTCGACTCCTGGATAGCCTCTTGGTCGCGGTCGACTCCGACGAAGACACTTCCCTTATCCAGCTGCGCCAGGATCTTGGAAGCATGTCCCGCTCGTCCCAGGGTCAAGTCGAGATACACGACTTGCCCGTGGGGAACGAAGGAACAAACTTCATCGAGAAGAATGGGCGTGTGCGTCCATGGACTCATGACTTCGCCCCATAGACTTCTTGTGCGTAGCTGGCAAAGTTCTGCCATTCGTCGTCCGCGACTTTACCATAGACCTCACTGTCCCAGATCTCGAGATGATCGTTGAGTCCGACGAGAATGACCTTGCGTCCGATCTTCAGACGGTCGAGCAGAGGACGGGGGACGAGGATGCGGGAGTGGGAATCGATGGTCAGCTGGAAGGTGTTGCTGAGGAAGGCGCGCTTGACTCTTCTCTGGGCCGGGTCGAAGTCATTGAGCAGGGAGTATTGCTTCGCCTTTTCCTCATAGACGCTTTCCGGATAGACTTCCAGGCAGGAATCCAAGCCGAGGGTGACATAGAGCACGTCGCCCGGAAAATCCTTCCGATAGAGCGATGGCAAGGCCAGACGATTCTTCTCGTCGATGGTCTGCTCCTTCTGACCTATGAACATTTTTCTCCACTTCCACCCACAATTATACACATCGTCCCAACGGATGACAATAGGAAAAAGAAAAAACTCCACCATAGGGGTGGAGTCGAGTCTTCGAAGACAGCGGAAGAGGGAATTCAATCTCCCTTCTTGGGGTCCTTGTCTTTCTTCTTGTCGTCCTTTTCGGAGACGACCGCATCGAGTTTCTGCTCGTGCTTTCGGATCTCGTTGCCGATCGCGCATTCGTCCTTCTCCTTGTTTTCCTCATAGACCTTGTCCGAGACGATGGTGATCTCCTTCTTCTTGTTCAGAGGGCGGAAGTTGCATCCGCTTGGCTGATAATAGGAGAGAAGGCCGATGATCAAGGGGAAGAGGTCGACCCCGCGCTCGGAGGGAAGGTTGGCGCCGATCATCCCTGAGGCGAAGTTGATCGAGAGCCGAGTCCGTATCTCGAAATGGCAAGGGACAAAACGCCTCTGGCCCGGAATGAAGAAGAAGAAATCGCCTTCCAGGATCAGCTTCAGAAACGGATTCTCCCGAGTGGTGATTCTCGGAATCAGATGCAGGCTCGAAGTCGGAAACAGATTTGGAAGATAGGCCAAGGCGAAAGGCCCCAGATTGATCTCAAATTCCTTTCCAGTTCGACAAAGTTCCGTCAATTCGTAAGTGGTGAGATAGAGATGCTGGAAATAGTGATAAGGAAGGCCCGAAACCAATCGATATTTACGCAAGATTACCCGTCCTTTCTGCGAGATCGTCGCGAACCTTGAGCATCAAGCGTCGGATGTCCGGATGGGCGTGCTGAGAGCAGCGGAGTTCGAAGATATGCTGCCATTCCGCAAGGGAACAGGTGACGATGATGCTTGTCTTGAGAGCGTTGGGGAGAACGCTCCGGGCCTCTTGAGGGGAGAGGCCTCTTTCCAGAAGAGTGAAGTACGTCCTTGAGACGTCGCGGAAGAAGGAATCGTAGATCTCCTTGTTCCTCTCATAGCCCAGGGGTTTGAGGAAGGTGAGCGCGGAGCCGAACTTGTCCTTGGAATAGTTGCAATAGCGTGTCGATTCCTGGGCGAAGGAGCAAGGCCGATGCCGGACAAGCTCATGGCTGACACCGCGGTCGGTCACCAAAAGATAAGTATAATAGCTCGCAAGCTTCCTGTTCTCAAGAGTGAGCCTTTCCTTTTGAACATCGACCATCCGAGCCCCCTCTTTCTTCTCCTGAGCCTCAGGAAAGAGAGTGCGGATTTCCTCGGGAAGAGCCGAGATCAGAGGAAGATAGGAAGGAATTTCGTTCTCCTTCGCCTCCAGAATCGGCCTCAGGCTCAAGGAAACGTAGAAACGGGCCTCGTCCTTGAAAAGGGTGAGATAGGGGTTAGAAAGCCGGAAGAGAGCGTCATAGCACCCCCTTTTGAGCGAGAAGAGGAAGCGATAGTGCTCGATCATCGCCAGGTGCCCGTTTGCGATCAGGCGCTTGACGAAGAGGATGTTGCTCGCGTGATCCTTGGCGGAGACCTGGTAGCAGTTGTGGGCAGAGAGAGCAACGTGGTCGAAGAAATCCTCCGCCGGATAGTACTGGAACGACTCCTCGATCAGGTGGAAATTGTCAGGCATTCTTCTCGCCCCTGACGCTCAGAGAGAGCTTTTCCCGCAAAACGGACTTGGCCTTGTCGAGATCGTCGTTGATTTCCTTCTCCGTCAGGCTCTTTTCCTCGCAGGAGAGATAGAGGGAAAGGCCGAGATAGCGATCCTTTTCGTCCTGGAAGAGGTCAAACAGCCGCACGTCGACGATATGCGTTCCGTTCAGGTGAAGAAGCAGACGGCGGATGTCCTGATAGCGGACTTCGTGGTCGAGGACGAGGGAGAAGTCGCGGCGGACCGGAGCGAACATCGGATAGCTCTTCGCCTTCGTCCGCGCCGTCCCCTGCTCCAGAAGAAGGCCGAGGTCGAGCTCCCCGACGACCGCTTCCATGCGATCGATCTTGGGAGTGAGGTTGCCGAACGTTCCGGCCAATCTCTTGCCGAGGTAGACGTCGGCGCTGCTCATCGGGTTGAAGGCCGGATTCTTGGAAGGGAGAAGCTGATAGCGACCCTCGGCAAAGCCCAGCTCCTCGAGAACGGTGACGATCGTCCCCTTCATCGAGAGGAAGGAGGCCAGTTCAGGCTTGGCTCGGTCCTGGCGATAGGACATCCCGCTTTCGGCCATGGCGAGATAGAGATGGTTTCCCTTGGGAGTGTCGATCGGTGAAATTTCGAAGAACTTGAGGTCGTTCTTCTGCTTGGCGCGGTTTCGTTCCATGGCAAGCAAGAGGGACGGAAGAAGGTCGGTGCGGACCAGTTCGTGATCCTTCGTCATCGGGTTGAGAACCTTGTACGGGGTGACATCCGCAAAGACATGGATCTTCCGGTCCTCTTTCTCGCCGACCAGGGTATAGGTGAGAGTCTCGAGATAGCCTCTGTCCTTGAGCAGTTCCTCAAGTCGGGAGACCATCTTCTGTCCTCTTGTCCTTCCGCCGAGACTGATGGGGAAGGAAGAAAGGCTCGGCTTGATCATCTCCGCCGGATAGTAGCGGAAGACTTCCTCGTCGATGTCGCACTGCTCCTTGAGATCGGTGCGGTCGATCGGAGGGTAGAGCATCTCCCCTTCCCGACGGATGCGATAGGCCTGAAGGACATGGTCGACTTCGTCCATCGTGAAGTCGCTTCCCAGACGATGGTTGAGCCGTTCCAGGGAGAAGGGGAAGGAGCGGTCTTTCCCGACGAGGGAATTGTAGGATGAATATCCCAACACCTCATAGGACTCGAAGAACTCCGAAAGCAAGGAAAGCAGGGTATCAATCGCTTCCTTGATCATCCTGGGGTTGCGCTCCTTGGCGAAGAGCTGAGAGGAATAGGAGGAAAGGCCAAGGCGAGAGGAGGTGTGACGGATGTTCTTGTGATAGAAGCAGGCCAGCTCGACATCGACATCGGTCGTCCTGTCGGTGACCATTCCGACCTTTCCGGCTTCGATGCCGGCAAGGCAGAGGGAGGTCGAGCCGTCGGTGACGACAAGGTCCCCCTTGGCAAGGTCTACTTCCTTGCCGCTGAAGAGGGTGAACTTCCCCTCAAGGTCCTCCCGGACGACATAACGTCCGCCTTTGACGGCGGAGGCATCGTAAAGGTTGACCGGCTGACCGGTGAGAAGCATGACGTAGTTTCCGAGGTCGACGATCGGATTGAGGGCGCGGATGCCCGCAGATTCCAAGGCACGGCGGAAAGAGAGAGGGGTCTCCTTCTTGCTGACGATATGGCGAAGGCTCAGGATGTCAAAGCGCGGGCAAGAGGGAGTCAGGGATTCCACGACGATGGACGAGGAAGGGACATCGACCGGCTTGGGGAAATGAATCAGCTCTCTTCCTAGAAGGGAAGATAGCTCCCTCGCCAGTCCGAAAATCGAAAGGCAATCCGGGCGATTGGGAAGGACGTTGATATCGAGGATGACATCGTCCAGGCCCAGATAGCCAAGGACATCTCTCTCCCCGACGGGAGCCTCTTCCGGAAGCTCCTCGATGCCAGCAAGCTGCTTCTCGCTGAGAAGGCTCTTGTCGACGCCAAGCTCCGCCAAGGAGCAGCACATGCCACAGGACTCTTTTCCGCGAATCGTCCCCACGCGGATCGTCTCACCTAGGGCGGGAAGGACGCATCCCGGAAGGGCGACGATGACCTTGATTCCCTTGCGGGCATTTGGAGCCCCGCAGACGATGTCGAGGATACCTTCCGGTCCGCAGTCGACCTTCAGAAGGTGGAGATGGTCGCTGTCGGGGTGCTTGCTCTCCTCGAGAATCTTTCCGATGACCAAAGAGGATGCCTCGGCGAGTCTTTCCTTTCCTTCGACCTCAAAGCCGGAGAAAGTCAGACGGTTTGCGACCTCGTCGGGGGTCAAACCGCTCAGATTGACATAGTGAGACAACAGACGATAGGAGAATTTCATGCCTTACTCCTTTCTGAACTGGCTGAGGAAATCAACGTCGTCCTCATACAGCTTCTTGATGTCGTCGATTCCGTACTTCAGCATCGCGACGCGGTCGATGCCAAGGCCAAAGGCAAAGCCCTGCATCTTCTTGTCGTCATAGCCGTTGAGACGAAGGACGTTGGGATGGACCATACCCGCACCGAGGATCTCGATCCAGCCTGAGTTCTTGCAGAAGGAGCAGCCCTTTCCTCCGCACTCGAAGCAGGAGATGTCCGCCTCGATGGAGGGTTCCGTGAACGGGAAGTAGGAGGGGCGGAAGCGAACTTCCCTTTTCTCGCCGAAGAGATGGCGAAGAAGGAGAGTCAGAATCTCAAGCAGATTGGCGAAAGTCGCATTCGGCGAGATCACCAGGCCTTCGACCTGCCCGAACTGATGGGAGTGGGTTGCGTCGTTGTCCCTTCGATAGACCTTGCCCGGGCAGATGACCTTCACCATCTCGCCCTTGCTCTCTTCCATGACGCGGGCCTGAACGGAGGAGGTGTGGCTTCGGAGGACGATTCCCTCCCCGATCGAGAAGGAATCCTGCATGTCGCGCGCCGGATGATCCTTGGGGATGTTCATGCGCTCGAAGTTGTTTTCGTCCGTCTCGACTTCCGGGCCATCGGCGATTGTGAATCCGAGGCCGAGGAAGAAGTCCGTGATGTCCCGGACGACGGCCTGATAGGGATGAAGAGAACCGACGTTCTCGAAATAGCCCGGCAGGGTGATGTCGACCTTCTTCTTCTCCATCTTGAGGCGAAGCTGTTCTTCTTCGATCCTGTCCTGAGCGGACTTCAGGATCTTCTCCAGTTCCTCGCGCATCTGCGAGAGGACCCGGCCGAATTCCTTCTTCTGCTCGGAGGGGATTTCCTTGAGCTTGGGATAGAGGGAGGAGAGAACGCTCTTCTTTCCCAGATAGGAACTCTTGAAGAGGTTCAAAGCGACCGCATCCTGAATTCCCTTGGAAGCCTCTTCGGCTTTCTGAATTTCACCCTGGGCCAGTTCCCTGATCTCATTGATTTCCATTGTCGTCTCCTTCTTTCTTGCCCTCCGGCTTTGCGTAGAGATGCTGGAAGTAATCGGGAAGGACATTGTCCTCCTCCTTCTCTTCCATCTCCTTCTCGACCGCGGTCTCTCCTTTGGCGGGAAGAGGGCTCTTCTCTTCGACGACCGGAGTTGTCTTGGGCGCTCTCGTCAGCGCCGGCGCGGTGTTGAAGTCAACGTCCTTTTCGAAGTCCGTGGCGATGATCGCAATCCTCATCTCATCGTGGAAGTCCGGATTGATCTGGACTCCAAAGATGACGTTGCAGCTGTCCTTGTCGCCCGAAGCGGCTTCGCGGATGTATTCGACGGCATAGCGCACATCGTCAAGTATCGTGTCCTGGGAGACCGTGAGATTGATGAGCATCTTGCGGCTTCCTCCAATCGAGGCTTCCAAAAGCGGGGAATTGATGGCGCTTGTCGCCGCATCGATGGCCTTCTTCTCGCCCTTGCCCGTTCCGATGCCGATCAAGGAAAGGCCCTTCCCCTGAAGCGTTGCCTTGACGTCGGCAAAGTCGAGATTGATGATACCGTGGACGAGGATGAGGTCGGTCACTGTGTTGACCGCATCGACCAGCGTCTGGTCGCTGACGGCAAAGGCGTCCGTGATGGGAAGGCCGCCCTTGTTGAACATCAGGCGGTCGTTTGAGACGACGATTAGGGCATCGACCTGCTTCATCAGCTCGTTCATACCCTCGGTCGCGTTGACCTTGCGAACCTTGCCTTCGAAGTTGAAGGGGCGAGTCACGATGGCAAGGACGAGGGCCCCTTCTTCCCGGGCCGCCTTGGCGACGACCGGAGCGGCTCCGGTTCCCGTACCGCCGCCCTCACCGACGGCGATGAAGACCATGTCGGCTCCCTGGACGATCAGGCGGATGTCATCGTAGGAATCCTCCGCCGCCTTTCGCCCCATCTCCGGGTTTCCGCCGGCACCGAGACCCTTCGTGATGTTTCTTCCCAGCACCAGGCGGTTGGCGCAGGGGGAGTTGGAGAGGGCCTGGTTGTCCGTGTTGAAGACCCAGTATTCGACTTGGCCTTCCTTGTCGTGGATCATCTGGTTGACGGCGTTGGATCCGCCTCCGCCGATGCCGATGACCTTGATCTTGGCGTTGGTCTTCAGCTCTTCTTCGTCGACCATCGGTCGCAGTTCACGTGTTTCCATCTTCGATCAGTTCCTTTCGTTTCGCCCGAATGCCGTTTCGCGAATGGCATCGTCTTCCCGGACCTTCACGACATCCGCAAGAGGCGTCTGATATTTCTCGTAAGCCAGGCGCAAGGCACCAAGGGTGGGAAGGAAGGCCTGGGAGTTTGCCCCGATGACCCGTGTCCGAATTGCGGAGTAGAGCCGAGGAATCCGGGCCGAGAGCATGTTCTCGCTTCCGATCAGTTCCGTCGCCGTTCCGTAGACGATGACCGGGACGTGGTGTGGCTCGTCCAGAAGATCGATCGTGGAGCGAATCTTGGAGAGGATCAGGCTGTCATAGAGATCCTCGATCGTCTTGCGGAATTCGCTCGTGCTTCGGATGGCCGGAATCGGATAGGGAAGGTCAGGTTCCGGACTTTCGTACCCGAAGAGCCGTATCAGGAAGGAAGCATCCTTCAAGGACAGGCGATACTTTTCGGAAATCTTTTCGGCGACGGCATCAAGGCCCAAGGCCCAATAGTGATTGTCAATCAGACGGTTGTCCTTGACCAAGGAGAGGACGGTCGCCTCTTCCGAGAGGTTCAGAAGGAAGAACTCGCGTCGCTTTTCGTTGCGCGGGAGATAGTGGCAAGCGGCGAGATTCTCGAAATAGGTGAGATAGGGCTTGAGTCCGAGGGAGAGGACAAGGCGTCTGTAATTCTCGTATGCGCTCTCCGGAAGCAGATAGTGGTCGGCATGGACGGAAAGAGATTCAAAGCGTTCTCCAAGCGGGAATTGCTCCTTGTCCTCGCCATCGCAGGAGAAGAGATAGGGGAGGAAGCACAAAGACTTATATCCCGGCTCCTTTCCTTCCTGAGAGATGAGGAAGAGGCAGTTTCGATAATCCAATCGATTGAGTCCCGAGCCCGAATTGGTGGAATAGCTCCGTGAATTGCCGTCCCGAACAAGGAGATTCTCCGACGGCAGGACGAGAATCGTCGGGACAAGAGCGAGATTCCCCACTCCAAACTGCTGCTTGAGGCTTTCCAGAAGGTTGTGAAGGACAGTCCCCTGCTCTGCCGGAGCCAGTTCCAGCCCATCGGAAGAAAGCAGGGATTTCCTCTCCGCAAAGAGGATTTCGAAATCATCCTGGCTGATCGACCCGTAGGTCAGTCGCGCTTCGCTTTTGGTCAACTCGAGGACGAGGATTTTCTTGTCCATGTTCTAAGCCTCCGTATGATTGATTGCCCCTATTCCTGATAGACGAGGGAGTAGCAAGGATAGGAGACATCCGGCGCATCCGCAAAGGAGTATGTCTCTTCCGGGAGACCTTCCTCCCAAAGGCGTTGCAAATTGGAACTCATTTCCGGAATCGATTCCTTGGAAAGGAACGTGCCCAAGGAAGAGACGGGGACTTCCTTGATGAGGAAGAGATTCGAGGTCTCCTTCTCTTCGATCAACACATTGGAAACGGAGCCGAAGTCCGCCGTTGTGCAATACGGAAACTCGATTCCAAGCAAGGTGATATCGCCCTTTCCGGAAAAGAAAGAGAAGGATGTTCCTTGAAAGGAAGAGAAGTTCTCCCTTTCGGAGAAAAGGGTTTTCCAATTCCCCGTCATCGAAAGCGGACCATGGGGAAGGAGGAAGGAAGAGAAGTTCTCGTTGATGCGGGAGAGGATATTCGTCACGTCGGTCTCGGAAAAGCCGGACTGCCGCAATTTCTCTTCATATTGCGGAAGAGTCATGCCATTGTCGAAATAGAGGTTGTCCTCCTCGTCCTTGAACAGGGGAACGACTTCCTCGACTTCGGCCGTGAGGGAGAAAAGGTTTCCCTCCAAGGCGAAGGAGGAGAGAACTCCGTCGGTATCCGAGAGAACTTCCGCGGAAAGCTTGCCTTTGTCCAAAAAGAGTAGAGAGCTTTTCGTGGAAAGTCCGTCCAAAGAGCGGAAAGCTTCCGCGTCGATCAGGGAATTGCCTTCGACCTTCAAACCCGTGGGAAGGCGGAAGGAATCCAAGCTGAAATAGAGGACACCGAGAACCAAGAGGAGAACAAACAGGAAGGAAGAGAACAATCGACCGAAAAGTCGGACTTGACGTCTTCTAGACAAGCGTTCGGTGGGCGGGAGAACCTGACTGGGAAGAGATGGTCTCGAAAGCTTTGTTTCCTCTGGGTACATACCTTATTATTCTAACTTAATCCATTGGGAAATGGATAAGAAATTTAATTTTCTTCCTCTCTTTTTTCTTCCCAGGCCGGCTTCATGAGAAAGCGGCTCGAATAGAGGAAAAGGGAGAAGTAGCGAAGATAGTAATCCGCATCCTTTCGACATTCCTGGACATCCCGGTAGATGTGGTCGAAGACCGCCAAGCGACGCGCACCCGGCGTCTTCAGGAAGAGGACGAAGAAGTAACCTTTCTTCCGCAACCCGAGTCTGCGATTAGAGATGATATAGGCAAGGCAGGGCTCCCCGATCTGAACGACCTGCAACACCATCCGGCTGAGCCGCACCAGCTCCTCGCGTGGATCGATCAATCCGGCGATGCGGGCGCGGAGCAGCTTCTCGGCCTCGCTCTGAAACAAATTATTCATACTTTTTCCTCCTGCCTTGATAATGAGCAGGAAGAAAAAAGCATTCAAGATCAAAGAATTGTTTACCGAAAAATGGGACGAAGACTATTCTTCACGATATTGATCGGCCATCAGGACATAGCTTTTCCGGCCGTGGAAATCGTTGCAGTGAAAACTTCCCGTGAAGATGGAAAGCTCCGCTCCGGCATGATGAACGGCGGAAAAAGGCTGGAAAAAGATGGCTTTCGACAATTTTTTCTCATCCGTGACGAAGAAGTAATTCTTTCCTTCCTTGATATCTTCCGTGGAACAGGTGAGCTCGAAAGCCGGAGCAGGGAATGAGCTGCCGAAGGGCTCGAACATCTCCAACGTATGATAGTTTTCCTCATTCAGGTCTTCCAAGGTCAAAGGAAGATTGTCCTTCTTGTGCTCTTCTTTCTTCTCAAGTCGAGCCTTTTCGAGATAGCTGAGAAAATTCGTCGCAAATTGGAAGTAGTCTTTCTCCTTGATGGTGACCCCACAGGCCAAGTCGTGCCCTCCGAAAGCCAAGAGGCGGTCTTTCTGGGAAGAGAGGAAGTCCATCAGATGGAAGCCTTCCGTCGCCCGAATCGAGCCGACAAGGGTGCCTTCCTGATTCTCGGCATGGGACAAGACCGCGACTGGATGCCCCTTCTCTCGCAAGAGGCGATTGGCATAAAGCCCGGCAAGACCCGAAGGCGCATCGACGAGAACGACCGTTCCGCCTTCGGTCTCAAGCGTCCTTCCCTCGACGGGAAGAAGACTCTTGACGATTGACTTTCTCTTCTGGTTGATCTCAGTCATCCACTGGGAAAGAGCATGTGCATAGACTTTGTCCTGATAGCGAATCAAGAACCAGCAAGCCTTGTTTGACGACATCGAATCCTGCATCATGCGTCCGACGGCATTGAGAGTCGGGATCAATTGGAAAGAGAGATCCTCGTAGCTGGCCTTTTCCGGAAGTAGAAAACTCACATTCGGGAAATGAATCCGGTTCTGGAACAAAAGCGCAAGCTTGGCGAAGACAAGGTTGTTTCCCACAAGGGGCATGCAGTCGGAGAAAACGGCAAGGCCCGCCAGAAAGGCCAGATATTCGTCATCCTTGCCAAGAAGCGAGCGAGCCACGAAATAACAGAGGGAGGCGGCGGAACAATCGTAGTCGAGGAAGCCGCTCAAGCGATGGTGAAAGACAAACGAACAGGGAGGAAGAGTCGAGTCGCACAGATGGTGATCGACCACCAGGACCTCCATGCCAAGAGAACGCGCCAGAGCGATGCTTTCGTGGCAACGGATGCCGTTGTCGACAAGGACAATTAAGGAATATCCTTTCTCATGGAACTGCTTGACCCGGGACTCATGAAGTCCGTAACCTTCGACGTAGCGGCTCGGGATGAAGAAGCCGACATCCAGTCCCAAGGCGGAGAGGGCGATTTTCAAGATCGCCGTCGACGTCAGGCCATCGACATCATAGTCGCCATAGAGAACGACCTTTTCCTTCCTCTCGACGGCCAGGGAGAGACGGCGGACGACCGCCTGAAAGTCCTTCGTCTCATCCGGAAGTCTCAAATCAGCAAAAGACCCCGGGGTCGAACGGACCCTGAGGTCTTCCGTCGTCATGTGGTAATGTTCGAGGAGATTCGCCAGAAACGACATATCAGTGATGGAAATCGTTCAGGCCAGGAATGATGGTCTCGTGCGGAGCATCCTCATCCACGTAGACGATTCCGTCTTTCGCCGGTTTCGCCTTTGCGATGCCTTTTTTCTCCCGTCTCTTCTCCAGATAGGCATGAACCTTCTTGAAGCTGATGTGCAAAGAGAGGAAGTGATAGAAAGGCAGGGAGAAGAGGACAAGGGTGAGAAGGACAAGAAGAGAGCCAAGGGCGAGAATTCCAGCCAAGGGAATCGTGGCCGAATTGAGCAAGAAGAAGGAAAGGGAGAGAAGAATCATGCTGATTCCCGTTCCCAAGACGGCCGAGAAAGATCGGAGAGCGGAATCGTTGCAGAGCCTCGTGCGAAGCTCAGCATCGGCATCGTGACGGGCGTTGAGTTCCTTGAGCAGGACCTTGTTCCTTCCCAGAAGCGGGACGATCAGGAAGAGGACAAGGAGGAACGTCGCAAGGACACCGAAGGCCGAATAGCTGTTGAACGGAATCCGTGTCGCCGAGAGCAAGCCGATTGCCAAGGAAGAGAAGACCTCACCCGTCGCAGCCGTCGTCAAGCCGACGAGGATGCCGTAGCGGAGGAAGAGATAGAAGGCGGCAAACAGAGGGAGAACGAAGAGAATCAAGAAGAGATTGACGGAGGAGTGATAGACGTTCGTCGGGGTCACGACATAGGAGCCAAGCTCCAACGAAGAGGAATCGAAGTGCGCATCGTTGCCGAGAGAGATGGTGATATTGTCGACCGTGACGATTCTTTCGCGGATTCCCTGATCGAGGAAATTGAGGAATTGCTGACCATCCTGAAGCTCAAGTTCGCTGACGTTGCGATCGATGTCGACCGAGAAATACGTCAGGAAGTAGGAGTTGTCATTTTCATCCTTGCGCTCGATCGTATTGAGGGAAGCCGTCTCCGGATAATAGACGAAGCCATATTCGATCGGACCGTTTTCCTTTTCGTATGAGGAGGCATCCTCCTCGCTGACAAGGACGTAGGAATTCCCTTCCTCCGTCTTTCCGAGCTCCTCGAGATAGCCTAGGAAGCGTTCCGAAGTCGTGAGTCGGTCATAGGCGACCAAGTCCGAGCGATAGCTGATTGACAGGGTGAAGCCTTCCTCATACGTCCCGGCATTGTTGAAGATTGAGAAGCCATCTCCGCCGAAAGCTTGGGTGATAGGGAGAGCGATGGCAAGAAGGGCAAGGGCAACCGAGCCAAAGATCGGCCAGGACAATTTCGAATAATGCTTCTTCTCAAGCGAAACAGGGGAAAATTTCTTTCCTTCCTTCTTCGCCTTCATCGTGAACAAGGCGAAGGCCGGAACAAGACCTCTCTTGCTGTCCTTTGTCAGCCAATACATGGCCCATTTGTTCAAATAGTTCGTGGCGAAGAAAGTGAGGATGGAACCGATCATGATTGTTCCGAAGAAAGTCTGGAAATAGCCAGTGGCGAACAAGAAGCCGAACAGGGAAACGATGAGGATGACGACTGAGGCATCCAAGGAGAGGAAGAAGGAGCGGCGATAGCCTTCGCGATTGGCCTTCTCGAGGTCACCCTTGAGTCGATATTCCTGACGAACGTGAGTGAAGTAATTCAAGGAGAGGAAAGAAGAGAGGGCGGCGATGACAAAGAGGCCGACAATCGTCGAGACCGAGAGCTCAAATCCAAGGGCGGTCACAAGCCAGAGCGAAGCAAAAGTCGAAAGCGACAACGTCACGGCACCCGTCAGTCCGGAAAGGCCGAAGAAGACGACGAAGAGGATTGAAACGACAAGAAGAGCGAGGCCGCAAATCAGGTAAGCAGTCGAAATCGAGCCGTTGCCGAAAGTCGGAGCAACCGCATTCTCATACAGATATTCGATATTGAAGCCATAATCGGTCGCATTGAGTGAAGTGACAAGGGCGCGCGCCGAAGCGACCGTGAAGGCATTGCCGTCCATGTCGGAAGTGATGACGATCTGCTGGGTATCCTCGTTGTAGTTGCTGACATCCATCTCGGCGAGAACCTTGTTCTTTGTCTCTTCCATCACGACTGCGTCGTTCACGCCATACGCCTTGGCAAAGGTATCATCGAGCATCTTGTTGGCCCAGAGATAGAGCGTCGTCCCGCGCGTATCGCTCGTGCTGTCGTCCGATTCCGAATCGTCGGAAGTGTCTTCCGTTTCGCCGGCGACCGTATCATCCGCATGGTTCGTCCCGGCCTCTTCCGCCTGATCGCGCATCGTCTCGAAATCCGTCGCCGAGGACAGATTCAAGGCGACATAGGGAGTCGTACCGTTGTAGACGATTTCCGCGACCGTGTCCGTCGAAAAGAATTGGCCGCTGTCCTGTGACATCAGGTAATCATCGCCGAAAGTGCCGACCATCAGGGAACCGGTCATCGAAAGCACTTTGCGAACGTTGTTGAGCTCATTGTCGGAAAGAGGAGACATCGTGACGCGAAGTTCATAACCGACATTGGTCTGGGAATCCCCCTCGACAACGCGGACATCGGCATTGCGCACTCCAGCGAGGTCCAAGCGTTCCATGACGCGTTCGGAAATATCGATATCCGTCAGATCGTCAGTCCCATCGTTGACCATAGTCGGATAATAGGTGGAATCATAATCATCGATGTCTCTCTTGGACAAGGCAAAGACGAGTTCCGTGCCTCGTCCGAATTCCATTCCGTCGTTTGTCGTCTCGAGAACCGATTGGATGTTGAAGACAATGACCCCAATCGCAGTGAACATCATGATTAGATAAGCTAATAGTCGGCGCATTGCTTACCCTCCTTATGAACTAGCACAGGCAAAAATCGAACCTTTATAATTTATCAAAGGAAGAGTTTTGTTTCAAGAACAATCAATGGGCAGACCCGTTTTGCGGATAAGGAATTCCGAGATGCAAATAGGCCTTCTTCGTCGGGATGCGTCCCTTCGGCGTCCGGTTGATCAGCTCGATCTGTACGAGATACGGTTCATAGACGTCTGCGATATTCTCAACGCTCTCCCCGATAGCCGAGGCGAGAGAGGCGAGGCCGACTGGTCTTCCCTCATAGCGCAGGATCAGGCATTCCAAAATCTTTCGATCAGTCTGATCCAGGCCCAGTTCATCGATTTTCAAGGAATCCATGGCCCTTTTCGTCGCCTCGACATCGATGACCGACTTTCCTTCAAAAGTGGCATAATCCCGGACGCGCCGGAAGAGACGATTGGCAATTCTCGGCGTGCCTCTTCCTCGCAAAGCGATGGCATAGGCAGCATCGACAGTGATGGGAAAAGAAAGGGCGACACTTGTCCGTTGGATGATTTCAAGCAATTCCTCCGGTGTGTAAAAACGCAAGGAAAGCAGGATGCCAAAACGGTCTCGCAACGGGGCAGACAATTTTCCGGGATCGGTCGTCGCCCCAATCAGGGTGAAGGGTGGCAAATCGATGGTCAATGTGCGCGCATCGACTCCGCGTCCGACGATCAAGGACAGCTGAAAATCTTCCATTGCGGAATACAAGACTTCTTGGACAGCGATTGGCATTCGATGAATCTCGTCGATGAAAAGAACATCCCCAGGGTTTAAGGAGGACAAAATCGCCGCCAAATCGCCCGTACGTATCAAGGACGAACCATTGGTGACACGGATCTGCGAGCCGAGCTCGTTGGCGATGATGCAAGACAAAGTCGTCTTACCGAGACCAGGTGGGCCATAGAAAAGAACATGATCAAGAGATTCGTTACGAACCTTCGCCGCCGAAATAGCGATGTTCAGTTCTTTCTTGAGTTCGTCTTGCCCGATGTATTCCGACAGATGCCGCGGACGCAGAGTGACGTCAATGGCGTCTTCCGAGCCTGCAAGTTCCTTGGCAATCATTCCGTTTTCCATAATCAATGATGATTCAGGATTCGCAGAGCGCGAGTCATGTACTCTTCGGCTTTCAGACCTCGTTCGGGAATTTGGTCAAAAGCGGAATTGATCTCTTTTGTCTGGAACCCGAGATTCTTCAAGCCCTCAAAAGCCAATTTGACTTCCGTGTCGCTCGAATAACTGGGTTGAACATGATCGACAAGCTTGCCCCGAAGGTCCAAAATGATCTGCGATGCCGTCTTTTTCCCGATGCCGGGAAGGTTCGTCAAATACTTTTGATCGGCTTGGTCAATTGCAGCCTTCAATCTTTCGACAGAAGAAGCGGCCAAAAGACTCAAGGCAGTTTTGGGACCGACTCCCGAAACGCTCGTGAGTTTCGCAAACAGCTTTCTCTGTTCCAATGTGCGAAAGCCAACCATAAATTGTTCGTCTTCGTGGGCATAGAAGGAGATGAACACGAACATCGTTTCTCCAATCGGAAAATCGTCTGGATGAGCGACATAGCAATCATAGCCAACCCCATTACATTCGACGACAATCGAATTGTCAACATGCATTGTCACCATTCCATGCAAGTAATAATACATCGTTTGGCCTCCCTGCTATTATTGTCGTACAAGAGAGCGTTTTTCCAGTTAAGGAAGATACTCAAACTCAAAGCCATCCAAAACAATCGTCGTTCCCGAAGGAATATTCATCTCGTCGAGCTTCTTG
This sequence comes from uncultured Bacillota bacterium, assembly GCA_949290645.1. GTDB lineage: Bacteria > Bacillota_I > Bacilli_A > RFN20 > CAG-288 > Enterosoma. Next base: position 190,241 of record CASESG010000003.1, read on the forward strand.
TTGACACCGATCTTGTCAAGATAGAGAAGAAGCTTGTCCAATCCTTCGTCTGTGGAGAGATTGATCAAACGTTTGGTCAAAACAACACGAGGGCCAAGGATTTCGTATCGAGATTCCCCGAGAGGCACAATCTCGAATGTAGGAATCGATGCAATATCCGACTGAGCAAGGCGATAGACCTTTTCACTTTCTGTCGAAGCAAAAGGTCGAGACTTTTCCTTTTGCTTTTCCTGAATGACGACACCGGAAATGATTTTTGCCAAATTAAGCAAACTTTCGTCAGACAAAACGGAAACTTTGGCAACAATCAAGTCTTTATGAGCGTTTTCGAAGTCATCAATCGGCTTCGCATTCTCAACCATGTCCATCTTCGTAAAGACAACAATTTGTTTCTTCAATGCAAGCTGTTCGGAATAATCCAACAGTTCCTGATTGATCTGAGAATAGGCTTTCTCCAAATCAGGATGCTCAGGGTCAGTCGGATCGATGCAGTGAATAAGAACACGAGTCCGCATGATATGGCGCAAAAATTCAAAACCCATGCCCTTTCCTTGACTGGCTCCTTCAATCAAGCCAGGGATGTCGGCCAAGACAAAACGGGGAATGCAATCATTGCGATTGTAGACACCCAATACTGGTTCAATGGTAGAAAATTTATACTCGGCGACGATGCTTTTGGCCCGAGTCATATGGACAAGCAGAGAAGACTTGCCAGCATTTGGAAAGCCAATCAAGCCAGCATCTGCCATCAAGCGCAATTCCAAATAAAGAATCTTCTCTTCGCAAGGATGGCCATTTTCGGCGACATTGGGGGTTCTCCGTGTCGCAGACTTAAACGCGGCATTTCCGCGCCCTCCGCGTCCGCCATGAGCGATACAAATCTTGTCGCCATCAAAATTCAAATCTGCCAAGAATTCACCTTTTTCGCCACGGACAATGGTTCCGACAGGAACATGAACTATGACATCTTTGCCATCCCGTCCATTACAAAGCTTGCTTTTTCCGTTCTCACCGTCAGTAGCGAAAAAATGCTGGCGCAACTGAAACTGGGAGAGGGTTTCGATATCTTTGCTCGCCACAAGGTAGACAGAACCTCCATGGCCACCATTGCCTCCATAAGGACCGCCCTTCGCAATCGATTTCTCATGCCGAAAAGCGATGGCACCATCGCCACCCTTGCCAGAACGGACAGTGATATGGACATGATCAAACATATGAGAAACTCCTATGAAAAAAGGCTTCGGAGAATTCCCGAAGCCTTACAAACTGTTACTTCGTGACGACTTCAGGCTTGGTAGGATAAACGGAAACCTTCTTGCGACGACGATCAAGACGCTCATACTTGACATAACCATCAATCAGAGCAAATAAGGTATCATCGCCAGCGCGCTTGACGTTATTGCCAGCGTGAATCTTCGTGCCACGCTGACGATAGATGATGGAGCCAGAGTGGCACCACTGACCGTCACAGAGTTTCGCACCCAATCTCTTCGATTGAGAATCACGTCCGTTTTTAGTCGAAGAAACACCCTTATGAGAAGCGAAGAGCTGAAGGTCCAAGTCGAATTTGATAAACATTTTTTATTGTCCTTTCTTCCAAGTCACATGGAATTGCAGTTCATCTGTATATTGGTTAGCAATCGTAGCAAGTTGAGCAAGAACAGTGTCGAGAACAATACAATCGAATTGAGAGATTGGTTCTTTAGTGTTGCGAATGATGTAGGAATTTCCGCTCTTTAGCGAGATTTGGAACCTCTCCGGGTTCAAGAATGCATTGCAACAACCTGTGATGATAGCGGAAACGGCAGAACAGATGAGCGGATCTGCGTGGCCATTTATCCTAAGATAACGGAATTCACCATTCTCATAGAATCCATCAACAGAAATCATTCTTACTTCAAGCTTATAGCTTCAACAGACAATGCCGTATAGGGCTGACGATGACCTTTGCGAACACGGACATTGCTCTTGGAACGATAGCGAAGAACATGAATCTTTGGTTGCTTGCCAGTTCTGATGATCTTAGCTTTGACCGTAGCTCCTTCGATAAAAGGATGTCCGAAGACGACTTGATCCGATTCAACGTAGAGAACCTTGTCCAGAATAACTGCCGTCCCCGGTTCACCATCAAGTTTCTCGGTGTAAATCGTCTTCCCGACTTCGGCTTTCACTTGTTTGCCGCCAGTAAACACAATAGCGTACATTTTTTGCCTCCTTTAATGGTTTGATGACTCGCTATTACGGTACTGCCTATTTGGCAGATTGACCGTTTCTATGCGGTTGCAGGCTCTGGAGGCCATACAACCTAAATATTTTATCATCCCGCGCCGTCCCGGTCAAGCGCGGAGGCACGAAAAAAGCGGCGGCAAGCTATCTTCCCAATGAGGTATTTTCGCCGCCGGGGCGCTTA
>CASESG010000004.1 GCA_949290645.1 uncultured Bacillota bacterium
GATGCGAAGGTTGAGCTTGCCCTCTCCGGCATCGTAGGCATAGACATCGACAGCAGCGGAGAAGTCCGTTGTGGTTCCGAAGTAAAAGCCGTCCATCTCACCCGTGAAGTAGAGGGCCTCTCCTCTCGTGACTTGGAAGAGTCCGAGCTTGCCCATCTCGACATAATCCGGAGCCGGGGCGTTGACCGTGACGTCGCAGGTAGCCGTCTTTCCGTTCTTGGACGTGACGGTGATGACGGTCTCGCCCTCGGCGATGGCCGTGACCTTGCCGTTGCTGTCGACGGTGGCGATCTCTTCGTCATCGGAAGTCCAGGAAACGCTCTTGTCGGTGGCGTTCTCGGGGAGGACGGTCGCCGTCAGGGTTTCGCTTTCGCCGATCTCGAGAGTCAGCTTGCTCGAGCTGAGCTTGACTTCGGTGACTTCGACGTCGGTGACGGTGGAATCGGAAGTGGTCGTGGTGTCCGTGGTCGAAGTGGTGGTCGAATCGGTCGTCGTGGAAGTGGTCGTGGAGTTCTCCTCGGCGGAAGTGGTGCTGTTCTCTATGGTGCTGTTGGAGGAGGTGGGAGTCGTGGAGGAAGTTTCGGAGCAGGAAGCCAAGGCGAGAAGGGAAACAAACGCTACCAACGAGACGAAATGCTTTTTCATGCTTTTGGTCGGACCCCTGAATGTCCATTTGTCCTTTCTTGTTCAGGTACGTCACTATCCTACCAAAGCGGAGGAAGCCGGAAAAGGGCACTCAAATCCGCTTTGATACGCTTACATCCCGGATTCGCAATCGACTTTCACGAGGATGGAAGAAAGATGTAAGAGCTTACAGAAGAGATCGAGAGAAAATCGGATGAAGGCCAAAGAAAAGCGCCCGTCCTTTCGGACAGGCGCAGGTTCTTGGCACAAGTTACTCGATGATCTCGGTGACGGTGCCGGCACCAACGGTGTGGCCGCCTTCACGGATGGAGAACTTGGTGTTGGCGTCGAGAGCGATGGAGTGGATGAGTTCGACGGTGAGCTCGACGTTGTCGCCAGGCATGACCATCATCGTTCCCTCAGGAAGGGAGACGGTTCCGGTGACGTCGGTCGTGCGGAAGTAGAACTGAGGTCTGTAGTTGGAGGAGAAGGCGGTGTGACGGCCACCCTCTTCCTTCTTCAGGACGTAGACCTGGCACTTGAACTTCTTGTGCGGAGTGATGGAGCCGGGCTTGCAAAGGACCTGGCCACGGACGATCTGATCGCGATCGACACCACGAAGCAGGGCACCGACGTTGTCGCCGGCCTCGGCGTAATCGAGGGTCTTGCGGAACATTTCGAGCGAGGTGCAGACGCACTTGCGGGTCGGAAGGATACCGACGATCTCGACTTCATCGTTCGGCTTGATGATGCCTCTTTCGACTCTACCCGTCGCGACGGTGCCACGGCCGGTGATGGTCATGACATCCTCGACAGCGAGAAGGAACGGCTTCTCGGTGTCACGCTTCGGAGTAGGGATGTACTTGTCGACCGCATCCATGAGCTCCATGATGCTCTTCTGAGCTTCCGCATCGTCGTTGAGGGCCTTCAGGGCAGAGCCACGGATGACCGGGACTTCGTCACCAGGATAGCCGTACTTCGTCAGGAGCTCACGGACATCCATTTCGACGAGGTCGATGAGTTCCGGATCGTCGACGGCATCGCACTTGTTGAGGAAGACGACGATGTAAGGAACACCGACCTGACGGGCGAGCAGGACGTGCTCACGGGTCTGAGGCATGACGCCATCGGTGGCGGCGACGACCAAGATCGCGCCATCCATCTGAGCGGCACCGGTGATCATGTTCTTGATGTAGTCCGCGTGCCCAGGGCAGTCGACGTGGCAGTAATGCCTCGTCGCCGTCTCGTACTCGATGTGGGCCGCATTGATGGTGACACCACGAGCCTTCTCTTCGGGGGCGGCGTCAACCTGATCGTAACGGACAGCCTGAGCAAGGCCCTGCTTGGAGAGGGTGAGGGTGATCGCAGCGGTCAGAGTGGTCTTGCCGTGGTCGACGTGACCGATCGTGCCGATGTTGACATTCGGCTTGGAACGGTCGAATTTCTGCTTAGCCATGTTGTTTTTTCCTCCAGGTTTTCAATCTATATGATGATACACAATCGACAGCGAATTTTCAAGAAGGGGCCTTAGCCGCGCTTCTTGACGATCTCCTCCTGAACGGAGCGAGGGACTTCCTGATAGTGGTCGAACTCCATCGTGTAGATACCTCTGCCCTGCGTCATGGAGCGAAGGTCGGAGATGTATCCGAACATGTTCGCAAGCGGAATCGTGGCCGTGATGACCTGGGCGTTGGCCTTCTGGACCATGCCCTCGACGCTTCCGCGACGGGAAGAGATGTCTCCCATGACCGTACCGACATAGTCGAGCGGAGTGGTGATGTCCGCACGGACGATCGGTTCGAGGATGACCGGGTCGCACTTCTCGGCAGCGACCTTGACGGCCTGGGCGGAAGCCAGCTTGTAGGCCGCTTCCGAAGAGTCGACATCGTGGTAGGAGCCATCGTAGAGGGTCGCCTTGACATCGATGACCGGATAGCCGGCGATCATGCCGCGCTCGAGAGCCTCCTTGAGACCTTCGATCGAAGGCTTGATGAACTCCTTCGGGATGGCGCCGCCGGTGATGGCGTCGACGACTTCGATGCCCTTGCCAGGATTGGGCTCCATCTTGAAGACGACATGTCCGTACTGGCCGTGTCCGCCGGATTGCTTGATGTACTTACCTTCGCAGGAGTTCTCTTTGCGGATCGTCTCGCGATAGGCGACCTGCGGGGCACCGACCTTGACGTTGATCTTGTAGTCGTTCTTCAGACGAGTGACGTTGACATCGAGCTGAAGCTCGCCGACACCGGCGATGATGCCCTGTCCCGTCTCCTCGTTGGTGTAGTAGTGGAAGGTGGGGTCTTCCTCGGTGAACTTCACCAAGGCAGCCGCCATCTTGTCCTGATCGTTCTTGCTGACCGGCTCGATCGCTTCGGAGATGACCGGCTCGGCGAACTTGATCGATTCGAGGGTCACCTTCGGATCGTTCTCGCCGACGAGGGTATCGCCCGTGCGCGTCGAGGAGAAGCCGATGGCCGCGGCGATCTCACCAGCCTTGGCCTCCGTGATGCTCTCGGAAGAGGAAGCGTTCATCAAGAGCAGACGGGAGACACGCTCCTTGGTGCCCTTGCGGACGTTGTAGATGTAGGAACCGGCCTTGATCGTTCCGGAATAGACGCGGAAGAAGCAGAGGTTTCCGAACTGGTTGGTCGTGATCTTGAAGGCCAGGGCGACAAAGGGAGCCTTGGGATCGGGCGGGCAGGCCACCTTGTTCCCCTCGGCATCGGTTCCCTCCGAGGGAGGGACATCCAGCGGCGAAGGAAGATAGTCCAAGACCGAATCCAGGACGTACTGGACACCCTTGTTCTTGTAGGCCGAACCCGGGATGCAGGGATAGATGTGGCCGGCGAGGACACCCTTGCGGATGGCCGCCTTGATCTGCTCCGGCGTCGGCTCCTTCTCTTCCAGGACGGCGTTCATGATCTCGTCATCGAAGTTGGCCAGCTGGTCGATGAGGTGGGAGCGATAGAAGTGGGCCTGTTCGATGTCGTGGGCGTACTGGCCAGGAACTTCGTCCAAGGAGACGATTCTCGGTGCCATGTCCGCAGACTTCTTCGCATCGAGGTCCCAGAGCCAGGCCTTCATCTCGACCAAGTCGATCAAGCCGAGAAGGTTCTGCTCCAAGCCGACCGGATAGGCGATGGCGACGCCATTTCCGCCCAGCCTCTCCTTGACGGAAGCGACCGACATCTCGAAGTCCGCGCCCGTCGCATCGAGCTTGTTGACGAAGACGATACGAGGGATGTTGTACTTGTCCGCCTGTCTCCAGACGGTCTCGGTCTGAGGCTCGACGCCGTTCTTGCCGTCAAGGACGCAGACCGCGCCATCAAGGACGCGCAGGGAACGCTCGACCTCAGCCGTGAAGTCGACGTGCCCCGGAGTGTCGATCAAGTTGATACGGTAGCCTTTCCACAAGCAGGTGGTCGCCGCGGAGTAGATGGTGATTCCTCTCTTCTGCTCCTGAGGATCGAAGTCCATCGAGGCGCCACCATCGTGGACCTCGCCGATCTTGTGGGTCTTTCCCGTATAGTAGAGGATACGTTCGGAAGTCGTTGTCTTGCCGGCATCGATGTGCGCCATGATGCCGATGTTTCTCACTTTCTCAAGCGGTACGGCCTCGTAGGTCGCAATCATCGCCTGATCGTTATCCATTGCCATGATTCGATTTTCCTTTTCAAGTCAAGCGCACAGATCGAAACTACCAGCGGTAATGGGCATAGGCCTTGTTGGCTTCCGCCGTCTTGTGCATGTCGTCTCTTCTCTTGACTGCGCCACCCGTGCCGTTTGCGGCATCGATGATCTCGCCAGCGAGCTTGTCCGTCATCGTCTTCTCGTTGCGAAGACGAGCATAGGTGACAAGCCAGCGAAGGCCCAAGGTGACCTTTCTTTCCGCCGAGACTTCGACCGGAACCTGATAGTTGCTGGCACCGACGCGGCGAGCCTTGAGCTCGACTTCCGGCATGATGTTGCCGAGGGCGATCTCGAAGACTTCCAGGGCCGGCTTTCCCGTCTTGGCCTGGACCTTGTCGAAAGCTCCGTAGAGGATGGTCTGGGCGACGCCCTTCTTTCCGTCGAGCATGATGCGGTTGATCAAGCGCGTGACCAACTTGGAGTTGTAGATCGGATCGGGCAAAACGTCTCTCTTGGAGACAGAACCGTTCTTTCTAGGCATTGTTGTCGTTCCTCCTTACTTCTTCTGGATGCTTCCATCCTTCTTCGTTCCATAGAGGGAACGACCCTGCTTGCGGTTCTCGACACCGAAGCATTCCAAGGCGCCACGGATGATGTGGTAACGGACGCCAGGAAGGTCGCGGACGTGTCCGCCGCGGATGAGGACGACCTTGTGCTCCTGAAGGTTGTGTCCTTCGCCACCGATGTAGGCGGTGACTTCATAGCCGTTGGAGAGACGGACTCTGGCGTACTTACGGGCGGCCGAGTTCGGCTTCTTCGGCGTCATCGTTCCGACACGGGTGCAAACACCCTTCTTCTGCGGGGCAGGAATCTGCCTCTCCCTCTTGTTGAGGGAATCCCATCTCTTGCCCAAAGCAGGAGACTTGGACTTGTAGATGGGCTTCTTTCTCTCGTTTCTCACGAGCTGGTTGATTGTTGGCATTTCTTTCCTCCAAAATGCGTATCCTGCTGCCACATACCCGGGCGTTTCCGCCTTTTTCCATAAAAAGAAGGCGCAAAGCCATGGCGCAACAGCAACGAAGATTATAGAGACCTCAAGATCACTTGTCAAAGTTTTTTTGAAACTCCCGGAGGAGAGGACACTTCAAGCATGGAGGCGAAGCAGAAAGAGGAACATTTTTTCAATAGGAATCTGGAGACAATCGATATTCTTCCGATGAGAATCTTCTGAATCTGTCGACAGATTCTTTTCGATTTCAGCAGAATAATTGCGTTTTCAGCAGATTGTTATCGATTCATCCGCTTCCAATCCGATATGAAATCGATTCATTCGGCCATCACTTTTGATGAATTATGCGATAATAAGTGATATTAGGAGGTTATCAAAATGAAAAATCGAATCGTCCGCTTTGCCACGCCGGGTATCGACGAGGATATCCAGCCCAAGGAGAATGACGTCCCGAAAACGAACAAGGAGGTCCGCCCGCAGGACGATCTCTACGAATACGTCAACGGGGAGTTCATCAAGAACGCGAAGATTCCGGCCGACCACTCCAGCGTCGGTGGCTTCATCACCCTTCGGGACAACGTCGAGAAGACCATGCTCAAGGAATTCAAGTCCCTTGCCCGGGGAAGAAAGAGCGACGATCCTCTGGTCGACAAGGCCGTCCTCTTGTATCGGAAGGCCATGGAGGAGGATGACAAGAAGAGAATGGGCCTTCCCTATGTCCAGAAGAAGCTCGCTTATCTCGATGGGCTGAAAAATCTGGACGATGTCGTCTCCTACCTCCCCTATCTCTATGACAACGAATACGACCTTCCCTTCCAGATCGGAGTCGATGTCGACATGAAGGACACTTCCCACCATGTCGTCATGATCACTTCCCCGTCCATTATCCTTCCGGACACCACCTATTATCAGAACGATGCCGGAAAGAAATTGCTTTCCGTCTTCCAGGACATGGCCGAAAAAGTCCTCGCTTTCTTCTATGAGGAGAAGAAAGCCAAGAAGATCGTCAAGGAAGCCCTGCGCTTCGACAAGGTCCTCTCCACCCTCGTCAAGAGCCAGGAAGAGCTGGCCGACTACATCAAGTCCTACAACCCGTACGACGTCGAGAAGCTCGTCAGCCAGATGGCTCCCCTGAAGATGCGTTCCTTCCTCCGCGTCCGCTATGGCGTGCTTCCGAAGAAGGTCATCGTCGCCGAGCCTCGTTACTTCGAGAACTTCTCCCAGGTCCTCAACGAGAAGACCGTCCCGCTCTACCTCAGCTGGGCCAAGCTCAACTGCGCCCTCTCCTTCGCTCCCCTGCTCTCCGAAGAGCTCCGTCTCCTTGCGGGAACCTATTCCCGTGCCCTGTCCGGACAGAAGAAGAGCTCGAACAAGGAGAAATACGCCTACCGCCTGGCCAACAGCTACTTCGGCGAACCGGTCGGCATCTATTACGGAAAGAAATACTTCGGGGAAGAGGCCAAGAACGATGTCATCCAGATCGTCAAGGACCTAATCGAGACCTACAAGTCCCGTCTCTCGAAGAACACGTGGCTGAGCGAAGCGACAAGGAAGAAAGCCGTCGTCAAGCTCGACAAGATGGTTCTCAAGATCGGCTATCCGGAGAAGCCTAATCCCCGCTACTATCATCTCTCCTTCAATCCCGAGAGCTCCCTGGCCGAGATCGTCGACACGCTCGACATCGAGGAAAATCGCTATGCCGACTCCCTTCTGACCAAGGACGTCGACAGGACCTTGTGGGTCATGGACGCCCACCTCGTCAACGCCTGCTACAACCCCAGCTACAACGACATCACCTTCCCGGCGGCCATCCTCCAGGCCCCCTTCTATGACATCCACCAGAAGAAGGAAGAGAACTACGGCGGCATCGGAACCGTCATCGGACACGAGATCAGCCACGCCTTCGACAACAACGGAGCCCAGATGGACGAGTTCGGAAACATCCACAACTGGTGGACAAAGAAGGACTACGAGACCTTCCGGGAGAAGACCAAGGCCATGATCGAGGAATTCGACAACCTGCCCTTGGAAGGAGGGAAGGTCAACGGAAAGCTCGTCGTCAGCGAGAACATCGCCGACAACGGCGGCGTCGCCTCGTCTTTGGAGACGATGGAGAGGAACATCACGAAGCCGGACTATCCGGCCTTCTTCCTCAACTACGCCCGCATCTGGTGCACCAAGGCCCGTCCGGAGAGGACACGCCTGCTCTTGACGATCGACGTCCATGCCCCCTGCTACTACCGCGCCGACATGCAGGTGCGGAACTTCCCCCAGTTCTACAAAGCCTTCTCCGTGAAGGAGGGAGACAAGATGTACCTCCCCGAGGACAAGCGCGTCATCATCTGGTAAGCACAGTCAAAGAGGCAGCTTCGGCTGCCTTTTTCGATGGAAAAAAGACCTCTTTTCGGTTTATTTCAATATAATTTCAATATCCAACTTCAATGAAACGTTGAAGTGATTTCGAAGAAGTTCCTAGCCAAGTATTTTCTTCCCGATGTCGGGATCGACAGCAAAAGGAGAGAGCAAAGTCAAGGACGAGAGACGGATTCCGAACCGGACGGACGTGACCAAATCCCAGCCATGACAAAGCCCGTGAAGAATTCCGGCAAAGAGAGCGTCACCGCAGCCGATGGTGGAAACGACATGCTCTTCTTTCTTGACCGGTATCGAATAAATCTTTCCCTTTTCCAAAACAGTCACTGCTTCGCTGCCATCCGTAATCACGGCGGAGGGAAGGCCTCTTTCAAAGAACTCCTTGGCCAATCCTCTGCCGTCTTGGTCTTTCGTTCCGAGCAGATAGTTCGCCTCCATGCGGTTGCATTTCAAAAGAGTCATCTGCTTGAGATGTTCCTTGATGCGGACGATCTTGTTGGCCGAGACTCCTTCGACATAGAACTTGTGGTCTGGATAGGTCGAGAAGAGATAATCCAAGGATTCCTTCGAGAGGTTGGTGTCGAGGACAATTTCCTTGTGCGTTTCGATCAGAGAAGAGTAAGGACGGAAATGCTCCCCTCCGAGAGTGTCCAGGATCTTGCTGTCGCACACGGCGACATGCAAGTCCCCGTCCTTGTCGTGGATGGCGATGTAGTGGGCCGTCTTCTCGTCGTCTCGCAAGGAATAGACCTTTCCTCCGAGATCCTTGAGCTCTTGCATCATCCTCTCGGCTTCGGCATCCTTTCCGACTGCGGTCAAAAAAAGAACGTCGTCGTGAAGCCTCAAAAGGTTCTCGACGACGTTCCTTGAGACCCCTCCGTGGGAGAGGGTGAAAGTTCCGATGTTGGAATCGTGAAGGACAAGGTCCGAAAGCGAACTGGCCTTGATGTCGATGTTGCTTCCGCCGATGACCAGGATGTCCTTCATTCCCTTAGACCGTCTGCGGATGGTGGGAGACCTTCTCGATCTCGGAATACTTGGCCGTGATGGAAGTCGGACGGCCGAAGAGCGTGATCTGGATGTCGACTTCGGAGACTTCTGGACGGACGGCAGCGATTGTGCCTTCCGCATCGGCAAAGGTTCCGGAGAGGATCTTGACCAGGTCGCCGACCTGATAGTCGGAATACATGTCCGGATCCTCGATGTGCATTCTTTTGAGGACCGGCTCGATCTCCTCGCGAGGAATCGGGAACGGCTTGGCGCCCTTTCCGGAAGAGCCGGTGATGCCCGAGACACCCGGAGTGTTACGGACGACGAACCAGGTCTCGTCGGTCATGATCATCTCGACGAAGATGTAGCCCGGATAGTAGTTGCGGATCTTGACCTTCGGAACCATCTTTCCGGTCTTCTTGTCCTTGACGATCTTGGGCTTGCCGTTCTCGTCCAGGACGGGTTCCTCATACTCGGCGCAGATGACGCGGAAGATCTTGTCTTCCATGTTCATCGACTTGGCGCGCTTCTCCAGCATGTCCTTGACCTGCCGTTCGCGCATGGCGAAGGTGTTGATGACGTACCAGGCTTTTTCCGGAAGATCGCCCTCTTCCGAGTCGCTGACGTCGGAGTGAACCTGGCCGATGGCCGGATTGTATTCCCTTGCGTCGTCGCTCAAGGCCTTCTCGACCGAAGTGCGAGTGTCCTTGCTGAAGATTCTGCTTTCATCATCCATAAATCCTTACCTCCCTAACAGATGCTTGATGTTCTGGGCCAGCATCGCGACCGCTTCTCCCGACGAACTGGAATCTCCGCTTGTCGCGCTCGGATAGGCTTCCTCGACCGCATGGATGATCTGCATGATGAGATAATCCGAAAGGACGATGGCAAGAGCGGCGACGATGCCAATCGCCAAGACTTTGGCGACGGACTGGAAGAGGTCCTTGCGGCTAGGCCAACGGATGCGACGGGCTTCCTCGCCGACGCCTCGGAAGTATTTGCTGATTTTCTTCATGGTCATTTTCCTTCCTTATGCAGAGTGTACTTGCCACACTTGGGGCAGAACTTCCGGACTTCCAGACGCACGGAATCGGTCGATTTCTTCGTGGCGTTGTAGTTCCTGGATTCGCATTCGGTGCAGACTAAGGAAACTTTCTCTCGCATATGTACCTCGACGTTCCATTGAAAAAGTCCCGACGGGACTAGAAGCATTATAGAAGAAAAGAAGAAGGATAGCAACGCCCATCCCATCGAGACTTGAATTCAGCCGTTGATCGTCGGGGGATCGAGAAGGAAATAGCGGACGGCGTTGAGGACGGCCAAGACATAGGAGAAGATGACAAAGAGAAGGCCGGCGATCCCTCCAAAGAGGATGGAAGAGTCGTCGTATTCGGCATAAGGGAGGAAGACGTTCGCAATGAGAGAGGAGAGAAGAACACTCACTACCGCCACAAGGATGGCGCTGCCGATCAGGCCGATCGCCTTCTTGTCCGCAAGGACGCTGACGACAAGACCGGTGAGGCTTCCGAAGATCACCAGGAAGAGAGACAGAGGACTCGCAAAGAGATCCCAGAAGTAGGTCTCTCCTTCCGCCATGGAGAAATGAGGGCAAAGGACAGCGAGAAAGAAAAGGACGACGGCCGCAGACAGTAAGACAATCTCTCCGAGTTTAATGAATCTTGCCCAGGATTGTCTTGCGAATTTCATCGTATTCCGCTTCCGTGATGAGCTGCTTGTCGAAGAGATTCTTGGCTTCTTCCAGCTTCGCTTCCGTCGTCTTCGCATCGTCCTCCGTCTCAACGTGGAAACCATTTATAAGCTTCTCGCCGATAATGTCAAAGGCCAAGGAAAGAAGGAGATAGACGATACTGACAATCGCTTCGATGAAGATGAAGATGATTCCGATGTAGGAGATGCCTTCCATCGTGGAGTAGGTGTTGGTGACCTGGAAGAAAATCGCAAAGGCCCAGCAAGCCGCGGAAAGAAGGCAGGCGATGCCGATGCTGTGGGTCACCTTCGACTTGGCGTAGAGGATGACATAGGGGCTAGAGATGGCAAGGACGGCAAGGAGCACGCCGGTAAAGGCATCCGACACCATGAGAGAGGTGCTGCCGGTGGAACCCATGATCAACGTGAAGAAGTAGAAGTTGGTTGTCACATCTCCGACCGTGATCGAAACCGCAGGAAGGGCGAAGGCAAGGACGACAAGGACCGTCATGATGAAGGCGAGGCTGAGCATGACATACTTGAAGATCCGACGAATTCTGTTCATTGTGATACCTCCTTTCGAAAAGATTTCCTCGATTCTAGATCGATCGAAATGCGATCGGAAGAGACAAAGTTTTACCCTTGCCTCAAAATTCCCTCTTCTCTGTTCCGCTCGTTTATAATCATAGGTATGGATAATGAACAGATTCTCGAGGAAGCGCTCGACTTTGCCGGAGAGATTCTCCGAAACGACTTCTCCGGACACGGCTATGACCATATCGAAAGAGTCTATCGAAACGCCTTGACGATCTTGAGGGAAGAGAAGGCCGACTCCTTCCTCGTCCTTCTTTCCTGTGCCCTGCACGATGTCGACGACATCAAGCTCTTCCCGGACGACCACGACTTCAAAAACGCCCGCTCTTTCCTGACGGAGCATCAAGTCGGGGAAGAGACCATAAAAAAGGTCCTCACCATCATCGAGGAAGTCTCCTTCAAGGGAAAGGACACGAAGACGCCTGCTTCGATCGAAGGCAAGATCGTCCAGGACGCCGACCGACTGGATGCCATCGGTGCCATCGGAATCGCCAGGGCCTTCGCCTTTGGCGGAAGTCATCACCGCCCGCTCTACGACGAGAAGCTTAAGATCAAGAAGGAGATGAGCGAAAAGGAATACCGGGCCCACAAGGGATCGACCATCGCCCACTTCTACGAGAAGCTCCTGCTTTTGAAGGACATGATGAGCACAGAAGCCGGAAAGAGGATGGCAAAGGAGAGACACGAGTTCCTTCTCCTCTTCCTGGATGAATTCGCAAAGGAGACCGGACATGGACGAGAGCAAGATTGATGCATTCCTGAAGCGGAAGGGCGAAAAGGTGATCGTCTCCGCCTGCCTTCTGGGAGAGAACTGCCGCTACGACGGGAAGAGCAAGGAAGTCCCCGAAATCCGAAAACTCGCCAAGTACTATTCTCTCCTCCCCATCTGCCCCGAAGTCCTGGGCGGTCTCAGGACCCCGAGAGATCCCAGCGAGATCGTCGAGGGAAAAGTCCTTTCCCAGAGAGGAAAGGACGTGAGCGAGAACTATCGAAACGGCGCCTATTGGGCCAGTGCCCTGGCCCGGATCCAGAAAGTCCACTTGGCCATCCTCAAGGACCGTTCCCCAAGCTGCGGATCGACCCTGATCCATGATGGTTCCTTCACGGGCAAGGTGATTCCCGGAAAGGGCATCACCGCCAAGCGCCTGGAGAAAGAGGGAGTCCTTGTCCTGAACGAGGAGGAAGGGAAGAGACTCCTCTCCCTTCTGGAGGAAGGAAGATGACCAAGACCTTTTCCATCGCCGGGATCGAGATTCCCAATCGCTACGTCCTGGCACCCCTGGCCGGATACACCGACTTCTCCCTCCGCAAGCTCTGCTCCGACTACGGGGCGGGTCTTGTCTACAGCGAGATGGAATCCTGCGAATCCCTGATCTACGACAGCCAAGCCACCCTGAAAGACCTCGCCGCGACCCACAAGGACAAGGAGTGCGACGACCGGGCCAAGCTCGCCCTCCAAATCTTCGGAGGAAAGGAAGAAAGCATCCTCAAGGCCATCCCCCTTGTCGAGGAGAAGGCCATCTACGACTTCCTCGATTTCAACGTCGGCTGTCCTGTCCCCAAAGTCATGAGGCAGAAAGCTGGTTCCTACTGGTTGAATCGCTTGGATGAGCTTTATTCTCTTCTCGAAAAGATGGTTTCAATATCAAAGAAACCTGTCATCGTTAAGATCCGCATCGGATTCAACACGATCATGGATGTCAAGACCGTCTGCAGGAAGATCGAATCCTGCGGTGTCAGGGCCATCGCCGTCCACGGCAGGACACGCAAGGAAGGCTTTCTGGGCCCTGTCCACTACGACGTGATCAAGGCCATCAAGGAAAGCGTCACAATCCCCGTGATTGCAAACGGCGGAATCGATGAGCACAACTTCCAGGAAGTCTTAGACGAGACCACAGCCGATGCCGTCATGCTCGGACAAAGGGCCATCGGCTATCCCAAGGTCTTCCAGGACATGATCGATATCGAAGAGGGAAGGACACCAAGACAAACGACGCTAGCAAGTCAGATCGCGGACTTGAGAAAACACCTGTCCCTGATCTTCTCCATCAAGGAGAGCAAGCCAGCCAGCGACATCATGCGCGGAATCTCCATCCGCTACTTCAAGGGCTTCGACCACACCAAGGACATCCGTCTGGCCCTGGTCCACTGCCACAGCCTGGAGGACTATCTTTCGGTCCTGGACAAAGCAGAAGAGCTCCGCAAGGAATAAGGCCGTGCAGAATGCGCACCATTTTGCTCATTTTGTCCGGTTTTTAATTGAAGCGCTTACTTCTTTGAGCTATCATTAGAGATGGATCATGAGCCTGAAAGAAAGGGATGAGGAGATTCTCAAACTCCTCGACGAGAGCCCATCGCAATACGTCTCGGTCGAATCCCTGGCCGAATATTTCAAGACGTCGGAATCGACCATCCGCCGGGATCTCCAGAGAATGTCCCTGGAGCACAAGCTCATGCGCGTCCACGGCGGGGCGGCGAGCCTCCACTTCTCTGGGAACTTCAAGTTCGAGCGTCTCGACCGGGAATATCTCGAGCGGGAGAGAACCGAGCCAGAGATCAAGAAGCTCATCGCCCGGGAAGCTTCCCACTATGTCAAGGAAGGGTCCTGCATCTATCTGGATGCCTCCACGACCGTCGCCAGCATGATCTTCTTCCTTCCCACCTATCGCAACACCTACTACGTGACGAACTCTCCCCTTCTTGCCCAGAAGCTGGCGGAGAGAGGATTGACTTGCTATGTCACCGGTGGCGAGCTGAAGATGACAACCAACGCTTTCATCGGACCCTATGCCATCGACTTCATCAACCAGTTCAACTTCGACATCGGCTTCTTCGGAACAAACGGCATCCATCCGCAGGCGAAGTTCACCACTCCCGACCCCCAGGAATGCGCCATCAAGTCCGCTGCCATCAGCAAGTGCTACAGCGTCTACATCCTCGCCGATCACACCAAGTTCGACAACATCTCCACGGCCACCTTCTCGGATTTCACAAGGCCTATCCTCATCACCGACGTCGCGAACGAGAAATATCGTTCCCTCGTCAAGATGATCGAAGTCGAAGCGAACGAATAAAGAAAGGAGCTTTATCACAATGATTTATTCGCTGACAATCGCACCCTGCATCGACTACAACCTCAATTTGGAAGACAAGGAACTTCGTGTCGGTGGCGTCAACCGCCCCAAGGCCGAAGGTTTTTCCTTGGGAGGAAAGGGCATCACCGTCTCTCGCATGCTCAACAACCTCAAGGTCAAGAACATCCCCATCGTCGCCGTCGGTGGCAACATCGGAAAGGACATCCAGAACATCGTCGACAAGGAGTATGACCACCCCATCTATCTGAAGACGGAGAGCAACTCCCGCATGAACGTCATGATCACCGGCCCTCACCAGGACACCCGCTTCGATCCTTCCGCCCCGAAGGTCAAGGACAAGGAGATCGAGCGTCTCTTCGCCTACTTCAAGAAGCACCTCAAGGAGAAGGACATCGTCATCCTCTCCGGCTCCCTGGGCCAGGAGGACAAGCACCTCTATGCCAAGATCATGGAAGAGTGCTGCAATCCCGTCAACGCCTATGTCTTCCTCGACACCGTCGACGAAGCCCTGACCTATGCCCTGACCTACAAGCCCTTCATGATCAAGCCCAACGACGAGGAACTCGGAGACCTGCTCGGAAAGAAGCTCACCACCGATGAGGAGATCATCGCCGGCGGAGAAGAGTTCAAGAAGAAGGGACCTCGCTCCGTCATGGTCACCCTCGGAAGAAGAGGAGCCTACTACTTCAGCGAGGACGGACACGTCTATCACTGCTCCAACGCCACCGGTACCCAGATCTCCGCTGTCGGTGCCGGAGATTCCTCCATCGCCGGCTTCATCAAGGGCCTGAGCGAAGGAAAGTCCATCGAAGAGACCCTCCAGTACTCGATGGCTGCCGGCGGTGCCACCGCCTTCTCTCCTCACCTCGGCTCCTACAAGCTCTGGAAATCCCTGCTTCCCCAGATCAAGGTCACGAAGATCAAGTAAGAGAAACCATCCAGGCCAAAACAGGAATTCCCTGCCCAGCGGGGAATTCCTTTTTCGTTCCGGGAGATTCAAAATTTGGAGATTGGCTGTTCGAAAACGTCTTCGGAAGGTCGATCAAGTGAAGCCGAGAATCTCGAATCGGCATCAAGTCCGAATCCAATCCGCTCGCTCCGAAGAGATAGATTTCAACTTCCGGAGTACCTTTGAAAAGTGGAACGGAAATGTCTTCCAGAATTTTCACTTAATCCTTCTCCATTCTTTTCTTCTTTGAAACCTTGCACTCACCAATCAGGAGAGACTTCTCGTTGCGCGGCGACGATGTCCAATTCGATGCCTCGCCCCAAGACGCTGTCCTCGACGTAATCGTTTTCGAATCGGGGATAGAATCCGTTGAGCTGTCCTCGTTTTGCCTCTTGTTTCAAATGGGTCAAGCATTCCTTTTCGAAATAGTGCTCCACGAATTCCATGATGGCGTTTTCCTGCTCTTTGCGAATCGCTTTCCCATAGCCGGACTTGATCGGCTCGACGTTGGGACGGATGAGGCGATAGAAGAAAGCCTGCATCGGATCGAAGATCTCGCAAAGGACGTTCCTTTTCGATTGGAAGGTCATCCGTCGAATCAAAACACTGTCTGCCGTCAATTCCTTGAAATATTATGCGAATTTGCTGGAATCCGTCTTCAAATAGGTACTCCGCCTTTCCAAAGTGTCATATCCAAGAGAGATCGCTCGGATGAGGGAGGCATAAAGCCCACCATCCGCCTTCTCCGAAGTGATGATTATGCTGGGGTCATCGACAATGATGGCATCCTGGCCGTAAAAAAGCCGATTCAGATTCTCGTCGAATGTCTTGGAGGTATCAATCAAAGAAAGGTAATACGGAAACGTGTTCTTCAATGCGAGATTCTTGGCCTTTTCCCAATCATCGGGAATATCCTTCAAGGCAAGAAGGGCACCAGCAAGCTCGAATTCGCGCGACGACAAGGAGAAAGCCGGCCTGTGATACAGAAGGGAACGATTATCTGCAATTATTATATGAATGAAACGTTGCTTCCAGTAAGAATCAAAGTACATTTTTTTGAAAACAACATGTCGATTGCTTTTGAATGGAATATAAAAATCCGACTTCTTCCTTTTCCCGTCTCTGGTCAAGACGAGATTGGGATATTCATCGTTTGCTAGCAAACCATGTTCGTCTCCGAAACAGTCGTCAATTGCCTCGAAGAAGGAAAAACAGGAGGGATATTGGATTCCCTTTCTTCCCATCGCCTTGTCCAGGGATTCGGAAAAGGCATATCGGATGTCGATTCCTTCGCTGTCGGTCGCAAATAGAAGCAAGGCCTTCTTCCCCTTCGCCAGCATTTCCATCAGCGTTGTCTTTCCGATGCGTCTCTGCCCATAGACATAACCAAATTAAATTTGCGAGCTTTGGTAAAACCGGTTCAGCTGTTCGTGCTCTTCCGTTCTTCCAATTCCCTCTCTCGTCTCTTTTCCTTCTTTCCGGAATACGCATTCCGTAACTACGTTTTCCGTTTTGCTCATCGGCCCATCAAAAAGAATGTCGTTCATCCCGAGATTATTCCGGACAGGCTTCCTTCGTTTTACTTCTCGATCTTTTTCTGGAAATTGTTGAAGAGCAGATAGATGGCGCTCTTGTTGATTTCCCGCAGTTTGTCGATGGTCTCTCCTCGGTCATAGACGATGATATCGGCCTGGAGCGGGCTTTCGACAAAGGTGATTCCCTTGAGCAAGAGACGTTCGGCATTCTTCAGGAGATATTCCAGGTGCCGATAGAGGCTGGATGTGCGGAAAAAGACTTTCTTGTTCCAGAAGAAGGGATTGTAGTAGGAAAGGGAAGGCACGGCCTTGATAAGGAAGAGAGACTTCGCCTTCTCCGCCAAGGCTCTCTTCTTGGCCTTTTCCTTCCTTCTCTCTCGAAGCTTCTGGGCGAGAGCACGGCTCTCTCCAGAGACGCCAGGATATTTCTTTTTCAATCTCTCCAAGGTAAGGTTGTTTTCCTTGACGATCTTGACGAAGACCTCCATCGTCATCATCGCGTCATCGTCAGAGCGATGATAGGTGAACTTGGCCAAGCCGAATTCCTCGATGAGCGTGTCCAGTCCCCGATAGTCTTTCGTCTGATAGATCTCCTTGTCCAGCTTCTGTAGATCGACATAAGAAAAGGAAGGAAGAGAAAATCCATAGCGGTGGCAGGTGTAATCCAGAAAGGCGATGTCCTGATGGATGCAGAAGCCGACGACAACGACATCCTCGTCTTCCAGAAGATGACGGATCTCCTCATAGTAATAAGGAAAGCGATGCGAATTACGGAAGCGGGCGAGAGGATAGGCCAGTTCGATTCCCTCTCCGTTCTTCGCATTGCCCAAAAGGAAAGGGGCGTCAGGGTTGACGATGATGTCCTTCTTTTTCAGAATGCGAAACTCCTCATCGGTTCGGACATAACCGAAGGAACAGATCTTTCCTTCCCCTCTCTGGCAGTTGGCGCATTCCGTATCAAAGAAGACGTAGTTCATACCTCTATTGTAATTTTCACGATAAGAAGAGACAACAGGAAAGATTCCATCCTTACTGAGAAAAACGGAATATTCCTTATCGGAAAAGAAAAAGTGTATAATGGCCACATGCACGAAAACCCGTTTCCCGAAGGCCTCAAGGCCTGCATCTTCGACCTTGACGGAACACTCGTCGACTCGATGAAGGTCTGGCAAAACGTCGACCAGCAATTTTTCCTCTCCAAGGGAATCCTCCTCCCCGACGACTACCAGAAAGCCATCTCCCACATGTCCTTCCGCCAGATCGCTCAATACACCATCGAGAGATTCCATCTCACGGAGACACCCGAAGACGTGATCGAGATCTGGATGGGAATCGCCAAAGCCGAATACGCCTTCCACATCAAGGCCAAGAAGAACGCCCGCCTTCTGCTCTCCTATCTCAAGAGCAAAGGAATCAAGACCGCCCTTGCGACCTCAAACCAGGAGAGCCTCTACCTTCCCTGCCTTGAAAACAACAAGCTCCTGGAATTCTTCGACTGCCTTGAAGACACCAATCGTCTCAAGACCAGCAAGAGCGAACCGACGATCTATCTCGAGCTAAGCAAACGCTTTGGCTCCAAACCCAGCCAATGCCTGGTCTTTGAAGACATCCTGGTCGCCATCCAAGCAGCCCATAAGGCCTCCTTCCCCGTGATTGGGGTGAAGGACGATTCCTCGAGGAAAGACTGGGGGAAGATCAAGGAAGAGACACTCCGATTCGTCTCCGACTTCGAGGAAGTTCTGGTCTTCCTTAAAAAATACATCTAACCTGGCTTTTGATAAAGAAGTTGTTTCATTGACAAATAATTTACATGCTTTGCTATTTCATATTGCCTTCTAATGGAAAATTAGTTTTGATTTTTGATATCTCCTATCTTTTCTCTTCCCCTTGCTCTCCCTCCTTTTCCTTCCGATTCCTATCGCACGTTCTCGAGCGTTTCCCATTTCTTCAAACATCCTTCTGGAAAGCGTTTCCGTATTTACTCGACGATGAAAAATCGATACAATATCTTCGCGTTTTTTACTTGGGGAGTAATCGTTTCCTCTCTTCGACAATCACATCCGAAACATTCGGATCGGAGAAGGAACCGCTCTGCGGGGATGAGACCAGTAAAAGGAAAGGACAACGTCTATGGATTCTGAAAAGAATTCCCAAACTCCAATGGAGCCCGACTACAAGGCGTATTGCCATACGCCAGAGGAGGTCGTGGACCATTTCAAGAGCGATGCGGAGAACGGTCTGACCGCAGAAGAAGTGGAGAAGAGAAGAGCAATCTATGGCCCCAACAAGCTCGAGGAAGGAAAGAAAGTTCCCTTCATCATCAAGCTTCTCAAACAGTTCATCGAGCCGATGGTCATCGTCTTGCTCATCGCAGCCTTGATCTCGCTTGGCATCTTCATCTTCCACACGGTGCAAAAGACCGAGTCGGAAGAGTGGATCGACTGCATCGTCATCCTGGCCATCGTCATCATCAACGCCTTGATCGGAGCCATCCAGGAGCAGAAAGCCGAGCAATCCCTGGAAGCCCTGAAGAAGCTCTCCTCTCCGACCTGCACCGTCAAGAGAGAAGGAAAGCTCAGTACCATCAAGGCCGAGGAACTCGTCCCGGGTGACATCGTCATCCTGGAAGAGGGCGTCATCATCCCGGCCGATGTCCGCCTGTTGACCTCAGTCGACATGAAGTCCGACGAATCCTCCCTCACTGGAGAATCCGTCCCGGCCGAGAAGGATGCCAAGGCTGTCCTTGGTGAAGACACCGTCATCGGCGACCAGAGCACGATCGGGCACATGTCCTGCCCGATCTCCTACGGCCGCGGAACCGGAATCGTCATCGCCACCGGCATGAAGACCGAAATGGGCAAGATCGCCGGCATGCTCACCAATGCCGAGGATGAGGAGACCCCACTTCAGAAGAAGCTGGCGGTCCTCTCCAAGCAACTCGGATTGATCTGTCTCATCATCGTCGTCGCCACCTTCCTCGTCGGTGTCATCGCCGCCATGATCAAGGCCGGAACGACTCCCAACGGATGGCAGGAAGGATTCTGGGACAGCGTCTTGGAGCTCTTCGAGAGCGCCATCGCCCTAGCCGTCGCCGCGATTCCGGAAGGGCTCCCGGCCATCGTCACCATCGCCCTGGCTCTCGGAGTCGGCAAGATGGTCAAGGTCAACACCATCGTCCGCAAGCTTCCTTCGGTCGAGACTCTGGGCTCGGTCACGGTCGTCTGCTCCGACAAGACCGGAACCCTGACCCAGAACCGCATGACCGTCAAGAAGGTCTATCAGGACGGCGTCACCTATGATGCGGACAAGGTCGTCTCTCCCGAATTCCTCGCCACGGGCATGATGCTCTGCTCCAATGCCTCCATCAACGGAGACCGCTATGGCGATCCGACGGAATTGGCTCTTCTCGACTACGCCCACACCCTCGGAATCGAGAAGGAAGAGACGGAGAAGGACAAGGAACCCCGTGTCGACGAGCTTCCCTTCGACTCCGTCCGCAAGATGATGTCGACCGAGAATCTCCGCAGCAATCGCAAGATCATCTATACCAAGGGTGCCCTGGATTCCATCCTCAAGCACACGGAATACATCGACATCAACGGTGAGGTCCGTCCCATCACAAAGGAAGACATCGACCACATCAACGAGGCTTCCAAGGCGATGGCCTCGGAAGCCTACCGAGTCTTGGCCTTCGCCTATCATTACAACGACTCCGAAGAGAGGCTTACGGAAGAGCATCTCATCTATAAAGGAATGGTCGGCATGATCGATCCGGAAAGGCCGGAAGCCGCCCCTGCCGTCAGCACCTTCAAGAAAGCCGGCATCCGCACCGTCATGATCACCGGAGACCACAAGGACACCGCCTTCGCCATCGCCAAGAACCTCGGCATCGCCGATGACATCAGCCAGTGCATGAGCGGAGACGAAATCAACGCCCTCGACGAGAAGGGCCTCCAGGAAAAGGTCCAGACCACCAACGTCTTCGCCCGCGTCTCCCCCGAGAACAAGGTTCAGATTGTCAAGGCCCTCAAGGCCAACGGAAACATCGTCTCCATGACGGGCGATGGTGTCAACGACGCTCCCTCCCTCAAGGCGGCCGACATCGGCATCGCCATGGGCATCACCGGAACCGACGTCGCCAAGAGCGCTGCCGACATGGTCCTGACCGACGACAACTTCGCCTCGATCGAAAAGGCCGTCGAGGAAGGAAGAGGAATCTTCTCCAACGTCAAGAAGGCCATCTTCTACCTCCTCTCCTCCAACTTCGCGGAGGTCATGGTCATGTTCTTCTTCACCATCCTGACCGCCTTCTCCAACTATGGCGTCATCCTGCCCCTAGCCACCCTCCACGTCCTCTGGATCAACCTCATCACCGACTCCCTGCCAGCGATCGCCCTTGGCATGGACGACAAGGAAAAGGGAATCATGGATCAGAAGCCGAGAAATCCGAAGGACGGCGTCTTCGCCCACGGCGGACTCAAGTTCACCTTCTTCTACGGAACGATCATCTTCCTCATCACGGCCATCGCCTTCTTCCTCCCGGTCCTCCAGCACATGGGCGATACGGAATACTGGTCCTGGTCTTGGGAAGGCTTCTTCAACTGCATGGCCTCCCAGGACGGAAACGGAAACTTCATCGGCATCCGCTATGAGAACGGCGCCTACTGCCATCAGCTCTTCGAGACCGAAGAGGCCCTCAACAACGCTCAGTTTGCTGCCGACGGCGGCTGGCTCAACGTCCACGAGCAGGCCCAGACCTTCGCCTTCACCGTCCTTGCCATGGCCCAGATCTTCCACATGATCGGCATGACCGACATCAAGCACTCCTTCCTCAACGTCTTCAAGGGAAAGAACTGGATGCTTCTCGTCTCCTTCATCTTCGGCTTCGCCCTGCAGGTCCTTGTCACCGAAGTCGACGGAATGAACCTCGTCTTCGGAACGACCCACCTCCAATGGTTCGAATGGTTCGAACTTCTCGCCTTCGCCATCATCCCGCTCATCGTCCACGAGATCTGCGCTCCGATCTTCCGCAAGAGAAACGTCCAGATCATCTAAGGAATCCAAAAACAGCTGTCCAGGCATTGCTGGGCAGCTGTTTTTCTTTGTCTTGATTTTCCTCAGAACAAGGAGCGGTCTCTTCTCAAGATCCTCTGCCAGATGCGATAGCAGTATTCCGTCAGGACGTAATAGCAGAAAAGCATCTGGAAATCAGTGAAACGAAGGATCCTCTCCTCCTCGAAGCGATAGCGGAAGAGGTAGATGTTGTCTCCCTCAAGATGATCCAATTCCCCTTCCTGGAAGAGGATACGGAAGAGATATCCGGAATCGATGCGATAGGCCTCCTCCAGCATCGCCTGGAAGTTGGAGAACTCCATGTCATCCGGGAAGATCTCGTGGTATTCCTTCTCAAACGTCTCCAACAGGGTCTGATAGGTCACGGGATTGGGGAAGAACATCTCCTTGGCCAGGCCCGAAGGCTTGGGAAGGGCAGAGAGAAGCAGGTGTTTCATCTCGTGGTAGAGCGCATCTTGTCCCTTTCTCAGGGCGAGGTAGACCGTTCTCTTCCAATTGACGATGTCCTCGTGGTTCTCCAGAAGGATTCCCTCTTCCAGAAGCTCCCTCAGGAAAGGACCGGAATCATAGGGGTCGGAAAGGGTCTTCTTCGTGCGCAGGTAGGAGTCGAAGCAATCGGAGAGAGACCTCTTTTCCAGTTCCCGGAAGGGGAAAGAAGGCTTCAAGTTCCCCCGCTCCAGGAAGCTCTCCACCAGAGGCAAGGGAAGAAGGCTGTGATGGCAGAAGGAAATGAGTTCGTTGACGGTCATCTTGTGGGAGAAGAGCTTGTCGTATTGGGCAATCTTCCAGAAGTTCTCGAAGCTCTTCCGGTCCCGATTGTCCAGGAAGAAGGTTCCCTTCTCTCCGGTCTTGGAATAGCAGTCGAAGAAAAGGCCGTGGGCGACATAGTATCCGATCTTGGGATCGTAACGGAAGCCGGTCGTGTCCGGAACCTCCTTGTCAAGAAGGGAAGCGAATCTGGTTCGATAGATGATCGTATTGGTGATGGCCGACACCTGGGAATTGACTTCATGCACCCTCTTTCGACTTCCGCCCTTGAGGCCGTTGACCTTCCAGACGTTGCCAATCAGATCCATGGCGACATTGACGAAGAGGTCCGGTTCGAGGAAGAAACGGAGATCCTCGCTGGTCTCCTTCGGAATGCCTAGAAGACTGGACATCGCAAGGCCGTTCCCATAGATCAGGATACCGTCTTTGAGAGCCTTCCGACGGGCCATCATGGGCAAGAGAATCGGAGAGGAGAGGATGGCATCCTTGAATTTCGGATTCTCGAAGAAGGATTCCTCCTTGAAGGAAATTCCGTTTTTCAAAGCCAGCTCCAAGGTCGGCCGAGGAAGGCCGGTATAGGTCAGTCGGCGTTCTTCCGGAAGGAAGCCCGGAGTCTGGAGGACATAGCGGCCAAAGAAAAGAAGCTGTTCCGCATAGCTGCGGCCGTTGAGGATCTTCTGGGCCTTCTTCAGCAGCTCCTCGTCTTCCTTGAGGAAGAAGACCTGTCCGTCCTTCACGGAATAGATCGTCCAATCGGTGAGGAAGAAGTGCTGTCCGTCTCGAAGGACGATCTCTTCTCTCGGAGCATTGTCATAGAAGAGAACAGGCCTTCTTCTCTTTAAGCGACGACGGACGTTCGGAAGCACCTGGGAGAGGACATGAAGGATCAGAAGCAGGGCCCGGAAAGACAAGAATTGCTGAGGGATGGGTTCGGCGTTGCCCATCTTGAGGGAATAGACATCCACGGAGTTCTCTCCCGCAAGGATTCGATGGATGGCCTGTTCGTCATGAGAAGAGAATTCGAAAGAGGCGACATCAAGCCGATCTGCCCAGGACTGGATTTCCTTTTCGATCTTGGGAAGGATCGGTTTGGCCTTCTCCAGAAAATTCTCTGGTAAAAGGGAGCGGACATGGTCGCTAGCAAAGAGAAGATACTCGCAGTTCAAGGCCGTGTTGTCCAAGAAGAGCGGGAAGAGACCCTCCCTCACAAGCAGGTGGTGCTGGAAAGGAAGGCTGTCCTTGTTGCGGTAGAGAAGCACCCTTCCGTCGATGAGGTCGAAGAAGGGAATCTCCTGATCCAGGATGTCGAAGTCGTCGAAGCTGAGCTGATTGAGGAAAGAATCGCTGTCTCCTTCTTGGAAGGAGAAGAAACGGACCGAATCCAAACAGGCATAAGGGACGCCCATCAGGCGCAAGAACAGCTCCGGATAGATGTACTCGTTTTGATTCCGGCAATACTCCTGCACCTTCTCGAAGGCGAAACGCAGGGCTTCCTTGTCCTTCCAAGAGAAGCTGTACTTTCCTTTTCTCTCCACGAAGGAGACGACACCATCTTTCTCTTCTTCATAGAGCGTGGACTTCGCTGTCATGACGAAATTCATGCCGATGGCGACACTGTGGTTGGCATAGGGAAGGGCATCGATTTCCTCATCGAGAACGCTCGGCTTGAAGGCTTCAGAGAAGGCGAATTTCTCATAGAAGAAACGATTGAGAATACGGCGGATCAGGCAGTTGAAATACTCGAAGAGCATGCCCTGGGCCACCAGTTCCATGTCATCTTGAGCGGGGGTGGCATAGGCAAAGTAGAACTGCTCTTCCAAATTCTTCGAATCGACGAACTGCCGGAATTTCTCCAGCTCATGGAGGGACTGGAAGATCGCCTTGTCTCCGAAGGAGAAAAGAAGACGGCTCGCTGTCGCCTTGACAAAGTCCTTCGGAACCTTTCTCTCGTCGCAGAAGGCCGGCAGGAAATCCTGTCTTTCCATCCCTTCCGTGACGATCAGGTCCAGGTGCGGCATATAGATTCCGTTCTCCAGGAGGTAATCGATGCAGCGCAAGCAGAAATCGTCGTCCTCCACGATCATCTTCCCGATGTCGTTTCCCTCGAGCCTTAGGTCTTCCTTCTTGATGTCCTTGTCGAAATGGACATGGGGAAGGATGAGATCCAAGAGCTCCTCTCCGGAAACGCCTTTGTATGGCTGGAAGATGTCCAAGGGAAGGCCGAGATACTGCTTCAGGACCAGAGGGCTATAGGAGTAAGCCAAGCGAATCTGACCGTCGATGTCGATGATGGGATAGGTCTTTTTCTTCAGAACCTGGGTGCGATAGAGATAGAGCCTCTCGAGAAAGGACTCCTTGTCTTCTTCCGCGAGATGGAATTCCTTTCCGTCATCGCTGAAGCAATCGTAGAAGGCGCCGAGGTAATAGGTGCGGTACTTGGTGATGGTGTCCTTGGACTTCCGTCCGAGGAATAGGCTTCGCTGGAAAAGCATTCTATCGTCCTCCCGCCGAAGCGTAATCCATGTATTGTCGGATGACCTTCTCGCCGAGGAAGGTCAGAAATCCCAGGATGCGGTTCATCACCTCTTCCTTGTTGTCGCAAAGGACAAGGTCGGGGAATTCCTTGAGCAAGGAGAGGTAGAAGTTGTCCTTCGCTCCCAGTTCGTCGTAGAGGTGATACATCAGGGACTTGTTCTCCTTCCTCTTCTCCTTGACCAACCGGATGGCTTCCTTGCCCGCATCGTCCTTCACGACGTTCAGGAAGTCCTTCGTGTACTGCTCGAAGAGTTGGTCATCCTCTCCCAGGCACTGCTCCAGGAAATAGTTGTTCTCGTAGGTGAAGGTGTAGAAGAAGGGAATGTGGGCGCTGGAATAGGCCGACAGGTCATATCGATAGTTCGGATCGAAGGAGAGGTCGGAGAGGGAATAGTAGAGCGGAAGCAAAAATCCCTGATGGGCCATCTCGTTTCGGGCATGGGAGAGCCAGACATCCGGGCCTTGGCAGACGTAGTGGAAAGGATGGTCGGGAGAAGGAACCGGTGTCCTCAGCCTGTAGTTCTGACCCTTGATGTCATCCTCGAAGCGGAGCTGCTCGAGGAAGGTCGGGACATTGGTCTGATCGACAGAGACCCCTTTCTTCAGGCAGTCGAGGATGAAAGGAAGAGGGAAGCCGGAGAGAGCGAGGATGAGAGCCGTCAGCATCACGGGATCTTTCATCTTCGCTTCATAGGAGCGGGCGAAGAAATTCATCGTCTTTTCCATCGCATCCCTATCCCGGCTGGAGAAGAAGTACTCTCCTCCTTCCTCATCCTGATAGGCATCGAAGATCATTCCCGGACAGATCAGGGGATGCAAGAGGCCTTTGATCGGAATGGCGTTGAGATAAGTTCCGCTCTCCAGGCCATCGATTTCCTTCTTGGCACAATCGACGGCATAGGCGATCGCCAGGTTCAGATAGAAGCGGGAAAGGCGGAGGAAGACCTGAGGGGCCGCCATAAGCATCTCCGGAGTCTGCCTGTCCGTCCCGAGGACCATCCCATAGGTGAAGTGGTCTTGATCGTTCCTCAGGCTGAGGAGCTGATCCATTCCGCTTTCCAGGATCAGGAAGTCCCCGTCATAGAGAGCCAACACGGCCGCGATCGCCTGATAAGGCATCTGCAGGTAATCGTCGATTTTCGGATCGCTCAGTCCCCTGTCTCCCGGGAAGAGTCCTTCGAAGGCCGCCGTGAAATAGCGATTCTGGATCTCGTCCAGGGTCGGAAGGGAGAAGGGAGACTGGGGAAGATAGACCCCGTGCCTAGCCCCGCAAGCCCGGACATAGGTGAACAGTTCGTTCACCTTCTGGAAGGAGTAGCCATCCGCCGTCTCATGGCGCAGAGGAATCGCATCGCGACAGAGATGGCAGATGGAGTCGTGGAAGGGAAGCTGGGGAAGGAGAGGCCTGTCGTATTTCAGAAGAGGCAAGAGGATCTTCGGAAGTCCGAGGCGATCGACCAGGTAATGGTTGAAGTCGACAAGGTCGATCTTGTTCTTCGGGGAGAAAGCCTGGTGCATCCTCTGATAGATTTCCCCATAGTGACGGGCCGCCTTCTCGATGCTCTCCCTCTGACAGGAGCAGAGATAGGGTTTCGAGAAGAGATCGAGCTGAAAGGCATAACCATAGAAACCGAAGGAGACATACGGGGCGGGTAGGTTCTTCTCATAGGACTGATCGGGATTCTCCTTTCGGTCGAGGATCGCCAGGGCCTGCCATTGGTTGGACAGAGCGAGCTTGTCCCGGAATTCCTCCCGCGCGGATTCGATGAGACGGGAGAAGAGATAATGAAAGAAATCCATGCACTCGTCGGAAGGGGACTCGACCGGGAATTGCTCCAAAAGGAAATAGACGTTCTCCTCGATCGTCTCGCCCGTGAAGGACTCGAAGAAGAAACGGCAGGCCATCTCGTCGGAGACCTTGTCGAGCTCTTCCAGGAAGGCCTTCAAGGACGGGAATTCCGGAATCCCTTTCTTCAGGCAATAGGGGAAGTAATAATCCATCAAGGGACATCTCGCCTTGTCGAAGATCTTCTTCAGCTCCTCATTTCTCTTCGTGCTGGGATGGACGATGATGCAATATCCCTCTTCTTTGTCCGTGGCCGGGAAGAGGGAATAATCGATTCCCTCATCCAAGAGCAACCTTTCGAGATAAGATTCGAGATGTTCTTTGCTTTGATCATCGACACAGCCGAGGATATCGACTCTCTTATAAGAAGAATAATCTCCAATCGGATAGACGATTTCTTTCCTGAAATCCAGCTTCCTGATCAAGTTCTCGGAAGTGACGTCCTTCTTTGTGAGAAGCTGCAGATAGCCTTGATAGGGAAGGCCAAGACGGGCGTAGAGGACCGGAAGGGGAAAATGCGGATTCTCCAGCATCGTCACTTCGGAAAGATAGGAGATTCTCTTCTTCGCGCTCTCCGGGAAGAAATACTTCTTTCCGTCGACGCTGTACATGTCCGAGACGAATCCCGGATAGGAGAGAAGGTCTCTCTGAGGAACCTTCTTGGGAAGGAAGAAATTCTCCACGGAAGGATCCTGCTTGATTCTCATCCTCATATACTTGTCCTTGCAGATCTGGATCAGCCCAAGGACAAAGCACCGCAGCATGTTGGAATAGTCTTTTCGAAGCGCCTCGTTCGTGCCAGCGACGCTATCGAGCTTTTCGTCCTCCGAGCCGTCCAGGAAGTAGAGCAGAAGCTCGTTGAGGGAAAAGCCATCGAATCTCTTGGCATAGCGATAGCGTCTCTCGTCCGCTTCCCGAGAGAGGATGTCGATCATCAGACGGTCGGCGGAGAAGCTCTCATAGGCCTTCTTCAAGTCGCCTTCCAGGCGGTCCTCGTCGATGAAGACCGGAAGCTCGGCGTAGTAGTCCAAAAAGCTCTCCTCGTCCTCATAGGGATAGTAGATTCCACAGGAGAGCAGATAGCTCCGGAAATCCCGGAGATACCAGTCCTTCCCCTGGGGAGAGTATTCCAGATAGCCGACCTCCTTTTTCCGCTCGAGAAGGTCATCCCGGAAGGTGACATAGTGGATAATGTCTTCCTTCTTCCTCAGCTCCCTCAAAGGGGCCGGAAGGCCATAGAAGTAGAGGAGGGTCTTCTTCTCGTCCGATGGGAAATAACGGATTCCATGGGGAGTTTCCAAGGGAAGAAGAGGGATCTTGGGCAAGAACTTCCTTCCCATGTCCAGGATCGCCTCCAATCCTCCCCGGTCGAAGGAGTCCATGCAGAGAATCCCTGCCTTATTTTCCCGGAAACAGACGAAGTTCCTTCCGACTTCCGCTTCCTGATAACCCGTCAAAGCATCCAACTCTTGTAATTTTGAAAAAAATTCACTCATGCGATTTCCTCGAAATAAAGTCGGCATGTATCGTCATTCATCATGCTTTCGACCTCGAATCCATAGAGAGGACGGCTTCCCTCGTCGAAGAGGAATTCCTCATACGTCCCTCCCGAGAGAAGGAAGGAATCCCCGTTCTGGTAGAGAGCGGAATTGCTCGCCATCTGATTGGCGACAAACCTCGTCTTCCTCCCGCTTTCGGGAAGAAGGGAGAGCAGTCTTCCTCGATAATACGAGCTATTCGTATCATCGATCCGAGTGTCGAAGCAATAGGAGCGGGTGTTGGAGTAGATGTAGTAGAAGAGATAGTTCTGAGAGCTGGCGACAGGGATACGGTCATAGGAACAGCCATCCCAGAGAAGACCCTGAACGCCCGTGAGAGAAGGAACCAGCTTTCCGATGCGGGCATTGACGTGATAGACCAGGATTCCCGATTCCGTGAACATGCTCAGCTGGTTCTGGTAAGGGATGCGGGCATCCTGGGCGTTGATCCCAGTCGGCGTGTAGTACTCGACGATCAGATACTCGTCGAACGGCGTCCCGTTGAAGTCGACCTGTCCGTCCTTCCCGATTGGAAGGATCAAGCACTCTCCCGTCTCCTCGAAGGAAGAGAGGGTCAAGACATCGTCGTTCTGGTCGAGAAGTTCCTTCGTCACGACGATCGGATCGACCCAGGAGAGCAGATATTTGGAGAAGGCGTCGTGGTCCCCGATGTTGTAGTCCATCATCATCGCCCCGCCGGTAGGAGAATCGACGTTCGACCCTCCGGCATCATAGGAATAGTAGTCGTCCAGTCCCATCAAGTGCCCCGTCTCATGGATGAAGGTGTGCCCGTCCCCGTTGTACACGCTGCCATAGGAAAGATAGTTTCCTTCCTCCAGAAAGTCGATCGAAGCCCAGGAGTAGGAGCAGGCCTTGAGACCGGAGTACGTCGACCGGGAACTCGACCAGCTCGTGAAGGCCCAAAGAAGGTCTGAGCTTGAATCGAAGGGCGAGGAGTAGACCATCCACACCGCGTCGAGATAGCCGTCATCGTTGCTGTCGAAGGAGGAGAGGTCCATCTCCTTCGAGAGCTTCTC
Organism: uncultured Bacillota bacterium; assembly: GCA_949290645.1. Classification (GTDB taxonomy): domain Bacteria; phylum Bacillota_I; class Bacilli_A; order RFN20; family CAG-288; genus Enterosoma. Next base: position 29,304 of record CASESG010000004.1, read on the forward strand.
CAGGCTCTGGTCGAGGACATTCTCCGTGAATGTGGTCGCATCCATGCGCTCCGCATCCTCGGTCGTGACACGAAGGGAGATCGGCGAGGTGACTTCCCCGGAGATGTGAAGATTCCCGTAGCTTGATTTCTCGTAGTAGGAAGAGACCGACTCCCAGCCCGTCTGGGCCGAAGTGCCGAAAAAGGTGTTGTCCAGACGCAGCAGATCGTCCGAATCGAAGGGGCTGTCGGCGAATTGAATGGGGATGACAAGGATGCGGGCATCCCCGAAGTGAGGCATATAAATCTGTCCGTTCCAGGCACCGACATTCTCGACCGTGAGATTCTCGCTTCGATCGTTCGGACCATACTTCGGTTCCAAGTATCCGATGCCTCCCGTTGGGGAGAGGGTCGAGGAGACAAAAGGCAGGTGGAAGTCACAGGAGACAAGAAGGGGGAAAGAGAGGATCAAAAGCAGAGGTTTCTTCTTTCCCATGTCAATCACCGTAGTCCGAGCCACGGCTCTTGTCCTCGACCAGGACCTTGCAGAGGTCGGCGATATCCATTGCGGAGAGATAGATGGCCCCCTCGGTCTCGACCAGAGGGTTGTCGTAATGTCCGACAAAGACGACCTTGCGATTCTTCTTCACGATTTCGTCCATCTTGTCGAGAAGTTTCTGGTAGCTTTCCGGACGAAGCATCTTATAGCCTTGAAGATAAGTGTAGAACTGCGGTTCGATATAGAAAACAGAGCCGTCCGGATTGCGGTAGCAAGTCGCAAAGCGATTTCTCAAATCAATCAGGACATCTCGGTCCTTCCATTCCTCATAGTGTTTCATCTTTTTCTCCTTCTCTTCCTCCAACAGGAGGATCGCACACTCGAAGCTTCTCTTCAGCCACAGGATGTCTTCTCTCAAGGACTGCGTCTTGATCTCAAGGCAAGAACAATCGCAGAGAGAGGGCAACGGCTTCAAAACAGAGAGGACATCGCCTTTCCCTTCTTGCAGAAGGTGGCGACAGCTCTCGATCTCCTTGATTCTCTCCTCATAGTCGAATTGAGGAGAGAACGGCTTTTTTCCGTGTTCCTTTCGGGAAAGTAGCTTCTGGAGCATCCCGAGGCAGGGAAGAAGGGAAAGAAGAAGCATCTCACTTTCCCCCTTTGCCTGGCATGCCCTCTTCCAATATTCGTCTCTCATCCTTCCTCCACAAGCTCGTGAAGATGGAGAAGAAACTTCTCGTCTTCCCTAAGCTTCTCCTTCACGGCCTTTTCCTTGGCCTTCTCTTTCAGCTCCCCGACAAAGGAGAGGACTTCCCCATAGCCTTGTTCCAGCTCCGGAAGAAGTCTTTCCTTCTCTTCCTTCGAGGCGAGGAAATAGTCTCCGTCCAAGTCCATCATCCGGAAGAGGAGGGAAGAATACCTCTCCCTTCTTTCCTCTTCCAGCAAGTTGACATAGGCCAGAAGGGAGCAGAAGCAGGCACTTCCGCAGTAGCAGTTGGACGTCGGGCATTCCATCTTCTCCAGGATCGTCATCGGATGCCTCCGAAGAGCTCCCCGACGTTCTGATGAAGGACGAGGTCGGCTCTTTCGTCTTCCTTCTCCGGGTTCCGGTCGATCAGGATCAGCTCTCTTCCCTGGAAATAGTTGAGGAAGGAAGCGGCCGGATAGACGACAAGAGAGGTTCCCGCCACGATCAGGAGGTCAGCCTCGGAGATGGCGATCATCGCCTTGGTCATGACATGGACATCCAGGCTCTCCTCATAGAGGACGACATCCGGCTTGATCACGCCTCCGCAATGCGGACAACGTGGGACAAGGGTCGGGCAATTTTTCACGAAGGTTCCGTCATAGAAGCGGGAGCAGTCCTCGCAATAGTTCCTCAAGATCGACCCGTGAAGCTCGATGACGTTCTTGCTTCCGGCCTTCTGATGGAGACCGTCGATGTTCTGCGTGACGATCGCAGAGAGCTTTCCTCTCTTCTCGAGCTCGGCCAAGGCAAGGTGGCAGGGATTGGGCTTGGCATCCAGGACAAGCATCCTCTCCCGATAGAAACGGAAGAACTCCTCCTTGTTTTGCTCGTAAAAGTGATGGGAGATGATCTCCTCCGGGTCGTAGGCATACTTCTGGTGATAGAGTCCGTCCTTGCTCCGGAAGTCCGGGATTCCCGATTCCGTAGAGACCCCCGCCCCGCCAAAAAAGACGACGTTCCGACTGCTGTCGATGGCCTCCTGGAGAATCTTCCGGTCGTGTTCCAGAGAGTTCATTCCGCTTGTCCCAGTCACAACAATATTATAGACAAAAAAGGCCTTTTTTCTATCTCGGCAAGACGAGAAAAGGGGCTGTCCGAAGACAGCCCCCAAAAGAGCGAAGATTGTCGGATTACTTCTCGAGACCGCCGTAGCGGAGGATGTCGTGATAGCGCTGCTCCGCATACTTCTCGCTCTTGGTGAGAAGTTCCTCGGCGTGGTCGGGGTTGACGCGGAAGAGCTGGCTGTAACGAGTCTGGGTCATGACGAAGTCACGGAACTTGGAGAAGTCCGGATTGCAGGACATGACCAGAGGAGACTTGCCCTGTTCCTTCAGGCGCGGATCGTAGGTGTAAGTGAGGAAGTAGCCGCACTCGACCGCCATCTTCTCCTGCTTCATGGAGTTTCCAAGTCCGCCCTTGATGCCGTGTTCCTGGCAAGGAGCATAGCAGATGACAAGGGAAGGTCCGTTGTAGCTCTCCGCCTCGGTCAGAGCCTTGATGGCCTGGTTCGGGTTGCTTCCGAGAGCGATCTGGGCGACATAGACATGGTCATAGGCCATGGCGATGAGGCCGAGGTTCTTCTTGGCCGTCTTCTTGCCGGAAGCGGCGAACTTGGCGATCTGTCCGGTCTGAGAGGACTTGGAGGCTTGGCCGCCGGTGTTGGAGTAGACTTCGGTGTCGAGGACAAGGATGTTGATATCGTCGTCGGTTGCGATGACATGATCGAGTCCTCCGTAGCCGATGTCGTAGGCCCAGCCGTCTCCGCCGACGATCCAGATGGACTTGTCGAGGAGGTCGTTCTTCATCGGGAGCAAGGCCTTGATGTCGCTGTTGGCCGAGGTCTGGACGAGGTTGAGAAGCTTGGGCAGGATCTCACGGACGTGCTTCTTGTTCTTGATGTTGTTGACGTAGTCGACAAGGACATCCTTGAGTTCGGGCTCGACCTTGTCGAGGGCGCCGTTGATGATGGAGACAATCTTGGTGAGCTTGTAGTCGGTCGCGATTCTCATGCCGTATCCGTATTCGGCGTTGTCCTCGAAGAGGGAGTTCGCCCAAGCCGGTCCGTTGCCGTTCTTGTCGCAGACAAACGGAGTCATCGGAGTGGAGCCGTTGTAGATGGAGGAGCAGCCGGTCGCGTTGGCGATCAGCATGTCCTGGCCGAAGAGCTGGGAAGCGAGACGATAGTACGGAGTCTCGCCGCAGCCAGCGCAAGCGCCGGAGACTTCCTGATAGGGCTTCTTGAGGGCGACTTCCTTGACCGTTCCGGCCGGGAAGAGACCTTCGCGAGGCTCGACCTGGGTGTAGAGGATCTTGGCCGCTTCCTCGTGATGGAACTGGCTCTTGGCCTCAACGAGCTTGAGGGCCTTCTTCTGCTCAAAGACCGGCTTTCCGTTCTCGTCAAGGACGGCGTTTCCGTTCTCATCCTTCTTGGCGACTCTCTTGCCCGGGCACTGGTTGACGCAAAGTCCGCAGCCGACGCAGTTCATCGGGGAGACCTGGATGCGGAAGTAGAGTCCCTTGACGTTGGGTCCGCCCATCGCCGGCAGGACATCCGCCCTCTCGTCTTCCGGAAGCTTCTCGATCTCTTCCTCGCTCAGAAGGAAGGGACGGATCGTGGCATGAGGGCAGACGAAGGCGCACTGGGCGCACTGGATGCAGTTCTCCTTCTCCCAGAGCGGGACACGGTCGGCGATGGAACGGTCTTCGCGGAGGGTGACGTTGGGTTCCATCGTTCCGTCTTCGAGCTCCCACTTGAGGAAGGTCGAGACCGGGATGTCATAGCCTTCGAGGTTGCCGATCAAGGCGACATAGCTGTCCCAATAATCGTCGCCAGTGAGCTTGACCGTCTTGCTGACCGGGAGATTGGACCACTCGGGATCGATCTTGACCTCACGCAGTCCTTCGGTTCCCTGGTCGATGGCCTTGTAGTTGAGTTCGACGACATCCTGGCCCTTCTTGGCATAGGTCTTGGCGGCGAACTTCTTCATCCATTCGTTGGCTTCGGCATAGGGCATGATCTGCTGGTTGAGATAGAAGAAGGAAGCCTGAAGGATGGTGTTGGTATGACGGCCCATGCCGATGGCAAGGGCGATCTTGTTGGCATCGATGACATAGAACTTGGCATGCTTGTCCGCGAGCTGCTTCTTCATGCGGTTGGGCATGGCGTTGTAGAGTTGCTCGTCGGTCATGTCGGTGTTGAGCAGGAAGGTTCCACCGTCCTTGAGGTTCTTCAGCATGTCGAACTTGAAGATGTAGGAATCCAAGGAGCAGGAGACGAAGTCCGCGTTCTCGACATAGTAGGTCGAATGGATCGGGGTCTTTCCGAAGCGGAGGTGAGAGCGGGTGACACCGCCGGCCTTTCTCGAGTCATAGGCGAAGTAGGCCTGAGCATACTGATGGGTCTCGTCGCCGATGATCTTGACCGAGGACTTGTTGGCGGAAACGGTTCCGTCCGAACCCAAGCCGTAGAAGAGGCAGGAGGTGTAGTCGTGCGGGACGGTGTAGCTCTCGTCGACCGGCAAGGAAAGATGCGTGACATCATCGTCGATGCCGATGGTGAATCCCGTCCAGGTCTTCTTGGCATCCAGGAAGTCATAGACCGCCTTGATCTGGTTGGGCTGGGTATCCTTGGAGGAGATGCCGTAACGGCCGCCGAGGACTTCGATATCGGTCCTTCCACCCTGCTTCAGGGCAGCGACGACATCGAGATAGAGCGGCTCGCCATTGCTTCCGGGCTCCTTGGTACGATCGAGGACGGCGATCTTCTTGACCGTCTGAGGGATCGTGGCAAGCAGATGCTTGACGGAGAACGGACGATAGAGGTGAACCTTGACAAGGCCGACCTTCTCGCCCTTCTTCATGAGGTCGTCGATGACCTCGAGGCAGGTCTCGGTGACCGAGCCCATGGCGATGATGATCTTGGTGGCCTCCGGATCGCCATAGTAGACAAACGGAGCATAGGGACGGCCCGTCGCATCGCTCAGCTTCTGGAAATACTTGCAGGCGACGTCGACGATGTGCTCCTCGTGCAGGTTCTGAGCTTCCCGACCCTGGAAGGTGATGTCGTCATTCTCGGCACCGCCGCGAGTGACCGCATGGCCGTGGGGGTTGAGGGCTCTCTTCTTGAAGTTCTCGACCGCCTCGGTGTTGAGCATGGACTTCCAGAAGTCGTCGTTGACGAACTCGACGTTCTGGATTTCATGCGAGGTGCGGAAGCCGTCGAAGAAGTGGATGACCGGAGAGGAAGACTCGATGGCGATCAGATGGGAGAGCGGAGCAAGATCGGCCACTTCCTGGACGGAGTGGGAGCAGATCATGGCAGCGCCCGTCTGACGGACCGCATAGATGTCTCCGTGATCGCCGAAGATGGAAAGCGAGCGGGAAGCGAGGGAACGAGCGGCGACGTGCAAGACAGCCGGAAGCTCTTCGCCGACCCACTTATAGATGTTCGGGATCATCAAGAGCAAGCCTTGGGAAGCGGTGTAAGTCGTGGCAAGGCTTCCGCCCTGGAGAGCGCCATGAACAGCACCCGAGGCACCGGCCTCGGATTGCATCTCGACGACCTTCACGACGTCGCCAAAGACGTTCTTCATGCCCTGAGAGGCATAGACGTCGACGTTTTCCGCCATCGGGCTGGAAGGAGTGATCGGATAGATGGCAGCGACTTCGGTGAACTTGTAGGAGCCGAGGGCAGCAGCGGTGTTGCCATCGACGGACTTGAATGTGAACTTCTCTTTTTCCATACATCCTCCAATGATTCTGCTGGTTCAAGCAATTTATTATAGAACAACACCAAAGGAAGTGGATAGCCAAAGAGGGGAAATTTGGAAGCGATTTTGTTAGCTTAAATTAACAAAACCAAACTTTTTTTCTGCTGGAAGGCTTGCAAACAAAATATGATCGTTTTATCATATGAACGCTGATTCATATATGGAGGTAACCTATGTCCTGCAAAGCCTGCGCCATGCCAGAAGATGACGAGAGCACGGAGAGGAAGGAAAAGATCCTTCATTTCGTCTTTCTCGGAGTCGGTCTGGCCCTGTTGGTCATCGCGCTAGTCCTCAACAAGGTCGATTCCTCGGCCTTTTCCGAGCTCGAGTGGGATTCCTTCTCCAATCCTTCGTTCTTCTCTTCCCTTTCCTTCTATTCCTTTCTTTTCTATACCGTCGACTATGCTTTCCTTTCTTATATTCTTATCAAGAACATGGTCGAGGAAATCAAGGAGAAGAACTATATCAACGAATTCACCCTGATGTTCCTCGCTACCGTCGGCGCCTATGCCATCGGGGAGTTTCTGGAAGCGGTCCTTGTCATCCTCTTCAACATCGTCGGGGAGACGCTTGAGGACTACGCAACCGAGAAGTCCAAGAAATCCATCCAGGGATTGGTCAACGACATTCCCCTTTTCGCCCATGTCGTGAAAGAGGACGGATCGATCGTCGACGAGAATCCGGAGCATGTCCCGGTCGGGACATTGCTCGAGATCCGCCCAGGAGAGAAGGTGAGCATCGACGGAGTCCTCGTCCAGGGCCATTCCTCGCTGGACATGTCCTCCATCAACGGAGAGTCCCTTCCCAAGGACGTGAAGGAAGGGGACATGGTCTACTCCGGATCCATCAATCTCTCCTCTGTCCTCATCCTCAAGACCCGGAAACGATATTGGGATTCCACCCTCTCCCGCATCCTCTCCCTTGTGGAGAACGAGCAGGAGAAAAAAGCCAAGAGCGAGAAGTTCATCACCCGCTTCAGCAAGATCTACACGCCGATCGTCGTCCTGATCGCCCTTTTCGTCTTCCTGCTCGGATACGGCCTTTCGGGCTTTGTCTGGGAAGGGACAAAAGGCGGAGAAGTCTGGCTCTATCGTTCCCTTTCCATCCTTCTCATCTCCTGTCCCTGCGCCCTTGTCATCTCCGTCCCCATCTCCTTCTTCGCCGGGATCGGCGTCGCCAGCAAACTCGGGATCCTGATCAAGGGCTCTCTGCCGTTAGAGAACCTGTCCAAAGCTCAAGTCTTCTTCTTCGACAAGACAGGAACCCTGACCAAAGGGGATTTCGTCCTTCAAAACAAGGTCGAGGAAAGAAACCTCCAGATCGCCGCATCCCTGGAAAGCAAGTCGACCCATCCCTTGGCCAAGGCCATCACCTCCGCCTACCAAGGAGACTTGCTTCCGGTCGTGGACTTCCGGAACGTCCCAGGCGGAGGAATCGTGGGAACGATCGACAATCGTCCTTATCTCCTGGGAAGCAAGGCCTTCCTTCTTCATAACGGAGTCCAGGACTTCCCAGAAACGGACACTCCCTACAAGGTCCTCTACCTCGCCGAGGAAGGCAAGGAAAAGATTCAGGACTTTATCGTCGCCGACGAGATCAAGGAAGGAGCCAAGGAAGCGATAAAGGGTCTGCGAGAACAAAAAGTCGAGAAGACGATCATGCTCTCCGGCGATGATCGCCGAATCGCCCATGCCGTCCAGGAAGAAATCGGACTGGACGGCTACAAGGCCGAGCTCCTTCCCGACGAAAAGCTGAAGGAATTGAAGTCCTACATGCCGCAGAAGAAAGTCGCGTTCGTCGGAGACGGCATCAACGACTCCCCTTCCCTCCTGGCCAGCGACGTCGGAATCAGCATGGGAGGCCTGGGAAGCGATGCCGCCATCGAAGCGAGCGATGTCGTTATCATGGACGACAGCCTCACGAAGCTTGCCGAAGGGCGGAGATTGTCTCGAAGGACCATGATCAACGTCATCGTCGGTGTCCTCTTTGCCATCCTCGTCAAGGTCCTGGTCATGATCCTCGTTGCCCTGGGCTACGGAGGAAACTTCGCCATGATCTTGGGCACCCTCTCCGACACGGGCATCATGGCCCTTTGCGTCCTCCACTCAATGTCCCTCCTGCTCTACAAGACGAAATACATTCCACATCCCAAGAGAAACAAAGTCTAAAAAAAGCAAGACTTTTTCCTCTCTTGAAAGTTCCGACTTGTCGATTCGCCTTGAAATTGATCGTCTGCCGTCTAGAATAAAATTGATGTCTGATTCTAGGCTCTGCCTCGTGATGGCTTAACTGGGGTCAATCATCATTCCGTCCTTTCTATTTGGGTGTCTGGAGAAAACCTCCAGGCACCTCTTTTCGTTTTGGACGGGAAGAAGGCATCCTGATCCAAATCAGGCAAAGCATTGCCGAAAATCAAAGCTGCCATTCTGGAAAAATGTGATTTTGCAGCCAAACTATCCGGGAAAATGTGATGGATGGATAATTCGCTTCATAAAAGGACCAATGCATATAATTCACGAATAACACAAGACATTTCTTCGACTTCCGCATCCATTCTTCTCCTCGTATGACCGGCCTTGGTTTTTGCACCAGCATGGACTATAATACCCAAGAAGGGACCGGCCGAGGCTCTGCCTCACGATGACTTAACTGGGTGAGTTAGAATCATCATTCTGGTCCTTTTTTTCTGTCTTCTTGTCGATGTATTTGAGGATGAGGTAGAAAAGCAGAAGTCCGAGAACATCAAACGCTCCCATGACTCACCTCCTTTCTCCGGCAGCTTCCCTGTCGGCGGAAGATGGAAAAATAGAGGACCAAAGAAACGAGGCAGAACCGAAACCGAATCCCTTCCGAACCCAAAGAAGGGTTCACTATTATTGTTTTTGAAAGCGACGTTTGTTCAGAAAAAAAGAGAAGGACTTTCAGATCGGCCTTCGCTTAGGCATCGATAAGGAGGCTTCCGTCTTTACTCTCAATCGCTTCCTTCTGTCATCGGATTGCTCTTCCGATACCGATTCCACAGATACTCGAAGGTCTTCTGGACATCGTTGACGAAGGTCTTCTCCTCGATTTCGTCGACCGGAGAATAGCAGGAGATGTTGATGGACTCGGAGGTCTCCTTGATGGGGGCGTTCATGTTGGTCCAGAGATAGATGGTTTCCTCGTATTCCTTCCTGGACTTGGCATCGGTATAGCTGGTTGCCATGATGATTGGCATCTGATATTCGTCTTCGTAGAAACGGAGTTCGATCTTTCCGCCGTTGTCCGCAAATCGAGCGAGCTCGTGGCAGAGCTTCTGGATGTATTTCACTTGGAAAGAATGGTCTCCGTGGCTGTCGCTGATGACGGTCTTGTCCTCTTCGATGCGTAGGTGCCTTCGAAGCACCTCCAGGTCGACCGGGGCGAAAGGCTCTCTCTGGACTTTCTTGGAAAGGAGCATGGCATAGGAGCGTTCCAGGAAAGACCCGGCTTCCTCCCTTCCCTCGAAGAGGTCCGTGTAATATTTCAGAAGCGTCTCCTGCTTGGAAGGGTCCTCGTAATCCTCGGCCTTCCAGTCCTTGAAATGGCCACGGTCGGGATTGGCCAGTAGGACACGAATCTGGCATCCGTTGGAGAGCAGTCTCTTGAGATATCCGGCCTTCATCTCATAGTCGCGGAAGAATCCCCAGCCCGTGATGAAACAGAGGTCGAGATGGCTGGGCATGAGCTTTCCGTCGAGGCCGAAGCAGACATCCCTGCCGGCCTTGGACAACGTCCCTCCCTTGTGGGCATGGACCTTGTGGATTCCGTATTTCTGAAGGCTCTTTCCGATCAGTCTCTGATCCTTGAAGGCCTGATCGAGAAGGAACTTCGTCAGGATGGCGATGACAATCGCCTGAAAGACAGCGATGACGATTCCGACAATCTGTTCCGCATAGTTGATGGAGGTGAAGTCGAAGGCATCCGTGAAAATCATCTCAATACTCCTTTCCCCAATTCTCTTGTTCCTTGCTCAGCTTCACAAGGATCTTGTCGTTCCCGGCCGGATACTTGAAGAAGAGAATCTTTGTCCCCTTCAAGGCTTTCTGGTAATACTTCGTCCCTCTGCGGATGATGAAGAAATCCCCTTTCTTCATCTCGACCTCTTCCATCGTCGAAAGGTCGAGGTACTTCGTCTTCCCTTCCAGGATATATTGATACTCCGAGCAAGTCGTGTGGTAATGGGGCTTTTCCACCCGATAGGAATCGTAGAGGGTGATTCCGATCTCTACCTCATCGTCCTTCAGGTTCTCCAGCTTCTGCGGCAGCTTCAAGTCCCCGCAGAGATATTGGCGATGCTCGCTCTCCAACGTCTTGTCGATCAAGGAAGAATCCAGTTTCTCGATCATGTTCTCTCCTTCCGAAAACTCTTCCTATTGTAACAGAAGGAATACCGTTCCCAGGGAGACCGTTTTTTGAAAACCGACATTCTCGTCCCAGGAGAAAAGAAGAAGAAAGCCAGGACTCCTCAGGATGACGAAACGAAGGGATTCGAATCATTCCTGTTTTCCTTTCTGTTCTTTTGCCGATGAAACGAATGATTGGAAAAGGAAGACAAGCCTTGTTGGGATTTCGATTTATTGACAAATCTATCTTAAAAAAATATCGGATATTATGGGCAAACAGAAAAATAAACAAAGAATTTTCAACAAGTCGCCTATGCATCTAGGATTCGGGAGCTTCCTCCTTGACTTGCTTCCTTTTGGCGCCGGCATGTCGTTTGGGCCCAAAAGGTGTTCCAGAAGACCTTTATCGGCATTGCTGAGCGTCGTCGTCTGCCAATCCTTTCCGGTGCCTTTCGTTCTAAAGACATCGGTCAGGTCAGCATACGGGCGATATCATTCACGAATACGGAACCCATAGCCGTCCGGCCGTCATGCTCTCCCGTCGTCTTGAGATCCATGAAGTTCCTGAACCCTTCGAACATGGGCTCCGTTTCCCGTCTGAGCCTATGCCGGCATAGAGGCCCAATTCCTTGGCAGCCTTGGATGACCTCTTGCAAGGATGGATGTATCCGACTTTCCTTCCAAATCCGTTTTCCGTCTTCGTCCCTTCGGACGGGAATGCCTTGTCGCCGATCATTGTTCCTTCATCAAGGCCGAACCCTTTCATGAAGTCTTCACGGTTCTTGAAGTCGGGAAGATTTCCTTTTCATACCTTCTCGCATATAGGCTCCCATTTCTCGGCATCGATGGCAAACGGTATGCCGATATCCGCCATCCCTTTTGTCCGCCCTTCAAAAGAGAAACCCTGCCGGCGGAAGAGGAAAAGAATGAAAAGCAAAGAAACGAGGCAGAACCGAAGCCGAGAACCTTCCAAACCCTATTCCACAAAGAACCGGGTTCGTTCTCTATTGCCAAGAACGAAGGCTTTTCTTCAGAAATCGATTCTTCCAAAGCGCAGTTCAGATGAGTCTAGCTTTCGAACTCCTCCGATGGAAGTTTTCCTCCCGTCCTTTGTGGCTCCGCAGATTGCTCGGCCAAAAATCTCATTTCAGGAATTCAAATGACGGGCACCGATGGAATTCGGAAAGGGAAGGAAAATCTGTCCCACATCAAACGCCAATCGAACGAATGCAAAAGAAGGGCCGCTTGTTCGCCGACTATTTCCCAATCAGGCGATGACTGTCGTCGCTCCCTTTCTCCAGACGCCCAAGGTCGAATCGAACTGCAAAGAAGCAATCGGAGCATAGAGGCTACGATTCCCGGAAGACCAATCCTGGGCAGGAGTTTGTGAAATCGTCCTTGTGAAGTAATCCCACGTCACCGTTTGCGTCTGAGTGCCAAACGATGAACCCGAAATGCTTCCGGTATTGTCATCTCCCGTATAGGTCCACCCGGAATCGCTCGTCCCCTCGTCGATATGCTTTGTCAAGGAAATGGTGCCGATTCTCGAATAGGAGGAAATGCCGGAAAAACGAGTGATGTCCGCCGGGTAATACCCCGTCGTCCCCGAAGTGTAGGAGACAGAGGAAAACAGGCTCATGGAGGAAATCGTCACAGATTGATTCGTCAAATAGTTCGTTGTCGTGTTTTCCGTCACAGAATATTCTGTCGGCATTGGACTGAAATCTCCCCAAGGGCCATGAACAATACCAAATGAAGTACGATTCCTTGAAGCCGTGCCTTTCTCTCCGTCTCCCACCCATGTCTCCATGCTTGAGCGCACCGAAATGGTATAGGTCGTCGAATCGTTCGAGACCGGATAGAAGTTACGTGTTGAAGAACTGTATTGGTTGTCATAGACATAGGCCGCATATGCATCGAACGTCGCCGTCGGATCAGGCACTTCGACCTGCTGGCCCCGATAGTAGGCATAATACTGGGTCGCTGTCCGGGCAAGGTGATCCTCCGACACATAGGATTCGATGGGAGTCATCGTCCCACTCATCGGACTTCCCGAGTCTGTCACATAGATATATTGGTTTTGGCCGACGGAATACACGCCTGTCCGATAGTCGTATTCCGTCTCTCCATTCGTCAAGGTGGAATCGATGTCTTCCGAGCGAAAGACGTGATAGGGGGAATCGGAAGATGAATCGTCGTTGACCATCAGGGGAACAATGAGGTACTCGTGAATCGATGATTCGAGCATGTCCTTGATGCTTCCCCCTAAAAGCGTACCGATAGCGGATCCAAGATCGATGTCTCCTCCCATATAAGAAAAGGGAATGGCGCGGGAAACGAAGGTGTCGAAAGAGGATGCGTTTCCGTTCAAATAGTCTTTTGTCGATTCGGAAAGATTCATCATTCCGGCAAGGGGATGCCCCTCCCCATCAGCCTGAATGGAACCGCCGATGGTGACGCGCGGATTCTTCTGCACGTTTCTTTCCGTTTCCTCAAGCTCATATTTCTGGTAGCGGGATCGGGTAAAATTGTAATTCGCCTTGCTATAGCCATAAAACGCCGTTGATGAATCGACTGGAAGTTCGGAAAGAACGATCAGCCCTCCTTTTGAAGTCCCTTTCTCTATGTCCACTTCGACATCTCCGAATGTAGGAATGACGACGTTGCTGTCGAAATCGCGGCTCGTCAATCGCACCAGACTCCCTTCTTCCGTCATGACCGTGGCCCCTGGACTCAAAAGCAAAGTCAACGGAAGGGTCAAGTCGCAGTCCTTTCGAACCCTGAAATGATAGTAAGAAGGAATGTAGAAAGAAAACTGCGACATTTCAATATTGGCAGTCATCTCAAGTCCGGAAAAGGTCAAGGTTGTATTCAATGTCATGCTTTCGACAGTGACGGAACCATAAAAATCGTATTCCACGCGATGATTCGCTTCATAGGAATTGACAGCATCTGTCGAATCCGAAAGGTTGTTATAACCATCCCGGACAATCACAGAATCCGCGGACGTCAGATTGAAGAGGGATCCCGATGGCCCTAACACGTTCATCTGCGTCTTCGTCATCATGGACTGCGCATAAAGCATCGTCGCCCCAGTCAGAACCGCTCCATGACGAAACCGGATCGAACAGCTGAGGTAGGGCATCGAATAGGTCGAAAAGGGCATCGTGGAGAAGGCCGCCCTTCCGACCGTCGGTCCGCCGCCACCATAGTCTTCGACGACAAATCCCGCGTAGATGGTTCCGGAGCAGTCGACTTCTCCAATGTGCTGCCCGTCGATCTTGCTCGTGGCGGAGTCGAGAAGATATCCGTAGGCATTCATCGTCGCTCCCGACTGAATCGTCAGCGTATGTCCGTTGAGATCGAGGGCGACGAAGCTCCCTTCGATGACACAGCCCGCGTTTCCGCCACCCGAACTCGATCCGACAAGGGCTCCGATGCTGAGAATGCCGCCGCTGGTCACAGTGACATCCCCCGCCAGTCGAATCGTATAGAGCCGGGCGGGACGAGAATCGTAATTCTGATCGTAATAATAGTTGATGGGACGGGCCGAATTCGTCGTCGCCCCTCCATCGGCCGCCGTGGTGGCAAAGCCTCCGTCTTCGGTCGGGCTCTTTCCCAGGAAGTCGTCGATTCCATAGTCGATGTCGTTTTGCCGATGGGTGAAGTGAACAGGAGAGGAAATCTCCAGGACTTCCCCGGGCCTCCCCAAGGAAATCACCCGATTGTCTTCGTCGTATTGTGAATCGTTGTAGACACCCGAATAGTCTCCCGACGCCGCATTCGTCTTGCTGTCATAGATGTAGCTTGGATTCGTTCCCGTCTTGTTTTCCAAGAAAGTCGTCAAGTCGCTTGGCACAAATTCGACATAGTCCTCGTTGCTTGGAGCCTGTGCTGTCCCGTTGATGATCCACGTCGAGAAACCGACGGCAATCAAGAAGAACGTCAGAAAGGAAAGCAGGAAGGCCGAACGGATCTTCCGTGTCCTCTTCATGCTGCCACCTCCTGTGCCATCATCGTCATCGAGAAGGAAAAGGTGCCATCCGTCAGAAAGGAGAAGAGCGTCTCGTCGAAATGCTGGAAGGTATAACGGACGAAATACTCCCCCTCCGAGGCAGGGACGGTCCAATCCGTCGAGATGTCGATGGAATACCGGCCGTCTTCTGCTGTCGCCTCGAAGGCAAAGGAGGGAATCTCCGCCATGGCGACGGACGATTGGTCGACAGAGGAATAGACCCAAACGACAGGGGAGAGATACGATTGGTTTTCATTCACCTGGAGAGAGAGTTCGTATCGCCCGTCCTCACCCAGAGCAATCATCCGCGGAGAGGACGTCTGATAGTTCAGCCTTCCCTGAAGCACGTAATCGTAACCGTCCAACGTTCGATCGATCGAAAGCGGAATGTCCAGATGTCCGACGCTTCCGTTCAGAAAACCGGCAATCGAAAAGCGGACAGGCTGGACGTCGCCGATCGTCAGGCAATCTCGGATGTCCAGGACACCATCCGCTTCGACAGGAACGGTCGCACTCTGCGGACGGCTTTCCCCGTCTTGAATGACCCAGCTGGAAAAGCCGACGGCAAAAAGGGTCAAAACACTAAGAACCTGCACCCCCCCCCCGCAAGGAAGAGCCGATGGCGTCGAACCCAGCGATTCAGTTTCATGTTGCTATGATACTCCATTGTCCCCTGATTGCGAAACGCAATTTTCTTCCGCCGACTGCGTGAGCGTCTCTTCAAACTCCCTCAGAATCCTCTGCCCGCAATCCTTCCTCCTTCGATTCTGAACGTGAAGGACCACGATCCAGACGGTCGCGCCGACGATCTGGCCCAAGGAAAGAAGGTGACTGACCGAAAGGGGACCGACCACATTGGTTCGATGGCGAAGGAATTCCAGACCAAAGCGAAGAATGCTATAACCCAGGAACGTAGACAGGAAGGTCTCTCCCGGAAGAAGCCTCTTCTTCAGGAAAAGGAAGAAGATCAGGGCGAAGAGAAGCAGGTCCAATCCCGCCTCCAAGGGCTGGACCGGAAACAGTCCGTCCTGCACACCGTTGGTGATGCCCCAGCCGACCGGAATCCCGTAGCAGCACCCCGTGCACATGCATCCGATGCGATAGAAGGCCAGTTCAATCAAGATACCCGGGGCAAGGAAATCCATCAGGCGATAGAAACTCGTCTTCATGACCAAGGAAAGCAGGAAGAGGAAAATCGGCGTGAAGTAGAAGACCCCATAGAGAGAATATCCGCCCGACCAAGAGATAGGTTCGCCAAAGGCGGAGGGATTCTCCAGGTAGAACATGATCTTTGCCCCAAAGATCTCCAGGATGATCATCATCCCGCCAAGGAGCAAGGCCGTATACCATCGATATCCGTACCATTTGTGGACAGCAACGTATTCCGCAAGGCAGAGGACGATGCCGATGCCCCAGAAGAAGACGGAGGAAGAGATGGAAAAGGAACCAAAGGAAATCTCCGGCAGCATCCCTATGCCCTCACCCAACGATTCAAGGAGGAATCAAATTTGACTGCTGTCTTCTGCGTTGTGTCGGTAAGCCTGGAGCAATCCGCCTCTCCTGTCGAGTCCGTAGATGAAGAAAACTTGCAATACATCCCTGCAAAGAAGATATATTGTTCCCCATTTTCATCTTGATATACTGGCAACGCAGAATCTTTCGTAACTTTCAGCAAAGAGCAGGAGCCATCTTCCCTTGGTGCAGAAGAATAGGATTTAGTCGATTCTATGACGTAATGAGAGCCGTTGAACAACATCTCTCCTGTTCGAGAATCAAAAGTACCAACCACGCCATCAGTATCTGTCGCATTCTGATAATAGCAAAGTCCATTAGAAACGAGAGGGAGGCTGTATCCTTTGCAAAAATATGTTTTATAAGGAAAACCAGTGACACTGCCTAGCATCGTCGAAAAATAATAGGTCGAGATAGATGTTGTGCCTAAACTGTCCGAGACGAGTTCCGTGAACGGATTCTCTCGCTCCTCATAATCGACATAGGTCAATGCAGATAAATCGTCAGAATAATACGCAACACGATTAAAGTTGATGTTCCCGGCAAGAATATATGGAGAAGAATTGCTGCCCGCATTTCCCTGTCGAATCGCCAACGTTCCATAGATTGAGATTCTTGGAGAAGAAAAGTATTTTGCAAAAGCTTCCGAACGCCGATACTGACGTCCTTGACTTCCTTCCCCTCCATCCATGTAATCGTTATTAACGAATTTCTCGTATTGTGAATCGTAATAATAGAAATTATTTCCTAATGCGAGAACTTGCGCACTACGTTGGCCATTGTAAGAAAGAGAAACGACACTATTTTCATCGGCAAAGAAGCTTGATCCCGGCATGAATTTGATTCTCTGTGAGATGACGATTGTCGAAGACCGGAGCATGATGTCAAAGAATCCAGAAATCGGGAAAATGAATTCGCTGGTGTCAATTGGCACGGAAATGGTGAATTTCAACGCATTCATATTACATTGGACATTGTTGAGCTGGATTTCCATCCTTTTTGAAAGCACCGCTTGCCGATCTGCGTCTGTCATTTTTGGGTCTTCTTCCATAGCCTTATGAGAATATCCGTAAATGTCAACGGACGATTCGGACTGAGGATTAGAAATGGAGAAAAGAAAAGAATCTCCCCCTTCGGGGCCAATGAAATTCAGGACAATTTCCGTCTGACTTGAGCCCATGTAGTTTATATGTGCAAGAGCAAGAAACTGGCCAAAAGAGTTATTGCTGTCAGTTTCTAATCTTACGTGGCATCGAAGATAAGGCAACGAATAAACTTCAAAAGGAAAGCATTTATCACTTCCGGAAACCATTCCAGAAGTCGCTCCTCCGCCACGATAATCCTGGATCGTCGCCAACGTTTGAATCGATCCACCCTTGACAAAAATTGTTCCTGTCCCTTTTGAATCTTTGATCAAGCCATAGGAGAGCAGGCTTCCTGTTGAATTGATTGTGATATCGTGTCCATTCAAGTCGAGGCAAACATATTCATTCGTAATGAGGCCATTTGCTGCTTGTGAATTCGCTACGCCATAGTTTGATCCAATGACCAACGTTCCATCAATAACCATATCTTCCTGCAGAACAACCTTGTACTGCAGTTCGTGAGCGTCATTCTCTGGCTCGAAATTACTGAATGATGTCGTTGTAGCATCCTTCTTTATGCTTCCGTCATTCAGTCCAAAGTTGATGGTGACACCCTCGTGAATCGTTGTTGCATGCGTCAAGAAGACCGCCTTGTCCCCTTCAAAGTAAGACAAGTCATTCTTGACGTTTTCGCTCCCTTGCGCCGCTTGGGCGTTAAAGGTCTTTACACCGGTCTGAGTACTTGTAATCGTATCGGAGAGATTGTTTTTATAGTCAGACAAATCGTTGTCACTATTTAGGACAAGATAATATGAAGAATCGCTTTCGATGGTCGTATCTTCAGAGAGGAAACTATCGCTCGGCAAAGGATTATCTTCCGCATCATAAACCGTTTCCTTGAACCCGACAAAAGTGTATCCGGAGGAAACGTCGCTGAGATGGTCCATGATCATGCTTCTCGCATCGGAAAGGGGATTCCCCAAGTTGAGATTTGTGGAGAACTTGATGTCCGTTTCATATGAATAATGATACTTATTTTCTTCTATCTGTTGTTTCGAAATCTTATATGTTCCGGAATACGTATCACCACAGACCCCCTCTGTAAATGAAATGCTCTCGGTAACATTGACAATAATATAGTAGCCAGACCAAGTATCTATCCCGAAATACTGATAAGGACCTTTAGTTAAATCTCCAACTGTTTTTCCAGTCAAAGTCTGCATCAAACTTTGAAAGTTCTCATATGAAGACGAGCTGTCCGTGGAATATTCTGTTCCGAGCTCGTAGTTGGTTCCATTGACCACACCCAGCGCTTCCTCTGAATGGGTGATGACTTCCATTCCATCGCAAATCTGATAGCGGAAATCGACCTTGACCTTCTCCTTGTCCTCCGTCTCTCCGCTCGTTGCCGTGGAATCGGAGGTGTCGACGACCGGATCGTCGACGACGAAGGTCGCGTATCCGACCGCGACGAAGACGCCGAGCAGAAGGGAGAAGACGGTCAGGGTCTTCCAAAGAGGAATCTTTTTCGTTTTCTTGTTTTTCATGGACTACCTCCTCATTCACGGCTTGTCGCCAATCCGAAGGTGATCTTGATTGTTGGAAAGGCCATATCGTCCGATTCCAGCAGATCCTTGTTGACGTTGGATATCGTGAAGCGAAAGACCAGGGGGACCTGGTAGACTCCGTTTCGCGGATAGCTCGAATCGAGGGATGCCAGGGAGCAGAGGGACATGGCCTTTCGGCTTTCGACAGGAAAGTAGAACTGCGTCGTGTCGGCATTGTTCTCTTGGCAGATGGTTTCGGAGCGAGTGGCAGGAAAATCGTAATGATCGTAGTTTTCGGGATAGACCATCAGTTCTTCGACGATGTTATTGAGGGTGCTCGCATAGCCCTGGTATTGGAACACCACCCGAAGGTCGGCGTCCTCGAAGGCCGAATGGTCCTTGTCCAGGTCGAGCGTCGCCTTGAGGGAGAAAAAGACGTCGCCCACGTATTCCGACGTCACGGAAGAAGTGTTATCTTCAAACGTCACGTACTGGAACGCCTCGAAGGAGTCCGGGACGATCTCGAAGCCGACGTCTTCCAGTCCGACGGTCGTGGTCACGACGTCGTCGGCCGAGACGGGAATCTCGACCCGTTCGCTCTCGCCGATGACCCATGTGGAAAAGCCCAGGCCAGCGATGCTGGCCGTACAAAGGCCGATGACGGTTGCCATCTTCCACTTCTTCACAACTCGACCTCCCAATGGGCATAGAGAGTCAGCTGACTTCCGTAGACGGGTGTCAGGTCGGTAAACTTGCCGCTGAAGGCGTTCTCCTCTGGAGAAGTATACCATCCCGAGAACGTCGATCCTTCCCGGGTCGGGATTCCGACCGTCTCGAAGCTGTTCTCCCCCGTCAGGGGAATGTTGGTCCCGACTTCCAGGGAATCGAGATAGCGGAAGTTGGATCCGTCCGCAAAGGTTCCGCCGTTGGCGTTGAAGTAGATGGTGCAGTACTCCGTGGTCGTGGTTCCGCCCGTCCCCTTCATCGTGAAGATTGGATTGCCCCAGCCGCTTGTTCCCTTGCAGTAGACTTCTCCCGTCGTGGTGTTGAGATAATAGTCTCCCTCGTTTCCGATCGATGAGGAGGGAGCGACGTCTCCGTAGTACCAACGGGTCGACTGCGGACGCGGCAGGCGCAGGATGTCCGTCCTGCCGTCGCTATAGGAGATGATCAATCCATAGTAGTCATCGTCTGACTGGGCATCCGAGAGGAATATCGTCTCGATTCCAGCGCCATCTTCACTCGGTGGAATCGAGATGACGGTTGGTTCCCTTCCATCGGTATAGGTGATGGTGACCTGATAGTTTCCTGTCGCTTCATCGATGACATAGGAAATGGTGTCAATCCCGACTCCATCCTTTCCGTCGGTCGCCTTGGGAATGGTGATCTCCGAGGTCGTCCCATCGGTGTAGGTGAACGTCAGGATCGTGTTTCCTGTCTCCTCGTCCTGACGGACGTCGACCGAGGCGATTCCCCTTCCCGCCTCGCCCTGAAGGACGGGGAAAGAGAGGATGGTCGGCTCGACGCTCTCGTCCGTATAGGTGATGGTAAGGACGACCGAATCGCCTTCCATCGCCGTCTGAACGTCCGCGATGCCGACGCCGTCTTTTCCGCTCATTCCGGCGGGAAGGGTGACGACGAGGGGAGCGACGCTCGAATCGGTATACGTGATCGTCAGGATCGTGTTTCCCTCTGCGTCCGTCCCGCTCTGGACGTCCTGGATGAGATAGCCGTCGCTGCCGAAGATGAAGGAGCAGGAGGAAAGGGTCGGTGCCATCGTCAGCAGGCCGAGCGTGAGAAGCATCTTCGAAAAGGTTCGTTTCATCGTGCTTTCCTCCTTGTCAGGCAACATCATACCACGCATAGAGCTGGAGATCCCTCAGGACCGGAGTCGTGTCGTCGAAGCGACCGGCGTTGGGATCGTAGGTCGGAGAGGTGTACCAGCCCAGGAAGAGGTCGTCTCCTCGCTCGGGGATTCCGATCTGTTCGCCGAGGATCCGCCGGGAAAGCCTTTCGCCTTCCTGGACGAAGTAGGAGACGCTTTCCGCGCCCGAAGGCAGGCTTCCGCCCTGGGCGTCGAAGGTCACGGAGTAGTAGTCGGGCTCTTCCTCCGCGGCATAGCCGTCGATGGTCAGGAGGAAGGTCCACCCCGCCTCCTCCTTGGCATAGAAGTCTCCGGACTGGATGTCGAGGTAGAAGTCCCCCACCTCGCCTTGGGAGGGCGAAGGCTCTCCCATTCCGCGCCACCATTCCTGGGCGCGGCCGTAGGGGAGTGGAAGGTCGAACGTGCTTCCGTCGCTGAGGGTGAAGGTATAGACGCAGGAAGTGGAAGTCACTTCCGTGATCTCGACATGGTCGATCGTGACGCCGTCCCTGCCGTCGGGAAGGAAGAAGACCGTATCCGGAGAGCCGTCCTGGTAGTGCAGGACGACCCTCGTTCCGCCTTCCTCTTCCGTGACCTCGAAGGAGGAGATGAGGTGCGTCGCATCCACTCCGTCCTCGCCCTTGGGAAGGAGGAGGGAGGGACTTTGCGTGCCGTCGGAATACTCGAAGACGAGATTCGTTCCGCCCGTCTCCTCGTCCGTGGAGACGACCAGTCCCGTAACCAGCCGTCCTTCCTCGCCTTGGGCGTTGGGGACGCGGAAGACGACGTCGTCCCTTCCCGTGAGGGAGATCGTGATCACGATCTCCTCTCCCTCGACCTGGGCCGTCACGTCCTCGATCGTCGCCCCGTCCGCTCCAGAAGCGGCGCCGGGAAGGCTCAGGACGAAGTCGGGACGGACGCCGTCCTGGAAGGAGAGGACGACCTGCTGGTTCCCCTGCCCGTCGACTGTGGTCGACACGTCCTCGATCAGCGCCCCCTGACTCGACCCGAAGAGGAGCGAGCAGGAGGAGAGAAGGAGGGCCAGAGACGGCAGGAAAAGAATTCCCTTCTTCATCGTCCCTGTCCTCCCTTCAGATCCGAAAGGGGCGGCATCTTGTCGAAGTATTCCGGCGTTCCCGTCACGTCTCCGTTGACATAGGTCCGGAAGGGATGCGTTCCCGTCACGGCGACGACCGCCTTGGAAAGCGCCTTGAGCAGGGTGTCGAAGAGCTCTTCTCCCATCGAGGGGGAATAGGCGCCCGAGAGGATCGCCTGGGCGACGTCGATCTCGATCTCGTCGGAGACGTCAGGGTCGTCCGTCGCAAAGTCGACGCTCGAAAGGTTCTTTCCTCCGCCATAGAAGATGACGTTGGTCGAGACGTAGTCCTCTCCCGACTCCGGATCGCGATAGTAGGCGTCCGAAGCCGTCAGGATGTCGTTCAGGATCGGCTTGACGGGGAAGAAGTCGTCGATCGTGATGTCGGCCTCGATGCCCTGGCTGGCCATCAGGGTCGAGAGGTTCTGCAGGATCAATCCCGAAAGGTCCATCGAGTCGAGCGTCTTCCAGTCGTAGAAGCGGACGTCCCCCTCCAGGGTGAGATGGACCGGAAGGGAGGTCCCGCCGACTTCCTGAGGCGGAAGGGCCATGTCGCCCAGAAGCTCGTGGACGATGGAGGGCATGCCGTTATAGAGGTATCCGCCGTTGAAGAGCGTGTCGAAGGCGATGGAATAGACGGCCGAGTTGCCGAAGAAGGTGTCGCGGACCGTGACGTCCGTCCCCAGGACGTTTCCTTCCGCATCCCGGTAGCCGTCCGTGTTGTCCAGGGCTTCCTGCATGCCCGAAAGGAAGGAGAGGTAGGAAGTGCCGTCCTGCGCCATCAAGGTCTCCTGCATCCAGCGGTCGGCGGACGCATAGGTGGATTCGTCGTTCTCGTCATAGAACGTATCCATGAACGACGAGAAGTCGTAGTCGTGGCTGGTTCCGCCAAGCTCGAACTGGACGCGCCGATTCCGGTCGATGCCGTTGTACTCGTTGTTTCCCAGGTAGAGGAGGAACTCGCCACCGTTCTGGAGGATCGAGTTCTCGATCAGAAGCCCGTCGGAGGAGAAGGCGCGGACGACGTTCTTCCCGTTCTGGATGACCGAGTTGCGAATCGTGTTGTCCCTTCCCTCGACGTCGACGACCGACCCCGTGTAGAAGAAGTCGTACATGTTGGACTGGTTGTTGGTGTTCTGGAGACGGACGTCGTCGACGACGATGCCGTCCCCGTCGACGAAGAAGCCGCAGTTGTCCTGCCCGAAGGCCTCGATCAGGGCGTTGGGTCCAATCTCGCCCAAGGCCACCAGGGCCAAGGGACCCTTGAAGAGGTCCTCCTCGCCTGGGGTCAGAAGGCCCGAAAGTCCGATCGACCCGTGGTTGGGGAAGGCGAGGTTGTGGAGGTTGATCGAGAATCCGTTTCCGTAGAAGTCCTTCTGGACGTGGACGCCCGCGATCAAGTCGGTGGAAACCGGCGTCTCTGCCACCTCGTTGTACTGGTCGACGAAGGTCGTCGGATAGGTCGAGGGGAAGGTGTAGACCTCGTCCTCGAAGGAGAACTCCCCGGTCTGGAAGTCGTAATGGCCGAAGAGCTTCATGGTCTCGGAACGAAGCTCGTCCCGGTAGACCGGGTCCCCTTCCGCGTCCAGGTCGTAGAGATAGGTGTCCCGGAGCGAACCCAGGGACGTCTGCAGGACGACCACCTCGCCTTCGGAAGAACGATTGGTGCACCAGAGCAGGTCGTCGTAGTCGCGGACGTTGACGCCTTCGTCGACGACCTCGAAGGAATAGGTCGCCTGGATGGAATCGTCCACCCTGGAGACGACGGTCAATGAGGCCTGCCCGCCTTCGAGAAGCGTCAGCTTCTCCGTCTGCGGATCGAAGCGGACGTTGTCCGAGCATTCGAAGTCGTAGCTGGCATCCTGCCCGTCGATCATCACTTCGACGGAAAGGGGAATCGTGCTGGCGGACTTCGTTCCGCCGGCGTCGATCTCGTACTGGCCATAGCGCCGCACCGAGGAGAGGGAGGTGCCGGAGGAAGGAGCCGGATCGTTGATCAGGACGACTCCGTCTTCGTAGCAGTGGGCCTGGAAGGAACGGGTCTGCGTCCCGGTCTCGTTGCGGACCGTCAAGGTCGCCTCGCCCTCCCCCTGGGCGTAGAGATAGTAGCTTCCGTCCTGCTCGATAACGGAGCAGACGCCCTCGTCCGATGCCGAGGAGACCTCCCAGAGCAGGTTCTTGCTCTCGTCCTTGATGATCAGGTTCTCGTCGTAGACGGCCTTCGCTTCCAGGGGATAGCCCTGGTCCTGGATCTGGAAGCCTTCGTTCTGCCGATAGGGGATCTCGATGCCGTCGATGTCGGCCGCGACCTGGTTGATCAGGACCTGGACGGTGACATAGGTCAGCAGGGAGACGACGATCGGAGCCACCAAGAGGGCGGCGATGGTCTTCTTTTTCATGCGCGAACCTCCATGGAACGATAGAGCCTCTCCACCACCTTCGGGCGGGCGAAGGGGACGGGAAGGAGGAGCAGGAGGCCCGGAAGGACAAAGTATCCGTAAAGCGCGTCCTGTGGCGTGCGAAGGAAGGACAAGACAAGTCCCAGGACGAGCTCCAGGGTCGGAACGAGATAGGACACCAGGGACGAGAGGAAGGAGAGCTTCAGCTCCCGGTCGCTGAGGTCATGAAGGTCGCCCAGAAGCGAAAGCAGGTTCATCGAGAAAACCAGAAGAAGTCCCAGGACCAGGCTGATCAGGAAGACTTGCCAGGAGACGATTCCGGTCGAGATCAGGACCACCAGGGAGACAAGAAGGGACAGGGTGGAGAGGGCAAAGGGGCAGAGAAGCTTGACCAAGAGGATCTCCATCGGATGGTAGGGGAGGGTCTTGGTGACCGTCAGTCCCTTCTCCTCCGCGGAAGGCTTGAGGGCGTTTCCGGAATTGACGATGCCGGCGAAGAAGAGGATCAGGGAGAGGAAGAGGGCATCCAAAGTGGTCGGATAGTAGGTCAGGAAGATGTTGAGGTTGGCCGTGAGCATCACCTTCAGGGAGGAGAGGACGACGAAGGAAAGGAAGGGAAGCATGATCAGTACGGAGGTGTAGGAGAAGGTGTTGGAGCTGTCCTTGAAGAGAAGGAGGAGCTCCTTCTTCCACAAGGCCTTCCTCGGAGAGTCGATGACAAAGGAGGAGACATCGACTGTCTTCTTGCTCTCGAAGAGGAAGAGCTTCTTGGAAAGGGCGAAGTCCGCCGCGAAATATCCGGCGGACAAGGAGAGAAGGACGATACCCAAGATGACCAGGCTGTTGGAGAGCATGTTGTCCTTGCCCCAGAAGAAGTCCAGCATGTTGTAGACCGGGAACATGTAGAAGTTGCTGTCGATCAATCCCGAGACGAAAGCCGGGGAGAGCGTTCCCGTCAGAGATCCGTCGCTGAGGGCGACCAAAAAGAGGTTCAGGAAGACCTGATAGGCGTAGCAGAGACCCACGACGATGCCACAGGAGAGGAGGAACTGAATCAAATTCCGGTCTTTCAGATAAAGATGGATGACTTGGAAGAGAAGGGAAAGAACAAAGGAAAATCCCATCGATGTCAAGGCGAGGATGAAGGTGTAGACAAGAGACATCACATGATACCAATACGGGAAGTGGACCTTGACGCCGAAGGTGATGAGCAAGGGGAGGGAAAGCAGGGAAAGCTCCAGCCACTGGGCCAGGAAGACATAGAGCATCTTGGAGAAGACCCTCTTCCCCCTGGAGATCGGAAGAGGAGAGACGACCAGTCGGTCTCTCTCGTCAAAGAGGGTCCTTCTCGCCCTTGTCGCCCCTTCCAGAATGGCCAGAAGAAAGATCAGGAAGAGGAAAAAGCAGACGACTCCGAAAGGAGCGATGTAGGAATAGCGGATGAGCTTGTCGTACAAGGCATCGGTCAAGAAGGAAAGAAGGGCGATCAAAAGCCCTCCTCCGACAAAAGTCAGAAGAAGCTTGAGGGCAAAGAGGGCAAGAGACGACGTTCCTTCCTTCCGGTTGAGCCGGAATTCCTTAAACAAAAGCTCGAAGATCATTCCTTCTCCTCCTCCACGTCGAACTGGCGGAAGATCTCCTTGAGCCTTCTTCTTTCCATCGGCTGCTCGCGGAAGTCGATCGAGCGCTTGATGATGCCGCTGTCGAGGATTCCGACCCGGTCGCAGATCTTGGAGACGAAGTCGATGTTGTGGGAGGTCAGGAAGATCGTCCTTCCGTTGGCCTTGAGATCCTTCATCAGGTTGAAGAGCATCTCGTTGACGACAAGGTCGAGACCGACCGTCGGCTCGTCCAGGATCCAGATCCTCGGATTGTGGATCAGGGAGGCGATGAGGCAGATCTTCTGCTTCATGCCGTGGGAATACTCGCGAATTCTCTTCTTCAGGTCCTGGTCGTTGAAGCGAAGGCGGGTGGCCAGAAGATGATAGTTGGTGACGAACTGGTTCTGCTTGACCCCATAGGCACCGGCGACGAAGGAGAGATATTCCTTTCCGGTCATGACCTCGTAGGCCGTCGGTTCGCTGGCGACATAGCCAAAGCATCTCTTGGCTTCCTCAGGCGAAGCAAGGACATCGTTTCCGAAGATCTCGATCGTCCCTTCCTGGAACGACTTGAGACCGACCATGCAGTCGATGGTGGTCGACTTTCCGATGCCGTTTCTTCCGATCAAGCCGAAAGCCTCACCCTCCAGGACAGAGATGTCGACTCCCCGGAGCACCTCAAAGGAGCCATAGGACTTCTTCAAGCCATGGATCTGGATAGCCGTCTCCTTCTCCTTCTCGAGCGGAAGTCCTTCTTCCTTCCTGGAGATCGACTCTTCGGTAACGGGCCTTGTGCCCTTGAGCATCTTTGTCAGTGGATTCATCGAGACCTCCAAAGGCCCTTGAGCCAGACCAGGACCTTTCCGCGATTCTCGATCACGGAGAGGAAGGCGTGGCAGCTCGGGCAATAGTATCCGTCCTCCCTCTTGCTCAGATGGGCGTTGTGGCAGACAGGACAGCTGTAGTCGAAGGAATGACCCTCGTCGAACAAGAGGAACAAGGAGGCGAGGTAGTTTCGCATCCTTTCCTTGGATGCCCTCTCACCCGGAACAAGGACAAGGACATGGTCCTGTCTCTTCTCCTCGAGAAGGGACATCGTCGCCAAGGTGACATCGTCGACCTTCCGCTCCCGGACTTCCCGGAAGAGGGAAGAGACTTCTTCCTCTTTCACCAAGGGAAGGACCTTGAGCAGGCGGTCGGAGGAGGAGAGAGTGGCGTTGTTCTCCCTATCGAGAAGGACAGATCGCAAAAGATAGCCGTCCTTGCGCTCGTAGAGGGAGAGGGTGAGATTCTTTCTCCTTGCGAAGAGACACTGGAAGCGGACTTCTCCCTCCTCGACACGATAGCCGTAGGGAGTCAGCTCAAAGCCCTCTTCCGCGAGCTCCGAGAGAAGAGAGAGCAGGACGAAGGAGCGATATCCTTTCTCCTCTTTCTTCCCCTCCTCGTTTCTCTTTCTCAGCTCGTCGACATAGAAGCGGTAGCAATAGGAATAGAGAGGATGGTGAATCAGGACGTTCGTCGCCTGGATCTGTCCCTTGATGGGGAACAGGACCAGGTCGTGATAGAACTTGCTGTTCTTCAGGCGCTTGAGATAGGTCAAGGCCTGATGGAGCAAGAGGTCGACATCCTCTTCCTTCTCGATGACAGAGCGGTCGTCGAGATAGGGAACCTTGAGGTCGAAGCGGGAGAGCAGGTCCGTCGGCTCATAGCTGAGCCTCTTGTCCTTCCCGTAGTCGAGAAGAGAGCCTTCCCTTCTTCCAAAGAGATGGATCAAGTCGTGGATCTCACGGTCGACCATGTCGATCAGCATGCAGAGGAAGCGGTTCTCGTAGGTGTTGTCGACATCGATCTTCTCCGTCGAGTGGACCAGCTCCGGAACCATCGACCCGTCCTTCTTGCGAGACCAGAAGGAAGGCTCGCGGACCGTCTTCCGGAAATCCTCTTCCGATAGAGGACCCGAGACCTCGACCCTCTTGACTTCCTCTTCCCGGGAAGTGACGATGGCCGGATTCATGACGATGGAGAGGATGCGAGTCAATAAGGCGACCAGTTTCCTCGTCCAGGAGAGAAGCTTCTTGGGATCTTCCTTTCGATAGAGGTCGACCTTGCCCGTCTTTTCAAGGGAAAGGAGATGGAAGAAGTTCTTCTCCCCTTCCATCGAGACCAGCTGACGGTGGAGTTCGGACAAAAGCTGTTCTCTCACCTTAGAGCCTCTTGATGAGCTTGCCGACGTTGTGACGCGTCAGCGGGAACTTCTCCTTTCCGTACGTCTCGTCGATCAGATCCAGAAGGTCGAGAAGACCCTGGCGGACATAATCCTCGAAACGGCCCTCGAGCTTGTAGAGGACCTTGCGGGCAAAGAGGAAGTCAAGCGCGTCTTCCTTTGTTCCTCCGCAGCTGACATAGACCGGGACAAGGATCTCGATCTGGTTGAGGACACGGTTACCGAAGGTGATGTCGAAGGTGTCCGAGAGGAAGGAGATGAGCTTGGCGAAGCGGGCGAAGTCCTCCTTCGTCAGGCGATTGCTCTCGGTCGAGAGAGCCTTGGCATAGAGGGCGTTGAGTCCCTTATAGGTCAGATGGATCGGAGCGACCTCTCCCTCGACCTCGAAAGGTTCGTTGCGGTCGTCGAAGGAAATCGTGATGGCACGGTCATAGACCTTGTCGGTGATGGTGTAGGTCGAGTCGTCCTTGTTGGCCGTTCCGATGAACCAGGTGTTCTCCGGGATCTTCAGGACGCCGTTCTCGAGATGGCTGGGCCCCTCGAATTCATAGGGAACCTGAAGGATGCGGAGCTTCCACTTGTCGATCGGGTATTCCATGATGGAGAGGAAGTCGGCGAAGTAGTATTCGACACGGGAGATGTTGACCTCGTCCAGGACCATGATGTTGATGTCGTTGGGGCGATAGGTCATCTGATACAGACGCTTGAGGAAGTCCGTCTCGTTGTACTTGCGGGAGAAGTCGTTGAAGAAGCCGAGCAGGGAAGTGCGGTCTCTCCAGGAAGCCTGGACCGGCTCGAAGAAAGATTCCTCTCCGATGTATTCGGAGAAGTAACGGGCCAAGGAAGACTTACCCGTTCCCGAGAGGCCTTCCAGGATCAACAGACGGCTGGCCGCCATGCCCGAGAGGAAGGCGCGGATCGTGTCGATGGAGAAGTAGAGACCCTCGTTCTTCGCCAAGTAGCGACGGAAGTCCTCCGAGATCTCCCTGAGGGAGAGAGTCGTCTCGCTCTGGTTGAGCGGAGTCCTTGTCTCCTCGACCTCGTCGATCGTGCAAAGGCCAGGGAAGACATATTCCTTGGAGCCAAGCTCCGCTTCCGTCTGCTCGTCCTTCTCCTCCCCGTCCAGAGAGTTCGTCAGGTTGGAAAGGGCCGAGGAGGAAGGCCCCAAGGCCGAAGCCAGGGACAATCCATCGGCCGAGGCCAGAGTCGGTTCCTGCTTGTTATCCTGCTCATCGTCGATATCTTCCGTATCCTCGCCCTTGTTGAAGCGGAAGGGCTTGTCGATGTTGCGGAAATTGACGACCATCATGCAGAAGAAGAGAATCGGCAAGGCCAGGACGACGAAGAGCAGAGTGCCGATCAAGAGAGACTCGCCGAAGAAGAGGAAGCTGTTTCCGATCGCTCCCTCGCCCCTTCCGATCTGAGCCAGGAAGGAAAGGCCCAGCCAGAGAACGGCGCCTCCGAAGAAGGTCAAGGAGTAGATCAGGATCCACTTGGGAGTGAACAGCTTCTTTTCATAAAACATGGCCAGGCGCATCTCGTAGATCAAGGCGCCGGCACAAAGGAATGCGTACACGCAGAACAGTCCCAAGACCATCCAGCCCTCGAAGCTGACCGATACCGAAGGAAGCTTCAGCATGGAAAACAGCACCTTCCGGAGCGGGCTGTTTTCGCTGATCAGGGCATTTCCCGTGTCGGCGAAGAATCCCGAGCCAGCCACGAACAACAGATAGAAGAACAGCAACGACAGGAAGATGTAGTTCTTCCTTGTAAAATGAGTCTTTCGTTTCTTCATTTCTTCTCTTCCTCCCTTTCTCCGTCATCCGTCCCTTCTCTCTTCCCGTCTTCTTCTTTCTCGCCCTTCTCTCCCGTCAGGGGGAGGAGGGCGTACGTCTTGTCCCGATAGGTCAGTTCCTCCTGGAACCGGACCGTGACCTTCTCCCGGCTCTCCTCGTCCTTCGCATCGAAGGGGAGCTCCGAAAGCAGGTATTCCTTCCGCTGTTCCAAGGCCTGTTCGTACTTCGAGGAGAAGCGATCGAACATCACGAAGCAATAGAGGATGGAGACGATCGTGATGATTCCGGCATTGGACTGCAGGAAGACGATCAAGGATCCGACGCCCTGGATGCGGAAGCCGTTGTAGCGCCCCAGGATGTCGTCATAGGAGAGCAGGCCTTCGTAGGTCAGTCCCGTGTCCGACGCCGCATTGGCGTCTCCGCGGGTGACGTAGCCTCCTTCGCGGATCTCGACGATGCGGTGGACGATGATCTCTCCTTCCATGCTCCGATAGGCGACGACGTCGTAGAGCTGAACCTCTTCTGGGCTGCGGTACCGTTCGATGCCGATGATGTCGTAGGCATCGAACTGGTTGTCGAGTCCGTTGTCGAACAGATAGTCGTTCTCGTCGTTCTTCTCCGACATCGACCCCGTTGCAATGACAAGGGGCGCCTTGTCTCCGAAGAAGAGGACGCCCGAATTGAACCGTGCCACCAACGTCATGACGAAGAAGGCAGCCACCAGGGCCAGGACCACGTATCCCGCAATCTTGAAGGACAGGGTCAAGGCCTTCTTCTTCCTGTCGCCGCTCTTCTCCTCGCTGATGGCAATGTCTTCCAGAAGGGCCGGGTCTTCCCGGCCCGTCAGGACGTTGTCCGTCTCCGAACGATAGTAATGCCGGAAGAGGAACGTGAAGGCCACGCAAAAGCTCAGAAGGCAGACAATGGTGACAACCAGAGAAATGATTTCAATGGAAGACATTCAGAAAAAGCGAAAGAACGATCCTCGCTCTCCTGATTTATGCCGTGACAGCGGCAATCGAAATGGAAATCTGATTGTCGTTATAGCCAGCAACCGCGTTGAGCGCATTGACGGCGTCGTCCAACGTCTTCCCCGTCTTTCCGCCGAAGTAGTCTTCCGGATTGGCCGGATTGTGGTTATTGAAATACGAACCCCAGGCGAACTCGACCGTGACGGTCAAGGTCGTTCCCGAATAGGAAGGAGTGATCGTCGCTTCGCCGCTCGCCGTTTCGCTGGCAGCCGCAACCGTTCCGTTTGTGACCGTGGCGATAGTGACCGCAGTCCCGGTGGTGCAGGGCGTGACGATGTATTCGGAATTCCAGCTCGGCCAGGTCGGAGTCATCGTAACCGTGCCGTTTGCCGTGGCGACTGCCGTAACATCGATGGTGAAGGCAAAGGACATGTCTTCCGTAGATGTCTCACTCCTGATCGCTCCCGCGTCATCCTCGACAGGGCCGAACCTGACGGTTCCATTGCTAGGATCCAACGCCGGCGTTCCCAAAGTGATCGTTCGGCGATCGTCGACGTTGTCCGCCGTCACGCTGATGTTGTCCAAAGTCTGACTTGTTTCCGTGGAAATCACCCACGAGGCATAGCCGATGCCGGCCGTGGCAACGGCGGCGCAGGAGATGAGGGAGATGGCAAACAGCTTCTTATGCTTGATCTTCTTCATGATTTCTTTCTCCTTTCTTGCTTAGGCAACGTTTTCCGTCAAGGTGGAAGTCAGGATCAGGTCCGCGCTGTCGGAATCCTCGCCCGTGATGGCTTCGTTCATCTTGTTCAGCTCATCGATGACGCCCTGCAGGTGCGCCGCGTTTGCCGCCGACAGCGTTCCCTTCTGGAACAGGCCGTTGTAATACGTCATCGGGTTCAACGCGTCGAAGTAGCTTCCCCACGTGAAGGTCAAGGTCTGACCGCTCAGCGTCGCAAGATAGGTCCCGTCCGACTGCTCCTCGAAAGCGTCCTTCGCAATCGTGACGGCCGCCGGAGCCTCCAAATAGGTGAAGCTCTCCTCATCACGAATGTTCAGCGTATCGTCCGAGGTCGTGACTTTGCCGGTCGAAGTCTCATCGAAGGCGAAGGTGACAGTCACGCCGCTGTCCAGCAGGCTGTTCACGTAGTCGGCACCCGCCGTGACCGTGATCGTCGCCGTCACGGTAAGGTCTTCGTTGCGCGAAGATGCGTCTTCTCCGAGGGTCACGACGGAGGACGTGATGCTGGAATCCGCTCCCGAGGTGTCCTTTCCGCCCAGGAAGAGGGCCTTCTCGGTCAGATTCACGGCCAGGGTCACCGAATCGTTGCGGGCCGTATCGACGGCGACGGTCACATCGTCCTTGTCGTTTCGGATCTGATTGCCGATGATCCAGGTTGCGAATCCGGTCGCGATAAGCGTAACGGACGCAAAGCCGATGATGCCACCAGCAATCCACTTCTTCCTTCCAACGGATTTGTTGTTTTTCGGCATAGTGTTCTCCTTTATGTCTATAGCCAATATAAGATTAGGATACATTTGACCGCTGGAATCGTCAAATCGCTTTCAAGCTCGAAGACAGATAATGACGCGGCTTTTCGGCCAAGATTGTAAAATTTCCAGAAATCCAGACCCCCCCCCGACAAATTTTAGCTTTTTGCTCTCAAATAATCAGGATCAATCGAGGCTGTTTTCAATTAACTTTTTTTCACGATAAATAAACAAACGATCAAGTTTTCGTTTTCTTTTTCGAACTTTTCGTGAATATCATTTCCATCGCTTCCTTATTTCGCATCTCGTCAATCAGTTATTCTTTTGTTTTCAATCGTCCACGGAAATCGAAAGACTCAATTCTTTTAGACATTCTTGTTGTTTTGTCAGTTCTGGCGATATATGGCAATGATGAGTGTACGAACCTTAATCTCCTCTCAAATTGGAGCATTCCGATTGGATATGAACACGGACAAAAAAGAAGAATTCCGTCATCGGAAAAGCATCAATCCGCTTGCGATAATATCGTTTTCTGAGACATGCCTTTCCTTCATATGCACATGGCTTCACAAAGTTGATACGAAAGATCTGTCAAAGAACATACAAAAGAGGGGGGCTTTAAACCATTGAAATGACATATATATAAAATCTCAAATATTTTGCAATAGGTTGTTAGTTGTATAATACCTTTCATTAAAATTATTTTATCTTTTCTTCTCGATTGTCAATTAAATTGTTTAAATTGTGGAGATACTCTAAGGCTCTTTCAAAGGACGCAAGGCCTTTTCCGAAAGCCACCTAGAACTAATTGCGAACAATATGCAAACTTGCGAAACGGCTATTGAATTTCTCAAAGCGAAAAAATGGACGCCTTAGAAATTATCTAGAAATTTTATCGTTTTTTCGATAGCTATCGAAAGATATCAAACGTCAGTTCTGGCTTCTCTTCCGGTCGTTGTAGATGTCCTCATCCTTCTCGGAGACATGCTCCAAACCCGTCCGGAAGAGATCCTTGATGTGGTTGTCCGTCAAGACATAGAGAACCTGCTTCCCCTTTCGATAGTAGGTGACGATGTCATGCTTCCGAAGGACCTGGAGCTGGTGAGAGACACGGCTCTGGGAGAGATTGAGGATCTCCGAGATGTCGTTGACACAGAGCTCATGCTTCAAAAGCAAAGAGACAATCGAGAGCCTTGTCGCATCCCCGAAGATGGAGTAGAAGGAAGAGAGTGTCTCAATGCTCTTTGCGGAAAGAAGCTGATCCTGAATCGTCTTTTTCGTTTCGTTGTCCATAATGACATTATAGTCCGTAGCGAGAAACAAGGAAAAGGACGCTTTGCACGATCTTCATTCCAATCGAGTCTCTCAATGCTCTTCTCAAATCCTCCGTCGTTGCCATTGAACTTTTGACAAGAGAAAGAGCGACACAATCGTATTGCTGACGAACACCTCCGAATCTTTTGAACTATAGTTGAAGTGCAACATCGTGAGCTTTTGACAGCATTCAAAACCATGATAGCACTGACCCATTTGGCAGGCTTCAAGCATCCGAAATGAAGTCCCTCCATTTCTTTCTTCGACCAGCGAGAACTTTCCGCGGTTGTGTTTGTTCACTCTCCCACTTGCGAAAAGACGAATGTCAAAAAAAGTCGCGAATGCCCCCATCAAAATGGGTTATGCTCGAATGCTCTATGAGATTGTAGCATGCGATGTAAGAGGACAGCCAAACAATAAATAATAGGATGGTGACGTAATGACTAAAAAGAAAGACAACAAACTGCAGATTCAAAACAGCACAGTGGATTTCCTTGTGATTGCAAAAGACGCTCACGAGGACGGCATAGAAGTCCGTGTTCAAAGTCACGATGTATGGCTGACACAAAAGGCAATCGGCCAGCTTTTTGATGCGGACAGGAGCGTTGTTGCATAGCATCTCAAGAACATTTATGAGAGCGGCGAATTGTTCGAAGACTCAACTTGTGCAAATTTTGCACAAGTTGCAGAGAACGGAAAAACATCAATACAAATTTTATTCTCTGCCCGCTATTATCGCCGTCGGTGACCGGGTCAACTCCAGCAGGGCGACAGAATTCCGACAATGGGCAGCAAAGGTATTGGATACCTTTGCCAAACAGGGATATGTCTTGGATAAAAGCAGACTGATGAATGGCCAAATCTTCGATGAGGATTATTTTGACCACCTGATTTCCGAGATACAGGAAATCAGGGCAAGTGAACGCCGCTTCTACCAGAAAACCACAGATATTCAACGGCGCAGAACAAGAGGCATTATGCCGTTCGGAAATACAGCAGCCGAAATTATTGTGGCAAGGACAAATCGTACAAAGGAACATATGGGTTTGACATCTTGGCGCAACGCTCCTAACGGGAAAATCGTAAACGCCGATGTATCAATCGCAAAAAATCTACTTATCGGCGGAAGAGAGGAAGAAGCTAAACGAGATTGTCACGATGTATCTGGACTACGCTACAAGGCAGGCCAGACGGCATATTCCCATGACAATGGCCGATTGGGCTTCCAAACTAGATGCGCTTCTGCAATTCACCGATGTCGAGATTTTACAGGACAAAGGGAAGTCACAGCAACAATCGCCAAATCATTTGCAGAAAGTGAATTTGAGAAATACCGAATCATCCAAGATCGTTTGCACCAAAGCGATTTTGACCGTCTAGTAGCCAGCGTGAATAAAGAAAAAGAATCTCAGCAACACCTCGGGGAAGAGGAAAACGCGGCAAGAGAAAAGAAGCAACTCGAAAATAGTGAAGTGTAAAGGCCGAATCTAGTGAAATAGATGTCTGCTAGTCTCAAGTAAAATCTAAAATTGATACGTTTTAAATTTTCAAAGCAAAATTAAGTAATTTAAAGAATTATATTATGAAAGCATCTTCTGATAGTTTTGTTAAATCAAACGTTTCATAATCTTACCATTTTGCACGGATGAGAAATACATAATAACGATTATGGGATGGAGTTTTACCACGCAGAATATATCGATGTGGCCAAAGAATGGGCTTGCGACCAGCTTATCTGTGGGTATGCAAGCAAGTATTCCATCGGCAGGACCGGTCTCAAGATTCTCGATCTCAATTCAAAGGATGCAACATCCTCCATTGTTTCTCTGCGCTCCTACAAAATCGCAAAGGGACAATCCAAGCGGACATCGAAGAAGGCATGGACGACATCCTTCGCAATTTCCCTGCTGATGTCAAAAACATCGATGTGATCATCGACCATTGCGCAGAAGATTCCTATTTTTCTTTCACAAGAGATTTTTAAGCAATACGATCAGCGTCGAGCGCCTCTCACAGACGACGCGGCTCGGGAATCTCGGCAATCAAATCATCATCAAACCCAAGCTCGCATTTTCCAAGTTGAAATTCATCGGCTGTGAAAAAGCATCGCAGTACGCTACCCGCTTTGCAAGAACCGTGACGTGCTTTTAAGAAAAGTCTATCTCTCCAATCGGAGTTCTTCGTCTTTTGAAGGCCTCTTTCTCATCGGCCTGATCCGAGGAGGAATCAAATCCAATAATCCACGCTCACAATGAAATCTATCTTTCCGATGTCATGTGAAATCTCGCCGCACTCTTCGACATCGCCAGCAGCGGGATGGAATTCCAGACCGACGAAATTGCGACAAAGTTCGTCTCCTCCGTGGTCGCAAGCGGAATCGAATCCGGAAACCCCAAATAGCTTTCAAGAAAATCGGCCGCAGAGATGCTATCCGAGATCCTTGGCCAAGACATCGTCTATAACCGGGTTCCAATGGAGCGTTCCCCCGAATATTGGGCAGGCTGGTTCCTCGCCTATTTCAAATGGTATCTAAACAAATCCTTCAAGGAGTTTCTGGATGTCGTGCCATTGCATGCACTCATCTTGAGATACTCTCCCTATCATGAGACTCCCGAAGAAAAGACCGACGAACGGATCGAAGAACAGTTGCCAATCCAAAACAAGCCGACCTATTCCAGAGAACTTCGCAAGCTCCCAAAAAGACAGCTGTCCGTCTTGAGCGGTGTTCCCGTTCGCTCGATCAATTGCT
Source organism: uncultured Bacillota bacterium (assembly GCA_949290645.1). Classification (GTDB taxonomy): domain Bacteria; phylum Bacillota_I; class Bacilli_A; order RFN20; family CAG-288; genus Enterosoma. The sequence goes on from CASESG010000004.1 coordinate 65,326, forward strand.
ATGAGCAGGATTGTGCTCTTCTTCGGAAAGCACAAGCGGAAACCTTATACGCCATTGCCAAAACCTTGGATTGCACCATCGAAGACCTGCTCAATTGAAGTTTTAGACAGTTTCAAAGAAAAGAAGCAGCTTCACTTTTCATCCTCTCGTTCAATTGGAGACAATCGGATGCCACATTACAAACGTTTCTTGATTTATTATTAAAAATGTATAAATGGTTTTTCATTTTTTATTTTAGCTTTTATGTTGTCCAAAGCCTGTGTTCAACAACTTGCAGCGATTGAATATCCTTTGTTTTTTTGAGCTCTGATCAATTCACTACGTCTTACGTCCTGCCCATAGCAAAAGATATTCCAAGGCTTTTCCTAAGAGCAAAAAACATGTGTTCATATTTAGAATGAGAAACACATTTATAATTAGATGAAAACTATAGAAATTATATATATAAATATATATAATTAAAGGTGTTGCTGCTTCAAAGGAGACCGCTATGAACGAGACAAAAATAGTGATTCGCATCCGCGGAGACTTCATCACGCTCGGGCAATTCCTCAAGAAGGTCGATCTGATCCAGACCGGAGGAGAGGAGAAGCCTTATCTTGCGATGCACGACGTCTTCATCAACGGTGAGAAGGACATCCGCAGAGGTCGCAAGATCCGCCCGGGAGATATCGTCCAAACGGAAGACAAGACCTACGAGATATGTTCGTAAAGAAACTCGTCCTCCATCACTTCCGCTCCTATCCGGAACTGGACGTCTCCTTCCCGGAGAGAGGAATCTATATCACCGGGGAAAACGGGAAAGGAAAGACCAATCTCCTCGAAGCCATCGACTATCTCGCCCTGGGAAGAAGCTTCCGCAGGGTCGAGGATCAAGAGCTGATCTCAAACGGCGAGAAGGAAGCTTCCATCTATCTGGAATACCACGATGAATCCGACGGAAAGGATCACGTCCTCTCCTGTCTGATCGGGCAAGGATACAAGGCGATGGAGAAGGATGGGGAGAAGCTCAAGACCCTCTCCAAGATGCTGGGAAGTCTCCTCTCCGTCCACTACGATCCCTCCTTGGTCTTCTTCTTCAAGGAAGAGCCGATGGAAAGAAGAAAGTTCCTCGACGAAGTCCTCAGCCAGGTCGATTCGAAATATCTCTACGCTCTCTCTCGCTACAAGAAACTGCTCAAGGAGCGGAACACGGCCCTGGCCAAGGATTATGACCTGGATGTCCTCAACGTCCTCAAGGAACAGCTGATCGTACTCTCCTATCGCCTCGTCCAGGAGCGGAAGAGATTGATCCAGGTCCTCTCCTCCCGGATGGAGAGCTACTACCAGAAGCTCTTCGGCGACGAGAAGGAAATCCATCTGCTCTACAAGACCACTTGCTCCCTCGAGGATTCCCAGGAGAGCTACGTCCAGGAGATGCGAAAGCTCTTCGACAGCAACCGCTCCGCCGAGAACCTCAGGAAGACCACCCTCATCGGACCCCACAGGGACAACCTGCTCTCCTTCCTGGAAGGGAAGGATATCGCCCTTCAGGGAAGCCAGGGAGAAAACCGCCTCGCCTCCCTCGCCCTGCGCCTGGCCCTGAGAGAGTTCTTCCAGGAGAAGAAAGGAAAAGGACCGTTGCTTCTTCTCGACGACGTCACGTCCGACCTCGACGAGAAGAGAGCCGAGAACCTGCTCTCCCTGATCAAGGACAAGGGACAGGTCTTCGTGACCGGGACGCAAATTCGCAAAGGCTACGATGCCTTCGATACGTATATCTGCCAAGACAACACCTTACGGAGGAAATGACATGACCGAAGAAGAGAAGAGAAAACAGCTCGACGAACTGACCGAGAAACAGAGGAAGAAGGTCGAGCAGGTCGCCCAGGCCGAAAGCAAGCAACCCCAGCCCCAGAAGAAGGTCGAGAAGGCCGTCGAGGAAAGTTTCGAGGAGGAACACGTCGAACACTCCGCCCTCGACGAGAAGCAGGAAGAGAAAGCCCTCAAGGCCAAGGAAGAGTACACCGGAAAGGACATCGAAGTCCTCCAGGGCCTCGAGGCCGTGCGGATGCGTCCGGGCATGTACATCGGAACGACTTCCAGCCGCGGCCTTCACCACCTTGTCCGAGAAGCGGTCGACAACGGCGTCGACGAGGCCATGGCCGGCTTCTGCAAGCACATCCGCGTCACCATCCTCCCCGGGACGAAGGAGAACCCAATCAACCGCCTGCGGGTCGAGGATGACGGAAGAGGCATCCCCTGCGACAAGAACGCCCAGACCGGACTCTCGACCGTCGAGACGGTCTACACCGTCCTCCACGCCGGCGGAAAGTTCAACGACAAGACCGGATACAAGATCTCCGGCGGTCTCCATGGCGTCGGCGTCAAGGCCGTCAACGCCCTTTCCACCTATGTCGAAGTCACCGTCTACCGCGACGGCAAGATCCATCGCATCCGCTTCGAGAACGGCGGACACACCATCGCTCCCGGACTGGAAGTGATTGGCGAGTGCCCGGAGGAAAAGACCGGAACGACGGTCGAATTCACTCCCGACCCCACCATCTTCCGCGAGACCACGACCTTCGACTACAACACCATCAAGACCTATCTCCGCCAGACCGCCTATCTGACCAAGGGAGTCGACATCGTCCTGGAAGACCTCCGCGACAAGGACAACATCCTCCGCTCCCACTACTGCTTCGCCGGAGGCATCAAGGAATACGTCGAATACATCAACCAGGAGAAGGAGAAGGTCTTCGAGGCCGTCCCCTACGTCATCGGAGAAGCCACCGTCCCCATGGGCGAGGAATCGACGACCATAATCGTCGAATGCGCCATGCAACCGACAAAAGGCGGATTGCTCTCGATGAATTCCTTCTGCAACAACATCCGCACCAGTGGCGGAGGAACGCACGAGGAAGGTTTCCGCCTGGCCATCGGAAGAGAGCTCAACAACTACTTCCGCACCAAGGGTTGGCTCAAGGAAAATGACAGCAACTTCAAGTCCGAGGACTGCCTGGAGGGATTGACCGTCGTCATCTCCATCAAGCACTCCAACCCGCAGTACGAAGGACAGGTCAAGGATAAGCTCGGAAACGACGAGGTGAGAAAGGTCGTCTCCTCCATCGTCGGCGACTACCTCAAGGAATGGCTGATGGAAAACCCCAAGGAAGGAAAGGCCTGGTATGACCGAGTCGTCCTGGCCTTCAAGTCCAGAAGGGCCGCGGAAAACGCCAGAGCCAAGATCCAGGGCAAACTCTCCATCGGAGCCGGCATGCCCGACAAGCTCACCGACTGCATCTCCAAGGACCCCAAGGAGAGAGAGCTCTTCATCGTCGAGGGTAACTCCGCCGGAGGCTCCGCCGTCCAGGGAAGAGATGCCCGCACGCAAGCCGTCCTCCCCCTGAGAGGAAAGATCCTCAACGTCGAGAAGGCTCCGGCGACCCGCATCGAGAAGAACGCCGAGATCTACAACCTCGTCACGGCCATCGGCGCCGGACAGGGAGAGAGCTTCGACGTCTCCAAGATCCGCTACGACAAGGTCATCATCATGACCGATGCCGATGTCGACGGCAGCCACATCCGCATCCTTCTGATGACCTTCTTCTATCGCTTCATGCGCCCTCTGGTCGAGACCGGTCACCTCTACATCGCCCAGCCTCCTCTCTACCGCGTCGCCTACCAGGGCCATTACTACTACGCCTTCAACGACGAGGAGCTCGAGGTCATCAAGTCCAAGCTTCCCCAAAACGCCCGCTACGGACTGCAACGTTACAAAGGCTTGGGTGAAATGGATGCCGAACAACTCGATTCCACCACGATGGACAAGAACCATCGAAGGATGTATCAAGTCACGATCGACGATGCCCAGGAAGCCAACGATGCCCTGATCGATCTGATGGGCGAGAACGTCGATCCGAGAAAAGACTACATCACCGCCAACGCCAAGTTCGTCAAGAACCTGGACATCTAAGGAGGAAGAATCATGGCTGACAACGAACAAGAGATCACGAAGGTCGGAAAAGGCATCGAGGGCTTGCAGGAAGGCATCGTCGCCGGAACCGAACCCGACGACTTCGCCAAGGAGATCAAGAATTCCTTCCTCGACTATGCCGTCTCGACCCTGACAAGCCGTGCCATCCCCGATGCCAGGGACGGCCTCAAGCCGGTTCAGAGAAGAATCATCTACGACATGTATTGGGACCTGGGAGTCACTCCCGACAAGCCCTTCAAGAAATCCGCCCGTGTCGTCGGCGACGTCATGGGAAAATATCACCCGCACGGAGACTCCGCCATCTACATGGCCATGGCCCGTCTGGCCCAGGATTTCGCCATGCGTTACACCCTCGTCCAGGGACATGGTAACTTCGGCTCTCCCGATGGCGACGAACCGGCTGCGTCCCGTTACACCGAGGCCCGCCTTTCCAAGATCGCCCTGGAGATGACAAGGGACATCGAGAAGGACACCGTCCCCTTCATGGACACCTACGACTCCGAAGGCAAGGAACCGATTGTCCTTCCCTCCCGCATCCCCAACCTTCTCTGCAACGAATCTTCCGGCATCGCCGTCGGCATGGCCACCTCCATCCCTCCCCACAACCTGAGGGAGACCATCTCCGGCATCCAGGAAGTCATCCGCAACCCCGAGATCACCACCGAGGGATTGATGGAGATCATCAAGGGACCCGACTTCCCTGGAGGCGGCGTCATCTTGGGACGTTCGGGCATCAAGCGCTACTTCGAGACCGGCAGGGGATCGGTCAAGGTCCAGGGAAAGTACGAGATCCAGGACAAGGACGGCCATCAGGAAATCGTCTTCTCCGAGCTTCCCTACATGGTCAACAAGAGGGATCTCTACAAGAAGATCGTCGACCTGGTCGATGACAAGCAGATCGACGGCATCGCCTCCTGCGCCGACTACTCCTCCAAGAAGATGGGAACGCACTTCGTCATCGTCCTGAAGAAGAACGCCAATGCCGAGCTTGTCCTCAACCACCTCTTCCGCATGACAAACCTGAGGACCTCCTTTGCCGTCAACATGCTCGCCTTGGACAACGGAACGCCCAAGGTCCTCTCCATGCGCCAGGCCATCGACATCTACATCAAGTTCCAGGAAGAGGTCATCACCAAGAGGACAAACTACAACCTCAAGAAGGCCAAAGACCGCATCCACATCCTGGAAGGCTTCCTCTTCATCGCCGATGCCATCGACGAGACCATCCGCATCATCCGCTCCTCGGAGACGGACGAGGAAGTCATCGCCAGGCTCAACGAGCGCTTCGGGCTGGACGAGATTCAGTCGAGAAGCATCCTCGACATGCAGCTCAAGCGCCTCAAGAAGCTCGACCAGAAGAAGTATGCCGACGAGAAGCTTGCGCTGGAGAAGGATTGCGAGCTCTACAACAGCATCCTGACCGACAAGACCGTGCTCGAGAAGACCCTCATCGACGAGCTCGAGGAGATCAAGAAGGCCTATGGAGACGACCGCAGGACCGAGATCACCGATTTCGACGCCAGCGAGAGCGACGAGGACCTCATCCCCGACAAGGAAGTCCTGATCATCCTGACCAAGGGCGGATACATCAAGCGCATCGATCCCAGCGAGTTCAAGGTCCAGAACCGCGGCGGAGTCGGAGTCCAAGGAATGAAGACCAAGGACGATGACGATGTCGACATCCTGCGCCACACCCGGACCAAGACCGACGTCCTCTTCTTCACCGACTTCGGCAAGGTCTATCGCTGCCGCGGCTATCAGATCCAGGAAGGAAGCCGGACCTCCAAGGGCATCCCCATCATCAACTTCTTGCGCCTGGACAAGGACGAGAAAGTCACCTCGATTGTCTCGATGGACGACTATTCCGAGAATTCCTATCTCTTCTTCGCCACGAAAGATGGCGTCGTCAAGCGCTCCAGCGCGACCGAGTTCAAGAACATCATGTCTAACGGCAAGATCGCCATCTCCCTCCGCGAAGGAGACCGCTTGATCGATGTCAAGCACACCGACGGGACGGCCCTTGTCTCCTTGGGCTCCTCCGAAGGAAAAGTCTGCACCTTCCCAGAGTCGGAAGTCCGCTCGATGGGAAGGACGGCCACCGGCGTCAAGGGCATGGATCTCCCTGAGGGAGAGCATGTCGTGGGTGTCGTCACGACCCTTGAGGGAGACAAGATCTTCTCCCTCTCGGCCAACGGCTACGGAAAGATCACGCCCATCAGCGAATACCGCGTCACCGCCCGTGGCTCCAAGGGCGTCAAGACGATGAAGGTCGCCGACAAGAACGGCTCCCTGATCGCCATCAAGACCGTCAAGGGAGATGAGGACATCCTGATCATCACAGATCACGGAACGACGATCCGCACCACCCTCACCCAGGTCAGCAACATGTCAAGGAACACGATCGGCGTCAAAATCATCACCCTGAGGGACAAGGAGAGCATCTCCTCTTGCTCCATCGAGCCAAGCGCAAGCGACTACGAGGCCAAGGACGATCCGTCCCTGGACAAGGAACCGGAGGAGAACAAGGACGAAGCCCTGGAAGAACTGCTCCGGCGTGCGGAAAAAGAACAAGACGACTCCGACGGCGAATGATGTTGCTATAATGTTTTCTGCCATATCAAGGAAGGAGTGACAAACATGCTCGATGTGAAATACGTGATCGACCATCTCGAGGAAGTCATCAAGAGACTTGAGACCAGAACCGGAGACTATTCCTACCTGAGGGAACTCCCGATGCTGGAGCAGAGAAGAAAGGATGCCATCCTCGGAGCCGACAAGCTCAAGGCCGAGAGAAACAGCCAGTCCAAGGAGATCGGAAAGCTCAAGGCCCAGAAGAAGGACAAGGAAGCGGAAGAGCTCCTCTCCAAGCTCAACTTCGACAAGGAGGAGATCGCCCGCCTGGACAAGGAGAAGGACAAGGCCGAGGAAGAGATCCACGAGATGATGCTCAAGACCCCGAACCTCCCCGATGCCTCGCTCCCGATCGGAATCGACGACACCTTCAACCGCGTCGAGAAGTACGTCGGAGAGAAGACCACCTTCGCCTTCAAGCCCATGGCTCACTGGGACTTGGGAGTGAAGCTCGGATACTTCGACTTCGACCGCGCAGCCAAGGTCTCCGGCACCCGCTTCACCTTCTACCTTGGCGCCTTCGCAAGGCTGGAGAGATCTCTGGCCGCCTTCATGCTCGACACCCATACCAAGAACGGATATACGGAAGTCCTGCCCCCCTACATGGTCAACACCGCATCCCTGACCGGTTCCGGCCAGCTTCCGAAGTTCGCCGACCAGGCCTACAACACCACTCCCGGCGATTTCTGGATGATCCCGACCGCCGAAGTCCCGGTCACCAACTACTACCGCGACGAGATCCTCTCCGCCGATGACCTGCCCAAGTGGTTCTGCGCCTATTCCTCTTGCTTCCGTGCCGAAGCCGGTGCAGCCGGAAGAGACACCAGGGGCATCATCCGTCAGCACCAGTTCCAGAAGGTCGAGCTGGTCAAGTACTGCCTCCCCGAGAAATCCTTCGAGGAGCTGGAGAGCCTGACCGAAGAAGCCGAAAAGATCCTCGAGCTGCTCAAGCTCCCCTATCGCCGCGTCTGCCTCTCCACCGGAGATGTCGGCTTCTCCTCCGCCAAGACCTACGACCTCGAGGTCTGGATGCCTTCCTACAACGACTATGAGGAGAAGGACGGAGTCTTCGTCCCCACGACCAACAACTACAAGGAGATCTCCTCCTGCTCCAACGACACCGATTATCAGGCGAGAAGAATGAACATCCGCTTCAAGAGGACCAAGGACAGCAAGACCGAATACGTCCACATGCTCAACGGATCCGGCTTGGCCGTCGGAAGAACCGTCGCCGCCGTCATCGAGAACTACCAGAACGCCGATGGCACCATCACCGTCCCGGAAGTCCTTCGCCCCTACATGGGAACGGACATCATCAAGTAAGCAATCAAAAAACTGCCTAGGACACACCAGGCAGTTTTTCTTTTGTCAATAAGTTGTTTCGATAAAAATTCCAATCCATCATATGATGGCATTATTGTGTTTTTGTGGCATTACAAAAAAAGCAAATCCGATGACATGAAAAAAATCGGACCATATTGCAATTGCTATTTCATTAACTTTCAAAAAAGAAATGAATCGGTCTTCTTTCGTTCATTTGTCTTTCAATGGATGAAGCATGCACACGTAACATTCGAAACAGAGCACTTTTTCTAGAGTCTCGCTCCGAAATCCTTCTTTTCTTGCTAGCGCGACAATCTCATGTTTCTGAAAATTGAACATTCGATTACTCCTTGCGGATTAAACAACCCAAATCTTTCGGAATGAACATTTTCCATTCCGAACTATAGGTAAGGGCTTCTTTGTTTTTTCCAAAATACCCTTTTACGGAATCAGACACCTCATGACATTTTTCAAAGAAAGAGTGTGGTATGTTAAATTTTTCTTTGAATAAGGACATGATCACGCCAATTTTTTTGTAAAGAATCTTCGACCCGAGTTCTTCCATATAACTGAGGAGGACCTTTGACGAAACGTATGGAAGCATATCGATTGAAGCCAACGTCTCTTCCAATTCACAATACTTTTCCGAATCTTTGATGCAATCAACAATGGTACGTTCAATCGATGCGACGCGCACACCAAGGATTGAATCAACATAGTTGTCCGTTGCTACTTTGATTAAAGAAAAGTGATTTCCCTCAAAATCAAAATCATTGAACTTGGAAAGTGACGAAACATTGACATAACGATAGACCTGATTGTAATACCCATAAAATTCCAAAGCCGAATGGTGAGAGACGAAAGAAGTGTCGGTGATGTTCGAGGCAATCAAAAACTTGTCCACGGCGCATTCCTCAGTCTCTGGACTGACAAACCCATACAAGTCACGATTGATACGCTTGATATAGCCCTTTTCAAGGTAATTTTGCAAAGTGGTTTTTGCTAAATTATAGTCGTTATTACCAACAATACTTATGAAATCATGATAGTTAAATTATTTTTTTCTTTGCCGTTTCTTTCAAATATTTCATCTTTATCACCAATATGTTTATATCGGATGTATGATAGTAAAAACAATATTTAAGGTTAAATAATCTCTCTGTATTACAAAAAAACTATAACGCAGAGAATTTATTTAACCTTTTGCCCGTGAGATATTCTTCCTTTTCGAAAGAAAAAATATCCTTCTTTCATCAAACTGCGTTGCTATTTTTCAACAGGGATATGTGTTTTCTTTTTTGAGTTTTATACAAATCTCAAGTTGAACTTGATAAAATACTAACTTATAATAAATTTGAGGTTTGAGCAATGATCGAAAGAACAATCAAGAAACAAATCGTGACTGCCATCCAAAACAAACCCGTAACTCTCATCACTGGCGCTCGACAGGTCGGTAAATCGACACTTTGCTATCAGCTCAAGAAAGAGTTGGGTTTCAATTATGTTTCCTTGGATGACATTCGCCTGAGAGAACAGGCAACAAGCGATCCAGAACTATTTTTACAGCTCCATCCATGGCCATTGATCATCGATGAGATTCAATATGTACCGGTTCTTTTTAATGTCATCGAATCCATCGTAAACAAAGAAAAATTGGAAAAGGGTTTCAATTACGGAATGTATGTCTTGACCGGTTCGCAGATCTATGAACTGATGCATGGTGTCAGCGAATCTTTAGCCGGACGAGTGGCCATTGTTCGAATGTCCCCTCTCAGCATGAGAGAAATTCAAAACAAAGAAGAAGAAGCTTTTTCCTTCGACCCTATCAAGTTGGCGAAGCGAAGTACGGATTTCATTTTGCCTGTTCGTGATTTGTTCAAAAGGATTGTTCGTGGAATGTTTCCAGAACTGTGGGATAACAAGAAGATGGGCACCGCTTTCTTTTATTCCAACTATGTCAGTGCCTACATTGAGCGTGATGTCTCTCAAATCATCCATCTAAAGGATAAGCTAAGATTTCAGAATTTTCTCGAAGTACTTGCCTCATTGACCGGAGAAGAACTCGTGTACGACAAGCTAGCCAACGCAATCGGGGTAAGTATCGAGACCATCAAATCATGGATCAGCGTTCTGCTTGCTGGTGACATCATCTCACTCCTAGAGCCTTACAATGACGTTTCGCTTGTCAAACGAGTCGTAAAAAGACCTAAGATCTATTTCAACGATACCGGACTCGCTTGCTATCTCGCTCGATTGAACAACGAAGAAATCTTGATGAATTCTATTTTCAAAGGAAGATTTGTCGAAACCTATATTGTCAACGAACTTCGGAAATCATTCCGAAATAGTGGAAATAACGGAAAAATGTACTATTACCGCGACAATAACAAAAACGAAATCGATGTCGTCATCATTGACGGCGGATTGATGCACTTCATCGAATGCAAATCCGGAATCCAATACACAAAGAAAGACGTCAAATCCTTTCACCATCTTTCCTCCTCCTATCCAATCGGAAATTCCTTCATCATCTGCAACACTCCATCCATCTACAAAATCGAAGACTGCGTTTATGCTGTTCCAATGACATCGATTTGATTCCGACAATGCAAATCAAGCCAAAGACAGCTTTCTTTTTTAGGAACGATGTGCCGAGTTAAGGGGAAATATTTTGCAAAAATAAAAAAACTTTTCCCCTTAACTTATCTTTTGGAAAAGTATCCGCTATAATCAGAGCATAAAGGAGGAGACTTTCTGATGAACTTGTTCTTCCGCGAAAAATACCTCAAGAAGATGCGTGGCTTTTATCAGGATACCGATATCATCAAGGTCATCACCGGAGTCCGTCGCTCGGGAAAGTCATGTCTCATGAAAATGGCGAAAGAAGAATTGCTCCGATCGGGAGTCCCTTCCGAAAACATTCTTTCCATCGATTTGGACAGCAAAGCCTATTGGAAAATCAAAACAGCAAATCAATTGGAGGAACTGATTGATTCTCTGAAAAGAAACGACAGAACGAACTATCTCTTCATCGATGAGGTCCAAAACGTGAAAGGCTTTGAAGAAGTCATAAACGCCTATCGCACCAGCGGAAACTATTCCATCTTCATCACCGGTTCCAATTCTTATCTCCTCAGCGGTGAGTTGGCGACGAAACTCACTGGTCGATATGTGAGCTTTGATATTTTTCCACTGAGTTTCGACGAATACCTGGACATGAAAGCTTTCCTTGGAAAGGAAGTAGACAGCAATTTGCTCATCGAACTCAATCATTATCTCCAGGAAGGCGGATTTCCAAAGACACTGGAATACGAAGATTTTGCCGACAAACGAACCTATGTTCAATCGGTCATCAACGAGATCTTCGAAAAAGACATCAAAAGACGCGTGAAAATCCGAAATGTCGAAACCTTCAACAACATTCGCAATTTCGTCATCAACAACTTCGGAGCAACAATGAGCATCAAGAGTATGCAAGAAGCCCTGTCCAGAAATGGAATCACGATCAAGCACACAACTTTGGCAAGATACATCGATACTCTTGTCCAAAGCAAAATCCTTTATCCTTGCGACCGGTTCGATTTGAAATCAAGGCGGGCACTCAGCGGAGAAAAGAAATATTATCTTTCCGATCTCTCTTTCTACTTCGCAACCAACACCGATAACCGCATCAATTACGGACCTGCTCTCGAAAACACCGTCTATGTCTATGCGAAGAGCCTTGACTATTCGGTAAGAATCGGAAGAATCGGCAAATTGGAATGCGATTTCATCCTTAGGGACAAGAAACTCCAGTACTCCTATGTTCAGGTCGCCTATACCATCAATGAAAGCAAGGCCACGGAAGATCGGGAATATGCACCTTTGGAGCACATCCAAGACAACTATCCAAAATATGTTCTCACCACGGATTATTTGCTCCAGTCAAAAGGTGGAATCAAGCACCTGAATTTGATGCAATTCATAAAAGATCATTCAAGTTTTTAATATCAAACAAAATAATAATATTTGATATGTCACTTCAGTTTTGACCCCAAACGACATCCTCTTCAGTTCCCTGTTTCTGTGTTTTTGACAATATGCGCAATCCATCATCGAACGGAATTGAAATCATGCAGGTGAAAAGAAAGGCAAGGAAAAGCCCAGGCAAACGAAAAGGGCTGTCTTTTCAGGCAGCCCAGAGATTCGTGTCGCTTAGGCGATGGCCTTGAGATAGGCGCTCTGGAAGGCTTCGTTGACGAGAGTCTCGATCGCGTCATCGGTGGTGGCAACTGTGTTGAAGATGGTGTTGACCATGCCTCCGACCGCCGAACGGGTCGCCGCGGACTTGTCGTTGATGGTCGCGATGAAGTAGTCGTCCTGGGCGATGTATTCCTGGTTGATCTCGTAGCTTCTGCCCTTGTAGTGATCCGTCTTGGCAGTGAGGTCGGCAGCGCTGTTGGACTTGTCGGTGATCTCGCTGTCCGCGGCTTCGATGATGGTCTTGAGCTCGTCGGTCTCGCTGGAGGATTCACGGACCGGGAAGTAGCCAGTGGTCTTGGAGAGCCCGGCGCCGTTCTCCGTGTTGGTCAGGAAGGTGTAGAACTCGAAGGTGGCCTTGTTGACCTCCTCATCCCCGCCCTCGAAGAGGCAGAGGGAAGGACCCTGGGAGATGGCATAATGCTCGCCGTTTGCGGAGACGGAGGAGGAGAAGGTGACATCCTTCATGTCCTTTCCGCCCATGGTCGGGGTCTGATAGACGCCGACACGGTAGCCATCGACACCTAGGTACATTCCGGAAGTCGTGGAGGAGATGAGGATAAAGACCTTTCCGTAGTTGACCATCGAGGTGGAGTATTCATGCCAGCCCTCCTCGGCGTTGGTGATCGGAAGCTGGTCGGCGGTTGCGATCAGGCCTTCGTTGTTCCACTTCTTGAGCTGGATCATCATCTTCTTGGCATCGTCGTTGTTGAAGAGGACTTTCGCTTCGTCGGTATAGGGGATGCCCATCATCTTGGAGAAGGTGATGAACATGTTGTCGCCCGAATCATAGCAGATCGGAACGGCCGTGAGCATGTTGTCGGAATCTCTCTGGTTGGCGAAGACCTCAGGGAAGTCCGACTTCATCTGACGGGCCAAGGCAATCATGTCGGTGTAGTTGGTCGGAACTTCGTATTTGACCTTGCTGGCCGCCGCCCTGGGAGCCGTGTACTTCTCCTGGTCTCCCATGACCGCGGGATCGCTATCGTTTCCGCACAGGCCTTCTCCGACCTTGTCGAAGACGGTCTGGTTGAGGAACATCGCTTCGGAGGAACGGGAATACGGAAGGGTCAGAAGAGTTCCGTTTCCATAGCCGGACTTCTCGGCATTGATGGAAGCCTTGATGTCCTCATAGGTGTCGCCGAAGCCGACTTCCTCATCCTCGAAATATTCTTCCGGATGGAGGACAGCGCCTTCGGTCTTGTTCCAGATGACGGCATTGTCGGGATAGACGCTGGCGATGTTGGGAAGGTTTCTTCCGCCGGCCGAAAGGGCATCGGTGACATCGCCGGCGATTTCGCCGTAGCTGTTATGGTTCTCCTGGACGACTTCGATATCGGGATGTTCCTTCTCAAAGGCTGCGATGACGGACTCGACATAGTCATAGCGTTGGGTCGCAGAAGACTCCCCCGTCTGCGCATAGTCGTTCCACCAGGTGATGCGGGTCTTCTCTTTCGAGCACCCGGAGAGGAACGCACCGACGCTCAGGAAGGCAAGGAGGGAACAAAGACTTTTCTTCATTTCGGTTTTCTCCTTTTCGTTCGCCAGTCGTGCTGGCGACAAATAAGTTTACCCCTTAATTCCGGCTCGGGCAATACCGCGCATGATGTACTTTCGAAAGAAAATGAAAAGAATGAGTAAAGGTACGGTGGTCAGGACCGTGGCCGCCATCTGCCAAGTATACATCGGACGCCATTGGTCAAGACGGTCCAGATAGCGGAAGGCCGTTCCTCTGAGAGCGACCGAGAGGACCGAGAACTCCGGATTGTTGCTCAAGATGATCGTCCTAGGCCAGACATAGGAGTTCCAGGATTCGATGAACTGGAGGATGAAGATAGTGATCAAGGTCGGCATGGCCAGGGGGACCATGACCTTCCAGAGGTATTGCCAATCGCTCTTCCCGTCGACCTTGGCGGCGAGGTAGAGCTCGTTTGGGATCTGCTTGAAGTTCTGTCTCAGAAGATAGATGTAGAAGACATTGCAGAGGAAGGGAAGGATCAAGGTCAGATAGACCTGGAACTGGTTCTGGTCGGCATAGGCGAGGTCGAGGTTGCTCATCGTGATGTAGTTGGTGATGACCATCATCTCGCCCGGGATCATCATCGTCGCAAGGAAGATGGTGAAGAGGATCTCCCTTCCCTTGAACTCCAACTTGCTAAAGGCGAAGGCGGACAAGATCGTGATCACCAGACTTCCGCAGGTCGTTCCCAAGCCGACCACAATGGTGTTGAGGACAAGGCGGAAGTAGGGAAATCCTTCGTTGGTGACCGTGTGGGAATAGTTGAAGGCGATGTTCTCCAGGATGTTTCCGTCCGTCGGGAAGAAGCCACCCGTGGTGAGCTGGCTCTCCGTCATGAAGGAAGCGGCGATCATGTAGTAGAAAGGAAAGATCACGATGAAGGCGAAAAAAGAAAGGAAGAGATAGATTACGATCAAGGAGAGGACATGAAGGATGCGGTCTCTCTTCTCCGTCTTCTTGATATCTCCCTTGCGATGAGGAATGATCAAAGTCAGGTGTGTCTGAATGTCCTTTTCCATAATCAATAGTGAACCCTCTTCTTGCTGACCTGCATCTGGATCAGGGTGAATATCAGGATGATGACAAAGAGAATGACCGAGCCGGCCGCCGCATAGTCCAGATGGCGGACGGCGCTGTCGCTCTGAATCTGGTCGTAGATGTAATAGACGACCGTGTAGAGGTCGCTGAGATTGCCATCGGAGGTATAGGAGCGGTTGAAAAGACCGATGATCGCATTGTACTCCTTGAAGCCGGAGATGAAGGAAGTGACCGAGACATAGAGGATCTGCGGAGAGATCATCGGAAAGACGATCTTCAGGTCCGTCTTCCATCTCGGGGAGGAGTCGATCCGGGCCGCATCATAGTATTGCTTGTCGATGTTCTGAAGGGCGGAGGCGAAGATCAGGATCTTGAAAGGAAGGGCCGTCCAGATCACATAGAGACAGATCAGGAACATGCTTCTTCCCCAGGTCGTCTGTCCCACCTCCAACCAGTGGAACTCGTCCAGGCCGAAGATCGAATTGAAAAGACCGGTGCTGGAGAAGATCTGGGCAAAGACCATGCCGACCGCGATCGTATTGGTGACGTAGGGAAGGAAGAAGATCGTCTGGAAGAAGCTCCGGACCTTCTTGATACGGTTGAGACCGACCGCGATCATCAAAGAGAGGAAGACCGAGATCGGAACCGTGACGAAAGTGATCAGCAAGGTGTTAGGCAGGGCATAGCGGATGAATTCCGTCATCCTCGTCTGATCCTCTCCCGGAACCAGGGGAGTCAAGCCGAGAACGATTCCATAGTTCTCGAAAGTGAATCCCTGGTTGGCACCGCTGGAGTAGTTGTAGTCCTTCATGAAAGAGATGATGAAAGTGTTGATGATGGGAAAGAGCGTGAAGAGCGTGATCAGGATGAGAGCCGGCGAAAGATAGAGCCAGCCCTTCCAGTTCGATTTGCGTTCCATCAGAGGCGAATCCTTTCTTCGCTCTTCTCCGCAAAGAGATAGACCTTGGAAGGACGGATCGAGAAAGTGACCGGGCCGAGAGAGATCCTCGCCTCTGAATCCACCGTCACGACCAGCCTCTCCCCTTCGAAAGCTGGATGCGCTCCGATCAAATCGACATCCTTGCCCTTTGTCTGAACCTCCTGGACATCCAGGACAAAGCCTCCCTCCGCGGAAGGGACAAAGCCTTCCGGACGAATGCCGACATGAACCGTCTGGTCAGGGACGTTCGGGCAGTCCAGGACCTTGCATCCTTGGACATAGCAACCGCCATCCTTGATATATCCGTGGAAGACGTTGATGGGAGGATTACCAAGGAATTTCGCAACGAACAGATCATTTGGATCACGGTAGACATCCTGGGGCTTTCCGACTTGTCGGCACTTCCCGTCCTTCATGACAACGATTTCGTCGCAGATGGACATCGCCTCGTCCTGGTCGTGCGTGACAAAGACGGTCGTGATTTTCGTCTCCTTCTGGATGCGACGGATTTCCGCCCTGGTCTGGAGACGAAGGCGGGCATCGAGGTTGGAGAGAGGTTCGTCCAGAAGAAGGACCTTCGGCTTCTTGACCAAGGCGCGGGCGATGGCCACTCTCTGCTGCTGTCCGCCGGAGAGCTGTCCCGGCTTGCGGTCGAGATAGCCTTCGATCTGAACAAGGCGGGCGACATCCCGGACAAGATAGTCAATCTCGTCCTTGGTCAGCTTCCGTGTCGTCATCAAGGGCTTTTCCTTCTTCTCTTTCGAAAGGACACCGTCTTTATCTACTGTGATTCCGGAAGCTTCCAGCCTTTCCTTCCGTTCTTCATAAAGCTTCGTGAGGTGATTCTTCTTCTCCTCGACCCTGTCTTCCATGGTCTCATCAAGATAAGGCAATCGGCAAAGAGAATTGGCAATAGAAAGGGAGCAGGGAAGTTCCTTCGAGAGTCTCTCGATGGCCTCTTCCTTTTGAACCTTCTCTCCCTTTGAGCATTCGGAAAGGATTCTTCGAATCTGATCCTTCTTCTCCATGGCTTTGATCTCTTCGGCAAGAGAGGAAAGCTTCTGGATTTTTCTTTGGGTATTGATGTCCGAAAGAATATTCAAGTCGGAATCGAAAGAGATTCCCTTCTTTTCCAGTTTCTTCCTCCGTTCCTCAAAGAGCCGCTGGATTTTCTTTCTCTTCTCTTCGATTTCTTCTTCTTTCGTCTCGTCGAGATAAGGCATGCGGAACAAGGCCTTGGCGACCGAAAGGGAGCAGGGGAGTTTCTTCGTCAGGCCGGTGATCACCGCCTCCTTGTGGATCTTCTTTTCGTCTTGACAGCTGAGAAGAATCGCCTTGATCTGCTCCTTCTTTTCCATGGCCTCGAGCCATTCGGAAAGGAAGGAAAGCCTTCGGTCCTTCCTCTCGGTATAGACCTTCATGTTCGTCAAAGGGAAGGAGATGTTCTTATAGACGGTCATGTGCGGATAGAGGGCATAGTTCTGGAAGACAAGGCCAATCCCTCTCTTCTCCGTCTCGAGGTCCGTGACCTCTTCCTCATCGAACCAGATCTCGCCACGGGTCGGATCGGTCAGGCCAGAAATCATATAGAGAGTCGTCGACTTGCCACATCCCGAAGGGCCAAGAAGACCGATCAGTTCCCCATCGTGAACCGTGATCGACAAAGAATCGACCGCATGGGTCTCCGGAATCCCCTTCTTCTCGTCTCCCGGATACGTCTTCGTCAAGTCGACAAGCTTGATTTGCATATTCAATCCTCCCCGGAAGGACAGAGATATTATATCGTATTTCCCTCCTCTCTCCGCATTTCGGAAGAGGATTATTCCACGGGGAGAAAAAATCTTTCTCCCTTTTTTGACCCCATCTTCCCAAGGAGGAAAAGCAGTCCGGAATCCCTGCCCCATCGTGGCATCCTTTTTGCTTCGGAAAGGGGCTCTCCGAATTGCGGGATTGGATTGATTGACAACTTAACAACTTTGACAAATAAACGGATTTTTTCTTGTTTTTCGATTTTGCATTTTCTCAAAATTCCCGATGTCTTCGAAATGGTAGCGATTACATTTTTATGTTGACAGTCTTCCTTTGTTGTGGCATCCTACTCGAAGACAGCCCCTCAGACGGGCTAGAAAGGACACAAAAGATGAAGTACAAACTCCTCTCGCTTCTCTCTCTTCTGACCCTCCTTTCCGTTTCGGCCTGTGGCGAGACCTCCTCGACACCGACCTCTTCCACTCCTCCCTCCTCGACGACTTCCACGGGAGACGAGACTTCGACCGCAAAGCCCGATCCCGAACCAAAACCGGCATCCAACGCCACCTACTTCAACTCCGCTTCCATCAAGGCCGCCGACCCCAACATCCTCTACGATTCTGCGACCGGTTACTACTACGCTTACACGACTGATGGAGCACAAAGCGGCTATCGCTTCGGAATCTACAAGTCTCCCGACCTGGTGACTTGGGTCCGTGCCAGCGACGGCGCGATCCCCTCCGACGATCCCAACCAGTGGGGAGACGACTGGTTCTGGGCTCCGGAATGCTATCACAACGAAGAGACCGGAAAGTACTTCCTCTTCTATGCGGCCCGCATGAAGGATGGGGAAAAGGTCGTCGAGCACTTCGAGTTTGCCGACTTCGAAGAAGCCTGCAAAGTCGGTGTTGCCGTCAGCGACAGTCCGGCCGGCCCGTTCCTGAACATCGCCAACGAGCCGATCGAATACTACCCCTATGATCCGGACTATCACGATGTCAACCAGATCATGGAGGACCAGATGGTGCCTCCCGCGACCAAGGAAGAAGGAGAGACGGCTCCTCTTGGCGTCTACCTCCCCTTCATCGATCCCAACGTCTTCTTCGACGGAGACAAGACCTACCTCTACTTCTCCAGAAACGCCTATCGCAACTGGGTCTGGGATGACGACCTCGGAAAGTACATCGAGGAATCCAACATCTATGTCGTCGAGCTCGATCGCGACTGGTGGGACGATCCGACGGGAACGACCATGCCACATATCGCCGAGAGCTATGTCGATAGCAACGACAGGGAGAACAGCCCTCGCCGCAGAGACGGCTTTGTCCCGGTCATCAACTACGGAAACGACAAGCAGGAATGGGAAAATGCCCACGTCGACGACTATGTGACCTATAACGGCGGAAAGAAGAACCGCCGCTGGTCGGAAGGAAGCACGACCTTCAAGAAGACCGTCAACGGAAAGGACGTCTACTACATCGTCTACTCTTGCAACAACTACGAGAACGAGCACTATGGTGTCGGCTATGCGACTTCAAACAGCCCCACCGGGCCCTTCAAGAAATACGAAAACAACCCCATCATCCACGAGATTCCAGAAGAGAACATGTATTCGACCGGACACGGAAGCTTCATCACCACGCCCGAGAACGAGACCTACTACGTCTATCACGGAAGAAACTCCACCACCGCCGGAAGAACGATGTTCACCTCCAAGGTGACGATGGACGACAAGACCGTCGACAAGGACGGATACCCCGTCATCCAAGTCGACGAGACGACCGAAGACCGTCCTGTTCCGACCGGAACCGAGGCGACGAAAATCTCCCTTAGCAAGGAGACCCTCAACCTGACGCAGAACAAGCAAGAGGATCTCTATGTCACCGTCCACAACGATCAGGGCGCCCTCATGCCGCTTGAGAACAACAGCAACAAGGTCGTCTTCACCGCCTCCGATGGATTGACCGTCACCGCCGACGAGAACAACAAGTATCACTTCACCGTCCAGGGCGAGAAGGCCGGAACCTACACCATCACCTTCGAATACCAGCGCATCAAGAAAGACGGCACCTTCTACGCCGTCACCCATAAGGGCAATCCGCTCTCGATCACGCTGGACGTCACGATCGCCTAAATCATTCTCCGACAAAGAAAGTCGGCCTTGCCCAGCAAGGCCGATTTTCATTGCACCTCGTGATCGACACCCGAGACCGGGCGATAGCGAGGATCTTCAAGTCCCATCCCCTCCTTCTTCGTCTCCTTGGAGAGACGATATTCATCCTTGTCGAGATAGATCGTGACATCCTCCAGGCTCACGCAATAGGTGTTGCACACATAGTCGTGAAGACTTTGGTGGCTCTTGGAGAGAAGAAGCATTCCGACGGAGACAAAAAGCGGAAGAAGGAAGGAACAGAGAGAGAGGACGACCTCGACGAAGAAGAGAAAGAGGAAGCGAAGGATCACCTTCTTTGTCGAAAGAGCCAAGCCATCCGCTCCCAGAAGTCCGATTCGGGTCAACTTCATCCCGAGGGTCTGCCTTGTCCTCTTGAAGAGCAGAGGGAAAAGAAGGAAGAAGAGCGGAAAAGGAAGAAGGAAAGTGAGGACGATACCGATCGCATAGGAGAGAATGGTCGTCCTTGTCGCCTGAAGATAGTCCTTGTTCTTCTGGAGATAGCCTCGTGCGACGAGGAAGGATTCCTCGTAAAAATCGTAATATTCCTGATCGTAGTCGTCATTGAGGAGGATTCTCTCTCCGTCTTCAAACATCTTCTTTTCGTCCAGGGAACAGGCTTCTTCCTTATCCTCTGGATAAATCAAAGGATCTCCTTCTGGAAAGAAGGTCTCCATCTGATAGAAAGAAGTAAGACATTGGTCCAGAAGGAGGGACTTCTCGTCCAAATCCAGGTCTTCTTCCTCAAGAGAGTCTGTCAGAAGAATGGTATCCCCCTCTTTCTGGACATAGAGCCCGGAATTCAATCCGAGCTCTTCCCTCGTCTCCTTCGCATCCCGAACGAAAGAGAAGGAGGAGAGAAGAGGAAAGGTCCCCAGAAGCAAGAGGAAGAACAGGGCAAAGCAGCAGAAGGCATCGAAAAGCAGGGCCGAGAGTCTCCTGGTGCTCTTGGCTCTTTCATAATAGAGCTCCTGGATCTCACTTTCCTTTTTCATCTTCCACCACCCAAGTCGACGTGTCCCGAAGGACCGTCAGAGAAAGAAATTGAGTCAAGGTCTGATGGATGTCCTTCCTCTTCCACAGATCGAACAGGGAAGAGAGAAGAAGATAGACCAAGGAGAGAATCATAAGAAGGAAGAGATTGACAAATCCCAGAAGAGAAACGTGCAGAAAGAGAACGCCTTCCGCTCCGAAGAGGACCAGACAGGAGAGGAAGGGAAGGAAAGCGGAAGAAAGCAGGGAAAGGAGATAGAAGAGAACGGCATTGAGGGGACCATACCTTCTCCCGCTGACATCGACCTGCGCCAGATGGAGGAAGAGGAAGGACAGGGTCCTCCCTTCCTTGAGAATAAGAGGAAGAAGGAGATAGAGAACCAAGGTCGCAAGAAGGAAGGAGAGAAGAAGGCCGTTTCCTCGATAGGAGAGGATCTTGTCCCTCTCTTCATCAAACAATCCGATCTCTGTCCGATAATGTTGGTAATTTTCGATCAAGTCCTGCTGTGCGTCCGATATCAATTTCGTATAGGTCGAGAGAGCCTCGTCATAATCCTCCTTGTTCGAAAGCAGGCCGTGGACGACATAGGAATTGATTTTCTCCGCCCATTCCTTCTTCAATCCAAGCCACCCTTCTTCCCTCTCCTCGAACATTCCGGTCTGAAGAAGGATCTCCTCATAATCGGTCTCGTCCGAAAGGAAGGAATCCTTCTCTTCCCTCTTGAAGGTGACGTAATAGCCATAGAGAGGATCGTTTTCTCGACTCAGGGGCTCGACATCCTGATATTTCTCGGAGATCTCGGCCGGATTGCGGAAGAGAAGGAGGGCTTCCAAAGTCGCGCTCTTGAGAGTCCTTTCCGCAACTTCCTCTTCCGAGAGCAGAACCCCGTTCTCCCGGATTCCCAGATGAGAGGACTCGACGACCTGATAGAGATTCTCCTGGTAGAGACTCGCTTTCTCCTGACTCTGGACATAGGAAGGAAGATGGGAGATCACGACATCCGACACGGCAAAGAAGACCATCGTCAGGACGAAGGTCAAAAGCAGGTCGAGGAAGGCGGAGAGGAACTTCTTGCCTCTAGGGCAAATCGTTCCCTTCCGATAGGGACTCTCTCTGTTCACTTCCTTTTCTTCAAAAGGCTCCGGAAATAGCGTTCCCGAAAAAGAGAAGGAAGAAGGAGGACAGAAGCATCGATCAGGAAGAAGAGGGAACCGGCGAAGAAGAGGACACAGAAGACGAACTCGACCGAATCAGGAGTGAAGACCCGGTGGCGCAGGTTGTAGCGGAAGGAGAGGACGAAGAAGACTGTGGCCAAGATCAAAAGGACCGTCCCGATGACATAGAAGGCATAGGAGCGGTTGCGAAGGACGCGGTCTTTCGTCGTCTTCTCGTAGCAGAGTCTCTTGTATTCGTGGATGTCCAATTCTTTGATCTTCTCTTCCGCATTGTCGAAATGGCAGGAAGGACACAGGGTCTCTTCCTTCCTCAGGCGCTTTCCGCAGCTCAGACAATAGCGATTCATGACAGGAATATTGTAACAAAATCCGAACCCCTTGGAAGGCCATTCCAAAAGCCCACTTTGGGCTGTGGTAGAATGAAAGGTGTTTCCTCAAGGAGGCAAGCCTATGGATAACAAGAAATCGCTCAAGTCCGTCCTTCTTCTCTCGCTCTCTGCCGTCTCCCTCCTCCTCGTCGGAGGAGTCGGAGGATATTTCCTCTCGAAAAGCATCAACGGGCTGGACGAAGACGAACAGAAACTGATCGAAGAATATCGAATCCTCAAGGACGACTGGCTCTTTGCCGACGACAGCGATTCCCTCATCGACTATGCCCTCTCCGGCTTGGCCAGCGGCTTCAGCGAAAGCGGAAACGATCCCTATACCTTCTATACTCCGACCCTGGAAGACCAGAACCTCTCCGTCAGCCACCTCGGCTTTGGCATCACGACCCATGCCTATGACGGCGGATTCTATGTCACCGAAGTCCATGACGGCCCGGCCAAGGGCTTCCTTCAAGTCGGAGACGTCCTCTATGGCGTCCAGAGAGGAAACGAGGAATATCGCTTCTTCCCGGACCATAGCATCGAGGAGAACACCAGCTATCTCTCCGACAGCGCCTATCTGACCTCACCCTATCTCTTCACCTATGTCCGAGACGGAGAGGAGAAGACCGTGACCTTGAGAAAGTCCAACTTCGAGGAGGAGATCGTCCAGGTTCTGGAAGAGCCAAGCCCGGAGAACAACAGAACCCTGGCAATAAGGATCAGCACCTTCCTGGGAGAGCCCTCCGCCGCCTTGGACAAGCTGCTGGAAAGATATTCCTCCCAAGAGATCGATTGCCTTGTCCTCGATCTGAGGGGAAACACGGGAGGCTATGTCGACGAGTGCGAGAAGATGGCAAAGCTCTTCGTCCGCAAGGGACAGCTGATCGACCAGCTCATCGACAGGGACGGGAAAGTCCTCCACGAATGCAAACAGGAGAGCAATCCGAAATACTCCTTCCCGGAATACAAGCTGATCATTGACTCCAACAGCGCCTCCGCCAGCGAGACCTTCGCCCTGGCCATGAGAGCGGGAACAAACTCGACCCTCTATGGCCTTCCCTCCTATGGAAAAGGAATCGCCCAGAACGTCCGCACCTACAGCGACGGCTCGACCCTCCGCTACACCTATGCCTATGTCTATGGACCCGAGAAGGAAGACGAGTGGATGTATGGCGAGGGAGAGGATGACGACGACATCCTCTGCATCCACGGCAAAGGAATCCAGCCGGATGTCCTTTTCGACACCGACTATCTCTGGCTCTCCAACACGCCTCGCCTTTCTTCCTCCCTCAGCGTCTCCCTTGCCAACCAGAATCATCTTCTGAACCTTCTCAATCTTCTTCCCCTCGAGAGCGAGATTCCTTCTTCCTACAACGCAGACTATCATTTCCATGACGCTCTCTTGGACTTTTCAATCTATATCAAAAACAAATATCAATACGATACATCCTTGAATCTCTATCAAGAAAATGGCTGTGTCTCTCTCCCCTTGGAGAACAAGGTCAGCAAGGAGAGCTACGATCTCTATCTTCAATATTACGAAAAGCTTCTGAAGGAGGTTCTCGATGACTGACAAGGAACATCCTTTCGAGCTTGTCTCTCCCTACAAGCCAACCGGAGACCAGCCCCAGGCGATCGAGAAGCTCTCCCAAGGCCTTGATCAAGGAAAGAGATGGCAAGTCCTTCTGGGAGCGACCGGAACGGGAAAGACCTTCACGATGGCCAACATCATCCAACACGCCCAGAGGACGACGATGGTCCTTGTCCACAACAAGACCTTGGCCGCCCAGCTCTACGGAGAGTTCAAGGAGCTCTTCCCCCACAATCGAGTCGAGTACTTCATCTCCAACTTCGACTTCTACCAGCCCGAAGCCTACATCCCCAAGACCGACACCTACATCGACAAGGAAGTCGTCATGAACGACGAGATCGAGATGATGCGCGCCAGCGCCGTCAACTCCCTCTTGGAGAGAAAGGACACGATTGTCGTCTGCTCCGTCGCCTCCATCTATGGATTGAGCGATCCGGACGAATATCGAGACCTCGCTTTCACCCTCCATGTCGGAGAGACGATCGACCTCCAGCAAGTCTCCAGGAAACTGGTCACGGCCCAGTACAAGAGAAACAACATGGAACTCGGCCCCGGGACTTTCCGCGTCCGCGGAGAAATCCTGGAGATCTATCCCCCTTCGGGAGACAACTTCTTCCTTCGTATCTACACCGACTTCGACGAGATCAGCGAGATCGACCAGATCAATCCCGTCACGGGAGAAGTGCTCCACACCCTGGATTACTTCCCAATCTTCCCGGCCCACGAGCACGCCTCCGGACTCTCGAGAATCCAGAGGGCCTGCAAGACCATCGAGGAGGAGCTCCACGAGAGACTGGCCTACTTCGACAACCAGGGAAAGTATCTCGAATCCGAACGCTTGAAGATGCGAACCGAGCACGACCTCGACTCCCTGAGGGAATTCGGAATGTGCCCCGGAATCGAGAACTACGCCCGCCACTTCGACGGACGAAAGGAAGGAGAGACTCCCTATACCCTTCTGGATTACTTCCCCAAGGACTTCCTCCTCTTCATCGACGAGAGCCATGTCACCATCCCCCAGATCGGAGGGATGTACAACGGAGACCGCTCGAGAAAGCAGACCTTGGTCGACTATGGCTTCCGCCTTCCTTCCGCCTTGGACAACAGGCCTCTTCGCTTCGAGGAGTTCGAGAAGAAGATCAACAACGTCATCTGCACGTCCGCGACACCCGGGGACTACGAGCTCTCCAAGATCGACGGAAAGCCCGTCGAGCAGATCATTAGACCCACGGGCCTACTCGACCCGATCATCGAGGTCCGCTCCAACAGCAACAACCCCATCTACGACCTGATGGAAGAGATCAAGAAGAGAATCGAGAGGGACGAGAGAGTCCTGGTCGTCACCCTAACGGTCAAGGATGCCGAGAACCTCACGGATTTCCTGAAGGAACACGATTTCAAGGTCGCCTACCTCCAGCACGAGATCCTAACCCTGCAGAGAACCGAAATCATCTACAAGTTGAGAAAAGGAATCTATCAGGTCGTCGTCGGAATCAACCTCCTGAGGGAAGGACTTGACATCCCGGAGGTCTCCCTCATCGCTATCCTGGATGCCGACAGGGAAGGCTTCCTCCGCTCGACCCGCTCCCTGACACAGATCGTCGGAAGAGCGGCCAGAAACGCCAACGGGAAGGTCATCATGTACTGCGACAAGATCTCCGATGCCATGCAGGCGACCATCGAAGAGACCAAGCGAAGAAGATCCATTCAGGAACAATACAACAAGGAACACGGCATCGTCCCCAAGACCATCGTCAAGCCCATCCAGCAACCCATCAAGATGATCGACGACGAGAGCAAGACCAGGAAGAACAGCGAAGGCAAGATGACCCGCAAGGAGATGGAGCGCCAGATCAAGGAATGGACGAAGGAGATGAACCAAGCCAGCAAGGAACTCGACTTCGAAAGGGCCGCCCAGCTGAGGGATGCCATCCTCGAATTGAAGGCAAAGCTTGCCTAAAGGAAGACATGCGAAAAAAATCCAAACGGATTTCGTTCGATCGTCTCTTTCCTTACATCATCCGCACATTGAAATCGTCCAGATCCAATTCCTCGCCGTGGGCCTTCAGTTCCCCAGCCGCGGCTTTCAGCCTCTCATAGGCTTCCTTCGCCTTTTCGTCGTCCTTGTTTTTGGCGGCGCTTCCCATCATCAAGAAGAAAGAAAGACCCATCAAAAGCTCCTGGACGTCCTCCTTGGACTTCAACGGAGTGAATGTCTTTCCCTCGTAGAGAGATTTCAGGACCTGAATGCATTCCTCGCCGACTTTGTGGCTCATGTTCTACCTCGCATCTTTTCCCTATTTCAACAGATGCCGAAAGGATTGTCAATCTCGTTTCTTCCATTACAAGAAACAAGAACGAATTCCGTCCAAAAAGCCCCTTCCCATCCACCACCTGCCTATTTGGTCCAACAATAAGGGTTCACTACACTTGGTGAGGCCGGTCGAGAAAGAAGTAAAGATTATTCACGAAGATGCCTTCGCCCCTCGCCTCGAGAGACATTTGTTCTCGCTCCCTTAAAGAAAGGAGGATCTTTCTGAAATTGTCTCAAGGAATCAATCCATGGAGCATGCATCTGCTTCGTCATCAGGGCTCGTTTCAACGCCGACAACCCCATCTACGACCTGACGGAAGAAATCAAAAGAGAACTTCGCGGGCTTCCCAAAGGAACAACACGATCACCCGGAGGTCTCCCTCATCGACGGGAGCGAAAAGCGCGACGGCAACAGACATTCTTCTTTCGGTTTTCTCGACATTTCTTCTTGATGACATGGTTCGACGAACATCTCCTTTGCCTCTTTTATCCTCTCTTCCTCAAGACAAAACCAGAAAAAAGGACTGCCGATAAACCCCGGCAGTCCAATTTCGTCTTGGAATGAACTTAGAAGTTGGAAAGAATAGAGATTTCGGTGAGAGCGACCCAATTGTCGACTTCGGCTTGGCAATAGAAGCGGAGATGATTGGTGACAATGCCCTCTTCGCCATTGAGAACGTATTTGTTCTCGAAGCTGGCCTGGTTCTTTTCCTCATCGATGGTGATGTCGCCTTCGCTCTTGCGGAGGATGTTTCCGTCCTCTTCGCCGAACTTGCCATCTGGCGTAGAATACTCGATGCGGAAGTCCTTCGGAATCTGGCCTTCATGTCCATAGTACCAGACATGGAACTCGTTGATGGTGAAGTAGCAATCCCAGTAGAAGTCGATGTAGCAGGCCGCACCGTCCTGACCGCCGGCTCCGGGCTGACGCCACGTCGACCAAGCCTTCTCGGTGCTGCCGTTATCGCCAATCAGCAGTCCGTTGTTGAGCCTTTCGACATGATGTCCGTCATTGTAGTTCCTTCCATCGTCCTGGATGGTATAGCCGTAGGGGAAGTCCGCTCCAATCAGGTTGACCTGGGTTCCCGTCTCCGGAACGAACTCGGCCTCTTCCTCGAGGAGCAGGATCTTGACGTCGTTTCGAGTCAGCTCTGTCGAGAAGGAGAGTACCGAAGCGATGCCCGGAAGGAGACTGGATTCGAAGGCGTAGGAATCCGGAGCGTTGATCTTCTGTCCGACGGCTTGATAGTCCTTGTTCGTTCCTTCCTCAGGAGTGAACTGGACTTCGATGGTCGAGGCATAAGGATAGTAGTGAATCTCCCCCCAGGTGGAACTGTCGACGTCTTCGCCGTTGATGCGAACGCTCTGGACAAGAGGAATCAAGGCGTCGTCCAGCTTGACGCCGTACTGCTGCTCGACGTAGATTTTGAAGTTCGTGTCCTTGCTGGACTTCTCAAAGGTCGCCTCGAAGACATAGCCTTCTTCGTCCGTCTGGACGAATTCGACGGTGTTCTCGTTGAAGAGGCCTTCGGTCGCGTTGGGAATCAGCAGGATACCTTCCGCCTGTTGCTGGAAGGTCATACGGACCTTGTAGTTCTCGCCGATGGCAACCGTGGCATAGTCTTCGGAGCTGTCGAGGATATTTCCTTCCTCGTCCATGATCTCCAATCCGCCGATGTAGCGGTCGGTGATGTTGGCGTTGTTGTCGTCGACGGAATAGATGCGGGTGATGAAGTAGGAACGATCGTTGTCGTCGACGAAGGGCGGACGGGCGATCTCGAGATCCTCGACGGAGACGGTCTTCTTTCCAGTCTCCTTCTCGGCATCCGTCAACGTCGAGATGGCATACGTTCCGATGGTCTCGGCCGTTCCGTCATTGGGATAGGAGTAGGCATAGCCCAGTCCTTCGTGATCCATGGCCGAAACGACGACCAGCTTGTACTCGAAGCCGTTGGCATCGGTGCCTCCAGCGACGTCGATGTCCTCGAGAGTCGCCTTGAAGTGCGTCCTTTCCGCATCGACTTCCGTCATGACGATCGCATCCTCGAAGGAGGAAGCGCCCTCATAGAAGAGCAGGAGGTCGGCGTTGATGGAGAGATACTTGTCCAATGTGACGTCGATGGTCAGCTCGGCCATCTCCGTCGCGACGTCGCGGACAAGGACGGAGACTTCCTTCTGGACGGAGGGATTGGCCGTCGAACGGACGACGATGGTCGTCTCGCCCTTTCCGACAGCCGTGATCAAGCCATCCTTGACCGTGGCGACCTGCTCGTTTTCGCTGGTCCAGGTCAGGGACTTGTCCGTCGTGTCTTCCGGAAGGACCGTGGCCGTCAGCTGGAACGTCTGGTCCGTGAGCAGGCTCACTTCGGTGGCATTCAGCTCGATGCTGGTCGCGAGGATCGGATTGACATGGACGGCACAAGTCGCCGTCTTGCCGTTGGTCGAGGAAACGGTGATGACGGCATCGCCCGGCTTGACAGCCGTGACGACGCCATTTTCAACCGTCGCGATTTCCGGATGGTCCGAAGTCCAGGTCAGGGACTTGTCCGTCGCATCTTCCGGAAGGATTGTGGCCGCGAGAGTCTCGCAGCCGCCGACATCCAACGTCACGGATGTCTTGTCCAGGGAGACCGAGGCGACTTCGATGACCGCCGGAGTCGTAGGAGTCGAAGTGGTGGTCGTGGTCGAGGAGGTCGTCGAACTTGGAAGGGGGGAAGAGGTTTCCGGCTCGCAGCCGGCGAGGACGAAGGTCGTCGCAAGAAGACCAAGAGTCAGAAACTTGATTTTTTTGTTTTTCATTGTATTGTTTCCCCTCTCTTAATCGACGATATAGAAGCTGATGGTGTAGACCAGCTGCTGTGTACCGTCGGCAGAGGTGACGATGATGCGCGCCTGTCCGAGGGCCGAATCGACCTGCTCGACCTTGACGGAGGAGCCAAAGATTCCGTTAGCCTGGATGATCGGAGCCGTGTCCATGTTCTCGACGCCGATGCGATAGTTGAAGGTGTTGTAGTCGAAGTCCTCGAAGAGGATGCCGTCGAGCCAGACATCACCAATCATGGCTTCGGAAGAGAGATTGGAGACGATGTCGCCGAAGACCTCGACCTCGGAGACCTTGAACATGTTGTTGGATTGTCCTGGATTGTCGCCTGCATTGTGATCCACCTTCGAATTATCGATATGGAAGGTGATTCTCAGGGAGCTCGTCTGGACCGCATCGAAGGTGACGACGTTGGCCTTGGGGTCTTCGATGATGCTGTCATCATTGGAAGGAACAGAGTTGCCGACAATCGTCTCAGGATAGACGGCATTCTCGACAGGAACATACTGCACTCCGTCGAAGTAGCTGACATCGAACGTATCGGGAAGAGCCCAGGCCTTCTGCAAGTCAGACTGCTGGAGGAAGTACACGTTGAGAGAACGGACGATGGTCTCGTTGAAGTCGACCTGAATCCAGTCGTCCGTACGGATGTAGTTATGGGCTTCCCAGTTTCCCCAGCCGTTCTCGCCGCTGATACGTCCATCGGCAATCTGATCAGGGGTATGGACTCCTTCGTAATAGGAAGCGCCAGTTCCAGTGATGTTGACCTTTCCTTGAGTGAAAGATTCCTCAGGGACAATGTTGACCGTCGCAAAGACGTCAATGCGTTGGCCGTTGACCTCGGCATAGCCCTGAACCGTGAAGTAGGTGTAGGGATCGGCATAATTGGCGGGCATGTTGTAGTCTCCGACCCAGGTGATCTCACGCTTCACGTTCGTGCCGTCACTTCCGCTGACGTAGACCTCGCTCGGGAATTCCGGAACGACGCCCGGTTTCGTGACAAGGTTGATGCTCTCGGCGCTGTACTCGACGTTGTCCGTGATGGTGATCATGCACTTGGCCTGCGTGTTCTTGAACTCTTCGTTGGTGACGGTTCCGAAGATGAAGAAGGTATTGTTCTTGATCAGGGCGGAGTTCCTCAGGGCTTCCGTATCCCAGGTGACGTCTCCGGAGAGTCCCGTCTGTCCGTCGCTGGAATAGATGCTGACCTTGGCCGGGAGCATTTCGCGGAGCTCGTCGATCGTCGATCCGCTCCTGATGGAGATGGAGAGCGTCTCGGCCGCATAGTTGACGACCTGGCTGCCCGTCGTGGTAGTGAAGACCGTGGTCTCCGCCGGAGCAAGGCCGTTTCCTTGGGCCGTCAGGGTGAAGCTTCCCTCTTCCTGGGTGGACTTGACGATGACGAGGGCCTTTCCGTTGAAGGCGCTTCTCGTCCACGTCTCGCCTTCGAAGTACTTGTATCTCTCCTTGCCGTAGGCGTCGCCGTTGTCGACGCCGACGATCTCGCCGTCGCCCTTGATGGAGAAGGTCATGGTGTCCATGGCGTTGGGGTTGATGTGTCCTTCCGCATCGGTGACATCGACCTCGATGTAGGAGAGGTCGTGTCCGTCGGCACGGATGGATCTCTTCTCCGGAGTGAGGCGGATGGCCTCAGAGCCGTTGGAGTGGGCGACAACATCCGTCGCGATC
Source organism: uncultured Bacillota bacterium (assembly GCA_949290645.1). Taxonomy (GTDB): domain Bacteria; phylum Bacillota_I; class Bacilli_A; order RFN20; family CAG-288; genus Enterosoma. Next base: position 95,863 of record CASESG010000004.1, read on the forward strand.
GGCTTGGTCGCATCCTCTCCTTCGAGAACGACTTCATCGCTGGGGACGTCATAGGCATAGGCATGGACGTCGTGTCCTTCCAGGACCGACCAGTCGATCTGGAAGATCTGATAGAGCTTGTCCGAATACTGGCTCGGATTGCCCATCGGCTCCTGGAGACGGAGCATCGGGTTTTTGCTCTGAGCCTGGTTCCAATCCTTGAATCCGATCTCCTGCTCGACGCCGTCGTCATCGACATAGGTCAGACGGACCGAGGAAGCGTTGGAGGAGACCCAAAGCTCGACCGTCTCGCCGTCGTGATTGGTCGTGATCTGACGACGGAGGTTGTCATCCTCGAGGTTGACGTGGTTGACGACCTTGACGAAGGGTTCGTCCTCCATCTTGACCCACTGGGACTTCAGCATGTAGAACTCGGCCTTCTCGAATCCGGCCGTGTCGACAGAGCCGTAGTACGAGGACTTCGAGGGATCCGAGCCTCCGTCGAAGGGCTGCGGCTCGCCGATGTAGTCGAAGCCCGTCCAGATGTACTCGCCAAGGACGTGCTGCCTGTCACGGTCGGCGACCCACTCGTCCCTCATCGTGTGGAAGTGGTTGTCGTAGTCGAGGGAAGACTTCTGGTTCTTGACGCCCTCGATGCTTCCCCAGTCGTTGCGGAAGTATCCTCTCGACTTCCAGGCCGAGGAGGATTCGGAGTTGAAGACAATCCAGTTGTAATTGTTGTGGCTGTCGTCGTAGTCCTCGTTTTTGAGCGAAGGATAGTTGAAGCCGACGATGTCCAAAAGGTTGGCGACCTGCCACTGAAGGGTGTCCTTGCGACGGGTATTGGTGCCATCGCCGCCCCACATCGGGAAGCCCATCGTGACCGGCGTATCCGGATCGTTGGTACGGATTTCATCAATCATCTCCTGGGCATACTTCGGATAGTTGTTGTTATAGCCGGAAATCTCGTTACCGATTGAATACATGATGAGAGAAGGACAGTTGCGATCTCTTCTGGAGGTCATGCGGATGTCGTAGTTGTGCCAGACATCCCCCTCCTCGACCAGAGGGTGATTCTCGTCCGTCGGGACTTCGACGTTGAACCAGTTGTGGTAGTCGTCCGTGTTCTTGGAACCGGTCCAGGTGTCGAAGAACTCCTCGAAGACAAGGACGCCGTTCTCATCGCAAGCCCGCATGAAAGTCTCGGAGAAGGGGCAATGGGCCGTACGGATGGAGTTGACGCCCATCTCGTGCATGATGCGCATCTGACGGTTGACGGCCTCATAGTCGGCGACGTTGCCGAGGGCACCCTGGTCCGGATGCATGCAGGCTCCGTAGAGCTTGACGTAGCGGCCGTTGAGGTAATAGCCGTCGTTGAGGGTGAAGACGGACTTCTTGTATCCGTAACGCGTGATGGTCGAATCGATGATTTCGCCCGTCTCGACGTTGATCAGTTCGGTCTTGATGTTGTAAAGGTAGGGATCGTTGATGTCCCAGAGGTGGATGGTCGGCATCATGTAGGTGAAGGTGATGGTCTTGTAGTCGTTGGCCGCAAGCTCCACCTCATCGGACTCGAAGTTGGTCGCGCCTTCGATCGGCTCGCCCGTGCGATAGTCCGTGACCGAGACCCTGGCCTTGACACGGATCGGCGTGCTGGAGGTGTTGCGAGCCTCGATGTGCGCCGTGGTCTCGACGTTCTCGGTCTTCGGGGCGGCCGTGGCGATCGCCAAAGCGTTCTCACCTTTCTGGATCGGGCTGTTGGCACCGGCACCGTCGATGGAGCCTTCCAGCTCGTTGGTGAAGTAGACGCCGTCTCTCTCGAGATGGGTCGGATTCTCGAAGGAGAGCGTCACGTCGCGGTTGATGCCCGCGCCCGCATACCAACGGGAGGAATTGTGTCCGTTGCCAAGCGGAGAGTTGACACGGACGGCGATGGTATTGACTTCATCATAATGGAGGAAGGGCGTAATGTCGTAAGAGAAAGGAATGTATCCGTAGGGATAGTTTCCGATGTGGACGCCATTGACATAGACGTCCGAATCCATGTAGACGCCGTCGAAGTTGATGAAGACCTTCTTGCCCTGGGTCTCGGCTCCCAAGGTGAACTGCTTGCGATACCAGGCCTGTCCTGCCGGAAGCATGCCCATGGCCGGAGGGATGTTGGCGTCGAAGTCCTGCTCGATCGACCAGTCGTGCGGGAGGGAGACCTCTCTCCACGAGGCATCGTCATAGGCTTCGCGCGCTTCGTCAGCCGTACCGGAATCGCCCAGCTGGAACTTCCAATCGAAGTTGAAGTCGATGTCGGTGAAGTCTTCCGCCGGAGTGTACGTCGGGACGCCGTCGTCTGCCAGCTTCGACAAACCGACCCCGATTTCCTGCATGCCATCCTTGCCGACAAAGGAAATGGACATGACGGTGATCAGAGCCGGAAGAAGAAAGATGGACTTGCGCTTTAGGCTCATATTGTCCTCCTTAGAAAATGAAAGCGATTTCTCGCCTTTCATAATTTATAGGTGAAACTTCTGAAAAAACAACCCCCCCCAGCCAATAAATTGCCTCTTCATCATTCGTTTTAAAACGACATTTTCGCAAACGAAAACAGGTTGTTTTCCTGTCACATATCAAAGTTTCTTTACATCACATCGTCGCTGTAAAGAAAGAAAGGGGAGGAAAGATCGAAGGCAAGCAAAGATTGCGAATTTGTTCAACAAATTGTCAAAATATCACAAGCCAGGGCCGTGAGTTCCGCCGGTGCGAGCTGCCTCGCCCTCCGGGAAAGCCTTTCATCCGCTCTTTCCTTCAGAACGGACAAAGCCTTTTGATACGCGTCAAACTGTCTCAAGCAGTTTCCGATCGTCTTGTTGGGATCCTTGAAAAGCGCTTTGAAGACCGGATAGAGAACAAACGGCAGAGGATTCGTGCAGTCGAAGCGAACAAAGGCGGAATCGACTTTCGGGGACGGATCGAAGGCCGAGCGATCGACATAGGTGACAAGGGAGAGCTTTCCGGAAGCCTTGAGGAAGGCTCCCAGAGGGCTGTTTTCCTTTCTTCCGGGCTGATAGTCGAGCTTCTCGTACACTTCCTTCTGGACCATGAAGCCGGCGCTCTTGAATCCTTTGCACAGGAAATACTCCAATAGGCTTGAGGTGATGTTGTAGGGAAGGTTTCCGATGAAGAGGCGATTTTCCTTGCTTGAGCATTCGTCCGGATCGAAGCGGAGGAAATCCTTCTCGACGATCTGGACATCCTTCTCATCGGCAAACTGATCTCTCAGGACCTTGACCATGTCCCTGTCGGCATCGACGAGGATCAGCTTCTTCGCTTCCTTGGAGAGAGGAAGGGAGAGAGAGCCCAGCCCTGGGCCGATCTCGATCACCGTCTCATAGGAAGAGACGTCCATCCCGGAGACGATTCGTCGGATGATGCCCTCATCCACCAGGAAGTTCTGCCCGAAGGACTTCTTGGCGACAAGGCCATATTCCTTGAGAATTTTTCTTGTTCTTTCCCTTTCACTCATGAGAGAACCTCCTGGATTTCCTTGGCATTGATCTGCAGCATCAAAAGGCAGTCTTCCACCTTCTTGGCCGAAGTGAAGGGGATGTGGTAGTGTGCGATCAGCTTCTCCCTCTTCTCCTTCGAACCAGGCCCGACAAGACCCAGCTTATAGAAGTCCTCTTCGTCCAGGGAGAGGTTTTCGTCGGTCAGGATGTCATGAAGGACGAAAGGACGCAGTTTCTCCTTGAGGTCGACCATCGCCATCTGGGCAATCCCGACCTTGTCCTTCTTGATGGCCTTCCTCTGCTCGACCTGGATTGTCAAAGAAGGTCCGACTTCCTGGACAAGTCTCTCCTGGATCTTTCTTCCCGGGCCGTCGGGATCGAGGATCAGGACCAGATCCCGGACCTCATAGGCCAATTTCAGGAAAGAGACGATCTCGTGCCGGATGAACTTGCCTCCCGTGGGAAGGACGAAGAGACAGCCCAGTTTCTTCAGCCGATCCTCGTCCGTGATTCCTTCGCAGACATAGAGATATCGTCTTCCGGGATGTCTGTCAGAAATGGATTCCATAGAATTCCTCCGCATTCTCAAATAGGGCATTTGCGATCGTCTCTTCTTCTTCCCCCCTCAAACGGGCGATCTCCTTGAGGACAAGAGGGAGATAGGAAGGTTCGTTTCTCTCCCCTCGGTGTGGGGTGGGTGCCAGATAGGGGGCATCCGTCTCCGAAAGCAAGGAAGAAAGCGGAGCCTTCTGGACCACTTCCTTGATCACTCTGGCGTTCTTGAAGGTCAAGACGCCTCCGATTCCGATGAAGAAGCGAATCGGAAGGCGAAGATATTCCTGCATCAATTCCCAGGATCCGGAATAGCAGTGCAGATCGACCCTTTCCGGAAGTTCCTTTTTGATGATCTCAAAGGTGTCCCGATCGGCATCCCGGCTGTGGACGACAACGGGAAGGGAGAGTCCCTTGGCAAGATAGATCTGCTTGACGAAGTATTCCTTCTGCTTCTTCTTGGTCTCCTCTTCCTTATCATAATGGTAGTCCAGGCCGATCTCTCCGATGGCAAGGATCTCCTCTTTGTGATCCTTGATGAAAGACATCGCCCTATCAAGATAGTCCTCTCCCCTGTTTGCGAATTCCGGATGGATGCCCAAGGCCGAATGATAGAAGGATGGTCTCTTCTTGGACAGGAGAAGGATCTTCTCGAAGACCTCAAGGCTGTCGGCATTGTTGACCACGGAAAAGACATGGGAGAGAAGGGCTCTTTCCTGCACCGACTCTCGGTCTTTCTCAAAGCTCTCGTCATAGAGATGCGTATGCGTATCGATGATTTTCATGATTCTCATTTCCCCAGGCAGAAGTGAGAGAAAAGGGTCTGATAGATGTCCTCCATCGTCTTTCCCTCGTCCTTTCCCAAAAGTTCGTTGATCGTCGAGACCACCTGCCGCAGAGTGTCGGAAGCGATGTCGAGCTGTGAAGTCTCCTCGATGCTTGACACACTCTCCGCAAGACCGTTGAGGATCTTCTCCAGATAGGATTCCTCCCTCTCTCCCAAGAAAGCGGATTCCTCCTTCTCCTCCAGATCCAGGAGAGAGAACATCCTGTCGATCAGAAGAGAGAGATCTCCCTCCAGAGAAGAGAGGACAAGGTCGGCCCCGTCGGTAGGGACACCAAGATCCTTCTTGGTCGCGACCTTGAGGACCTTCTTCCCCTTTAAGACAGAGAGCAGTTCCTTCTCCTTGGGCAGGAAGGAAAAGCCCGAGTCGGAGGCCAGAAGGACAAGGTCGGAATCCTTGATCGCCTGGAAGGACTTGTGGATTCCGATGTTCTCGATCTCATCCTCTGTCCTCCGGATTCCCGCCGTGTCCTTGAAGAGGAAGCGGATGCCCCGAATCTCCTTCTCTCCTTCCACGACATCCCTTGTCGTCCCCGGGATCGAAGAGACAATCGCCTTGTCCTCTCCGATCAAGGCATTGAGAAGAGTCGACTTCCCGACATTGGGCTCCCCGACGATCGCAACCTTGATTCCCTGATATTCCTTATTGTTCCTTCTTGTCCCTTCCAAAACCTTCTCCCACTCTTGAATCTCCTTCTTGAGCCAGGAAGAAATCAGAAGAAGCTCCTCGTCATAGTCATCCTTCTCATCGGAATACTGATCCTCGACATAGTATTCCAGCTGAGCGATCTGTTCCAGAAGACCCTCTTTCAATTCCTCGACCTTGTGGCTGTTTTCTCCGCTCAGAGTCTTGTTGGCCAATTCCATCGCCCTTTGACTTTGGGCATTGATCAGGTCGTTGATTCCCTGTGCCCTCAACAAGTCCATCTTTCCGTTGTAATAGGCCTGAGCCGAGAACTCCCCTTTCTCCGCCAACCTCGCCCCGTTCTTCACCAAAGCCTGAAGAAGGCTCTTCGCCACAAGCGGAGAACCATGGATCGAGAAATCAACCGTATCGAAACCCGTATAGGATTTCGGCCCCTTCGAAAGGAAGACAAGGGCCTCATCGATGAGCGTGTCCGGATCCTCTTTGTTTTCGTATAGTTTCGTCAGATAGACACGCCCCGTTTCCATCTTCTCGACCTCTCTTTTTGTCAAAGAGGAGAAGACCGAAAAAGCCTTCGGCCCCGAGAGACGGACCAAGGCCAGAGCACTCTTGTATGGTGAAGTCGCCAGTGCGCAGATCGTGTCAAAGACAAGCATGAAAACATTATAGCAAGAAACACCCTCTCCGACTCTCATCCGCTCTCTTTTCTCCGTTCAATGAAAAGGATATGGAAGATAGGAAAACAATGCTCTGTCCTTAGCGAAAAGAAGAAACTTGATTCCATGACAAACAGGTCGGCATTCGAAAAAGCTTCGGTTCTTAAACCAAGGAACTTAAGTATTGGTATATCATTTCACATAGCGGGCTCTCGTAAGAGAGAGCGATCTGCGCAAGGAAGAAGCAAAGGATTTCCTCTTTGCCTTTATGGTCTGGCCAAAAGAACCAGTCACTCGTCTTCGACCAGACTGAATGTCGGATCATCGGGGTCGAAGATCTCGCCATCATAAGCCTGGAATTCCCCTTGCTGGATGTCCATCGCGCTTTTCACGGACATCGTGTTCAAGGCCAGGCCGGAGGCATAGATCTTTTCTTCCTTGGTCGTCTCGATATGAGTCAGGATTCCCTCTTCCAAGGTGATGGTCGTCGAGGAAAGAAGCCTCCGCTGATAGACATCCGTCCCTTCGACGAAGAGATTGACCTCGTAGGAGAAGGAAGTCTCTCCATCGGTGAGAGATTCGGGAAGGTCAAGGACTACTTCGACATCCTTCACGCCTTGATAGGAGAGAGCATCAGACAAGGACTTCGCTTCCGACATTGCGGCATCCAGGGAGAGATTGGCTTCGATCGAGGATTCCGCAAAAGGAAGGAGCTGTTTCGTTCCGGTTCCGTCCTCGTATCGCAACAGCTGATAGAAGGATTCTTCGTCATAGGAGGTCTGCATCTCATAGGAAGTGGAGGAACCATCCATCGTGAGGACACCCTTGCGGACGACAAGGTCTCCGTCCTCCTTGCTGGAGTAGCGCCCTGCCGTGAAGGCATCCTTTCCGTCAATGGTGATTCCGTCCTCTTCCGTCCCAGTGGAGAAGAAGTAGGAAGTCTCCTGCTCTCCCTGGATCTGATTGGGATGGCCACCGGCCTTGGAAAGCTTCTCGACAAAATCTTCCGCCGTCAACGGAGTAGACGAAGAAGAAGAAGAGGAGGAGGAGGAGGAAGAAGAGGACAGAGAGGAAAGAGAGGAAGATTCCGTCCCGGAAGAGGTGGAAGAAAGGGAAGAAGAGGATTCCTTGTTGCAAGAGCAGAGGAAAAGAAGAGGAAGGATCAGGAAAACTGACTTTTTCATTCGCTCACCTTCTTCGCATCCAGCTGCAAGGTATAGGCGAAGAAGTTCGGATCGCTCATTCCGAAGGTCAGGTAGCTGTCCTCTCCGGTCGCATAGAAATAGCCATCGTTTTGATCATAGACATATTCGAAGCCGGCTTCCGAGACAAAGGTGATGGTGGACATCTTCACCTCGATCCGGTCATCGGAATAGCTCTCCTCGAGGGTATAGGTGAAAGGAAGTTCCTTCTCGACCGGGAAGGTATATCCCGTATCGTCGGAATGGATGGTCAAGGAACCGGTTCCGTCTTGGTTGAAGACAACCGTCGCCGCGTCGGGAATCTCCTCTCCCGTATCTCCGTTGGGAAGGGATGCGGTCCAGGTTCCGACCGCCGAGGCCTTGATTTCCTCGATCGTCTTCTTCTCCTGGATATGGAAATCGAGGACATCCTTCACCTCCGGATTCTTCACGGAGGAGACGGTCACCTGACCTTCTCCGACTTCCTTGAAGTAGAGGGAATAGTCCTCTCCGTCCTTGCGGACTTCGATGAGCTCCGGAGTGTCGGAGACCACCTGGATCTCATCCAGGCTGTTCTCCGGCTTGCCGTAGATATAGAGATTCTCTTCCGTTCCCTTGTAGTGGAACTTGCTGTAGGTGTTGGCTTCGATGCTCTCCAAAGCGGGGGCCTTCACGGTGACGTCGATCGTCTTCTTCATTCCGTTCTGGGCCTGAACGGTCAAAGTTGTCGTTCCTTCTCCGACGGCACGAACATAGTTCCCGCTGTCATAGGAAGTGACGGAGATGACCTTCTGATCGCTCGAGGAGACGATGGTCAGTTCCGTGTCCAAGGCTTTCTCCGGAAGGACATCGACCGCCCGGGCATGGACAAGCTCTCCATAGGGGAAGTTGTCCTTGTCGGCATCATAGCGGTCAGGCATGATTCCGTCGCTGGATTGAATCTGGACGGCAAAATCCACGAGGAAGTAGTCCGTGGGATTGACTCCCGTTCCGTCATATTCTGTCTTCGTCCCGTAGGTGATGTCCTGTTCTTCCCTCACCTCTTCGTAGAGGACGGTCTCTGCGGTCTCGTTTCCTTCCTCGTCCAGAGCCGGGACTCTCTCCTGATAGTCGAAGGAGAAGGAGAGAAGCTCCATCTCCGGAGAGAAAGTCAAGGAGCAGTCGACACCGAAGAAGGAAGTCGTCCCCAGGATGACATCCTGATAGCTCTTCTGGATGGAATAGGTGCTCTCTCCGGTCTCTGCGTCGATGACAGGAGCGATATCGTCAAAGCCGATGATGATCTGGCTCTCGAGATAGTTTTCATAGAGAGAAAGAAGCGAGTCGATGGAGGAAAGAGAAGTTTTTTCTTTGATTTCCTCCTCTTTCAGGCTTTCTTTCATCGCCGTGTCTCGCTCTTTCCCTTCTCCGTAGTCCACGATGTCATAATACGTTCCTTCCTTCACTCCGCGATAGAGCTGATAGGTGTCGGAAGTCTCTTCCGGATCCTTGTAATCGTAGGTGACTTTCATCCTCTCCGTTCCGCTTCCGGTGAGGACGGAATCGGAATAGGATCTTCCTTCTTCCTTCACGTCCGTCTCATGGATGGAATAGAGGGAGGTCTCGTAGTGTTTTCCAATCCGGTTGTACTGGACTCCTCTCTCCTTCAGGATTTCCTTCCCTTCTCCTTCGAGGAAGGAGAAGAGCTCATGGATGGTGGAGAAAGTCTTTTCCGGAACGATTGGTTCCGCCGAAGAGACGGAAGAGGAAGAAGACTCGGGCGAGGAAGCGAGACTGGAATCCTCCTTTGAAGTCGAGCTTGTCGAAAGGGAAGAGGAGATCTTGTTCTCCGAGCAGGCGGTCAGAAACAGAAACGGAAGCAGAAACAGAGCTTTTTTCATTGGGCATCCTCCACAAGGTCAAAGACCAAAGTCCGATAGTTTTCTTCGTCGTCAAAGGCAAGGTACGTTCCGTCCAATCCCAGATATCCCTTTGTGAAGGAAGGCTCATACTCTGTCCACTGGAGAGTCAGGTCCCGTCCATCGACTGAGTAGGTGAAAGGATCGGTGTAGCTTTCCTCTTTTGTCTCTTCCAACATGTATCCCGTCGTCTCATCCTCGAAGACCATCGTGTAGCTGTAGCCATAGAGAGATTCATAGAAGAAAGACTTTCCGACGATCTTTTCCTTCGTCTCTTCGCTTGTCAACTCGGGATAGACCGAGAAAGTCTCGCTGCTCTTCTTGCTCGGATCGAAGGTGCTTGAGACAGTGACGGTCGCCTCTCCTTCCTTCAAGCCCTTCACGATGATGCTCTCTCCGTCTTCGCTCTTCGTCACGGACAAGACGGAAGGATCGGTGCATTCGATGTCGAATCCCTGCTCGGCCGTCGAAGGAGAGACATAGATCCGGAACGTGTATTCCTTTCCCAGAGCAAGCTGGTTTCTCTCCGGAAGCAGGGACTCGAAGGTGACGGAAGTGACCGGGTCGTTGCTGACGATGTGGATGTCGAGGTCGATGAAGCAGTTCTTCCAGACGCCATCCTCCATTCCGAAGTAGGCGAAGGTCAGGGTCGTGTCTCCTGTTCCGACAACTTCGAAGTATCCTTCCTCCTCGGTCGAGACGACCGACTGATCGGAAGAAGCATAGGGGACAAGGTCCTGGTCGAGGATCGCCTTCTCCGGCTCGTAAGTCAATGGCTTCGCCCGGAGATAAGCGACTGAAGGAGAGACCTTTGTGGGATCAAGCTCCTCTCCATAGGAATCCGTCAGCTGGATCGAGGTGACCTGTTGGAGATAGTAATCCAGGACATCCATCGGATCTGTGGAAGGAACCTCCTCCCGAGTTCCGTATTCCAAAGTAGCCTCGGTCTTTGTCTGGGAAAGATAGGAATCCTCCGGATCGTCGTTTCGGACATCTTCCTGGCTGGACAAGGTCGTGTAGGAGAGAAGCTTCTCTTCCTGGGAATCCAGGGTGAAGGAAGCTTCCACGACATAGGTCGTGACGTTGTTGATGTCGCCATCGAGCTCATACTCCGCCCGTGTGGAATAACGGACAGAATCCGAGAGGACTTCCCTCTCCATCGAAGTCACTCCCGCCTGCTCGACATAGGGGCTTCCCGAAAGCTCCGAAGCGATGAACTGATAGAGATTTCCGACATGCTGGAAAGTGGCAGCCAGAGGTGCTTCCTCAGTCAGGATGTACTCTCCGGATGCAAGACCGACCTGCTGAGCCTCCCTGTCGCTGTCGAAGACGAAGATCCGGTCCCTCGAATCGGAATAGTCCGGAAGGCCAAGACGATCCTCTTCATAATCCACGACCTGATAGAACATCGAGAAGTCCGCAACAGCACCGGAGTCCGTCTCGATTTTCTCCTCTCTCAAGAGGGAGCGTCTTCTCAAGGTATCCTGATTGGTCACCTTTCCCTTGTTCGTCTCCTTCACCGTTCCCGTTCCATAGGAGGAACCATCGGCATAGAGAGTCAGGGATTGATCCTGCTCGCGGACGATATCGCCGCTTGTCGCCGTCACCGACAAGGTCTCCTTAGAAGCCTTCTTCTCCTGTTTCTGCACCTTGGAGAGAAGGGAGAGAGCTTCCGCAAATGAGACCTCCTCCTTCTGATCTGTGACAGAGCTTGTGCTGGAACTGTCGCTTTCCTCACCGGAAGCGGTCGAGGAAGGAAGAGAAGAAGAAGGAGAAGAAGAATCCATCGGAGTGGAAGGCAAGGAAGAAGAAAGAGAGGAAGAAGAATTGTTGGCACAGGCCGTAAGGCCCAAAAGAAGAGGAAGGAAGAGCGTTTTCTTTTTCATGTGGGAATCTCCTTATTTCATCAAACGCAAGAAAGGCGCCCGGGAAATCTCAGGCGCCAAGAACAGAGACAAAAGTCAGCCTAAGGTCGAAAGGTCTTCGATGCGATCGGTCGCTGTCAGAGTGTAGGTGTCGACACTTCCGAAGTAAGAGACATCCACTTCGATGGAAGTGTTGTCCAATGCGCGGGCGGCTTCGAAGACATAGCGTGTCGCATCACAGGTGATCGTGAAATCCAAGGTCGTCTCATCCAAGGACCAAGTGAAGGATTGGACATCTTCCCAAGTCATTCCATAATAGTCGCTACCGATACGGAAGCTGCCTGTGCCGTCGGCATTGAAATTGAAGTAGAGATAGGTTTCTTCGTAAGAGGAGCTTTCCTTTCCGCTCATCGTCTTGGTCGTCAGCGTCTCTTTCAAAGCGGTAGCATCGGGCGGATTCTTGACGTTCAGAGTCACGCTTCCCGTGACAGAAGGATCTTCCGTGGAGGCCAGATCGATGACAACCTCTCCTTCCTTCCTGCCCGTGACGGTGAAGACTCCGGCTTCTTCCGTTTCCACGATGTCTGCTTCGCCAGTCGATTTCTCGGCATTGACGACGGCCGTCACACCCTGGTCAGCCATCTCCGGAACGATCGTTACGGTCAATGTGACCGAAGAATTGACGAAGACGGTGTTGGAAGAGAGCGTTCCGCTCACCGAGGTCGGCTCCGGCTTCACGGAGGTCAGCTCGATCGTCTTTTCCTCGCCCAAGCCGTTGTCGAAGACAAGGTGGAAGGTTCCTTCCTTCAAGACCTTGACTTCCTTGCCGGAATACGTGTCAGAAATCTCGACGAATCCTTCTTCCTCCGCACGGACAACTTCCGGAACGAGCAAGGCATTGTCATCCCTGGAGATGATTTGGAAGCTCAGAGTCGATCCGTTTTCGACAACGTTGTCCTTGGCGGAGATGGAATCATAGGTGTTCGGCAACCTGTAGGAGACGTTGACATCGTAGTCATGCATCGCATAATCCTTCAGATGGATGCGACGATCGATGGTCTTCTTATACCCTCTTGTCGCCGTCAGGGAATTGGTTTCCGATTCCGAAGGTTCCGCCCCGGGATTGGGAGCATGTGTCTCCTCGTCATACTCGCTGTAACTGTCGCAGGTTGCCTGTGCCGAAGTCAGGAATCCCGTTCCGTCAAAGGTCAAAGAGAGAGTCGTCAAATAGAGGGTATAGCCCGTGTCATGGACGCCGTCCAAGGTGACGGTGAAGCTCTTCTTGTCCTCTGCGACGACCGGAGTGATCTTGGCCTCATCCATGCGCGTGAAGTCACGGTACTCCGAAGAATCCTCGTTGAAGTACTCGCCCAGGACAATGTCCGCAAAGCCATAGGAAGAGACAAGGCTCTTGGCTTGTTCCTGGGAAACGCCTTCTCCTTCCTCGTCCTCCGAGGTCAGGATATCTTCGGTTTCGAGCGTCTCCGTGGCATTCTTGGTCGAACTGGACAATGTCCCTTTCTTTACGTATTCATAATATTTGCCGGTTTCATCGACACCTCGTTCGACGAAATACGGTGCACCATAGGCCGCATTCGAACTGCTCAACTGATAGCCAGAAACATGGAGAACGTCATTTCTTCCAGCGACGATATCGTAAGAGAAATTCTCCTCATAGCTTCCACCAAAGTGGGAATAGGTTCCGCTCTGGAAGTAGGTTCCTTCCAAATCCTTCTCCTTGGTGAGAAGATCCTTGACCGCGCTGGCCGTGGTCGGAATCATCTCCGCAGTCACGTCCGGAGTGGCGACGATGGATTCCTCTCCCAGGGAAATGGCCTCGGTCTCGATGGTAACATCTCTTCTGGGCATGACGAAGGAATACTTTCCCTCAGCATCTGGGACAAGTTCCTTGCCGTCGGCCTTGACCATAGAAAGCTCAAAGTTCTCCCCGGTCAGCTCGACTTCGAAGACGACCTCCGAGCCCGCAGGAAGCTTTCCTGCCGCATCCAGTTCCGTCTCAAGCTTGATGGTCGTCCCTTCTCCCGGCTTGGTCGACAGAGCATAGGTCTTGTCGACCTCGATGATGACCGGATCTTCCTTCTCTCCTCCCTCGTCCGAGGAGGATGTCGAACTGTCGGATGGCTTCGAGGCCGAAGAAGAGTCGAGAGAAGAGTTCTCGTTGGACGGCAAAGAAGACAGAGAAGAGGTCGGAGTAGGCTGACAGGCAGAGAGGGAAAGAAGAGTCAGGACAGAGAGCGGCAACAGATATTTCTTCATGGGTTTCCTCCTTAATTAGGAATGGAAACATTATCCCTTCCTACCCCTCCCCATTGCAAAAGCAATTTTCCAGGCACGGAAAATCGTTTTTGGGAAAGAAAAATGAAGATTATTCCTTTTTCCTGATTTTCTCTTCCTTTTCCCATCCTTATTTAATATATGCCAAAGCGATAATAGCGCTTACATTTTTAGGATGAGAGAAATGAGAGAGGGGGGGAAGAGAGGGGAAGGCAGAGACGAAGCAAAGATTCCTTCTTTTCAAAGCCGTCCCTTTCCCTGGTTTTCTCATGGAAGTGGTCTTCTCCCTGCCCTAAGAAGCCTTGCCTCTTGCGGCGAGGCAAAAAGTAAGCGCTTTAATGAGGATTTCAAAAGCTTACCCATCCCCATCGATTTTCAAACTTTTTTTGCTTTTTGAAGAGAATGTCAAAATTTACCATGCTTTTTATTTTCTTTTCCAAGGTTCATCATTCTTATCGAAATCGGATCCGGAGCTCTCTCCCCTTTTTCTCTTTCTTTATACTTTTCCCAACAGAAAGGAGATGTCCATATGAGAAAGAAATTCGCTTTGCTATCCCTCCTCTCCATCGGTCTTGTCGCTTGTCAGTCTCCACAGATCTCTTCTTCTTCGCTTTCGGAAAGTTCGTCCCCGAAGGATTCCTCTTCGAACCCTTCCTCTCCGGAAGATTCCTCCCCTACCTCTTCTTCGGTGATCTCGACACCGGAACCGGAACCTTTGACGGCCGAAGATGTCCTGAATAAGCTCAAGGACGAAAACGGAGTTGGTTTCACCGGTTCCCTAGCCATCACTTATCTAGAGGATGGAGAGGAAACCGACAACTCTACTTCGACTTTGTCCGGATTCTTGGCCAAAGATGAGTACTTCAACGAGGAAGAGGGCTATAACCCCTTGCACTTCTTTGAAGGCACGGGAGAGAACGCCGGCTTGGCTGTCCGCCGAGTTCTCAACTATGACAATACGGTGACGGAAGTTTTGCTCGCGGACGATTCCGGCAATCCGGTTTCGTTTGATGACTATCGCAATCCCTTCGACCTTCTGGACGTCAGCGATGTCAAGGAGAGTGAAGAAGGATTCACCATCACCGTCCCGGAAGAAGCCCAAGCAGCGATGGGATTGGGACTCCTTGGCTATTCCGACCTCATCATCCAGACCTTCGACATCGTTGTGGAAGACGATGCCATCGCCTCCATCTCGGCCAAGGCTGACTTCGAATATACTAGCGCTTACGGAGCGATGAATGTCGTTCTCGACTACTCCTTCACGTTGGTCTCCCGCGAAGAGGCTGGCGTTCCGGCAAAGCCCGAACCACGTCCTTCCAAGGATGGAGATGCGGAACTTCAGGCAGCCTTCGATGAGTTGGCGAAGGGAAACTACTCCTTCAGCTATGTCGATGAAGATCCCGCCGATCCCACCTCGACTGTCAAATACGATGTCTTGGTCGATGCGAACTCCATCCGTGTCGATGCCATTGCCTCGGAGACCGATGAGGATGGATCGAGCTATGGCGTCTTCCAGACCGAAGACGGAATTGTCGAGGTCGACTACAACGATGACGGAACGATGACCGCATTGGGAGCTGCAGATCCGACTGCGACAATTGCGGATTACCTTGCGCCTTTCGACATCGCCCCGGAACTCTTCGATGTCAATGGCTCCACCTACACCCTTCCCGATGGTCTTGGTGTCGAAAACAACCTGAGCCACTTCGCCATCGACAGGATGCTGGGAGACAGCACCTCCTACATGCTTCCGGAAACCTTTGCCTTCACCATTGATGGTGACGGAACCTATACGGTCAAATACACCTATGACCTCTACGGATTCCTTACGGGTGACGTTTCCATCGACATCCATGATGTCGGAACGACCGACAACGGCATGACCGAAGACAAATTGATCCCTTATTCCGCTCCGGCAAGCTGGGACGAACTGGGAGTCGCCAATGCCCTTGCCAGCTACGTCGGAAGCGCGGAGAACCTGCCCTTCCCCTCCACCATCGACGGCCTTTCCATCACCGAGGAGGGGGTCGGATTAGGTGGATACTTCGGTGCCTATCTGTCCATTGATGTCGGCAGCCCCTTCGAATCCGGAGAAGACGGAATGAATGCCTACATCGCCGCACTGGAAAAGATCGGATGGACAAGTGCCGGCACCAACGATTATGGGGAAGCCGTCTATCACCTTGACGGAGAAACAAAGACCTATGAGATTGGCTTGACCCCAAGCAGCGATGGCAACAGCTTCCTCATCTATCTCTATGATCCGATCACCAAGCCGATAGACAGCCCTCTGAGAACCTTCCTCGAGGAAAATCTCGTCACCAACGCGACGTTGACGACCACGGAAACCGGAGACCTCTATGCCTACGACATGGAAACCGGAGAGATGGGAGCCGAAGTCGTCTATGAATACTCGAGTGAGAGTCAGAACATCGTGACCGACGAGGGCATGCTCTACACCAACACAATGGGTGGCGTCACCGCCGGAACCTACGTTGAGAACACCGACACGGGAATTTCCATCTATCAAAACGCTGGAACCGGATGGGCACACGAAAAAGATGAACAAGGATACACCGCCGCGGAATACTTCTACACTCCTCTCGACTTGGCCACTCTTGCCGCAGATCTGATCTGGGACGAGACGGCAGATACCTACACTCTTCCCGAAGACGATTACTCCCTTCTCTTCCAGGTCCTGATCAACAACGGAGACGTTCCCGCATCGGCCGTGAGCAATCTTGTCATCACCTTCGATGAAGAAAAAGGGGAAGTCACCTATGAGGCAGATATCCTTTCCCTCTTCCAGCTCACCGAAGACTCCTATGCCGCTGGATATATCCACACGGAAGCCGTCCTCTCGGACATCGGAACTTCAGTCCTGACCTCTCCTATCACTGCCGAATGAATTCGGATCCCGGCCTTCGGGCCGGGATTTCTTTTCCTCTTTTTTCGTCCTTTTCAATCCTCTCTCTTGAAAACTTATCTTGTAGCTAATCCTATACACATAGATTGAACAAATCTTGGCTATCGAAGTTATTTGGCCCATGCTCAACTCGGCATCGAAGACCTTCAGCTCCAGCAATCTCAAGACCGTCAATGCCAGATAGCAGACCGTGAAATGGCCATAAATGGAATCAAGCCTTTGCGAATAGACCGGCCTAGCCTCCAGATAGGTCTTCGGCATCGAAACGGCGGACACGATAAAGACAATCGCCAGGGTGCTCATCATGAGGCCGGGCGTCGCCGTTTCGTGGTTCCGGAGGTTCTACGAGTCGTCGTTCCTCCGCAAGTACTATCCGGAAGAACACGGTGAAGGAGACCTTCGACACGATAGGGAAGGACGACGAGCTAAGGGGACAAGTACTACGACCTCAGGATGGGAAGGGTGATGAACGACCACCACATCGCCATCGATGGCACCCCGAAGCAGCACGACAGCACGGCCAACGGCCTCTCCCGCGTCGCCAGGAAGACAAGACTCAAGGGGACGAAGGACATATCGGTCATGTACGCCTACGGCATAGAGCTCATGGAGTCGGTGCGCACCATGGCGTTCCCAAGGGGACGAGATAAACACATACGCCTACGAGACGTTCATATCGAAATGCTACATAAAGAAAGGAATCATAGTAGCAGACAAGGGGTTCCCAATCTCGAAGACAAAGAGGGAGTTGGCCGAAAACGGTGGGCTTCACTGCCATATCGCCACTGAAGAGGGACAGCGCCCCGATAAAGAAACACAGGGTTTACGACTACAACGACCTGCTGTCGAAATTCGACGACGGAATCCTCACGAAGAAAGGTGACGACGGAGGACGACAGGTTCCTCTACTCGTTCCGCAACCATCGGAAGGCGGGCGTGGAGGAGAAGGCCTACCTTGAATACGAGAAGAAGCACAAAATAAAGCACGACCCAGAGAAATTCAATTAGAAGCAGAAGGAATATGGCACCATCGTCTTCGAGTCGGACCTCGACCTCCGCCGTCGAAGATCTACAGCGACTACGAGTCGGGGTGGACGATAGAACTTTGTCTTCCGGCAGTACAAGAACGACATCGAGCTGACGACGAACGTCCAGAACGACTGCACCGTCGTCGGGTGCGAGTCCGTCAACTTCGTGTCGTCGCTGGTCACCAGCCGAATGCTGTCGAAGGCCATGAAACTGGGCTATCTCGACAAGGAGAGCTTCGAAGACCTCGTCGAGGATCCGAACGAGGTATGGCGGACGTCCGACGCCGGGGAGACGGCGAGGCTCAACGGCGGTACCTACGTCCATGCCCTGAGGAAGCACCTTGAGCCTATGGTCAGGCCCGGACTGATCGTCGACGACACGGCGAGGAGGCCAAGGGGAAAGGCCCAGGAAGAACCCTCAGACGGAGAAGCCGAAGCAGGCCATCCTCCTCTCCTCGCTTGTCGGCCTGAAGAGCTATTGGAGCTCGATCGGAGTCACGGCCCTTTCCTCCTTCCTCCTCTTCGCCATTCTCGTTCCTCTGATCGTCTTTCTCTCCATCGGAGCGGGATCGGCAAGCCTTGTCCTTGGTCTCCTCTGTCTTTCCGTTTACGCCGTGATCGAACTGGTCTTCCTCCTCGTCCTGCTCTTCTATCGACGTTGGAAGTGCACCCGTTCTCTCCGCATTCCATGATGTCGACAAAAGCGACGAAAGAGAATTGTTCTTTTCGCTCAACCGCTGAGGAATCCCTTCTCTTGTGACAGAGTCCCACTCTTGATCTTGAAGAGTAGGAAAGATGTTCACGGAAACGGTTCGAAAAGGATGCTTTTCTTTGCTGAATCGGGACTGTTTTCCCCTTTTCCGAGAGAGCGAAAAGAAAAAGAGTAACTCCTTGCCGTCGATTTTGATAAAATAGATAGCGTCATTAAGGAGATTAAACAAATGGCAAAGATTGAGTCTGTTCACGGTCGTGAAGTTCTGGATTCCCGCGGAAATCCGACAGTCGAAGTCGAGGTTCGTCTCACCGACGGAACGCTCGGCAGAGCGATTGTTCCTTCGGGTGCCTCCACAGGCGAAAGCGAAGCTCTCGAGCTTCGTGACGGAGACAAGTCCCGCTATCTTGGCAAGGGCGTCCTGAAAGCCGTCAAGAACGTCAACGAGATCATCGCTCCCGCTGTCATCGGCAGAGATGCCATGGATCAGGTCGGTCTCGACAAGGCGATGCTCGCTTTGGACGGAACCCCCTTCAAGAAGAACCTCGGTGCCAACGCCATCCTCGGTGTCTCTCTCGCCTGCGCCCATGCCGCTGCCCAGAGCCTTCACATGCCTCTCTATCGTTATATCGGCGGAACCAACGCCAAAGTCCTTCCGACTCCCTGCATGAACGTCATCAACGGCGGTGCCCATGCCGAGTCCACGGTCGATTTCCAGGAATACTTCATCATCCCTGCCGGATTCACCACCTTCCATGAGGCCCTCCGCGCCGGTGTCGAGTGCTTCCACGCCCTGAAGAAGGTCGTCAAGGCCCATGGCTATGAGACGGGTGTCGGCGATGAAGGTGGCTTCGCTCCTTCCTGCAAGAAGGGCAACGAAGAGCCGCTCGAGCTCATCGAAGAAGCCGTCAAGGCCGCTGGCTACAAGCTCGGAGAGCAGATCTTCCTCGGCATGGATGTCGCTTCCTCCGAATTCTATGATGCCGAGAAGAAGACCTATACCCTCTCCCGTTCGGGCGAAGGCAAGGATTGGACTTCCGACGACATGATCAAATACCTCGAGAAGCTCGTCAGCGATCATCCGGAGATCATCACGATCGAAGACGGACTGGCCGAGAGCGATTGGGAAGGCTGGAAGAAGCTCACCAAGGAGCTCGGAGGCAAGATCCAGCTCGTCGGCGATGACCTCTTCGTCACCAACACCACCTTCCTCACCAAGGGCATCCAGAACGATGTCGCCAACTCGATCCTGATCAAGGTCAACCAGATCGGAACCCTGACCGAGACCCTCGACGCCATCCGTCTTGCCCACACCAACGGCTACACCACGATGATCAGCCATCGTTCCGGTGAGACCGAAGATGCGACGATCGCCGATCTCGCTGTTGCGGTCAACGCCGGCCAGATCAAGACCGGCTCGGCTTCCCGTACCGACCGTATGGCCAAGTACAACCAGCTCCTCCGCATCGAGGAAGAGCTCGGAGACGAAGCCATCTACCTCGGCCTCAAGTCCTTCAAGAAGTATCAGTTCTAAGACGTTCCGAAAAAGAGGAGGCCACTTCGAAAGAGGTGGCCTTTTTTGCGTCTCTCTCTTGCGATGAAAGCGCTTTTTCCTCCAACAAGAATGCCCTGTATGTGCCCCGTGGGGGTCCTTTCGCCGTTTTTTGATTTCCAAAGAGAAAAACGGAATCGGAAAAATTGCGGATTTCACGTGTGTTTTCTGACATTTTGATCCAGGGTTTCCAAAAATCATCTTCCTTGAAAAAAAAGAATCTTTCCGCTATATTATTGCTATTCTGACAACACGATACCGTTTCTCCGGAGGACACGAATGAAAGAAAACAATACCGATGGCCTTCTTCTTGAGTCCGCTTTGCCATACGAGATGGATTTTTCGGACGACAACCAAGGCCAGGAAAACGAGGAAAAGAACCATCACGGCCAAAAGAGGCCCCAGAACCCCAGAGGAGGGAAGAGCTACATCTCCGTCATCCTCTTGGCGGTCGCCCTTGTCGCCGTCATCGCCCTGATGCTCTACTTCTTCGTCTTCCGCAGCTCGACCAAGAGCGTCACTCTCAACAGCGGAGACATCCACTACCAGGTCGACTTCGATCCGACCACCGAAGGCTATGACGATCCCCAAAATCCCCTTCCCGAAGGAAAGACCTTCACCATCTATGACGAGACGAACAATCCCAATGGCGTCATCGTCGCAGAGGGAAACCTCGTCCCCTATCTGGTCAATCCTTCCGACTACAACCTGCAGCTGACCGCCGTCCAGAGCAACGTCTCGGACCAAGTCATCTATCTCCAGGGAAGCTTCAGCGTCAAGGACAGCAACAACCGCATCCAGAGCTACAACTTCGGCTTCTCCATCACGGCCGAGGAATACCAGCGTTACATCCTTCCCATCATCGACAACGTCACCTATGTCAACAAGGACGGACAGGTCCTTCGCTACTATGCCAGCAACAACTTCCAATTCGGCCTGGAATCCACCTCCGACGTCGGTTCCTGGCTGATCCCTCTCTTGCTCTTTGTCGCCTTCATCGGAATCATGATCTACCTCTACAGCCGCATGAACCGGGCGATGGGCGGAGGAAGCGGCGGACCGATGGGCGGATTCGTCAACAACATCGCCCGCAAGGAGACGAGCTCCAAGACCCGCTTCTCCGATGTCGCCGGCTGCGATGAGGCCAAGGCTGAGCTAGTCGAATTGGTCGATTATTTCCACTCGACCGACAAATACACGCGCCTTGGTGCCAAGCTGCCCCACGGCGTCCTTCTGGTCGGGCCTCCGGGAACCGGCAAAACCTTGCTGGCCAAGGCTGTCGCCGGCGAAGCGAGCGTCCCCTTCTATTCCATCTCCGGCTCGGACTTCGTCGAGATGTATGTCGGCGTCGGCGCATCCCGTGTCCGCTCCCTCTTCAAGACCGCCAAGGCCAACGCTCCCTGCCTGATCTTCATCGACGAGATCGATGCGGTCGGCCGTCAAAGAGGAGCGGGACTTGGTGGCGGAAACGACGAACGGGAACAGACGTTGAACGAACTGCTCGTCGAGATGGACGGCTTTGCCGACAACTCCGGCGTCATCATCATGGCCGCGACCAACCGTTCCGACGTCCTTGACCCGGCCCTGACAAGACCGGGACGTTTCGATCGCACCATCACCGTCGACCTTCCCAATCGAAAGGGACGCGCCGACATCCTCAAGGTCCACTCCCGGAACAAGAAGATCGCTTCGGACGTCGATCTCAACGAGATCGCCGGGAGGACGGTCGGCTTCTCGGGTGCCGATCTTGCCAACATCATGAACGATGCCGCCATCCTCGCCGTCCGCGCCAACCGCAACGCCATCACGACCGCCGATATCGACGAAGCCATCGACCGCGCCATCTCCGGGCCGGCAAAGAAATCCCATCTGGAGGAGAAGGAGAAGAAGCAAGTCGCCTATCACGAATCCGGACATGCGGTGATCGGCATCTTCCTCCCCTATTCCGACGTCGTCCAGAAGATCACGATCGTTCCCCGTGGCCGGACTGGCGGACATGTCCTGATGACCCCTGCCCAGGATCACTTCCTGCTGACGAAGAACCAGATGATGGCCCGCATCACGGGCTATCTCGGCGGACGGACTTCCGAGGAGATCTTCTTCGGAGACGTCTCCACCGGTGCCAGCAACGACATCGAGGTCGCGACCCAGCTCGCCCGTTCGATGGTCACCCAATACGGCATGTCGGAACTCGGTCCCATCCAATACGAGAAGCCGGGTGGCTCCGTCTTCCTGGGAAGGGACTACACCTCGACCCAGGCCAACTATTCCACCCAGATCGCCTACGAGATCGACAAGGCCGTGCGCGACATCATCGACCAGTGCCATGAGCAGGCCCGGAAGCTTCTGACCGAGCACAAGGAAGACGTGGAGCTGATCGCCAACACCCTCATCCAATACGAGACCATCACCGGAGACCAGATCAGCTACCTCCTGAAGAACAGGCATCTGCCTCCCGTCGACGAGCACAAGCTCAAGACCCAGGAAGGCCTCAACCCGAAGAATCCCAACAACATCATCCTCTATCCTGGCTTCGAGCCGTTCTATGTCGCCGTCGACCGCGTCCTCAATGGCAAGCCTTCCCGTCTCGTCCTTGTCATGGCGACCGGAAGGTCGGCTCCGATCACCGACGAGGAATTCCGTCAGGCCTGCGTCAAGGGAGCCAGCGATACCAAGCACATCGGAATGCTCTTCCTCGACTACTCCCAGACGATGAACATCTCCCTCTCCCTGGAGACCTTCGCCAGCCACATCGAAGCCTATGCCGGAGTCCCGGTCCTGCTGATCAAGACGGACAACACGACCGTCCTCTCCCTCCGCTCCACCTATGAGCCCAAGGCCGTGAAGGAAGAAGAGGAGACGAAGGAAGAGAAGACAGAAGAGACGAGAAAAGGCGTTGTCGAAGAGATTCTGCCTTCCGACAGGAAAGAAGAAGATAAAGTCGATAATCCGGAGAAACCGGATGACGATAGCGATAAGCAAGGAGGTAATTGATATGTCATCCAAGCCATTCACGAAGCACGCCCAGCGCATCCTCAACAAGAATCCGAATGTCGAGAAGTGCACCACCGCCAAGGTCATCTTCAAGGAAGAATTCGCCCTCAAGGTCTGCGATGCCCTGAAGAAGGGAGAAGATCCGTTCCAGGTCTTCACCGACAACGGACTCTCCGTCCGCGTCCTCGGAAAGAGCCGCATCAACGGCGTCATCGGCCTCTGGAAGTCCAAGTACAGCCTGGAAGATCTGCCTCGTCGCAAGGTCGTCCGCAAGAGCAAGGCTCCAGTGGAGACCGCCAAGGAGCGGAAGGAAAGGATCCTGAAGGAAGCCGTCGAGCTCTGCGACAGCTACATCGCAAGGCCCGAGGAGCTCGGCCTTTCCCCGGACACCGACATCGACATCATCCGCTTCACGGCCATCAAGAAAGTCTACGAGAGCAAAAGCGGCGTCATCCTCAAGGATCTCTGCCTCCACTACGGCTATCCCTATGCCAAGTACTACACCTACATCAAGACCCTGACCCCGGACGAGGACACCTTCGTCAACATTCTCAATCCGCACAGGAAGAGATAACATGCCATTCCTTCTTTCCGCAGGAGCCATCGTCGGTGTCTCGATCGGCGGTCTCTTCCTCATCCTGATCGTGAGCCTCCTCTTCTGGTTCGTCGCCAAGCGCAACCTCTTCAAGAGGATGGAAGTCAAGATCGAGGAATCCGCCAGCGACATCGACGTCGCCCTGACCAAGAGATACGACCTTCTGACCAAGGAATACGACGTCTGCAAGGGCTACAGCAAGCACGAGAACGCCACCTTGAGCGAAGTCACCCGCATGCGCCAGAATCCGAGGCAGGACGAAGACGGGAACATCGACATCGAACGCCTCTCCCGTCTCAACCACGAGCTCGATTTGCTCTCTAGGGACATCCATCTGACCGTGGAGCAGTACCCCGACCTCAAGGCCAACGCCCTGTTCCTGAACCTGATGGAGACCAGCAAACAAGTCGAGGACCATCTCGAGAGCACACGCCGGATCTACAACTCCAACGTCGCACGCTACAATGAGGAGATCGTCATCTTCCCCTCCTCAATCGTCGCCCACATGATCCACGCCAAGAAGAGAGGACTCTTCCAGGCCGAGGAAAAGAAGAAGGACGACGTCTCCTTGAAATTCTGAAATGGAAATCACGGACTTCAAAGACAAGAGACTGCTTCCTGCCCTCAAGGAGGGCAAGATCCTCGCCCTTCCCACCGAGACCGTCTATGGCCTGGGCATCTTCTGGGACGACGAGAAAGCCTACGAAAGACTCATCCAGGCCAAGGGGAGAAGACCGGACAAGGCCATCGCCTGCATGGTCGAGAAGGACTTCGACTTCGAACGTTACTTCGAGCTCGACGACGGCATCCGAGCCGTCATGAGAAAGTTCCTCCCCGGCCCATTGACGATCCTGGTCAAGGCCAAGGAAAAGTGCCCCTACCAATCCCACCTCGGAACCGGAATCTGCGGCATCCGCGTCCCCGAGAAGGAAGAACTCCTCTCCTTCCTCAAAGAAGTGCACAAGCCGCTCCAGGTCACAAGCGCCAACCTCTCCGGCCATCCTGCCCTGACCACGATCGAAGAGGTCTACCAGACATTCCAAGGCAACAAGGACATCCCCTTCCTTGTCAAGGGAATCTGCGACAGCTCTGTTCCGACCAC
Source organism: uncultured Bacillota bacterium (assembly GCA_949290645.1). Taxonomy (GTDB): domain Bacteria; phylum Bacillota_I; class Bacilli_A; order RFN20; family CAG-288; genus Enterosoma. The sequence goes on from CASESG010000004.1 coordinate 120,188, forward strand.
GGTCGTCGACCTCAGCCACTCTGAGGTCCATCTGATTCGACAAGGGGAGATCCCACTGGATTCAATCAAGGAGACATATTATGGACAACATCAAGACGGTCAGCTTCGGCTGTGACCACGGTGGCTATCCCTACAAGGAAGCCGTCATCAAGCACCTTCAGGAGATGGGATACGAAGTCCTCGACTGCGGAACCTACTCCAAGGAGAGCTGCAACTATCCGGAGCCGGCCTTCAAGGCGGCGACGGCAGTTGCGGAAGGAAAGGCCCAGGCAGGCGTCCTCGTCTGCACCAGTGGCGAAGGCGTCAGCATCTGCGCCAACAAGGTCAAGGGCGTCATCTGCGGCATCGGCTACAACGATTCCGTCAGCCACCTGCTCGTGACCCACAACCACGCCAACATGATCGCCTTCGGCGGAGCCTACATGCCCTTGGAGGATGTCCTGCGTCGGATCGACATCTTCTTCGCCTCCACTCCTCACGAAGGAAGACATCAGCGCCGTGTCGAGATGATCGAAGAATACGAGAAGGAACACGGCAAGTAATCCGTTTCCTCCGAAAAGCTGAGGGCCGCAAATATGCGGTCCTTTTTTTGATCAGGAAAGGCCGTTGCAAAATCTTGAAGCAATGGTCTTTTTTCTATTGCCACGCCGACTTCCCATCAAAAACTTTGTGTTCGATCAGAGAGGTTTCTTCCGAGACCGGCTTTCCAAGGCCAGCTCGATTTCCTGGATGACAGAGGAGAGGTTCTTCTCGATCTCATGCTCCCAATAGCGAAGCACGAGATAGCCGAGCTCCGAAAGCTTCTCGTCGACTTCCTGATCCCTTCTTCGGTTGCGCTGGATTTTCCTCTTCCAGAAATCCGCATTGGTCGAGAGGGACTCTTCGATCTTCCTCTGGTCATAGCCGTGGAAGAAGTCTCCGTCGCAGAAGATGCAGACTTTCTGCCGACGGAAGACGATGTCCGGCGTGCCGGGAAGGGTTCGATCGTTCTTCCGATAGCGATAGCCATCCCGAAACAAGGCCTTGCGGAGCAGGACTTCGATCTTCGTGTCCTTTCCCCGAATCGAAGACATCACATGGTGAGTGACTTTCTGGTCTCTCTTCATCGTCTCCGGCTGAGGAATTCTTCGGCCTTCTTCAAGGTGTCCTTGTCCGACTCGTATGTCAGTGTCTGTTCGGCTTCCTCATAGGGAAGGAAAGAGATCTCCTGGACCTCTTCCTTCTGGGGAACGATCGTGGAGGTGGTCGGTGTCGCAAGATAGAAGGTCACGTCCTTGAGGACATCCTTCTTGGGAGAGTAGGTGATGGTATGGGCAAAGCCCGTGTCGACTTCGACGTCGAGGTTGGTCTCTTCCTTGATCTCTCGGTGGACACATTCCAGAGGGGTCTCTCCCTCCTCGATATGTCCCTTGGGAAGAGAGTTGTGACCCAAGGTCATCTTCTCGATCAGATAAAGTCTCTTTCCGTCCACGACCCGATAGACCACGGCTCCGTAGCTGTATTCCTGTTTCATCTTCTTCTCCCTCCAAGAAACAAAAACTCCCCTGTACCGAAGCACAGGGGAGAGAGCAAAAGGAATTTTATGTTGGAATTTATTCTCGTTATCAGCGCCTAAGAAACCTATGTCCCTCGGCTGACCTAAATATAGAACATGCTTTCCTCGATTGTCAACAGCTAGCCCTCAATGAAAGCGGTTATCCTCAATGGCAGCACCCGTTTTTGTGATTTTTATGGCCGAAGAGGCCTTTTTTCTCAGCGCAGGTGTTGGTGACGACCCCCGCTTTCTGGACATCGATGACATTGTTGACAAAGGTAGCGTTCTTGTCATCGACGACAAAGGGGATGAGATGAATCGGTTTGTTTCTCTTCCGCAAGGAGTAGCTGTTGAGGGCGACGAGAAGTCCCAGAAGTCCCACGATGACGAAGGCGATTATGGTGTCGACAAGCTCCAGGGTTCCGTAGGCAGCAGTTCCGATCAAGGAGAGGGAACCAAGGCCATAGGTCATCAAGGAGACGAGATAGGAAGTCAGGATCCAGAAGCTCAGGACATAGAGGAAGTTCTTCTTGCTCTTGAGCTCCGCCTTGGCAGCGGAGATGGCCGCAACGCAAGGAAGGGTGAAGAGGTTGAAGGTCAGGAAGGAGAAGGCACCCGGCACATTGATGCCCGCCGTCTGGATCGTGTAGATGTCCAGGGATTCCATCGTGCCGACGACCTGCTCCTTGGCGACCAGTCCGGTGATGGAAGAGACGACATACTTCCATCCGTCCGTTCCATGGGCAAAGCCCAGGGGATAGAAGATCGGTTGGATGAAGCTTCCCAAGGAGGAGAGGATCGACTTGCTGATGTCCCCGACTTCCTGAATCTCCCCGTCGATCGTCACCTCGATCGTCGGAACCATGGTCCAGTTCCACTGGAAGGACTGAAGGAACCAAAGGAGAGCCGACATCAAGGCGATGACCGTACCGGCACGGATCAGGAAGCGCTTGGTCTCTTCCCAGAGGGCAATGCCCGTGGCCTTGGCCTGGGGAATCATATAGGGAGGGAATTCCATGATGAAGGGAGAGGACTTTCCCTGGAGGACGAATTCATTGGAGAAATAACCCGCAAGGATCGCACCGACGATACCGATCCCGTACATGATGAAGGCGACGACACCCCCTTGCAAAGCACCGCCGGTGAGCCCCTGGATGATGGCCGTCCCGACACCCATGAAGATCGGAAGCTTGGCGCTACAGGCGAAGAAAGGGGTCAGGGAGATCGTCATCACCCGTTCCCTTTGGCTCTCGATCGTCCTCGCGCCCATAATGCCCGGGACGGCGCAGCCGAAGCAGGAGATCAGAGGGACGACGCACTTTCCCGAGATGCCAAAGCGACGCAAAAGACGGTCAAAGACAAAGGCCACGCGGGCCATGTATCCCGAATTCTCGAGAATCTGGATGAAGAAGGTCAGAAGGACGATCAGAGGCAGGAAGGTCACGACTGCAAAGACCGAGGCCAGGATGCCGTCGCATAGAAGGGAAGTCAACCAGACCGGAGAGCCGGCCGCAGCAAGACCAGCGGAGAGGTTCTCCAAGATCAAGGTGTTGAGGAACCAGTCCAAGAAGTCCTGCAAGACGATACCAAGAGAAGGCATACCCGGCTCAGGATCTTCGAAGAAGGGACGGATCGAAGGAAGACCCATCGAACCCATGAACAGGAAATCCGAGTTGAAGACGATGCAGAAGATAAGGAACATCACGACCGCAAAGATGGGAAGGCCGAGATAGCGGTTGGTCAAGATACGGTCGACGCGGTCGGAGAAGGAGAGCTTCGGTTGCAGAATCCCTCTTTTATAGAAAGGATAAAGTTGTTTGTCGATATACTGATATCGATCATCAGCGACTCTTTCTTCGAGATTGTATGGTTCTGTAAAGACACCATCCCTGTCAATGATCTGGGGTAGCCTCTCGGCGACCTCGGGATGCTTGGAGAGGATCAGCTTGTCGTTCTCGATCATCTTGCTGGCGACAAAAAGCGGAGAGGAGAGCTCTTTCTCCTGGCAGACTTCTTTCACGTCCAGGACTGCCTTTCTCAGCTTCTCGTCTTCCAGCATCAACGTCCCTACTCTCTTCTTTCCCTTCTGCTCATAGCAGGTCTTCATCAAGAGGGACATGTTCGTCCCCTTCAGGGCCGAGATGGGAATGACCGGGACGCCGAGCTTGGCGCTAAGTCCCTCGATGTCGATCTCGTCTCCCCTCTTCTCGATGATATCCATCAGGTTCAAGGCGACGACGACCGGAACGTCCATCTCCAGGACCTGGGAGGTCAAGAAGAGGTTGCGGGAGAGATTGGTGGCATCGATGACGTTGATGACCACGTCCGGATGCTCGTCCAGGATATAGTTCCGGGAGACGACTTCCTCCGGCGTGTACGGGGAGAGGGAATAGATGCCCGGAAGGTCGACGATTTCGATCTCCTCCGGGAATTCCTTCTTCTTTCGATACAAGCCTTCCCTCTTCTCGACGGTGACGCCAGGCCAGTTTCCGACGTGAGCCTTCGATCCCGTCAGGTTGTTGAAGAGGGTCGTCTTTCCGCAGTTCGGATTTCCGCAAAGCGCAACCCTAATCATGTTTTTCCTCCTTGCTGTGGGCTTTCCTCTCTTCCCGGATGGCCCTCAGCTTCGCTTTCGCCTCTTTCTCGACTTTTCTCATCTCTTCGTCTTCTTCCTTGAAGCGTCTCTGCGCTTCCTTGGTCGGGACTCGATACTCGATGACTTTCTTCTTCTTTCCGAACCCGATCGTCTTGGATGTCCAGACAAAGGACTTCTCGTCCATCGGCTCGACCGTGATGTCCTTGGCGAACTCCCGGTTGATGGCGATCCTTCCATCCTTGACCTTGATGACGACATCTCCCGAGCGGTTATAGAGGCAGGTGACCTTCTCTCCCTTGAGCAAGGAGAGATTCTCCAGATGCCTCTTGTGCCGATAGTCCGTATGGATATCGACAATTTCCAAATCTTCTCTGGGACAGGCTTGTGTCAATCGCATGTTGGCCTCCGTTTGTTACCCTACATTAACTATTATTGACAACTCCTTTCCGTTTGCAATCTTTTTTTTCAATTTTTTCATCGACGAAAGGAGAAAAGGAAAGGCAAAGGAGGAAAAGACCGGCATTTCGCCGGAAATCGAAGCATACAAACAGACCGAGTCTGTTTCTCTCGAAAGCGGAATTCTCACCAATTGCTCGAGTCGGCAAGGCTTCTATCCCTGTCCTCGGAGAGAGAAGAGGCGAGATTGTCATGGATCAGGATGTCATCCTGACGGTCGGAAATCTGATAGCAGGAATAGGCCAGAAGGAGGAAGAGGAAGACGAGGAGGTTGTAGATCGTGTTGTCGATGAGGCCGATGAAATCCACCTCGAGGAGGAAGAGAAGGAAGAGCCAGCGGGCATCGGAGGCCTTCTTCGCGGAAGTGAAGTAGAGCCAGAACTCATAGAGAGCGAAAAAAAGAAGGCCGACGGAACCACCCATCGAGAGCGTCGAAAGAACCGTGTTGCTGGAGAGAATGACAACGCCTGAAGGAGAGACCATCGAGGAGATGGACGCTCCGAAGGCCGGATATTTCAGGAAGCCAGCGATGGCCGTCTCGAAGAGATCCTGACGATAGTCCGGACGGGTGTTTCCGAGATTCAGGCTGCTGAGAGCCAGAAGGACACGGCTTTGGAACTGGGGAACGTAGACAAGGAGGAAGACAAAAAGCAGACCAAGGACGACGACAAAAGACAAGGCGAGATAGGGAAAGGCCTTGCCATAGGAGCGGAAGCCCAAGAGCAGAAGGGGAAGAAGGAAGAACAGGACGACAAGCAAGCTCGAATCCACCGACAGGACCACGATCGCGGAGAGGACAAAGAGCTCGAAGGGAATGGCCAGATACTTCTTTCGGGCGATCAGCATCGTGAAGAAGGGGAGGGAGAGGGAGAGGAGTGTGCTGGCCGTCTGGCTGGTATAGGACCATCCCAGGTTGAAGGAGGAATCCCCGATGGTCCTCTCGTTGAAGGCGAAGTCGAGGAAGACCTGGAGGGAGATCAAGACCGCAAGGACAGCGACATTGCGGGCGAAATAGAGGTTGGTGTCCTCTCTGTTGAGGACCGTGTTGAAGAAGATGTAGAGCAGAAGGAAGACGAAGAAGAAGACAAGGAAAAGGATTCCCGTCCCTTCGGCCTGCTGGACGCGGACGGCGTTGATGAGATAGGAGAGGACGAAGACGAAGAAGAGCAAAAAGAGAGGGAGGAAAAGCTCTCCCTTTCTCAGGCGCAACCTCCTCAGGATCAAGAAGAGGATCAGGGAGAGGAAGATGCATCCTCCCGCGGCAAAGAGATAGGGCGGAATGCGGTCGATTCCGATCGGTTCCCGGTCGGAGACGGCCAAAAAGAAGATCAAGGGGATATAGGCTCTCCCGTCAAAGGCGAGCAGAGGAAGGAAACAGCAGCACAGGAAAAGGCTTGCCGGCACCCAGAGATAGGGGGCGGGAAGGAACCAGATGAGGAAGGACAGGAAGGCCAAGGTGAGCAGGAAGAAGAAGGAGGAGACGTATTTCCTCAGCCCTGTCAGAAAGACGTAAAAAGTCATCGCTTCAGTATAGCAGAGGAAAGGACACAGAGCGCCTGGAAAAGTCGATTCGCATCAAATAAGGATAGAAAAGAAAGGGTTTGGATGATATAAAGGAAAGATGAAAAGATAGCAGGAAATCGACATGGAAATCGCATTGGAAATCCGAGCCCAGCTCCAGATGGCCCTGCACCACAAGGCCGATCCCTTCTTCGAGCGCCTCAAGAAGAAATTCTTCCATCCCTCCGAGAGGATGAAGACCTTCTATTGCCTGGTCGTGGTCGGACTCTGCTGCTTCCTCTACAGTTGGATCAAGAATCAGCTCACCGTCCCTCTTGGCGGAGACTACACCCTCCAGGAGATGACCTTCCTCTACAACGGCTATGACGACTGGCACCACTTCTTCGAGACCGGAGACTTCCCCTTCTGGGATCGCTCGGCCTTCCTGGGCATCGACAACATCGGAGGAAACTCCTTCTACTACCTCTTCGATCCGTTCTTCCTCATCATGCTCATCTTCCCCAGGGATTGGTTGATCTATGTTCAGGGATTCATGTTCGTTCCGAAGCTTGTTATTTCCGGAATGCTCTTCTATTGGTATCTTTCTTCCTTTGACGTTTCGGACAAAAACAGAAGAATTGGTGCTCTTTGCTACGGCTTTTGCGGCTATTGCTTCGGATACTTGTGGTTCCACTTCATCGATTCGGTCGCCTTCCTTCCTCTGACCTTCCTGGGAATCGAGAGAGTCTTAAGGGACCGCGACCCGAGAATCCTTCTTGTCGGCTTCCTGCTCAACGCCCTGACGAGCTATTTCTTCTTCGTCGTTTTCATGATCGGTGCCTTCCTCTATGCCATCTTCCGCTTCTTCCAGACCATGAAGACGAGGACTTTCGAAGAGCAGTGGGCTGCGATCGGAGTCGGTGTCTTCTCCTTTGTCATGGGCATCTTCCTTGCGGGCATCACCTTGCTCCCGGGTATGTACATGGCGATCTCGATGCCTCGCGTCTCCTCAAGCGACGCCTACTTGACGACCCTATTCGAGAGCCAGTCCCTCAAGGAATTCATCGACAATTTCTTCACCTATCCCTCGACCATGGCTCACAACCAGATCACGCCTCTGCTCAATTTCCTCTTCATGCCGGACAACTGCTATTATTCCAACCTCCTCAACGTCTCCTGGTATGACAACCTCGCCTCCTCAATCTATGCGACCACGCCTCTGCTCCTGCTCTTCTTCGTCGGCCTTGTCGAGGCCATCAAGAACAAGCGCTTCTCCTATCTCTTCGGAATGTTCTTCACGCTCTTCCTGATCTTCACTCCGATCGGATTCTATCTCTTCTCCGGTTTCACGGTCGCCTATGCCCGCTATTTCATCATCCCGACGAGCTGGATGATTGTCTTCGACATCCTCACCCTGCAGAGAAGAAGGGAGATCAAGCGCTCCTCCCTGGACCTCTCCTTCGCCTTCGTGATGATCCTGGATGCTATCTGCGGATTCCTCATCGTCTATGCCGTCAACAAGAATCCGAACTACTTCCCCTCCTCGACCTATTGGGATCTGAAAATGATCGAGATTCCCCTCTCGATGGCTTGGGTCTTGGTCTGCTATCTCGTGATGCGTCCTCTCTTCCACAAGGCCCAACTCTCCAAGGCCATGATCGCCCTCTGCTCCGTCGACATCGCCGTCATGGCAAACGTGACCATCATCTTCCAAGGAACAGTCGACATCAATTCCATGGCCGGAGGCCCGGACAACATCGCCGAGGAGACGAAGATCGTCACCCTGCTCAAGGAGAGCGAAGGAAACGACTTCTATCGTCTCTTTTCTCCGACGGCAGACCGCGGAAACATCAACATCTCCATGCGCATCGGCTACAACGGCTTGGGTTCCTTCCACTCCGTCTACGCCTTCGAGGCGCAGGATTTCATCGACCGCTCTCGCATCCCCTACACCAGCGGAAACTGGTCCATGGGCATGCACAACCGTCGCGAAAACATGGAGACCTTCCTCGGAACGAAGTACTACCTGGTGCCGAAGGTCGATCTCGGCTACGAAGCAAACGAGGTTCCCTTCTCCGACTATGACATCCCCTATGGATACGTAAACGTCCTCGATTTGACACAAGAGGAGAAAGAAGAGCTCGGCGTCGACTATTCCTCCGAGCTTCTGGACTATCTCGCCAGCGATTCCTGCGACAAGTCCCTCTATGTCAACCTCAACTTCGTCGACTTCGCCTTCCCCTTCGACACTGTCATCAACACGGCCTGGCTCGCCACAGGCGCGGATTCCGAGGGCAAATACTACTGGGGACGCTATGAGGACGTCAACGAATATCCTCTGCTCCGATACGGAATGCTCGACAACGAGGACTTCCTCTCCTTCCAGAAGGAGAAGCTCTTCCATGCCGGCACCTATACCGCAAACGGAAAGACGACCACCATCGCGGAGGATTCCACAAACGCAAGCTCCCTCTTCTACAACAGCATGATCACGTCCAACTACCGGGAAGGGGATTCCGCTCCGATCGAGCGCTATGCCGGCTCCACCCGCCTCAAGGTCGAGGTCTACTCCGCCAACTGGCCGGCGACAAAGAGCAATCCCAGCGGCGAATACGCCTACATGAATCCCGAGGATCCCTATGACAACGAGGGAAGGGAAGAATATGACAAGGAGCATCCTTTCCTTGCCGCAAACGGCATCGGTCCTGCCGACGACCACTATGACTACGACACGCTGAAGGACGACGAAGGAAAGACTTCCGACAAGTATCAGAGAAAGGTCCTGTACAATTCCAAGCTCGTCCTGACTTTCGAAAACGGAGGGGAGAGCGTCTGTCTGGTTCCGGAAGCCGATCCCAACGATCCGAGCGCCGGCGCCTATCTCTCCATCGATTCCAGCAACAACATCTCCTGGCGTCTCTTCGACGAGGAAGGAAAGCTGATTTCCATCGCCCAGCACTCCTATTCCGACTATCAAAGAGCCCATGGCTATTATGTCGACCGGCCGGTCAAGACCATCGTCGGCGTCATCCGGGACGGAACGAAGGACAACCCGGTCAGCGTCGACCGTCCGGAAATCTACATCATCCGCAACAAGGACTATCAGGAAGCAATCGACAAGCTCAGGGAAGAGCCGGTCGAAATCGTCAAGAGAGACGACGACAATGTCTACTTCCATACCAGCTACGAGAGCGCAAAGTTCGTCGTCCTCAACTATCCTCGCCAGGCGGGCTGGAAACTCTATCGGCACACGGAGGACGAGGAAGGAAACGAAATCAAGGAAGAGGTCGAGACCTACAAGGCCCAGGGCGGATTCATCGGCTTTGTCTGCCCTTCCGGAGAGGGATCCTATTCCCTGGAATACAAGTCTCCTTACTTCAGCCTCGGACTGCTGATGACCGGAATCGGTCTTGTCGCCACGCTCCTCTGCCTCTATGGCTATGACCGCTTGAGCAAGACTCGTCGTTTCGAGAAGGAAGAACTCAATCGCCTGAAATACATCATGGAGAAGGAAATCCGCATGTTGGATATGGCCAAGGCCGACATGGAGGATCAGGGATGAGAAGACTCGTCTACTTTCAGGGTGGCGGTCCGACGGCAGTCATCAACTCTTCCTTCCTGGGTGTCCTCAACAAGGCAAGAGAGGAAAAGGCCCAGCTCTTCGTCTCCCGCCACGGGCTGAAAGGATTGATCGACGGAGAACTTCTCCCGATCGACCTCGACAAGGACTATTCCTTCCTTCAAAAGAGACCGGGTGCCTATTTCGGGTCGGCCCGCATCAGCCTCAAGAAGAATCCGGAATATCTGTCGCCCATCCTCAAGACCCTCGAAAGATATCAGATCGATGCCCTCCTTCCCAATGGTGGCAACGACACGATGGACAGCGCCTTGCGGCTCAAGAATGCCCTCTTCGAAACAAACATCCATGTCCTTGCCATCCCCAAGACCGTCGACAACGACCTTGTCGGAACAGCAAGAACACCCGGATTCCTTTCGGCGGCCAAATATATCGCCCTCTCCACAAGCGCCATCCTCCAGGACGACCTGTCCTACGAAAAAGGGCGGATCAACATCATCGAGACCATGGGAAGAGACAACGGCTCCTTGGCCGCAAGTTCCCTTCTTTCCCCATTCCTGAAACCGGACTTGATCCTCGTCCCCGAAGTTCCTTTTTCCTTCGAGGAGATAAAGGGGAAAGCCCAGGAAATCTATGCCCGAAAGGCTCGATGCAACATCGTCCTTGCCGAAGGCATCAAGGATGAAGAAGGGAATCTCTACCAGGCCGTCAAGGAGAAAGACAGCTTCGGAAATCCACAGCTGGGCGGCATCGCTTCCCTTTTCGCCCGAAGGTTCCAGGAAGAAGGATTCAAGACCCGTGCCATCGAGCTCTCCATCCCGCAAAGAGCAGCCTTCTTCCTCCAATCAAAGGTCGATGCCCATGAGGCCATGCTCTGCGGAGAGAAAGCCGTCCTCGAGAGCAAGGACAAGAGCGGATTCATGATCGGAATCGATTCCTCCGACGAAGACCTCCATTATCACCTCGAACCCTTGGAAAATGTCGCCTGCCATCTCAGAAGCCTCGACGGAAAATATCTCGACCGTAAGAGCCTCACCATCAAGGATTCCTTCCTCTCTGACTTTGAAGACCTTGTGCTTTCGTAATCGGGCGAATCGACAAGTTTATTTCTCAAAGAAGATTGTCCATCAAAACAAGAGACTGGATTCAGCTGCGTTGGATTTTGTTCCGATTGACGTATCTTTCTCTCGTTTTGTGATGTGATTTACGAGAAAAATATGAGACACGAGAGAATTCAAGTACAGCAAATGAAAAGACAGGTCTTGGACAGGGACAATCCTGGATGCCCGATGGATTCATACGAAGTTTGACAAGCATAAGAAACTCTTGATTCGGGTTCTTTGTCCGCAAGACCGAATTCGGCCATGGCCATGATGGCATCATCGCCATCTTCAGCCCCAAAGAACCGACGGAGGCTTTGGCGTATATCCGTTCCCAGGACTTCCAAAGCGTCGGTGGCACCATACTCAAAGGAAGTCACGATTGTCCCCCTTGGCATCCAACTTTCTTCTTCCGGGAATGATACCTCCGATCTCATCCAGAGTGCCTGCCGTTTTGATGCCGAAAATCTTCGTTCTGTCGCAAGAATACTCGACATCATAAAGATAGAAATGCCCGTCACTCATTCCGACGGTCTGCTCCTGGCCGACTTTTTTTAACCCATCCCGGCAGTTCGGCAGCCATGATCTGGTGCCTGTCTTATACGCATAATATTGATATGCATTTTTGACATGGCACCGACTTCCAAGTCGAAGCTTGAATGCTCAGAAGATGACAGATTCTTAAAAAGGGCTGTTCATAACAATTGCGGAGGCTTCGGGTCAATGGTTCAACGTGCCTAGTCTATTTTCCGTAAATACATAATTTTAAGGCAAGGTCCATACAAAACCTTCTTTCCGTCTTTTTCCTCCTTTCCTCTCGGTTCATCCTTGGATGTTTCGCTTTCCTCTCTTTGAGAGAACCAAAAAGCCGATGCGGCCATACGTCGCATCGGCTTGAAAGACTGGATCTGCGGAAGGAAGGATTAGTAGCCCATTCCTTCGTCCGAGCCGTGGGCAGAAGGAGCCTGAGGCTTCGGAATGTCGGTGACAACCGCTTCGGTGGTGACATAGAGGGCCGAGATGGAAGCGGCGTTGAGGACAGCGGTACGGGTGACCTTGGTCGGATCGATGATGCCGGCCTCGATCATATTGACCCACTTGCCGGTCTTGGCATCGAAGCCATAATCGCCCTTGGCTTCCTTCATCTTCTCGACGATATCCTCACCTTCATATCCGGCGTTGATGGAGATCTGATTGATCGGAGCCATCAAGGACGACAGAACAACTTCGATACCCTTCTGGACATCCGGATTCTCGTCCGTCAGCTTGCCCTTAAGAGCGCGATAGACTTCCATCAGAGCCGTTCCACCACCGGCGACGACACCCTCGTCGACCGCAGCGGCCGTGGCGTTGATGGCATCCTCGAGGCGGAGCTTCTTCTCCTTGAGCTCGCTTTCCGTGGTGGCGCCGACACGAATGACGGCAACACCGGCAGCCAGCTTGGCAACGCGCTTCTGGAGGTTCTTCTTGTCATAGTCGGACTTCGTCTCCTCGATCTGGGCCTTGAGCTCGCGGACACGATTCTTGATCGATTCCGCATCGCCGCTTCCGCCGATGATCGTGGTGGAATCCTTGGTGACCTTGACCTTCTTGGCCGAGCCAAGATCGGCGACCGAGATGTCCTTGAGATTCATCGAGAGATCCTTGGAGTAGAAGTTCGCTCCGGTGACCATGGCGATATCCTGGAGCATGTTCTTCTGGTTGTCTCCGAATTCCGGAGCCTTGACGGCAACGACGTTGAAGGTTCCGCGAAGCTTGTTGACGATCAAGGTCGAAGCGACATCGTTATCGACATCGTCGGCGATGATCAACAGCGGACGGTGCGCCTCAACGACAGACTGGAGCATCGGAAGGATGTCCTGGATGTTGCTGACCTTCTGATCGGTCACCATGACATAGGCATTCTCGAGTTCCGCGACCATCTTCTCAGAATCCGTCACCATATAAGGAGAGATGTAGCCCTTGTCGAACTGCATACCCTGGACAACTTCAAGAGTCGTATCGAAGCCCTTGGACTCGTCGACCGTGATGACGCCATCCTTGCCGACCTTGTCCATGGCCTCGGCAATCGTCTTGCCGATTTCTTCATCCCCGGCAGAGATCGCCGCGACATTGGCGATGTCGGCCGAAGTGTTGATCTGCTTGGAGATCTTCAGAAGCTCATCTCCGACCGCCTTGCTGGCCTTTTCGATACCGGTGCGGACAAAGACCGGATTGGCACCCTTGTCGACAGCCTCAAAGCCCTTGTGAATCATGGCCTGGGCAAGAACCGTCGCCGTGGTCGTTCCATCGCCAGCGACATCGTTCGTCTTGTTGGCGACTTCATAGACCAACTTGGCACCGACGTTCTGCTCCTTGTCCTCGAGCTCGATCTCACGAGCGATGGTCACGCCATCGTTGACGATGCTGGGAGAGCCATAGCCGCGATCCAAAGCGACATTTCTGCCCTTGGGACCGAGAGTCAACTTTACCGTATCGGCAAGAGCATCGACGCCGCGGAGCATGTTGTCACGCGCCGTCTTTCCATAAGTGATTTTCTTAGCCATCTTTCTTTACCTCTTTTCCTCAAACTTACTCAACAACAGCCAGGATGTCCTTATCCTGGATCAGCATGAACTTCTTTCCAGCTTCCTCATAATCGGTCGTGGAATACTTCTTATAAATGACTCGATCACCGACCTTGGCCTGAACCTTGATCTCATGGCCTTCCTCGTTGGTGTAGCCGGGGCCGACAGCGATGACATTGGCAACTGCCGACTCGTTATCGTGGCTGGTCGCAATGATGATGCCACCGATTTTCTTCTCTTCCGGAACCTTCTCCAACACGACATAATCTCTTAAAGGCTTAATCATAAGTCACCTCCGCTTAGGGTCCGATTTGTTTGGACTGACATTATTATAGCCCGAAAGTTAGCAATTTCAACATCGTAGTGCTAAATCTTTTTGAGAGCCGTCCGTCCTTCTGTGGAAGACAAGGGAGAAATACGCCATTTCATCGAGCTTTTCTTCAATCGAGTTGGCCTCATCAAGAACTTGAAATGCCGTATTTTTGATTTGAAATCATCATCGATCTCTCTTCTTCCTGAGGGAATATCAGCTGTTTGTCCTGACAGCGAAATCACGAACCGCACGGAAAGAAATCGGCAAGAGATCACAGAAGGCCTTCTTCGATAAAATCTGCGCCTTGTAATATCGAGCCCCTCGTTCCAGGCCAAGCCTCTTGATCTTCCCGTCTTTCCCCATCGTTCCCAAGACCGCTTCGACTGTTGCCGGACTGACATCCAGGAGGATTTGGCAGGTCTCCGCCTTTTTGATCGGAACGATGCTGTTTGAAACCGCCCCTTTGATTCGAGCCGACTTGGTCACTCTCTTTCCATGGGCGATGGCAAAGCGTCGATTCAATTCCTTATCGCAAAGCACAGCGTGGTCAGGAAATATTCCATGAAGGGGAAGGAGTCGTTTTCGCTTCGCTCCCAGCCTTCGGATGACTTTTCCAAAGCCTCTTGATAGGAAGCTTTCGTGCGATTGATCTGTCCCTCGAAAGAAAGATGTTTTCCAAAATCGTAGCCGTTCTTGTAAAGCAGGGGCAGAGAAAGGAGACGAGACATCCTTCCGTTTCCATCACGGAAGGGGTGTTATGAAAAGGAAATCAAGGATCACGCAGGAAATGAGCAGGAGTTGGTTGATACCGGAATCGTTTCTTGCTTGCAGATACGCAAGTTCAAGCTGTTCCATCGCCTGCGGTGTCTCCTTTGCTGGCGTTGGGTGGAAACGGATGTGCCTTTGGCCATGCAAATCGACTTCCGGAATGGCATTGTCCTCTGTTTTGTACGGCCACCACATTCATATCCGGCAACGGACATCAATGTCTTGTTTGGCCAAAGAATGTCTCTCTCGGAATTCCGGATTTGGATATCCGACACGAATCGCATTCAAGGCATCTCGATATCCGTCGATTGCGGCTTCGCTGTGGTTCAAAGGAGCGCTGTTTTGATTCGCGATGGCTCGGATGCGCTCGTCGCTGGTGACAAATCCCTCAATTGCATTGGAGCCTTTGACGGATTGTACTTCGGTGATGGCTTCCAGTTCAGTATAGGCTTTCGCATATTCGACTTTCTGAATACGGGACATTGTCTAAATGAAGCGATGGCAGAAGCCAGATTGACAAAATTCGCTGGCAATAGTCCGCGTCCAAAGAAAGATTAATCTGCCCTATCTCCTGTGAAACTGCAGATATTAGACTTTCCCTTGCTTTTCTGCATCTTCCTCTAATCGATATATGCAATTCCGCAAACAAAAAGGCCGCAACGCTCTGCTGTCTTGTTGCGGCCTCTTCTTATTTCGTGCCGATCTCGGCAGATTTGTTGAGGACCTTGGAAATGACCCTCTTGGGGACGAAGTGGGAGAAGAGATGGGCGAACTTCATCGTCCATCCCGGAACGATCTCCAGCTTTCCCTTGAGGAATCGAGGGATGGCGTAGGAAGCGACCTTTTCCGGAGAGAGGGACGAGATCGTGAAATGGGCGTTGGCTCTCTTCTCGAAGTTGGTCTTCACCGGGCCGGGGCAGAGGAGAGAGACCGTGACCGGACTCTTCTCGTCCTTCAGCTCGCGATAATATCCGTGGACAAGGTAGTAGACGAAGACCTTGGAAGCATAGTAGAGAGACATGTAGGGAGCCGGCCCGAAGCTTGCGGCCGATGCCACGAAAAGAAGTCGTCCCTTTCCCCTCTTTCGGAAGCGGAGGAGGAAGGTCTTTCCCAGAATCAAGGTTGCGATATCGTTGATCTCGACGATGTTGATTTCCTTGTCGAGGGAGGTCTCGTCCAAACGACCGATGTCCCCATATCCGGCATTGTTGAGGAACAGGTCGAAGTCCTGCCCTTCCGTCTCACGAAGAAGTTTCTCGCACTCTTCCCTCTTGCTGAGGTCATGGGAGAGGAAAAGGATCTCCCTCTCCGGATATTTCTTCCTCAGCTCCGGAAGAAGTCCCTCGGTCCGACTGACCGTCAGAAGGTCATAGCCTCTCTTGAGCAGCTCCTCGGACAGGGCATAGCCGATGCCAGAGGAAGCCCCGGTGATCAAGGCTCTCATCGGCCGAGCTTCCAGAGCTCGACGGCGATCTCGCCGGCGACACGGGCGTTGTTCTTAATCAAGGCCATGTTGGTCTCCAGCGATTTTCCCTTGGTGATCCCGACCAGTTTGTCCAACAGGTAAGGAGTGACGGCCTTTCCGTGGATGCGGTCTTTCTCCATCATCGTAAGGGCCTCTTCGATGCTCTTCTCGACAAAGGCCGGATCGAGGGAATACTCCTCCGGAACCGGGTTCACGATCAAGGAGCCGGAGTTCAAGCCCAGGCTTTCCTGCAGATAGAGAAGCCGTGCGACATCCCTGGCATCCTTGCCGACGATGTCCAGAGGATAGGAAGAAGTCCTCGTGTAGAAGAGAGGAAGGTTGGACGTCTGATATCCGATGACAGGGACGCCCTTGGTCTCGAGATACTCCATCGTGCGCGGGATGTCGAGGATGGCCTTGGGCCCGGCACAGACGACATGGACCGGCGTCTTGGAGAATTCCTCCAAGTCGCTTGAGACATCCATCGTCTCCTCATAGCCACGATGGACACCGCCGATGCCGCCGGTGGCAAAGACCTTTATGCCGGCCAAGTGGGCCAGGATCATGGTCGCGGCGACGGTCGTCGAGCCGGTCTTCCCCTCGGCGATGCAATAGGGAATATCTTTTCTTGAGACCTTGATAGCAGTCGTGTTCTTTCCAAGTTCTTCAATCTCTTCTTTCGACAATCCAATCTTTATCTTTCCGTCCAAGATGCCGATGGTATAAGGATGGGCACCCGCCTTGCGAATCTCCTCTTCGCAAGCGAGGGCGCATTCGACGTTCTGCGGATAGGGCATCCCGTGTGTCAAGACGGTCGTCTCCAAGGCGACGGCCGGGCAAGAGGAAAGATTGGGGAGTGCCATTTTCTCCAAGATGTTCATTCTCAAAAGACCTCTTTATTTCGTCTTGATGTCGTAGCGAATCACGTGCTTGTAGATGCGTCCCGGGAGGACCAATTTGCTGTCGGTCGGGAAGAGCTGCGGCTCGATGGCGATGGCTCTTCTCTTCTTGAGGCCTGGACGGTTGACGAATTCGACGTCCGTCATCGAGGTGTCGACATAGACGTTGAGTCCGTTGTAGTCGGTTCGACATTCCAGGCGGAGATCCTTGTTCTCGAGGACGGCCTGCGGGTCTTCCTTCTCGACCGGATCGAAGCGGAAGGCGTGATCCAAGGTTCCGATTTCCGGAATCTTCTTTTCGATCATGTCCAGCTTCGTCTTGAGCAAGGAAGGCTTGCGGAAGTCGAGACAGGGAGGGACGGGGGCTTCGTCGATGACAAGCTGCGTTCCCTTCTTGAAGACTCCATAGCGGCTGGCGCAGATCTGGAAGGTGTAATCGTCGACGTTCTCGCTGCCGAAGAAGTTCCAATAGATGTGGTTGGAGAGAGAGACCCAGGTCTCCTTCGAGGTGCGGAACTCCTGGGTGATGATCAGGGCGTTCTCGTTTCTGGGGATCGAATAGGTGATCCGGACCTCCAAGGCACCCGGGAAGCCGCATTCGCCATCGGGAGAGAGATAGGCGAAAATGACGGAGTTCTCGTCCTTTCCGGGATAGGCCTCGCCCTTGAAGTTGCGGAAGGAGAGGGATTCCAGCTCTCCTCCGTGGAGGCAGATGTCGTTGCTGTCAGCAGGGAGCTTGTAGTCCTCGTCAAGGATGCGGATCGTCCCCGGGATACGGCCAGCGACTCTTCCCAAGGTCTTGCCGAAGAATTGGGGAGAGGAGAGATAGGTGTCGATCTCCTTCGGCTGAAGAATCAGAGGCTTTCCGTTGAGCGTGAGGGAATAGCAGCCCGCTCCGAGCGTGCTGAAAGTTCCTTCCAGCCCCTTGTCGTTGTGCAGCTTGAGGAAACCAGAAGTCAATTTCGTCTTATTGGACATGTTCTTGTCCTCCTTTTGTTCAATCGAATGGGAAGGAGGTCACTTGGCCTGGGTGGCGTTTGCTTCGGGAGCCTTCAGCTTTCCGTCCTTGAAGGCCTTGTAGCGGAAGTCGAGATTGTCGGCGAAGAAGGAAGTGACGTTCTTGCGGAACTCTTCCGGCTTCTCTTTCATCTCGGTCTGGATGCGTTCGAAGGCCTTCTTCTGATCCTCGGTCCAATTGTTGGCCAAGGTCAGCTTGTTGTTGTCGAAGATGTCCTGGACCATGCAGACACCCTTCTTGGCATCGTCGTCGGCGACGAAGAAGGCAAAGCGAGTCTGGGTCTCGTCATCGTCATAGACGAACTGGCAGGTGAACTGGACCTTGTTGCCCTCCTTGTCGTTGAGGGTGACATGGGCCTTGGCCTTGCCCGAGAGAACCTTGGCGGCATCATCGACCGTCCGATAGGAAGGGAGGAGACGATTGGCCAAGAGCTCGGACATCATGGAAACACGGCTGCGGATGTGCTCGTCCCTGGAGATGAGAAGCCTCAGGTTCTTGCTGTCTGGAGTGACCGTGAAGAGATACTGGGCAGGGAAGGAGAGACCAGCGAGGTTGACGAAGAAAATCTTGGACTTGTAGTCGAAGTAGCGATAGATTTCGTACATCGTGATGTCGCGGCCCGTAGAGGAGCGAAGCTTGATCTCGACCGGCTTGTCTTCGCTGCGGTTCTCGACGATGATCTGGTATTCATAAGATTCTTCGATGGCGGGAGGGACAAGCTTCATCGTCGGCTTGATGTCCCTGTTGAAATGAGCCGTGAGATTGGCCGCTTCCTGAACGGATTTCTCATCGAGGACATTTCCCTCGGCATCGACGTGGAAGACGCGGAAGATGAGGTTGGGCATGTCCGTTCCGATGCAATAGGCGTTGAACGTCTTGTCCTCCAGTTCCTCGGAATAGACCAAGGTCAATTCCGCCTCTCTTTGGAAATGGATCTTCTTGACCTGCTCGTTGGCATAGGCCTGAATCTTCTTCAGCAACTCGTTGTTGTCCATATATTCAAAGCTCCTTTGAAATAGCACTAGATATTATAAAGTCTAAGAAGTTCAATTCCAAATCCTCAAGCTCATCCATTCTTCGATTCAGAGAAATCCATATGCACAAGATTCCTTCCTCCGTTCGTCTTTTCTGCTATTTACAACCTACGATTGGCGATGCAGTTTCCATGGAAGACGAATGAGCAGAAAATCGCTCGTTTTGAATTCCCAGCTCGAGAATGTCTATCCAAGAGATATCGTCTCCCGATACGGCCTTCATAACGGCGAAAATATCGGTGATTTTCTTGACGTGCTGGCATCGGGCCTTTCCACCTTGGTCAACCCTCACAAACTGGCCAACGCCTTCCAGAGCTTGAAGAATGCTTCCATCGCGCCGCACACGATTGCAAGCTCTATCAAGCATCTGGAAGAAGCGTTTCTCATCTGCTGTGCAGGACGCTATGACGTCAAAGGAAAAAGATACATCAACACTCCGTTCAAGATCTATTTCGAAGATGTCGGCCTCCGGAATGCACGATTGTATTTCCAGCAAGTCGAAATAAACTACATCATGGAAAACATCATTGACAACGAACCCCGCTATCGCGGTATCGATGTCGATGTCGGCTTCGTGGATGTTTATGAGAACGACATCGATGCCAGAAAAAACGAAAATGTGAAATCGATTTCATCGCAAATCTGGGAAGTAAGAGATATTTCGTTCAATCCGCCTACGAGATCGATAGCGAAGGCAAGAAAGTGCAAAAGACAAAGGATTTCGACAAGGTGAACGATTCCTTCGGCATAGTCATCGTCGGCGACAAGAACGTCATCCCGCACAGGGATGAGAAGGACTATCTGATCATCGGGCTGAAGGATTTCCGGTTGAAAGAAGACGGCTTGACCTTTTGACAAGGGAAGGGACAATTCACAATCAAAACCACATTTCTGAGACAGCAAAAAATACCATAAAGTTGAGCTGTCGAAGGGAATGGCCATCTTATGACGAACATCAATCCTGAATCCGGAAATCGATTTCCGAAAGCCCGTTTTCTTTGAGGAAACGATTGGCTCTATAGAAGCAGTCGGAGCAGAAGAAGCCCTTGTTTGCCGAGAGCGGGGAAGGATGAGCCGTCTTGATCAGGCAAGCTTTGGGGCTGTGGATGATCTGTGCCTTCTTCTGGGCAAAAGATCCCCAGAGGAGATAGACGATATATTGATCCCTTCGGTCGAGATATTCGATGATCTTGTCCGTGACCTTGTCCCAGCCGTAGTCGGCATGGCTGTTCGGTTCCCCGTCCCGGACGGTCAAGCTAGCGTTGAGAAGAAGGACTCCCTGTTCTGCCCAACGAGACAAGTCTCCGTTCTCTTTCGAAATCGGATATCCGTATTCATACGATAGTTCTTTGTAAATATTGATAAGAGAAGGCGGTAACTTCATTCCTTTTCCAACGGAAAAGGCCATTCCGTTTGCCTGCCCTTCGTGAAAGTAGGGATCCTGTCCAAGAATCACGACCTTGACGGAGGAAGGGGAGGTCTTCTCCAGTGCTTGATAGACGTGATCAAGGGGAGGATAGACTCTCTTTGAGCTTGCTTCCTCGGCCACTTTGTCGACCAGGGCGAGAAAGTCCTGGTCCTGCTCGAGCTGTTGGAAGAATTCTTCCCATCCCTTGGGTGCCTTCAACAAACATTCTCTGTTCTCTTCGACGGTCATGATCTCTCCCTCCAAAAAAGGACAAGGGTCTCCCTTGTCCGGATCGTCTACTTCTGATGACGGAACCACTTCTCCTGGATGAAGGAGAGGGTCTGGTCGAGGTTCTCTTCCTCGATCGCGGCGATGGCGAAAAGATAGGACGGCATGGCCAAGGCTCGTTCCGGCTGGAATTCAATGCTCTCGCCTTCCGCTCCCACGCCCTGGACGATGTAGTATCGATTGTCCGCGAGCAGGAGCAGCTTTCCCTTTCTCGACATCAAGATCGTTCCTTTCATACGACCTCCTTTCTGTTTGGGTATCGGCAATAACATATAATATTATATATATTGTCTCTTTGATGATGGGAGAAACGCACCATGGCAAAAAAACTTTGTGTCGTCTTCCCCGGAAGACGTTATAGCACCGATCGCTCCCTGCTCTATTTCCCCACGCAGATTCTCGAGTCCCGCGGCTTCGAGACTTTTCTCCTGCACTACGACATCCCTCGCGAGGTCGAGGAGGTCGAGCCGCTCGAGGAAAATATCCGCAATGCCGCAAGCGACGCTCTCAACAAGACCTCTTCCATTCCCTTCGAGGATTACGAGAAGATCGTCTTTCTCTCCAAATCCATCGGGACGTTGGTCGCGACGAACCTCAAGAACTTCATCAAGGAGAGGACGAAGGTCATCCATCAGATCCTCATCACTCCCCTGGAAAGGACCCTGCCCTTGATCGAGAAGGACGATCTCGTCATCGTCGGCGATCACGACCGCTTCTTCCCCGACGCGAGAGAGAAGCTTGCCCTCTATCCCAACGCCTATGTCTTCCCAAGCTTCACCCATTCGCTGGAAGTCCCGGGGAACTATCGCCTGACCATCAAGACCCTCGGGGACATCTGCGGCATCGTCGAAAGCTATGCCGAGAGTCTCGACCTGTAGGAAAAAAGAAGGAGAAGACATGACAGCCAACAAACCGCAACCCCCAATCGACGAGGGACAGAACACCCTTGAAATACAGAAGATCCAAGCCACGGTCGACAGCGCCTACTATTTTCGAAAGAAACCCGTCTATTCCTTCTTCAAGCGCTTCTTCGACCTCCTGGTGTCCGGAACTTTCCTGCTCCTTTTCTGTTGGCTCTACCTGATCCTGGCCATCCTGGTCAAGTGCACCTCAAAGGGGCCTGTGATCTACAAGCACAAGAGAATCGGAAGGAAGGGAAAGATCTTTAACATGTACAAGTTCCGGACGATGAAGGTCGACAACCGGCCCATCGAGGAGCAACTGACGAAGGAGCAGCTGGAGCAGTTCCGAAGGGAATTCAAGGTCGACAACGATCCGCGGATCACCTCCTTCGGAAAGTTTCTGAGGAAGACCTCCCTGGATGAGCTTCCTCAGCTCTTCAACGTCTTTCTGGGGTCGATGTCCTTGGTCGGACCCCGTCCGATCATCGACGAGGAGACCGACCGCTACGGACTGACCCGCAAGGTCCTGCTCTCGGTCCGCCCCGGCATCACCAGCTATTGGGCCTGCCACGGCCGTTCCAGCGTCGACTACACGGAAAGGATCAACATGGAGCTCTATTACATCAAGCATCGCTCCTTGTTCTTCGACTTCAAGATCCTCTGCCGCACGATCGTGAAGGTCTTCCAGAAAGAGGGAGCGAAATAGAATGTCCTTTCTCTCCGCCCTTCGAGGAAGGGAGAACCGGGATGTTTTGGACATCCTCTTCTTTCTGCTTCTGACGCTCTTTTTCCCCGTCCTGCTTCTGGGGCGCTTTTCCTTGGTGGAAGAGGGAGAAGGAAACTTCTTCCTCAACATCTCCAACGACCTCGGAAGAAGTCTCAACCTGTTCCTGGCGATTCCGATCCTGATTCTCTTCTTCCTCCTTGCTTCCCTGCTCTGGATCCGTCGCTTTCCCAAAGAGAGGCACGGGATGCGCTTCTATGTCACGATCTTCCTCCTTCTGGTCTTTGTCATCAGCCGTTTCATCGGAATCTTCGCCTTCCCCTATGGACAAGCCTCTTTCCTCTACTCCTCGGCGCACTACAACAAGATCGCACAGGTCTCCTATCTCTATCCCATGGAAGATCGATTCGTCAGCTTCCTGACGGATGTCGCTCTCGGAAGCTATTTTGCGATTTCCGTGAACCTTCTTCCGACTTTCGGAAAGAAATGGACGTATTTCCTCGACTTCGTCCTCTTCGTCTTGATCGCGATTGCCCTGTCGGCCGTGCTCTACAGCCTGATCACGGAGAGGGAAGTCTATTTCCACAATTGCCGAATCCTTCTCGAGCTTGAGGAAGGCCCGCCTTTTTCTCTTTTTTCCTTCACCCCGAACAAGAACGTCTATGCCTTCCTCTTGATGATCGGCGTCTTTGCCTCCTTGGCGCTCTTTGTCAAGAAAGCCAATCCTGCCTCTCCTCTGCTGGCGCTCTTCTTCACCGTCAACTGCCTCATCGCCTCAAGCCGCACGCACTTTGCCATCTGCGGTTTCGTCCTTCTGCTCTTTTCCTTCTTCTATCCCTTGTTTGCCTTCAAGAGACACAAGGTCTATTCCTCGATCTTCTTCTCTTGCGTCCTGCTTTTCGTCCTCTTCCTCTTGATCAGCTACTTCTTCCTCAAGGACAACAACTTCGCCGAGAAGATGATCGACAACATCGTGGACTTCTTCCTTCAGTTCTCCACGGTCCATGCCCGCTCTCTCCTCTTCCAATCGTCGATGGAGATGATCACTTCTCCCTTCCTGGCGATCTTGGGATACGGAAGGATTCCCTTCCACAACCTCTTCCAGTCCTACATGACCGCGATCGGAGGAGAGATGACCATCACCAGCCACAACGGCTATGGGGACCTCGAGATGCACTATGGCCTTGTGGGAATCATCCTCTCCTTGGCCTTCCTCGTCTATCTGATCTACTTGTCCGCGCGCCTGCTGAAAGGACTGAAGAAGGAGAAGGGGGTTCTCTCCCTGATCCTCATCTGTGCCTTCCTCATCTACTTCGCCTTCGAGCCTCGTTTCTTCACCTTGGACGAGGCCTCGACCGTCTTCCTTTTGCTCTCCTTCGTCTTCCCCATGATGGATGACGAGGAGAAAGATCTCCGTACCCTGGAAGGGAAGAGCGAGGCCAGGATGTATCGAATCACAAAGGACCTCAAGGTCAAAGGAGCATGAACATGTATCAAGAATTGCAAAAGGGTTGGATCGAAGTCATCACGGGACCGATGTTCGCCGGCAAGAGCGAAGAGCTGATCCGCAGGCTGAGGACTCTCTCCTACGCCCACAAGAGAATCGTCTCCTTCAAGCCGGCCATCGACGACCGCTATGACGAGAGCAAGATCGCCAGCCATGACGGGGAGAAGTTCGAGGCCTATGCCATCCACAAGGTCGAGGAGATCTACGACTACATCGACAAGACCACGGATGTCGTCGCCATCGACGAGGTCCAGTTCTTCGGAGACCAGGTGGTGGAGATCGCAAACGATCTCGCCGACAAGGGAATAAGGGTGATCTGCGCCGGCCTCGACCTCGACTTTAGAGGAGAGCCCTTCGGACCGATGCCGAAATTGCTTGCCATCGCGGAATTCGTCACCAAGCTCTCCGCCGCCTGCACCATCTGCGGCTGTGCCGCCACAAGGACCCAGCGCCTGATCGACGGCAAGCCCGCTCATTGGAACGATCCGGTCATCCTCGTCGGTGCCAACGAGTCCTATCAGGCCCGCTGCCGGAAGCATCACGTCGTCCCCAAGGGAGGGAAAGAGAGATGAATCCGTTCAAGAAGAAAAAGGAAGAAGAGGAAAGCCTGAAGAACGAGGAAGGAAAAGGACTCGTCCAGGAGAAGAAGGAAGAGTCCCTTCCCACCCCCAAGAAGAGGGGGAATTTCCTTTTCTTCTGGAAGAAGAACAAGAAAGAAGACTTCCGCCCGGCCGTCCTTCCCGATGACCTCGTCCGCTATCAACCTTCCATTCAGGAAGGACTTTCCTCCAAGCAAGTCAACGAGAGGCAGGAGCAAGGGTATCAGAACCTCACCAAGAGCGCCCAGTCCCGCTCGATCTTCTCCATCATCGTCAAGAACGTCTTCACCTTCTTCAACATGCTCCTTCTCGCCCTGGCGATCGCCCTCTTCGTCTTCGGGCGCTATTCCTCGACCTACTTCCTTCTGGTCGCGGCCCTCAACACCGTCATCGGCATCGTCCAGGAGATCAAGGCCAAGAAGACCATCGACAAGCTGAGGCTTGTCACCACCCAGTCCGTCCGCGTCCGCCGGGACAAGAAGAACTGCACCCTCCCGACTGAGGAACTGGTCCTGGACGACATCTACTTCCTCAAGAACGGAGACCAGATCCCGACCGATTCCCTGATTCGGGAAGGAAACCTGGAAGTCAACGAATCCCTGCTGACCGGAGAATCCCTACCCATCAAGAAAGGTGTCGGAGACCAGGTCTATGCCGGTTCCTTCGTGGTCTCGGGTTCCGCCACCCTCCAGGCCGACAAGGTCGGGGAATACAACTACTCCGCCTCCATCCAGGCGAGAGCCAAAGTCTATCGCAAACCAAAGTCCGAACTGCTCCGCTCCCTCAACCTCCTGATCCGCATGATCTCGATCATCATCATTCCCCTCGGGATCGGAACCTTCTGCACCCAGTGGCTTGAGGCCTCCAAGAGCTTCACCGACACCTGGGACATCGCCTCCGAGGCCATGAAGTACACCGCCGGAAGCATGGTCGGCATGATTCCCTCGGGAATGTATCTTCTGACCTCCGTCGCCCTGGCCGCCGGTGTCATCAACCTCGGGAAGAAGAAGACCCTGGTCCAGGATCTCTATTGCATCGAGATGCTGGCGAGGGTCAATGTCCTATGTCTGGACAAGACCGGGACCCTGACCGACGGGTCGATGAGGGTCGACGAGGTCCTGGTCGTCGATTCCCAGGAGGACCTTCCGACCTTGATGGGCTCCTATCTCAACGCCTTCAAGGAGTCCAACCAGACCTCGATCGCCCTCTCCCAGCGCTATCCCCTGAAGAACGACTACCGGGTGAAGAACACCATTCCCTTCTCCTCGGCCAGGAAGTTCTCGGTCGTCAGCTTCTATGACAGAGGATGCTATTGCCTGGGAGCGCCGGAGTTTGTCTACAGCAAGAACCGGGACCGGACCATCGTCCGCTACATCTCCAAGAAGCAGAGCAGCGGATACCGGGTCATCATGCTCTGCAAGTGCGAGCGCGACATCGAAAACGGAGAAATCAAGGGAAGGATGTTCCCCGTGGCCATCTTCACCTTGGAGGACCACATCCGTCCCGAGGCTCCCGACACCATCCGATGGTTCACGGAAAATGGAGTACAGATCAAGATCATCTCCGGAGACAATCCCTTGACCGCATCCGAGATCGCCAAGAAATGCAACGTCCCCAACGCCGAGAAGTGCGTCTCCCTGGAAGGCCTCTCCCTGAGGGAAGTCTCCGAAATCGTCGACCAGTACACGGTCTTCGGACGAGTCTCTCCCGAGCAGAAGGCAGCCATCGTCAAGGAGCTGAAGAATCGGAAGTACACCGTCGGCATGACCGGGGATGGCGTCAACGACATCCTGGCGATGAAGAACTCCGACTGCTCCGTCGCCATGGCCAACGGCGCCTCGGCCGCCAGGAATGCCGCCCACCTCGTCCTTCTGGATTCCAACTTCGCCTCGATGCCGGCCGTCGTCGAGGAGGGAAGAAGGGTCGTCAACAACATCCAGCGCTCCTCCTCCCTCTATCTGATGAAGACCATCTTCACCATCTGCTTCACCATCATCGTCCTTCTGACCTTCCTCAACGGAGGAAACGGCATCCGCTACCCCTTCGAGACCAACAACATCCTGGTCATGGAGATGGTCGGGATCGGCGTCCCCTCCTTCGCCCTGGCCCTTCAGAAGAACAACCAGCTTATCACCGGACACTTCCTGAAGAACACCTTCTCGAGGGCGATACCGGCGGCCATCCTCTTGATCGCGGCCATCGGCGCCAATTACATCATGCATACCGTCGATGGTGGCTCCTTCCTGGACATCGCCGACAACCCGAGGACCTTCACGACCTTCTGTTCCCTGACCATGTCGGTGATCGCCCTAGCCATGGTCTTCAACTGCTGCTCTCCCTTCAACCTCTACCGAACGATCCTCTACGGCCTGGTCCTGGTCCTCTTCGTCCTTCTGGTCTTCGTCCTTCCCTACATCCCGGCCGTCAGCGAAAGACCCAGCCATCTCGATCCCGATGCCTACTGGAACCTCTCGATGCAATTGACCGGAATCGACTTCAGGGACATGAACAAGACCACCTGGCTGATCCTCATCATCTACGGGGCCGTCTCCACCGGCATGCTGACGCTCCTTCTCAACCTCTTCGGACACATGATGAACAAGAAGCTACCCATCAGCCTCAAGAAGGAAGAGCAGAAGGAAGAACAAAACCTCGAAGACAAGACCCTCACCCTGGAGTCCCAAAAGGAAAGCGAAAGCACGACAGAGGTTTGAAGAAATACCGGCAAAAGACAAGTCTTTTTCCTGTGATTCCTTTTCGATGTTTCTGTTCATGACAGAATCCGTCGTGCCACGGCGTAGGAAGGCCTGTCCGTGGTTCAGACAAGGACCGATTCCTTTTCCAAAAATCAATTCCTCAAGGAAGTGATCGGAGCGACATAGACGCCATCCGGTTTCCGGTAGGCGGCGTTGGAAAGGCCGCAGAGGACACACAGCGCCTTTGCCGGCCTTCCCCCTTCCTTTTTGATCTTTTCGTTGATTCGAACGAGATTTCTGGCTGCCTCTTCGATCTGGTGGGCCCCGAGCTTGATCTCGATGCCGCACCATTGGCCATCTTCCCGTTCGATCACCGCATCGATCTCGTTGTTCCTGTAGTCTTGATAGTGGAAAAGTTTCGCGTCGAAGGAATCCACGTAGGTCAAAAGGTCTCTTTCGACCATGGATTCGAAAAGGAATCCGAGGTATTCCAAATCTTCGATCAATTTATCCTTTGTCATGCCCAGAATGGCACAAGGCAGGGAAGGATCGACAAAATGCCTTTTTTCTCTCTGCTTCACCCTCATGGAAGAATGGACCTTTGGAGCAAAGGGAGGAATATGAGTTTCAGGAACGATTTCACACCTCAAAATACGGCTCTTGTCTTGCAAAAATAACATTTCAACCCGAGAGTTTCATCAATTCTAACCCGAGAGATTTCTTTTTTTCATTCCGTGATTTTCTACAATTTTCTTGGTAGTAGCACAGAAGTATGCTGTCATCATTTCATGACAATCGATTCAACCCTGTGACGATCGAATCGCATGCCTGGCTTTTCCTGTAATCTTTTGCTGGCAACGAAAAAACAACGCTGTCGGAAGAAGCGAGGATCGAACCGGATCGCTTCGACATGACAGTTCTTTCACAGACGGAAGCACTGAAACCGGACATCGCTTGGACAACGCCGGTCAAGAAGGATCACAACCGAACGATATCGCACCACAATGGATTAACCTATGTTGATGACATTTTTTACTCAGATGAAACGAAATCGAAGAAGTTTCATGACCATGCGCAATCATCAATCTTCCAAGCTTTCATCGTAATAATCCTTCAGTTCGTAAAGGACATAGTCTTTTTCTTTCATTTCGTTGTCAAATCCGTTGCGTGCGAGAAAGCCGAGGCGAGTGCCACAAAGCCCCAGCGATCGGACTCGCTCTTCCTCTTCCCTTACGACGGAAAGACCGATTTTGTCTTTCGTATATTTGCATTCATAAAAGACATATCCTTTATCATCGAGAGTCACGACATCGAACGGCCCGTTACGATGTCTCTTTGGATTGTCGAAATAATAGGTTCCGATGTCCAGGAAGAGTTCCCGAACCCTTCCTTTCTTGTTCATCCGAATCAAGAACTCTCGACTGACATCCTCGAACTTCTTCGGAAGGTATTCCTTTTCCAGCGCTTCCTTGATTTTTTTCTCATAGACGACTTCCGCCGGCAAATAGTTTCTGGATTGTTCATTGAAAAGGTAGAGGGAATAGAACTGAAGAAGATTGTCGTTGAATTGATAGAACGATTTCTTGTTGTCTTCTTTCTTGTTGATCGGAAAGATCTTTCGAATGAATCCCGCTTCCATCAATTGTTTCAGCAGATATTCAAACCCTCCGCGATGACGGGTCATTGCATAATACGTTTCCTTTAGGTCGTAATACTTCTTTTTTCCCGAGGCTAGCAAGGAGAGCAAGACACTGGCGTTCTCGAATTTGGCATATTCCATGGAGATTGTCGTCTTGATTTCCGCTTCGAGAACCGAGTTCCGTTCGATCAACAGTTCTTGGATGTTTTCGGAAAAACTCTTGTTCGGATCGACATAGGAAAGATACAGTGGAATTCCACCAAAGAGAGAATAATAAGAAAACTTGTCTTCTGCTGATAACGAATGAAAGAAAGCGGCGGAAGAAAAATAATCAAACGGCAAAACCTCCATCTTCAATCGAAATCTTCCGTGCAGAGGATTCTCTTCCAGGAGGACTTCCTTCATGACCGACACAACCGATCCACAGAGAATGAGTTTCAGATGGGCGTCTTGGTTTCGATCGATCAAACGTAGCAGAATATCATCAATCTCCGGCATTGTCCCTCTCAGATAGCAGTATTCATCCAGGACAAGAATCACTTTTTCTTCCTTTGCTTTTTGAAAGACATAGTCCAAGGCGGACTCGAAATCATCAAATCGCGCTTTTCCGAGTTCCGGAAAAGTATTCGACAGGACTTTCGAAAAAGCATTGAGATTAAAGGATGCGGCCGTTTGACCACTCGTAAAGAAAAGAATCTTTTCTTTTCTGCCTTTTAGGCATTCCTGAATCAAAGCCGTCTTCCCGACACGTCTTCTGCCGTAAAGGATTGCCGCCTGAAAATCATCCCGGTTCAGGAAAGCTTCAAATTTCTTTTTTTCTTCCTTTCTACCATAAAATTTCATGTTGTTTCTCCATGACGGATTTGTTATAGCATAATTTATCATGGCATATTAGATTATTCATTATATTGTTTTTAAAAGAGAAGGATAAACAAAATCGAAACATTGACTTTCTGTCAACATATGGTAGTCGCTTCTCTTAGATGTGCGTTATTATGTGTCACTTTTTAACACATTCAACAATTCATTTCAAACAAAGGACAAATTGTTTTTCGTGTTGTCTTTTGTTCATCCATCTTTTATTTCTATATATAAAAGCGGTTATTATAGATGTCATTTTTTGTCACTTCCAATTAAAATAAACTAATTTTATAATTTTTATGTTGGAGATCAATATGAAATTAAAAAAGTTTACATTATCTTCTTTATCGTTACTCATGCTAACATCTTGCTCCGCATTAAACGATAGCGAATTTGAACAATTGGTGGTTTACGTCGAAACCAACGGAAGATATTATGAGGATAATCCAAGTTACTTTAATCAGTATTTCCTGGATTTATACACCTCTACTTCGCCTTATGCAACGGTCTCACTAAACTATAATGCAAACACTGAATCGTTTGATGTGTCGACGCAGTATTCCCTACCCAATGTTAATGCGCCTTCCCGATTTTATTATTATTTTTATAAAGGCGATAAAATTAAAAAATCCGCTTATTTATTTTTATCTGATGACTGTGAAATAAAAATGGAATTAAGTTTTAAAAAGCACACCCTCTCTGAAGTGAAATCATATGAGGTGGAAAAGAATGATGATTTGATTTCCGATCATGTCATTCGAAACGCCATTTCGATAATTCCGTCTTTCACTTTTTCTGTCCTCAGTGATTTTCTTGCGGATGAGAATCTTCCTTTTTTCTATTGACATTGGCTCGTCATTTGTGACGAATCAATATATGTGATAGTCAAAAAACTTGTTCGTTTATCAACAATTTCTGACTTCATATAAAAAATAGGCAAAACATTTCTATAGGAGGTGAAAATATGAAAAAAATGGCTATGTTACTCGGTTTGTCAATTTGCCTCTTCTGCTCCATGTTCACGTCTTCACCCAAAACACCTACAGTCGATGAAAAGGTGGCAGACACCAAGGAAGTCACTCCTTCGAAAATCAGCAGCGAAAATAATTACATCGGTTATGGGTACAACATGACCAATGACAAAACCATCTCGGAGCCCGATGCACTTTATCTCTCTTCTCCGATTCTGGATTTGCAAAATTCAAAACTCAAGGAAAACACCGTTCAATTCAACTCAAGTATGACGGAATACGTCAGCAATTCCTGCAACAATGCTCAAGAGGTCGCCGAAAGCTACGGAACTTCCTTAACCGGAGGCGTTGATGCCCATATCAAAATGGTCAAGCTTGATATAGGGGCAACTTTTGATACGACCAATAATTTCTCACAAATACAGAAAGAAGAATATTCCTATTACTCAATCTATGTGCGTCATGATACCGTTCTTCTCCAGCTTCAGACAAACGAGCTCAAGGATCTGCTCTCGGCGCGTTTCCAAAACAATCTGTATGCCGTCAACAGCGAAGCAACGGCAAGAAAACTGTTCAACACTTACGGAACCCATCTGGTGACTGGTTACATTCAGGGTGGTATTTTTGAGATGACGAATTATTTCGCCTCAGACTTATACGATTACGTCCGGGAAAACACCGTCGATTTCAACGGCCAAGTGGGCGCGGCTATCGGAAGTGTCGATGCTGGTCTCAACTTTTCTTTCAATCAGCAATTTGCGCAAAAAGATAACAACTCACATGCGGTCAATCAATATAAGTGCACGACTTATGGTGGATATACATTTGCCGGTCTGACAATCGACCAAGCCTTCAAATATACCCAAACTGCCTTCGGTGCCGGTTATATTTATCAAATTTGGACCGATTCCATCAACGAAGGAAAAAGCCTCGTCATCGTCGATATCCCCGACAGCACTCCTTTGCTGCCTCTTTGGGAACTGCTCCCGTCTGACAGCAATTACAACAGCCAAAGAAAATATTTAACAACAGCCTATGCGACAATGTGCGACGAAGCCTGTACAAAATACAATCATGAAAACCCAGACATCTATCCAACCGATATCAACGATGACAACGATGATGTCGAAACCCTTCCGGAAATCGATTCTGTTGGTTATGACTATAGCCTACCCCTTGATAACGGAACCAACCTCAATTCCCACGTTACCGCAACGATCAACAACAAATCGCCATATTACTCCGTGGAAAAAGGAAGTCATGTCGCTCTTACCGTAAGCGGAACCGACTTGATTGGAAGGCAGATGCACTATTCCGTCAACAATCCAAATTACGTCACCGATTTTGACGAACAAAGCGGTAGTTTTACAGTCGCACAAAACGCTTTGACAAACGCAACGCTCAAAATTTCGATTGAATGTGACGGAATCGATTTGGGAGATTTGAATTTCACAATCAGTGATAAAAACTCCGGCTTTTCTGGCGGCGATGGAAGCGCAAACAACCCCTATCTTATCTTGAACTATTCTGATTTCGAGTTGCTGGCCTCTTCTGGCTCTTCCAATTATTGGGATTCCAATAAGCATTACAAACTCATGGCAGATATCGATTGTCAGAGAAAAACTTTGCCATGCATTGGCAATAGCAACAAACCTTTTGAGGGTGTTTTTGACGGAAACTTCTTTACCATTCACAATTATCGTGTCAACGCCTCAAGTACCAGTGGAACATCAATCGGATTATTCGGAACAAACAACGGAACAATCAAAAACCTGACAGTAACCGAAGATTACGGAACGCAATCCGCCTTTTCCTTCGATGGTTCGGCAAGCTCTTTCCTCTATAATACAGGAGCCGTCGCTGGAGCGAACAACGGAACAATTGAGAACGTCCACGTCGAGAATATCGATATCTCAATAAAATACGACAACAAACCGAGCGGTGTGGACTTGAGCACCGTTGAATTGACAATGGGTGGAATCACCGGATTAAACAAAGGAACAATTCGCGATTGTAGTGTCAACAATTCTCGCTTCTACCTGTCTGCCAAGAGCTTCCAAAAGGTCCACTGCGGAGGCTTGATTGGAATCAATGATGCCGCCACAACAATTGATAAATGCTCTGCGAGCAACAATTCTGTCTATTCCTGCTGTGGAGACGGGAAAAACAGCCATTTATATGGCTATTCGGGAGGGCTGATTGGTTTAGCCAAGAGAGGAACCATACAGAATTGCTTGGTTCATGATATCGATGCAGGGGCAGACTACAATCATAAGGAGAACACAGACGGAAAAGCAGAGCCTCATCGCGTCGAGACGCTCGTAAATGCTAAATTATGGGACACTTTTGTCTTTTCCTTCGCTGGCGGTCTCATCGGAAGAATGAACAAGGATGTGCGGTTGAATTGTGTTGTCCTCTACAATGTCGAAACAGTCATTGCCGACTACACAGGTCAAATACACTGGGATGTTCAAATTCGAGATGGTTTGCTGGTCGGCAGCTTTGAAAACGATGGCATGGACGACAACGGAAAACGCGAAAATCTCAGCAATTATTTAGACGGGCCCGTTATCATGGAAGCCCCGAGTCGCAGCTTGTACGATTATTCGCATTACAATATCCCTAGTGGAACAACTATTTCAAATCTGAAAAAAGTCAATGGGCTCACTTATTACAGCCTGTCGAGTGAATTCACAAACGGAAGCAACAAAGCATGGCTCAACAATGGCGGTATGCCTGACCTCAATCACCGAACCATATCCACAAACTCCTCTCAGTTTTCCTTGGATCTGAGCGAAGTAAAGACAGAATTCTTTGTCGGTGATGCCTTTGTCGTCGGCAATCTTGGTATTACAGGTTCCTATAGCGATGGCGGAGATTCTTTCGACATCAACGAGTATCGTATCGATTCAAGCAATTTCCGCAGCGATTTCGTTGGAACATACACCATTAGAGTCTTTGTCTATTCTGTCGAATTAGATTATCAAGTGACAGTCATCAATCCGAATGTCATTGACATCAATATCAAAAAGGAGCCGAACAAGACGGAGTATTATGTGGGAGAGGCCTTCGATCCGACCGGAATGGAGGTTGAGGCTGTTTTCGAGAACGGAAAACACCAGACTCTCTCTTCCAACGAATACAAGATTGTCTCACCTAACAAGTTGAAAAACGGAGTGAATGAAATCACGATTTCTTATTGTGGCATGGAACTAACCTATAACGTGATTGCAAAGAAGAGAACCGTTTCTTCCCTGGAAATCGTCCGACTGCCAAACCAACTCGTATACTCTCCTGGCACGACCGAATTGGATTTGACTGGTTTGCAGGTTCGAGCCAATTATGAAGATGGCGGAAGTGAAATCGTCGATAATGAAGATCTTGAATTAATCTTCCCCTCCATTACATTGGGAGACAACGAGATTATCGTTGCATATAACGGATACAAAACCACTTCTTTCCATGTCACTGGTTACGAGATGAGCAATGAGATTGCCTTCATCAATCTTGTCAACGCCTTAATCAACGAAAAAGACTTCAACAAGAAACTCGATCTTGTCAAGCAATGCCAAAAGGCCTATAAGCTTTTGGACTTGGATATGTTGCAAGAGGACGGTAGAGAAGCTGTTGCCAAATTTGAAGAAGAAGTCGAAAAGATCAACGATTTGATTAACAGCTATAACGATGAGTTTCTATCCTTGTTTTAATTCCTTTGACAAGAATCGATTAAAAGAGGTGAATCAATGAAAACCATTCGGAAAATAAAAAGCATTCTAGGAATCACTGCTTTTCTGACAATGACTTCTTGCAATGACGACATCTTCTCTTCCTACTTATATTCTCATGCCCCGTCTGAAGATTACTGGAACAATTCTTCGATCGATCATCCCTCCCTTTCTTCGCCTTCCATCTCATCCTCTGGCGAAGATTCATCAGCAAGCAATTCGGAAATCTCATCTACAGAGGATGCGACCTCTTCTACAACCTCAACCAGCAGTAGTTCTTACACGGGGGATTTGCTTCCCTTTCAAACGGCTCTTACGGATTCTTTGCCAACAAAATCGATTGAAATCATCAATTATAAATTGCCAAATTCGGACACAACTTTGACGGCCACAAATACTTACCTTTTCAGCTACGGCGACAATCCCGTTGGTAAAATCGTCCAAGAATACGACCTTCTCAATGAGGTCGGAAGCGAAGAGGAGACGACCCATTATAAATACGTCTACTATGCTGTCGATGGTTTCTTATACAAAGAGAACGGAACGGAATATGATATCGTAAGCGGATACGCAATCCCACACACTTTCCGGACAATCTCCCTAGACCCTTCCACTTTAGATTATAAGATCTATGGAAACAAACTTTCCTGCAAAGTGAAAGAAGACAAGGAGTCTCTCTTCATGGAACAGGAAGGAACAGACATCAGTTATGAACTCACCTTAAATTCCCAAGATCAGCTTTCCTTTGATACGCTGCACTATTTCACGCCATTGTCTGCCGAGGTCACTTCTTCCTTCAATTTCCTCTACACTCCACAAACAATCGATCTTCCTGCTGAATTGTTATGAAAATCTTCCCCTTTCTTTTGTCGTTTCTCAGCCTTTTCCTTGTTTCCTGCCAATCGTCAGCGGGGCAAGACATCAACGAATCAAACTCATACAGACCACTTATCGATTCCAGCAACTCCAATAACAAAGAAGCAACAGATGAGGATTCCGACGACGGGTCAACAGATTTGAAAATCATCATGATTCCCCTTGAAACCAATGGGGATTGCTTTTTGATTGATTATGGCGACACCGAAATCTTGATCGATGCTGGTGGAAACAAGAACAGCACACAAACCATTCGAAACACAATTGAAGAATATGTGGATGATAATAAACTTGAAATGATCATTATCACACACAGCGACAACGACCATCTTGTCTCCTTTGCAGCCGACAACGGGGTTTCGAGCTGGCTTTCTCTTCCCGACCATTCCTGCGACTACCTGATTGATTTCGATATCATACAAGATCGTAGCGTCGACATGACATATAAGAACAATTTCTTCAAAAATGAAACAGACAACAATAATGATGCTGGTGATGAAGACGAGGTCGATTCCAACCCCAATGATCTAAAAACACCTTATAGTAATTATATCGATTCACGTAAATTGCTAATCGATAAAAATATAATTAAAAATTATCTTACGGCTTCGGAATGCACATATAGCAAAAGAGGGATTACAAAAGAAAAGCTATCCGACCGCGCCCAAACAACCGCAAAGCCTTTGTTCTTCTTTGATGCCAAGGGCAATGAAGTTTCTTCAACAACCGACAACGCCCTTTCTCTGCAAATTTTATACAATTATTATTATGATCACCCTCTCGATAACGGGTATGATGAAACACATATCCCTTCGAGTTGTGAGCTCAATCTTCTTTCCGTCTGTTGTCTTCTGGAATACGACCAGAAAAAGTATCTCTTTACTGGTGACTTGATGGAATATAACAGCGCCCAGAGTTATAAGACGGTTTATGGCGAAACCTATTTGGTGGAACACAACTCCGAATTGAAAGAAGGAGTCTATTTTTACAAAGCCGCTCATCATGGCAGTATGACTTCCAATTCGCCAAAGCTCCTCGATGTTCTCCGTCCTCAATATATCGCCATCGATTGCGTGATTGCGAATGAGAAATATGATTTTCCAAAAGACACGACGCTTCGTTCCATGATGAAATGGACTGATAAAATATATATAACCCATGTGCTAGACGATGCCGGCAATGTGTCCAATTTTCATGGGTCGGTCGTTTTTCGATACAATGGATCAACAAACGAAATGGTTGTTTCTTATTCGAATCCGCAGGCTTCGAATTCATTATTTGATTCTGACCTCATTCACAGAATGAAGGAACTTAGCTTTTCAATCTATAATCTCAGCGCCGGGGTAGATTATGCAGAAACCGAATGCACTTATATCAAGCTAGGAAGCATCGACATTCTTGTCAATTGTGGAGGATATACAAAAGGATCGACCTCTTTGTCATCTGCCCCTATCTTCCTTGATAAAATCAAATATTATTGTAACGATGGAATACTTGATTACATCATTTTGTCTGGTGGCGCCCAAACCAACATCGTTGATTTAATCGGGCCTTCTCCCGATAGAAAAGATGGATTGCTCTTTGATGATTATTTCACAAGAATCGGTCATATCTATCTCAACAAAACGATGTTTAATGCCGATTCCGACCTTCATTCCAGACTCGAAGATGCCTTGAATAGTGACGTCAACGAAGCAAAAATCGGAGAAGTCATTGACCAGAGAGAACTCCCTAGCAACGTTCCCATTTGCTCCTATCAGAGCCTGACGGCCTCTTTCCATTTTCTCAACTACGCCACAGCGACATTTGAAAAAAACACCGATTTAGCAAGTGTACCGTTCGTTCTTGAAGTGAACGATTTTCGATATTTGAATCTAGGTCGATTGACCGATGAGAATGAACAAGAATTTACCACGTTATTCATAACGAATTTGGAATATTTCAAAGCAAACAAGGCTGATGTCTTCACTGTTCCAAAATTTGGATACTCTTCTAGAGAAAGTGCAATCAATACGCGTAAATATATCAAAGATGCCGTCAGTCTCAATGGTGACTCCTGCTTTCTCTTCCCTGGAAATTACGGAACCAAAAATCTGGAAGACAAATTCCTTTATCCATGCGAATATTACCGGAATACTGAAGGAATCGCAGAAATGAGCTATGCTTCAACAATACAGACAGATATGAAGTTAAAACTCGTAGAAGAGGATTTGCGCGTTGTGGTTGTTTTCAAGAAAGAGGATGGGAAACCAGGTTTTGCTCTTCATGTGCGCTCCAAAAGAGTCGATTCTGCAAATTACACAAAATTCGACCAATATGCCAAAGCGTCCGCTCTACCAGTCAGTGACTACATCTAATACGTTAATTTTCAATGCAACTACAATACAATTTGTAATTCATGATCAGTAACCCTTTTCCTCCTGCGTGATTTCCACGAAAGAAACAGAAATGTCGATAAGATTTGTCATCCGTTCCGTCTCCCGTTGATAGGCAAAAGGTTTACAACTCGAGGAAGGTACTAAGGAGGCATAAAGCGCCGGTTCTCACGGGAGCACGAGACGAGCTTTGGAAATCAACCAAATTTTTTTGCCCCCCTTCTCTTGCTTGAGATGGGCAGCGTTTAAGGAAACACGTTTATTTCTGTTTCTTTCGACCACAATACGACAACACCGAAAGCATAAGTTTTGGTCGACCGAAAACTTAGGAGGCCTTGTAAGCTAAGTTGCGGGGTGTCCACGGCTTATGCATCCTACATTTTCTGATTGAAGTGTATTACTTCTGAAAAGCCCCCGGCCTCAAGCTCGTGCCAGTTTGGTCCACATTTACTATTCTTCCTATTCTTCAGACGCATGGACAATGTCTTCCATGGAATACAATGAAGTATTATTTTTTTCTGATTCGGAAACGATCTTGGAATCGAATCCGCTTTCCGAAAACAG
>CASESG010000005.1 GCA_949290645.1 uncultured Bacillota bacterium
CGGCTTTTTCAAGTTCTTTGACCGCTTCGCGGATTGCGTCGATCTTCTCGCGGTTGATGTGAGATAAGCCCGCAAGGGTATAATCCCAATCTTCGGGCAAAGACAGCATTTGCGAAAGCAAGCCTTTTGCCTTTAAGGTGAGTTCCTTATTGCGCAAGTGGTGGTTGCTCATAACGGTATAGCCCGTATTTCTCTCAACTCGGAAAACTGCCATTTTTTATCACTTCCTTTCTCGGTCTGCGTGGAATATTAGAAAGCCGTTTTCGGCGGTTTTGGTATTGCAGTATGCCTTTGCCGTTTTTGTGTCTGAAAAGCCTTGTATTGCAAGGGCTTTTTCGCGCCTAACGTTCCACGTTACCGCCTGTTTTCGGGCATAAAAAAACCGCAACTCTTTTCAAGCTGCGGCGACATATCCTACTCACTTAAAAACGCCATATCAAGGCTTGTCCAACCTTGCTACGGCGTTTTAGGTGTAATTATAGGGGTTGTTTAATTGTCTTTAATGTGCTGAAAGCCGCATGGTTACGGCATTTTCCTTGTTGTGCATATATTGACGGGGCAGTAGCGGAAGTCGTGGACGAAAGAGGCGAGAACCTCAATTCCGCACAACCGAAAAGAAGCGCTGCGGACAGCAAAACTCCGCTGATGGCAAGTTTCTTTTTCATGACAGACACCTCAGTTTGTGATGACGACCGTTTCCAGACCAATCGGAGGACTGGTGAGGGTCGAATCCGGAGAGGAGGCAGGGGAAGAAGAAGGCAGGGGAGAAGCAGGAAGTGAAGACGAGACATTCGTTGAAGAAGGGAGAAAGACAAGGACGAGGACCAAGACGAGGATCAAGACCAGCAAGGCAATGCCGATCGGAAGAATCAATTTTCGATAATTCTTTGCTTTTTTCTCCGAAGAAACGATTTTCTCCTCTTCCTGCTCGGGATGCTTCTGCGTCAAGCCGAAGTAGAGCTCTTCGTAAGTCAGGTGGTAGAATTCTGTCAGATGCATGAATTCCGACACCGTCGGGAGAGCCTTGTGCGTCTCCCATTTGGTAATCTTGAAGGAAGGAATCTCAGTCTTTTCCGATAGCGCCTTCTGTGTCAATAAACGCTGTTCTCGAAGAAAAGTCAAGGTGTCGAGAAAATGATTTCGATCGAAGTCCAGCTTGTCCGCGAGATCGTTGTTTTTTTCCGACTTCTGCAGAAGGAAGCTCGTGATGTCCACTTGCAACGCTTTGGCAAGAGGGCCGAGGATTTCGAGATAGATCGGAGAGATGTTGTTCTCGTACTTTGAAATTGCCTGAGGCGTGCACCCCAGGACATCAGCCAATTCCTGTTGGGAAATCGAGAGCTCTTTCCTCCGTTGGCGTATAAAAGAGCCGTAAAGCGTTTCTTCCATATACTTCAGAATTATATAACAAGAAAAAAGACGAAGAAAGAAAACTATTTTTTTCAGTGTCAATTTTTGACATTTTCAACGAAAAGTGTCAGCTTTTTGCAATTTGTTGAGCCCTTTTTGTGTTGTGTTGATAGCCATGTTTGTTGACATTGGCGAAAGTATAAGCGAACCGAGGAGGATCTGTCCCATGAAGAAATCGATTGCCGTGCTCTGGATCTACGATGCGCTCACAAGCAATGAGAGATTGAACATCGAACAATTGATGGAAGCCTGCGATTGCAGCCGTCGAACTTGCCTACGCTATATCAAAGATTTGCGCGATTATCTCAAGAAATACAGGAAAAAGAACCTGATTTTCGAAAGAAAGAAGAATTCCTTCACGATCGTGGACATTTGATTTCATTTTTTCTTTTCCTCCGAAAAAGGCTTGCCATGGGTTCGTGGCAAGCCTTTTTTACATGAAATTCGTGAAAGTTTCCGGCTCAATCCAGCCTTGTCACAGCCAAGAGGGAGCGAAGGAGATAGATCACGGCGATGGAATCGATGTCTTTCAAAGAAAAATTCTTCGGAATCAATTTCAGATTGTTCTCAATGTCTTCTTTGAGCAATGCGAGCGAAAAAGAATCTCTGTCTGTGGACAAGACAAGAGTGTTTTTATAGGCAAAGAAAGGAGAGGTCAGATTTTCGGAGTCCATCCGTATCTCTTGCGGATCGATATCCTTCATCGTCAAAAAGGACTGGAAGAGAGAGCGAAGAAACAAGGAGGCCTGACGGAACAGGGTTTCCTTCTTCTTGGACAGGGACTGGAATTCCTTCTTTTGAACGATTCCGTCCTTCGTCGAGAGAGCGACGGCGAGCAGCGGATAACTCTTGGCGAACAGTTCCACCATCGTCACTTTTTCGGCGTTGCTCAGGAAGGCTTCGTAGAGAGAAAGGGCTTTGCTCTGCTCGGCCTTGAGGTTGTCCAAGATCGCATCATCCTTGCAAGAGGAAACAATTTTCTGGAAGAACCGGCGGACTTGGTCCATCCCCTTTCGGGAGGCCTCTGTGCCTTGTGCCTTGAAGAGAACAAGATGGGAGACAAGGCCATAGAGAGAGAAGGAAAAACGGGTCTCGAAGGATCCCTCGTTGTAACGATCGTAACGGTCGGTCAGGTTGAAACGAGTGCCAATCCGCTCTCCATTCTCGTAGAAGGAGAAGCTCTCTTCGGAGGAGATCTTCTCGACTCGTTCCATCAGTTCATGTGCGTTCATATCGAAAGAAGTATAGCACATTTTTCATGCCTTTCCTTGAATCTCCGCTTTCGTCTATAATGCATGTCGAGGATTCTATCTATGATCGATGAAAAAATCATGGTCGTCGATTTTGGCGGACAATACAACCAGCTCATCGCACGGCGCATCCGACAGATGAGCGTCTATTCCGAGGTCGTCCCCTATACCATCTCCCTGGACGAGCTAAGGAAGGACGATGTCAAGGGCATCGTCTTCACCGGAGGCCCGAATTCGGTCTACCTGGAAAGCTCGCCGAAGATCGACAAGGAAATCTTCCGTCTCGGAAAGCCGATTCTCGGAATCTGCTACGGGGCCCAGCTTTTGGCCTATGAACTCGGCGGATCCGTCGCCAAGGCCCAGGAAAGCGAATACGGAAACACCCGTCTCTTCGTCGAGAAAAGCCGGCTTCTGAGGGGCGTCTCCCCGGAAACGGATGTCTTCATGTCCCACACGGATTACATCGACAGGATTCCGGAAGGCGCCGTTTTGACCTCCTATACCAAACGCTGTCCGACAGGCTCCTTCGAGGACGAGAAAAGAAAGATCTATGCCACCCAGTTCCATCCCGAGGTCGAGCATACCGTGGAAGGACAGAAGATCCTCGAGAACTTCGTCCTGGACATCTGCGGCTGCCATCAGAGCTTCCTCAAATCCTCCTTCATCCAGGACAAGATTCAGGAAATACGGGAACAGATCCAGGACCGAAAGGTTCTCCTGGCCCTTTCGGGAGGAGTCGACTCTTCCGTCACCGCGGCCTTGCTCTCCAAAGCCATCGGAAAGCAGTTGACCTGCGTCTTCGTCAACCACGGCTTGCTGAGAAAGAATGAGGCCGAGCAGGTCTCCTCCGTCTTCTCCCACTATGACCTCAATTTCATCCCCGTCGATGCATCCGAGCTCTTCTTGGAGCGTCTCAAAGGTGTCACGGATCCCGAGACGAAAAGAAAGATCATCGGAAAGACCTTCATCGACGTCTTCAAGGAAGAGAAGGAGAAGCTCGGCACAATCGACTATCTCGCCCAGGGAACCATCTATCCCGATCGAATCGAATCAGGGCTGGGCATCTCCGCGACCATCAAATCCCATCACAATGTCGGAGGCCTGCCGAAAGACATCGGCTTCCAGGGATTGATCGAACCGCTCGACCATCTCTTCAAGGACGAAGTCCGAGAAGTCGGAAGGGAACTCGGACTCCCGTCGGAACTTGTCGACCGCCAGCCCTTCCCCGGCCCCGGACTTGCCATCCGAATCGTCGGGGAGGTGACAAGAGAGAAGATTCGCATCGTACAGGATGCGGACTTCATCTTCCGTGAGGAAATCCGTAAACATCACCTCCAGGATCGCACAAGCCAGTACTTCGCCGCCCTTTCCAACATGCGCTCGGTTGGCGTGATGGGAGACTTCCGCACCTATGACTATGCCGTCGTCCTTCGTGCCGTCGAGACGGATGACTTCATGACCGCCAAGGCCAGCGACCTTCCTCCCTCCTTCCTCGCCTTTGTCGCCTCCCGAATCGTCAACGAAGTCAAAGGAGTCAATCGGGTCCTCTTCGACTACACCTCCAAACCCCCTTCGACCATCGAGCTGGAGTGAGAAATCAATTTCTTTCCTGGTCTGAAATAATCTGTCCGAAAAGAGAACGGATATTTCAAAGAAACTGGGTTGCCTTTTCCATTCGTCTTTTGCTTGCTCAGCATAAGAGGAGACAAAATTTCTTGGCTAAGAAAAGAACCCCAAAAAGTTTCTTTCTTTTCGGTATGAATTAAACCAATTTCTTTCAAGGATAAAGAATCAGAGCCAAAGCTTTATAGGCTGGTTTCGCTTTTAATTTTCGGAAGCATACCTCGCTTTTTCGCCTTCGTTCAGATATTTGATGTTCAGGATTCCTCGGTCGAGCAGGAAGTCGAAGTAGTGATAGTTCGGAAAGTACTTCTCGCACAGCCGGTAGAAGGCCTTGGAATGGTTGTGGATGTAGCAATGGGAGACTTCGTGGACGATCAGGGAATCGACGATGCTGGTCGCAAAGGCGGCGTTTCGATAATCGAAGCAGAAGTACCTTTTTGCGTAGCAATTGCAGGCATAGAAGCTTTGGTATGTCCCGACCCGAATCTCCCATCGGCGCAGATCCACTCCCATCTCGTCCCCGACCTCGACGATTCTCTTCTTCAGGTAGAGGAAGAAGAGTTCCTTGTATTTCTTGATGGGATGCTCGCCTTTGGGGATGACGAAGAAGTCGGGATTTCCTTCCTTCGTGGAGTCGGTCGTGACTTTCTGCCGATGGCCGAAGAAGAACAGCTCCTCTCCTTCGTCATAGTAGGGAAGGAAATAGACCAGGTTGACGTGGTCGATCAGATACTGGACTTCGTGGGCGATGTCCTCGTCCGTGTCCGTCTCGTGGGCGAAGAGCTCCATCGTCCCGTAATGGATGGTTCCGTAGCGCTTCCTCTCCTTGGAGCAGCGATAGACGCGGACGGGAAAGAGATGTCCTTCTGGATCGACGAAGTGATAGATCGAGAGAGGAATCCTCTTGTCCAGGCGGTCGTCCTCGGCGGCCTTTCTCTTGCTCTTGAGGAGAAGGCGGCCCTCGAGGTTGATCTCCCTTGGCAGGTAATACTTTCGGATGTGCTCGATCGCCGAATTCCCTTCGACCTTGTCTGCGTCCTCCTCAAAGGAAGGATGGACTTCCTGGTTGTTGACGTAGACCTTGTCTCCCCTCACGAAAAGGGTGCTGCCATCGGCGATCTCGTATCGTTGTCCGTCCAAGACGAGGATGTTCTTGCCCTCTTCCCGAAAGAGGGAATATTCCTTTGTGGTCGTGATGTTGATGGAGGAGAGAGAGCATTTCTCCGTCTTCTCCCTCTCCATTGTGTCGAACAGATCGAGAAGAGTTCCCATCAGTCCTTGAGAAGGAAGGTTCCTTTCTCTCCCACGGTCAGGAAATCCGTCCGGTTCTCCTTGGCCCAATCGATGCTCTCTTCGATGATCTCACGGTACTTTCCCGTGTCTCGGGAAACGCCGAAATAGGAAAGAAGCTGTCTGGCCAGACCATCCCTGTCGATCGCAAACTGATCCTTGAGGATGTCGTAGATGGCAAGGGCGATCTCTTCCTTGGGGATGTCGTCCAGGTTCCGGTCGGACATTCCTCCGCGCTTTCGATACTGTCTCAGCTTCTTGGGATCCTGGTCGTCCTGCCAGAAGAAGACGGTGTTGTCCTTGTTCTTCGTGGTGAGATGTCTTTCCGACCACTCCTTCACGCACTGGTCATAGAGATCCTTGTTCCTGTTGGCCAAACGCGGGAGTCCGAAGATCTTGGTGATGCGCTTCTGGAGCAGGCGATCGCTGATCGGAGCCTCGTTCTTCAGGACGATCTGAATCTGATGA
Source organism: uncultured Bacillota bacterium (assembly GCA_949290645.1). Classification (GTDB taxonomy): domain Bacteria; phylum Bacillota_I; class Bacilli_A; order RFN20; family CAG-288; genus Enterosoma. The sequence goes on from CASESG010000005.1 coordinate 6,042, forward strand.
AGGATCCCTTCTTCGGAGATGGCTTCCGCCGGGACGTGGTTGTAGTTCGGAATGATGTAGTCCTTTCCCTTGCTGACGCGCTTGACGTTGCTCTCAAGGACAGGGGCTTTCCTCTCAGGGGTTTCCTCCTTCTTGTAGATGGACTGGTAGTTCTTTCCCCTCTTGTCCTCCAATGCCTTCTTGTAGGCGATCTCAATCTCGGTGATGACGCTGGTCGGAGAGTTGATCCAGTCGATGGCGTAGACGCGGATGGTCTTCCATCCCAAGGACTTCAAGACCGAGGGCTGGATCTGGAGCTTGTCGATCAGGTGATAGCCCGTTCCTTGCTCCCCTTCGATCATGACGCCGAGCAGGTAATCCTCCGGATGCTCCTTGTCGACCAGAGCGAGGTTGAGGTGGAAGGCGGAATCGCCGACCGAGGTATGGACAACATAGCCTTTCTTCCTCAGCTCCGCAGCCATCGACTCGGCCAGGACTTCCTCTCTCTTCTCCACGGTACGGGTGGAGTTGGAAAGAGCCGACCTTCCGTGCTTGGCATAGCGGAGGAAGCGGAAGAGATACTGCGCTCCCGGATTGTCGATGTCCTCGTCGTGATAGAGATCCGGATCGATGTTGGTGTAGATGAGCATCTCCTTGCGGGCACGGGAGATGGCGACGTTGAGCCTGCGGAAGCCGTTGATTCCGTTGATGGGGCCGAAGTTCATCGTCATCCTCCGGTTCCGATCCATGCCGTATCCGATGGAGAAGATGATCACGTCTCTCTCGTCTCCCTGGACATTCTCCAGATTCTTGACGAAGATCGGTTCGACGGACTGCTCGTCCTCCTGCTTCATCTCCTCGGTCATGGCATCGTCGAGCTTGTCCTCCACGAGGTCTTTCTGGGCCTGGGAGAAGCAGACGATTCCAATCGAATCCTCCTTGAGCTTGGGATCCTTCTTCCTTCTCAGGACTTCCTTGACGATGGCTTCCGCCTCCTGGACGTTGGTCCTGGAATGGGAGCGGTCGTAGGAAGAATCCACATGGATGTACTTGACCATCGAGAGCTGGTCGTCGATGGAAGGGAAGGTATAGAGGGAATCGTAATAGAACTCGTGGTTGGAGAAGGCAATCAGGGATTCGGAGCGGCTGCGATAGTGCCAGCGAAGCTCCTGCTCCGGAAGCATGATCGCCTTGCACTCCTCAAGGATCGAAGGAAGGGAGGAGTTTAGGAAGTCGCTGTTCTCCAAGGAAGTGTCCCTCTTGAAGAAGGAAGTCGGAGGAAGCTGGTTGCTGTCTCCGCAGACGACAAGGCTCTTTCCCCGAGAGATGGGCCCGACCGCCTCGGCCGTCGGAATCTGGGAGGCCTCGTCGAAGATGACCACGTCAAAGTTCGACATCTCCGGAGAGAGATAGGTGGCTGCCGACATCGGGGACATCAGGAAACAAGGGCAGAGCGTCCTCACGAGGTTGTTGGCTCCGTCGAGGATCTTGCGGATGCTCTTTCCATGGCCGTTTGAGGCGATGGCCTTCTTCAGGAAGCCGAGCTCCGAGGTCGGAGAGGCGTTGGTCTGCTCGCTGGGGATGTCTTCGCTGAGCTGGCTTCTCAGCTTGGCGATGGAGAGCTCGCGGAAGAGGGCGCATTCCTCGTTGTACTTGCGGATGGTCGCCTCCTCGCTCAAACCCGAGAAGGATTCCAGATTGTTCTCCCGGATGGAGAGGAGGGCGATGCCGAGATAGATGCTGCAATCGATGGCATCCTTGAGGTTCTGGGCACGAACCTTTCCTTCCACGAGAGCCTTGCAGGCTTCTCCGAGGTCCATGGCCTTCAGCTCGTCGAGAGCCGAGTTCATGTTCGCCCATTCGCCGGCGAAAGGTAGCTTCTCCTTGATCTTGCCGAGGCTGCCCGGAAGAGCGTTGAAGTAATCGCTGCGGTCGGGAAGCACGTCGAGGTCGAAGTCGAACTTCTCCTTCTGCTCCGCAAGGGAGTTCTCAAACTCCTGATAGAGCGAGAGGAAGACGTTGACGGAATTGATCGTGAGACTGGAAAGGGAGTGGGTGAAGGAGAGGAAGGCGGAGAGAAGACGCTTCTTCTTCGCAAGGTCTTCCAAGTGGTCGACGCTTCGATAGAGGGAGATGGAATAGTCGTATTGCTTGCGCATCTTTTCGGCATCCGTCTCGTCGATATCGACGAATTGATCGTGATAGACATTTCTGACAGACGGCAACAAGTCGTCCATCTGATTGACTAGGTTCTGCAAGTGGATGACGTGCTCCAGAAGCTCGCCAGCTTGGTTCTTCTTGACTTTCGTCTTGAGATAGGGAGAGAGGACCTTCTTGGCCTTGGAAAGGGACTTCGACCGATGGAGGAACTTTCCGGAGAGATCGATGGACTTGGCCTCGGAATAGCCGTCCTGCATCATCTTGTCCTTCAAGACTTCCTCTTTCAGGAAAGGCATGATCTTCTCCTTCCTGGTCGTCTGATATTCCCCCAGAAGATCGAGGAAGCGGGTGATGTTCTCCTCTTCCTCGACAAGGGAGAAGTCGACGATGGCCGAAGCCAGGGGAGTAGGTGCCTGGGCCACCAGATAGTTCTTCAGGAAAGTCACCAAGAAGGAGACGTTCTCCCGAGAGAGGGAGAAGGTCGGGCGGAAGGTCTCCTTGATCTTGTTGATCCGTCCCGCAAGCATCTGGGCCTTCTTGATCCACTCATCCAAAAGCCGAAAGAGAAGTTCTCTCTTCTCTAAGCCATAGGCATGACCTTTCAGAGGCATGAGGTCGTTTTGATAGTAGGTTCCGAAATGGCCGTAGTTCTCCAGATAGGCGATCCTTTCGGAGAGGTCGTTGATGGCCTTGAACTTGTCGGAGGTAAGACCCTTGAGGAAGGAATCCTCAAACAGTCCCAAGTGGCGCTCGTCCTTCACGCTCTCATAGCCGATCAGGGCATCGTTGATGGAGAGGAAGCAAGGAGAGGCCTTGTGGAAGACTTCGATGTCATACTCGAGCTTGTTCCTTCGGGCGATGACGCTTTCCTTGCAGCGCTCGAAATCCGAAGGAGAACCCAGCTGGGCGTTCTTGAAGGCGTTGGAGAACTGCTTAAGCACCATGGCCTTGCTGGCTTTGGCCGAGTGGAGCTGCAGGCAGAAGGGATCCAGGCCGATGCGCTTGAGACGGTTGTAGACGACATCCAAGGCCGCCTGCTTCTCCGAGACGAAGAGGACTTTCTTTCCGTGGTAGAGGGAGTTGGCGATCATGTTGACGATGGTCTGGCTCTTTCCCGTTCCCGGAGGGCCGAAGAGGATGAAGGACTTGCCGTCGGCGCATTTCATCACGGCCTCGATCTGGCTGGAGTCGGCGACCAGCGGAATGCAGCAGTCGCTCTCCGTGATAGGATGGCTGGAAAGAGACTCGCTCCACTCCTTGCGCCCGGTCGCCAAGGACTTGACGATCGGGTTTCTCTCCATCTGCTCCTTGCGCTGACGGAGGTCGTTCCACATGCAATAGTGCGTGAAATCGAAGGAGCCCAGTCCCAGATAGTTGGGATAGCAATACCAGCCCTTGATGCCGGAGATGGCTTTTTCCGTCAGGGAGAGGATCTTTCCGACATCGAGATGTCCGTCATTTCCGGGAAGGATCTCCTCGACCTTCGAGAGGTCGAGGTTTCTCTCCTTCTTCAAGAATTCGATCAAGGTCGTGTTGAGCAGCCACTCCTCATCCCGAAGGCGGATGTAGTAGCTCCCCTTGCTCTTGACGTCCCGGACGATATCGATTGGGATCAGGATGAGAGGGGAGAGGCGATAGGCCCCGAGATTGTCCTGGTTCTGAAGCTCGTAGTAGCGAAGAAGGCCGATCGTCAGATAGAGGGTGTTGGAGCCGGTCTCGTTGAGGTTATCCCGGTATTTTCGATAGATGCGCTTCAACCTTTCCTTGAGCTCCGTCTCCCCTTCCAGGGAAATCAGTTTCTTGTTCTTGATCGCGTTCTCGACCAAGGCGGAATAGCGGTCGTCGGAAGCATACTGGAGGGGATCGACGTTTCCGGTCATCGAGATGGGCTTTGGGGAGATTGTGAACTTGTCGTCGCTCTTGAAGGACTGGGCGAAGGAGTTGGTGTCTCCGCAGAGGAAGGAGATGGATTTCTTGATGCGGTAGTTGAGGAGGGGGTTGTTCATGGAGAGGTCGAGAAGTTCCCTTTCCCAGACGTCGAAGCCGCTTCTCTTCTCGTCCTTGGAAGAGAGGGCATCGTAGTGGTCATAGGTCTTCAAGACCATGCGATTGTCGGAAAGGAGAACCTTCTCCTCTTTTGCGTCATAGGTCAGAGGAAGAGGGAAGATGCCACTGTCCCGACAGATCGAGAGGTCGATCGCGCAGAAGGAATCAAATCCCTGAAGAAAGGACTCCTCGATGGAAGAGGTTGCCTCTTTGAACTCGGCAATCGGATTGCTCAGTTTCGAAACATCGACCAAGACGAGATTTTTCTGCTCGACCAATGATTGAACATGGCTTGGGCTATCTTCGACAGAGTTGCTCAGGAAGACATCTTCTTCCAAGAAGCATCCGACATAGCTCTTCTCGTCCTTGAGAGCGAGGATGGCATGAAGGCCGATGTTCTCCAAGACCGAGGCGAAGAGGATGGCAAGATCAAGGCCCGTTCCGGATTTCCGGGCCAGGGTGATGTCCGGAATCTGAATCTTCTCGATCTCGGAAAGTTTCTCTTCCTTGTAGGAGAAGGAGAGGGAGCGCAGGGTCTGATAGGCCGCCTCGACCTGGTCGAGAACGCCTTTCACGTCTTCCTGATAGCCGACGGCAAAGCCTTTGCTGTCGGAACGGAGACGGTCTCCGATCTTGATGGCCAATCCCTTGACGCCCGAAAGGGCGGGCATCACGTAGCTCGCAAGCTGGCTTTCCTTTCCTTCCGTCTTCCCCAGAAAGACATCATAGGGAGAGAGGGGAATCGAAAGGTCTTCTTCCGCAATCGGTTCCTGGCTCTCTCCGGAGAGGACACGGATGTGGATCTGTCCCTGTTCCTCCTCTTCGAGCTCAGAGAAGAACTTCCGGTCGAAGGAGAGCTTCTTGAGCTCGTTGGGGCTGACAAGGGAGGTCGACTTCGGACCCAGGTACTGGAAGAAGATTTCGTGTTCCTGGCCGAAGGCGGGTGTGAAGCTCAGCTGGACTTTGAGGTCCTTGATTCCCTTTTCCGAGAGATTCTCGATTGCCAATGAGACGATGCTGGGAAGGGGATCGTTGACGATCGAAAGCAAGTTCAAGCCTTGCGAAACCTTAGCCTTGACACGAATTTCGGGTCTCAAGTCCTGATTTTCCATATGCTTCCTCCTGAAGATGGTGCCTAGAAAATATTATAGTGGGAAGCAAGCGGGACAGGTAGCAAAGAAAGGGGATTCTCATCGCTTTTTTCACGGCCGGTCAGTTTCCGGCTCTCTCGTTCTCTTTCCACCTCTCTCTTTTTCTTCTATACTCTTTAGCAAGATGTTCACCTGCAATTATCATACGCACACCTATCGCTGCGGACATGCGACAGGAAAGGACGAGGATTACGTCCTCGAGGCTATCGGGAAAGGGTTCACCCAACTGGGCTTCTCCGACCACGCCATGTTGCCGGATTTTTCCGAGCCCTACACCCGGGGAGACTTCTCCCTGTTTGAGGACTACGGCAAGTCGATCCGCTTTCTGAAGCAGAAATACGCCAAGCAGATCACCTTGTTCCTCGGCTTTGAGGCCGAGAGCTTTCCCCAGTACTTTCCCTTCTTCCAGGAGCTTCTGGGAAACAAGGTCCTGGATTATCTGATCCTGGGAAACCACTCGGCGATGAACGAGAAGAGAGAGATCGTCCACCGCTTCTCCCACATCCATTCCGCAAGCGAGCTCTATCTCTATCGCGACCTTGCCGTCCAGGCTCTCTCCTCGGGTCTGTATTCCCTCTTTGCCCATCCGGACTACTTCCTCTCCTCCATCGACAACTTCGATTCCGACTGCAAGAAAGTCTCCCGGGATCTGATCGAATGCGCCATCGCCAACGACATCCCGCTCGAGATCAACCTCGCCGGAATCCGACACGGAAAAAGGAAGATCGGAACCACTCTCCGCTGGATCTATCCGACCGACGATTTCTTCAGCCTTGTCCACCGCTACAAGGCCAAGTGCTACTTCGGTCAGGATGCCCACGCCCCCAATCAGCTCGGCTTTGCTCCGGCGCAGTATGAGGCCACACTTTTTGCCCGAAAACACGATCTGATTGTCCTTGATCGGATCGAAAAAATCTCTCCCAAGCACAGCAAAAATCCGCTCTGAGAGAGAAAAGTTTTCGTCAACAAACCGCCTATTTTTTGTTACCCTTCGTTTACAGAAAGGGCTTTCTTTTTCTTGGCTTCGCTTTGTTATAATAAGAGATGTCTACTGCGTGGGAGGAACCCTATGAAACTAAGAAAGGAAGCCATCGACATCGTCGTCGAGATCTGCGACCGCTACAAGAACGAGCCCTCTCCTCTGATGCTCATTCTCAGCGATGTCCAGAAGGAATATGGCTACATCCCCCTGGAAGTCCAGGAGATCATCTCGGCCAAGACCGGGATTCCCGTCAGCGACATCTACGGGGTCGTGACCTTCTACAACTTCTTCTCCTTGGAGCCGAAGGGAAAGTACGTCATCGGCGTCTGCATCGGAACGGCCTGCTATGTCAAGGGCGGACAGAACATCCTCGACAAGTTCGGCGAAGCCTTGAAGATCAAGCCGGGACAGACGACGGAGGACGGGCTCTTCTCCTTGGATGACTTGCGTTGTCTTGGCGCCTGCGGCATCGCCCCGGCCGTCAGCATCAACGGAAAGGTCTATCCGAAGGTGACCCTCGCCCAAGTCCCTCAGATCATTCAGGAATACCGCGAGAAAAGCGAGGAGGAATGAGGATGCCCAAGAAAGCGACAACCAAGGACGTCAAGATCAAGGACGGCAAGGCTTTGGACAAACGCCTTGAGGAAGCGACAAAGAAACTCGAAGAGAAGTTCTCCGGAAAGGACGGGAAGCGCCACATCGTCATCTGCGGCGGAACAGGCTGCCTCTCCTCCAACTCCCAGCAGATCCATGACGAGCTCATCAAGGAGATCAAGGCGCACAAGCTCGAGGACAAGGTCACGGTCAACCTCGTCGGCTGCTTCGGCTTCTGCTCGCAGGGTCCTTTCGTCAAGATCTATCCGGAAGACACCCTTTATCACGGAGTCAAGCCCGAGGATGCCAAGCGCATCATCGAGGAAGACATCATCGGAAACAAGATCGTGGAGGATCTGCTCTATGTCGATCCCGCCACGAAAAAGAAAGTCACCCGCCAGGACGACATCAACTTCTACAAGAAGCAAGTCCGCATCGCCCTCTATGGCTGCGGAACGATCAATCCGGAAGACATCGACGAATCCTTTGGCTATGATGGAATGAAGGCCTTCTGCCGGGCCCTGACGATGAAGCCGCAGGAAGTCATCGACGAGATCAGCAAGTCCGGACTCCGCGGAAGAGGCGGTGCCGGATTCCCGACCGGAAGGAAGTGGCAGTTCGCCCTCGACCAGAAGAGCGCCACCAAGTATGTCGTCTGCAACGGCGACGAAGGCGATCCCGGTGCCTTCATGGATCGTTCGATCCTCGAAGGAAACCCGGTCGCAGTCATCGAAGGCATGATGATCGCCGGCTATGCCATCGGCGCCAACCAAGGTTATTTCTACATCCGTGCCGAATACCCCATCGCCTGCCAGAGAGTCGAGATTGCCCTCAAGGAACTCCGCCAGTGCGGCCTTCTGGGAAAGAACATCCTCAACTCCGGATTCGACTTCGACATCTCCATCCGCTATGGAGCCGGCGCTTTCGTCTGTGGCGAGGAAACGGCCCTGCTCAACTCCATCGAAGGAAAGCGAGGCATGCCTCGTCCCAAACCTCCCTTCCCTGCCGTCAAGGGACTCTGGGGCAAGCCGACCATCATCAACAACGTCGAGACACTGGCCAACGTCCCCTACATCCTGCGGGAAGGCTGGGAGAAGTTCGCTAAGATCGGAACCGAGAAATCCAAGGGAACGAAAGTCTTCGCCCTGGGCGGAAAGGTCAAGAACGTCGGCCTTGTCGAAGTTCCGATGGGAACGACCCTTCGCACCCTCATCTACGACATCGGAGGCGGCATCCAGAACGACAAGATGTTCCAGGCCATCCAGACGGGTGGACCTTCCGGAGGCTGTTTGACAATCGACGAGCTCGACGTCCCCATCGACTACGACTCCCTTGTCGCCCACGGCTCGATGATGGGCTCTGGTGGTGCGATTGTCATGGACGAGGACAATTGCATGGTCGACGTCGCCAAGTTCTACATGCAGTTCATCTGCGATGAATCCTGTGGAAAGTGCTCTCAGTGCCGCATCGGTACAAAGAGACTTTTGGAAATCATGGACAAGATCACGAGCGGAAAGGCAACCCTTTCTGACATCGACAAGTTGCATGAACTCGCCCAATCCATCCAAGTCGGTGCTCTCTGCGGCCTTGGACAGACCGCGGCCAATCCGATCATCTCGACTCTCGAGAAGTTCCATGACGTCTACATCCGCCACATCGTCGACAAGAAGTGCGATGCCGGAATCTGCAAGGACCTGATCAGCTATCACATCGACCCCGAGAAGTGCAAGAAGTGCTCCTTGTGCTCCCGCAACTGCCCGGTCAATGCTATCTCTGGTGTCGTTGGCAAGGAAGCCTTCAAGATCGACCAGAACAAGTGCATCAAGTGCGGAACTTGTGTCGCCGGTTGCAAGTTCGGTGCCATCTATAAGGAGTGAGACCATGGCAAACAAAGTAACGATCTACATCGAGAACCATCCTTACATCGTCGACGAAGGCCTGTCCATCCTCGAAGCGGCCAAGACCTGCGGCTTCAACATCCCCAACCTCTGCCACTGGAGAGACCACAAGTGCTCCCTGGCTTCCTGCCGCGTCTGCCTTGTCCATGTCGACGGCGAGAAGAGACTCGTCCCTTCCTGCGCCTATCCCGTGAGAGACGGACTTCGCATCTCCATCACCGATCCGGCGGCCGTCGCAGCCCGAAGGACCTCGGTCGAACTTCTCCTCTCCAACCACTACTACAACTGCCAGGCCTGCCGCAAGAACGGACATTGCGAGCTTCTGGAGGTCGCCCGTGAAGTCGGCGCCCGCCCCGAGCTCTATGTCGGAAGCAAGACCAAGACGACGATCGACGAGATCGCCCCGGGCATCGTCCGCGACACGAGCAAGTGCATCCTCTGTGGAAAGTGCATCGAAGCCTGCAAGGAGTCTCAGGGAATCGGCATCCTCGGTTTCCAGAACCGCGGCTTCAACACCATCGTCGGGCCGGTCGAGAACCGCTCCTTCGCCACCGTCCCCTGCATCCAGTGCGGACAGTGCACCATCGTCTGCCCGACCGGCGCCTTGATGGAGCACAACGACCTCCCCAAGCTGGATCAGGCCTTCCAGGAGAAGAAGGTCGTCATCGCCTTCGTCGCTCCGGCCGTCCGCGCCGCCATCGGCGAGGAGTTCGGGGAGAAGATCGGAACCAATTGCACGAAGAAGCTCGCGGCCGCGATGCACCGTCTGGGATTCTACCGCTGCTTCGACCTCAACTTCGGAGCGGATCTGACCATCATGGAAGAGGCGACTGAGTTCGTCAAACGCTTCTCCCAGCGCGCTCCCAAGCCGATGATGACTTCCTGCTCCCCGGGCTGGATCAACTACATGGAATACAACTATCCCGACCTCATCCCGCATCTGTCGACCTGCAAGTCCCCGCAGCAGATGATGGGTGCCATCATCAAGTCCTACTATGCGGAGAAGAACGGAATCGACAAGGCCAATATCTGCGTCGTCTCCGTCGTCCCCTGCACGGCCAAGAAATACGAGCGCTCCCGTCCGGAAGAGAAGGTCGGAAGCCTCGATGACGTCGATGTCGTCCTGACGACCAGGGAACTGGGACAGCTTATCCGCCGTTCCGGCATCGTCTGGAACCGGCTTCCCGAGGAGGACTTCGATCACGACATCATCGGCGAGAACACGGGCGCGGGCGTCATCTTCGGAGTCACCGGCGGCGTCATGGAAGCCGCCATCCGCACGGCCTATCACATCATGACCAACGAAGAGATGGAGCCGGTCTCCTTCACCCCGGTCCGCGGACTGGAAGGAATCAAGGAAGCCTCCCTCTCCATCAACGGCATCAAGATTGAGATCGCGGTCTGCTCCGGCATGAAGAACGCCAAAGTCATCCTCGACCAGATCCGGGCCGGAACCTGCAAGTACGATTTCGTCGAGGTCATGGGCTGCCCCGGCGGATGCATCAACGGCGGCGGACAGCCCTATGTCTTCCCTGTCTTCCTCCCCAACGAGGATCCCGACATCTGGTACACCTACCGGGAGAAGAGGGCCAAGATCCTCTACGACGAGGACAAGGGAAAGCCAATCCGTCGCAGCCATCTCAATCCCGACATCCAGAAACTGTACAAGGACTATCTGATCTCGGCCGGATCGCCTCTGGCGGAGAAGCTGCTCCACACCTCCTACAACAGCAAGAGAGAGTGCTACCCCGACCCCACGCCGGAGACCACTCCCGTCACGAAGTAAGTCGTGGCCGCTCGAAAGGGCGGCCTTTTCTCATGCGAAGGACGGGGAAGGCGTTTATCCTCTCCTCCCTCGTCCGCTTAAGGAAGAGGAATCAATAATTGCACCTTTTCGCAAGGCTTCCTCGCAGTTTCCAATGCAAGGGAAGGAAAGGACTCCGCACATCCTCCATCCGATAGCGCTTTTCGTTCTTCTCTTACAGGCTTCTTGATACAATGATATCGATGGAAACAGAAGAGCTCTATTTGGACTTTGGCAAGGAGAAGACCTATTGCCGGATCCTCCCTTCCGCATCGAAGAAGACCCCTCTGCTTTTTCTGCATGGCGGTCCTGGAAGCGGGCACGACAGCTTCGAGCTTCTGGATGGCTTGAGAGAGAAAGACGATCGGACGCTCATCTTCTATGATCAGCTCGGCTGCGGTCGTTCCACGGCAAGGCACATCGATCCTAAAAAGATCGACATGGAGCTCTGGATCAAAGAGCTGGAGAACGTCATCCAAAAGCTCTCCTTGTCTTCCGTGCACCTTCTGGGCCATTCCTTCGGCGGGATGCTGCTTCAGGAGTTCCTGCTCCAGAAGAGACCAAAAGAAGTACGAAAGGCCATCTTCTCGAGTACGCTTTCTTCGTCCAAGCTTTGGGAAAAGGAGACAAAACGCCTTCTCCGTTCCCTCCCTTCGGAGGACCAGGAAGCAATCCGAAAAGCGGAAGAGGCGAAAGACTACGACGGGGAAGGATTCCAAAGGGCGATGAAGGACTACGCCCTGCGATATATCGGAAGGGAAGCCGACGAGAAGGCTCCGGAATGCCTCAGAAGAGAGAAGAATCCCCAGGCGAAGATCGTCTACTTGGCCAATTGGGGACCTTCGGAATTCCTTCCGACCGGAAGGCTCAAGAACTTCGACACAACCGCGCGGCTCAAGGAAATCACGATTCCGGTCCTGCTTCTGAGCGGGACGGAAGACGAGTCGACTCCACTTATCAACAAGATGATTTATGACAATCTCCAATGTGAGAAGAAATGGGTTCTTCTTCCAAAAGCACGGCATCGAACCTATGACGACCAACGAGAGAAATACGAAGAAAGCGTCATGGGCTTCCTGAAGGAGGATTGAAGATGGAAAGACAAGAACTGTTGGATTTGATCCAAGAGAACTGGAAGATGGTGAAGAGCGAAAGCTATCATTCCTTCGAGGAGCTCTTCCCGATTCTGCTCGATTGTACGCTCGGGGAGAGCATCGACTGGAAGAGCTATCCCAACCTCAAGGAGAACTGCTATGGCTTCGAAAGATACAAGATCCTGAAGGAAGGGCACAAAAAGATGGTCGAGCGATTTCTCTCCCACTATCCCGACAAGCCGAAGAGCGAGGTGAAGAAGGTCGTCCAGGCGATTCTCCTCGATGCCAAGTATTTCGCCAAGTTCAACCAGTTCCTCAACATCCAGAGGCAATACAAAGCCATCGAGAAGGATGAGGAACAGCTCTTGACTTTTTTGGAAGACTTCCGCAAGAATTCCGGCATCTTCGGCATGTATTTCCTCAAGGCTTCCCTGTTTGTGATGGAGAGCCATCTGATGGACATCCCGGCCATGGACAAGGACATCAAGTCCCTGCTTGTCGAGAAGCTGGGACTTTCGGATGAGAACAAGGTTCTCTACCATGAATTGTTGACCATGAAAAAGGAGCTCTCCTACAAGGGAATCGAGCTCTACCAGGCGTTGAAGAAGATCGCGCATGATTGAGATCGAACATCTTTTCAAGGACTACAGCACAAGGACGAACGCCTATCGGGCTCTTTCGGACGTTTCCCTTTCCCTTCCCGACACCGGTCTTGTCTCCATCCTCGGTCCTTCCGGCTGCGGAAAGACGACCCTCCTCAATCTGATTGGAGCCCTGGACACGCCGACGATGGGTGAAATCCGCATCGACGGCCATTCCCTCTCCCAGATGGACGAAAAGGAGAAGAACAGCTATCGCAACGACGATGTCGGATTCATCTTCCAGGAATATTTTCTCCTTCCCCAGCTGAACGTCTTCGAAAACGTCAAGCTTCCCCTCTTGATGCAAGGAAAAAGCGACGAAGAAAGCAAAAAGAGAGCGTGGGAAACACTTCGCCAAGTCAAGATCGAGAACCTGGCCGAGAAGAAGACAAATGAGCTTTCTGGCGGAGAGAGCCAAAGGGTAGCCGTCACCCGTGCCCTGGCGACCGACCCTCGCCTCTTGCTCTGCGACGAACCGACCGGAGCGCTCGACAGCGAGAACTCCTCCCTCGTGATGGATCTTTTGAAGAAAGCGAGCCAAGACCGCCTCGTCCTTGTCGTCACCCACAACGAAGAGCTGGCAAGAACCTATTCCGACAGGATCGTCACCATGAAGGACGGAATGATCGAGGATGACGGAGGAAAGGAAAAGACCCTTCCGAAGGATCTGGAAGTGAATCCCCAAGGAAAAAGAAGCAGCCACCTTCCTTTCCGAAGCACCCTCAAGATGGCTTTCCAGAACCTGTGGAAGAAAAGAGGTAAGACAATCCTGACCACGATTGCCAACGCCTTCGGCATGATCGGAATCGGCTTCCTCTTGGCTCTCAACACAGGCTTCCGCTCCTATTCCCAGGAGATCAACCGGGCGACGGCAAGCTCGATGCCTGTCATCGTGACAAGCTACACGACGATCAGCGACAGCGAGGCCCGAAACGAGGTGAATGCCAACGTCCTCTATCCCGACGTCGACGAGATCTATCCGAGCATCGATGCCGAATCGACGACGGCCTATGTCTACAACAACTTCACGGACAAGTATTTCTCCTACCTGGATTCCCTTGTCGAGGAGGGCCTGGCCAGCGAATACGTCATCAATTACGGAAACTCGTACTCGATGAACCTGATCACGGAAACGCCTTCCTCTCTCGACGGGACAAACGCCGGAGAGGTTTCCCTTGTCGACACGACAAGGACAAACGGAAACAGCATCACTTCCTTGACCAGGCTTCCGACAAGCATCTTCCACTCCCTCTATGGCAGTCTCGACGATTACGACCTGATCGTCGGCTCCTTGCCCAAAGACGAAAGCGAGCTCGTCCTTGTGGTCGACGAATACAACTCGATCCCTTTCGACATCTTGAAAAGTCTCGGTTTCTATAATGAAAAAGACGAACAAGACGATGTTCGAAATCCGAATCTTGAAAGCCATGTCAAGCCCATTTTCTTCGATACCATCTTGAAGAAGAAATACAAGGTCTTTTCAAATGACGGCTTCTATCAAAAAACGGAAGTCGGTTCCATCGAGGATGCCTTTGGAAACACAAGGGAGATGAATCTCTATTCCTCCGTCGACCTCCAAGACGCCTATGAAGACAAGAGCCAAGGAAAGACCCTTTCCATCTCTGGCATCCTTCGTCCGAGGAAGGAGACGACCTATGGTCTTCTTTCTCCCTCCCTGTGCTTCCTTCCCGAGCTTCAGAAAGAGCTGGTACAGTCCAACAAGGACAGCTCCTTTGCCAAGGAATTGATGGGACATGTCGTCTTTGCTCCGAAAGGAAACACGGCGGATTTCACGGATTTCGTGCAGAAGCTTCAATCCATCGTCGAAAACTATGAGAGCTCTCTCGAGTCGGAGACGACCGTCTTTCCGACGGAAGACCTCCGCTCCCTCCTAGATCAGTCCTTCGCCTACTTCGATTACAAGAGCGGAACAGCCTACACTCTCTCTTCCTTTGTCTACCAGGCGAAGATTCTTGGAATCGACCTTCTTCCGGAATCGATGCGCGGTCTTTCCCTTTCCGACACGGACGAGATTGAAAACATCGTCAAGCAGATCGCCTCGGCCCTGGAAAAGGGAGACACAACGGAGTTCTACTCGTACTCCATCGGCCTTTCAGCCTATGTCAACGCCTACTCTCTCATCGATACGGTCACGATCCTTCCGAAGAGCCTTTCCTTGAGGGACGAACTGCTCCTTCGTCTGGATTCCTTCAACGAAATCCAGCCCAATTCCTCCCTTCATGCTTCCAGCAATCGCGAGCAGGTCTTCTACTCGGATCTCAACCGGAGCGCGATGCTTTCCGATGTCGGGGATGTCATCGACATGGTCTCCCTGATCTTGATCATCTTCTCTGTCATCTCCTTGCTTGTCTCCTGCACCATGACCGCCATCCTGACGATGAACAGCGTCCTGGAAAGGAAGAAGGAAATCGGCCTTCTTCGTTCCTTGGGAGCACGGAAGAAAGACATCCTTTCGCTGTTCGAGCTGGAGACCCTGCTCACGGGTGTCTTCGTCGGTGTCTTCGGAGCCCTTGCGACCTATGCCCTGGCCTTTCCGATCAACCTTCTCATCGAATCGTCCTTCCCTTCCTTCCAAACGGGCGAGATGGCGCAATTCACCTTCCCGCACGCCTTGATCCTGCTTCTGATCGCGCTTGTCATCAGCTTCCTTTCCGCCCTCTTCCCTTCCTTGAAGGCAGCCCGGCAAGATCCCGTCGACTGCCTCAAGAGCGAGTGAGGAAGTAAGAAGAAGCGATTTCATCAGCCTAAATTGCTAAAAATTTGATGCATTTATTGACAAAAAGCAGTCATCTTTTATAATTAAAATTAAAAAGGAGGAAGAAACTATGAAATTATGTGTTTTTGTTCTCCCTTCTCTAGTTTTTGGTTTAACCCCATCTACCGAATCCCCGGTCACTCTTCGAATGAAGTTCGATTCCCTCTCCAATGTTTTTTCGTCTTGGCAAGGCGGAGACTACTTTAGATCCCCAGTAACACTCAATGGAGAAACGATTTACCTTGTCACAAACAACAATGAGAATGTAGGTTTCTTTTCAATTGATCACAACGACAAAATTACGATTGCTCACGAAGGAGAAATTACTAACAAGAATCAAATTCTTCAATGGTATACAGGTAGTACATATGATGATACCATTCTCACCAAAACTACAAATGCGGTATCGAATATCGAACATTACCTGTTACCTATCGTTCCCGACAGCCTTTATGTCACAAGTTCGGATAGTTTTGTCTCCATGCAAAAGATTGAAGGCACACCACATTATTACAATGAACCCTATGGGGTTGTAGAAAACGGCTGTGCACCGACCAGCGCCGCAATGCTCCTGTCCTTCTATGATCGTTACACAAGTATGACAAATTTAATTGATGGCGTTTTGCCACTTGACCACAGCGAAAACAAGACTTTAGTCGATCAATATATCGTAGAGTTGGCTGAGTTGATGAACACAGATTCAATTCGAGGAACGTCCTTGGCTGAATTGACTCTCGCCTTGGATGATGTGTTCGATTCTAAAAATTACAATTTTGGTGGAATTTTGTCTTATTCATATTATTCCAAGTGTATTAATACGTATCATAATCCTGCCCTTGTAACATTGATGGTTTCTTCTGAAATGACTGGAGGGTTGATGCACACAACTTTAGGAATCGGAACGGAAAATGTTCGCTATGTTGGAAATATGATTGTCGCTCGTTCTGGAGATTACGAAAGCCCTTCGGATACTTATATTACTACAGATCGTTTTCATAGTGTGATTTACGTCGCTCGATAATAAGATACATACAAAGGAGGAAACAAGATGAAAAAGAATTTGCTGATCCTTCCTCTCCTCCTTCTGACGTCCTGCGCAGAAAATGGTGACGGGAAGACGGAGTTCGATCAGGTCCAGGTCGTCTACCATCAGGACTCCGATCGCGAAGACTACACCTACATGGCCTACTCCGCCCAAGCGGGCGACTACCTGGAAAGTCGTACCCTCAATGGTCTTTATCCCCGGCTTGCGGAAGACGTGCTCATCGACCTCGGCTACGAAAGGGAAGAAGGCGAATGGACCGGATCGGTTCCCGTCGGCCGCTACACGCTCCTTCTGGAAGGGGAGAGAAGCCTCTGCTCCATTCTCCTTCCGCCCCTGGACTTCGCTGCGGATGTCCCGGCTCCCATCTTCTTTTCCGTGGAATATCAGGGGGAAGAAAAACATTATCTCTACGAGGACATCGATCCCGAGACGCGAACTCTTCTTTCGAGCCTAGAAAGCTCGTTGAAGGCATGCGTTCAGGACCCCTTTGCCACGTTGACCTACTACCGCTAGAAAGTTCCTCTCTTGTATCTCCTTTTCTTTCGATCCTATAATATCTCTTGGTCGTTTTTGATATGCTTCACTGAGAAAGAAAAGAGGTAAAAACTATGGGAAGAGCACACGAAGTCCGCGCCGCCAAGATCGCCAAGACGAACGCCGCCAAGTCGGCGCTCTACAATCGTGCCAGTAAGGAAATCTACATGGCCGCCAAGTCGGGTGTGCCCGATCCCAACGACAATCTTGCCCTCCGCTCCGCCATCGAAAAGTGGAAGGCCCAGCACGTCACGCGCGACGTCATCGACCGCGCCATCAAGAAGGCCCAATCCAAGGACTCCGCGGCCTACGTTTCCGGACGCTACGAAGGCTTCGGCCCGGGCGGAGTCGCTGTCGTCGTCGACACGCTGACGGACAACGAGAAGAGAGCCTTCTCCGCCGTCCGCGCCGCCTTCAGCCATCACGGTGGAAACATCGGAAACTCCGGTTGCGCCTCCTTCAACTTCACCCGCCTTGGCGTCATCGACTTCGAGACGGACAAGACCGTCGAGGAGGTCGAGGAGGACTTGATCCTCAACGACATCGACGTCCAGAACGTCACCAAGGACGAGAACCTGGTCGAAGTCCAGGTCACTCCCGAGAGTTTCGAGAAGGCCAAGGAGCAGATCACGAAGGACTTCGGCGTCAGCGAATTCTCCGAGGCTTCCGTCACCCTCGTACCCCAAAGCCTGGTCACGGTCTCGGACGAGGACAAAGCCACCATCGAGAATCTTCTGGATTCCCTCGATGAGATCGAAGATGTCCAGGATGTCTTCCACAACGCCGACCTGTAAGAGATGATGAACGTCTGGACCTGGCTCAAGGACCGATTCCGGAAGATTGACAGAGACGAGTGGATCGTCCTTTGCGGAATCCTTGTCGTCTTCGCCCTTCTCCTCTATTTTTCCATCGGCATGAGCATCAGCGTCTCCAAGGGATGGACGCTCTTTGGTGAGGCTTCCGCTCCGAGCGACGAGATGGAAATCGAAGGTCCGACAAGCTGGGACCTCATGATTCTCTCGCTCTTCTGGATCCTGACGGCATTGATCCTCGCCCTCTTCGTCTATCGCCTCTTCTTCCGCAAGATCGAGAAGAAGAAGGTCGTCCACAAGGTCATCGTCCACGGACAGACCGTCGTGTCCAAGGAAAAAGACGAGGAAGATGAACAAGGAAGAACTGGAGAACAGCATTCAGAAGATCGCTGAATGCGACTTCATCCGCTATGAGAAGGACGGCGAGAAAGTCGTCCTTTTTCTCGTCGGCGATGAAGACCACGAGCATCACGAAAACGAAGAAGAGGAAGAAGGATGCTGCTGCGCTGGCCTCAACGGACATCTCTTCCGCATTGAATTCTCGGATGTAAAGGACTTTTCCGCCAAAGGGGAAGAGGCGGATTCCTACGTTTATGACAAGACAAAACTGACTTCCTCTTCCGTTTTTCTTACCCTGAAAGGACACTCCTTCTTTGGCAATAACAGCACGTTGACTCTCTCCTTTTCCTATTCTTCCTATCAAGTCATCGACCTCGGAGAGATCGAAAGTCCCGAGATTTGAGGCTCTCGACTTTGAAGTGACTTTGAAGTGACTTTGAAGTGACTTTGAAGTGACTTTGAAGTATAATGTTTTCGAAAGAACAGGAGCCTATCATGAGATTGGAAGAACTTGTCGGTCAAATCGGCTTTGAAAATGAAGCTCAAGAGTTCAAACGGAAACTCGATCGAGAAAATTATATCGGCTGGTTGAAGACGGTCTCCGGTTTTGCAAATGCGCATGGTGGGATTTTATACGTCGGCATGGATGATGAAGAAAAGACACTGATTGGATTTTCTGAAAGGGAAGCCGATGCCGAAAGAAATTATTTCAATCAGATTGTCACGGAGCACATCTCCCCGCTGCCACAATATGAAATTGATTTCGTCCCTTACACAATTCGGCAGAAAATGCGCTACATCCTTAAAATCAGCATCCTAGAAAGCGAGAGCAAACCGCTCTACGTCAAGCAGAAAGGTCTATACAACGCTTATATAAGAAAGCAAGGGTTCACAACTGGTTGCACTCCGACAGAAATCTATGACATGGTCATCCATTCGAGGCGCATGGAATACGACATCCTCCCTACAAAGACACTTTTCAATCCGAAAGAATTCTCGAGACTCTACTCTACTTACAAAAAGCAAACAGGAAAACAACTGACGGAAAAGATGCTGCAATCCATCGGTTTTTTTGATCAGCATCACTTCTTGAAACAAGGAGCACTGTTCTTCAAAGATGATTATTCCGGTGAAAAGACAGCCGTTGACATGAACATTTTTCAAGGAACTACCAAAGGAGCAAATCGCATTCTTGCTTTGAACAAATTCCGTGGGAATATCCTTGACGGAATTGAAACCGCAATGCAATTCATAGGCAAAAACACGAACAACGGAATCATAAAAACGCAGAATGGCCGAATCGATATCTTGGGTTTTCCTGTGCGTTCTGCCTTCGAAGGCGTGGTCAACGCCTTCGCCCATCGCGACTATTACCTCGATAACACACAGATCGATATCGACATTTTCCGCGATCGGCTGGAAATAACTTCTCCCGGTTCCTTTCAAGGTGGCGAAATCAATACCAAAGAATATGACTTGTCACACATTATCTCCGTGCGAAGAAACGCTTTGATTTGCGATGTGCTAGTACGATTGAAATATATGGAAGCATCTGGGACTGGATTTGACAAAATTGCCGAAGACTACCGCAATGCCGATCACGGCCATAAGCCCTACATATACAGCAGTGATCTTCAATTTTCACTGATTCTTCCGGATTTGACACACTCCGAAGGCGTTCAGGCCAATTCGATCGATTTCAATTGTCTGTCCGAGACAGAAAAGAGAGACGAAATCCTCGTCAAGATTTTGCGCTTTTGCCTGCCAGAAAAGAAAACAGTCGGCGAAATCTGCTCGATGCTTGGCATCAGCAATTCATCCTATTTCAGAAAAAAACGACTTATCCCGATGGTAGAGAAAGGGTACTTGGAAGAAAGTAAGGAAAGGAACCGGAAGGTCTACAAGACAAACAAAGACACCATCTCCATCTGACAAGCTCTCGAAATCAATACGTTTCCGTTCGCTCGGCATCCAATCCTTCTTTTCTTGTGCCCGGACTTCGCATCTTGATGCCTAGTGTTCTTTCCCAACAATTGAAATAGGATGCTTTTCTCTTGTGCTCCTTTTATAATATGGAAAAGCAAAAAGGAGAAAAACATGAAATCCAGAATGAAAATTCTCACCGAAGCGTTGCTGTCCTTTTCCCTGCTCGGACTGAGCTCCTGCAACCGGCCGATCGAAATCGGATTCTCCCACGAAATCGTGCTGCTGAGCATCATGGTCGCGGCCCGGATCAGCGACAAGGTCCAGAGCCTGGACAGGGACCTGACCATCGAGCTGGCCTACGGGCATCCCAAGTCTACAACGACCCCTTTTGGACTGAGGAATCACACTCCCGGACCCGTCTGCATCTACGTCGACAACCATTTCAAGGACGACGACCACGAGGCCGACCCCCTGGACTACAGGATGATGGAGCCGGGATGGACCTAAGTCAAGGAAATCGAGAGCGACCTCTTCTGGACGGACGAGTACGCCTTCGAGAGCACGCTCTTCAAGGGAAAGACCTTCAACCACGTCGAGGAGTTCAAGATCGACAGGGAACTCGTCGTCTCAAAGAAAAACGCCGGAGACCTGTCGGGAAACATCACCATCTTCGTCGCCATGGTGTGGCAGGACACTTCCGACAAAACCTGGCGCACTTCCATTCCTGGTAGCGTGTCCATAGGATACGATGTCCGAGACGACAACACCGTCGATTTCCGATGACGAGACCGATGAACCCATAAGAAAAGGCCGCCCAAGACTATCTCGTGCGGCCTTTTTGATGTTACGGACGATACTTGTACCAGTGGACCTTGTCCTGGCTGACTTCGATGATTCTCGTCTTCGGGAAGACCTTTTCGCAGGGGACGGGGCCATCGAGCCAGTTGATTCCGATCTCGTCCTTCATGACGCGCAGGACTCGGAACTCCCGGATGCCAAGGCCGTGGGCGGAGCAGTCGAAGCGGACGAAGTTTCCGATCGTGACGCCGAACTTGACGACCGTGACGATTCCCATCGGGATCGGGGTGAAGACCGAATCGAGTAGCTTGTTTCTTCCGCGATGCTCGAGCTTTTCCAGAAGGAAGGCAAAGCCCATGACTTTCGCTCCCATGTCCTCGATCAGGGAGTACATGGAGAAGTAGATGGAACCTCCGCAGAGGGCCGAGCCGACGACAAGGACGCCTTCGCCGGGCTGGAAGTATTCGCCCGAAGTGACAAAGCCGTCATAGGGGTTGAGGACACAGACGCCAAGGCCGAGGGTGTAGGCAAGGGCCGAGGCGAAGGTCGTGTCTTGGCTGGGGCAGACGATCTTCTTGATGGAAGGATCGAGGGGGCCGAGCTTTTCGACCATGGCATCGACGGCGGCCTTGAAGGCCTTCGGATCAGAGAGGAGGGGAGTGATGTCCTTGTAGGGATCGCCGGGCTTGGAGATGATGTACTTGTCAAAGATCTCGTCGTAGTTCTTCTTCTCTTCAGGCATTGTCCTTGTTCTCCTTTTTCTTTTCGTGATGTTTCTCCGTCACATCCTTGCGGATGGCGGTCAAAGCCTCGTAGACTTCCTTGTCGCTGGCATCGGGATGGTCCTTGACGTAGCGGTCGAACTCCCCGATGATGTCGCCCATGTAGGGCTCCTCATACTCTTCTTCCTCGGTCCATTCCCCTTCTTCCTCCGAATCGGAATGGTCGACCTTGACGACGTTCTTGTCGTTCATGTACTTGGGATAATCGGCATCGAAGAGGACGTGCTCATGCTCCGGATCGAAGTACTCGAAGTAGACGCGGAGATGGACGGCCATGTCCTTGAACCGATCCTTGAGGAAGCTGAGGACCGTCTCTTCCTTGTCCTGCATCTCGTAGGGAGCCTCGATCTTGAGGTTGAGATGGAAGAACGTCTGCTCCATGCCACCGTGGATGATGAAGGACTCGGGGGCGAAGAACTCCACCTCGTCCTTGTCCACATCGTAGATCTTGGCCAGCTCGTTCTGGAGGGCCTTGGACTTGTCGATGGCCATGTAACGATCTGTGCCTAAGAGAGAAACAATGATCATTTAGATACCTTCCGTTCCAGGATCGACATCGACCAGAACCTCCACGTTCCTGTTGGCAAGACGGAAGGTCTTGAGACAGGAAAGGAGTTCGATGCATTCATCCTGCGACTTATATTTTAGCAGGATATTCCGATAATATCTCCCATTGATATACGGAATGTACGGAGAAGAGGGTCCATAGATGTTGATTCTCCTCTTCCCGACTTCCTCCAAAAGCATATCCCTAAGGCGAGCGGAAGCCTCCTCGGTCTCACCTTGATCCATCCCCTTGACGACAAGCAGGGTCAGGAAGACATAGGGCGGATACTGAGAGAGCCTTCTCTCCTCCATCTCCTTTGCGAAGAAGTTCTCATAGTCCTGCTTGGCGGCCAAAGAGATCACTTCGTTCTTAGGACAATAGGTCTGGATCAAGACCCTTCCCTTCTTCTCTCCCCTTCCGGCCCTTCCGACGAATTGAGAGATCAGGTCGAAACACTCCTCGTTGGCAAGATAGCTGGGGATGCGAAGGGAAGAATCGGCATCGAGCATCGCCGCCAGGGTGACGTTGGGGAAATCGTGTCCTTTGGCGATCACCTGCGTTCCCACGAGAACGTCGGCCTCTCCCAAGGAGAAGTCCTCGAGAATCTGATGTCTCCTCTCGTTTCCGGTGATGTCGGAATCCAAACGCAAGACCTTGGCCGTCGGAAAAAAGGCCATCAAGTCCTCATAGATTCTCTCCGTCCCGTATCCGAGAGAGAGGAAATCCTTTCCGCCGCAGGAGCAGACATAGTCCCCGGCATGGATCTTGTATCCGCAGTGATGGCAGCGGAGCTCATTCTCCCTCTTGTGGTAGTTGAGGGGGATGTTGCAGTTGGGACAGACGGCGGTCTTGTGGCAGGAGCGACAGAGGAACATGGGAGCATAGCCACGGCGATTGATCAAAACCATCGCCTGTTCTTTCCTTGAGATTGTCTTTTCGATTTCAGAGAAGAGCTCCGTCGAGATCAAGGCGGATTTCTCGGGTTTCAAGACACCGCTTTCGTTCATGTCGATCAGCTTGATTTCCCTCTCCTGGTTTTTGGCATAGCGGGTCGTCAGAAGGACGTCCTGATAGACTCCCTTCACGGCCCTGGCCTTGTCGATGATACGCGGGGTTGCCGAGCCAAGGACAAGTTTCGCATGCTCCTGTTCCAGGCGCATCTTGGCGACGGTGATGGCATCGTAGTACGGCGCTTTGTCCTGCTTGTAGCTGGGAGAATGCTCCTCGTCGATGATAATCAAGCCGAGGTTTGAGACCGGGGCGAAGATGGCCGAGCGAGTGCCGAGGACGATCTTGCACTCCCCGGAAGCGATTCTCTGATACTCCTCATAGCGGCGGCTGTCGGAGAGGGAGGAGTTGAGGATGGCGATGGTGTCCTTGAAGAAGGCGTAGAAGCGGGAGGAGGTCTGGTCGGTCAAGGCGATCTCGGGAATCAGGATCAAGACGCCCTTTCCCTCCTCCAATTCCTTCTTGGCCAGTTTCATGTAGATCTCGGTCTTTCCCGAACCGGTCACTCCCTGAAGGAGGATGACATTCTTGTCCGAGGAGAGGATCTCCTGATAGCACTTCGTCTGGCTCTCGGTCAGGGAGAAGTCCGATAGGCCGCGTGCGACAAGCTCGGGGATGTGAGAGACAGGAACTTGGACCACTTCCAGATAGCCTTTCTCCAGAAGCGTGGACAAGGCCTTGCGGGCCGTGATCTGACTTCTCTTCTTTCCTTCGGGCAGACGCTCGATCTCTTCCAAAAGCTTCTCCTCGTTTCTTCCCAACGCTTCCTTGATGTCTTCTGCTGTTCTCTTCACATAGTCGACAAAACGTCCTTGGCTCTTCTCCAGGGCCGAATCCTTGGGCTTGAGGGAAGGAGGGAGGAAACAGTCCAGGACACGGATCAAGTCCGTGGAATAGAAACGGGCCATTTTCTTGGCCAGTTCGAGCAGGGAAGAGGAAAGCAGAGGATTCTGATCGACCTTTTCCAGGATCTGAGCCAACTTCCGGTTGTTCTCCTTCTGATATTCCTCGATGTCTTGCTCGATGGGAGTGGGATCAACGAGGACAAAGCCGACCGTCTTGGACGAATGGCCAAAGGAAACCAGGACCCGCATTCCCTGGCGGATCGTGGAGTCGAGGGTGTAATAATCAAAAGGGCGGTCGAGAGAAGCAACCGCCCTGCCGATCAAGACCTTGACGAGATAGAACATCCCTCTCCTCAGGGCCTCTTGATGATATAGGTCGGGTCGGTCTTTTCTCCCTTCTCGACCTGCTCGCAATAGCGGATGCGATTCTGGACGCACTGCTTGAAGCGAAGGGCGGTCTTGTTGACGGTGTAGTTGGTCAAGGAGACATCGTATTGCGATCTCTTTTCCATCTCTTCCTTGCTCTTCTGGATGCGGTTGTTGATCTCATCCTCGCTTTCGGAACCTCTGAGACGGATTCTTCTTTCCAGCTCCTCCATCGAAGGGGGCATGAGGAAGATGGCCAAGGTGTACATGCCCCGATACTTCTTCATCACGCGTTCCGCACCGTCGACATCGATCTCGAGAAGGACGTTCCTTCCGGCCTTGATGTTCTCTTCGACAAAGGACTTGGGGGTGCCGTAGTAATTGTCGCAGTACTCGACCCACTCGATGAAACCGTCCTCCTTCAGCTTCCTTCCGAACTCTTCCTTGGTGACGAAGAAATAGTCCTTTCCGTTCTGTTCCTTCGGCCTCTTGGGACGGGTCGTCATCGACACCGAAAAGGCAAGGTTGAGTTCCTTGTCTTTCATCAGCTTGCGCCGCAGGACACCTTTTCCAACGCCGGAAGGACCAGAGAGAATCACCAACAAACCTTGTCTCATCTGAATACCGCCTTTCTTTGTTTTCCTCTGTTTTCTCTGCTCGACTTATTATAACAAATCTTCTTCGACATATCGTCTCACTAAAGAAGGAAAAGAAGAACGCCGACAAACTGCAGGATCGTCCCCAGAAGACAGAAGAGATGGAAGATGAAGTGGAAGTATTTCCGCACATGTCCGATGCCGTAGAGAATCGCTCCGATCGTGTAGCTGATCCCGCCGAAGAGGAAGAGCATCAAGGTGGGAAAGGATACGGCTTTCTGAAGCCACGGAAAGAAGAAAACAATCAGCCATCCTATGGCGACATAAAGAAAGATGGAAATGACCTTGACCGCCTTTCTCTTCATCATGGTCGCATTGAGGACAATTCCGAGTATCGAAAGAGCGGCGACAATCCCAAGCACGAGATAGGCCCAGGGAGAGAAGATTTGGGAAAGCATCAAGACGCAGACCGGGACATAGGTTCCGCAGATCAGGACATAGATCGTGCAGTGGTCGATGACCTGAAACACTTTCTTCGCCTTGTTGACGCCAAGGAAGTGATAGACCGAGGAGATGACATAGACCGCGATCATCCCAAACCCATAGATGGCCATCGAGAGGATGGAGAGTGGATCGGGACTGGCGTAGACGATGCCGACGATGGTCGCGATCAAGGCGAAGGCTCCGCCGACGATGTGGGAGATGGCGTTCATCAATTCCTCTCCCCGGCTGTAGACGGGAAGAAGGAGTTCCTTTCTCCGTCTCAGCTGGAGCTCTTCCTTGCGCAGCTTGATCCTTTGCTTCTCTTCCTTGGAAAGGTTTTCTCTCTCCTTTCTCTTCAGGTTGGAGAGTTCCCTCTTGAGGTCGTCCAGAAAGAGACGGCGCTGTCTCTTGAGCCTCTTCTTCTCCTCTTTGTACTCTTCCTTGACCAGGCGGATTTGCTCCTTGTAGGTCGCGACTTCCTGTTCTTGATTTCTTTCTTCTGCCATAGTGAAAACCTTGTCAATTATAAACACTTTGTGCAAAAAGGAAAGAAAAAGCAGAGAAACACTTTCTCTAAGCCTTTCTTTTCGGAGCTGATTTCCTTGCAAAGAGGTCTTCTTTCTCTCCCTCTTTTTTGACAAAAAACGCCCTTTGGAACAACTTGTCTTGCAAAAGCCCTTTCCTGTTGTAAATCGGTTGTTTACAAGGGATAATATTAGGGCGCTTTCCATAACATAAGATAGATAGAACGGTGGTAAAACAGAAAAATGAAAAACCTCACTTACATCGGCAAGTCGCTTTATAGCAACAAAGCCATTCTCGACAACCGCAAGAAGCCTTGGTATTTCGCCTTGATCTTCTTCCTCCTGGGAGTCTTCCTTCCCTGGATCCCGGAGATGCACCGGGGCTATACCAAAGACGGGGCGAGCTTCCTCACCCAGCAGGCAAACTGCGAGATCGACAAGGGCTTGACGATGCTGGTCGAGAGCGATGGCTTCGCTCAGCTTGTCGTCTCGGAAGACAAGGGACAGTACCGCCTCAACATGGACGGCCTGGGGAATGCCACCTTCCAGAGCGAGAAGGTCAATCTCGAGGCCTCCGGCTACGATGAGGAGTACAACGGAACCAACACCTTCTCCCTGGCCAAGGCCTATTACGAAGACGGGGCCTCGATCGGGACAAACGACAACCAAGGAAAGAGCTTCCCTATTAGCGCCTATATCACAAGTAACAATCTCCAAAGCGGAGAGGCGCACAGCTTCTACTTCGATGCGATGATGACCGATGCGGAGCTCATCGATCCCTCGACCAACAAAGACGAGAGCTCAACAACGGAAGATGTCACCTACGAGGACAACGGAAATACCTACTTCCTTCTGGCCTATTACATCCCGACCTTGGACACGTCGACCGCGACGGGTTCCCAGTATCTTGTCAACTTCATCTACTCCGTCATCCTCAATGTCAACAAGGACGGGACGGAGGTCGGAAACTATCCCCACTCCTTCGTCGTCTTCGCCCGAAACAGCGTCTCTCTCTACACCTATCCGATCCGCTCCAGCAAGAAGAACCGCGCCGGCACGCAATACGTCGGAAGCTTCTCCGATGCGGCCAAGGCCCTGAACCCCTCTCCGAACAGCAATCTGAAGAGCCTTCTGACCCAGGGAGAGAACGAAGAAAGAGCGAACATCCTCACCAACCTCAAGGCCTTCTTCCACGGCGGCATCCGGAAAGAGACCATCGATCGGACCTGGCTCAACATCGCCATCCTCACCGGCGTCTATGTCGGTCTTGCCCTGCTCTCCTCCTTGATCCTTCTCATCCTGCAGAAGAGAAAGACTTCCGTCTATCGCGACAGCACCTATTGGGACTGCGTCAAGGAGAGTGTCACCTTCGCCTTCACTCCTTCGGTCTTGTCGATGGCCGTCGGCTTCATGTCCTTCGAGTTCGGGGTCGGCGCCTTGGTGCTCTGCATTCTCTTCCGCATCATCTGGTCGAATTCGAAGATCTGTCCGCCCAAGCCGACGGACAACAAGCCTCTGTATCAGGCGCGCTCATGACTCGTTGATCTCGGGGGCTCACCGGAGCCCCCTTTTCAAAACGAAAGAGGACGAATCACATGCTTTTACTCAAGAACATCTGCAAGGAATACCCCATCAAGGACAATCAGCCGGTCCATGCCCTGAAAGGCGTGACCCTGGCTTTCAAGGACACGGGTCTTGCCTGTATCCTCGGACCTTCCGGGTGTGGCAAGACGACGCTTCTCAACATCATCGGAGGCCTGGATCAGTACACCTCCGGCGATGTCATCGTCGACGGCCTCTCGACCAAGGACTACAAGGATCGGGATTGGGATTCCTATCGCAACCGGGAAGTCGGGATCGTCTTCCAGAACTACAACCTCATCCCCCATCTCTCCATCCTCAAGAACGTCGAATTGGCCATGACCCTCTCCGGCGTCAAGAAGAAGGAGAGGGAGGAAAGGGCGAAGAAAGCTCTCTCCGAGGTCTTCTTGGAAGACCAGGGAGAGAAGAAGCCGAACCAGCTCTCCGGCGGTCAGATGCAGAGAGTCGCTCTGGCCCGCGCCCTTGTCAACACGCCGAAGGTCATCCTGGCCGACGAGCCGACGGGAGCCTTGGATTCGACGACCTCCCTCCAGGTGATGGAGATCTTCAAGGAGATCAGTCAGAAGAGACTGGTCCTCATGGTCACCCACAACGAGGAGCTGGCAGAGAAGTATGCCGACCGCATCATCCGTCTGGAGGACGGATCGGTCGTCTCCGACTCCCTGGAGAATCCCGAGCAGTCGATCGCGGAGGCGGAGAAGGAAATCGGGGAGATCTGGAAGAAGAGAACGCCCGCAAAGAAGAAGAACGTCTTCCAGACCTTCTTCGAGAACCACTTCAAAAGAGACAAGGAACACACCTCGATGGGTCTGAAGACCGCCCTCTCCCTTTCGGGAAGGAACCTTCTCTCCAAGAGGGGAAAGACCATCATCACCGCGGTAGCCTCCTCGATTGGAATCATCGGCGTCGGCCTTGTCCTCGCCCTCTCGAACGGCTTCTCCAACTACGTCGACCGGATGGAGAGGGAAACCCTCTCCAAGTTTCCGATGTCGATCGAGAAATACGGATTGAACTACGTCTCCAATGCCGGAGACCAATTGGAGCGCTATCCGGAAGAGGATGTCGTCCATGTGGTCGAGCCTTCCACCAGCATGCTCCACACCAACACCATCACGAAGGATTACATCCAGTATCTGGAGAACCTCAACACCGAGGAGAAGACCTATGCCCAATACCACTACTCCTATTCGATCGGGATGCACGTCATCGGAAAGAGCGTCTCCAGCGTCGGAGAGACCTACAAGGCCCTGAGCACTTCCTCCTCTTCCTTTGTCGAGTCGATGGCTTCCTCCCTGATGGGTTCCTCCTCTTCCTGGAGCGAGCTCCCGGCGACGAAGGACCAGATCCTGGAGCAATACGACATCCTCGCCGGAGAGTATCCGAGCGAGGAATTGAAGACCAACACGGAAGGCGTTCCCGATCAGGACGAGTTCGGCCTTGTCCTTGTCCTGGATTCCAAGAACTCCCTGACCACCACGACCCTGAGCCAGCTCGGGATCGGAAAGGATGCGGGACAATACACCTATGAGGACTTCCTGGGGACGGAGTTCCGCTACATTCCCTCGGATGCCTATTACGGAGATCCGATCCCGGAGACGGAATACGATGCGGAGAAAGGGGAGTTCGTCCCTGTCTATCGAAACGGCTTCTTCTTCAAGGACGATGTCACGGTGGACGACATCATCCAGAAGGCACAGGAGCTGGCAAGTGGAACAAACGAAGACGCCCTCTCCTCCTTCCTGGAGCTTCTCGACCTTCCCGACGCCAACATCCTTCAGGAAGAAGGGATGGATCTTCTCCTGGATGCTGGCGTGCAGAAGGTCCTCTCCGACTATCAGATCGATTCCGAAAAGCTGATTCCCCTGCTTGTCAATATCGCCGACACGAAGCAGTTCACCAAGGAAGACCTGAAGACTCTCTTCCCGAACATCGAGGAGAAGGAAGAGCAGGAAAGGGCGGGGCATTTCCTCTATGACATGATCGTCGCCCTTCGAGACTCTTCTGTCTTCGCTCCCTATTTCCATCGACAGCTGAACTATTACCAATCTCCCTCCAATGACAGCAAGCGTCTGGAAGAGCTCTACAACGGGAACACAGAGGGACAACGGACGTTGAAGATCTCCTGCATCCTCCGTCCCAAGAGCACGACTTCCATCGGCCTGCTCTCGGAAGGAATCTACTATCCTTCCTCCTTGACCTATCAATGCTTCCACGACAACGCCTCCTCCTCGATTGCGAAGGAGTTCAAGGATCACATCCTCTTCTCCGCCGACCAGACGAAGGACTATGGCTCTCTCTTCGGAGAGATGGTCTCGGATTTCTATCAGGACAAGCTCGACCTCTCTTCCTCCTTGGCCACGATTCTCCAGAACTTCTCGCTATTGACTCTCACCGTCATCGACGACATCACGCCCTACTCGACGACAAGCGACATCTCCTCCTACATCAGCGCAAGATTGGAGCTGGGAAGCGATGTCTCCTTCCAGGAGGGAGTCGATCTCTTCAATCCCTTGACCTATGCGGACTTCGTCAGCTCAATCACCATCTATCCGACGGATTACGAGAGCAAGCTCGACCTGATCGAGAAGATGGACGAATACAACAAGGGACGTCCCGAGTCGGAACAGGTCATCTACACGGATGTCGGAAGCATGGCGACGGACATGGTCGGGGAGATCGTCCAGGTCATCTCCGCGGTCTTGATCGCCTTTGCGGCCATCTCCCTTGTCGTCTCCTCGGTGATGATCAGCATCATCATCTATTCCTCGGTCGTCGAACGGACGAAGGAGATCGGAATCCTCCGCTCCATCGGAGCCCGGAAGAAGGATGTCGGACGGCTCTTCAAGGCCGAGGCGATCATCATCGGCCTGCTCTCGGGACTCTTTGGCATCCTCTGCACCTATCTCTTCTCCCTGGGAATCTCGGCCATCCTCAACTCCCTGTTCCCCCAGGTCGCTCTGGGACAGATCTGCTTCCTCAATCCGCTCCACGCCCTCGTCCTCCTTCTCGTCTCTGCCTTCCTGACCTATCTGGCCTCTCTGGTTCCCTCAAGGATCGCGGCCAAGAAGGATCCCGTCACTTGCCTGAGAAGCGAGTGATCGAAAGGAGTCCAACATGGGAAAAGAATTCCTCGCCAAATTCAAGGAATCCGCTCTCTCCATCTCCCCCATCCTGATTCTCTTAATCATCCTCAACTTCGCCTCAACCCAGTTCCGGATGGATCAGGGCTCCTTGGCCGGAGCCACCTTCACCACCTTCTGCATCTCCGCTGTCCCTTTGATCTTCGGCATGACCCTCTTCAACATGGGGGCGGAGAAGGCGATGGGAAAGATTGGTGAGGTCGTCGGTACGACCCTGACCAAGAAGAAGTCCTTGGCCCTTCTTGCCATCATCGCCCTGCTTCTTGGGACCCTCATCACCGTCGCCGAGCCGGATCTGACCGTCCTCTCCCAGCGCCTCCTTCCCAGCGGTCCCAACTGGCTGATCGTCGCCATCGCCGCCATCGGCGTCGGAGCGATGCTGGCCGTTGCCGTCGTGCGCGTCATCCTCCAGAAGTCGATCAAGATCTGGCTGGTCATCGCCTATGGCCTGGTCTTCGCCCTTGGCTGCATGGCCGATCCGGACTTCTTCCCGATCGTCTTCGACAGCGGAGGAGCGACCACCAGCGCCATCTCCTCTCCTTTCATCATCGCCTTCGGCGTCGGCATCGCCAGCGTCCGCGGCGGAAAGAACGCCGAGGACGATTCCTTCGGCTATGCGGGGCTCTGCTCCCTCGGTCCGTTGATCTCGGTGATGCTTCTTGGAATCTTTTTGGACAAGGAATTCATCTTCCAGAACCTCGGCCTGGAGATGGAGAACATGGCCACGAGCCTGGAAAGCTTCTCCCAGGTCGGTCCCTTCTATGCCGACCAGACCGTGTCCTGCCTTCTGGATGTCACTCTCTCCATGGCCCCGATCGTCCTCTTCTTCTTCCTCTACAACTTCTTCCTCCGCCTGAAGGGGAAGGATTTGCTCTCCATCGTCATCGGCCTTGTCTACACCTTCGTGGGTCTGTGGATCTTCCTGATCGGAGCCAACACCGGATTCATCCCGGTCGCGACCTCCCTGGGAAGGAACTTCGTCTCGCTCAACCCGGCCCTCTTCCTGCTCTTCGGCTTTGCCATTGGCTGTCTCATCATCTTCGCCGAGCCGGCCGTCCACGTCCTGGCCGACCAGGTCGCCGAAGTCACCTCCGGCACGATCCGCAAGGGTCAGGTCCTGATCTTCCTTGCCATCGGAACCGGATTCTCCGTCTTCTTCAACGTCCTGCGCGTCCTCTATGACATCCCGATCATCTACTTCATCGCCACGATCTACGTCATCGGATTCGTCCTGGCCTTCCTGGTTCCGGACATCTATGTCAGCATCGCCTTCGATTCGACCGGCGTGGCTACGGGAACCCTTTCCTCCTGCTTCCTCCTTCCTCTCTTCATCGGCTTCACCTCGATGTCCACGGGAGGGTCGCTGGAGAAGGTCCTGACCGATGGCTTTGGCATCATCGGCATGATCTCGACCATGCCGATCATCGCCATCGAGAGCCTGGGCCTCTACGGAAAGATCAAGACCAAGCTGGCTTACAGCAAGGCCCTGAGGAAGGTCAAGGAGAGCGACGACAGCCAGGTCATCCACCTTCCTGTCCTCGTGAAAGGAGAAGAAAAACATGCTTGAGAAGTTCCGCAGGAAGAAGAAAGAGAGCAAGAAAAGCGTCGCCGTGGAAAGACCTCCCTTCGACCAGAGGGAGAAGGTCCACAGCCTGGCCTTGGTCTTCACCATCATCAACCGCCATCAGGCCGACTACTTCCTGGAAGCCTACAAGGAATGCGGAGCGGCACTGACCCTGGTCCTCTACGCCCACTCGATGCCTCCGGAGGAATTCCGCAACATCCTCGGGGCCGATTCCACGAAGAAGGACATCCTTCTCACCGTCTGCCGACAGGAAGAGGTCCCCGCCCTTGTCAAAAAAGCGAAAGAGCGCTTTGCCATCTCCAAGGCCAGCAAGGGAATCTGCTTCAGCTGTCCCATCGATGCCGTCAGCGGAATCGCCGTCTACAAGTTCCTTTCCGACCAAAACAAGAACGTGAGGATTTTTGAAAATGGAAGCAAATGAAAAGAACTACAGCCTGATCGTCACCATCGTCAACAAAGGAACGACCGACCTCGCCCTCAACGCCGCCAGGAGAGCCGGATCGACCGGAGGGACGATCGCCGTCGCCCGCGGAACCGGAAACCCGGAGCTGGCCCAGTTCTACGGCCTTGCCATCCAGCCGGAGAAAGAGATCCTCTTCACGGTCGTCCCAGAGGAGATCAAGGACAAGGTCATGAAGGCCATCTATGACGAGGCCGGCCTGGAATCCCCCGGACAGGGAATCATCTTCTCCCTTCCCATCACCGACGCCGTCGGTCTCGATCCTCTTCAGGGAATGATTGACAAGGAGATGAAAGAAGACTAATAAAAGTAAGGCAATTTTTATACTTAGAAAATCTATATATAGAAATGTTCTTTTGTAAGCGCTTCCTCTCGCTTTCCACTTTTTCTTGTCGGGTGGCAAATATTGACAAAAAAGGGCTTTCTCATTCCCTTTTTCTTCCTTTTTTCGGCTTTTCTAAGGCTTTGAGATATTTTTTTCTTGTTTTGCTTTGCTTTTTGTTTTATTGCATTGCCCTATCGCCCCCTTAAAATTATTCTTGCGTTTTTTTGGAGGTCCAACATGAAAAAAGTATTCCCCCTGCTCTCTTTCGCAACAGTCCTTGGCTTCCTCGGCTTCTCGTCCCAGTCCGGCAAGATCGAAACCCCCTGGACGGACAAGAACGAAAAGGAGGCCTATATCGTCAAGGTCAACGCGGCCCCTGGAAGCAAGAAAGTTCGCAAGGTTCTTAACGAGCTTGCCTATCTCCTTCCCGAGGACAGCTACGAGATTGACGATGTCTATCGACATGTCTACAGCGGCTTCTCCCTTCACGCCACGAAGGAAGCGGCAGCCGTCATCGAGAACATCCCCGGCGTCTATTCGGTCAGCGTCCAGACCCGTTACGCTCTCGCCGACAGCGGAAGCTCGACCCAGACACAGGCCGACACCGAGCTGAACAAGGCCGACATCCTCGCCAACTATTCCGTCGAGACCATGCGTGCCACGCAAGAGGAGATCCAGTCCGTCCTTCCTCAAGAGGACGAGGCGGAGCTCGGAAAGGGCATCCTCATCGGCGTCATCGACGATGGCTTGAGACTGAACCAGGTCGAAGGCACTTCCCAAAGGGAGGCCCTCGAAGGTACGGCTTCCGGCCTCAACGCCCCGGCCTTCGTTCCTCTCACGGACACCAGCAATGTCGCCCTGACCGAGGAGCAGGCTCTCAGCAGCATCCAGGAGCTCGGTCGCGGAACCTATATCAACAGCAAGATTCCGTATGCCTATGACTACGGAAACGGAGATCCGGACGTCAACCCCAACAGCAATCCGGGACAAGGCGCTCCGGAAGCCCCGGGCACGGATGAAAATGGCTACCCCTACTACAGCCACGGAACGCACGTCGCCTCCCTTGCCACGGCAAACGGAGAGGATTTCCAAGGCGTCGCTCCCAACGCCCAGCTGGCGATGTTCAAGATCGGAAACGACAGTTCCGGCGGTGGTCTCTCCGGCGATGTCGTCACCTGCCTGGACGATGCCATCGAACTGGGCTGCGATGTCGTCAACCTCTCCCTGGGTGTCGCCGTCGTCGAGACCGACGACACGTCCTTGGCGGAGGCCCTCGACCGTTGCGCCGATGCCGGATTGATCGTCAACTATGCCGCCGGCAACGACGGAAAGTCCAACTATTCCAGCGGCGAAGCCTATTCCGACTGGACAAGGGACACGGTCAACACCAGCATGCTCAGCCAGGAAGGCCTCTATGACGAAGGCGCCAACATCGTCGCCTCGACCAACCCCGAGAAGGCCTTCTACACTTCCATCATGACCGTCGACGGCAACGCGGTCTCCTATGACGACCAGGTCGTCGATCGCGGAACGACCGTCCATTTCGACGATCCGCATCCTCTGACGGAACTGCTTGGCGGTGAAAGCGAGGGCGAATTCAAGTTCGCCCGTATCCTCGGCTACGGAACGCCGGAAGACTACACGGCCTGGGAACAGGCAAACGGCGTCAGCGACCTGACAGGCTACATCGCCGTCGTCGATCGCGGAACGACCCAGTTCGCCGAAAAGACCTCGGCGGCCATGGGTGCCAACGCGGAGGCCCTGATCGTCATCAACAACGAGCCCTCCGTCACCTTCAACATGTCCTTCGACTTCGGCGCCTTGGAAAATCCGACCATTCCGGTCGTCTTCGTCTTCCAGACGATGCGCGACTACTTCACGGCCTATGACGAGGACGGAGAAGTCCTCGGACACCAGGGAACGCTCAACCTCTACACCAACACGGCCGTCGAGGCTCCGGACGGAAACGTCATCGCCTCCTACTCTTCCGACGGCGTCCCTTACAACCTCGACATCTCCCCGACCATCGCCGCCCCGGGAACCCAGGTCATCGGTGCCATCAGCGCCAACGCGACCGGTTACTATTCCCAGATCAAGGGTTACGACAACATGCAGGGAACGTCCATGGCGACCCCGAACTTCACGGGTGCCTTGGCGACGGCTCTCAGTCAATATGCCCCCGGAAACGGCATCTCGACCTCGGCCGCAGACGACGAGGCTTTCAACGAAATCAAGGCCAAAATCAGCAAGATCGCCATGTCCACGGCCGATCCGGTCAACGACCCGACAGGCAAGACCTATGCGGCGGTCAAGCTGCAGGGCGCCGGACGCGTCAACGTCCAGGACATGCTCGCGGCCAACTCCTACGTCACCGTCAAAGATCCCGAAGATGCGACCCGCTTCGACAGCAAGGCCGAGCTGAAGAACAACGGCACGCTGAAGACCGACCTCAGCAAGGAGCAGGAAGCCTACATCGAGTTCGAATACACGGTCCACAACGACAGCGACGAGACCCGCACCTACACGCCCGACATCACCTTCCTCATCCCGATGCTCCGCGTCCAGATGACGCAGACGGAATACGACGACAACCCGGAGAACCAGCAGGACATCCCGGTCAACATGATCAACGAACAGACGGTCTCCGTCAACGACGACGAGATCGAGCTCGACGAGGGACACCTCAAGCAGCTCGGATCGGAATTCACCGTCAATGCCGGAGAGACCGTCACCAAGAGCGTCAAGCTCCGCATCGATGACATCCAGATCGAGAAGTCCTTCGTCGATCCCGACGAGAACGGCAGCTATGAGGTCGAGCCTTTCTCCGGAACGCTCCGCGAGTACTACGACAAGTTCTACAACGGCAACGGACAGGCCGGCGGAAGCTTCGTCGAAGGCTACTTCGAGCTGAAGGAGAAGGGCGGAGACACCAAGAAGGATCTCAACATCCCCTACCTCGGCTTCTATGGCGACTACACCAAGGGCGATGCCGTCGAGCCCTTCAGCTTCGAAAAGGAAGACGGCCGTCTCTACAATTCCGACATGGCCGACTCCTACCTCAAGGGCCTCAACTCCCCCAAGCCCAACGCCTATGCCGGATCGACCCTGACGGCGGTCTCCGCCAACGCCACCACGGCGACCATCAAGAGCAACATCAACAACTTCAACGGTTCGGCCATGCCTTCGGACAATGCCGGAATCTACAAGGTCAACGACGACAACGACTCCACCCACCTCTATGCCGGAGCCCCGGAGAAGACCGACAAGCTCCTGGCCGTCTTCTACGTCAACCGCGCCGTCGCCTCGGCCAACTGGAGCATCGCTCCGAAGCCGGGAGTGACCGCATCCACGCTCTCGGGTACCATCACGGACATGACCGCCTACAACACCAGCTACAACGAGCTGACCCGTTCGGTCATCTACCCCAACAGCGCCGACACGACGGGAACCAATCCCTACACCATCCATCACGGTTGGGCCGAGATGGACATCTCCGACCTGCCGGAAGGCGACTACACCCTGACCTTCACCTTCAACTACAAGGGCATGGAGAAGCAGCAGATCAAGAGCTACACCCTGACGGTCGATCACACGGCTCCGGAACTGATCTCGGCCGAGATCGTCGAAAACGGAAGCCTCCGTTCCCTGCGCGTCCGCGCCAAGGGCTCGGACCTCTACATCCAGAACGCGGCCTATCCGGGACCCTTGACCTTGGTCGAAGGAACCACGGATGTCTATGAGTCCACCTTCCTCCTCTCCGATGCGGACTTCAGCACCGGAAGCTACTACCTCCGCCTGATCGACAAGGCCAACAACGAGACGGTCGTCCTTCTCGACCTCAACAACCTCGACCGCATCCTCGCCGGATCCTTCCTCGAGAACGGCATGAGCTTCTACCTCAACAACACCAGCTCCGCGGGCGGACAGTACATCTATGCCTTCGGACTGATGGATGCCAACTATCTCGACTTCATCCCGGACGAGCCGGAAGCGGTCACCATCCTCATCAACATCGGCGCCGGACAGGACATCGCCGGATACTCTGCGACCTACGAGAATTCGACGGGCGACCAGACGCCGATCGAACTGAGCTACGACTCCGAGACCGGATTCCTCTCCCTGACCATCAGCGAGTTCGACGGTCCTTCCACGATCATCACCAACTTCAACCTGAGCTCTCAGGGAACCAATCCTCCTTCGGGCGACAGCTCCAACACCTCCAGCAACATCTCCTCCTCCACTCCGGGTGACAGCTCCAGCAGCGGAAGCCAGACGCCTTCCGAGCCGCAGGGGCTTGAGCCTTGGGCCATCGCCCTCATCGTCGTCGGCGGTGTCGTCGTCCTTGGCGGAATCGGCGCTGCAGTCTTCTTCCTCTTCCTCAAGCCGAAGAAGAAGTAAATAAGCCGGATCGCAAAAGCCCCGGTTCCCATCGACCGAGGCTTTTGCTTTATTGAAGTATGTTTCTACTGAACAAAGCAAAGAAAACCATCCTCTGTTGGGTCCTTGCCATCCTCCCTCCCCTGATCTTCGTCCCGACGGTGCATCTCACCACGAACTTCGGACTGAGCAACACCTGCCTGGTCCCGGGCGCTCTCTACTTGGGAGGACTGATCCTGGTCTTTGTCGCCCGTCAGGGCTTCTTCGACATCTTCGCCTATCAATTCGTCAATTTGGCCTCGTCCTTCCGCAAGGGAGCACCGAAGAAGTACGAGGATGCCTATGCCTACAAGGTCGCCAAGGAAGAAAAGCGCCGCAACGGCGACTTCATCTGGCTTCCCTTCGCCCTGGTCGGCCTTCTCTTCCTCGTCCTTGCCATCGTCTTCATCTTCTATCCGCTATAGAGATATGCGCGCTGTTTTAGTAAAATGTTTCTTGTAACAAGGAGGAACGAATCATATGAAAAAGAAAAGAAATATCCTCGCCCTGGCCCTCATTCTTCCCATCCTGACCTCTTGCGGCGACAAGCCTTCCAGCACGACCACGTCCGGCGGCTCCAACAGCACGACCACCGCTCCCCAGAACTACGACTTCTATGTCCGCTACCGAGGGGAACAGGTCGATCCGGGAGCGAACCTGTCGATCTCCGTCAACGAGAAGACCTGCATGCTCACGGCCATCGACATCTTCAGCACCTCCGGCGCCAAGGCCCAGGTGAGCTACGCCTCCAGCGACGCGAGCGTCCTTGCGGTCGACACCTACTCCGGACTTCTGACGGCCAATAAGGAAGGAACGGCCGACATCACGGTCACAGGCGAAAGCTCGAGCCAGGTCTTCCACTTCACCGTCAGCAAGACCACCACGGCCTCGGGATTGATTTCCTATGCGACGTCTTCTTATGAAGACAAGGCCGAGATCCTCGCCGCCTTGGAGGACTACGCCGTCGACAACTACCTGACGGGCATCACCCTCTTCTCCAACGGCGGATACGTCGCCTACAACTCCACCTTCCAGACGCCGGCCCGCGGATACATCTCCGGCTATGGCTGGGGAACGATGAGGGAAGGAAGCCTGTCGGGAGACCTGACGGGAAAGGTGACCCACAAGAATTACTACAATTCCGCGATGACCGTCCTTCCGACCAACTCCAACGCGATGGATGCCTCGGGCAGCGACGTCTCCGACATCGCCACCTACTACACCGCCTCCTACTACTCCAACCGCATGACCAGCGACAAGGCCCACTCCGAGTGGTATCCCAGCCTTGCCCTGAACCTCGCGGGCAACACCTATCCGGTGGCCATCGACGAGGAGACGAGACAGCCGATCGACTCCCAGTACAACAAGAGATGGAGAATCTACGTCCGCTGCGTCGAGAACGAGAGCAAGGGCAACGTCCCGGTCTA
The DNA here is from genome assembly GCA_949290645.1 of uncultured Bacillota bacterium. GTDB lineage: Bacteria > Bacillota_I > Bacilli_A > RFN20 > CAG-288 > Enterosoma. The sequence goes on from CASESG010000005.1 coordinate 44,727, forward strand.
TCGCACGGCGTCCACCTACAGGGACGGCGATTTCAACGTCTCCTCCTACGACAAGACCAAGGTCAAGCTCGAGGACTACCTCACGCCCTTCAAGTTCATGCTCACGGGCTGGAACCAGCAATACCGCGGCGCCGAACAGACCGAAGGCGTCTCGGGCTTCGCCGGTGCCTTCAGCTATTTCAACGCCACGGCCAACCGTCCCAGCGACGAGCCGAAGGACGCCATCTATGACGACGACCTCTGGAATCAGTACATGGGCGACAACATCAAGACCGGAACCGACGAGAACGGCGCCTACATCGAGTTCAACCTCCTCAACGACTGCACGCCTTTCTATGCGATGTACTACCTCTCGTCCTCCCTTTACTCTCCGCTTCCGGAGTCCTTCGTCCGCTATTGGGGCGGAGACAACCTCGGAAAGAACCGCAACAACGAGAAGCCGGTCGACACGATGCTCTCGGTGGGTCCCTACTACATCCAGCAGTGGGATTCCCAGCTGATCTCCCTGAAGAAGAACGACATGTTCTTCGAAGGAACCATCGGAACCGACGACAACGGCAACACCTACAACGAAGTCACCCTCAACGACGGCGAGAAGAGTAGGCTCTACCAGATTCCCGGCTTCGACTTCAACGGCGTCTCCTCCACCAACACGAGAAGCTATTTCCTGGATGGCATGCTCCACTCCTATGGCTTGCAGAAGGACGACCTGGCGACGACGGGCAAATTCACCCAGGACTCAGGATTTGGCAATAACAACATGAAGTGGTATCGTCGCGCGACCAAGGGCGACAGCAACTTCAAGATCAACGTCAACGCCACGACGACCGAGGAATGGGAAGAGAAGTTCGGCCCCAACGGAACGGTCTACGCCCACGACCGCACTTCGGACAAATACACCCTCTACCATGAGCGTCCGAAGTTCCTGAGCGACCACGACTTCCTCGACTTCCTCAGCTTCGGACTCGACCGCAAGACCATCTGCGAGCTGCGCGGCATGACCCCGACGCAGGAATACTTCTCCGACAACTACCTCATCGATCCGGAATCCGGCATCTCCTACAACTCCACCGACGCCCACGCGGCCGTCCTGGCCGACCGCTACAACGACAGCGACAACCCGGGATACAACGAGACGGCGGCCAAGGACGCCCTGGTCCGGGCCTTCCAGAACACCATCCTCCCCAACCAGAACGACCTCCCGCTCAAGAATCCCAACCAGAGCTGGAGCGCCGACAACCCCAGGATGGTCAGCATCACGATGTCCTGGATGAATCCGACGGACGTCAAGGATTACGACGACGTCTTCAACAGCTGGAAGCGCATCTTCGCTGACGTCTCCTCGACCAATTTCGGCGGCATGTATGCCTTGGAGGTCCTGACTCCGACGCCCAGCTCCGACTTCAACGCCGTCTATGATGCGATGAAGCGCGGCGAGTTCGACATCGGCTTCGGTTCCATCTCCGGCGAAGAGCTGATGCCGCTCCACTTCATGGAAGTCCTCAAGTCCGACAACTCCTCCGATTTCACCCTCAACTGGGGTCCGGACACGAGCGAAGTCTCCCCGGACATCATCTATGACGGCAAGACCTGGTCCTACGACGCCCTCTGGCAGGCCGGAAACTCCGCCGCCTTGCTCAACAACGAAGGCGCCTTGGCGGCCATCAAAACCGTTGGAAACGCCTCGACCAACGCCAGCGATCACTCGGCCACCTACACCATCGACCTCTCCGAATTCATCAACGGCGGTGCGACCAACTTCGCCCTTGTCGCTTCCACGGCGGGCGGAAACATGGAATCCTGGTCTCAGACGCCTTCCGAAACGGCCCATTTGCTCACCATCGACGGAAACGGAAGAGCCACGATCACGCTCGGCGACACCCTGAACTACGACAGCCACGAGAGCACCGCAAGGGACAACGCCACGGTCATCCTGACGCTCAACTTCGACGTCGTCGTCAACGGTTCCCGCACCAGCTCGACGAGCACGTTGTCGCTCCAGACCTACTACGGATTGACGAGATAAACAGGGCAACGCCATGCCATACATTGTCAAATATTCCCTCAAGCGCATCGCCCTGATGCTCGTCTCGACCTTCATCATCCTCACGCTCACCTTCTTCCTCATCAAGATGCTTCCCGATCCCCCGATGACCGGAACTGCGCCGAACCAATACGCGTTTTGCATGGACCAGGTCTCCAAGGGATACTACATCTTCTTCAACCAACCCCAGGAAGGCTACGGAAACATGATCTTCTCCTTCACCAGCTCCTCGGGCGGGGCCACCACCACGGTCTACTTCTACCGCCGCCCCATCCTGGAGCAGTACGGAGCGTGGCTGACGAACATCTTCACGAAATGGGAGTGGGGTTCGTCGACCTCGATCGAGGAAGGAAGCGATGCCATCTACATCATCGCCTCGCGCCTGCAACCGACGGTCCTCATCAACATCTTCGCCCTGATCGTCTCCCTGCCTTTGGGCTTCCTCTTCGGCATCATCGCCGCCTTGAAGAAGAACAAGATGACCGACAACATCATCTCCACCATCGTCATGGTCTTCATCTCCGTCCCTTCCTTCGTCGTCATCCTTCTGTTGATGCTCTGGCTTGCCTTCGGCGCACACGTCCTGCCACCCTCCTGGCCCTCCGCAAAGGATGCGCCCGTCTCCGAATACGCCTTGGCCATGGTCATCCCGGTCCTCTCCCTCTCTTTCGGAACCATCGCCACCTTCACCCGCTATACCCGCGCGGAGCTGTGCGAGGTCATGTCCTCGGACTTCCTCCTCCTGGCCAAGACCAAAGGCCTCTCCAAGACCCAGTGCATCACGCGCCACGCCCTGAGGAACTCCCTCGTCCCGATCGTCCCGATGGTCATCGGGCAGTTCATCGGCATCCTCAGTGGCTCGGTCGTCCTGGAACAGCTCTACAACATCCAGGGAATCGGCCGCCTCTTCGTCGAGTCGATTTCCCGGCAGGACTATAACGTCCTTCTGGTCGACATGGCCATCTTCACCCTCATCAGCCTCGGCGCCGGCCTTCTGGTCGACTTGAGCTACGGCATCGTCGATCCGAGAATCCGTATGGGAGCCAAAGCATCATGATGGACAGAGAAAACGAAAAGCTCGACTTCACGACCTCGACAAAGGACAGCGAAAAGAACGAATTCTCCTTCATGGTCCCGGCCGGGACGGAAGCGTCCTTTTCCGATGGCTACCAGGCGGAGAAGGACGACTTCTCCTTCGTCCAGCAGGACAAGAGCATCCACGACATCAAGTTCAACACCAAGCCGACGACCTTCTTCCGCGATGCGATGCGGCGCTTTGCCAAGAACCGCTCCTCGGTCGCGGGCGGCATCATCCTGGGCATCCTCTTCCTCCTGGCCATCATCCTTCCAATCGACGGGGTCGTCAACTTCGACATCGTCGACACCCACACGGAAGAGGTCAACCTCCCTCCCAAGCTCTTCGAGGCCGGAACCGGATTCTGGGACGGAACCTTCGTCTCCGAGGACCAGCCCTCTCCTTATGACGAGGAAGGAAACATCCGCTCCGACTATCCCAACGCCAGCTCCATCATCTCGGTCGGGGAGATCACGACGGCCTATCAGGACAACTACGTCTCCGACGGCAAGGGAGGATACGTCACCGCGATCCGCGATGCCTCCCTGGGCACGGGACGTCTCTATTCCTATGCCTACGAATACGACTTCAGCGGAGGCAACGTCTACACCTTCTCCTTCACGCTCGGAACCTCCGACGAATCCACCTACGCCACGCCTTCCTACTACCCCATCTTCGTCAGCAACAACCAGGTCTTTCCCTTGGCTGAGGCGACAAGCGATTACGGACCGGTCGCGAAGGAACCGGGCGAAGGCGCATCGATCGCCCTCCATTCGACACAGACCTACAACCTGAACGAACTGGTCGCGCAAAACGAGGAGCTCTCGAAGCTCGTCACTTCCAGCAACACCCTCACGGGAAGCCTGGGACTGGGATTCTCGGGAACCTCCGGCATGGTCGCCCTATACCTCCACGACTTCACCATCTCCTCCTCCTCGACCAACATCCTGGAGACGGCCCAATTGCAGATGCGCTCCTTCGACGACGCCAACGCCGTCATCAACGAGCCGGTCACGGTCAACAACGTCGACAACGTCGCCTATTGGGCCATCATCTCCGACACCTCCTATCCTTCCGACGTCGAGGTCCAGCGCTGCGACATCCGCTTCGACGCCTATCAGATCGCCTACGGAAGCAAGTCCAACGTCACCGTTCCCCAACAGACGATCGATTCCTGGGTCGAGCAGGGCCTGGTCGAGATCGACTATGCCCAGGGAAACGCCAGCGGCAATCCCTCCTATCGCAAGACGGAGGCGGGCGAAAGCTCGACCTTGGTCTATGTCGACTCCATCGACTCCCAGACGCCGACCAGCTCCACGGGCTACAACCTGGTCTGCACGGTGACCGTCTGGAAGCAGCTCAACTACCTCTACGGAACCGATTACGATTCGATCCCGTCCCACCTCCTGGGCACCGACAGCCGCGGAAGGGACATGCTCAAGTATGTCTTCGCCGGTTTGAGGACCTCCCTGATCCTGGGCGTCATCGTCTCGGCCATCAACATCTTCATCGGCATCGTCTGGGGTTCGATCTCCGGCTACTTCGGCGGCAAGGTCGACCTCATCATGGAACGCATCGTCGACATCCTGGCGGGCATCCCCTGGATCGTCCTGATGACGGTCCTCTGCATCAAGATGGGACAGACGACCTTCGTCTTCGGGCTCGCCCTCTGCTTGACCGGCTGGATCGGAACGGAAGCCATCACCCGTTCGCAGTTCTACCGTTACCGCGGACGGGAATACGTCATGGCCTCACGGACATTGGGAGCGCGTTCTCCCCGTCTGATCTTCCGGCACATCCTGCCCAACGCCATCGGAACGATCGTCACTTCCTCGGTCCTGATGATCCCTTCGGTCATCTTCAACGAGGCGACGATTTCCTTCCTCGGTCTTGGTCTCCAGGGAACCGCCTCTTTGGGCGTCATCCTCTCCGACAACCAGGAAGCCATCCAGAACGCGACTTTGGCCTATCAGCTGATCATCCCGGCCGTCATCATCTCCCTGTTGATGATCTGCTTCAACCTCTTCGGCAACGGTTTGCGGGACGCTTTCAACCCGTCCCTGAAAGGACAGGACTGACCCATGGATAACGAAAAGCAAGAAAAAGTCCTTTCCGTCAAGGACCTTCGCGTCTCCTTCAAGACCGACGATGGCCTCGTCCACGCCGTCCGCGGCGTGAACTTCGACCTCTATCGGGGAGAGACGCTCTGCATCGTCGGCGAGTCCGGTTCCGGAAAGTCCGTCACTTCCAAGACCATCATGGGCATCCTTCCCGCTTCCGCCATCATCGAAAGCGGAGAGGTCCTCTATGAGGGCGAGGATCTGACCAAGATCGCCGAGAGCGAATTCCACCGCATCCGCGGACACAAGATCGGCATGATTTTCCAGGATCCCCTCTCCTCCCTCAACCCCATCAAGAAGGTCGGAAAGCAGATCACGGAAGCGATGCTGGTCGAGAAAAACCGCGTCAAGGTCTATCGGGACAAGCTCCTCTCCAAGGAGATGGCGGCCTACAAGAACCGCAAAGTCCGGAGAGACAACGAGATCCTCAGCGCCAGAAACAGCATCCTCTCCTCGGATTCCTCTTTCGAGGACGAGATTCAGAATCGCATCAACGCCCTCAACGAACAGAAGGAAAAGGTCCTTTCGATGAGCCGCAAGGACGAAGGCTACCAAAAGGAGGTCGAGACCTACAACCGGCTCAAGGAAGAGACGAGAAAGGAGATCGCGAAGCTCAAGGCCCAGAAGAAGGAAGAGCACAAGCGCCTTCTGAAGGAAAAGAAGGAACGGATCTTCAAGGCCAAGGAGAGCTACAGGAAGGACATCCCGGCGCTGAAGGAGAGCCTGGCCAAGAAGAAGAAGGAAGCCAATATCCAGGCCAAGAATTACAAGAAGGAAAAGACCGAACTCTACCATCAGGAGCTCCAGAAGCTCCAGAAGGAACGCAAGGCCTTCATCCTGGAACACAGGAAGGAGCGCAAGAGGGACGAGGAGACGATCAAGAACGCCCCCAGCCGCACCTTGGCCCAACAGGCCCAGAACGAGAAGGAAAAGGCCTATCGCGAGAAGCTCTCCACCTTTGACGAAAGAAAGGAGAAGATCGCCGACGACTACGCCTATGCCGTCCGTCTCACCTCCAAGGTTGCCAAGAAGAGAGCCCTCTCGGTCATGCGCGAGGTCGGCATTCCCCAACCGGAAGTCCGCTTCAAGCAATATCCCTTCGAGTTCTCCGGCGGCATGCGACAGAGAATCGTCATCGCCATCGCCCTGACGGCCGATCCGGAGATCCTCATCTGCGACGAGCCGACGACCGCCCTCGACGTCACCATCCAGGCCCAGATCCTCGAGCTCATCAACCGCCTGAAGAAGGCGAGGAACATGTCCATCATCTTCATCACCCACGATTTGGGCGTCGTCGCCAACATGGCCGACCGTGTCGCCGTCATGTATGCCGGAAAGATCGTCGAGGTCGGAACGGTCAACGAGATCTTCTACGATCCCCGCCATCCCTACACCTGGGCCCTTCTCTCCTCCATCCCCGATCTCGATTCCAAGGAAAGCCTCGAGGCCATCCCCGGAACGCCGCCATACCTCCTCAATCCTCCCAAGGGCGATGCCTTCGCGACGAGAAACAAGTACGCCCTGGCCATCGACTTCAAGGAGGAGCCGCCCTTCTTCCGGATCACCGACACCCACTACGCGGCCACCTGGCTTTTGGACAAGAGAGCTCCAAAGGCCGTTCCTCCCACCATCGTCCGCAAGCGTATCCACGCCTCTCTAGAAAGGGCCGGTATCCACCATGAGCAAGACTGAGCGCACCAAGAAGAATCCCTTGATGGATTTCCTCACCCACAAGCTCTCCAGGGAGGTCGACGCCAACAAAGTCTCCTTCAAGCCGGACCTCGCCCTGAGCGACACCATCCTCTCCGTCCGTCACCTGAAGATGTTCTTCCCCATGGGCGAAGGAAAGAAGCTCAAGGCCGTCCACGACATCTCCTTCGACATCAAGAAGGGCGAATGCTTCGGCCTGGTCGGCGAATCCGGCTGCGGAAAGACCACGACCGGAAGAAGCATCATCCGCCTCTATCACATCACCTCCGGCTCCGTCTACTTCAAGGGTTTCCGCGTCAATGCCGGAAGCCGCTGGAACGAGAAGGAGATCAAGTGGTCCCGCATCAAGGGGAAAGCCAAGATCCGGGAGCTCGAACAGGAGATGAAGAACGAAATCTCCGAGATGGACACGACCGATACGCTCGAGGCCCAGCAGGAGATCAACAAGGTCAAGGAGAGCTACGCCGAAAAGATCCGGGACATCGAGCGGCACATCGAAGAGACCCGTGTCGAACAGAAGGAGAAGATCCGTCGCATCCACTACGACAACAACCACGTCGACCGTCACCTGATGACCAAGATGCAGATGATCTTCCAGGATCCGATTGACTCCCTCGATCCCCGTATGACGGTCGAGGACATCATCCAGGAAGGATTGAAGATCCAAGGCTATCGCAACAAGAAGGAAAACCACAAGAAGGCCTGCGAGGTCCTGGAGGAGGTCGGACTCATCTCCGACTACTGCTCCCGCTATCCCAACGAGTTCTCCGGAGGACAGAGACAGAGAATCGGCATCGCCCGTGCCCTGATCATGAATCCGGAATTCCTCATCTGCGACGAGCCGATCTCCGCCCTGGACGTCTCCATCCGCGCCCAGATCATCAACCTCCTCAACAAGCTGAAGAAGGAGAGGGGACTGACGATCCTGTTCATCGCCCACGACCTCTCCGTCGTCAAGTACTTCTGCGACCGCATCGCCGTCATGTATTTCGGCGAGATGGTCGAGATGGCCAGCTCGGACGAGCTCTTCGCCCATCCGCTCCACCCCTACACCCGCTCTTTGCTCTCGGCCATCCCCAAGCCCGATCCCATCAGCGAGAAGAAGAGACAGAGAATCGTCTACCATCCCGAGCAGGAGCACGACTACTCGAAGGAGAAACCCACCTTCCAGGAAATCGTCCCCGGACACTATGTCCTGGCCAACTCCGTCGAGATGGACAAGTATCGCAAGCTGATGGAAGAAGAGGACGCCAAGAACGCAAAGAAGGAAGAGGAAGACAAAAGACTCGGTCTGGATTGAGGCTTCCTGAAAGCGATTTCACAGAAGAGGCGGGAAAACCCGCCTCTTTTTTCACGACTTGTTTCGTTCTTGATTCTTTCGATAATTCTCGACATTTTTGCAAGTGTTATTTCTTCTTTACGATTCCATTGTCGAAAATGTCTCTTTTTGGTCAATGGCATTTTTTTGTCGCGCTTGCCATAATGTCTTGGATTTTTCAAAGGAGGTCTCTCAAGAATATGAAAAAGAGATTATTGCTTGGCATCGCCTCGTTAGCCGTCCTGGCAACCGGCCTTGCTTCTTGTCAGAATCCGACCAGCTCGACGGGCTCTGCCAGCTCCACCACGGGGTCCTCTGTCCAGGACACCACGGGGTCCTCTGTCCAGGACACCACGACTTCGCCCGTCACCGATAGCGGCATCTCCGTCAGCGTCAACCGTACGTCCGTCACGGTCGAGGAAGGCGTGACGACCAACATCATCGCCACCGTCGTCTCTCCCAACGGCGGAGACCTGACCGCCACCTTCACTTCCGCCGACGAGACCATCGCCACGGTCAAGCGCCTCTCCAACGGCGTCGGCGCCGCCATCACGGGCGTCAAGGTCGGAACGACGACCATCACCGTCGCTTCCACCCAGGATCCGACCAAGACAGCGACGGTCGCCGTCACGGTCACTTCCGGCGTCGCAACCCTTCAGGACGCCTGGACGGCCCTCTCCGCCTTGGACAACTACACGATCGAAGTCTCCCAGACCGGAGAGCTCACGACCGGTGAGGTCGCAACCATCCTCGATCACAAGATCTATCGTACGGAGAATGCCATCTCCTATGTCATCCCTGCCGAAAACACGACGACGGGCAAGGATGAACCTTCCTGGCTTGCGGGACAGGATTCGAAGACAATCAGCCGCTATGGCTATGCTGTCGTCGGAGAAGGCGCGGATGCCACGGTCATCAACCTGGATGTCGACATGGATCCGAACACTTTCGCCAAGGAATGGGTCGTTCCTGCCGAGAAGGCCCTTGGCTCGAACGGTTTCTTGACTCCCGAGAACTTCGATGGAACCGGTGCGGCCACTCCCAACGATCTTCCTTCGCTTCCGATCTACGGACTTGGCGCCATCAGCAAAGCCTGGCTTCCGACCGAGAAGGAAGTCTCCAACGTCTATGAGATCAACGGCGACACCCAAGAGCACAACGCCGACTATGCCTTCGCCGAGACGGTCCTTTGGCAGATGATGGATTATTCGGGTTATGTCAAGTATATGCAGACCCTCAGCGGCGCTGGCGTCGATCTCTACTTCTACAACATCGCGAAGGGCATCGACACCGAGATCACCGTCCGTGGCGAGACCGACATCACCATCAGCCTCACGGACAACACCACGGGAATTGTCACGACCGCGACCATCACCAACATCGGAACGACCACCCAGGATTCCATCACCGGAACGATCGACGGAACTGAGACGAACCTGGATTCCTTCGTCGCCGGCCTCACGGACGAAGACATCACCATGCCGGCCACTCCCGGAAACCTCGAATACGTCCGGGATGCCCTGCAGGAAAACCGCAACTACATCACCCATGACGAGTGGTCCGCTCCGACGATCGAGAATGGCGCCATCGTCCCCAACGAATACACGAACTACGACAGAAAGGCCTACTACACCGACAAATACGTCTTCTTCGACACTCCTGGGGATGCGTATTACGATGCCATGGAGATTTATTACGGAGAAGAGATCAGCGAAGAAAAGCGTGCTCCTTTCGGCTATGTCGAAAAGGACGGAGCCGTCTATCGCTTCAATGTCGTCGGTGGCGAAGTCGTCATCGACGAGACCGAACCGATCTTCTCGGGTTCCATCGTCGATTCTCCGTTCTTCCTCGGCAACGCCGCCATCTTCTCCGATCCGGAAGACACGACCCTCTTCAACTTCGCCGCTTACGAGAGCACGATCTGGGTAGGCGATACGCGGACCTATGCGATGGCCCAGGATGCCGCTTCCTATCAGGCCCTCTACGAAGCCATCTACCTGGACGAAGCTCCCACCTATGGCGCGGCCTTCATCTCGGGCATCGGCGTCAGCTTCGTGAGCGATCAGTCGACCGAAGTCAAGGAGATCCGCTTCACCCTCGGCTATTCCGAGGATGCCTACAGCTACATGGTCAGCAACTACTCCATCGACAGCTTCGGCGAAGGCGCCTCCAACAGCATGGATGCCGCCATCCAAGCGGCGATTGCGGCCTAAACCCGCTTCCCTGTCCCTCCCCTTCGGGGGAGGGATTTTTGTTTGGGAAAGGCGAGACACAAATGCGACTTTCCGATAATTCACGGTAAGAGCTTTCTTGTCCAAGAATATCTCACAACGTGCGATATTTGGGCTCTCGTCCTTCCTTTTCCTTCTTTTTGCCTTATACTATTGATGCAGCCATTCAGAAAGGAGGGCTGTCGAAATGGAAATGTACACTCCCGATCCGGTTCAGGTCCAGGAGGTCAAGACCCATCGAATTCCAAGGGAATTCTCGATGGGAAAGACCTTCCTCTGGATGGGTTTCGGACTTCTTGTCTCGGCCATCGTCTCCCTCGTCCTTCCCTACATCCTGGAGCTCTTCACTCCGGAGCAGCAGTATGCGGCCTTCATCACGATCTATGTCGTCTCGATCATCGCCATCATTCCCTGCTCCTTGATCGCGGCGAAGAAGGCCTTCTCCGACAAGACGGTCGGAATCACGATCGCCTACACGATCTATTCCATCGCGATCGGCATGCTCCTGTCGACCATCTTCATCCAATTCCTGGAGATCTTCGGAGAGTCGGCCGTCTCGATCGTCGCCATCTCCTTCTTCGTCACGGCCGGATGCTTCTTCCTGATGGGAGGCCTGGGAATGCTGGTCAAGAACATGAACAGGGCCATCCCCTTCGTCTCCGCCTTGCTTCTGGGTGCCCTGGTCCTCTCCCTTGTCAACTTCTTCATGGGCTTCGGTTTGATCTATTGGATCGTCGACCTTGTCCTCTTCCTGGCCATCCTGATCTATACGGCGATCGACCTCAACAACGTGAAGAAGATGGCCCAGTCGAATGCCTTGAGCAACTGCAAGAGCCTTTCCATCTACTGCGGATTCGTCCTCTATGTCGACTTCATCAACATCTTCCTGCGCATCCTCTACTATGTCGCCATCCTCTTCGCCAGCCGAAAGAACTGAACCGGATGCCCGGCCAAATGGCCGGGCTTTTCTGTTATCCTAAGAAGAAAAGGAGAAGAAGAATGAACATCGGAATCCTGGGTTGCGGAAGAATCGCACGGACGTTGGCCGAGACGATGAAGGAGATGGAAAAGGAAGGAATCCACCTCTTGGCCTTTGCTTCGAGAAGCCTCAGCAAGGCCGAAAGCTATTGCAAGGATTATCACGTCCAGAAAGCCTATGGCTCCTATGAAGAACTTGCCAGGGACAAGGAGATCGACCTCGTCTACATCGCCACGCCCCATTCCGAACACAAAGAAAACGCCCTTCTCTGCATCCAGAACCACAAGAACGTCCTGGTGGAGAAAGCCTTCACCGCCAACGCCAAGCAAGCCAGGGAGGTGATCGAGAAGGCAAGGGAAGAGAATGTCTTCCTGGCCGAGGCCATCTGGACGCGCTACATGCCGATGAGAAAGAAGATCGACGAGATCCTGGAAAAAGGGATCCTCGGAAAGGTCCGCTTCCTCAGCGCCGACCTCGGCTATCTCATCCACGACAAGGAGAGGCTAGTCGATCCGAAGCTTGCCGGCGGTTCCCTTCTGGATGTCGGGATCTATCCCCTCACCTTCGCCTTGATGCACAACAAGAGCCCAATCGTCGAGATCAGGGCCAGCGGAAACAAGCACGAAAACGGAGTCGACCTTTCCGACAACATCACCCTGCTCCACAAGGACCTTTCCCTCTCCGCCCTGACCTGCACGATGGAATGCAACACCCCAAGGATGGCCCAGATCAGCGGAGAGAAAGGATACATGATCATCGAGAACGTCAACAATCCGGAAGAGATCCGTGTCTATGACAAGGAGAGGAACCTGATCCAAAGGATCGAAAGGGAGAATCCGATCTCCGGCTATGAATATGAGCTTCGAGAATGCCGGGATTGTCTCTCGAAAGGGAAAAGGGAACCGGAATCGATGCCTTGGAAGGAGACGATTCACGTGATGGAGATTTTCGATCAGATCCGAAAAGAGCTGAATGTCTCCTATCCCTTCGAGAGCTGATTCTTGATCTTCCGCACCAGATAGGGAAGGGCCTTCTCAAACTCGACTCCGTAATAGAGCTCCGGCTTTCCCTCCTCAATCGTCTCCTTGATGGAGCGATGGACGAAGTCGTGGGCGACTTCGACCGAGGAAGAAAGGCCAAGGCCCAAGATGCGGGCGGAGAGGAAAGAGGAAGCGAAGAGATCTCCGGTTCCGTGATACTGTCCCGGATAGGATTTGGTCTGATAGGTGGAGAAGGTTTTTGTCCTGGAATCCAAGATCCGACAGCCGACCTTTCCCTTGGAAAGGGAAAGTCCGGAGATCACGACTTCCTTCGGCCCGAAGGAAGAGAGCTTTTCCATCATCCGATCGATCTCAGGGAGAGAGAAGTCTTCCCGATAGGGAGTGTCGGTGAGAAGACAGGCTTCCGTGAGGTTGGGAAGCGTGACATCCGCAAGGGAGAGAAGCGTTCTCATCTTGTCGATGTGCTCCTTCGTGAAGCCGGGATAGAGCTTTCCCGAGTCGGCAAAGGCGGGATCGACAAGGAGGATCGTCTTCTCTGTCTTGAGACGGCGGAAGATCTGGGAGACGATATCGACCTGATCGGTTCCGAGATAGCCGGAGCTGATGGCATCGAAGAAGTGGTTGTAGTCTTCCCAATGGTCGATCGTGGGCAAGAGATATTCCGTCAGGTCGGCATAGGTCCAGGAGCGGAAGCCGGCGGTGTGATTGGAGAGGACGGCAGTGGGGATGCCGACACATTCGATTCCGCAGGAAGAGACGACTGGCAAGTATTCCGTCAGGGAGCAGCGACCGAGGCAGCTGTAATCCTGAATCGTCAAAACTCGTTTTTGTTTCATGGAATGACCTTAAGAAAGAACCTCTTCAGTCTCCGTCCAGGCCATCGCTGCGGATGGTGATGACAGTTGAACTGGTCGGATCTTGTTTTTCTTCTTTGTCTTCTTCCTTTTCTTCCTTCTTCTCCTTCTCCGGAGCCTTGTTCGCGATCTGCCTTCGCGCTCTCTTGCGCTTGAGCTCCGAGATGTCGATGACCTTGACGTCCGTGTTCTTGACCACGTCGGAAGTATTGTAGGTCACGATCGGCTGTTTGAGCTTCTCCTCGGCCAACATCTCCTTGGTGTTCTTGACCTTCTTGATGATCGAGACCAAAGAGACGATTCCCAGAAGGAAGAGGACGATGCCGATCGCCATCACCAGATAGCGTTCGACCTGGTTTCTCTCGTTGACATAGAAGAAGAGATACGTCGAGCCAAAGCCGATCATGAGCAGGGAGAGAAGAATCCCAGCAACTCCTCTGCGGATGTTTCCCATCCGCTCCTTCTTCTTTCTCTTGATGAATTCGAAATCCGTCTCTTCCTTGCCCTGCTCCTTCTGGATCTCCTTCCGATTCTTTCCGGCTTTCAGGAAGGCATCCGTGGAAGAGACGATCATCATCACCGCCGCTCCATAGGTGAAGGAGATCAAGAAGACCGAGAGGATTTGGTGCAGAAGCTCCGGATCGACGAAGAGAACGATGGCCAAGGAGACCGCCACCAAGCCGAAAAGGATCGGAGAGTTCAACGGCTTTCGATAAAGGAGATAGCCGGCGATGATCTCCAAAGTTCCATAGACGATCAAGACCGCACCGAGCGCATAGGACAAGGCGGAGGAGAGAGCGGTTTTCGAAATCCAGGTCGTGAGGAAGAACACCGCACCCAAAACCATCAGGACAACGGACTGTCCGATCTTCAGCCACTGATAGGAAGCGATCTTCTGTTCCTCGATTTGATCCATGTCATTTCCTCAACACAATATTATAGACAAAGGGGCACCTTTATTCACGCACTTTGAGAGAGAATTCGAAATTCCTCTTTTCTACTTTTCTCTTCCTTCTCGAAAGACGATTCCTTTTGCTTTCCAAAAAAAAGATCGAAGATAGAGAAAAGCAACTTGAACGTACAAGGACGGCTTGCATCTCTTTTCCAAAAGAGAGGGGAAAAAGAGGAAATCCAAGGAAAAATGAGGAAAAACAAGAAGTATTATATAGCTCGTAAGAAAGGTTTGATTTAACGGAGGGCGGTCACTATAATATCCCTACATGCGTTTTTTATGCGCATTGCCAAAAACGGAGGATTACATCGTCATGAAGCGTACTTATCAACCGAGCAAAATCAAGAGAGCTCACACTTGCGGATTCCGTGCCAGAATGGCCACCAAGGGAGGACGCAAGGTCCTCAATCGTCGGAGAGCCAAGGGCAGAGCCCGTCTTACCCAAGCCTAAACTTTTTCTATGATCAAACGCTACCGATTGCGGAAATCGGGAGACTTCAAGGCCGTTTTGGATAGCAGGCAGTGCCTGCTTCGCAAGGACAACATGTCCGTCTTCCACAAGAAGAACGAGGAGGGACATGTGCGCATCGGCCTTTCGGTCTCGTCCAAGCTTGGGAACGCCGTCTTGCGAACGCGCATCAAGAGACAGATCCGGGCCCAAGTCCACCTTCTCCAGTTCTACGATTTGGCGGAAGACATTGTCATCATCCTGCGCAAGGGATATCTCGAGAAAAGCTTTGAGGAAAACCTCTTGACGCTGAAAGAGGCCATCTCGCACCTGAGAGACAGGCTCTCAAGAAGGGAACAGCAATGAGAAAACACAACCACAGATGGTTCAAAAGGCTTGCCGTCGTCTTCTCGGCATTCGTTGCCATCTTTTTTCTGTCGAGCTGCACGACATCGTTTTGCTCTCCCCAAGATCAAGCAAATCAGATGTATTCCTACCTGGGAAACATCTATTCCGAAAGCGTCGACGTGACCGATTCCGAGCCCAACGACAACACCTCCCTCCAGAACCAGAACCGACAGACCCTCTACAGCACGCTCGAGAGCAACGGCTACGCCCGACCGACCAAGGAATTCAACAAGTTCATGAACGAGAAGGCCCTTTCCTTCGCCGAAGAGAACAAGACCCTCTTCTCCGACGGGACCCTGGGCTCCTGGAACGATCAGGAAGCCTATGAGATCGCCTTCCACGTCGCCATCTACGCCGGCATCACGACCGAGGAGGGAACGACGAAAGTCACGGCCCTCTGGGTCAACTACGACCAGTGGTACGACGAGGCAAGCGATGCCTTGGGACTGGCCGTCGTCCCGAGCGAGAGCTTCGTCTCCGCCTTCAAGACCCAGGCCCAGGCCCTCATCTCCGGAAACACCGCCTGCATCACGCCGGATGACGGAATCTTCACCCAGAACGGAGCCTCGATCTATGTCGAGGGAAAGAGCTGGGGCGAGGCCTTCCGCGACTACGGCTTTTTGGAAGGGCTTCTGGTCTATCCCTTCGCCTACATCATCCACGTCATCAGCCAAGGCCTTGGCGAAACGGGTTGGGCCCAGTTCCTGGCCATCCTCTGCGTCACCTTGGTCGCTCGTATCATCGCCGTCTTCTCCACCTTCTTCCAAAGTCGCACCCAAGCCAAGCAGATGGCCATCCAGCCACAGCTCAACAAGCTCCAGCAGAAATATCCCAACGCCAACTACGACAGGGAACAGAAGCAGCAGCTCGCCCAGGAGCAGGCCCTCTTGATGAAGAAGGCGAAGGTCCATCCCTTCCTGCCCTTGATCTTCATGATCCTTCAGTTCCCAATCTTCATGTGCGTCTGGTCCGCCCTTCAGGGAAGTGCCTCCCTCTCCAGCGGTTCCTTCCTGGGACTTTCCTTGACGACGACCGTCAACACCTGCTTCACCAACTACGCCAACACCCCGGGCGCTCTCACCGGCATCTTCATCTTCATCTTCATGGCGATTGCCAACATCCTCTCCTCCTCCACCTCCCTCTTCTTCACTTCCTGGAGGACGAAGAACTTCGGAACGCAGAGCCTTGCCAACAACCCCAACTCTCCCAACCCCAACAAGACGATGAAGACGTTCACGATCATCATGATGGTCTTCATCCTCATCATGGGCTTCTCGCTTCCGGCCGCCATGGGCATCTACTGGTTCCTGGGATCTCTCATCTCCATCCTCCAGTCCCTCCTGACGGAAGCGCTCCAGACCAGGGCCCGTCACAGAACCAGAGAAGCGACCGGAGACGGCACCACCTTGGCTGCCATCCGCAGAAGCGCGCACCATCAGCTCGGTTCCGGAAAGAAGGAGAAGAAAGACAAGAAGAACAAAAGCGACAAACCACTTTGGAGGTAAGATATGAACAAGTTCGAAGGCAAGACGGAAGAAGAGGCCGTAAAGAAGGCCTGCGAGGAATTGGGAATCGAAGATCCCAAGACCCTCAACTACCAAGTCATCTCGGTCAAGAAGTCCCTCTTCAGCTCCACGGTCACCATCGGCATCTACACCATCACCGATGTCATCGTCTTCGCCGACGACTACATCCGTCGCTGCCTCAAGGCCTTGGGCCTGGAGGGCATGACCGAAGCCAAGTACGATGACGGCGTCATCAAGCTCAACATCGTCTGCAACCGCAACAAGAACGTCATCGGCAGGAACGGAGATACCCTGAGAAGCATCAACGAGCTGACGAGGTCCGCCTGCTTCAACCGCTTCGGCGGGCACTATCGCATCCTGCTCAACTGCGACGGCTACAAGGAAAGCAAGTACGACAAGTTCGTTGCCATCGCCCGCAAGTATGCCAACGAGGTCCGCAAGACGCACATCACTGCCGTCATGGATCCGATGACCTCCGACGAGAGAAGAATCGTCCACCAAGCCCTGTCGGAATATCCCGACATCAAGACCCAGTCTTTGGGAATCGGCCACGAGCGTCACATCACCATCCAGTACGTCGGGACGGAAGAGAGCAAGAGCGGGAACTGAAAAGACGAAGGCGAAGGTCGAAAAACCTTCGCTTTTTCTTTCTCCGTTTCCTCCTTCCTTTCTTTCTGACAAACGATTCTCTATGTAAAGATATTATACGAATTTGCGAGTTTCGAGAAACGATCTTTTCCTCGATGGATTACAATAAAAAGGACCATTCTTTTTGGGATGGAGAAAAGGACAAACGCTTATGGCACAAAATCTTATCCTGTTTGCCGACACCGACTGCGATATTCGCCCTGAAGTCGCAGAGAAGCTCGGCTACCACCTCATTTCGATGCCTTACACGATCGACGGTCAGGAGGTCTTTCCTTACGAAAGCGTCAAGGAGATCGACATCCACGCCTTCTATGACCGCCTGAGAACCGGAAACATCCCCAAGACCTCCGGACTTTCCCCCGAGAAGTACATCTCCTACTTCGAGCCTTTCTTCCAGGAGGGAAAGGACATCCTCTACGTCCATTTCTCGAGCAAGCTCTCCGGCACGTTCAACGCGATGAACCTCGCCATCAACATGCTCAAGGAGAAATATCCGCAGCGCAACTTTTACGCCCTGGACACGAAGGCCATCACTGGCCTTGCCCTCTTGATCCTCTACAAGGTCAGCGACCTTTGGAAGGAAGGGAAGAGCGCCGAAGAGATCATCGCCATCGCCCAGGACGACCCGCTCAAGCACAACGCCTTCTACGCCTTCGTCGACAACCTCAAGTACTTCAAGGCTTCCGGAAGACTGTCCGGCCTCTCCGCCACCATGGGGGATGTGCTCGGAATCAAGCCGATCATCTCCATCGATGACGAAGGAAAGATGGATGCCATCGACAAGATCCTCGGCCGTCTCAACGCCCTCAAGAAGATCATGCTCTACATGGAGAAGTTGGGAGATGATATCTCTCACCACAAGATCATCGTCGTCCACTCCGATGCCCCGAAGCTCTGCGACCAGCTGATCGGGATGATCAAAAAGAAATACGGCGAGAACCTCGACCTCATCGTCGAGCCCGTCAACCCGACGGCCGGCATCCATGCCGGACCCAACTGCGTCGGCGTCGCCTTCCACGCAAAGAAGCGTTGCCTATGATCGAGATCCGCAAGGTACAGACCAAGAAGGAGCAGAGGGAATTTCTGAACTTCCCTTTGAAGCTCTATCGGAACAATCCGTATTTTTGTCCTCCGCTTTACATCGACGAGAAGAAGATTTTTTCAAAGGACTATTTTTACAACAAGACGAGCGAATCCGTGTTCTTCCTCGCCTATGAAGGAGGAAAGGTCGTCGGAAGAATCTCCGGCATCCTCCAAAGAGCCAGCAACGAGAAATGGGGGCAGAAGCGCGTCCGCTTCACTCGCTTCGACTGCATCGACGACGAAGAGGTCGCCAAGGCCCTGTTTGCCGAAGTGGAGCGTTGGGCCAAGGAAAAGGGCATGGAAGAAGTCGTCGGTCCCCTCGGCTACTCCGACATGGAGAGGGAAGGCCTTCTGATCGAAGGCTTCGATGAGCTGTCGACCTTCGAGGAGCAGTACAACTATCCTTACTACCAGAGGCTGATCGAGAGCCAGGGCTATGTCAAGGAAGTCGACTGGGTCGAGAGGAAGATCTACGCCCCGAAGGAGATCGACTCCCGCATCGAGCTGGTCGTCAACACGATGATGAAGAGGGAAAACCTCAGGCTTGCTACCTTCGAGTCGACCGGAGAAATGATCAAGCGCTATGCCGACCAGTTCTTCGACCTCGTGGACCTGACCTACAACAACCTCTACGGGACGGTTCCCTTCATCCCCGAGCAACGGGAAGACATCATCAAGGGATTCAAGCTCCTTCTCTCCCCCTATTACCTCCGCATCATCGTCGACAAGGACGACAAGGTCGCTGCCTTCGGGCTATGCTTCCCGTCCATCACCAAGGCCCTTCAGAAATCCTCGGGACACTTGACCCTGCCCGCTATCTTCAAGCTTCTCAAGGCCAAGAAGAACCCCGAGATCATCGATCTGGGATTGATCGGCGTCGTCGAGAAATATCGCAACACCGGCGTGGCCTGGGCGATCCTTCTGGAGATCATGAAGATGCTCAAGAGTGGCAAGGTCCAGTACTGCGAGACCAACCTCAACCTCGAGGACAACTCCAACATCCAGAACAACTGGGATCGCTTCGAGAACGTCCTCCACAAGAGGAGAAGGTCCTTCGTCAAGAAGATCTGACGCCGTCTTCCGGTTCATCCGAAGTGAGCGCCGAAAAGAAGATTCCCTCTTCTTGAAAGCGCTTACTTTTTTCATTGCCTTTCTTCTTGTCTCGATGGGATCGGGTCTTTTTTCATCAAAAACTTTTTTTCTTTTTGGACCCTCTCCCGCTTTTCCACTTTCCTCCGATACTTCTTTATTTTTTTCGCTTTTGCCGTCTCTTGTCGCATCCCTTACAATCTTATCATTCGAACACAGGGAGAACATCAAATGAAAAAACACATCGTCGTCGGTGTCGTCGGCCTTGCCTTGTTGACAGCCGGTTGCCAGGAAGGCTCTTCCTCCTTGCCCAGCTCCTCGCTTCCGAGCAATTCCACATCGTCGATGGACGACTCCTCGAGTTCATCCAGCTCCTCTCCGATCGTCCAGCCCGACAACAACATCCAGGCCATCCTGGAATTGATCGACCAGGCGAAGGCCTCGACCAACTACAGCTACGGCTATCTGGACGAGGACGGGAACGTCCTCTCCCGGCAGCTGGTCACCCCCTCCTATATCGTCGACGAGAACATGCGCTCAGGGACCTTCGCGCTGGAAAGCTACGCGAATCCGAAAGAGACGCTCCTCTACTCCGTGGAGAAGCAGGGTGAGGATTTCCGCGTCCTCAACGCCTTGAACTATCAAGATCCCACCACCTTGGAGGTGACTCCCTATCACGAGACGAAGGAACTCGACTACCTGGCCCTGCTCGACCATGACGATGTTCTTTGGAACAGCGAGGTCCTGTACGAGCAAAGCGGATACTACCTGGTCGACGAGCTCTCCGTCGTCACGGTCTTCGCCAACATGTTCGGACTGGGAAACTACGTCGACTACGTCATGCGCATCCTTTTCACCTATGATGCGGCCAAGGCGCAGGTGACCGTCGGCTTCGTCCCCAATTTCACGGATACCGACGGATCGATCAGCGCGCTTGTCGAAGGCACCGTCGGATACATCGACAGCGTCGGACAGACCGAGGCCGAGGACGTTCAGGCCTTCATCGATTCGTTCTCCCTTTCCGCAGACCGCTTGAAGGAAGGCAACCTCTCTTACCTGACGGGAGACCTGGTCTCCTACGAAAGCAACCTCACGATCTATCTGGACGATGCCGTCTATTCCTATCCGTCCCTTGCCGACTTCCAGTTCGACCTCGCAAACGACCGGTATCACGTCACGGACTATTCCACCGGAGCCGAGGAAGAGACCTATTACGCAAAGGGAAAGGATGGTCTTTTGGTCGAGCAGTTCATCGGACCGGACAATGCCCTTTGGGAGACGTCCCGGGGCGTCAACTACGAAGTTCCGGATTTCCTCTCGGCCTTGGACTACGACGCCTTCGTCCACGTCGAGGGAAACACCTATCGCTACTACGGCTATCGATACGACAACCTGGTCAAGGCCCTGACCGAGGCCGAGGACGGCATGGGCGTCGTCACGGAAATGCTCGCAACCACAGACAGCCAAGGGACGCTCGAGACCAT
Source organism: uncultured Bacillota bacterium (assembly GCA_949290645.1). Classification (GTDB taxonomy): domain Bacteria; phylum Bacillota_I; class Bacilli_A; order RFN20; family CAG-288; genus Enterosoma. The sequence continues at coordinate 65,697 of CASESG010000005.1, forward strand.
CACGGCCCGCTCCCGGGATGTCGTCGTCATCGATGGCGGGACGGAAAGGGTCTTCCACTACGAGATGACGCTTTCCTTCCGGGAAGGAGAGGAAGTCGATGCGGTCGAAAGCCACAAGGATCCGGCCGACAGCCAGATCGCGGCGGCGCTGGAACGCTTCTCCTCGAGCGACGGCTATTCCGTCACGACCTATCGCCAGGACAACACGAACCTGACTTCCACCTGGACCGTCCAGGGCAACATCGCCTTGCTGGACGAAGTCACGATCGACACCGCTCCCGGCTCGGGAAACGGGTATTACCACGCCTATTCCGGCTATGCCTACAACCCGGGGACCGGCCTGGTCTCTCCCTTCCGCGTCAACGAGGAGGGCATCGCCTCCTACTACGATGACGGAACGTCGGGCTATACCTCGATCGACGACTTCTTCGGGTTCACTTCCCTCACGGCCGAGGTCCTGACCTTCAAGGACGAGGAGACGATCGTCGCGAAGGACAAGGTCCGTCTTCTGGGCAAGGCCCTGCCGCTTGGGCCCAACGGATCCTTCGCCCTGGAAAGCACGCTCACGATCGACTTCGACCCTCAGGCCGTCGCCCTCACCGGATATTCCTACAAGACCGACGGACTCGGAACGGACAAGGCGCGCATCCAGACCGGGGCGGCGCTTCCCGAAAGCATCGACTTCTCGACCCTGGAAACGCCCTTCGTCGCACCGACAAGCTGGGAAGAGGGCTGCCCGGACATCTATGAGGCGATGAAGGCGAAGTCCTGGATCGGCGAATATGCCGACGAGATCCCCTATCTCTACGACGCCCTCATCAACGACTACTGGTTCGCCGGCAATCCCGACGGCATCCTCGAATTCCCCATCAACAACAATTACTACTCGATCGGAAGCGACTACAACGTCGCCTATGTCGAGAAATACATCGACCTTCTGTTCGAGAAGGGCTATACCATCGGGCAGAGCGAGGTCGGTTACGAGCGCTACGGAAAGGAAGGCCTGCCCTTTGTCATCATGATCGATTCCAGAGGCGCGACGGGAATGATCCAGATTACGATCAAAGATGCCTACTATTTCCCCTTCGTCCCTGTCGAATGACCTGTCATGAGAACAGGAGAAAGGAGAAGACACGATGAGACGAAAATGGAAGCTGCTACCTCTGTTGGCCATCGGCGTTGGAATCACGGCCTGCGAGACTCCGCTTTCCTCCTCCCCGAACCCCTCCGTTTCCGATTCCACCTCCGCTTCGACCACGACCTCTTCCGACCTTTCCACCCCGTCCTCTTCCGCGCCGGATTCGACGACCAGTTCTTCCACCTCGACCAGCTCCTCTTCCAGCATCGTCGACGAAACGGCGATTCCGGAAGAGATGCGCGGGACTTGGGAAGGAAACGACGGAAGGTCCTTCTATCGCCTTGTCGCCGATGAGGAAAGCATCGTCCTCAACGGCATCCAGGGCGAGATCACGAAACCCATCCAGGCCGTCGACGGCGGCTATCAAGGAGAGATCCGGTTCGAAGAGAAGACGTATGTCCTCGATTACTACGAATCCGTCTTCGACGGTTCGGTCTCCCTTCGGCTTCAGCTCGGGACAAAGACAATCTACCTGTACGACGACGGTTCCTTCCACGGACTGACCCTGCCCGAGGCCTTCCACGGCCGCTGGGAAGGCGTCAACCTGGCGGACAGCACCGACGATCGCCTCTATGTCATCGAAGTCGACGACGACGGACATCTCTTCTTCGAAGACACCGAGGGAACGATCTGGACAAAGGAAGACATCGAGGAGACCGCCCGCATCGAGGTCGAAGGCGTCTTCTACGAACTCGCCATCCTGGATACGTATCTCAACGTCCAAAGCGAGGACGAGACCTTCAGGGCGCTGATGGAGAGAGACCTCATCCCGCCCGATCCGCCGGAAGGGACATACATCCCCGAAGACAGCCGCTGGTTCGGAACCTGGACGGACGAAACGCACACGCTCGTCGTCACAGAAGACGGAAAGTGGACGCTCGACGGCAAGGTCGCGGAACAGGTCCTGGAAGACAATTCCTACATCATCCTGCGCTATGACATCGAGAACACGAAAAGAAGCTATCATCTCCTGCTCAAGGAGCAAGAAGAAAAGCTCGTCGTCGAAGTCACCTCTCTCAGCGAAGGGATATGGACGCTTCGCAAGGAAGGAGAAGTGACGGAAGAAATCTTCCTTCCAAAGGAGTGGATTGGAACATGGGTCGGAAACGACAACGAAGGAGCAGAACATCGCTTTGTCGTCTATGAAGACGGAACATTCACTCTCGATAATATCGCCGGAGTGGTCTCCGAATTCGACGAACAATACGGCGAATATACCTTAACCATCGAAGAAGTCGACTATACGGCGAGAATGCAGGCCGACGGCAACATCCACATCTATTCCTTCTCCCTGGGCTTCGACGTCACCTTCGCCCCCGAGGAGGAAGAAAAGGATCCCATCGAGATTCCGGAGGAGCTCATCGGAACTTGGAAGGGCACCGGCGGGGAAGAGGAACTCACGCTCGTCTTCTTCGAGGACGACACGCTGACTCTCAACGAGCAAAAAGCCGAAATGACCTTCCTCGAGGTCCGAGAGGACGGAACCTACAACGGAACTTTCGAGGCCGATGGCATCGTCTATTCCTTCTCCTATGTCCGTGCGACGGCCCAAGAGCGGGAGCATCTGCTCCTGAGCTCGGACAGCCTTGCGGAAATCCGCCTGGACAAGGAGCTGCTTTCCATCGCCGTCACCATTCCGGAGGAGATGGCCGGAACGTGGAATTCGAGCGACGGTCACACCTTGGTCTTGAAGGACGGCTCCATCACGCTGGACGAGAAGGAAGGCATCTTCCTGGAAGAGATCCTCGCGACGGAGGATGGCGGATATGAGACGGTCGTTGCCTTCGAAGGCATCGAATATTCGCTCGCCTATGGCGACTTCGGATTCGGGCCGCGCATCCAGCTCGACAACCTCGCCACTTCCTACACGGACTTCTCCTCCTTCAAGAAGGAAGAGGAAGTCGTCGAGGAACCGGTCGTTCTTCCTTCCTTCCTCTTCGGAACATGGGAAGGAACGAACGTCATGGACGGATCGACTTACACCCTCTCCATCCAGGAAGACAGCACGGTCCTGCTCAACGACGTCCAGGCCGAAAGCGTCCAGGCCTACGACGAAGGTCTGGGACGGTTCAGCTTCACCCTGGGAGGATCGAACTATCAGGTCCGCTACGACACCGTTCCCGAAGAGACGCTGGCCCTCTCCAACATCGATCTCGGAATCCGGGCCTCCCTGAAGAAGAAGGAGAAGACGATCCTTCCCTGCTTCCCGAAGGCCTTGTCGGAACCTGGGTCGGAACGGATAGTATCACCTCAATCACCTGCACGCTGGTAGTCGAGGCCGATGGAACGACAACCGTCAACGGCCTTTCCCCGACACAACCGGCTCAATGGACGGAAACAAACGGAACCTATAAGCTGGAAGGAACCTTCGGCGATGAGACTTGGACATTCACCTATTACTCCTTCTCGAATTCCATGAATGCGCTAACCGCCTCGTATTCCTTCATGGCTTCCCTCTACAAGCAAGCCTGACCGAAACCGACAAAAGCCGCCTTTCTATAGTGAACCCCTCTAGTTGGACCAAGTGGTAGGTGGTAGATGGGAAGGGGCATGCCCCTTCCCTTTGCTGTGCTATAGTTGATTTAAGGTCCAACAATAAGGGTTCACTACACTATGCGAATATCAATGGAAAAAAGAACTTCGACGGAACCTATACCATCACCGATTCGAGCTTCATCCAGGCGATCGGAGAGCTTTGCCGACTCGATGAAAGCTTCTCTTCGACCGTCTCTTCCATGACCCTTGCCTTGGGCGAGAATTCCCTCTCCCTCACAGGAAAGACCGGCTTCTACGGTTCTTGCACCATCGATGTCTATGGCATCGGAACAACGACTCTGAATTTTGATTGACAATAGCAAAAGCTGCTTTGAATTCCCAAGTTTTTTCCATTTAACATTTTTTATCGATGAAAGAAATTGTTCTAATCGTCTTCCTATCTTTCTTCTGTTGAACGCGCTTTTTTGACGAATTCGATTGCCTTCTTGGCATCCTCATAACCCAAAGAATAAAGCTTCTCCAAAGACTCTTTCTTTCGGCTCAGAGTCGAGATTCCATAGGTCGTTTTCGGAGAGAGGATGCAAGCTTTTCCTTCCTCCTGCAACTTTTTGGCCTTGTCAATCGCATCGTTGTAGCGCTTGGCCCTCAAGGCGAAATTTTCGGCCGCCTTGGGATACTTCTTCCGGACCTTTCGGGCAAGTTTTTCGTCTCCTTCCGATGTCCTCTTGTTTTCAATAGGTCGGGAGAGGATCAGGACAATCTTGTCCGTGCCTAGTTCAAAGGCCTTCTCGATAGGGACAGGATCGGAAACGGCACCATCGTAATACGGGACGCCGTCGATCACATAGGGGCGGAAGTAATAGGGAATGCAGCTGGAGGCCTTGCAGACATCGAAGTCATCTTGCTTCATGCTCTCTTTGGGGAAGTATTTCGCCTCTCCCGTCCAAGCGTTGGTCGCGACGACGACAAGGTCCATGGGATTGTTCTTGAACGTCTCGTAATCCAAAGGATATTCTCCGCCCGAGTTGCTGAGGGTTCCGTAGACATAATCCAAGTCGACGACCGAACCACGAAATACGAAATTCGAAAGGCTCATGTATTTCCGGCGGAAGGAGTACTCCGTATAGAAGACATAATTCCTTTTTTCCTGGCGAGCAAGAAAGGAGGCCAGATTCGCACTTCCGGCTGATACTCCGATTCCAAGCTCGAAATCGATCCTCTCTTCCAGGAAACGATCCAGGATTCCGGCGGAATAGATTCCTTTGAGTCCGCCTCCAACATCGACGATCGCGATTTTCATCCGTCCCTCCTTCTTCATTTCCTCTCATCCAGTACGGCTTTCCGTGACGCATGTCAATTTGCAACAACTATGGATTCTATTGTAAGCCACCCGAAACCGAGATGCACCAGCGGAAGAAATGTCTTGCCCTCCCTTACACACGCATAGTCGAAGGGCCAAACCGTATGTTACTCCATTTCCAAATATCGGGGCTGCCATGTTTTCAAAATGTGGGAGGAATCCAGGCGCCAAAAGCAGCATTGAACATATATAAACGTAGTCTTTCCGTTGTGTTGCCATCAATACTTCTGTAAGATTACGTCATAAACATAGGTAGCGGCACAGAAATATGTGTAAGGCAGTACCTTTGACTTCATTTTCGTTCGCACGCTCACCCGAAATAGAAACACAATATTACAACCTCACACGCACTTCTGCGCCACAACCGTTTTGCCTAAGGCAGCAACAAGATTGCCTCTCCCTTTCAATATTCATCATCGAGCAGAAATTTCGCTAAATGAATGATTTTGACGCCGTCGACATTTCCGGTGGCTAGTTCATCGAGGGTTATTACATATTTCGGGTAATTGTCTTTGATTTCAAGCAGATTCTCGACTTCACGATCCGACGTCTCCGGAAAGCTTCTGCACACTTGAACGTAGATGCGCTCATCCCGTCTTAATGCCACGAAATCTATCTCCTTCGTTCCGTTCTTTCCGATATAGACTTCATATCCTCTCCGGCGCAGTTCAAAATAGACGACATTCTCTAGCATGGCGGCGATGGATGTCGGACGGTAACCCAGAACGCAATATTTCAATGCTGTGTCTGCCAGATAAAACTTTTCCTGGGTTTTCAGGACGGATTTTCCTTGCAAGTCATATCTTTGGCAACGATAAATGACAAACGCTTTTTCCAGCCATTCCAAATAATTGTAAATGGTCTCCATGGTGAGGGCTCGCCTTTCACTTTTTAGAAACTTGACGATGGAATAGGCCGAAAAAGTTTTGCCGGTATTCTCGATGATGTATTTTACGACACGATTGAACAAATCGATGTTCACGACATTGTGCCGCCTCGTGATGTCATTGGCGATCACAGAATGATAGATTCCTTCCACAATTTGATAGGAAGTGCGCTCATCAAAGTGGCCCAACGCCACGACTGGGAAACCACCGAAGCGCAGGTATTCATTGAGCAGATCATTGACAGGTTTTTTTCTTGCTTCTTGAAATCAAGATATTCCGCAAAGGACAAAGGATAGACAGGTATCGAAACATACCTCCCTGTCAGGTACGTGGATATCTCGCCAGACATCAACTTCGAGTTGGAACCAGTCACATAAATATCGGCGTTTGCGTTTTCGAGCAAACTGTTGATCGCTTTTTCCCAACCGCAAATTTCCTGCACTTCATCAAGCAGCAAATAGTAGCGCTCATCATCTGTCATTTGTTTCTTGATGCCGTCATACAAATCCTTTTGTGACATTTTAGGGTTTTCTTTAATTGCATATAGTATTTTTAATTCTGTTTTGTTTAATTTATCTGCCAATTTATCTACCGCTTTATCTACCAAATCTTTAAATGAACGAATCCAGTTATAAGGGATGGTAACTATTATAGAATCCTCGTTAATTTTAAAAGCTTTTCTTCCGTAATTAGAAACAATCAAAGGATTTCCCTTACCCGTTCTTTCACTTAAATGAGTTGCAAGAAAAATGGAAGATAGATCTTCATTAACCGGTATGCTGTATCCCTTGTAAAAACCTTCAATGGTTTGTTTTGGAGCAAGGGATGAAAAAGAGGTTATTTCAATTCTGTCTTCAAAAAAAGTAATCATAGGAGCAACTCTTCTTAGCCAATTATTGTGAATAAAAGCATTTTTTACAGCCTCATTAAAACAATCTTGATTAAAAAGAGGGACATCTGTTCTTGTTCCACTATGGATATCTTCTATAGATTTAGTCATATTAATGGAATCGGCATAATCAATTATTCTGTCTATAACCAATACTAAACTTTGATTTCCAAATTCTTTTACAGAAAACAGTTTTTTTGATTTATCTAGTCCCGAAAAAATGGATACTCTAACTGGAATAGAACCATTGTCGGCTAAAAAGCACGCCAACATGTTATATTTTCCATTATCACACAGCAAGTGCATATTTATTTTAAATGTTTCATCATTAAATATTAGATTTCTGCCTAAATAATAATTTTTTAACTGTGAAAAAGTTAAATCTTGTATTGGCGATTCAGTATTAATCATTGTAGGGTAACCTTTGATTAATACATTCCAGAGTAAACCTTCTCTTTCTGGATATTTTTCTAATGAAGCAATGCTTGAACCAATTCTTGAAAATCGTATTTTATTGAAAGAGGTCGGTACGTTTTTCGCACAAGGAATAGTTAAAACTATTAATCTATCGTTATTTATAAAAATTTCATCAAACTGAAAAGCTATGGAAGGCTTAAGATTCCTTGCCAAGTGGTTTTGAAATGGTTCATTTTTATAGCTACAAAATGGATTTATGTTAGTTCCTATAACATCATGTTTTTTATCATCAATTCCCCAAACTAAATAACCATATTCCTTTCCCAAAATGGATGCAGAATTAGATAATGCAGATATATATTGACCTATCTTTTTCTCTTCAAACCAATTTACCTTAAATTCAAACCATTCTTCTTCATCACTTCTTTTAATTAGATCATTAACAACATCAATCAAGTTCATTTTAATCATATTGGTAGATAAAGTGGTAGATATTTTGTTCGACAGAATCTGTAAGAGATAATTGAAATAGTAAGTTTCGTTTTACAAACAATTAATAAACTAATATTGACTTTCGGTTTTAACCTAAAATAACGTCGCCTTGAACTAATTTTTATCTACTAGCAAAACGCCAAAAATAAAAAAATGCCCGATTTCTCGAGCAAATATCGTTCACTTTGATACCTTTGCTTTGTATCAAAATGTTAGTTATAAGATGGTGGATCATCAGGGACTCGAACCCTGGGCCCACTGATTAAGAGTCAGTTGCTCTACCAACTGAGCTAATGATCCAACTAGAGCTTAATAATTCTACCTACCTTCCAAGCAGAAATCAAGCATTTTTTCTCTCTCTCTTCGTCGGCTTTTTCCTATGCTACAATATTCCCGTTCGACATCGAGGCTAGCCCAATGGATTATCACAAGAAAAAAGCAAAGTCAGCGGAAGAATTCCTCACCCTTTATTTCGAACAGGAACACCTTTTGGAATCCATCGACTATGACAAGAATCTCTTGCCGGAGCTGATTGAGAAGGCGCGGAAACTGGTGTCGGAAGATCCCTCGCCGAGAAACGAGATCCTTCTCTCCTACCTTTTGATTGAAAACAAGGACACGGAAGGAATTCGTCTTCTCGACAGCATGGCAAGGACGGGAGAGAGAAGGGCGCTCTATCTCTTGGGTGAGTGCTATCACAACGGCTATCTCGTCGACAAGGACATCGACCAGTCCATTCGTTGCTATGAGCTGGCTGCCAGCAAGGGAGAGCCGATGGCCCTGACAAGGATGGGAATCGCCTACACCTATGGCTTTGGCAAGGAGAAGGATATCAAAAGAGCGATCTCCTGCTTCGAGAAATCGGCGGAGCAAGGACATCCGGTCGCTCTCTATTCCCTGGGAGTCCTCCACTCGGTCTCCAGCTTCGAAAAGAAGGACATGAAGAAAGCCATCCACTATTTCGAGGAAGCGGCGAAGCAAGGCTCGATCGAGGCTCTCTCCAGCCTCGGCCGTGCCTATAAGTATGGGGAAGGGGTTCCGCAGGACTATCGAAAGTCCTTGGAATGCTTCCTCAAGGCGAGCGAGGAAGGAGACCTCTTCGCCATCAACAACGTCGCCCTATACTACGAGAGGGGTCTTGGCGTCGCCTTCGACCTGAAGAAGGCCCTCACCTTCTACGAAAGAGGAGCGAAGGAGAACTACGCCCCTTCCCTCTACCATCTCGGCCTCTTCTATCTCGAAGGAAAGGCCGTCGAGAAGGACGAGAAGAAAGCCTTCGAGCTCCTCAAGAAAGCCTCCGACCTCAACTATCCCTTGGCCTGCTATTACCTCGGCCTGCTCTACAAGGACGGAAGAGGGACAGACAAGGACGAAGAGAGAGCCTTCTATTGCTTCCGCATCGCCAAGGAGAACGGAATCGCCTTAGCGACCTATGAGCTGGCCTTGCTCTATCTCAACGGAGAAGGGGTGCCAAAGGACATCGACATCGCCAAAGTCTTGCTCCGTCAGGCAAGCGAGCAAGGGGTGAAGGAAGCCAAAGAGAAGCTCGACGAATTGAACTGAGCAATCGAAAAGCCCGCCTTCTTGAGAAAACGGGCTTTTTTGCTGCTTTTCAGTCGGTATACATATCGTAGGAACGAGAGACGGAGGTGTCGCTGTTGATGGCCGTGATGGCGTTTGCGATGATCGGGGCCAAGGAGCAGACGTGAATCGGAATGCTCTTGTCCTCGGCGAACTTCTTCGGAAGCGGGATGGAGTCGGTGACGAAGATGTGCTTGAAGATGCCCTTGGAGAGCCTCTCGTAGGCCGGGTCGGAGAGGACCGGATGGGTGCAGACGAGCATGACGTCCTTCGCTCCGTTGTCCTTCAGGGCCTGAGCGGCCGCGGTGACCGAGCCGGCGGTGTCGACCATGTCGTCGACGATGAGACAGTCCTTGCCCTTGACATCGCCGATGATGTTCATGACTTCCGGCTGATAGGAGGCGTTCCTTCTCTTGTCGATGATGGCGATCGGGGTGTTGAGCTTCTCCGCGATCCTTCGGGCGCGGTTGACTCCTCCGTGATCGGGAGAGACCGTGACGAGGTTGCTCTTGTCGATGCTCTCGTCATGAAGGATGACATGTCCCAGGAAGGGGATGGCGCTGAGGTCGTCCTCGATGCAGGTGAAGAAGCCCTGAATCTGGGCGGCGTGGAGGTCGAAGGTCACGATTCGATCGGCACCGGCGGTCGAGAAGAGGTCGGCGACCAACTTCGACGAGATCGGTTCCCGAGGCTTGGACTTTCGGTCCTGCCTGGCATATCCGTAATAAGGAACGACGACGTTGATCTCCTTGGCCGAAGAGCGGCGCAAGGCATCGATGAAGATCAGGCATTCCATCAGGTTCTCGTTGACGGGAGGGCAGGTCGATTGAATGATGAAGATCTGCTTGCCACGAACGGTGTCTTCCGGACAGGCCAAGACTTCTCCCGAAGGGAAATGGGACAGTCTCACCTTTCCGAGTGTGACGCCAAGGTTATCGGCAACCTTCTGAGCCAGCTCGACATTGGCGGAGAGGGCGTAGACGACTGCGTTGTTCTTTAGCACGGCGATATCCCCCTAAAACGCTTATTATTCTATAACAACAGTCCCGACTTTCAAAAAGGCAAAAGGGAAAGAAAAAAGGATTTCCTCCCTTCTTCAGGAATTCGTCTTTTCTTCCTTCTTCCTCTGTTGCGTCAGGAAGGACAAGGCTTGTTCGTTGGCCTTGAGGGAAGAAGGAAGGTCGACCTCGGTCACGCTCTGGACATGACAGAAGTTCTTGTCCTTGATCAGGACGAATTCCATATCGAAACCAAGGCGGGCGAAATCTTCCTTCAAGGAGAAGCTCATCGGATTGAGGAACTCATCTCCCGCGGAAGTGAGAAGGAAGGTCGGAGGAAGGGAAGAGATCATCTTTCCGTAGTCGTCGAAGTCCGCAAGGTCATAGAATTCCTTTCCACCCTTCCCGCAATAGAGCTCGAAGAAGGTCTTTCGAGCCCATTTGTTCATGATCTTAGGCTTTGCGACGAAAGTCATCCTCTTGGGATAGCAGCAGGGATGATAGAGAAGCAGGGAAGAGAAGGAGAAAGGAAGGGGAGGAAGGTCATAGACCTTCTGCAGCTCCGGGCTTTTGTCGATGGCGCAGAGAAGAAGGGCCAAGCCTGCTCCGGCGCTGTCCCCGACAAGGGCAGAATGTTCGATGTCGAGGTGGAACTTCTCTTCGTTCTCCTTGAGGAAGAGAAGGCTCCCGTAGAGAGAATGGAGCATATCATTGATCGTTCCGTCATAGATGAGCGGATAGGAAGGAAGAGCGACATGAAAGCCATTCTCTGCAAACCATTTTCCGAAATCGAGATTGAGATTTTCGTCTCCGTACATCCATCCGCCGCCATGGATGTCAAAAAGAAGGGGCTTTTTCTCCTCATCGGTCGATAAGAGATTGAGCGTGTCCTTGGTGTTGGGAACTGGATAGGAGTGGACACGGACGTCTTCCCTCTTCTTGTTGTTCTTGTGCCTCTTCTTGTCCGACTGGGAGACGAAGAAGAAAGTCAACTTGAAGGCCAGTTCGATCAGCTTGCTCATAGACGGATTCCAAACTGAGTCACGTAAGCCTTGTTTCCTTCCTTCTCGAAGACGTGGGCGCAGCGCTCGAGAAGTCTCTTGTCCTTGGAGAGGGCAAAGCAGGCCGATCCGGTTCCGGACATACCGCTGAGGGAAAGGCCCATCTGCTCCATCTGCCGCAGCAGGTCTCCGATCAAGGGGAGAGCCTTGATGGCTGGGACGGAGAGGACGTTGACAAGCTCTTCCTTCATCCCTCGCTCGTCGTCCTTTTCCAAGGCGGAGATGAGCTTTTCGATGTTGGGGCGACGGATTTCTTCCGTGACGGTGTCGAAGGCCTCGTAGACGCTCTTGGTGGAAAGGCCAAAGGGAGGCTTGACGATCAGGACATGATAGGGATAGCCGACCTTGATCGGCGTCAGGATCTCTCCTTTTCCCTGAACCCGGGAAGGACGGTCATAGAGACAGAAAGGAACGTCCGAGCCGATGGTGATGGCGAGGTCGTTCTCCTTCCGTTCCTTCTCCGGGAAGGGAGGGAGATAGTGGTCGATGGCCTTGATGATGGCGGCGGCATCGGCCGATCCTCCGCCAAGGCCGGCCTCGACCGGAATCTTCTTGTAAATAAAGATCTTGAAGGATTCCTTGACGTCAAAGGCCTTTCGCATCTCTTCCAGGGCCTTGTAGGCGAGGTTGGATTCGTCGCAGACGATCGTCGGGTCGTCGCAGAAGAGGTAGGTATCATATCCATGGGGCAGACGGGTAATCTCGATGGAATCGTGAAGCATCAGGGGGATCGTCACCATGTCGATGTTGTGGTAGTTGTCTTTCCTGCGGTCCAGCACGTCGATGGCCAGGTTGATCTTGGCCAAGGCTTTGATCACTATCGTGTTCATTTTTCCGCTCCGTGTTGTCGTGTTGTATTTTCGTCTTCATCTTGTCGAATTGCAAGAGTAAACTAAACGCATGGAAAAACCACTGACAAGAAAGGAACTGCTTTCTCACCTGATCGCCCAGGCCGAAGATCCTTTCTGCTCCACCCAGGAGCTTCAGGACTTGCGGAACATTCTCTTCCAGTCCGACACCTTCTCGGGCATGAACCATCTCTATCTGGTCACCCTCTATCTGAAGAAGGACTTTTCCCTTTTTTCCGTGACAAAAGAGCAAGCTTTGGAGCAGTGTGCCTTGGCCTTGAAGGAAGGAAACAAGAGAGCGTATTTCTACTTCTACCTCGTCTACAAGAAAGACGGAGACTGGCAGAAGGCCAGAAACAGCCTTCGTCTCTCCTGCGATTTCAAGGACAGGGAAGGCTATCTCTGGATGGGAAAGGAACTGCTTTCCGGAGAGCTCTTTCCCAAGGACGAGAGAAAGGCTCTCTCCTTTTTCGAGAAGGCCATCCAGGCTGGTGAGAAGAAAGGCTATGACGAGCTTCTTTTCCATTATCTGAAGAACGGGGAGAAGGAAAAGGCGAAGGAGATCCTCGTGCGAGCCGAAAAGGACTCCTATCCTCTGCCGGGGGTGGTGGAATGAAAAGAGCGATCCTGGTGGGTGCCTCTTCTCCCTTGGATTCCTCCTTCCTGAGCCGGGAAGAGGGATACTTCGTCGCCTGCGACCGGGGATACGAGGCTTTCCGGAAGGAGAAGAAGGAACCCGACCTTCTGGTCGCCGACTTCGACACTCTCGCTCCGGAAAGGGTCCTTCATCCCAAAGAGGTCATCCGCCTCAATCCCGTCAAGGATGACACGGATGTCTTCTTCGCCTTGAAACTGCTCCTGGAAAGAGGGTTCGAGGAATTTCGTTTCTATGGCTGCCTTGGCGGAGCGAGGATCGAGCACGAGCTTGCCAACATCGTCCTCCTCTCCTATCTCCACGAGAGAGGAAAGAAGGGAATCCTCTATACCAACGACAACAAGGAAGAGCTCTTCCTGCTCGGAAAAGGAGAGTGGGAATTTACCGGGGAAGTCGGTTTTCTCTCCCTCTTCAGCCAGCAAAAAGATACACGGCTGACCCTGAAAGGGTTAAAATACGAGCTCGACGACAAATTGCTCGATCCCACGATCCCATTAGGAGTCTCAAACGAATTCCTTCCGGGGAAGAAAGCCCAGATCATCGTCCACGAAGGATCGATCCTTGTCGTCAAGGGAAGAAAGAACGAATGAAAAAGAACAAGACATTGATCGACAACCTGGAGGAAAAAGAAAAAGTCCCGGTCAAGACCGCGACCATCGTCGGCATGATCTCGATCGCCCTGAACCTGATCCTTGGAATCTCCAAGATCGTCATCGGACGGATCATGGACTTTTCCTCCGTCTTCTCCGACGGCGTCCACGGGACCGGAGATGTCCTGACGACCATCATCGCCCTCTGCTCCATCTGGATCGCCGCAAGGAAGAAGAACTCGAAATACAATTACGGACACGAGCGCTGGTCGTCCCTGTTCGGCATCGTCCTGGCCGTGATCCTCTTCGCGACCTCCCTGACGATCATCACCGAGGCCATCGAGAGCTTGATCCCAGCAGGCGACACGCTCCGCCATGGCACAGCTGTCTCCGACGTTGTCGTCGGAACTCCTCTCTTCTACGTCTCCCTGGGACTTTCCGCCGCATCGGTCTTGCTGAAACTGATCATGTTCTTCGTCACCCTCTACGGAGCGAAGAAAGCCCATTCCACCGCCATGAAGGCCGATGCCTGGCATCAGAACGTCGATGCCCTCTCCTCGATCGCGGCCATCGTCGCGCTCCTGGGTTATTACTGGCTTCCGGAGAACAACATCCTCGATCCGATCTTTTCCCTGCCGATCGCCTTGATGGTCATCTTCATCGGCGTGGAGACCTTCCACAAATCCGCCATGGAATTGACCGATCACGCCATCGCTCCCGAGAAGATGGAGGAGGTCAAGAAATCCCTCTCTTCCGTCGTTCCGCTTGAAAAGGTCAAGCTGATCCGTTCCCGCATCTATTCCGAGAAGTTCTACCTTGACATCTTCGTCCTTCTGGACAAGAAGACCTCCCTTGAGGAAGCCGACGACCTCTCCGACAAGATCAAGGAGAAGCTCTTCTCCGACTTCGACGACCTCAAGGATGCCTATGTCCTCTTCGAACCCGACGACGAGAAGCACTGGGAACAGGAAGAGACACTTCACTAGGACAATCGATGAATCCGGGGCCTTACAGCCCCATTTTTTTGGTTTTTGACAATGTTGAAGGCCTTGCCCAATTCCATCCGCGCCTTTCTGAATGAGGACATCCAGGCGATGCGAAAGAACCAGGAGCTCACCCTTGCCTACTACAAGGCCGATGCTTCGCAATACGATTCCGACCATTCCCTCAAGATCCGACGCATCTGCGATTCCATGACTTCCGCGCCTTGCCAAAGCTTGTCGATCCCAAGGGTTCTTGCCGTCTTCCGCAGGGCTATCTTCCAGACAGCAGAGCGACGTTTTTGTGAGAGCCGTTCCCTTTTGGTGTCCGGGCCTTCCTCGCTTCACTTCAAGTGAAGTTTGAAGTGAAGCTGAAATGAAGTTTTCTTCACTTCAACTTCATTTCGTGTTTCTTGAGTTTTTCGAGCATGAAAAAATCCGGAAGTTCCCTTCCGGATTCGCCTGTTCTACTTTTCCTTCTTTCCGTAGCGGATGAGGAGGTTGGAGGCGAAGAAACCACCGACGGTGAGAGGGAGGAAGAGAGCGAAGTCGACGATCATCCTCGTGTTGATTCCCTCGGCCCAGCTGAGGTAGATGCCAAGGCTGTCCGGGTTGAGGAACATGGCGGCGATGGAGCCGATGGACATGCCGACGATGACGCGGAAGACAAGGGGACGGTTCCAGGCAAAGAGTTTCGTCATCAGCTTGGAGGTGAGGATGAAGCCCGCAATCAAGGAGATTCCCATCAGGGCATAGAAGGCGAAGATCTGAGGGTAGTTCGACCAATAGGTCGGGGAGACGGAATCGACGAGGGGGCGGAAGAAGCCGATCAGCATCAGGAAGGCCGTCGCCGAGAGACCGGGGATGACCTGGCTGAAGCCCAGGAAGAGACCGATCGGGATCGCCACGACATAGATCCACCAGGGGAAGTCCCCGAAGCGTTCGATGTAGGTGGTGCCGGCCGAGCTTTCCTGTTGCAGGCCATAGACCAGGTCATAGCTTCCATCGAAGTAGGACATCGAGACGGAGACGGCTCCGATGATGAGCGGGATGAGGATGCCGATGGCCATCAGGATTCCTTTTCCGACGGTCACCTTGTCTCCCTTGAGCTCCTCAAGGACGGTCGGAAGAGCTCCGACCATCAAGCCGGCGAAGAAGCCGACGAGGCCGAAGGGGATGTAATCCAAGAGCAGTTTGACCAGGACGAAGCCGACGGCAAAGCCCAGGATGGCTCCGATGGCGATGGGAAGGAGAAAGACGAAGCAGGCCTTGAACCTCTTGAAGATGTTGGCGAAGGAATAGATCAGCTTGTCATAGAGACGGAAGATGATGGCGACCGCCGAGCCGGAGATGCCCGGAACGACGATGGCAAGGCCGATGAAGGCTCCCAAGAAGAAGCTCTTGAACCAGGACTTGGTGTCGTATCGTCCGAGGTCGAAGACCGGTTCTTCCTTCTCTTTTCCGATCTTCACGGTTTTGGGGGGTTCTTGGTTTTCGTCTTCGTTTTCGACTGAGCCGAGTTCTTTTTTCTCTTCATCCATGTTTGGAATTCCTCCAAAGAAACGGGGGTATTATATCACCTTATGAAAAGAGACTTTATCCACACTTCTTTGAAGGCGGTGCTTTTTTCTCTCTTCCTCTATCCTTGAGTCCTTTTTCCTGACGAAAGGGGGCTTTTGTTTTTCTGTGGTCAACTTCAGGGCATTGTGGATAGAAGAACGGACTTATCCACCTCCTATCCACCGAAAAATCGGTTATCGACAGCTCTGTGGATAGCGTTTTTCAAAGCGGTGGATATTCGCTTGTTTTGCGATAAACACTATTTTTTTCGCTGGTGGATAATTTTCTTCGTTGTGGATAGTCATCCACTTATCCACCCGAAAGTTATCAACAATGGATTTATCGACAAGTTATCAACACTGTGGATAGTGTGGATAAATTTCTTTTTCTTCCTTATTTAATGAATAGGGCTTGGATTCTTGATGTGGATAACTCATCTTCGTGCTTTTTTCCTCTTCTCTTTTCCTCTTCCTTCGCCTATAATTGACGGGCAGAAAAGAAAGATTGAACCATGAGAGAAACCATGAAAGACCGTCAGGTCAGCGATATCTATCAGGAGCTTCTTGCCCGCATCAAGGAGAGCACGCCCCAGAGACTTTTCGACACGATGTTTTCCGACGACAGCTTCGAGCTTCGCTCCCTGGAGAACGGGAAAGCGACCTTCATCGCCGACTCGGCATCCAACGCCGCCATCATCAAGTCCGCCTATTCACGGACGATCGCGGAGCTTCTGGAGCAGATCACTTCCAATCACTATGAGGTCGAGATCCTCGACCGCGCTTCCTTCCTGAGGAAGAAGGAGATGGTCGAAGGGGCTCAGCAGTCCTTCTTCCAGAACTCCCACCTCCTTCCCCAGTTCACCTTCGAGAACTTCGTCGCGGGGGAGAGCAACAAGAGCGCCTATCTCGCCTGTATGCTCTCCGTCACCAAGCCGGCGATGAACAACCCGATCTTCCTCTATTCGAAGTCGGGACTGGGAAAGACGCACCTCCTTCAGGCGACGGGAAACGATTATCGAAGCAAGCATCCCGAGAGCAAGGTCCTCTACATCACCAGCGAGGACTTCCTCTCCGAATTCGTCCGTTTCATCAAGGGAAAGAAGGACAGCGAATCCCTCAAGGACTTCTTCCGCACGGTCGACATCCTCCTGGTCGATGACATCCAGTTCCTGGCCGGGAAGGAAGACACGCAGATCATGTTCTTCAACGTCTTCAACCTCCTGATCGCGGAGAGGAAGCAGATCATCCTCACTTCCGACCGCAGCCCCAGCGAGCTCAAGGGTCTTCAAGACCGTCTGGTCTCCCGTTTCTCGGGCGGACTCTCGATCCACATCACCAATCCCAACAAAAACACCCTGATGGCCATCCTCAAGGAGAAGTGCAAGGCCAATTCGATCCCCGAGGGAATGATCGAGGACAAGGCTTTGGAATATCTGGCCCTCAACTACTCCAAGAACGTGAGGGAGCTCGAGGGAGCCTTCACGAAGCTGCTCTTTGCCATCACGATCGAGAAGCCCACCTCCACGATTGATCTCCCCTTCGTCAAGAAGGTCTTCGATGACGACGAGGAGAGAAGGGCCAAGAAGGGAAAGGTCGACATCGACAAGATCGTCTCGGTCGTCGCCGACTACTACTCCCTGACCGAGAGCCAGATCAAGTCCAACGTCCGGACAAGCCAGATCGCCCTGGCCAGGCAGATCGCCATGTACCTGGCAAGGGAGATCCTCTCCCTTCCCTATCAAGTCATCGGACGCTCCTTCTCCAAAGATCACACGACCGTCCTCTCCAACATCCAGAAGATCCAGAAGAACAGCGCCAAGGACAATGCGTTGCGAAAGGTCCTCGACCAACTCAAACAGCGGATCCAGCAGTCGGAATAGAGCGGGAAACCGCTCTTTTTCCTTGCCTTTCTTTCTTCCTTCGGGAAGCTTTTTTTCTTCTGCCCCCTTCCTGGGCGGTGGAAAACTCCACCTCCGTCCACAAGCGCTGTGGACAGAAAAGAAGAAACAACCTTTCTCCTGTCTTGGGTTGCCTACATAAGAGAGAAAGGAAAGTCGGTCTTTTTCTCCTTTGTCGCAACTTTTCTGCCTTCGAAGTTGTCGACTTGTCCACCATTCCACCGCCCCTTATCATCATTATCATTCGTATTCTTTAAAGAATAATAAAAACAAAGAACCGCCCTCGCCCCAAAAGACGACCACTGCCCTAAAGTCGAAGGCGTTATAAAGTTTCCAGCTCTGCCAAAGGAGGAATCCGCATGAAAGAGAGGCTCAAGACCATCCAGGAAAAGCTAGGGCATGTCTCTGAGAAGATGAAGAAGGGATATCAAAGCTTCTGCGAGAAGGGGAGAGAGACAAACGACGGTTTCCTCTCCTGGTTTCATCAGCATGACGTGACGATCTATCTGGTGATCATCACCCTCCTTGCCCTGGTCATGCGCGCCCTTCTCTTCCCCTGCGTGAGAGGAGACTACACGTCCTTCCTCCTCCTCTGGTATCGGAAAATCTATCTCAAGGGGGGGCCTCGGCCCTGGGCGAGCAGTTCGGGGACTATACGCTGGCTTATAATTACTTCCTCTATCTGATCAGCCTCTTCGGCTTCGTCCCCGGGGAGACCTACCAGGTCGGGGAGCTTGTCGTCGATCCGGTGCTGTGGGAGATCAAGACGATCTCCTGCGCCTTCGATTTCGGGATTGCGATCTTCGTCTACTTCCTTGCCAAGGAGCTGACGGGCTCGAGGCTGAAGTCGGTCCTCTGCTATGCGGCGACGGTCTTCGGATTGACGGTCTTTCTCAACTCCTCCCTCTGGGGACAGTGCGATGCCATCTATGTCTTCTTCCTGATCGGAGCGCTCTATTTCCTGCTCAAGAAGAAACAGCCTCTCTCCTTCTTCTTCCTGGGGGCGATCTTCTACCTTCTCGCGATCACCTTCGTCCTCAAGGATCTCTTCTCGGAGTCCAACAAGGAAGAGAAGGAATACGAGAAGGAACGGCTTGCTTCCGAGACTCCGGCCGAGCCTGTGACGACAGAGGGGCAGTGAGGCAGAGGGGCGAAGTCCTTCAAGAGTTTTTCTGCGAGTCGACGATACCTCAAAAACTCCGATGAAAACGGAGCGCCTCTTCCGGTTCCGTCGGAATTTCGGATGGCGGACGCAAACCTTTGAATCGATTCCAAAAGCGAGACAGGGATGGAAAAAGAGACTTGTGAAATTGTCCGAGGAACAGACATATATCTAGCCACTATGATATAATATTTATTAGCCGTTTCTTCCAAGAACGAGGGTATCGAAAATGAAATTGACCATCCAAAGAACAAGCTTCCTGAAGCTGTTGAACTTCGCCATCCAGGCGATTCCGGCCAAGTCGGCCGACACGCAATTCCTCAACTTCCTTCTGACCTTGAAGGGCGATGAGGTCAGCGTCATCTCCAGCGACGGATCGCTCTCGACGAAAGTCGTCCAGAAGAAGAAGGACGAGAAGGGAAACGACGTGATCCTCGCCATGGAAGAAGGGTCCATCCAGGCTCCGGCCAAGTATCTGCTCGACATCGTCTCCAAGCTCGGCGGGGATGTCGTCACCCTGAACATGGTCGACACCAACTATCTCAACATCTCCGACGACACGACGAACTTCAACCTCGTCACCAAGGACGGGGCCGAATATCCGGACATCGACCTTCTCGTTCCGGAAGATGGCGGATTCGAGCTCAAGATCAAGGATCTCAAGAAGCTCTTCGATACGACTTTCTATGCGGTCGCGACCAAGGGACCCAAGGAGATCTACTTCGGAATCAACGTCTCGACTCGCAACGGAAAGGCCTACTTCCTGGCGACGGATTCCTATCGCATGGCCCGCTATGCCGTCTCGATCCCGGGCGATGAGACCCGTTCCTTCACCTGCCCCGTGAAAGCTCTCCAGATGGCCGGAAACCTCGAGGGCGAGAACTGCCGCATCTATCTCGACAACCAGAGGGCGCTCTTCGTCTCGGGCGGAAACGTCATCTCGACTCGTCTGCTCAAGGGCGAGTTCCCGGATGCCGATCGTCTCATCCCACCTTCCTTCCCTTGCAAGGTCGAGGTCGACACGGAGGAATTTCTCGCCGCCGCCGACCGCGTCAAGATCATCTCCTCCGCCGAGGACAAGAACTCCCAGGTGCGGATGACGATCTCTCCGGAATCGGGTGTCACCCTCTTTGCCAAGAGCACCAACTACGGAAACTCCGACGAGGTCCTGAGGAAGGCGACCTTCTCCCTTCCGGAAGGAGAGAGCATCTTCGAGATCGGCTTCAACGTCGACTTCGTCATCGATGCCGTCAAGGCTCTCGACAGCGCGAAGGTGACCTTTGTCTTCTCCTCCCCGACGAGGATGTTCATGGTCAAGAACGACGATCCGGAGAACATCCAGATCATCACTCCGATCCGCATCAACACCTTCTGAGCGAAAGAGGATTCCAATCCTTCCCTGCCTGGAAAAGGCAGGGATTTTTTCTCTCTTTTCTCGTCGAAAGACGAGAAGATTATCGTCTTTTCGCCTGTTTCCGCTTATAATGGAAGGCATAAAAGGCAGGTGACGACCATGGACAAAGAACAAGCGCTTCGAATCTGGGACTTCTGGTTTTCATCCAGTCAGGAGGCCTATGACTATGCTTCCCATCCCATCCGTCGGGAAGACTATCAGAACAAGGAGTCCGACCGGGGCTGGGAACTCGACTATATCAAGCCCCTCTCCCAAGGAGGGACAAGCAGCGAGAAGAACCTCCTCCCTGCCGCCTTCACGACGATCCTTTTGAGAGGGAACAAGACTTCCTTTACCATCGGAAAGAGAATCTATGAGGTGCGAAGAGGACATGAGTACAAGACCTTCGCCATCTTTGACGTGACGGAGAGAAACAAACCCGTCGACCTCACCCCTTCTTCCTTGACCCAGGATCCGGAGTTCAACCGCAAGAGGATGGACGAAAGCCTCGGCAAGTACGAGCCGAAGAGACCTCAGATGGACCTCAACACACCGTTGCGGAACAGCCTTCTCGATTGTGCCATCCAGAGGGAAGAGAACGCTCCGGCCGTCGAAGAAAAGAAGGAAGAAGACATCAAGATCGAAGAGACGAAAGCTCCCGAAGAGGAAAAGAGTTTCGAGAGTCCGACGGTTTTGGAAGAATCCTCCCCTGTCGAGGAAGAGAAGGAAGAGATTTCTCCTTCGACTCCGACGGAAGAGACAGCAAAGGAAGAGGAGCCGGTGACGGAAGAGAGCGCAGCGGAAGAAGTTCCGGAAGAGAAAGCCATAGAGACTTCTCTCGTGGTTGAAAGTGTGCCGACTTTTGAAGAAGAAAAAGAAGTGGTTGTCACAGAAGAGATGAAGGAAGAGGAAAAGAGCGAAGAACTTTCCATGAATTCCACGGAAGAAACAGATAAGGAAGAAACACCTGTTTCGGAACGAAAAGAAGAGGACTTTGAGCTTGAGAGAAAGCTTCAATCCTTGGAAGAGGAGAAGAAAAAGCTTTCGGAGCGTGTTCTTGTCCTTGAGGAAGAAAAGAAGGGGCTTGAAGAGAAGAACGAGAAGCTCGTGACGGAAAAGGATTCTTACCAGAGACAGGTTCAGGAATCCAAGAAGTCCGATCTCGAGAAAGAGAATGCCTTGATTCTCTCTTCCGAAAGGGAACGGCACTATCAGGAGAGGACAGAGCGGGCGGAGAAGGAGAGAAGAGAGCTCCAGGACAAGGTCGAGAACCTGATCCGGGAAAACGCCTTGCTCAGCGAACGCTTCTTGATCGAAAGGAAGCAGAAAGAGGAGGAATACTCTTCTCTCTTGAAGGAGAAGGAAGAACTCTCTTCTAAGGCCGAAAAGCTTGAGGGAGAGAAGGAAGAACTCCTTCGTCAGAGCGCAAGCTCGGAAAAGGAACGGGACGAGAAGAACCGTCTCTTGATGAAGGAGAAGGAAGAGCTCGACATCAAGAACAAGGAGCTTCAGGAGAAGAGCGACAATTTGGAAAAAGAACTCCTTTCCCTGAAAGAGGAAATCCAGAAGCTGGAGCAGGAGAAGAGCGAAGCGGAAGGAAAGAGAAGAGAAGAAGAAAAGAAGACCGAAGAAGAAAAAGCCCAGGAAGAAGAAAGACAGAAGGAACTCGAAGAAAGTGCAAGAAAGGAAAGGGAGAGACAGGAGGCGGAGATCACCAGTCTCAACGAGAAGAGCATGCAGAATGAGGCCCTTCTTGTTTCCAAGGACAAGGAGATCCAAAGACTGAGCGAAGAGAAGGAGAAGCTTCTCGCCGAAAAGGAACAGGACAAGGAAGAGAAAGAGAAGGCCCTGTCCCAGAAGGAAGAGCTGGAGAAGGAGAACAACAGGCTGAAGGAGATTCAGATCGTCCTCCGCCTTGCCGGAAAGGAAGATTCCTATCCGGCCATCAAGAACGAGCTTGAGGAACGCGGCTTTGCCTATGACCAGGAAAATGTCGAGGCGGTCCTTGCCCGGCATCCGGAATATCGTCAGGAGGAGAAAGGGACGATTCTCTTCTCTCCCAAGGCGGTCGAATGTCAGGAAGAAGAGATCAAGAAACCGAAGATCGAGGAACTTGCTCAGGAAGATGTCAAGGAGAAGCTCCATCAATCCCAGGAAAGAGAAAAGGCGGAGGCTCTCTTCCAGAGACAAGGAAGAGGGAAGGACAGCTTCACCGACTTCGCTGGAAGAAGGATCGACAAGGATTTCTATCAGGACAAGGAGAGTCCTCAAGGATGGGACATCTATCCCTTGGATGAGAAGGACGGCCTTGTCGTCAATCTCCTGACCTTTCCGGAGATTAAGAAAGACCATCCCTTTGTCGCCAACCAGCACCTCTTTGAGCTTGTGCAAAAGGATGGGAAGTGGATCCTGACCTCGAAGGAGACGGTCGTCAATCCCTATGACTTGCTCACGGCTATCGAGATCTGCCAGGAGAACAGCAGCCGCAAAGGTTCCTTGATCTATCTCTACGTCAAGCTGGTCGGCTTGTCCTCTCCTTTTGCCGACCGGAAGGAACTGGCGATCTTCTTCGATCTTCTCGACCGGACGGCGAAGAGATGCTGCCCGCTCTCCTATCTCCAGATGGAAGTCGAGAATCAGAAGCTCGACCAGGCTTTCGTGACCTTCGACGGAACGATCGAGGGGGCCTACAAGGAAGTCTTCGACTATGCAATCCTGATCAATTCCTATCGGGATGCCTTCCGCAAGAGAGGAAAGATGGATGCTGTCCTTGTCCTGGACGAACTGCAGGTTGCGCCCGGGCAGAGACACGATTGCTATGAGAGGCTCTGCGTCGAGACGAAAGATCCTGAGCTCAACGTCACAAGGCTCAACCTCTCCCTCAGCGGCGTGGTCTCGACTCCGATCCGCAGGACTCTGCACATCGGAAGGGAGATCCTCGACAAGGTTCCGATCAAGAAGGAACAGCTCAGGCTCTCTCGCCTTGGCCAGGAGCTGAACAAGGAAGGCGAGAAGGAGAAGGGATACATGGAGTGCAACTTCATCTATCCCCTGGATGGAAGCTCTCAAGAGAAAGGACAAGACTGATGACTGTCACCGAAAGATTTCTGAAGTACGTCTCTTATGAGACGACCGCCGGAGAAGAGAAGGAGAAGAGCTGTTCCGACGAGAAGATGTTGCGCCTGAGCGACGAATTGCTCCAGGAGCTATTCGCCCTTCATCCGGAATCCATCGCCATCAACCGCTATGGCGTAATCGACTGCAAGTTCTCGGGCGACGAAAAGAAGAAGAGAGTCGCCTTCCTCGCCCATGTCGATACCTCTCCCCAGGCTTCGGGAAAGGACATCCAGCCGAAGATCGTCCGTTACGAGGGAGAGAAGATTGTCCTGAAGGACGGAAAGGTTCTTTCCGAAGAGGCCTTCCCGCATCTCAAAAACGCCTTGGGACATGACATCATCGTCACCAGCGGCGAGACGCTTCTTGGCGGAGATGACAAGGCCGGCATCGCCATCATCATGACGGCCTTGAAGGATGTCCTTTCGGAAGAAGGACATCGTCCCTTGGAAATCATCTTCACCACGGACGAGGAAATCGGAGCCGACGCCAAGCATGTCTCGATGGAGCTTGTCGAAAGCGAATACGGATATACGATCGATGGCGGGGATGACCGTTTTGTCTCGATCGAATCCTTCACGGCCCGGAGCATGGACGTCATGGTTGACGGCAAGTCCATCCATCCGGGATCGGCGAAGGACAAGATGGTCCATGCGACCAATCTCCTTGTGGATTTCCACACTTCCCTGCCTCGTTATCTCCGGGCGGAACACACGGAGAAGAAAGAACCCTTTTATCATCTCTGCTCCCTTTCGGGAACGGAGGAGAAGGCCAAGGCGGAGTACATCATAAGAAGCTTTGACGAGGACGAGATCCAAAAGCTTTCCGATCTCGCTCTCTTCACGGCCGCTCGGATGAACGAGCTTGTCGGATACGAGGCCATCCACGTCTCTATCAAGGAGCAGTATCACAACATGAAGACGGTCCTGGACAAGTATCCCGCGATCCAGGAAGAGATCAAGAGAGTCTATGGGAAGCTTGGAAGGAAGTATGAGTACGAGGCCATCCGCGGAGGGACGACGGGAAGTCAGCTCTCCTTCATGGGCCTTCCCTGCCCGAATCTCGGGACGGGAGATTACAACTGCCACGGCCCATATGAATATGTCGACATCCAGGAGATGGAAGAGATGGTCTTGGTCGTCAAGGAACTGATGCGCGGATGAAGACGTTTCTCTCTTCCCTCATCACCGGTTCTCTTTCTCTGTTCTTCCTTCTTGCCTTTGTCATCCTCAAGGCCTCGAAGATCGAGAGCTATTGGACCAGCCTGACCTTGGGTCTGTTTCTGACTTTCCTTCTTGTCGCCCTCTTCCTTTTTGTCCTCACCCTTCTGAGAAGACAGAAGCCGATTCCGCTTGAGGACGGAATCCGGTGTCCGCGCTGTGGGAAGACCTATTCCAAGGAAGAGGAGAGCTGTCCTCATTGCGGAGAGAAGAATCCGGGAAAAAACAAGCGCAGAAAAGAAGAATGGAAAATGAAAACGGTTCAGATTGTCATTCCTTGCTACAACGAAGAGCCGGTGCTTCACCTCTACTTCGAGGCCGTCGATCCGGTCCTGAAGGACATCGCTGATTTCGAAGTCGGCTTTGTCCTTGTCAACGACGGCTCGAAGGACAAGACCTGGGAAGTGATGAAAGAGCTCCATCAGAAGAGAAAGGACGTGACGATCGTCAACCTGTCGAGGAACTACGGCCAGAACCCAGCCTTGACAGCAGGGCTTTCGACCACGACCGCCGACTATGTCATCATGATGGATGCGGACTTGCAAGATCCCGTGACCTTGATCAAGGATATCTGCGAGAAGTTCAAGGAAGGATATGACGTCGTCTCTCCACACCGCTCCTCCCGCGAGACGGATACAAAGTTCAAAAGAGACACGGCTGCCTTGTTTTACAATTTCACCAATCGTCTGGAGGGAAAGCAAGTCCTTCCTCCGAACGTCACTTGCTTCCGAGGTCTCTCAAGAAGGGCCGTCGATGCCATCCTCGCTCTTCCGGAGAAGGACCGGCTCCTTGTCAACGAGATTCCCCTGGTCGGATTCAAGACCTGCCAGATCGACTTCAAGAGGGAAGAGAGAGCGGCCGGAAAGAGCAAGTACAACGTCAACAAGATGGTCAACTATGCCTTCGACATCATCTCTTCCGGAACGGCAAAGCCTCTTTATCTGCCGGTCAAAATCGGAGCTCTTTCCTCGGCCTTCTTTGCCTTTTCCACTCTGGTCCTTCTTGTCTTCTACTTCCTTGGCATCTATGAGGTGCTTTATTTCTTCGTCGAGCCTCTGCGTCTGTTCCTGATCCTGTCGGCGATCTTCTTCGGCTTCTCCCTCCTGATCTTCTTCATCGGAATTTTGGCCCTCTATCTCCACAACGTCCTGCTCAACACCAGGGGAAGGCCGACTTTTGTCATCGACGAAGTTCTCGCTCCGGAAAAAGAAGAGAAGGAAGAAGAGAAAGACCATAAATAGAAGAGACGGCTCTCGCGTTTTCCCGTTGTCTTGCTCTATAATTAGGTCTTTGGAGTGCTTGCAGAAATGACAGAGAACTATAAGGACTACATTGTCGTCAAAGGCGCGAGGGAGAACAACCTGAAGGACATCGACGTCGAGATTCCCAAGAATTCCTTGGTTGTCTTTTCGGGCGTCTCTGGCTCTGGGAAGTCGACCCTGGCCTTCGACACGATTTTCGCCGAGGGACAGAGAAGATATGTCGAATCCCTCTCGAGCTATGCCCGGCAATTTCTGGGAGACTTCTCCAAGCCGGATGTCGAATCCATCGACGGTCTCTCTCCGGCCATTTCGATCGATCAGAAGACGACCTCCCACAATCCCCGCTCCACGGTCGGGACGGTGACGGAGATCTATGACTATCTGCGTCTGCTCTATGCCCGCATCGGCGTGGCCTATTGTCCGGAGCATCATCTGCCGATCGAAGCCTCTTCTTTGCAGCAGATCTTCAACGCCATCCGCACCAATCCCGACGGAGCGAAGGTCACCATCTACGCTCCGGTGGTCCAGAACGAGAAGGGAACGCATCTGGCTACGCTGAAGAAGTTCTTCGACGCCGGTTTCCAGAGGGCGAAGATCGACGACAAGCCTTTGCAGAGATATGAGGATCTTCCGGTCCTGGAGAAGAACAACAAGCACACGATCTCCTTTGCCATCGACCGCATGATTCTCTCCAAGGAGAACGAGAGTCGTCTCTTCGACTCTTTGAGGACCGCCTTGGATTTCGCAAACGGCTTTGTCCTTGTGGACATCGACGGCAAGGAGCAGCTCTTCTCGGAGCATCAGTCCTGCCCGATCTGCGGCTTCTCGATCCCGCCTCTGGAGCCTCGTCTTTTCTCCTTCAACAACCCGATGGGCTGCTGCCCGGACTGCCATGGCTTGGGTGTCCGCATCGAAGCCGATCCGAACCTGTTGATCACCGATCCGACGCTCTCCATCGACGAGGGAGCGATCGGTTGCTTGCCCAAGAAAAACCACGAGACAATCGAATGGAACGACTTCTATGCGATTCTTTCCAAGTACAAGATCTCGACTTCCACTCCCTTCAATCGTTTATCGGAAAGACAGAAGAACATCATCATCTACGGCCCGCCGGAGCCGGTCAACTACACCTATACTTCCAGCAACGGATCTCTGATCCGGAAGACCGTGACGGAAGGTCTCAAGGCCCGCATCGACCGCCTTTATCTGACGACCAGCTCGGAGTTCATGAAGGAATACTACGGCTCCTTCATGTCCGCCAAGGAATGCCCGACTTGTCACGGGGCCCGTCTGAACAAGAAGGTCCTCTCGGTTCAGGTCGGCGGTCTCAACATCTATCAGCTCTGCTCCTTAAGTCTTGAGAAGATCTACGCCTTCTTCGACAACTTGAAGTTGACACCGAAGCAGGAGACGATCGCGAGGATGGTCATCAACGAGATCAAGAACCGACTGAAGTTTCTGATCGATGTCGGCCTGGATTATTTGACCCTGTCCCGCAATGCCTCCACCCTTTCGGGAGGAGAGAGCCAGAGAATCCGTCTCGCCACTCAGATCGGATCGAAGCTGACGGGTGTCCTCTATGTCCTGGATGAGCCTTCGATCGGTCTTCACCAGAGGGACAACGACCGCTTGATCACGACTCTCAAGGAGATGAGAGACCTCGGAAACTCCCTGATCGTCGTCGAGCACGACGAGGATACGATCCTCGCCGCCGATTATGTCGTCGACATCGGAAAGGGAGCGGGAGAGCATGGCGGAAACATCGTCTATGCCGGCACTCCGGAAGGCCTGATGGAGTGTGCGGATTCCTTGACGGGAGACTATCTCTCGGGAAGGAAGAAGATTCCGGCCCCCAAGATCCGTCGCTCCTTCGTCCGCTCGCTCAAGGTCAAGAAGGCCCGCTGCCACAACCTGAAGGGAATCGATGTCGACATTCCACTTGGGACGTTCGTGGTCGTCACGGGCGTCTCAGGCTCCGGCAAGTCTTCCCTGGTCGACGAGGTCCTCTATCGGAACATGCGCCTGGCTTTGGGCTTCAAGGAGAGTGACCAAGGGGATTGTGATGGAATCGACAATGCCAAGCTCATATCAAAGGTCATCAATGTCTCTCAAGAGCCGATCGGACGCACGCCAAGAAGCAACCCTGCGACCTATATCAAGGTTTTCGATGATATACGGGCGATTTTTGCCTCGACTCCCGAAGCGCAGATGAAGGGGATGGACAAGTCGAAGTTCTCCTTCAATCTCTCGGGCGGAAGGTGCGAGGCTTGCCAAGGAGCGGGCGTGAAGAGGATTTCGATGAACTTCCTTCCGGATGTCTATGTCACCTGTGATGTCTGCCACGGAAAGAGATACTCGGACGATATCCTGCAGATCCGCTACAAGGGAAAGAACATCAGCGATGTCCTCGAGATGACGGCGGAGACGGCATTGGATTTCTTCCACGCCAATCCCCAGATCCGGCGCAAGCTCCAGACCTTGGTCGATGTCGGTTTGGGATACATGAAGCTGGGACAGCCCTCGACGACGATCTCCGGCGGAGAGGCCCAGCGTGTCAAGTTGGCCTATGAGCTGGAGAAGGTCTCGGACGGACATACCCTCTACATCCTCGACGAGCCGACGACAGGTCTTCATCCCTATGACATCAGCAAGCTGATCCGGGTTCTGGACCGTCTTGTCGACTCCGGAAACACGGTTGTCGTCATCGAGCACAATCTCGACGTCATCAAGTGTGCGGACTGGATCATCGACCTAGGGCCGGAAGGAGGAGACAAGGGAGGAAACCTGGTCTTCGAAGGCCGGCCGGAGGAGTTGATCCGCTGCCCCCAGAGTTACACGGGAATCTATCTCAAGAGAGAGCTGGAGAAGAAGAAATACCAGGAGTAGAGGAAGCTTTCTTTCTCTTTGCGCAACCGGTCTTCCTTTCCCCATAAGTTTCTTCTCTTTCGGTATAATGGTTACGAGTCGTCACAAGCAGTGAGGTAATGAAGATGTTCACCAGTCTTGATTTGGCCAATCACTTCGGGTTCAAGGTTCTCCAAGGAGACCTGGAATCCCTCAAGCGTCCGATCACGGTCGCCGAGCTCGACCGGCCGGGCGTTGAACTACTGGGCCAGTTCCAATACCATCAAAGAAACCGCATCATGCTCCTCGGTCACAAGGAGATGGCCCTCATCCACGAGCTGGACGAGGAGAAGGTCTATCGCAACGCCTTGCAGATCTGCTCTTCGGATTGTCCGTGCGTGATCGTGACTCACGGGGAGAAATGCCCCGAGCCGATCTTGCGCGCCGCCCGGGAGAACAACTGTCCGCTCTTCTCTTCCGACTCCGACACGTCCCGCCTCTCCTCGGACATGTATGTCTATCTGACCGAGGCCTTGGCTCCGCAGACGGCGATCCACGCCTGCCTTTTGGAGATCTTCGGCCTTGGTGTCATCCTGCTCGGGGAATCGGGCATCGGAAAATCGGAGATCTCCCTGGACTTGATCAAGAAGGGACATCGACTGATTGCCGACGACCGGGTCAACATCCGGGCCGTGAGGGGAAAGCTGATCGGCAGCTGTCCGGAATCCATCTACGGAATGATGGAAGTCCGCGGCATCGGAATCATCGACGTGGCGAGGATGTTCGGAATCAACGCCCTTTCCAAGAGCGCAAAGATTTCCTTCCTCGTCGATCTGGTCTCCTTCAACAAGAACGAGCCGATGGAGAGGGTCGGGATGAAGACCGACCGCTTCGAGCTTCTGGGAGAATATGTCCCGATGGTCCGTCTTCCGGTCTCGGCTGCCCGCTCCATGTCGGACATCATCGAGGCGGCGGTCACCAACTTCAAGCTCAAGGACTACGGATACGATACGGGTTATGAATTCCAGAAGCGCCTTTCCGAACTCCAGCAGAAGAGGGAGATGGAAAGAAGGGCGGCGGAGAGAAACGTCCTCGGAACCAAGAGCGACAAGACGGTCGTCTCGATGAATCCGGAACCGGATGCCGTCTCCGGCCCGACGATTGGAATCATCAACCCGGAATCGGAGACTTCCTCGAAGATCGGCAAGGTCGAGATTGTCGACGACAGCGGAAAAAGAGGAAAGTGAACATGAACGCCCTCGCCTATTCGCAAGGTTTCCTCCCCAACTCACACGGAGAACCGATCATCCGCTTCTATGCGATCGCGATTCTCTTGGGAGCTCTAGTCGCCCTGTTCCTCTCCAGCTACAGGGCTCACAAGGACGGCTATGACTGGACCTTCTTCGGAACGATCTTCCTGGTCGCCTTCCCCTGCGGCATCATCGGGGCCCGCATCTGGTTTGTCATCGCGGAGTGGAAGACGTTCGCAGCCGATCCCTTCCCGGCCATCTTCGAGATCTGGAGAGGAGGTTTGGCCATCCAGGGCGGCGCGATCGGCGGTGTCCTTGCCGGAGCCCTGGTCGCTTTCTTCTTCCGCAAAGGAACGCCACTTCTCAAATGCACCGACTATGCCGTCCCGACGATCCTTGTCGCACAGGCGATCGGACGCTGGGGAAATTTCTTCAACCAGGAGGTCTTCGGACACGCCGTCTCTCCGGAGGCTTGGTCTTTCCTTCCGGGATTCATCACATACAACATGCAAAACGGAAGCCTTCCGATGGGAGGGCAGAACGGAGTTCTCCCGGCGGGAAGCATCGCCGTCCCACTCTTCTTGGTGGAAGGAATGCTCAATGTCGCCTTCTTCATCCTTATCACCAAAGGTTTGACTTCCGCTCTTGGCAAAAGATACAAGGATGGCGATTCGACCTTCGCCTATTTCATCGCCTATGGCTTGGTCCGTTTCCTTTTGGAGCCGATGCGCAACTCCCAGTTCATCATGGGCGGCGTGGAGGATCAGAAGTCGACGGGGATGGCTGTGGCTTTCATCGTTATCGGCGTGGTCTTGATCGTCATCAACCATGTCCTGCGTCTTCTCAACGACCGTCATCTCTTCGACAAGGTTCCTGTCCTGGGGGACAAGGTCCTTCCGTATCTCAGGAAGAGGGCGACGGAGGTGGTGGAGATGGAGGTCTCTTCCTCTTCTTCCTCGAAAGAAGGAGAGATGGTCGACCTGGACAAGATCAAGGCCTTGGGGAAAAAGGATGAGGATGAAAAGAAAGAGTGATGTCGAGCTTGTCGTCTTCGACCTCGACGGAACGCTTCTGGACACGTCTCTCTACATCGTCCTCAACTACGTGCATCTCTTCGACCGCTATCACGTTCCGGTCCCTCCTCTCAAGACGATGGTCTATTTCTCCGGACCCCCTCTGACGGAGATCCTTCCCCGCCACTTTCCGGAGGTCCCTCTTCCGGAACTGTTAGAGGAGTTCGAGCGGTTCTCCCTTCTTCACGCCAACCACTATTCCTGTCTCTATGAAGGGGAGAAAGAGGTTCTCTCAAAGCTCAAGGAAGCGGGCTATCGCCTGGCGGTCTTGACAAACAAGAGAGGAAAGGCGATGGAGGACAATCTCTCTTTCTTCGGAATCGATTCCTTCTTCGACGCTTTCCTTCCTCTGGACGAGAATCCAAAGCCCAAGCCCGATCCCTGCGGAATCTTTCTTCTTCAAGAGAGGCTTCACGTCAAAGGGAAGACCGTTGTCATCGGGGATTCCGTGGAAGACATCGAATGCGGAAAGAGGGCTTCTTGTCGGACAGGCCTTGTGACTTTCGGCCTCAAGGACACCGGCACGATCGAGGCGGACGAAAGGTATTCCAGTTATCAAGATATCGAAAGGAGCTTTCTCTTATGAACAACAAGGAAGTCGCCATCATCGGCGGAGGACCCTCGGGTGTCACATCGGCCATCTATCTCAAGAGATACGGCATGGAACCGGTCCTTTTCGAGAAGGACATGATCGGAGGGAAGACCAACTACACGGAGAGGATCGAGAACTATCCCGGCTATCTCGAGGAGAAGGGACCCGTCCTTGCCGAGCGCTTCCTCGACCAGCTGAGAAAGCTTCAGATCAAGCCAATCTATTCCGCCGTCGAATCTCTCTCCCTCAATCCGGACGGGACGTTCCATCTCGTCTCAAAGAAGAAGGAAGGAGACTATCGCTACGTGATCTTGGCAAACGGTCTCTCCGAGCGTCCTTTTCCTCTTGAGGGAGAGGAGAAGTTCAACCGCCGGGGAATCAGCCGCTGCGCGATCTGCGACGGCCCGTTCTACAAAGGAAAGGATGTCCTGGTGATCGGCTCCGGGAATGCGGCCTTTGAGGAGGCCAACTACCTGGCGACGATCTGCTCTTCTGTCTCCTTGATCGCGAGGAGGACTTTCTTCCGCGCCGATCGGGCCGCGATCGACCGTTTCCGATCTTTTTCCAACACGGCGATCTACGCCCCCTACGAGGTCGTTTCCGTCTTCGGAAAGGAGAGCCTGGAGAAGGCTGTGATCCGGAACAAGGAGAGCGGAGAGAGGAAGGAGCTTCCCTGCTCGGGATTGTTCCTCTATGTCGGTCAGATCCCGGCTCTGGATTATCTCAAGATCGATGGTGTCCAGGACGAGAAGGGATATCTGATCGTCAATCCGGAGACGATGGAGACCAAGGTCTCGCATCTCTATGCGGTCGGGGATTGTCGGGAGACCGCTCTTCGCCAGGTCACGACCGCTGTCAGCGACGGCTCTCTGGCGGCGACGAAGATCCACGAGGATTTCCTCTCTTCGAACAAGGAGTGACGGATGGAGAAGAAGGAGAATTTCACGCAGAGCGTCAAGAACGAGCTCTCGTCCTATCCCTACAGCAAAGAGCAGATGAAATTCATCCTTTCGGGTTTTCTCCGCAACGGAGCGACCTTTTCCTTGGGCAAGAACGCGACCTTGCATCTCAGGACGGAGATTGCCAAGACGGCCAAGCTTCTGTTCACGGCCTTGAAGGAGTGCTTCAATCTCGCGCCGAAATTGGTCTATGAGCAGTTGACTCGCTTCAAGAAGGGAATCCGCTATCAGGTGTTGGTCTCTTCGGAGAGGCTCTATCAGGTGATGGAGGAGCTGGAGGCCCTCAAGGACGGGATCGAGAGGCTTCCCTTGAAGGAGGGGCTCAAGAAGAAAAACTTTCCTTTTCTTCTGATCGGTCTCTTCCTCTCTTCCGGCAGTGTCAACAATCCTTCGACGGGGAAGACTTCCTATTTCCTGGAGATGGCTTTCAATCACAGAAACGATGCCCTTGCGGTGCGGAAGAAGCTTCTCTCTTATAAGGAGGAGAAGACCATGAACTTCAAGCTGATCCAGAGAAGGGAGAAGTATGTCCTCTATCTCAAGAGAAGCGATCAGATCTCGGTCTTCCTCTCTTTGGTGGGAGCGACGGATGCGATGTTCGCCTTCGAGAATGCCCGCATCCTCAAGGAGACGATCAACATCACCAACCGCCTCTCGATCTGCGACTCGGCCAACTACGGAAAGACCATCGAGACCGCAAGGAAGGACATCGAGGGTCTGAAGGAACTGCTCGAGGTCAAGTCCTTGGAGCTCTTCGACGAGAAGACCAGGGAAGTCATCCGCGTCCGGATGGAGCACCAGGACTTCAACTATCGCGAGATCGCGGAATTCTTGACCAAGGAGGGAAGGAAGATCTCGAAGTCGGGGGTTGTCCACATCATCTCCTCCTTGAGAGAGGAGATCGCGGAATTGAGGCGGAGGAAAGGGAAAGAAGGGCGTTAGGGGATGCGCACTTCTCGCTTGTTTCTCCCCTGCGCTGGGACAAAAAGACAAAAAAGAAACATTTCTTCGACAGAAACCGCTATTTCAATCAAAAATGTTGAAATTAGTGTTTGATTTTCGCAATGTGCGGACTATAATGTTTTTGTAACTAGGAGGACATAGAATGTCTATTAAAGTTGCGATCAATGGATTCGGCCGTATCGGACGTCTCGCCTTCAGGAGAGCTTGGACAGATCCTGATTTCGAGATCGTCGCCATCAACGATCTCTCTTCCACCGCCAACCTCGCTTATCTGTTGAAGTACGATTCCGCTCACGGAACCTTCCCGCACGAAGTCACCAACGATGACGAGAACATCATCGTCGATGGCAAGAAGGTCCACGTCTACAAGATCAAGACCTCGACTCCGGAGAACCCCTTCCCCTGGAAGGAACTCGGCGTTGACATTGTCTTGGAGTGCACGGGCCACTACCTGACTCAGGAAGCCGCCCAGATTCACATCGACAACGGTGCCAAGGGTGTCGTCATGTCTGCTCCGGCCAAGGATGCGACTCCGACCTATGCCTATGGCGTCAACACCGACAAGCTGACTGCCGACTGCAAGATCATCTCCGGTGCTTCCTGCACCACCAACTGCCTCGGACCGGTTCTCAAGGTCGTCGAGGACAAGTGGGGAATCGACTGCGGCTTCATGACCACGGTCCATGCCTACACCAACGATCAGACCAACCTCGACCTCATCAAGGAGAAGGACTTCCGCAGAGGCCGTGCTGCCGCTCAGAACATCGTTCCGACCTCCACGGGCGCTGCCAAGGCCATCAACCTTGTCATTCCTTCCCTCAAGGGCAGAATGCAGGGCGGTGCCATCCGTGTCCCGGTCCTCGATGGTTCCTTGATCGATGTCACCCTTCACCTCAAGAAGGAAGTCAAGGATGCCGCTGAGATCAACGCGGCCATGAAGGAAGCTTCCGAGACCACCCTCAAGGGTGTCCTTGGATACACCGACGACAAGATCGTCAGCCGTGATATCCTCGGCAGAACCGAAGGCGGCATCTACAACGGCGATCAGACGAAGGTCTTCACTTCGCCCGAGGGAACGCAGCTCGTCAAGGTCTTCGCCTGGTACGACAACGAATACTCCTACACCTGCCAGTACGTCCGTCTTGCCAAGCTCTTCGCTCAGAAGCTCGCTGCCTAAATCATCATCTGACGCAATCTCATGGCGGTAGGGCTTGCCCTGCCGCCATTTGTCTCGAAAGAAAAAACGGAGGTTAATTCCAAATGAAGAAACTGGTTTCGGATCTGAACGTCCAGGGAAAGCGCGTCCTGGTTCGCGTCGACTTCAACGTTCCGCACAAGGGCGAGACGGTCACCGACGACAATCGTGTCCGCGCCGCCATCCCGACGATTGCCGATCTGCTTCGCAAGGGTGCGAAGGTCATCCTCATGTCCCATCTTGGCAAGATCAAGTGGGGCAAGGTCGATGATGCCGAGATCGAGAACGAGAAGAAGAAGAACGACCTCAAGATCGTCCTTCCCGCTCTCAAGGAGCATCTGGCCGAGGCTCTTGGCAAGGAAGTCAAGGTTTCCTTCTCCGAGGCGACTCACGGTGAGGCCTTGAAGGCCGCGGTCGATGCCTTGGGCGAAGGCGAGGTCCTTCTGGTCCAGAACACCCGTTATGAGAAGGGTGAGACGAAGAACAACGAAGAGCTCTCCAAAGAGTGGGCTTCCTTGGCGGACGCCTATGTCATGGACGCCTTCGGATCGGCCCACAGAGCCCATTCCTCCACGGTCGGCGTCCCGACGATCCTCGCCAAGGAAGGCAAGGAGACGGCGGTCGGCTATCTGGTCGAGAAGGAGATCAACAACCTCGGCCGTTGCGTCAACTGCCCGGAGGACGGACGTCCCTATGTCGCGATCTTGGGCGGATCGAAGGTCTCCGACAAGATCCAGGTCATCGATTCCTTGCTGAAGAAGGTCGACAAGATCCTCATCGGCGGTGGCATGGCCTACACCTTCCTTGCGGCTCAGGGCCACAAGATCGGAACTTCCCTCTTCGAGGAAGATCAGGTCGAATACGCCAAGAAGTGCCTTGCGACGGGCAAGGTCCTCGTTCCGGTCGACAACGTCGTCGCCAACAGCTTCGACAACCCGACCGAGATCAAGAACGTCGGAGACGAGATCCCCGATGGCTTCATGGGACTCGACATCGGCCCCAAGACGGCGGAGCTCTTCCGCACCGAGATCCTTGCGGCCAAGACCATCTTCTGGAACGGCCCGATGGGTGTCTTCGAGAACGAGAAGTTCGCCGCGGGAACAAAGGCGGTCTGTGAGGCCTGTGCCGAGGCCACGAAGAAGGGCGCCTTCTCCGCGATCGGCGGTGGCGATTCCGCTTCGGCGGCCAAGCAGTTCGGCTATGCCAAGGACTTCAGCCACGTCTCGACCGGTGGCGGTGCCTCGCTTGAGCTGATCCAGTTCGACGGACATCTCCCTGGCATCGACGACATCGAAGAGAAATAAGACAATGACACGCAAAATCTTGTTGATGGGCAACTGGAAGATGAACCACACCATCGAGGAAGCCATCGACTTCTGCGAGAAGATCAAGGAAGAAGGATTGGTTCGCCAGGGCAAGAGCCGTGGCATCCTTCTCGGCGTTGCCCCGAGCTATCTCTCGCTTCAGCAGGTCAAGAGACATGCCCACGGCCTGATCGTCGCGGCTCAGGACTGCCACTATGAGGATCATGGTGCTTATACCTCCAACGTCTCCATCCCGATGCTGGAAGAGGTCGGTGTCAATTGGTCCATCATCGGCCATTCCGAGAAGAGGACCTATGAAGGAGAGACTTCCTTCACCTGCAACCGCAAGATCCGTGCCCTTGTCGCCCATGACTTCCACGTTGTCTATTGCGTCGGCGAGACCCTCAAGGAATATGAGGCTGGCCTGACTAAGGATGTTGTCGAGGAGCAGATCCGCACCGGATTGATGCACCTCACCAAGGAAGACATCGCCAACGTCGTCATCGCCTATGAGCCGGTCTGGTCCATCGGTACGGGCAAGAACGCCTCCGCTGAGATCGCCGAGGACATCTGCCACTTCATCCGCACGCTCATCGAGGAGCAGTTCGGAAAGGTCGCGGCGGGCAAGATCCTCATCCTCTACGGAGGATCGGTCAAGCCCAACAACATCCACGAATACATCTCCCAGGAGGACGTCGACGGAGCCCTTGTCGGTGGAGCCTCCCTCAAGAGCGAATCCTTCAAGGAATTGCTCGTCAACTGCTACTGATTGGTCGGGAAAAGGACCGCGGTCGAAAGGCCGCGGTTTTCTTGTGGAAAGACGGAGCATATCCTTTGCCGTCCTTCCGAAGGAAGGCTATACTATCGGAATGGAGGAAATTCCAATGACAACGATTTCGGAAAAGATCGCCAAGCTGATCAACGACCAGATCAACGCGGAGCTCTACAGCGCCTACCTGTACCAGGAGATGGCCGACTTCTACTTCGACGAGAAGCTTCTCGGCTTCGCCAAATGGTTCGACAAGCAGGCCGAAGAGGAGCTGGAGCACGCCAAGAAGTTTCTCGACTACCTGCGCCAGCACGGAAAGAAGGTGACCTTGAAGGACGTCAAGGCGCCCAAGTGCAAGCTCAAGGAGATCCGGGACGGCCTGAAGATTCAGGTCGAGCACGAGGAGCTTGTCACGTCCCTGATCGACAAGATCATGGATCAGGCAATCCTGGAGAAGGACTACAGGACCCAGTCTTTCCTGAAATGGTTCATCGACGAGCAGGTCGAGGAGGAGAGCCACTCCGCCGAGCTCCTGGAGCGGTACGACCTCTACAGCAAGGACCTTTCCCTGCTGGCCAGGCTCGACCACGAGTTGGGCGAGAGGAAGTAAAGGACATCGAAAGAGGCCCCGTAAGGGGCCATTTCTTGTTGTATGAGAAAAAACAATTATAAAAAATGTAGAATTCTACAAAATTTATAATTATGAATTGAAAATATATTGAATATATCGTAAGATACAATTATAAAAAATGTAGAATTCTACGAAATGATTCAAAGAACAAAGTACTTAAACAAACTCATCGAAAGCAGAGACAACGGTTTGCCGAAAATCATCACGGGCATTCGCCGTGTGGGAAAATCTTTTCTTTTGAAGGAAATTTATCGGAACTATCTTCTTCGATGTGGAGTCCCAGAGGAAAACATTTTGACCATCGATTTGGATAGCGACCAAAACGCATGGCTGAGAACGCCCTTGACGTTGGGAGAACATGTCCGAAAGGAATGCCGATTGCGTACGGGAAGAGTCTATGTTCTTCTTGACGAAATCCAGATGGTCGATTCGATTCTCAATCCTGTCTATACAGGAGGAAAGATCGTCCCGGCGAAGAAAGAGGATGTCGGTTGCTTGACGTTCGTGGATACTATCCTTGGTCTCTCCCATGAGCCGAACATCGATCTCTATGTGACAGGGAGCAACTCGAAGATGCTTTCCTCCGACGTCGCTACTCAGTTTCGAGACAAGGCAGTCAATCTGTTTTTGCCTCCTTTGACTTTCGAGGAGTATTTCGAATACGTAAAGATCCGTCCGGAAGAAGCGATTGCTTCTTACATGCGATATGGGGGAATGCCCAGAGCGGTCTTGCTTCCTCTTGGGGAAAAAGAAAGATATCTTAAGGACTTGTTCGAGACGACCTATTTTCGCGACATTCTCGAACGAAATCGATTCGAAAAGAACGAAGACATGGAATCCCTTTGCAATCTTTTGAGCGAAGAGGTCGGAGCTCTGCTGAATTCCGGGAAATTGGCCAACACTTATCGAAGCGTGACCAAAAGGACAATCGTTCAACAGACAATCGAGAAATATATTGAGGCTTTCAAGGATTCCTTCTTGATTCGGGAGGCGCGTCGTTTCGATATCAAAGGCCGGAAAAGGGAAATCGGCGCC
Source organism: uncultured Bacillota bacterium (assembly GCA_949290645.1). GTDB lineage: Bacteria > Bacillota_I > Bacilli_A > RFN20 > CAG-288 > Enterosoma. The sequence goes on from CASESG010000005.1 coordinate 104,312, forward strand.
TTGAGGAAATACTATTTCATCGATACTGGATTGCGAAATGCACGATTGGATTTCGCTTTCCCAGACGAAGGTCCGCTTTTGGAGAACATCGTCTTCAACGAATTGACGGAAAAAGGATATTCCGTATCGATCGGAGCCTTTGACACCGTCGAGAAGGATTCCGAGAAGAAAAGCGTTCGGAAGAATCACGAAATTGATTTCTATGCTCGAAAAGGGACGAAGGCCCTGTACATCCAAGTGACTTCGGACCTGTCCAATCCGGAGACAAGAGAACGGGAGATGAATCCTTTTCGATATCTGAAGGATTCCGTTCAGAAGGTCTTGGTCGTCAATCGCCCCACGCAAAGATGGCTGACCACAGACAATGAACTTGTCATCGGAGTGACGGATTTCCTGTTGAACGATCTTTGACGGAAGAAAAAATAAAGGAAACGGTTCTGTGGTTGGAACCGAACGTCGGAAGTCTCATTAGCTTGTTTTCGGCAAATGGATTCCTGAATAATCCTGCCATACATTTATTGAGGTGTTTCACTATGTTCAGCGGTCGCATGATGCGATGAAGGGTGGATGACTCATTCATCGACCGCAAAGCGATGCAAAACAGCAAGACATAGAGCTTTTGGGAAAACACTTGATGAGCGGGGAAGAAAGCAATACAATATTACAAAATCACGATTTACTAAATCATACTTTAGCAAATTGCTCATCAAGGAGGAACCATGTTTGTCGGAAGAAAAGCGGAACTCGAATTCCTGAAGGGTCAATATGAGCGAAAGGGGGGCAGCCTTGTTGTCCTCTATGGTCGAAGACGTATCGGGAAGACGGAGACATTGCGAGAATTTTGCAAGGGAAAGAAGCATGTCTTCTTCTCTTGCACACAAGTGACTGAACGAATCCAATTGCGCAATTTCTCGCAACGCTTGTTGACGGAGAAAGTCCCTGCCAGTCAGTATGTTTCGGAATTCGAGGATTGGGAAAAGGCGTTTCGCGCGATTTCGGATCTTCCTTATGGCAATGAGAAAAAGCTCGTTGTCATCGATGAGTTCCCCTACATGTGCCAAGGAAACAAGGGAATACCGTCGATTTTGCAGAATCTGTGGGATAGCCAGTGGAAGGACGAGAACGTGATGATCGTGCTCTGCGGCAGTACCATGAGCTTCATCGAAAAGGAACTTCTTGCGGAAAAGAATCCTCTCTACGGAAGGGCGACAGGAATCTACAAGATGACGGAGATGGGGTTTTATGATTCGATTCTTTTCTTTCCCGGATACTCTGCCAAGGACAAGGTTTTGGCCTATTCCATCTTGGGAGGGGTTCCGCATTATCTCAGGCAATTCGATCCAGACCGGACTCTTGAGGAGAACGTCAAAAGACACATTCTTTCGAAAGGAAGCGTTCTTTACAGTGAGGTTGATTTCTTGCTTCACCAGGAGTTGAGAGAAACGCCGATATACAATTCGATCATCGAAGCGGTCGCCCTCGGAAACACCAGGCTCAACGAAATCAGCCAGAAGGCGTTGATTCAAAACACGGCCAAGACCAGCGTCTATCTGAAGAACTTGATCGAACTCGGAATCGTCAAGCGCGAATGCTCGGTCGATGCCAAGATCAAGGAGCGGGCCAATTTGAGCCGAGGATTTTATCGTCTGACGGATTCCTATTTTCGCTTCTGGTACCACTTCTGCTTTTCGAATTTCTCACAATTGGAAGACGGAGATGTCGAAGGCGTCTATGAATTTGTAATCAAACCTTCCTTGCAGGAATATGCCTCGCTTGTCTTCGAAGATGTCTGTCAAGAATTCCTTCGCATGAAACAGAAAAAGAAACAGTTGCCTTTCCGTTTTGAGAGGCTCGGACGTTGGAGGGGAAAGACAACCGTTCGCGATTCCGGTACAGGGGCGT
>CASESG010000006.1 GCA_949290645.1 uncultured Bacillota bacterium
TGGAAATTACTGTCCGTTTGCCTCAAAACCTCTGGAATGACGAATTCCTTCGTTGTTTTGGCTGGTCTTCCCGTTCAGTTTTCAAAGAGCGATCGTATCTACTCCTCTTCCGAGGTGCAGGGAAAAATATATCACGCACTCGATTGGTCGTCAACACCTTTTTGAAAATTTATCACATTTTGATTTTCCCTTCTGTAGGAATAATAGTTTTTCTTGCCGAAGATAATGCTATCAATGAAATAGACATGGCGTTTATGCAAGACTTCGGAAACGTTTCTTGTCACATTATCATCGGAAGCACTCGGCTTTTCTGAACCCGACGGGTGATTATGACAGAGAATAAAGCCAAACATATTCTCGGAAAACTGTGTTTCCCACAGATATTCCAGGGATACCGGCGCATTGTCACAAGCTCCCAGGCCCAAGACATCTACGTGCAGAACAATGCCACTCTTGTCGACTTGGACTCCAAGGACACGCTCTGATTTCTCACCGAAAAAGCAAGCGCGGTATATGTAATAGAAATCCTGAAGCGAAGTAATTTTATTAAAGCTCTTCAGCGGAAGGCGACGGATAATCTCGCCAATCGCCAAGATTCGATATATTTTCGCCTTGTTGATTCCAAAGGTCTTGATTTCTTCATAAGAGTGCGTCAAAAGAATGGGCAATTCTCCTTTCTCTCTCAGAAGACGAGAGGCCATTTCCAAGACATTCTCATGCACGGAACCAGTCTCAAGCAAGAGAGCCAGAAGCTCATACTCTTGGAGCGAGCCGATTCCGTACATGTCTGCCTTTTCCCGTGGCATCAATATGCCATTCTTCATTTCCACTGGAAAGTGAATCCTCCCGGGAACACCGCCTTGCCTTCGCCGCTGGTAAAAAACTTGAAAGCAATCACGGCAATCAAGCCAATTGCAAGAAACGCCATCACGGTCGCAAGGGTAATCGCTTCACCACCCTTAACCTCCAAGCATTCCTGCTCCGTCAATCTTCGTCTTGCCATAGGAATATCCTCCTTCACCATTTATTGGAGGATATCGTAACCATTATTTACTTCTGTTTTTCGTATTCCGCTAATTCAGCGAGATATTTGGCATATTTCTCTTTTTCAAGAGCGACCTTCTGCGGATTGGCCTTGGCCAAGAAGGCCGGGTTGTCAAGCATCCCGCGCGATCTCTTGATTTCAGCCTGAAGAGCAGCAATTCTCTTTTCAACGCGTTCCTTCGTCGCCGTGCTGTTCTCTTCTTGGATTCCCAAGGAGAACGAAGGAGTGACAATCGGATGCGTGATATCATCGACAGAAGTGATCACGTCCGCAAAGGCATAACGCTTCAAATAGGGAAGAACTTTTTCCAAAAGCTTTGGTTTCCCTTTATAAAGAAGGTTGACCTTAGAATTGGGGGCAAAACCATGCTTCGACTTGAAGTTTCGAATTTCACGGATGCTCAGATTGAGCGATTTTGCAAGTTCAATCGCCTTGTTATCCGTGGAGAGATTTGCCTCCGAGGGGAAGGATTCCTCATAGATAGAGACCTTGGAAGAGGGAAAATGGGAGTAGATTTCTTCGGAGATAAAGGGGCAGAACGGGAAAAGGGCAATCAGAATATCATTGAGAACAAAGGCAAGAACGTCTCTGGTCGTATCGGATTGACCGTTCTTGATGGCGACTTTCGCATATTCCAAATAGATGGAGCAGAACGAATCGTACACGAAAGAATAGATGTAATTCGCCGCCTGCCCAAGCTCGTATTTCTCCATGTTCGTGCGATACGCCGCAACGAACTTGTCGTGTTCAGACAAAATCCATTGATCCAGGAAGGATAGTTCGTCATTCTTCGGATGTTTCGGCCGATATCCGTCGTTCAAAAGACTCAGGACATACCGAGAGGCATTCCAAATCTTGTTCATGAAACCATGAGCATTTTCCAGTTTCGATTGCGCAAAAGTGATGTCCAACCCAGGAGTCGAACCCGTGGCAAGAGCATAGCGCAAGGAATCCGTTCCATATTCCTTGATGACTTCGAAAGGATCGATTCCGTTGCCGAGGGATTTGGACATCTTTCTTCCTTTTTCATCGCGAACCAGGCCATGGATAAATACCTTCTTGAAAGGCATCGTCCCCGTGAAATGGACACCTTGGAAAGCCATGCGTTCCACCCAGAAGAAGATGATGTCATATGCCGTGACCATGACATCGAGAGGATAGAATCTTTGATAGAGAGGGTCTTTCGTATTCGGCCAGCCCAAGAACGCAAAGGGTGCCAGAGCCGAGGAAAACCACGTGTCCAAGACATCCGGATCCTGCTCATAGGTTTCCGGGCTGAGCGGAACCTCGGAGCAGACGACTTCTCCCGTTTTCTTGTTCGTGTAAACCGGGATGCGATGTCCCCACCACAATTGCCGGGAGATGCACCAATCATCCGTGTTTTCGAGCCATTGCATGAAAATGTCTGAAAAACGGTTCGGGAAGAAAGTGGTCGCCGAAGAGGATTTCTGAATCTTCTCGACCTTGTCGGCAAGAGGTCGCATGCGAACAAACCACTGCTTGGAAAGCATCGGCTCGACGACGGCGCCGCTTCTTTCGGAATGCCCGACATCGTGCTGAATCTCTTCGATGCGAATCAAATTGCCGTCGCTTTTGATCTTCTCCACCAAAGCATCGCGGCACTCATACCGGTCCATACCGGCATAATCACCACAGTTTCCATTCATCGTCGCATCGTCGTTGAGAATCTTGACAAAGGAAAGGCCGTGCCTTTGCGCAATGCGGAAATCGTTGGGATCATGTGCCGGAGTGCATTTCATCGCTCCTGTCCCGAATTCCTTGTCGACATAGCGGTCCGGAATCAAAGGAATGGGCTCTCCATTGGCTGGATTGATGACTTTCTTGCCTTCCAGGCCCAAATATCTCTCGTCTTCTGGATTGAAGCAGACAGCCTGGTCGCCAAACATCGTCTCAGGACGGGTCGTTGCAACCTCAAGATAGCGGGAATGGTCTTCAAGCCAATATTTGAAATAATAAAATTTGCCCGGATCATTGCGATAGATGACCTCGATGTCACTCAAAGCCGTCTTCAAAACCGGATCCCAGTTGATGATGCGCTCTCCGCGATAGATCAAACCATCGTCGTAAAGAGTCTTGAAGACATGAGCAACCGCCTTTTGCATACCCTCGTCCAAGGTGAATCGCTCCTTGGAATAATCCATCGAAAGACCAAGGGCGCGCCATTGCTTGGAAATGTAATCGGCATGCTCTTCTTTCCACTTCCACGCTTCTTCAAGAAAAGCTTCCCGTCCCATCTCGTACTTGTTCTTGCCTTCCGAGCGAAGCTTTTCTTCCACTTTGGCCTGGGTCGCAATGCCCGCATGATCCATGTCCGCCAGGAAAAGGACATCATAGCCACAAATCATCTTGTAGCGGGCCAAAATATCGATGATTGTCGTGTTTGTCGCATGTCCGATATGGAGAATGCCGGTGACATTCGGAGGAGGAACGATCATGGAGAAAGTCGGTTTGTCCAGGTTTTCCGGCCTCATCGCCTCAAAATAGTGATGCGATTCCCAAAACTCTTCCTTTCCTTCCTCGCACAGGCGATGATCGTAATTCTTTTCCATGTCTTTCATCGATCGTTCTCCTTTGAAAAACTAATTTTCAAGCGTCTTACGAATGTCTTCTCGCAGGATTTCGATGGCTTCGTCGCTGACAACATCCGACTCGAATAGCTCACCGCCAACCTCGCCTTTGCAGATGATCATCTGCCGATGCTCCGACATCTTGAGCTTGTCAGTCTTGGTGAACACGATGGAGAAAGGAGTCCGGTGATGGAGCAAATCGTCGGCGAATTGACGGTCAGCCGGAAGAAGGCAGCGTCGAGAATCAACGAGGATGTAGACCTTCTTGAGAGACGGGTTGCCAAAAAGGAAATGCTTCATCAGAGGTTCGAAGTGCTTCGAATCAAAAGAAGCGAAGCCATAGCCCGGAGCATCGCAGAGATAAAAGGTATCATCGACGAGAACATAGTTCACCGCACGCGTCAAGCCGGGTGTCTTGCCCGTCCGCATCAGCGTCTTGTTGCGGCAAAGACGATTGATCAACGTGCTTTTCCCCACGTTGGAACGCCCGATCAGAGCGATGGTCGGGCGATCCTTCAGCAGGTCTTTGCCGTAATAAGCACTTTTGACAAACTCAGCCTTCTGGAACAGAATTTGACTCATTTCAATTTGCCTTCGTTTTCTTCGAAGCTTTCTTCGGTGAGGTGCGTTCGTGAATCTGCTTCTTTAAAGAGGCGATATCATCCAAGAAGACTTTCGGGAACAATTCCTGAATCTGCGAGACTTCAACGATGTTCAGGGAATCCGCAATCTCCTTGGGAAGTTCCTTGGCATCTTTGTGATTTTCCTTGGGGATGAAGACGGTCTTGAGATGCTCACGGCAGGCGGCATTGCACTTTTCGCGGAGACCGCCAATCGGCATCACATTGCCACGCAAATCTATCTCGCCCGTCATGGCAACATCGTTGCGGATACGGAGGTTGCAGATGGCCGAGAGGATGCAAAGAGCCGTCGCGACACCCGCAGAAGGGCCATCTTTCGGTGTAGCACCTTCAGGGAAGTGAACATGTATGTCGTTGTTGGCGAAGAATTCCGGATGGATTCCGATGGAATCCCCGATGGAACGGATGAAGGACAATGCTGTCTCACACGCCTCTTTCATGACATCGCCGAGGTTTCCAGTCAAGATCAGCTGTCCCTTGCCCGGGAAGGTGTTGGCTTCAATCTTAAGAACCTCGCCTCCCGCTTCCGTATAGGCCAAGCCATTAATGATGCCGACCTGGGATTCGGAAAGTTCTTTATCATGGGTGAAAATCTCGGCGCCAAGATACTTTTTGACCCTTTCGACATCGATGACGACATGCTCGTTGTGCTTTTCGTCATTCAGGTACTCGACCGCAAATTTTCGATCGATTGTCGAGATACGACGGCGGAATTCACGGACACCCGCTTCCCGGGTGTAATACTCGATGATGTAATCCAAGGCATCGTCCGTCCACGTCATCTGGCCAGGCTTGATACCGTTTTCTTTTTCTTCATCCGGAATGAGATATTCCTTAGCAATGTTGATCTTCTCGAACTTGGTATAGGTATTGAGCTCGATCATCTCCAGACGATCGAAAAGCGGAGCGGGAATCTTGGAGACATCATTTGCGGTGCAGATGAACAGGACATGAGAAAGATCGAAGGGTTCATCGAGATAGTTGTCCATGAAGGTCTTGTTCTGCTCCGGGTCGAGGACTTCCAACAGAGCCGAAGCGGGATCGCCATGGAAGCCACCCGTCGTAACTTTGTCGATTTCATCGAGAAGGAAGACCGGGTTGTTCACCTGAGCTTTCTTGATTTGGGAGATAATCTTTCCCGGCATGGCACCGACATAGGTCTTGCGGTGTCCGCGGATTTCGGCCTCATCCGAAATGCCACCCAAAGCCATCTTCACGAAATGGCGACCCAATGCTTCCGCAATCGAAATAGCAAGAGAAGTTTTTCCGACACCAGGGGCACCATAAAAGCAGAGGATCGGAGCCTTCAAGGAGCGAGTCAGCTGCTTGACGGCCAGATACTCGAGAATGCGGTCCTTTTGTTTCGTCAAGCCATAGTGATTCTTGTCCAAGATGTGCTTGACCTGGACAAGGTTGTCATTGTCAACCGTCTGACGATACCAGGGCAAAGAGACCAAGGTGTCCAGATATGCAGTGATGACCGTCGCCTCCTGGGAAGCCGCGGGCATCGTCTTCAAACGATTGTATTCAGCCTCGACACGCTTGCGAATGTTCTCGGGATAATCGTCCGGACGATTTTTGATCGCATTGATGTATCTTTCTTCCGAATCCGTGCCGTCAAACTCCTTCAACTGATCCTTGACGATCTTCATCTTCTCGCGCAGAATATATTCCCTTTGATTGCGGTCGACCGCACGAGAGAGCTGCTCCTGCAATTCATAATTGATGCTGGCATCCGCACTGGAATTGAGCATGTCCTTCGACAGCGTCTTAATCTGTCCCAGAGGATTGGGATCCTCCAGGATTTCTTGACAGACTCGATCGGGAGAATCCAAGAAGGCCGCAATGTGGTAGGGGATATATTCTGGAATCGATGCCTGTTTGCTGAAATCAGGGCAATCCGGGAAAAGCGGAAAACGAGTCCGGAATCTGTTGTAAAGATTGATGAAATCGGCTGTCGCCGCATAAATCTGCGCCGAGTCGATTCCGCTGATGCTCACGTTGCTATGTGTAGCGTAGACAATCTTCTTATCCTCGTCACGAACGAAATCGGACAAAGTCGCCCGTTTCTTTCCAAAGACCTGGACAAGGATACGGTCTGGAAGCTCTTTCAAGGAGACGATTCGGCAGATTGTGCCGACCGTCTCAACACCCGGAAGAACCATGTTGTCAAAGTCGTTATAGACGTGATCCTGATGCGCATAAGAAATGATCAATTCATCGCCAATCTTCAATGAGCGAAATAAACGAACATCATATTCATTGGTTGCGAGAATATCCATCATGAGATCAGGTAAAGCGACGAAATTGCTATTGGGCATTACCGGTAACTTCAATGACATTTCCATTTCCATACAAAAACCTCCTATTGAATTTCAGCACACAAGAAGGGTTTGTTCAAAACGAACGATTTATTTCGTCTCAGTTTCAGACTTTTCCTCAACAGGCTTCGCTTCTCCCCCTTCATTCGAAGGAGCCTCACTCTCCGAACTCTTCTTGCTCTTTTCCTCTTTCTCCTTGTCCTCGACCTTGAAGCCGTTCAATTCGAGAACGCGAGTTTGCACACGCTCATTGAGAATCGAAAGGAAGACTTGGTTCAAATAATTGTTGACCTGATTCTGAATCTGCTGATCCGAAAGCTTCTGCGAGCGGAGATAAGAAGTCAAACCGTTCATGAAGCTGTTGACTGGGGAACCAAGGCGCTTTTCAAGGTCGGCCTGCGTCGGGGAAGGAATCTTTTCGGCCGTCGCAATCGCATCATAGGTCAGGGAAGTCTTGATTTCGGAAAGGACGCCATCATGAAGGGCCTTCTCATAATCTTCTTCTTTCTGACCGACAAGCTTCAGATATTCCTCGAGCGTCAAGCCTTGCTCGGAAACGCGCTTAACATCGGAAGCCTTCCGAGAGGCGGCAAGCTCATTCACATAGTTGTCGGCAATGACAAATTCGGAAGAATCGCGAATCTGGCCAAGGAAAGTGTTGACAAGGGAAGAAAGGAATCTCTTGTGATTCTCTTCCTTCAGGTTCGAACGAACCTTCTCCGTGAGATCGGCAAGATCTTTGCTGGCGAATTTTCCGGCAAGAGTCGTTGCGAATTCATCGTTGACCTCAGGAACCTGACTCACCTTGACGGTATTTAGAGTCACCTTGAAAAGAACCGGCTTGGACGTCAAAGGCTCCGGATAGTTGTCCGGCATGATGAGGCTGATATCGAACTTCTCGCCCGCCTTATGACCAATGACCTGTTCCTCGAAGCCAGGAACAAAGTGCTTGGAGCCAAGGACAAGATCGAACGACTTCGCCGATCCGCCCTCGAATTCCTTGCCATCCATGAGTCCGACGAAATCGATATTCGCCGTATCTCCCATCTTCGCCGCCTCTTCCGTCGGGACAAGCTCAGCGTTGTCCTTGGCGAGATGCTGGATGAAGGCGTTGATATCATCCTCCGTCACATCCTTCTCCGTGATATCCGTCTTCAAGCCGTGATATTCACCAAGCTTGCTGCAAATCGGACGCAGAGTATAGGAAATCGTGAACTCCGCTTCCGTCGTCGTGAACTTGTCGATTGAGACAGAGGGACGGAAGGAGGCGAGAATCTTCGAATCCTTGATATAGGAGGAGAATTCATCGTCTTTCATGAAAGCCGCATCGACACGTTGCAACAGATCATCGATTGTCGCCTGAGCGATGTCATTCGAGCGCAGGCGAAGTCTCGCCGTCTCAACAGGGGCCTTGCCCTTGCGGAAACCCGGCACCGTGACGTTTTCGCAAAGTTTGCGAACGCCCTTCTCGGTCGCCTTTCCGACTTCTTCGGCGCCAAAGCTGACCTTGGCAATCAGATGTCCGTTTTCGTTCTTGAATGTGCGTTCCATGGAGGTACTCCTTAAATGGTCAAAATTGATACAGCCTAACTATTATAGTTTTGCCCATTGGCCTTTTCAAGCTACTTAATATGGGCGCCGATGATTGAGAAAACAGCCCTCAAGGAGTGGAACAAGGAAGGGAAATCTTTGCCCTCGCTTGCGGCAAAACGAGTGAAGTCGCCCAGAGCGAGCTGGAGGTAGAAGGCATCCGCCATCGGCTCCGAGAGAGGGCTAGGGGGTTCTTCCAAAGTCATGGAGGGAGCGAAGTGGGACATCAGTCTGGCGTAGGCATCCAGCAGCTCGTCAAACGCTTTGTTGAAATCCTCCTCGCTCTCCATGTTCATCAGGATGGAAAGATGGCCAAGAGCGCGGTAGACATCCAGGCATTCTTGGTCGAAAGTGAAAGGCTGTTTTTTGGAATCTTCACGTATTCTTCGAATTCTTTCTGTCAAGTCAATCATAGATCAATGAATTTTCTCCAATTTCCAAATATCACGATTGTATTCGCTGATCGTCCTGTCGGAACTGAACCATCCCGAATTGGCGATGTTGACGAGGCACATCTTTCCCCACAAGTCCCGGTTCATGTAGAGGGATTCGATCTTCTTCGAAGCGCGGAGATAATCCGGGAAATCCGCCAGGTTCATGAACTCGTCTCCATGATACATAATCTCGTCGTAAATCATGCGGAACTGCTCGAGATCCGGAGAGAAGGTGCCATCGACCAAGGAATCCATGACGGCCTTCACCTGTCCGTTGGAGTTGTAGACATCCCAGGGGTTGTAGGCATTGCGGAACTTAAGATCCTTCACCTCCTTTTCCTTCATGCCGAAGATGACCGCATTATCCGGGCCGACAAGCTGAGAGATCTCGACGTTGGCACCATCCAAAGTACCGAGAGTGATAGCCCCGTTCATCATGAACTTCATGTTGGAAGTTCCCGAAGCCTCCTTGCCCGCCAGGGAAATCTGCTCGGAGATATCACTGGCCGGGATGATGACCTCTGCTTTGCTGACTCCATAATTCTCGATGAAGACGACTTTGATGAGCTTGCTGATAGCGGGATCGGCATCGATCGTCTTGCTGACAGCGAGGATCAGTTCGATAATCTTCTTCGCATAGGCATAGCTCGGAGCCGCCTTAGCACCAAAAATATAGGTGTGCGGAAAGATAGAGAGGGTCGGATCCGCCTTCAGTTTCAAGTAGAGATGTATGATTCGGAAGATATTCAGAAGCTGTCTCTTGTAGGCATGAAGTCTCTTGATCTGAACGTCAAAAATCGCATCCGGAGAAAGCTCCATACCGTTCTCGCGAGCGACCATGTCGATCAGATTCTTCTTGTTCTCCCTCTTGATCTCGTTGAGTCGTCGATAGATCGTAAGATTCTTCTCCGAGCCATCGGCATAGGGAAGAAGTTTGGAGAGCTCCTCCGGATGACGGATGAAGCCATCCCCAATCAAGGACTGGATGTAATCCGACAGGTGCGGATTGGCAACGAGCAGGAACCGCCTATGGGAAATGCCGTTTGTCTTGTTGTTGAATTTGTTCGGATAGATGGCATAGAGATCCTTGAAGGTCTGCTCCTTGAGAATCTGCGTGTGAAGATTGGCGACACCATTAACGGAGAAGGCGACATGAATGGCCAGCTGGCACATATTCACGTTCCCGTCGCGGATGATGATGCAGTTGTTGATCTTGTCCTCAGGAATGTGAGCCTCGCGCATCGCCTGCAAAGACCTGCGGTTAATCTCCTCGATGATCATGTACACGCGCGGTGCGATCGAGGCGATGTAGCGGCAGGGCCATTTTTCCAGGGCCTCGGGCATGACCGTGTGGTTCGTGAAGGCAAAACAACGCTTGACGATGTCATAGGCTGCGTCCCACCCATAATCGTTCTCATCCATCAGGATGCGCAGCAATTCTGGAATCGCCATGATCGGGTGCGTGTCGTTAAGCTGGAAGACATAGTGATCTGGAAGATGATCCAGCGTTCCGTAAATTTCTTTTTCGCGTTTGACGGAATACTGCATGCCCGCCGAAACAAGGAAATATTGCTGCCTCAAGCGCAGAAGCTTTCCTTCCTCAGTGGAATCGTCCGGATAAAGGCCGTGAGTGATGTCCCGGATGAATTTCAGATAGCCGTTGAAATTGGCCCAAGTCGGAAGCTCCTCATCCGAAGGCTCCGCATACCAAAGACGCAGGGTGTTGGTGACATGATTCTTGTATCCGATGACAGGGACATCATAGGGGACGGCGAGAACCGAATAGGCGTTGTTGGTTCTCCAATGAATGTTGCCGTTTTCATCACGAATGGTCTCCGGATTGCCATAGAAACGCACCGTGACCGCATCGTTTAATTTTCGGATTTCCCAAGGGAAACCATTGAGAAGCCAGGTATCTGGATACTCTTCCTGGCGACCGTTGCGGATCTTCTGCCGGAAGAATCCGTATTCATAGCGGATGCAGTTTCCGTGACCAGGAAAGCCCAGCGAGGCGATGGAGTCCATGAAACAAGCCGCCAGTCTTCCGAGACCTCCATTTCCGAGACCCGCATCGGGCTCTTCTTCCTTGACGTCATCGAAGTCGATTCCAAGTTCCTTCAGGACATCGCGGACATCGTTGAGGATTCCCAAATTGAAAAGGTTGGTGGAGAGTTCCCGTCCCATCAGGAATTCCATCGAGAAGTAGATCAATTGCTTCTTGCCCTGCTTTGCCGTCTGTTCCTTGCACGTCTTGCCGTCGATGTTCGCATAATCGCGAATCAGGGTTCCCAGGACATCATAGATCTCATTGTTGCTCAGCTTGTCCGGATCGCGACCGTATTTCTCGACACATCTCTGCTGGAAGTCGTTCTTAAAATAGGAACGAAATTCACTTCCCGGTTTGATTTCGACCATGTTCTTTTTCCTTTCTAAGCTTGATTGACATCAAGCGTTTCCTTTCCTTCCTTCGTCTCGTCCGTTTTCCCTTCCTTCATCTGGGCCTTGTCATACTTCAAGTAAATAGCGCCGAAAGAAGGAATCTTTAGGGTGATCTTGTGGTTCTGGTTGTGGATTCCCTTCCCGTGAGTGACGATCGGATCAGGATTGTACTGATTCCAGCCACCATAGATTCCCCGGTCGGTATTGAGAATTTCCACATACGTTCCTTCGTAAGGAACACCCAGTTCATAATCCCAATAGAAATTCGGAGTCATATTGAAGAGACAGACGATGCATTCCAGATCGCTTTCGCGTTTGAAGACATAGACGCTCTGATCGGCATTGTCCGCCATGATCCAGCTGAAGTGAAGAGGATTGTACTCTTCGCAATAGAGGGCCTTGGTCGTTCGGTAGATGTGATTGAGGTCCTTAAAGAGCCGCTGCATCCCCTTGTGCTTCGGGAATTTGAGAATCTCATAGGCGACCGGCTGGAATTCCTTCCACTCGTCGAAGGTTCCGATTTCGTTTCCCATGAAATTCAATTTTTTGCCAGGATGGGCAAACTGGTAGGCAAACAGATTGCGGCAATTGGCGAACTTGTCGTCGTAGGAGCCAAACATCTTGTTGAGAATCGAGCCCTTCATGTGAACGACCTCGTCATGGCTGAGAGGAAGGATGAAGTTCTCGGAATAGAAATACGCCATCGAGAAGGTGATCTGGTTGTGGCAATACTTCCGATAGATCGGATCCTTGGCATAATATTTCAAGGTATCGTTCATCCAGCCCAGATCCCACTTGTAATCGAAGCCCAGGCCTTCCTCGAAACCCCCTTTGGTGACATGACCATAGGCCGAGGAATCCTCCGCAATCATCATGACATCGCCGTGGAGAGTGTGCATGTAGCCGTTGACACGCTTGACAAACTCCACCGCACCCGTGTTGACGCCCTTGTCCGAATTGCCATCCCAATAGATGATGTTCGACACGGCATCGAAGCGGAAGCCATCGATGTGGAGCACTTCCGTGAAATAGAAGACCGAACCCATCAAGAAGCTCCGCACCGGATCTTTGCCGAGGTCGAAGTTCTTTGTTCCCCATTGAGAGAACTCATGCTCGTTGCTGTATTCATAGACACAAGATCCATCAAACTTCTCCAAGCCGAAGCCGTCTAGGGCAAAGTGGACAGGGACGAAGTCGAGGATGACACCGATGCCGTTCTTGTGAAGCTTCTCGACGAAGACGGCGAATTCATCGGGCGTTCCCCACCGGCGATCGACGGCATAATAGCCTAACGATTGATAACCCCAGGAGGCATCGTTGGGATAGGCGAGAATCGGAAGCGCCTCGACATGGGTGTAACCCATCTCTTTCAGATAAGGAATCAAGACATCGGCAAGCTCGGAGTAGTTGTATTGACTGCCATCGGGTTTCCGTTGAAACGTTCCCATGTGGAATTCGAAGATGGAAACCGGCTTGTCGAAGCAACGATCCCTCTTGGCCAAAAAATCGGCATCATCGATTCGGATTCTCTCATAGTCGAAGAGAATCGAGTAACCGTCGGGAGTGGTCTGATCCATGAAAGCGAAAGGATCGTGCTTGTCTTTCCAGTAGCCATCGCAACCAAGAAGGTGGAACTTGTAGCGCTGCCCATCCTTGGCGTCGGCGACGAAAATCTCGAACAAGCCGCGCTCGTCGACTTTCTGCATCCGCCCTTTCCCTGGGTCCCATTCATTGAAATCGCCTATTACCGAAACGTCCCGTGCCATCGGAGCATAGACGCGAAAGAGAAAGCCCGTGCGTCCGTTGAAGACTGTCTTATGTGCCCCAAAATAGCGGTAGGCCTGCGGAAGATGTCCTTGAAGATATTGATCGAAAAAAGTACGATCAGGCATGTTCATCGCCTCCGTTAAGTATGTTTGAATTATACCATAATCCAAGGAAAGAAATGAGACGTTAATTTCCATGGTTTACCTTATGGACAAAATGAACTAGAATAATGTCAGTTTTTTAAGGAGATCAACATGGCGTCCAGTTACAAGATTATGTGTGTCAATGCGGGTTCTTCCTCCCTCAAATTCAAGCTGTATGACATGAAGGACAAGGCTCTTCAGGAAAAGAAGCTTCGGAATAAGGCACAACATCTGACTGTTCTCTGCTCCGGCATCGTCGAACGTATCGGCCATGAGGATGCAATCTTCACCATCAAAAAGCCCGGTGGTTTCAAGAAGACCGACATCCTTCCCGTCCAGGATCACGAATATGCGGTTCACCTTGTCATGAACGGCATGAAGGAACACGGTATCATCGAATCCATCGACGAGATCACGGCGGTCGGGCACCGCATCGTCCAAGGCGGGAAGTACTTCAACGATTCGGCCCTGTTCACGGACGATACCGAAGAGAAAATCCGCTCCTTGATTCCCCTTGCCCCGCTCCACAATCCGGCCCACATCACCTGCTTCGAAGCCTTCCGCAAGGTCCTACCTCCCACCGTCGGCCAGGTTGCCGTCTTCGACACCGCCTTCCACCAGACAATGAAGCCCAAGGAGTTCCTCTATCCTCTTCCCTTTGAATATTATGAAAAATACTCCGTCCGCCGCTATGGTGCCCACGGCACCAGCCACAAGTACCTCTCGACCATCGCCCGCGAGGAATACCTGACCGGGAACGAGCACACCAACATAATCACGCTCCACATCGGCTCTGGCGCTTCGGTCTGCGCCGTCAAGGACGGCGAGTGCGTCGCGACCTCGATGGGTCTCACCCCCTTGGCCGGCGTCATGATGGGAACCCGCACTGGCGACATCGACCCTTCCATCATGCCCTACCTGATGACCTGCACCGGCCTTTCCGCCGAGCAGATCTATGACATCTACAACCATCAGTCCGGCCTTCTTGGAATCTCGGGCATCTCCAACGATACCCGCGACGTCGAACAGGCTTATGAGCGCGGAGACATCCGCTCGACCCTTGCCGTCGAGATGTATTGCCAGAAAATTGCCGATTACATCTGCATGTACCACGGAAAACTCGGCCACGTTGACATGATCGTTTGCTCGGCCGGCGTCTTCGAGAACGCCCCGCTCTACCGCGAGGATTCCTTCGCCAACTGCTCTGAAGCCCTCGGCATCAAGATTGACTACGAAAAGAACCAGGAGATGATTCTCGGCAAGGAAGGATTCATCTCGACCAAGGACAGCCGCATTCCCGTCATCGTCATTCCGACCGACGAAGAGCTGATGATCGCCCTGGATACGGCACGCATCCTCGGCCTTTAGTGAAAAAATCTTGCTTTCTTCGACAATGATAAGGAAGGAGGTTCTATGAAAAAACGAATCTGTTTTTCTGTGCTCTTCCCTTTTCTTGCCAGCAGCTGTTCGACATCCTTTGCCGAGTCCATCAACGGACACATCCTCGCCTTTTCCAATTCCTCTTTGTACTCCTATGTCGAGATCCAATCCGCCAAGGAACTCGATTCGATCGCCCGGTATGACGATGCCTTGATCATCGTGTCGAGAGAGGGATGCTCCGCCTGTCAGAAGACCTTCCGCGAGCTCGTCCCCTATATCGAGGAAAGGCATTATCTCATCTATACCGTCGACTCGACCTACTACTGGGAAAGCTATTCCTCTCCGGACAACTCCGTTGGCGAATTTGTCAATCTCTATCCAAAGATCGCCGGGACGCCGACCTTCCTCTTCTACCGCGACGGACGTCTCGTCGAAGCCCACAGCGGAAGCTATCCCGAAGGAACCCTGGCCAAGGAGTTGGACAGCATCTTCCTGGACTATGGCCTGAATATCGTCAACGATTTCCTCCCGACCGGAAGAGGAAGTTTCGTCTCTGACAAGGCCGAAAAGATCGACTCGCTCGGATATGGAACAAACACGCTGGAGAATCTCCTCTCCAGAGACGAGAAGGTCTCCGTCCTCTACTCTTGGAGAAGGTGTCAGGATTGTCACGAATACAAGGAAGAGATCCTCTATCCCTACCTTCAATCTAGAGACAACGACACTCCCCTCTACGTCTACGAGCTCGACGGATATTACCAGCTCAAGCGCTCCGACAATCCGGACTGGTCGAAAGAAGGACTGATGATGTTCAGCCAATTCTCCGCCCAATTCAAGCTTGATCTCTATCCTGTCAAGGACAGCGAAGGGAACACAGCCGGCGTCGTCCCGACCCTCATCACCTATTTTCCCGGCGGGAAGGCCGACCTCTCCGTCTACCGAAACGACCTCAATCCCAGAATCAATGAGGACAAGACGCTTTCCTATTCCCAGTCTTTCTACCCGGAAATCCTCGAGCTGAAAAGCAAGACAATCGTCCAAGACGACGATTCCTCGACCTATGCAAAGGCCCTAGAGGAACTCAAGAAACAGGCCGGAGAAATCGAGCGCCAGCATTGTCAAGACTATCTCAAGGAATATCTATGAAGAAACTCCTCTTCCTGTTTCCCATTCTCCTCTCTCCTTCCTGCGCTCCCAAGAATGAGAAAATCCTCGCTTTTTCCTATCGCGGAGCGATGGTCCGGACCGACGAAGGGAATCGAACGCAATGCCTCAACGTCTCCCAGGCTTTGCCGGAACTCTTGAAAGCAAAGACATCCTTTCCCCTTTTTGTCTATGCCCCGGGATGCGGAACCTGCGACCTTTCCACCCGGGAGATGGACAAATACCTTGAGAGGACAGGAGCTTTGTTTCCCTATGCCACCTCCGGTTATTTCGAAGAGGCGACAGGCAAAAGAATTGATGAAAACACGATTGTCATCTTTCAGGAAGGAGAAGAAGTCACTCGACATTCCATGGGTTCCGAAAAGAACTTGGATGACTTTTTGGAACAGTGGATTGAGGTTTCCGAAGTCGAAGTCCTGAACTCTTGCCAATATTCGACAGCCCCAAGTTATTTCTACCCGAACTACATCTTCTCGGACGAGGAAAGGACCTTTGATCCGCTCGAGTCTTTCCTCGGTGACGGAAAAAGCAGGATTCTCATCCTTCCGAAGGACATGACCCAAATCATGACAGCGCTGGAATCCCTTGATCGATTTGACGTCGATGGTTTGCTTTTTGTCGACCAATCCGAAAAGGAGAGCTATGAAGAAAGATATGATTGGAATCTCTCCGACTGGGAATCGGCTTTCTATCTCTTCAATTGTGAGAGCAGAACGGGAGAAAACATCTCTCTTCCCTGATCAGAGTTTGTCGACCTCCGAAAGAAGCTTCGGAAGGTCGTCAAGCGAGGCGAGGTGACAGCCGGCCGAATAGTCATGGCCGCCACCTCCGAAAGCTTGAACGGCCGGATAGAGAATCGTCGAGGAAGAGCGCAGGGAAACACGGTAATTTCGATGAATCGTGTCATATGTGACCGAGACCACCGCCTTCACCCCAACCATGTCTCGGAAGACATTGATATGCAGATTTCCTTCTTCCGTCGTCATCGACAGTTCCTGCATGGTCTTTTCGTCCAGGATGTAGTAGCAGGTTCCTTTCTCCGTGACCTTGTAATGGGAGAGACAATAATTCAGGATGGCTAGCTTTCTTCGGTCGGTCCGATACATCTTGCGATAAATGTCTTCCTTGTCGATACCCATGTCGAGAAGGTCGGCGGCGATGCGCAAAGTCGCCCCATCACAGTCCTGATATTGGAAACGACCCGTGTCTCCGACGATGCCGCAATAGAGAGAGGAAGAGGCCGTGACGGAAAGAGAGGTCTTCTTGAAGAAAGTTCCGCGGGAGAGAAGGAAGAGGGCGATGATCTCACTTGCGGCCGGACGGTCGGGATAGATGATTCGGATGTTTCCGAAATCCTCTTCCGGAGCGGGTATGTTGTGATGGTCGATCTTGATGACTTCCTTCGCCCGCAAAATCTGATTAGCGGCAATTCTTTTCTGGTTGGCGACATCGACGACGATGGCCAGGTGTTCTTTCGAAAAGAAATCGTCTAGCCCTTCCTCGGGATAGGGGAAAAGGTCGGGCATCAGGTTCTCGCTTCGATCGCCGACATAATGGACTTCCTTCTCGGGATAGTTCTCCTTGATCCATTGGACAAGACCCATCTGGGCCCCGAGCGCATCGAAATCCGGGGAGGCGTGACGATAGACGACAATCCTCGAATACTCCTTGATCTTCTTTTCGAGCAGGAGGAACTCCTTGCTCATCTTGCGATAATCAATCCCAGCCATGGAAACCTCCCTATCTCTCTTGCCTCAAGAGCAATGCTTGCAAGTCTAAGCCAAATGCGATAAACTATTTTTCGCTGATTTCTGGCCCTGTAGCTCAGTTGGAATAGAGCAACAGCCTTCTAAGTTGTGGGCCGAAGGTTCAAGTCCTTCCAGGGTCACCAATTCTGCCGTCCGCCCAGGTTTGCCTGGGTTTTTCTTTTTCCGACAGCGGGACATACATGTCCGCAAGCTGATACTTGGCAAGGTCGGTCATCGTGATGACGCCAAGCAGTTTCTCGGATTTCTTCCCGTTCTCCGTCACCAAAAGGAGACCGACGCTCTTGTCATGGGCCTTCTTCTTGAGGATGAGCTGGAAGGCCGAAAGAACGTTCATCCGCCGGCTGACGAAGAAGTAGGATTCGTTTCGATGGTTGGAAAGAAGGATATTATCCTGAATATCATACATAGAATCCGTCTCTTCAAAAGCCGTCTTTCTTCCTTGAAGCAGACAATCAAAAATCGTCGACCTCGAGAAGATGCCGCAGACGACCTGATGCGAATCCAGAATCGGCAGGTGCGTGATTCCCTTCTCTTCCATGAGAGAAATGGCTTGGAAGATCGGTGTCGAGAGCTTTCCGACATCGATGTCCTTCGTGCAGACATCATAGCAGGAAAAGGGGGATTCAATCGCCTTGCAAAGAGCCAGGAATTTCGAAAGGAACGCATCGGTCGGAGCACAGATTTCGTTTTCATGAGAGAGGATGTTTCTCAGATCCGATGCCGTTTTCAAAAAATCATAATTATCTCGCTGGGCGATGATCGGATGAAGGCGATTATAGTATGTCTGGTTGAGCGCACGAGAGAAAGAGACATAGTCGTCCTTAAGACGACTGATGTGAACCAATTCTTTCTCCAGCTTTTTGAACGCAACTAAGAAGGCGTTCGTGCGTTCGTCCGATGTCATTTCAGATTCTCGCTGTCCTCCGCGACGGAAACGATGCTTTCCGCAGTGCGATTCAAGTACAGACCATGGAAATCCTCAATCGTTCCTTCGTCCATGGCCTTGGAAATTCCGGCATCGAAAGGAACTTCCTCCAGGACCGGGATTCCGTGCCTCTTCGTAATCGACAGATCCGGTTTTCCGTAGATATCGATTCTCTTTCCACAATCCGGGCACTGGACATAGGCCATGTTTTCGATCAGGGAGAGCAGGGGGATGGAGAGCATCTCCGCCATCTTGGCCGATTTCTCCACGATCATGTCGACAAGTCCTTGAGGCGTCGCTACCAGGACGGCGCTGGAGAGGCGAATCTTCTGGAAGATCGTCAGCGTCACGTCCGCCGTCCCCGGAGGCATGTCGATGAGGAGATAGTCGCAATCCCAGACGACCTCCGTATAGAACTGCTCGATCAGGGTCGAGAGCATGGGGCCACGCCAGACGATCGGATCGTCCGGATGGGAGAGGAGGAGGTTCGAAGACATGACCTGAATGCCACCCTTCGAGGTGATCGGATAGAAGAATTGGCCAGCACCGAGAACCGGGCCTTTCACACCAAAGGCTCTCGGGATGGAAGGGCCCGTGATATCCGCATCCAGGATGCCGACCTTCTTTCCCATTCGAGAAAGAAGAACGGCGAGATAGGAAGTCGTAAAGGACTTGCCGACGCCTCCTTTTCCAGAAAGGACCGCCACGACATGTCCGATATGAGACTTCTCGCAAGGCTCCGTCTTGGGAAGATAGGGAGCTTTCGTCGAATCCACTTTCGTCTCAGGCATTGGAATACCTCCTGTGCAGAGCTTCCTCGGCCTTCTCGGAACCCGGCTTTCCATCATAGATGGCATCATAGACCCTCTGGACGGATGGATTGAGGGCCGAGACACGAATCTTCTGGCCTTGATCGATGTCATTCAGATGCGAAGTACGGCGCTTGCGTACCTCAAGCGGGGAAATTCCCTCCGCTGGAAGATGCATCGGCTGACCGGCACCCATGATGCAACCACCCGGGCAAGCCATGACTTCGACAAACTGATACGGACATTTGTCTTCCTTGGCAAGGTTGGCCAAAAGCCTTGCTCCCGCCATGCCACAGTGGCAAGCCTTGAGCTGTTGTCCGCAAAGCTCGAACTGGCATTCCAGGATATCGGGAGAAAGGGCGCTCGGTGCGAATACGACGTCGCTGGCATCCACTGTCTGACGGTCGTAATAGATCGCCGTGCGGATGATGGCCTCAAGGACACCGCCCGAACGTCCGAAGATCGTTCCGCCGCCCGTCGATTCCCCAAGGGGATTGTCAAATTCCGAATCCGGAAGAGAAGCAAAATCAATGCCTCTTTCCTGAAGCAGATTGCCGAGGTCTTTGGTCGTCCAGCAGTAGTCCACGTCGAAATGTCCGTTGGTCTTGTTGTAGGGCAAGGCATTCTCGTTCTTCTTCAGGATGCAAGGGACGACCGCGACGACGACGACATTCTGAGGATCGATGCCCAGCTTCGCTGCGAAGAAAGTCTTGGCGACCGAACCCAGACACCCGATCGGCGACTTGACCGTAGAGATCAAGCCTTTCGAGAAAAAGTCGTGATAGGTGCGATCGGCAAAGCTCAGCCAGCCGATACAACAGGAGTTGAACTGAGGGTAAGGACCGCCGCGCTTGACACGGTCGAGAAACTCCTTCGCCTCTTCCCAGATGGTGATATCCGCTCCGAAATCGGTGTCGAAGACATATCGGAAGCCGAGCAGTCTCAGGGCCGAAACCATCTTCCCCGTGACCGTTTCTCCGATTTCGCCACCGAACATCTCTCCCAAAGAGACACGGACGGAAGGAGCCGTCTGGACGACGACGACCTTTCCGTCGTCCTTGAGCAAGTCCTCGACTTGCGATACTTCAATTTTCTTCATGGGCCTAGCCGCTTGATTTTCCACTTTGTTAGGGCCTTTCTTATGTATATATTCTTTTCAATTATAATCATCCGTCCACAAGAAGACAAACGAACCGATCAGAGTTTCAGAATCGGCACGGCGAGATCGAAATAGACGCTGTCCAAATGGCTTGCCCCAAGCTTCGTCCCGCCGAAATAACGGACGAGAAAGACCGCCCGATTCTCGATTTTCTTCCGCTCCATCAGCTGGGAGAGACGATGCATGGAAGAGACCGGTTCCCGGTCCTCGGAAAAGGTCGTGGACATCACCCCATAACGATTGGCAAAGCGCCCGCAACGCAGGAAATGCCTTGCCTTAGGGTTCTCTTCCTGGAGTTTGTCCAGGATCTGCTTGAAGTCTTCCTCCCCGTCCAGGGAATAGACATAGACAAGAAAGCGGGACTTCTTCTCGCAATAGGTCGATCGATGAAGACAGGTGAACATTCAGCCTTCCTTGCCTCTCAGCCGGGAGGGGCCTTTCTTCGGGGAAGAAAGGACAATCGGCTTTCCGTCATCCGGACCAAGCCAGAGCGGAGGAAGGAAGAAAGAGGATTCCCGCAATCCGCAATCCTCCGGAAAGGAGAGGGCATAGCAATTGAGATACATTCTCTTGGCCTTGTCCTTGGCATAGCGCTCATCGCCGACAAGAGTCCAGCCGTTTTCCAGACAGCTCAGTCGAATCTGGTTCTTCCGTCCCGTCAGGATCTGGATCTTCATGGCCGTCCCGAGATTCAGGTGAGCCCGACTTTCGAAGAGAGTGATGGCTTGCTTCCCGTTCTTGTTCTTGAAGACACGAAAGGAATTCTTGTTCTCAATCAAGGTCATCTCCGTTTGAAATTGCTGATGCAAGGGCAAGGATTCCCGAATCACGCCCTCGTAGAGACGAAGTACTCTTCTCTCCTCAAGGGCCTTCTGCAAACGCTCCTTCAGGGAATGATTCTTGGCGAAGATCAACAAGCCGCTCGTCTCGAAATCCAGCCGGTGCACGATGAAAGGACGTTCTCTCTTCTGAAGGAGATATTCATAGACCTGGTGATAGAGATTCCGAGCAAAGGTCTTGGGGTCGTTCGTCTTGATCGTCAGAAGCTTTTCCCTCTTGACGACCACAAGACATTCCTTGTCCTCATAGACAATCGGAAATTCGGTCTTGCGAGGCATAAAGGACTTCAGGCGAGGATGCTCTCATAGGTGGAAGTCTCATAGGAGAAATCCTTCATGAGAGAAGACATCATGACCAGACTTCCGTCGTCCTCCTTGACGACAAACAGGGAAAGAAGAGTCACGACTCCATCATTGGAGACGATTTGAGCGTTGAACGAATCGGCATACGCTTCGGAATTGGCGAAAGAGCGATAGATTTCCGAACTGTCTTCCTTGTCGATGCTGAAGCTGTGGAGCAGATCGGCCATCGTCTGCTTCTCAAGAGGCATCGCCGAGTCATCCTGAGTGATCAGAACCATTTGGATGATGCCGTCTAAGGCACGGCCTTCGACCGGATTGACCAGAGGATATTGCAGCCCTTGGTCATAGCCGATCGTTAGATCGCCATAGAGCAGTTCGTCATCGATCTCAAGCGGCAAGCCGCCAGGGATCTGTTCCCAAATGCTGTTCTCGCAAAAGACGACCTTGATCAGACCGGCGACAAGTTCCGAGGCCAAGAGGCTGCGCTTCATATCGCCTTCATAGGTGTAGAAGCAATTATCGGTAAGCTCCTCGAAGGAGAAAACCTGTGCGATGCTGGCGAGATCGCCATTGAGAGCGACGTCCAGGTTCTGCAAGATCAAGCTCAGAACCTTCTGCACAGCCGAGATGTCAGCCAATGTTCGCTTCTCGTCCATCTGTCCTTCCTCATTCAACAGCTCCGGATTGTGGAAGAAGAGACGTTCCAGACGAGCAGATTTCGGGCTCATGCCAGCGACGACACGGTCGAGGAAGAGCGTGGCGACCGTGGCGGGAGAGACTTGATCCGGTGCCGTATGGGCGACCAGGTTGTAGATCAAGTTCGACCGGACGTCGCGGAAGAGATCCATGCAACCCAGCTCATAGAGGATGGAGAGATCGATGCCATTTACGGAAAAGTCCGCATCGCGGAAGCCGTGGATCATGTATTGACTCACGCCGAAGAGCAATCGGATGCCATGTTCGATCTCGTTGTCCCAATAGAGGAAATCTTCCTCGTTTGTCATCGCATGGGCAAAGTAGTCGATCCTGCCCTTGTCGCTGGGATCAGAGGGATTGACGAAGAGCGAGGCGAGGTTGTCCTCAAGGTCAGGATCGTCGATGTTGTTCTGGAAGGTATAGATCGGAATCCGGTGGAAAAGCTTGGAGCGATTGAGGATTTTCATGAGCTCGATGGCCCTCTCCTCGTTGTCCGGATTCTGGAAGATCGTGTTGAAAGGAGTGTCGGCCGTGATTCCAAGATCCTTGGCCTTTTCGAGGAACTGGGAGAGAGTCTCCATCTCCGTCGGCCAGGAAGTGATGGAAGAGAGAAGCCCGTCATAATAGGAATCATATTTCGTCTCGTCCGGCGCCAAGGTCACCTGTTCGATCAGAGGCGCGTTGTTGAGGTTATTGTTGGAGAAGACGGCCTTCAGAAGCTCGCTGATCGGCGAACGGAACGTTCCTTGGGCCGGCGTGGTCAGAAGGTGCGACTGTCCCATCTCGGAGAGCAACTTCTGGAATTCCGTCAAGGAATCGTCATCCATCATGACGATGTTTTCGAGCATGTTCATCAGAGGAGTCGTTCCCGTCTCGTCCGCGGTGGAGAGTCGGATGAGGTGGTCGAAGAGTACCATCTCAGCCTGCACCTCATCCGCATTCAGGTTCAAGAGCACCGAGGAATCCAAGGAGGAGAGGGCATCGCGATAGTCCTCCTCGATCTCGAGGTTGGACATCGCATTGTCGACGGCGATCGAGAGGATGGCCTTGACCATCTGGCTGCTCCTTGTCTCCGCCGTGAAGGACGTCAGGAACCCTTCCGGAATCTTACCGCCACTGAGGCTGCCGATGCCGACTTCCTTGAGGCGCTGGAGGAAGTCCGCAAGGCCGCGGATCTCGCCTTCCTTGGTGATCGAATAATTACGATCCTCGATCAAGACTTCTTCCGTCGAACGGGAATAACCCGTGCAATAGAGCAAGGAATAGTTGAAGTTCGGGATGTCGGCCTTGTCCATCAGGCCTTGGCTCTTCAAGAGAGCGGTCAGATATTCCGAGAAATTGCGGTCTCTCTGTTCGTTGACGAAACTTTCCTCGCCCGTGACAAGAGGCGCTCCGAAGGAGTTGGCAAGGAAGTTGGTGCGGTAGAGAGTCGTCAGAAGCGCGTTGATGACGTTGGGATCGAGCGTATCGAAGAAATCGTCACCCTTCAGATCGATCTTCTTGATCAGGGTGAGAAGGGTCACGATGTCGTCGCAGTCTTCCTTCCAAAGCTCCGTCCGCATCTCATTGATGGTCTTGTGGATTCCGAGATCTTCCAGGAAGGTTTGCATCGACTTGTTGATGACAGAAAGGATCGAAGGCTCAAGAATCTTGCTGTCGAAGCCCGTCTTGATCATCTGACTCAGGGAGTCCGGATCCTGAATGTCGGCATTCTCCATGTCCAGAAGGAAGTCCACGTTCTGCTGGGCGGAGCGGATGAGAGAGACGAGATTGTCGATCTCACCCGAACCTTCGGCACTGCTCCAGACGATGTCGCTGATCGTCTCCTCCGAAGGTACGACAAAGCCGATGTCCTGGAACATCTGCTTGGAGAGGACATTCTTGAGCACGACATAGACGTTGAAGTTTCTTCCCTTGGCGGAAGTGGGCTGAATGCCGCTGGATTGCGCCGGGTTGAAGAAATCGGAAGAGGCGACGATTTCCAAAAGCTTGCCGATGGTGTTGGCATCGATCCTCGTCAGCTGCTCCTTGGTCGAAAGCGTGTCGTCCGTCACGATCTTGTACAAGTCGTAAAGCTCCGGCATGATCTCCACCAACTTCTTGAAATTGGTTGTGAAATCCTTAGCGTCGAAGTTGAAGTCATAGGGTGTCAAGCCATAGAGATAGTCCTCGATCTCCACCCCCGTATCGAAGAGGAAGGTGCGGATCAGGGTCGGATAGAGGGCGTTGAAGACACGGGAGGCCTCCCCGACGTCCAAG
The DNA here is from genome assembly GCA_949290645.1 of uncultured Bacillota bacterium. GTDB lineage: Bacteria > Bacillota_I > Bacilli_A > RFN20 > CAG-288 > Enterosoma. The sequence continues at coordinate 24,272 of CASESG010000006.1, forward strand.
ATGTCGACAAAGGTCTCCGAGACCAGAGGATCGGTGAAGTCGATTCCGTCAAGCCCATCCTCGATGTGGATGGGGCTGTCTTCGGCAAAGAGAATCTCCGCCATGTCGAAGAGGAGGGAGAATTCCTTCTTCAAGCCCGCCTTTCCGAGGTTTTCGAACTGCTTGAAATCCACCTCGGCAAGATAAGGGCGAAGGGCCGAAACGGAATTCAAGGAAGAATAAAGAATATCCGGAAGGGAAAGGACATCGAAGAGATCCATATCCAGAAGGCCCTGATCCATGATCGAGGTCGCACCGTCCGTTCCCAGAAGGGTCTTGCGCAGGGATTGCTGGGTTTTCTCCGACTTCATCTTGTCGACGATCTGATCTCCCAATTTGGAGAAATCCGTCTTGGCCGAAAGGGAGATTCCAAGGTCGCGGCAGAGGGAGAGAGTCGACTTGCCAAGCAGAGCCAGGTCATGGCCCCAATCGACATCCGCATAGGCCTCGACATCGGTCGGGAAGACATCATAGCCCGACGAATAGAGAGTCCAAGAGAGCGAGGAGAGGACGATGGGAAGATTCTTCTGGAAGACTTCGAGGTCGCCCAAAGCCTCCAGGGCTTTCGTATAGGCCTTCAGGTTCTCGTTGTATTCGCTGTCGCTCCATTCGTTGACCGGAATCGAGAAGTTCTCCGGAGTCAGCTTCGTCCCATCCTCCGAGAACATCGTCGAGACCAAGCCCGTCTGATACAGGCTTTCATAGGCCGAATCAATCGTGGAGAGCTCGTCCGTCCAGTCGATGTTCGAGAAGTCGAGGTCGCTTATGGGAAGGGCGGAAGAAAGAGAGTGGATTCCGATGTCGATGAGAGGCGGAATCAAGGAAGTGATGACCGGATTGTCCAAAACGCCCTCGATCATCGTATGCACCATGGCGCTGTCCAGAAGACGGCCATAGTTGACCGTGATGTTGAAAGAACCGCTGCCGAAGGTGATCGAGTCACTTTCCAGAAGCGGCTTTGCGATATCCAGGGAAGAGGCGAGAATCTGGTTGAAGGAAACCTCCTGACCACCGATCGTGACCTTCGAAGTTCGGTTCATCAGCCTCGTGTCGAAACCGCCGACACCCATCAGCTGATAGAAGGCCGAATTGTCGATGACATCGATATAGCTGGCAATATCTTCCGCTTGGTCGGGGAAGAGCTGCTCCAGGATGATCTGAAGCGTGTCCCGATGCTGAACCGCCGTGCGGGCCAAAGCCGTGAAGGGAGCGAAGAGCGACATCGCCAGGACAAACTCCGCACAAGCGCCCAAAGCTGCGCCCGGAAGGCGGAGCAACGGCCAGCGCTTCTTGGTGCTGACTTCCGTCTTCTCGAAGCCCTTCTCATCCGAAAAGTCTTCGGAATAGGCCATTCCAGGCTCCATGTCCGGGTCGATCTCCTCGACCAGGTCATCTCCTTTCTCGTCGTCATCCTCTTCGAAATAGATGCCGTCGGTGAGGGCTCTTTCCTCTTTCTTCCGATTCTTGCGAGCCTTTCTCTGCTTGGCCGTCTCGACCGGAAGGAACCAGCGGAAGATGCCGTTGTAGATGATAGCCGTGAAGAGACTGATGAAAATCTGGGTCAGGAGGACAAGGACAAAGAAGAGAACATAGGAAAGCAAGGAGGTCGCCAGGGCGATCGCCGTCTCATAGATGGAGATTCCGTTCATCGGGGAGATCAAGCCCGTCGCCGTGATGATGTTGGCTAGAGTTTCCTGAATCGTCGTCACCGCGATCGTCTGTTCCCCCATGGCAAAGGAGAGATTGAAATTGGAAAGATCGATGTTTCCGACCGCATTGGCAATCGAGGGTGTCACGAAGACAAAGGCCACAAGCAAGACCGCAAGCAGGATGGTCTTGACCGTGGTTTTGTAGAGGCCTTTGATGAATCCGGCCAGTGCACCCAGAAGCGCAAAGAAGATCAAAAGACAGAGCAGAACGATCATCACGATGGCAACAGTTTCAGGGCTCATAGGAAGAATCTCCTCAATTCATGCCATTGATTATATAATAATCAACCCGTAAAATAAACCCGTTGGGAGGCATTATGGAAATCCTTGAGAAAAACGAAAAGACAAAACGGGTCTTCTATCCCCAAAGCATCCTCAATCAGGAACTGCCCCTGTGGCTGAAGTGGACTCTCTTCGCCGTCGGCTTTGCCGGTCTGCAGCTTCTCTCCCTCGTCTTCAGCGTCTTCTTTCTCAACTCCACCCTGGACATGAACCTCATCAATTCCATCCTGATGTTCTCGGTCTATCTTGTCGCCGCCGTCATCGTCGTCCTTCTTGTTTTTTTTCTGCGGAAGCAAACGTTTTTGAAGTGCCTGAAGGAATTCACGCAGCTGAAGACCTATGGCTTCGCTCTGGCTGTGTTCGGGGCGATGGTCGTCCTCAACTACATCATCAACCTGCTGTATCTCCCTATTCCCTTCTATGGAGATAACAACAACCAAGAATCGGTCGTCGCAACGACAATGGCTGCGCCCGCTTTGATGTTTTTCCCACTTGCCATCTTTGCTCCGTTACTCGAAGAATTGACCTATCGTGCCGGCTTGATGGACGCCATCGGCAGCAAGAACAGGACCCTCGGCATCCTCTGCTCCGCCCTGATCTTCGGCCTCATCCACTTCGATTGGACGACCATCCTCGGAGTTGCGGCCCAGCTTGAGGGATACACCAAGGAGATGGCCATCAACGAATTGCTCAACCTGCCAAGCTACATCCTTTCCGGTGCCCTCCTGGGCTTCGCCTACGCCAAGACCGGGAGGATTTCCACTTCGATCGTCGGGCATTCCCTCAACAACCTTCTCTCCTTCGTCTCCGTCTTCCTAGCCTGAGACACGATGATGAAGAAACGTCTGGAAATCCTCAACTCCCTCACACTCAAGATCATCGCCTGCCTGTTGATGACACTCGACCACGTCGCCCTCTTTTTCGTCAATCCGGTCACGAGCTACGATCTTTATTACGGACTGAGGGCCACCGGAAAGATCTCCTTTCCCATCTTCGTCTTCCTGGCTTTCTATGGAGCCTACAAGACGAAGGACATCCGGAAATACCTGCTCCGTCTTCTCATCCCCGGCGTCCTGATCGACCTCTGCGGATACATCCTCTCCTGGAGCCTTGGAATCCCCATCGCCGAGAATCCCATCATCGGAAACGCCTTCATCGACCTCTTCCTCGGCGTCCTCCTTGTCTCTCTGCTCAAGAAGAAGAACTACTATTCCTTCCTGGCGGTCCTTCCTTTGCTCTACAGCTTCTTCTCGACCTTACCCATCAACAATGAATACGGAACGCTCTTCAAGACCGACTGGGGCTTCTTCGGAACCTGTCTCTTCCTCGCCTTCTTCCTCGCCAAGGAGATCGTCCATCTCTTCATCCGGCAGAAAGCGGCGCAAGACGGAATCCTTCTGGAAACCTATGAGGAGGAGAACGGATTCTTTCTCGAGAAGATCGCCCTATCGGTCGCCTTGCTCTTCGTCGACCTCGTCTTCTATCTCATCTATCGCTTGGACAACACCTCCTTCGTCCTCCCCAACGAGTTCGTCCCCATTGGAACCTATGTCGCCCTGGCCTTTCCTTTCTTTCTTCTCTCCTCCCAAAGGAAAGGATACGGATCGAAGATCCTCCAGTATTCCTTCTATGTCTATTATCCTCTCCATCTTCTCGTCCTCTTCCTCATCAGCACCGCCCTGTCCCTGCTTTGAGCATCTTTGTTGCCAAGGCTTTCCCGCTTGCGCTAATCTAGATCAAAACGGAGGACAAAAGCATGATCCAACATTTGCAGAACGTAGATGAGTACGAAAAGTACGTCCAACAAGGAAACGTCGTCGTCGACTTCTTCGCCACCTGGTGCGGACCATGCCGGATGATGGCTCGCGTCCTGGAGGAAATCGAGGAGGAATATAAGAGCATCGTCTTCCTCAAGGTCGATGTCGACAAGTTCCCCCAGATCGCCCAGCGCTTCGGCGTGATGTCGATTCCCACCTTCCTCGCCTACAAGGACGGAAAGAGAATCAACTTCTCCATCAACGGAGAAAGAATGGAAGAGCTTGTCGGCGGTCTCCAGGAAGAAGGTTTCAAGCAGGTTCTCAACGACACCTTCGGGCTCTGATAGCGTTTTCAACCCTTCGGAATTCCGCTCTTCCCCTTTCTTTGATACACTAACCGCTGAGGTACTTTTACAATGAGTGATTCAAAAGAAAGGACAGCTCAAGAAACTGGCCGGCGAGTTCCGCAAGTTCATCGCCAAAGGCAACGTCCTTGACATGGCAGTCGGCGTCATCATGGGCTCGGCCTTCAACGCCATCGTCACGGCCTTCACTTCCATCCTTCTCTCCATCTGCACCTGGGGCGTCCCTGGCGGACTCTCCGGATTGGTGACGGTCCTTCCCGCCGCCAATGATGCTCAGCGCGTCCCGCAGGACATCCTCGTCGGCGGAGAGACACTGCTCCAGTCCTATTCGGCAAGCGAGTGGGCGACTCTCTCCCAGTCCTCGGACTTCACCACGACCATCGCCAATATGTACACGAAGCACGGCGCTTCCTATTACTACAACGGTGCCGCCATCATCGATTGGGGAGCCTTCATCAACGCCGTCATCTCCTTCCTGATCATCGCCCTGACGCTCTTTGTCATCGTCAAGGTCTTCGCTTCCCTCAAGGCTCGACGTCACACCATCGAAGAGCAGATCCTCATCGCCAAGGCCAAGAAGGAAGGAACCTACGCGGAAGGGAAGAAGGAAGAAGCTCCCGCTCCGGCTCCCAAGGCGGATGACATCGTCCTTTTGGAAGAAATCCGCGACGAGATTCGCAAGCTCAACGCTCCCAAGGCCAACGATCCGCAGAACTAAACGAAGTTTCCGACATTCGAAAAGCCGGCCCGAAAGCCGGCTTTTTGCTTATTCGATTTTCCTTTTAGGCGGAATAGTTCGGGCTCTTCTTCGTGATTTGAATCTCGTGCGGATGGCTCTCCGCCAAGGAAGCGGAAGTGATCTCGATGAACTCGGCCTCCTTCTGAAGCTCCGCAATCGTCTTCACGCCCAGATAGCCCATGCCCGAGCGGAGGCCGCCCATCAGTTCGAAGACGAGATCGGCGACACTCCCCGTAAGAGGAATCATGCCCTCGACCCCCTCCGGAACGAGCTTCCTCTGGTGGCTTTGGAAGTAGCGGTCGGAAGAGCCGTGCTTCTGCTCCATCGCTCCCAAGGAGCCCATGCCCCTGTAACTCTTGTACTTCTTTCCATCAACCTCGATCACCTCACCCGGTGCCTCAAGGCAAGAGGCAAAAAGCGAGCCCAGCATCACCGTGTCCGCTCCAGCTGCCAGAGCCTTCGTGATGTCTCCGGAATAACGGATTCCGCCATCGGCGATGATCGGGCAAGAATACTCCACTGACGCCTTTGCGCAATCCAGAATGGCCGTCAGCTGCGGAACGCCCATGCCGGAGACGATACGGGTGGTGCAGATCGATCCCGGCCCCATTCCGACCTTGACCGCATCGGCACCCTTCTCCATCAGGTCTCGAGCCCCTAAATAGGTCGCGACATTGCCGACGATCACCTCCGCACTCGGGAAGGAAGACTTGATCTTCTCCAAGGCCTGAAGGACATTCCTGGAATGGCCATGCGCCGAGTCCAGGACGAGAACATTCGCTCCGCTATTTAGAAGCGCTTCCGCTCTGTCCAAAAGATCTTCCGTGATGCCAATTCCGGCTCCGCAAAGAAGTTTGCCATCTTTGTCCAAGGAAGCTTTCTCTTTCTCCTCTGCGGTGAGATCGACTTCTTTGACCTTCCTCACTTCCTTCGTCTGCTCTTCGATGGAGAGGTTCTTGTGAAGGATTCCGATTCCTCCCTCCTTGGCCAGTGCGATACCCATTTCGCTTTCCGTGACCGTGTCCATCGCCGCGGACAAGAGAGGAGTCTTCAAAGCAATCTTCTTTGTCAATCTCGTCGACAGGTCGACTTGGGAGGGGATGATTTCCGAATATCGAGGGAGAAGCAGGACATCGTCGAACGTATAGCCGCGCCTTGTGATCTTTTCTTTCATGGTGCACCTCGTTTTCCTCTCTATTATCGCAAAGCGGGAAAGAAGTTGCCAAAAAGATTTCCTCCTCTCTTTTCATTGATTGTCCCTCCCACTTCGTCTAGAATTGCGTAGTGCAGGGAGGTTCACTATGGACATCAGGGACATGGAACTCGATCCGTACGACTATTATGAGAAATATCTCAAATCTCAGCTCAAGGAAAACGCCACCGCCTTTTTCGACGACCTGGTGAAGAAGACAAACACCGACGTAGGCAAATGCCGACAGGACAGCAAGAAGTACGAAAAGGCCAAGGAAAATGACCGGAAAAACGAGCAATCGCTCGGCCGCTGGCGGTTCTTGCAGGGTTTCTTGATTTTTTTTGCCGTCCTCGGGTTCCTCGTCTTCGCCCTCTCCCTCTCCATGATCATCACAAAGGGTGCCGAAACCGGATCCATCATCGCCCTTGTCTTATCGATCGTCGTCGCCCTTATTTCCCTCCTTGTCATCTTCCTGGTCACAAGGAAAAAGATCTTGGAGCGCAAGAAACTGGACGAAAAGTACGACCAGGAAGTCGACAAGTGGAAGTATCAGTGCCTGAGGAATCTCTATCCCATCAACCAAGAGATGGCAGAGGATGACTTCCGCACCATCGTAAGGAAGACCACCCAGGCATTCGTGCTCGACGACCGGCTCAGCCCCGAGAAGCTCGACCTGATGGTCAAGGCCTATCAATACGACCCGAAAATCGGGGAGAAGGAATCCCTGCTCTCCTGCCAGTCCGGAAACATCGACTCCAACCCCTTCCTCCGCCTGCGCGTCTTCCGCAACGACATCCGCAACAAGACCTACAGCGGAAGCTTGACGATCTCGTGGACCGAAAGGGTCGGCTCGGGCAAGGATGCCCACTACGTGACAAGGACACAGACTCTTGTCGCCACCTCGGTCCATCCCGCTCCCTTCTATTCGACCTATACCGCCGTCGTCTACGGAAACCAGGCCGCTCCCGACCTCTGCTTCGACCGCCGTCCTTCGGGCCTTGCAAGAGACCACGATGAGAAGGACGTCGAGAGATTCGTCAAGGATGCCGAGAAGGAGATGAAGGAGAGGGCGGAGAAGGAAGTCGCAAGAGGCGGTTCCTTCCAGCCCCTTGCCAACACGACCTTCGAGGCGTTCTTTGGGGCTTACAACCGCGACAACGAAGTCCAGTATCGACTCCTCTTCACTCCCCTCGCCCAGCAGAACATGACCGAGCTCCTTCTGGCCAAGGAGCCCTATGGCGATGACTTCACCTTCCGCAAGATCAACAAGATGAACATCGTCTCCTCCCTCCACGGCCCTTCGATCCCAGACTATTCCCCCGACATGTTCCTCGGAGAGACCGACCTCGATGTCCTCAAGAACAAATACGTCTCGACCATCGAGTCCATCTTCCAGTCCCTCTACTTCGAGCTCGCCCCGATCCTGGCCATCCCTCTCTACCAGCAGACCGATGCCGGGAAGTACACCATCGAGAAGACCGGACGTCACGTCAGCGACTACGATGCCGAGTGCTTCGCCAATGCGATGGATCCTTCCGCCTTCGCCCATCCCGATTCCTCGACGCCCCAGATTCTCCACGTCCAGTACCGGGAAAGCCAGGGCGAAAGCGACCTCTTTGCCGTCTCCTCCTCCTCTTTCCGGGGTGAAAGCCGAGTCGACTATGTCTCGATGATGGGCGGAGACGGCTGTGTCCATTCCGTCCCTGTCCCCTGGATCGAATACTTCCCCCTGACCAGGACGAGCGAGCTTCTCGTCCGCAAGAGCGACGTCGACCGCAGCGACTATCGGAAGCTGATGGCCGAGAAGGAAGACTTCTTCCAGGAGAAACAGGCCTATCGGGAGAAGCTGCTGAGCAAAAAATATTTCGGCATCCAGCTCGAAGACGGGTATAATTATGGACAGCAGGACGAAGAGGAGCTTTCCGCCTTCCTCTCCTCCGCTCACGGAAAGGAGTGAAAGTCATGGCAAACGAATTGGACGAAATGTCGGGCCCGATCAGCGAAGAAGGAAGAGATGTCAACGTCATCCAGAAGCAGATCCCGGTCAAGGTCGGCTTCGGGTCCAAGCTCTTCGAGGTGATCCTCTGGGTCCTGGCCATCATCCCGGGACTGGTCTTCCTCTTCATGAAGATCAAAGCTCGCACCTACCTCCAGCAATTGCAGCAGAAGATCCAGCACGATGCCTCGCAGATCGACAACTATCTCGAGCAGCGCGTCGTCATCCTTCAGAACGCAGCCAAGCTTCTCGACAAGGCCATCGACCTCGACAAGGACACCTTGACGAAGATCGCCGCCTACCGTTCCAAGGCCGGAAGCCCCAACGCCGATGCCAGCCGAAACGAGGCCAGCCAGAACATCGACCGCCTCTTCGGCCAGATCAACGTCGCCTTCGAGCAGTATCCCAACCTCGAGGCCCACAACGAGATCCAGAAGTGCCTCGAGCAGAACAGCTACCTGCAGAAGGAGATCACGGCGGCCCGGGAGCTTTACAACGACACGGTCTATCAGTGGAACGCCGCCATCCAGGAATGGCCGACCAAGAGGATCGTCGCAGCCAAGCTCGGCTACACGACCCGCATCCCCTTCACGACCAGCCAGGAGATCAAGGAAAAGGCTCGCGGAACCTTCTTCTGAGATTCCGACCAAGATCGATGATCCGACAGGCGGTCTTCAAGGCCGCCTTTTCTCATGCCGGAATATCGCTCGCATCGATTGGATGCCCTTCCGAAGAGAGGAAGGAAACCTTGTAATAGCCATCTCCCGTCATTCTCGGGCCGGAGAGGACTTCAAGTCCTTCCTCCTTGGCTTTCTTGGCCACATGATCCTCCTCCCGGCTAGCGAGTCCGATGGAGAGATGATAGCCCGAATGGGCCGAACAGGAGGACGATGAGAGAAGCTCCACTCTCGTCTTTCCTTCCAAGTCCAAAAAGACCGTCTCCAGACCGGCCTTCTCGTCGTGTATCGCCCCTTGACTTCCGCAAAGAAGAAACGGACGAAGAATTCCTCCATCCTCCTTAGGCCTACGACTTCCCGTCCGACGTGGGAACGATAGGGCATCTTCGTTATTCTTTCCTTTCCTACCCCCCCCTCAGGACAAAAGAAGGCAAAACGGAGAAAAGGGAGCAAGAGGCTCTCATTTGTAAGCGATTTCAAGATATTGGGAAAAGCAGAGGCAATCCGAATGGTTTTAAAAATAATGCGACAACGATCAAGAAATTCGGCTTTCAATGGCAATCTTTTTCTTCCCATCCTGCGATAAGAAACGGCGATTTTGATAAACGCTTTCCAGAACGAAAATAAAATTGGGAGGAAACCGAATAGGAGGTTGCCACGATGAAAAAGAGCGTATTTGGACTTTTGGTTCTCGTCGGACTCCTGCTGGATGTCAGACCCCCCTGCTTCATCCATAAATAGTTCGGCCCAAGCCAGCGACACGCCCTTGAAAGCCGACGGTAGCGAGTCGACATCGTCCGTCAATTCCACGATCGGCGATGACGATTCCAGCACGACAAGCCACGGAGATGTCCCGCCAGTCGTCACGACGGAAGGGAAGATCCTCGAGCAGCTGAGGGCTTCGGCTCTTGTCTGGAAAGGCACGCACACAAGTGTCAGGGAGCAGATCTTCGGCGGAAATGGGCCGACGACGGACGAAGTTGCTATGAAGGGGCTCGTCTCTGCCGACCGCTTCTATCAGGATGCCGAAGAACTCGGAACGAAGGATTTCTACGCCGCTTCGGAAACTGGAAAGGTCTCGACCTTGGCTCTCGACCCCTTGGCCAACAAGCTCGTCTACACTTCGGTCTCGGCAAACGCCCTGACCGAGGATTATCCCAATCCCTTCCATGCCTTGGAAGAGGATGTCCTTGTCACGAACGACTCCTTCTCTCTCGGCTTGACCGCCGAGGAAATCGCTGCAATCCTCAATGAGCTTAGCCCTGCCGATGCCAAGACGGCCACCTTGACCGGAAAGATCGATGGAGATGGGAAGATCCTCTCCCTCTCCCTGGAAGGAAGGGCCGAGTCGTCGATCACAAGAAGCGAGCACACGCTTGAAATCAACTTGACAACCGAAGAAGAGGCCGCGATTCCTTCCCCGTTGCCCTGCGTCCGGAAGATCCAGCCTCGGACACGCTCGGCGACTTCTTTGACATGATGGCCAAGGGAAACTACACGGTCAAGACCGACGCAACCTATTCCGCTCCCGAATACGGATTGAGCGAAAGCGATTCTCTGACGACCCGTTATACCGAGAAAGGGATCCTTCAGGAAAGCTCCGAAGGCTATGACATCGGCTATGTCGATGTCGGAGAAGGCCAGATAGCCATGGCCAATTCCACAAGCGACGGAAAGCTGGAAGGGACTCGCCACTCTGGAAAAAGGCGCCATCGCCGACCTGCGAGCCACCCTTCACGATGTCGCCCTACATGTTCGATGCCGAGGAAGACGGAAAGACCTTCAAGCTCGCCACAGGAATGGGTCTTGAAGAGATTGCCCTGAGCCTTGCCAACCCGGACCTCATCTTCATCGGCAGCAATCCCGTCGATTCAGGGACGTTGTCCTTCACCCTCGACGGAGACAAAGCCTCCTTCCACGCCGAGATGACCACGGTCGAACATGGAATGACGATTGTATACGCCTTCGATGTCGAGATCACCGAGATCGGAACGACCGAGCTCGGCTATGACTTGGCCAATGACTACATTCCTTTCAAGGAAGCGGAGAGCTGGGCCGATGTCGATGGCGCGGAGGAGTTGGTCGAACAGTACGGATATGGTTCCCTTCCGTTCTTCACTGTCTCCGGTGGCCAATGGGCTGCCTTCACGGAAGCTCAAGGCGGACCCTGCCTGCAATTCATCGCTCCCAGCGCAGACGCACTGTAGGAAATTCTTGACAAATTTGTCTCCGCCATTAAGGAAGACGGATGGTCTTTGACCGAAAGCGTTGATAAGTTTGCCGACTTCTCCAAGACGAGAGAAGACGGATATCAGATGGCCATCGAGTTGGTGTTTGGCGTCACGCAAGATGGAAGCTATGTTCTGCAGATTGTTCTCTCCGAGCCGACCGCCCCCAAGGCCGAGCAGACCGGCTGGATCGATGTCGAGGGACTGGAAGATTACCTGAACGGTCTTGGCTATCCGGGTGCGGACATCCTTCCCTGGTTCCTTCCCGAAGGGGACGAATGGGTGTTGGATGAATCCTACGGAAGCTTTGATCTCTACATCGCCGATGCCGACACAACGACGACCTTTGACAGCGTCATCGCCGAGCTCGAGAAGGGAGACTGGACGGTCACGGCAAAAGGAGATGTCGACACCGGATATGGATTCTCCATCACCGTCTGCAACTATGGAATATGTCGATGCCTCCGGAACGACCTACAGCCTGCAGATTCAGGACTACGTCACCTTGGGCATGGGAATGTACTACATCTTCTTCGAAGCCCCCCGTCGGCCCGAAGGAAGACAACGCCTTGATGACCTGGCTTGCGGACAACTTCTCGACCAGCGTCAACTGCACGATCGATTACTCCCTTGCCTATTGGCATGCTCCCGTCGACCAGTCCACGGGTAAACCTCTCTCCGATCCCGTGGAGTGAGAACTCCTGGTCGAAGGAACCACTACATCACAGAAGAAGCCTACTACGACCCCCAATCTGGAAGATACGCTTCTCATCACGAACGATTCCGAGACAAGCTGCACGGCCTACCAAACCGGAAAAGAAGCGCAATCCTTCGACCGCAACTACGTGACGATGTTCTATTCCCCCATGGATCTGGTTGATTGCACCATCAACCAGCAGGAAGACGGAACCTTCCTCTCCACCGACCCCGCTGCCATCTCCGCCGCAAGCGGCATGGCCATTTACCGGGTCCGTGAGGAAACTCCTACGGAAGTCCGCTTCGACCTTGACGAGGAAGAGAACACCCTGACTATCACCTTCTTCACCGACGAAGGATACTACCACACCGATGCTTCTCAACCCGAACTCGAATACGGTTACTACCTCCGCACCGTCACCATCCGGAATGTCGGAACGACCGAGATCGACGTCGATTCCATCATCTCCGCGATGACCGGAGCGGCAGCTGAGTAATTTCTTCCGAAGACAAAAAGGGATCGCCCCATCCGGCGATCCTTTTTCGATGCGAAAAGATTTCTCAGCGATGAGTCAGCTTGCAGACGGTCTCGACGTGCAAGGTGTTGGGGAACATGTCCACCGGGACGACTTCCTCAAGACTGTAATCCGAAAGCAGACAAGAAAGATCCCTGGCCAAGGTCACCGGATCGCAAGAGACATAGACGATCCTCTTCGGAGCGAGGGAAAGAACGGAAGAGAGAAACTCCTTCGTCGCTCCTTTCCGGGGAGGATCAAGGACGATGATGTCGAACTTCTCCTTCGTCCTGCCGAGATATTCCGTGCAATCCCCGACGAGGAATCTTGCGTTTTCCACCTTGTTGATCCTGGCGTTTTGCCTTGCGTCCTTGACGGCATCCGGGACGATCTCGACACCGACAACTTCCTTTGCCTGCTCTGCCAAGGAGAGGCCGATCGTTCCGGTTCCGCAATAGGCGTCGAGGACCTTGTCCTCTTTCGTCGGAGCGGCAAAGTCCCTGGCCAAGCCATAGAGCGTCTCGATCTGCTTGCTGTTTGTCTGGTAGAAGGACTTCGTCGAGACCAGGAAGGTCTTCTCGAAGATCGTGTCCCGGAAATGGGGATAGCCCAGGATCAGGACATCCTTGTCTCCGAGGATGACATTCGTCGCCCGCGGATTGACGTTGAAGACCACGCCCTGGACTTCCTTCACTTCCGCCATCAAGAGGCGAGCGAAATCCTTCCTTCCGGGAAGTCTCTCGTCTTTCACGATCAAGGTCACCAAGGCTTCGCTCTCCGTGCGATTTGTCTTGATGAGCAGATGGCGAAGGATGCCCGTCTTCCTGTCCTCGTCATAGACCGGCCAGGAGAACTGGCGGATCAGCTTGAGCACGACACGGGAGATCTTCACCGAGAGCCGACTCTCCGCCGGACAATCCAAGGCCGGAACCAGGTCATGGCTGTTTTCCTTGTAGAATCCGATCTCCACCTTTCCCTTGACGACTCTGATCGGCTTCTGGACCTTGTTTCGATAGCGAACGGGTTCTGTCATCCCCCGTGTCGGGGAGACCGGAAAGTCGATTTTGGCGAACTTGTGGAGCAGGTTCTGAACCTTTTCTTTCTTATAGAGGAGTTGCTTCTCGTAGGAAAGGTGCATGATCTGGCATCCTCCACAGAGGGGATAATTCGGACAGGAAGGTTTCACGCGGTCCGGACTTTCCCTTCTTCTCTTCCGAAGTCGGACTTCCTGGACCTTGCCGTGGGAAAAGACGGTCTCGAGTTCCGCCTCTTCCTTCGGAAGAAGATCCTTGACGAAATAAGTCTTTCCCTCGAGATGGACAATTCCCCTTCCGAAGTCGTCCAGGGCCTCGCAGGTCGCAACAAAGCGGCGCGAGGTCATTCCTCTTCCTCCCAATCAGCCTTATCCACAAGGGCCTCGCCAAGCAGGTGGACATCCTCTCCCAGCTCCTTGGCCCTTTCGAATTGATCGGGGTGGAAGGTGAAATGGACTTTCATGTATTGAGAATAGAGAGCGGCGATGCGCTCCATCGTCTCATAGGTCATCGCCAAAGAGATGTCGCGACAGAAATCCGCATTCGCATAGAAGAAGGCGGAGGAGGAATGGGCGATCTCGCTCGCCCCTTCATAGATGGAAGAATACTTCGTCAATCCTGCGAGCTTCTCCACGCCATCCCGGAAGTTGAGCTTGAAGAGGACATCGCTCGGATCAAATAGCGGGGAGGAATAGAGCCATCCGTATTCGATGAACTTCTTCATGTCCTTGCTCTTGAGACCATGATTCCGCATCTTCTCCTTGATCTCGAAGAAGGTCTTGTCCAGCTCCTCCTTGGTGAAGGCCTGCTGATTCCGATAGGCATTGTTATAGGCGATATGATCGAGATAGGCCTGCCGGACATCCTGTCCCCCTTCGACCAGGAGCTTGACGATGCACTCGGATTCATGAAGGGTCCGCCACGAGACAAAGGCATCGGAATAAAGGCCCAAGACCAGGACCTGGCAGAACCCAGCCGCCTTGCGGAAGATGGTCTCGAAGATGTCGTTGAGAAGAGAGACCTTCGGATTGACATGGGCAAGGGGGCGATTGATTCTCTCCAAATAACGGACCAGGGCACGCAAGATCATGATCTCCGGATCGAAGTAGTGCAGCTCCTGGCTCGGAACGGAAAGAAGGAGGGTCGAGTCGTAATCTGTGAAGATATCATAGAGACGGAGGACACGTCTGAGCATCTGCTCATGCGTCTCTTCTCTCTTGAGACGATAGTCGAACAAGGCGGAGCAGAAGCAGCACTCCAAAAGGGTGATTCCGCGAGCCAGAAGCTCGTCTGCCGTCATCTCGGCCTCGTTTTCCGTGCCGATGGTCTGCTGGTAGGCATCGGTGATGAGGGAGATGACCGGCTTCTGAAGCTCCTTGGGCAGCACACCCCGGATACGGGACAAGAGAACGTTTCGAATCGATGGATTCATGAGAGACCTCCAAGACTGTCCGCGACGACGAAGGCTTCGATGAGGGACGTTCCGATATTATAACCGCCGCAGGGAAGATTCACATCCAGGCATTCGCCGATGGCAAAGAAGGCTCTGTCTTCCAAAAGGGAGAAATCCCAGTCGAAGGAAGAGAGGTCCAACCCGCCGTAGCTCACCTGCGAATTCTCGAAGGACGCGCAAGAAGCCACACTGAAGGAGAGAGGTTCGAACAGCTTCTTCCTGCACTCCTTAAGATACCGAAGAAGGAAGAGAGGAAGGCTATCCATTCCGCTTCCAAGACCGGAACAACCATCGTGCTCGGAATAGTCCACTGCCAGAGAAAAAGGGCCTTTCTCTCCGTGAGAGACCATCTCGTCATAGATTCGGGAGAGCTGGAACACCGCAATGCCCGAAAGGGCATCCCTGCGGAAGAGGACTTCGCCTTCTTCCATGGCGACCACTTTCTTTCCGCACAGCAAGGAGACCTTCCCTCTCAGCCTCTGCCCCACGAGATAGGAAGGAATCTTCTCCGCGACAAGAAGTGGGCAGAGTGAGGGAAGGAAAGGACGATAGGGAAGACCAAGGGAAGAGAAGAGTCTCGGCTCGAAGTCTTTCCGGTCGTAGCTTCTTCCTCCGACGCAAAAGACGAGTCTCGAATATTTCAAAGGATCTTTCTCATCCCGAAGATAGATCGAATGGCTCTTTCGATCGATTCTTTCGACAAAGTCCGTCTTGTTCTCGACAAGGCTGTTCTCCAGAGCCTTCAGGATCGGATTTCTCACGCATTCCGCACGATTGAAATAGGGGTAATACAATTTCCCTTCCTTGAAATAACGAATGCCCAACTTGTCTTTCAGAAATGAGAGCGTCTCTATCGGATATTTTCTCCCTTCATGAAAGAAATGATTTTTCAATGGTTCGATAAAAGATGGTAAATTATCCTCAAAGAGAAGATCCTCGTTGAAGAAGTTGCACCGCCCGTTGCCGCTGACGGAAATCCTTCTTCCCAAGGGAGAGGGATGCGTGTCGCTTTCGATGAGAAGGACTTTCCTTTTCTTTCCCAAAAGACCGGCGAGAAAAGAGCCACAGACCCCTCCGCCGACGATGACGACATCAAAGGATCTGGATGTTTCTTTCATTGCGCTTCTTCGGCTGGGGGACTTCCTTGGCCTTTCCGACGACAAGAGTCTCAAGGACCGTCATCTCCTCGGGAAGGGAGAGGATATCCATCAGTTCGTTCTTCCTGTCGTTTAGTCGGGAGACGACGCAGTGGATCCAACAGCTTCCAAGGCCGAGCTCCGTCGCCTGAAGCATCATGTTCTCCATGGCAGCGGAGGCGTTCTGAGTGCTCAGATGGTCTTCCTCCCTTTCCATGACCAGAATGAGGGCCGGTGCGTCATAGAACTCCTTCCCGCCACCGAGCAATTCCTTGACCTTCGAAAGAACAACGGGATTGAGGATTCCGACGAAGAACAGGTTCTGGGCATTCCGTCCCGTCGGTGCCCAGTTTCCGGCTTCCAGAAGGCATTGCATCTCCTCTTCGGTGACCTTGTCCTCAAAGTAGCTTCTCACGCTTCTTCTTTCCATGATGGCATCTCGAACCGATTTCATGTCTTTTGTCTTTTCTCCTTTCCCTTCTTGAAAGGATCAAGTCTTTCTTGCCTTTTTTCCTTTCATGAAAGAATGCGCTTTCTTCTTATCCAAGCCCAAAATCGAACATCGAGCGACAGGCTTTCACGGCTTTGGATCGCAAGAAGAAGAATTCTTTTCCATTATACCCGAATTCTCCTCTTTTTGGCAGGTGAGTCCAAGGCAATCCACAGGGGAGAAAAACATCGTCTTGGATATGGACAGGAATGACAAAGCAGTCTAAAATCTCCCTAGAAAGAAAAGCTTGAACGACATGCACGAACATCCCGTTGAAATCGAGACACTGACCAAGGATTACGGACAGGGAAGAGGGATTTTCGATGTGAGCTTTTCTCTGAAAAGAGGCGAATGCTTCGGCTTTCTCGGACCAAACGGAGCCGGAAAGAGCACGACCATCCGCCATCTGATGGGTTTCTGCCGTCCCGATTCCGGGAAAGCCCTTCTGGAAAGGACCGAAGCCTTCCACCATCCCGAAGTCTTGGAAAACGTCGGCTATCTCCCTGGCGAGGTCTCTCTCCCTCCTTCTCTGACCGGAAGGGAATTCCTCATCGAGCAGAAGATGCTCAGACGAGTGAAGGACACCGCCCGCCTGGCCTTTCTCATCAAGGAGCTAGGAGTGGACTTCCGCTCCAAGATCAAGAACCTCTCCCTCGGCATGAAGAGGAAGCTTGCCATCTGCGCCGCCTTCATCTCCGACCCGGAAATCCTGATCCTGGACGAACCGACCTCCGGCCTTGATCCTGCGATGCAAGACTTCTTCCTCGACCTCGTCCTGAAGGAGAAGGAAAGAGGAAGGACTATCCTTCTCTCCAGCCACATCTTCTCCGAGGTCGAGCATTGCTCCGACCGCATCGGAATCATCAAGGACGGAAAGATCATGACAATCCTCACAAGGGAGGAAGTCCTCCACGGCGGAAGAAAGAAATACCTTCTCTCCTTTGAGACCGAAGAAGAGTCCCAAAGAGCGAAGAATATCCTTCAGGGAAAAGGCTATCTCCCGACAACCGATTTTAAAAACGCCCTTCTCTACGTCCTTCCCGACGACAAGAGGACGGATTTCCTCCCTCTCGTCCTCTTTCTCCATCCGCAAGACCTGAGAATCGAAAAGGAAAGCCTCAAGGAGCTCTTCCTTTCCTATTACAAGGAAGACCAGGAGTATCAGACTTTATGACGGAAAAGGAAAACTTGGCCATCCACATCCAAGACCTCGTCAAGGACTTTGGAAACAACCGAGGTCTCTTCGGCGTTTGCCTCGACGTGAAGAAAGGCCAATTCGTCGGCATCATGGGCGAGAACGGTGCCGGGAAATCGACCCTGCTTCGCATCCTGATGGATTTCGTCCGCAAGGATTCCGGAACGACAGAGGTCCTCTCCCACGACTGCCGTAAGGCAAGCCTCCAGGTGAAGGAACTGGTCGCCTATGTCCCAGGGGAAATCAATTTCCCAGACCTCCCCAGCGGCAAGGACTTCCTTCGGGAACAGATGCTCCTATACGGGCTCAAGGATACCGAAAAGGCCGACCGACTCATCGAGGAGCTCCAGCTGGACATCCGCGCCCTCCCCAAGAGGATGAGCAAGGGCATGAAGCAGAAGCTGGCTCTGGTCAACGCCTTGATGATCGACGTCCCGATCCTGTTATTGGACGAGCCGACAACCGGCCTCGATCCCCTGATGCGAGAGCGCTTCCGCCAGCTGCTTTCCAAGGAGAACAAAGAAGGAAAGACCATCCTCATGACATCGAACACCTTCGAAGACTTGGATGGGATTGCCGATTCCGTCTATCTCTTGTCCCAAGGAAGGATTCTCGATTGCTATCATTCCGATTCCCAGATTTTGAAAAATTACCGTTTCTATTGCGTCGGCTTTGATGACAAGGAGAGCCAGAAGAGATATGTCGACATTCACAAGGAGAACATCCGCTCCCTGGACGAGAACCGAAGAGAATGTCTTGTCCAGGTTCCCAAGGCCGAGCTCTTCTCTTTTCTTTCCGAGCTCGAGAGTCCGACCATCCACTATTACTATGAGGAAGAGTCGTTGATGGAAGTGTATTTCAGAAATCGGAGGAATCGAGGATGACAACGAAAAAGACAAAGAACAAGAAGAGTCCGCTCTTGTCCCTGGCCATCGTCCGGGAGAGCGTTCGTTCCAACTGGATTTCCTTCCTGGTGACGGCCATCGGAAACGTCCTCATCGCCATCGTCGTCATCCTGATCCTTTCCACCCTCGGTCTCAACACGCTCCAGGATTCCCTCTCCCAACTCTTTTCCAACGCCGACATGCTGAGCCTTGTCGGACAGGGAAGCTTCTCCTATTACCTGGCCTATTCCAACGCCGTCGAGCTGGACAAGGGCTCGGGTCCCTTCGTCACGGATTTCAAGGATGAGTTCACCACCCTTGTCCCCGTCGGTTTCCAGACCCAGGAGACTCTGGAAGAGAGCCCATTGCTCCAGGGCCTTGTGAAGACGATGTTCTTCAATCCCTATTACGAAAACTACCAGAATGCGGAAGGAACGGACGAGGAGAAGCATCAGGAAGCGAAATCCCTCGCCATGAACGAGGACCTGCTCAACACCATCAAGTCTTTGATTCCCGACCTTGCTTTCCTCTCTAACGAAAGCATCGAGGCCTTCCTCTCCTGTGTCCTTGATTCCTATCATGAAGAGATGCTTCAGAATCCGGAATCCTTCCCCGATGATGCCGACGTCCCTTCCATCATCGAAGGAGGGATGAATCTTTCCATCCGTTCGATTCTGTCTCGCTTCGGAGCCTCGGAAGAGAAGATCTCCGCCTTCCTCGTGGAGTTTGAGAAGGCGCGGACGATCGATAAGGAGAGCGGCACCATCACCGACGAGCAGCTCTTGAATCTCTATTACCAAGGCATCTCCAGCATCGCGCCCAAGGGGATGGAAAAGGAGCTTGTCGACTTTGCCAAGGCTCTGATCGCCAGCAAGGAGAGCAATCCCGATGCCTACGAGAACAACACCGTCCTGGAGGGACAGGAATTCGGCTATCGGGACGAGGCCCTCTTTGCGGCTATCGAAGACTTGCTCTCCTCGATGATGGGACAGTTCGCCTACTTATCCAAGCTTCCCGACTTCACGGTCTACTACCTGACAGACGACCTCGGAAGGCCGATAGCACGAGAGGAGGGAAAGGAAGTCGTCCTCACCTCCTATGATCCCGAAAGGATGATTCCCGTTGCCGACGGCATGTATGTCTCCGCCAACATCCTCCAGAAGCAGCACAAATACGAGCTGACCGGAACGGATTACACAGAAGAGGAGATCCAAACGGCCAAGGAGGAAAGCCAGGAGGAGATCCGCCAGTTGATCGGCGATGTCGACTCCTTCCTAAGAGACATGGTCCGTCAGGAAAACGCCGGCAAAGACCCCGGCTATTACACCCCTGCGGAGAGCGGAGCGATGGGCGAGGTTCACGGGGAGAAGCTCGTCCCCGTGATTCTGGATGTCCTGAAGAGACAAGCCCAGGAACAGATCCTCGAGGCTTTCGACGTCTCCTCCCTCGACGAGATCGGCAAGGACAAGCAAGGAGTCTCGGGCACGCAGCTTTTGGAATTCGTCCAGAACCAGTGCGTCGGAGCCATCTACTCCTATGAGACCTATCTCGGGGACAACACGACCGTCGGTGCCTCCGCGATTGAGGCGATGATGTCCTCGATGGTCAAGGCCAGCCAATCGATCCTGGACAATCTTCCTGCCTCCGTCGAGAAGAGCTTCCTCGAGCTCAGCGAGATGAACATGTACGGAATCTTCATCGGCATCATGTTCTTCGGCCTGGCCGGCCTGCTCCTTCCGATGGTCTTCACCATCCTCACCGCTAACGAGCTAGTGGCCCAGAAGGTCGAAAACGGTTCCATGGCCTTCACTCTCTCCGCCCCCGTCCGCAGAAGGACCGTCCTCTTCTCGAAAGCCTTCAGCTTGCTTCTGGCGATGGTCTTGATGTCCCTCCTTCTCCTCTGCGGCTCTCTTGTCGCACGGACCATCGGCATCGCCGTGGGTGGGGAAGACTTCCAAAGTGCCCTCCCCATCGGGATGCTATTACGCTTCGTGCTTGGAAACTTCCTCTGCATGTTCAGCATCTCCGGCATCTGCTTCCTCTCCTCCTCTTGCTTCTCCAAGACGAAATATGCCCTCGGAATCGGAGGCGGAATCACGATCTTCTTCCTCGTCTGCGCAATCTTGGGCCTCTTTGGCGGACCGGCGATGCCCTCGACCATCCGCATCGAGGCGATGGACTTCTTCAACTACCTGACCATCCTCTCCTTCTACGATGCCTCTTCGGCCATGGCAAACTCGCCCGTGTTCTACTACAAGCTGATCGCGCTCCTGGGCATCGGAATCCTCACCTATCTCTCCTCCTTCCTCGTCTTCGAGAAGAAGGACCTCCCTCTCTAATTCGACACGATCCTTTCCTTCTCTTTTGCGATCAACCTTTCCATGTCCTCTTTTTCCCTGCTCTCAAGAAGGGATTTCCTCAGGGAGATCACCTTCGGATAGCCCCAGGAATGGAAAAGACCCCTGGGAGCGACAAGCTCCTTTTCCCCATCCCCCGCGAAAGCCCCAAGAAGCAAGGACAAGGAAGCCTTCCACGGCTTCATGAAGATCACTTTCATGAGCGGGACAAGAAAGGTCTCGAAAGCCTTTCCGAAACCACCCTTTTCGCTCTGGAAGAGAGAGGTCGCGCTCACTCCCGGATGGGCAAGGACAAAAGAGCGCACGGGATATCTCCTCTTCAGGGCAAGGACATAGAGGGCAAGAAGGCGTTTGTCCCTTCCGTAGCGGATGGTCTTGGCGCAGTGGAGAGACATCGGATCCTTGAAATCCACTTTCGAATAATACATCGAGACGCTTCCGGTGTGGATGATCCTCGTCTCGGGATGATTCATCAGAAGTTCCTCGTCGATCCAGAGGATTGACAGGAAATCCGTCTGATAGGTCCTCTCATAGCCGTCCTTGGTCCTTTCCAAAGGACGATGGTACGTCCCGGCCACATGGAAGAAGAAGTCGATCCTCTCCGGCAGTCTCTTGAGGAAAGAGAAGACCTCCTCTTTCACGGAGAGATCCAGGGGAAAAGCGAAAAGATTCGAAGAGAACTTCGAGAGTTCCTCCAGAAGCTTCTTTGCCTTGCTTTCGTTTCGATAGGTGAAATAGACCCTGGCCCCAAGGAAAAGTAGGTTCAAGATCAAGTTGCGCGCCAAAGAGCCCGTGCCGCCAGTGACGACACAGACCTTCCCCACAAGGGAAGGAAGTTTTGAAAGATATTTTTCCCTTTTCCGAAGGACGGTATTTCTTCGCATAAAGAAAGACGGCCCCGAAGGCCGTCCCTGTTTACTTGCTCTTGATGGAACGATAGACTTCTTCGTACTTCTCAGGATTCGTTCTCTTGAGATAGGCAAGGAGCTTCTTGCGGCGAGCGATGATGATGTCCATGCCGCGCTTGCTGGAATAGTCGTGGATGTTGTTGGTCATGTGGACCGTCAGCTTCTTGATCTTCGCGGTCAGAAGGGCAATCTGGACTTCCGCAGAACCCGTGTCCTTCTCGTCGCGACGACTGGCAGTGATGGCTGCCGTCTTCTCTTCTTTCGTGAGTGCCATTGTCTTGAACTCTCTTTCTGCGCGTTCACCGAGACGAGGTGCTTTGACACAAGCCACGACCCAGTCGACGTGCGAATATGAATTATACCCAATCTTCTCCGGAAATGGAAGTCTCTTTTTCAAATTTGACGATCCGAAGGAGCTCCCACCCAGAGTCTGGTGTTCCCAGGAAGACGAATTCCGGTCTCCACCCCGCTTCTCATTTTCAATGCGCGACAATCAGATTTTCAGCGCCTTCGTCAATTCCTTTTCTAGAATTCCGGCTCGTTCCCGATAGCCCATCCGGAGGAAGACGTCCTTGTTCTTGCTTCCGACATAGACGACTTTCCGCGGGACATGGCGCATGGAGAGGTTCTTCTCGAAGATGTCAAGCAGGGCGACGCCCTTCTCCGTTTTCGTCTCCAAGAGCTCGATTTCCACGGAGAAATCCGCCTTCGCCTTGGCCTTGAGATAACCGACCGGATTCTCTTCCTCAAGCAAGAGATAATAGAAGGATCCATCCTCCCTGAAATCGTCCTCCGAGCGTAGAGCATGGGCAAGAGAGGCGACATCCCTCATGTCCTTCATCGTGGAACAGCGCCGGACGAAGAGACCATCGGAAGGAGTGGAACCCAAGCGCTGGAAGAAAAGCTGGAAGGACTGATCATTTGTCAGCATCGCCGCAAAGTTGCTGTGGGCGTCGGGAATGGTCTCATAGAGGTGGTTGAGCATTTCCTTCATGAATTCCCTCTGGGTCTTCTTGTCGTTTCCGCAGAGGTTTTTCGCCACCGGCAGCTGGAAGGCTTTCCGATAGCGCTCGATATCCTTCTCCGTCGCATAGATTAAGGGACGGATGAACTCGATTCTGGCATCCTCGAGATACATCTTGGGCTCGAAGGTCGCAACTCGACCTCCATAGGCCATGTTGAGGAAGAGCGTCTCGATCGCATCATCCATGTGGTGGGCAAAGGCGACCTTCTGAAATCCCAAACGTTTCGCCGTCTTGTTGACGATGGCTTTTCTCATGCGGGAGCAGATCGAGCATGGAAGAAGCCCGTTCTTGGGATTTCGGTGGTCCTTCAGGATATCGTAGACTTCCTTCTCCTCTACCAATAAATATTCGACTCCCAAGGAGTGGACGAATTCCTCGACCGGTCGGAAATCGACATACGGAAAGCCAAAATCGAGGTGGACAGCGGTGATGGAGAAGTTCTTTCCACGGAAGAGGCGATAGGTCGAAAGAAGGTCGAGAAGAACGACAGAATCCTTTCCACCAGAAAGGCCGACAAGGATCTTGTCTCCCTGTCGGATCAGACCGAAGTCATAGTCGGCCCGTCTCAGAGCGGCGAGCATCTTCTTCCGAATCGTGCTGTTGCTGTCCATGGCAGATGGATTATACAATATTTCCGTGAAAGAAACGGAAAACAACGCACAAGGATTTCTTCTCGTCGACAAGAAAGAGGGTTGGACCTCGACGGATGTCGATCGGCAGGCGAAGAAGATTTTTCATCAGCGAAGAGTGGGTCATCTGGGAACCCTCGATCCCTTTGCGACCGGCCTTTTGATCCTCGCCATCGGGGAGATGACGAAGTTTCTCCCTCTCCTTGACGACCGTTGGAAAGTCTATCGAGCAAAGCTCGTTCTGGGAACAAGCACGGCGACCGGAGACAGCAGCGGAGACATCCTTGCGGAGAAGGAAGTCCCTCCTCTGACCAAGGAGGAAATCGATCTCGCTCTCAAAAGCTTGCTTGGAAAATCCATGCAAGTTCCTCCAATGTATTCCGCCAAAAGAATCAACGGAGAAAGAGCCTACGACTTAGCAAGACAAGGAAAGGATGTTCATTTGTCTCCCCAAGAGATTGAGGTGTCGGAAATCTTCTTAATCGACTATGACGAAGACAGAAAGGCCATCACCTTCCAAGCCACGGTCTCCAAAGGAACCTATCTTCGCACTCTCGGAATGGACATCGCCCACCGGCTCAAGACCGAAGGGCATCTTGCTCAACTGAGGCGCTTGCAAGTAGGTCCCTACTTGGTGAAGGATGCCATCGACATCCTTGAGGCCAATAGGGAGAATCTCCTTCCGCTGACCAAAGTCCTTGAGGGTTGCAGGGCACTCCCTCTCTCCGACGAAAACCTTGCCCGAGCGAAAAACGGTTCCACCCTTTTCCTATCCCCGCAATCGACTTTCCTCCTGGTCGAAGATCAAGATAGACAACCAATCGCCCTTTACCAGAGAAAGGGGAAGGTTTATCATTGCGTCCGAGGCTTTCGACATGATTGATCCATCCGCTCTTTGTGGAAGAGACGTCGCCATCGGTTTCTTCGACGGCGTCCACATCGGCCATCGACGACTTCTGGAAAAGGCGAATGACCCCAAGCTTTGCCTGACTTTTTCCTTGGATCTTGCAAAGCGGAAGAAGTGCCAGCTCATCGATACGCCCAAGGAAAAGGAGATGCTCCTGAACAGACTCGGCTTTCCCGTTCTCTCCTTGGACTTCTCCCTCATCCGCTCCTGGAGCAAGGACGAGTTCCTCCATTGGCTGAGGGAAAGAAAGCCGAGAAGGATCCTTGTCGGCGAGGACTTCCGTTTCGGAAAAGGAAGAGAGGGAAATGCCAGAGACCTTCTTTCCCTTTCGGATGAGATCGAAGTCACGATTGTTCCTCTCTTCGCTACTGTCGATGGGATCAAGGTCTCATCCACCCGCATCCGCACTCTCTTGACGAAAGGCTTGTTGGACGAGGCGAATTCCCTCCTCGGCTATCCCTACTTCATGTTGGGAGAAGTCATTCACGGCAGAGGAAACGGGCACAAGATCGGTTTCCCGACCGCGAACATCAAGACCACGTCCGCGAAAGTGGCTCTCCCCACCGGAGTCTACAGGACCAGCACCATAATCGACGGGAAAGTCTTTCCTTCGATGACCAACGTCGGAAAGCATCCGACGATCGATCCGACCAAGAGGAGATCTGTCGAGACGAACATCCTCGATTTCGACAGCGACTTATATGGAAAGACGATCGAAGTCCGTTTCCACGGCTTTCTCCGTCCCCAGATCAAGTTCTCTTCTCTCGATGAGCTGAAGAAACAGCTTTTCCGGGATCGGAAAGAAAGCACCCGCCTATACTGAAAAAGGCGCCGCAGCGCCTTATTTCGAATCGGTCTTCGTCTTTCGGACGGCTTTCGCCGTCTTTTTCTTCGCCGTCTTTTTTTCGGCTTTCTTGCCTTCCTTCTCTTCCTTCTCGAGGTCCTTGAGGGTCTTGGGCTTGGAGGCGAGGGCCTTGGCGATGACCTCATCCATGTGCCGTGCCTTCTCGTAGACCTCGTCCTTGAGGAAAGTCAGCTCCGGGGTCTTGTAGATCGAGAGCTTCTGGGAGAGCAGGGAGCGGATTCTCTTGGCGTTCTTGTTGAGGAAGCCGACCAAGGCATCCGTGGCCTCCGGGCGAAGGTGCGTAACGTAGATCTTGCAGTAGGAATAGTCCTTCGACATCCGCACCTCGTTGATCGAGCTGTATTCGCAGAGAGGGCTCTTGAGCTCGTAGAGGACGATCTCGGAGACATTCCTCTGAATCAGTTCCTGTATCCTTCCCTTCTTGTCAGCCATTCTTCTTGACCTCCTGGCCATAGGCTTCCAGGACATCCCCGACTTCGCAATTGAACTTGTCGTCGATCGTCGCACCGCACTCGAAGCCCTGGAGGACTTCCTTGGCATCGTCCTTGAAGCGCTTGAGGCTGGTGAGCTTGGTATCGAGGACCATCTCGTTCTTGCGGTAGAGACGGACGTGGCAGTTGCTCTTGAGCTTTCCTTCCGTCACGTAGAGGCCGAGGATCTGGCCGACGCGGCTGGCCTTGAAGAGACTTCGCACTTCGGCCTTGCCGTAGACGACTTCCTCATAGACTGGGCCGAGCTTTCCGCGCAAGGCTGCCTCGATGTCCTCCGTCAGGTGGTAGATGATGTTGTACTCGCGGATCTCGACCTTCTTGTCCTTGGCTTCTTCCTTGACCGCGGCAGAGACCTTGACGGAGAAAGCGATGACGACCGCATGGGAAGCATGGGCAAGGACGATATCGCCCTGGTTGACATCGCCCGAGGCGCAGTGGATGATCTGAAGCTTCGTCCCCGGGACGTCGATCTTCTCCAGGGAGGACTTGATGGCCTCGCACGAACCTTGCGTGTCTGCCTTGACGATCAGGTGGATGATGGGCATCTCGCCGCTTGCGACCGTCGAAGCGATGTCGGCAAGGCTGGCTCCCTTCTCCGTCTTTCCGATCGAAGCCTGAGCCTTTCTCGCCGCCGCATCGCGCGCTTCCTTCTCGCTGGGGAAGGCCATGAAACGGTCCCCCGCGATCGGAACGCCGGAAAGTCCGGTGACGACAACCGGAGTCGACGGGCAGGCATCCTTGAGGGCATGGTCGTATTCGTTGACCATCTTGCGGACTTTGCAATAATACTCGCCGACCGCCAGATAATCCCCGACATGAAGGGTGCCGTTTTGAACCAGAAGGGTCGCCTTGCTTCCTTCCTTCTTGTCCAGACGCGCCTCGATGACCGAGCCGACCGCCGGGCCTTCGTTGTGGGCCCGAAGCTCGAGAAGTTCGGCCAGCTCGAGGATTCCTTCCAGAAGCTTGTCGACCCCGATGTTCTTCTTGGCCGAGATCTCGAACATCATCGTGTCACCGCCCCACTCCTCGCAGAGCAAGCCGTGGTTGGAGAGTTCGCTCTTGACCTTCTCGACGTTGACACCCGGCTTGTCGATCTTGTTGATGGCGACGATGATTGGAACCTTGGCCGCCCGAGCATGGTCGATGGCCTCGATCGTCTGAGGCTTGACGCCATCGTCTGCCGCGACGACCAGGACGACGATGTCGGTGACGGAAGCGCCGCGCGCACGCATCGCCGTGAAGGCTTCATGCCCCGGAGTGTCGATGAAGGTGATCTTCCTTCCGTTGATGGTCTTCTGATAGGCGCCGATCTCCTGGGTGATGCCACCATGCTCTCCCGCCGCGATCGCCGAATGGCGAATCGTGTCGATCAAGGTCGTCTTGCCGTGGTCGACATGGCCCATGATGGTGACGACCGGTGGTCTTTCGTCCGTATCCTTCTGCTTGTCGAAGATGCTCGCCTTGGTGAAATCGTCGGGAAGGGAACCCTCTTCCTTGCGGAAGTCCAGATCGTGCTCGAGGCAGACCTCAGCGATCAGTTCGTCGGAGAGGACCGTGTTGAGGGAGATCAGCTTGCCCTGCATCAAAAAGCCCTTGATGACTTCCGCCGCCGGCACTCCGATGCGTTTGCAGAGCTGATCCAGCGTGATGGGGCCCGAATAGACAAAGACGCCGTTCTCGACTTCGGAATGGTTCTTCTTGGCAAAGCCAGGCCGCGCTGCGCTTCTGTCCTTTCGATGTTTCTTGTCGCTCATCTTTGTTCCTCCTTACGATACATATCCAAAATCGCCTTGGCCAGGCCATCGTTCGTGATCCCGATGGCATGGGCCTTCTTCATCTTCAGCTTTGAGAAGTCGATCGAATCGACCGCGATCGTCTCGACTTCCTTCTTCCTTCTTAGGAGCCTCTCCTTGTGCTTCTCGCTCAACTCGGGAAGCAAGAGCAGAAGATGAACATTTCCCTTGTCGAGCTCATCGAGAAGTTGCTCCCCGACCTTGAGGGCCTTCGACCGACGGGCCAGTCCCAAGTAGCCGCACAATCTTCTCTGGTCGATGCTCATAGCTCTTCCTCCATCTTCCGGAAGAGTCGTTCATAGTCCGTGCTCTTGGAGAAACGGAGCAGAGGATTCTTCTTCCTCATCTTCTCCAGGACTTCCTTCTTCCTGAGGACGTAATAGCCCCGACCCTTCCTCTCTTTGGAAAGGTCAAGCTCGAATCTCCCGTCAACGAGGACGAGGCGGAAGAATTGATCTCTGGATGCTCTCTCCCTCGTCAGGAGATCCATCCGCGTCGGCTGAAAGGTCATCAGTTCCTCTTCCGATCGTCGTCATCGTAGTAGTCGTACTGCTCGTCGAGATCCTCGTCGTAGGTCTCGTAATCCGACTGGGAGCCATACTGATCCTGCTCTTCCAGGGCCTTGAGCTCCTCCTCGGTATAGATCGGCATGGCCGTCGCCGTCGAAGCCTTGCTGGGCTCCTCGACATGGCTGTCCTTCTCGTTCTTGTTGCGGTCGAAACGCTTGCGATAGGAGCGGGTCTCGCTGGGTCCCTTCTTCTGGCTGAGAGCTTCCTCCAGCTCCTCGAGCGAGATCTTCGGCTTGTTGCGGATCTCGACGTGCTCGATCGGCTTCTCCTTGATCTCGGAAGTGGTCGACGGCGAAGAACTCGGCTCCTGGACAACAGGAGCAGTCTTCTCCTCTTCCGTCTTCTCTTCGACCGGAGCGGTCGTTTCCGCAGCAACTTCCTTTGTCTCGACCGGAGTTTCCATCGTTTCCTTCTCTTCGGAAACCATCTCGGGCTCAGTCTTTTCTTCCGTCGTCTCTTCAACCTTTTCCGTCACAGGAGCGACCGTTTCCGGATGGCGGGCTTTTTCCCAAGCGGCGGCCTGCTGTTCGATGTCCGCCAAGGAAGAATACTTGAGCCCTTCCGTGATGGCCTGATCGGCCTGATAGACGGAGATGGTGCAGTTGGTGATCTGGCTGGCCAGACGGACGTTGACGCCCGCCGTACCGATGGCAACGCCCTGGTTGCCGTTCTGGACGACCGCAACGATGTGCGGGAATTCATAGTCTGCGCTCTTCTCGAGCTCCTTGATGTCGACATTGGGATCGAAGAAATCCTCGGGGCAGGAAAGGCCGATGACCTGGGCCGGCTTCATCGCCTCGACGATCTGCAGGGCCTTGTTGTGATGATACTGAAGGACATCGATCTTCTCGCCGCGAATCTCGTTGATGACGCTGCGGATGCGGTTGGACTCGATGCCGAGGCAGGTTCCGATCGGATCGACGTTGGGGTTGTTGCTCTCGACGAAGACCTTCGTCCTCCTTCCGGCTTCGCGGGCGATCTTGCGGATGGCGATCTCGCCGGTGGTGAGCTCTGGAATCGCCCGCTCCATGAGACGGCGGACGAAGCGCTCGTCGGTGCGGGAGATGACAAGGCTCGGCGGATTGCTCTTCTCGGAGACGTCGCTGAGATAGACGAGGACCCGGTCACCCGTCGCAAAGCGGTCCTGAGGCAGGACACCCTGACGGCGGAGGAAACCTTCGGCCTTGCCGAAGTTGATCTCATAGGAATTGCCGATGGCATCGAAGCGGACGACCGTTCCCTCGATCAGCTGTCCGATGCGGTCGGAATAAACGTTGAGTATGGCGGTGCGCGAGGCGTCCTTGAGGTGGGACTGGAAGAGTTGCTTGACGCGGCGAACATAGGACTTGTCGAGCTTGGTCACGTCGAAGGGAATCTCGACCGTGTCTCCGATCTGGGGATTCTCCTTGTATTCCATGGCATCCTCGGGAGAGATCTGGTAGGCATCGTCGATGATCTCATCCTCTTCGGTGACGGTCTTGATGTCATAGATCTTGAAGGAAGAATGCGTCGGAGCCTTCTCGTCCTCGACGAAATCGATTCGGCACTGGATCAAGGACTTGGCCGGATCGGGATTGTCCCGGTCGCGGAAAAGTCCCGGATAGGACCATTCCAGGTAGGCCTGCTCCATGCTCTTGATCAGGATGTCCTTGACCATGTCCGTCCGGACAAGGCTCTCCTTCTCGATGTCGACCGTGGCGCGAAGGAACTCGTTCCCGTCGATCACGCCCGTGACTTTCTTGGGCTCCTCGAGATACTTTGGCTTCCTTCCCCTGCGGCGAACGACCTTCGTCTCTTCTTCCTTGACTTCTTCGCTCATCTTTCGATTCCTCCTGAGCTTATGCTTTGTATCCCATCTTGATCAGCTCGACATCCTTCTCTTCCAAGACAACCTTCTTCGGACGTCCCTTGACAAAATAGACAAACGTCGCCTTTCCATCTTCCAAAGACTCGAGGCGCATGGTCTTCTTCTCCTTGCCCTTCTCCGTGACGTCGAGATAGCGGGAGAGAAGCTTCGGCAGATCCGCGAAGGGAATCTCCTTTTCCCCGCCCCCGGAAGAGATGTCCAGGATGTAGCTCTGCTCAAGTCCCTCGACCCCGTCGATCCTCGGGGAAAGGCTCTCCGTCAGCTTGCTGATCTCGTCCATCGTGATCTGATAGTCGTGATCGACCAGGATCTCCAAGGTCGGGCCGTTGAGGGAGTCGACGAAAAAGCGGACGGAGATGAGCTCCAAGCCGAGCTTGTCGCACTCTTCCTTCGCCAATTTTCGCACCACGTCCAGAGTCTGTTGATCCATTGTCCACCTCCGGTAAAAAGAAAGAGTGAGCCATTGGCCCACTCTCAACCGTATACGATTAAGAAGGCGTCTCAAGTTTCCTCAAGACAAGAAAAGTATAAGTAGAAAGAGAAATCCTGTCAAGTGTGGCAATTGGCGCAAGGCCATGACTATAATGAATCGCTATGAAAGAAAAAGTGTTCTCGGCGATCAAGAAGAACGGATGGACCTACATCGTCGGCCCGGCGTTCAAGATGATCGAAGCCGTCTTCGACCTGTTGATTCCGCTCGTGATGAAGGCCGTCCTCGACCTCTCCTTCACCAGCGACCTTTCGAAAGTCGATTCCGTCTCGAAAGGGTTCGGTCATTTCCTCGACCTCTTCGGGACGTGGGTTTCGGGTAACAAGCCTCTCAACTATGCCCTGGTCGGAGGGACTCTGATTCTTTTGATGGGCATCGTCGGCCTTGTCACGACGATGATCTGCCAGTACATCGCCGCCCTCTCCGCGACAAGGACGGGAACCGACCTCCGGGACATGCTCTATCGGAAGATCCTCTCGCTCGGAAAGGGAGAGAGGGAAAAGTTCGGGGAAGGAAAGGCCATGACCATCCTCAACTCCGATTCCTTCCAAGTCCAGCAAGGAGTCCTCTTCTTCATCCGCTTGGGCGTGCGCGCCCCCTTCATCATCCTGGGAAGCCTCATCCTCTCCCTGATTCTCAACTGGCAGATTGGACTGGTGTTCTTGGCCATCATCCCAGTCATCCTCCTGATTGTCTTCGTCGTGATGCGAAAGGCCTCGAAGCAATACCTGGTCATCCAGGGAAGGCTCGACTCCCTTTCGACCTCCACTTCCGACAGCCTGGAAGGGGCTCGGGTCATCCGCGCCTTCTTCACCATGGACGAGGAAAAGAAACGCTTCGAAGACAAGACCAAGACCTACCAGGACGAGAGCATCCGGGTCAGCAAGATCAACGCCCTCATCAACCCCCTGACCTTCGCCATCGTCTCCATGGCCACGATCCTGGTCGTCTTCATAGGCAGCTTCGACATGGCAGAGGGCATCAAGATGATGGGCCAGGACGTCCTCCCCTCGACGATCATCACCCTGGTCAGCTACCTCAGCCAGATCTTCCAGACCCTGATCCTGCTGACCAACCTCGTGACGATTTTCACCAAGACCATCGTCTCCTGGAAGAGATGCGACTCCCTTCTCGCTGTAAAACCGAAGATCGTCGAGAAGGAAAACGCCATCAC
Source organism: uncultured Bacillota bacterium (assembly GCA_949290645.1). Lineage (GTDB taxonomy): Bacteria > Bacillota_I > Bacilli_A > RFN20 > CAG-288 > Enterosoma. The sequence continues at coordinate 55,734 of CASESG010000006.1, forward strand.
CAAGACCATCAAGAAGGGAGAGACCATCTTCGAGCTCGACAACGTCACCTTCTGCTACGAGGAAGGCGGAAACGCCGCCCTCAAGGACATCTCCTTCCACCTCAGGAAAGGAGAGACACTGGGCATCATCGGCGGAACAGGATCGGGAAAGACGACCCTGATTCGACTGGTCGAGCGCCTGATCGACCCCAGCCAGGGAAAGGTCCTCTACAAGGGCGTCGACCTCAAGGATTACAAGATCTCCGCACTGAGAAAGGAAATCGCCTTCGTTCCACAGAAGTCCGTCCTCTTCAAGGGAACCATCCGTTCCAACATGGAGATGGCAAAGGAAGACGTCACCGACGAGGAGATCTGGAAATGCCTCAGAGTCAGCTGTGCGGAGGATTTCGTCCGCACCGAACCGTCTCAGCTTCTCCACGAAGTCGAGGAAGGGGGAAAGAACTTCTCCGGCGGACAGAGGCAGCGACTGGCCATAGCACGGACCTTCCTCCGCAAGCCCGAAGTCCTGATCCTGGACGACTCCACCTCCGCTCTCGACCTTCTGACCGACAAAAAAGTCCGCGACAACCTTAAGGACTTCCTTCCCGACGCCACCAAGATTCTCATCTCCCAGCGCGTCTCCACGATCAAGGACAGCGACTTGATCCTCGTCCTTGAGGGCGGAAAGGTGCTCTCGATGGGAAAGCACGAGGAACTCTTAAAGACATCCCAGGTCTATCGCGAGACCTACGATTCGCAGATGCAGAAGGAGGGACTCTGATGCAAGGCAAAGAACTTCTCATGAAATATCTCGGGAAGCAGAAGGGAAGGATCGTCCTCTCCTTCCTCTCCGTCCTGGTCTTCCTTCTGGCCCAGCTCTCCCAACCCCTTCTTGTCGGCTCCTCCCTGGATGCGATCGGACGAGTCGAGCTGGGTGTCTTCACACTCGACATCCAGACGCAGAAACTTGTCTTCTTCCTGGTCACCGCCCTCGTCCTCTCGATCCTGGGCGTGATCTTCGACTTCCTCTTCGAATACAGCATCGGCATCTTCACCCAGAACATCGTCAAGGAGATCCGGGACGACGTCTTCGACAAGCTTCTGAAAGTCCCGATCCGCACCATCGACTCGAGGAAGCACGGCGATCTGCTCCAGCTCGAGATCCAGGACGTCGAGAACATCGCCACCGGTCTCGCCTCCGTCTTCAAGCAGCTTGTCCAGGGCGTGCTCTCGGTCCTGATCACGATCGTCTTGATGTTCACCGTCAACTGGATTCTGGCCATCGCCGTCATCGTCCTCTCCCCGCTCTCCCTCTTCGTCAGCCGCTTCATCGCGACCTTCTCCCATCGCCACTTCAAGAGCCAGTCCGCCCTGATGAGCGACCTCAACGCCCTCTCCCTGGAAGCCATCGGCAACCTCGAGACCGTCCAGTCCCTGGAATACGAATCCCGCTCTCTCAGGGAATTCCAGAGCCGGGACGAGAAGCTCCGCAAGGAAGGAAAGGTCGCCCAGTTCGCCGCCTCCTGGACCAATCCCTCCACCCGCTTTGTCAACAACACCATCTATGCCATCGTCGGCATCGCCGGCATCGTCATGATCCTCTACACCGCCTCTGTCCCCCTTCTGGCCATGACGATGGGCAAGCTCACCTCCTTCCTCAGCTACACCAACGAATACACCAAGCCCTTCAACGAGATCTCCTCGGTCGTCGCCGAGTTCGAGACGGCCAAGTTCTCCTTCCACCGCATCGAGACCTTCCTTAAGAGCGAAGACGACGTCGACGAAGGGACAAAGCAACTCGAAGGCAAAGTGGAAGAGATTTCCTTCGACCACCTGACCTTCTCCTATGAGGAAGGGCAGCACCTGATTGAGGACTTCAGCCAGAAGATCAAGAGAGGACAGAAAGTCGCCATCGTCGGCCCGACCGGAGCCGGCAAGACCACCCTCATCAACGTCCTGATGCGCTTCTACGATCCCGTCTCCGGCTCGATCCTCTTCAACGGCATCGACAGCCGAAACATCCCCAAGAGGGAGCTGAGAAGAAACTTCGGCATGGTCCTCCAGGACACCTGGATCTTCACTGGCACCATCCGGGAAAACGTCCGCTACGCCCGGCCCGAGAGCACGGACGAGGAAGTCGAAAAAGCCTGTCAGGAAGCCCATGCCGACAGCTTCATCCGCACCCTTCCCTACGGCTATGACACAAAGGTCACAAGCAAGGGCGGACTCAGCGAAGGAGAGAGGCAGCTGTTGACCATCGCCCGCGTCATGCTCAGCAAGCCCGACATCGTCATCCTGGACGAGGCGACCTCCAACGTCGACACCCGCACCGAGAAGCTCATCACCGAAGGCTTCGACAAGATCCTCAATGGCAAGACCTCGATCGTGATCGCCCACCGCCTCTCCACCATCCAGAAAGCCGACCTCATCCTCGTCCTCAAGGACGGAAACGTCATCGAGAAGGGAAACCACGACCAACTCATCCATAGGCACGGCTTCTACTACGACCTCTACGCGAGCCAGTTCAAATAAAGGTCCGAACGCAAAAGAAAGAGGCTGCGACAACTCCGCAGCCTTTTCTCATAGCTGACCGATCTTTCGAAGGTAGCGCTCCAGGATCACCGAAGCGGCCTTGCTGTCGATCGACTTTCTCTGCTTGCGCGTGTTCTTGCCAAGGCTCACCATGACAGCAGATGCCTCCGAAGTCGAATAGCGCTCGTCCTGCTTGTCGATTGCGATGCCCGGAAAGCGTTCCTGAAGCTTGGGGATAAAGGAGAGGACGACCTCGCTCATCGGACAGGGATCGCCCGAGGGATAGGAGGGATAGCCGATGACGATCCGCTCCACCTTCTCCTTGGAGACGACTTCCTTGAGCAAATCCAAAGCCTCGTCATAGTCCTCCATCCGGAAGCGGATGTTGGTCAAGGGAGTGACGAGAAAGCCACTTCTCGAGATCGCGACGCCCAGGCTTCCCCTTCCGAGGTCGAGGGCGAGGATGTTCTTGATCACGAAAGCATTTCCCCGATCTTCTTGCGGACTTCTTCCAGGTCGACGCCGTTCTTTCCGCCGCCGAAAGCGACATCGTCCCGGCCGCCTCCCGAGCCACCGACAAGACGGCTGAGCTCTTTCATCAAAAGGCCAGCCTTCAGATTCAGGTCCTTGCCCCTTCCGGCGACCAAATCGGCCTTTCCGGAATTCCCTTCGTTGACCAGGAAGAGGACAAGGCCCGGATGTTGATCGATGAGCTTGTGGGCCAGGGAGTCGAGCTGCTCGTGGGTCAGGCCGTGCGTCTTCTCGACCAGGACCTCATGCCCCGAGAGCGGAAGGATGTTCTTCTTCATGTCGGAAAGCATGCTGTTGGTGATCTTCTCGCGGAGACTGTTGATGAGCTTCTTCTTCTCCTCGTCGTCGGCAAGAAGAGCCTCAAGCTTGCTTCTAAGGCCCTTGACCGACATCAATTTCAAAAGGCTGGCCAGGTCGAAGAGTTGTCTCTCCCGATCCTTGAGATAGTTGTAGGCCTTTTCGCCCGTATAGGCCGTGATGCGGCGGATTCCCGAGGCAATCGCCCCTTCGCTGACGATGACAAAGAGACCGATCTCCGAAGTCGAGCGGACATGCGTTCCTCCGCAGAACTCCTTGGAGTCGCCCATCGAGACGACACGAACCTTGTCGCCGTACTTCTCATTGAAGAGATGCATGGCATTGGTCTTGAGGGCCTCATCCTTGTCGAGGACGGAAGTCGAGACCGAAAGTCCGGCGAAGATCTCGTCGTTGACTCTCTTCTCGACCTGATCGAGGACGTCCTTCTCGACCTTCGATTCATAGGCGAAGTCGAAGCGAAGGCTCTCGTCGTCATAATAGGCGCCTTCTTGATGGATGTCCTTGCTGACGAGCTCCTGGAGGGCCTTCTGCAAGAGATGGGTCGCCGAATGGTTGTTCTCGATTTTTCTTCTTCGCTCCCAATCGACCTTTTGGAGCAGGACGTCTCCACCCTTGACCGTCCCAAAAAGGACCTTTACGTGGAGCAGGTGGGCGCCGTTAGGGCACTTGCCGACCGAGAGGACTTCCGCCTCGAAGTCCTTTCCGAGAAGCTTTCCCGTATCGCTGACCTGTCCGCCGCTCTCGGCATAGAAGTCCGTCTTTTCCAGGACGATGTCTCCTTCGTCATCGAGGCTTTCGACCCTCTTCCCGTCCTGGAAGAGACCGATGACCGAAGACTCGAAATCCTTCTCCTCATAGGTGAAGGTGCTTTCCTTGTGGAAGTCGAGAAGATCCTTGCTCTGCGTGCCGAAGGACTCTCTCGTCCCACGGCTTTGCCTTGCCAGTTCCTTGGAGTCGGAAAGGAGCTGATCATACCCCTTTTCGTCGACCTCAAGGCCGGCGTCATGGGCGATTTCCTTCGTCAGCTCGAAGGGGAAGCCATAGGTGTCCATGAGCTTGAAGGCATCCTTGGCGGAGAGGACCTTGCCCGACTTCTCGATCATGTCGGAGAGGATCTTCTCGCCGGTATGAAGAGTCGCAGAGAACTTCTTCTCCTCGCTCTCGATCATCTTGCAGGTCTTCTCCTCGTGCTCGAGAAGGTAAGGATAGAAATGGGACATGTTCTTGTCGACCAGAGGGACAAGATTGGCCAGAGTCCCGGTCTCCAGACCGATCTTCTGGGCATAGCGAGAGGCTCTTCGCAAGAGTCTCTTGAGGACATAGCCCCGGCCGTCGTTGGAGAAGATGGCACCGTCGGCCAAGGCGAAGGTGATGGAACGGATGTGGTCGGCGATGACGCGATAGGCCAACTTGTTCTCCGAATAGGGAACCTTGGCCTTCTTCTCCAGAGCCTCGATGTAGGGAAGGAAGAGGTCCGTCTCGAAGTTCGTCTCCGCACCCTGAAGGATGCAGGCGAAACGCTCCAGTCCTGCGCCGGTATCGATGTTCTTCTGCGGAAGAAGCTTGTAGTCCTTCCTCGGCGTTCCCGGAACGGCGTTGAACTGGGAGAAGACGATGTTCCAGAGCTCGATGTAGCGGTCGTTGTCCAGATCGTCGGAGAGAAGCTTCAGGCCGAGATGCTCGGGATCGTACTTCTCGCCCCGATCGAAATTGATTTCCGTGTCCGGACCACAGGGGCCTTCCCCGATCTCCCAGAAGTTGCCCTTGCAAGGAACCAGATGGTCCTTGTCCATTCCGGCCTTAATCCAGGTCTCGTAGGTGTCCAGGTCGTCCGGATAGTAGGTGACATAGAGTTTCTCCTTGGGAAGGCCGAAGTACTTCTCCGAGGTCAGAAGCTCGAAAGCCCAGGGGATGACATCGTGCCGGAAGTAGTCTCCGATCGAGAAGTTCCCCATCATCTCGAAGAAGGTGTGGTGACGGGCCGTGTGCCCGACGTTCTCGATGTCGTTGGTGCGGATGCACTTCTGGGCATTGGTGATGCGTCTGTGCTTCGGGGTCAGGGTTCCGTCGAAGTACTTCTTCAAAGCCGCGACGCCGGCATTGATCCAGAGCAGGGTTGGGTCATTTTGCGGAATCAGGGAGGCAGAGGGTTCGACGTAATGGCCGTGCTCCTTGAAGAATTCCAGCCAGGTGTCACGAATCTCGTCCGATGTCATTTTGCGCATGGGAAATCTCCTTCGTGGAAAAACAGCGAATCAATTATACTCTTTTCAAAGAAAAGAGAAGAGGGAAAACGATCAAGCGATGGTGACGACAGCGTTTGTGCCGTCCATGTCCGTGACGATCTCGACCTCCAGGGAATCGGTGTCCTCGAAGTGATACTCGCCGCTGACCGGATTGGTGTAGGGGAGGTCATCGGCGATGACGAAACGGGAGTTCTCCGCATTGAGTTCGGTCTCGCCCTTGGCAAAGGAGATCGTCGCCCCTTCGGCGAAAGCGGTGAGGTCGATCGTCGTGGTGTAGCAAAGTTTCTCCTCGCCCGTCATCAGCTGGTATCCGATGGTCCGGTCGTTTTCGACCGTCCCCGTCTGCTGCCCTGCCGTGCTGCTGATCAAATAGGTCGGAGCCTCAATCTTGGCGATCGCCTTTTCAAGATCCGGAAGAGGAAGCTCTCCCTGATAGCTTGTCTTCTCGCCATAGGTGAAATCGGAGGTGGTGGAACTCGACTTGACGACGGCAGAGACCTTCTTGAGGTCGCTGTCCATGAAATACTGTGTCGTGTTCTCCGACTCGATCTGGACCAGACGATAGGTCTCGTCCTTCTGGAAGCGATAGGTGATCTGGTTCTTGGTGCCGTAGGGGAGGTTCTTCTCGGAATCGTTGGGGTAGATGGGATTGGAGCCGGTCTTGGTGCTGGCCACAAGAGAGGTCAGGACGACATCCTGGCCGTCCATCGTGACATCGAAATGGTCGATTTGTGTCAAGGAATCCCCCAGGGAGGTAAAGATGGTCTCGACATAGGAGTCGAAAAGCTCCTCCTTGGTCAGCTCCGAAGAGCCTTCCCCAGTGCCATCGAGGCTATCAAAGCGAGCGACATTCGCACCCTCCTTGATCTCGTTGTGCGATCCGAGGTAGTTCATTCCCGCCATGCTGTCGGAAAGGGCCGCCGTGAGAGTGCTCGAATCCGCCTTGGTCACAAAGCGCTGCACGTTGGTGCCGGTCTCGTTCTCGCCTTTCATCGTCTGGAGAATCGCATCCGAATAGAACTCGGCGGTGCTGGAAGCGGACGTTCGGTCGTAGGAGACAAAGGGGCGCATGTTCTTGGGATAGATGGCGCTCATGTCCTCGAGATTGGACACCTCGACTTTCATCTTCGTGACTTCCTTGAGGTTAGCCTCGGCCTGGCTCAGGACCTTCTCGATCAGGTAGTCGTTGTCGACCACCGTGCTTGTCGTCGTGCAGGAAGGAAGAAGCAGGGAAAGCATTCCCAGCGGCAAAAGAATTTTCTTGTTCATCTTGTCTCTCCTTTTTGATATTTGTCCTAGATGATATTTTAGCAGAAAAAAGATATAGGGGAAACTACTCCACCGACTTCAAGGACTCGCTCATCGAGATGCGGCGGATCCTCAGATCCAGAAGAGAGAGACCAGAAGGGTCACGTCCAAGGAGAGAAGAAGGGCGAAGAGATAGGTCTCGAGATTGACATGGAAGATATGGTTGAGCAGGTTCGTCCGGTTGACGGAAAGGACGAGGACCGTCAAGGGATAGCCAAAGATCAGGCCGAAGAGGGAACCCAGAAGGGAATCGGCGAGGATCTCGTAGGTCAGCATCCACGAGATCTCGAAGAACGGGAAGCCACGGACTTTCATCGTGCGATGTCCCTTTTTCGCTTGGAGAGATTGAGGGCGACGAGGTTATCGATGACGACCACTCAGAGCAGGATGACGAAGACCTGAACGACGAAAGTCATCGTCGAGATGGAGGAGAGGACGCTGTCGACCTGGTTCATCCCGTCGTCATAGGTGACGACGGAGAGAAAACGGCTGTCCTCGAGATAGGAGGAGAAATTGTCGGACAAAGAGACACCATCCTTCCGCGCCACGTGATAGGTCGTCGGGGAAAGGTCGATCTCCGGAAAATCGTCAAACCGGAAGTGGATTCCTTGAGGAAAGGGTCGATACGAAGATCTCCGTCACCACCCACGAGTAGCGAGCCGTCCCGGAGGAGAAGGAGACCTCATCCCCCCAACGGAAAGGGAGAGCTGGCTGGGGAAGGAATTTGTCCTGTCCTTGAGCCCGACTTCGGTCAAGACCTCCTCGGGATCGAGAGGGAGGTGACGATGCTGGCGACGATTGCTACATTTTCATAAGCGGTCAGATTTTCCATCAGATTGTAGAACTGAAAGAAGAAGCCGATTTCGTTCCTTTGGAACAATTCCATCTTTTTGAACGTGAAATGGCAGACTTTCTCCCTATCGAAGAGATGTCTTTCCGAAGTCGCCATGTCCACTCCTCCCAAGAGGTTGAGGAGCGCGGTTTTGCTCGCTCCCTGGGGCCCCAGGATGACACCGAAAGAGCCCTTCTGCAACGAGAAGGAGACATCCCGGGCATGGACGAGGGCCTCTTTCACGCCATAGTCCTTCTTGCGGTTCTGACAGACGATCTAGTTCTCTTTCATCGGATGAAATTCGTGTGGATGGATTCCTCCTTCTTGGGGAGTCCCTCCTTCTCCTTCCGCTCCCTGATGCACTTCATCATGAAGGCCATGTTCCGCGCCAGTTGGCGGATCGTTATCAATCCTTCTTCGTCTTTGAGCGCCTCTTCCCTCGTGTTTCCGTGGATGGAGTTCCAATAGCGGGAGGAGACGATTGGCATCTCGGAGATGGTGAAATACTTGTTGAGCTCGTCGAACGTCGCCGAGGCTCCGCCTCGACGGCAGCTGACAAGAGAGCAGCCGACCTTCATCCTCTTGTCGATTGCGCTTGTGGAATAGAAGAGACGGTCGAGGAAGCTGATCAGGGTTCCGTTTGCGGAAGCGAAATACACTGGGGAGGCAAGGACAAGGCCGTCGCTCTCCTTCAGCTTCTCGCCGGCGATGTTGACCAGGTCGTTTGTGACACAGCGGTTTTCCTTCCAGCAGAAGGAGCAGGCCATGCAGCCTCTGATGTCCTTGTCTCCGACTTCCAGAATCTCGCTTTCGACTCCCTCTTCCTCAAGGACGGAGGCGAAGAGAGACAGGGCAAGGGCACAGACCCCCTCTTTGTGGGGACTTCCGTTGAGCATCAGGACTTTCATCTTTTTCCCTCCGTGTTCTCGAGGTATTCCTCGAACTCGTCATAGGTCAGATAGCGATCGACATAGCTTCCGTCCTTCCTCAGATAGATGATCCGGTTGGCGATCGAGTTGAGCAGCTGTCGGTCGTGGGAGGAGAAGAGAAGGACCGACTTGGTGTCGATGAGGGCGCGGTTGAGGGCCTCGATGCTCTCCAGATCGAGATGGTTGGTCGGTTCGTCCAGAAGGATGACATTGCCCGGGTCGAGCATGCTCTTGGAGAAGCGAAGCCGGACTTTCTCTCCGCCGGAGAGAACCTCGACCGGCTTGAGGGCCTCATCGCCCGAGAAGAGCATCCGTCCCAGAAAGCCCCGGATGTAGGTGTCCGAATCGTCGAGGGAATAGGGACGGAGATAGTTCACGAGATTGGTCTTCACGCCTTCGAATTCCTGGAAGGACGAAGGGATGTACTGACGATGGACGGTGATTCCGAACTTGAACTTCCCCGTATAGTCCTCGTCGACTTCGGCAAGGACATCGAAGAGCTTGGTGATCGAGAGGGAGTTGTCGGCAAGGAAGGCCACCTTGTCCGTGTTGCGGAGCGTGAAGGAGAGATCCTTGAAGAACCCTTCCTTGCTCAGGTCATGCACATCCAGGACATCGTTTCCAAGCGGATATTGCGAACGGAAGGAGAGGAAGGGATACTTGCGGGAAGAAGGCTTGATGTCGTCCAGGACGATCTTGTCCAAGGCCTTCTTTCTCGAGGTCGCCTGACGGGATTTGGAGGCGTTGGCGGAGAAGCGGGCGATGAATTCCTTGAGTTCCTTGATCTTCTCTTCCTTCTTCTTGTTCTGATCCTTCATCTGGCTCTGGATGAGCTGGCTCGACTCATACCAGAAATCGTAGTTTCCGACGAAGAGGTTGATCTCCTTGTAGTCCACGTCCAGGATGCGGGTGCAGACGCGGTTGAGGAAATAACGGTCGTGGGAGACGATCAAGATCGTGTTGGGGAAATCCATCAGGTATTCCTCAAGCCAGGCGGAAGCCCGGGCATCGAGGTCGTTGGTCGGTTCGTCCAGGACAAGGATGTCCGGATTCCCGAAGAGCGCCTGGGCGAGTAGGACCTTGACCTTCATCCGGTGGTCGAGTTCCTTCATCAGCTTGTGGTGATAGGAAGGGTCGATTCCGAGGGAGCAGAGAAGCTGGGTCGCGTCCGTCTCCGCGTTCCAGCCGTCCATCTCCGCAAACTCCGTCTCCAGCTCGGCGGCCCTGTTTCCGTCCTCCTCGCTGAAGTCGCTCTTGGCATAGAGCTTCTCCTTCTCGTCCATCACCTCCACCAGGCGCGGATATCCCAGAAGGACCGTCCGCAAGACCTCGACATCATCGTATTCCTCGTGGTCCTGCTTGAGGATCGACATCCTCTCCTTGGGATCCTTGGTCACCGTTCCGGAAGTCGGCTCGAGCTCGCCGGAAATGATCCGCAAAAGAGTGGACTTTCCTGCGCCGTTGGCTCCGATGATTCCATAGCATTCGCCCGGAGTGAAACTGACGTTGACATCCTTGAAGAGGACACGCCCTCCGAACTGCATCGACAAATCGTTGATTTTCAGCATTTTGTTCTTTCTCGACTTTCCTCACTATTGTAAGGCCCGAGAAAAAGGAATCCTAGGACAGGGAAGCGTTTTTATGAGGAAATCCTCAGGAAAAGCCGAGCCTTCGTGCAACAGATGCCATCCGAAACCCTTTGCGAGCGTCCCCCCTGACTCGAATTCAACCGAACCAATCTTGATCACCCTAAAGTCGACGCTCACGACAACCCCTTGCAAAAGACCTCTGCCACCCTTTCCAAACGATGTTTCTCCTTCTTCCCGGATGATGAATTGCAGACGAAAATAATGGCCAAAAAGCACATAAAAACGAAAAAAGCCCGATTTCTCGAGCTTTTTGAATCCAATGGTCGGAACAATGAGATTTGAACTCATGACCCCTTCCACCCCAAGGAAGTGCGCTACCAAGCTGCGCTATGTCCCGAAGTGCCTCTTTCAAGGCGAAGAAAATTATAGCAATGTCCACAACTCATTTCAAGCGTTGTCGCTGCGCTTACTCGGGTGGTCGAGTTCCGCGAGAAGTTCGTCCTTCGTCCGATCGGTGATTTTCCCCTCGCACCAGGATTCCAGGATCTTCTCACGCAATTTCTCTTTCTTCTCCTCCTTTTCCTCCTTTTCTAATTCCAGGGCGAGGTTTCGATTCTTTTCTTTAGCCGTCTCCTTGACAAGCTTGCGGTAATCCTTGTTCAGAAGAAGGAAGAAGACCAGGGAGGAGGACAAGGAAAAGAGGAGGGAGAAGGAAAGAGAGACGCTGTCGAGACTTCCAAGGATTCCCGCCACAAAGCCGAAGGAGAAAAAGAAGATCGTGGAAAGGCTGGAGAACAGAAAGAGGATCAGGGCGAAGAAGGAGAGATTCCTCACGGAAGGAAGGTCCTTCGGAAAGAAGGAAAGGAGAGCAAGGACAAAGGAGAGGACAAGAAGAAGGAGCGAGACGATCCCGCAGATTCCCGAGAAGAAGGCCAGGGAATTCCCGTCCGCCAGAGACGAGAAAGAACCAAGGAGAGAATAGAGTCCCTTGCCGACGGCAAGAAGGGCGAGCGTCGAAGGAACGAAGACAAGAAGGAGGAGGGAAGGAAAACGGTGGCGCCAAAACGAGTTTTTCATCCTTGTTTTTCTCCTTTCCGAGCTTGGAAGAACAGGTTCCTCTTGTCGAGGATCTTCTTCGCAACCTCCGCAGGAACGACCTGTTCCAATTCGTCCTTTGTGATTCCCTTCAGGGAATCGATCGTCGGATAGAGCTCCAATAGGGTTCTTTTCCTCTTCGGCCCGATTCCCTCAATGTCATCGTAGATGGTCTTGAAGGCGCTCTTTTCACGCAGCGACCGATGATAGGAGATCGCATACCGATGGACTTCGTCCTGCATCCGCATCAAGAGGAAGAAGAGGGGGCTCTTCCGGTCGAGGGGGATGACCTCTCCCGTATCGGCGTTGAGAAGGCTGTCCGTCTCATGCTTCTCGTTCTTCTTCAGGCCGCAGATGGCGATGTCGACATGGTATTCTTCCTTGCACTCGAGAGCGACCTGACACTGGTTCTCGCCGCCATCGACAAGAATCAGGTCGGGAAGCTTCGCCTTCTCCTCGACCAGGCGGGCAAAGCGACGGGAGAGGACTTCCCTCATCGAGGCGAGATCGTCCTGGCTGTTCTCCTGACGGATCTTGTATTTCCGATAGAGGGAGGGAGCCTTCTCCCCGTTGATGAACTTGACCATCGCCCCAACGCATTCCGCTCCCTGGGTGTGCGAGTTGTCGTAGAGCTCGATGTCCAGGGGGGTCTTCTTCAATCCGAGCTTGTTCTGAAGCTCGACTAGAAGGGCGAGGACATCGTCCTTGAGCCTGGCCGTCTGGAAGTGTTCGTCGAGCATCTGACGGCTGTTCTCCAGGGCCATCGCCAGCAGGTCCTTCCTCTTTCCCCGAGTGGGGGAGACGGCATCAAAGCCCAGGGCTTCCGTGAGGACAGAAGAGAGGGAAGAATGCGGGACGATCAGCTCCTTGGGATGGGGATGATTCTGATAGAACTGGACAATCATGTTCTCGAGGAAATCGTCGATGTCGTCTTCCAGTTCCTCGACATAGACGTTCTTTCCCAGTAAGACACCTTTGCGGTAGAGAAGGAAGACGACACAGATATAACCCTCCCTTATGGAATAGCTGACGACATCGCGGTCGACGTGATCCTCGAACATGACCTTCTGCCTGGTCGTGACGTTTTCGATGGCCAAAAGAACGTCCTTGATCTCCTTGGCCCGTTCGAACTCCAGGTTCTTGGCCTTCTCCTTCATCTCCGTCTCGAGCATGCGGACGACGTCGTTGGTCTCTCCCTTGAGGAAGAGAGTGACGTCCTTGACCATCTTCTCGTAATCCTCCTTGGGAATCGTTCGGATGCAAGGAGCCAGACACTGCCCCATGTGGTAATAGAGACAGGGCTTCTTGGGAAGGTTCCGGCACTTTCGCATCGGATAGATCTTGTTGAGCAGATCGATCATCTTGTAGGCCATCGAGGAGTTGGGATAAGGGCCGAAGTAGAGATAGCCCTTCTCCTTGTCGTTGCGGCTGATCTTGAGATAGGGATCTCCTCCCTTGCGGAGGGCGATGTAGGGATACATCTTGTCGTCCATCAGCATGATGTTGTACTTGGGATAGTACTTGTGGATCAAGGAGATCTCCAGAAGCAGGGCTTCCTTCTCAGTCTGGGTCTCGATGATGTCGAAGTCCCGAATCTCCTGCACCATGCGAAAGACCTTGCCCGACTGGGTCCTGGTGAAATATTGCTTGACCCTCTTGAGCAGGGACTTCGCCTTCCCGACATAGATGATCGTCCCGTCCTTGTCCTTCATCTGATAGGAACCGGGCCGGTCGGGAAGAAGGTTGATCTTCTCCCGCAGAAGAGGTATGTCCAAGGGATTCATTTGAGATGGATGATCGTGGCGCCAAGGCCACCTTCTCCTTCCCCGCCCAGACGATAGTCTTTCACGAAGTCCGAATGGTTCTGGAGATATTTCCAGAGAGCGTTCTTCAGGGCGAAGGTTCCCGCCCCGTGGATGATGCGCACGCTCGAAAGCTTGCGGACGCGAGCCGAATCCAAAAAGGAGACCACCTTCCGCATCGCCTCGTCCACATGGAGGCCGATGATGTTGAGCTCCATCCCCTGGGAGGGATTGAGATCGAGATGGACCGTCTCGACATAGGTCTTCTTCGCCTCCTTCTTCTTCGTCGTCAGGGACAGGCCGGCAATCGGGCGCCGGATCTTCAAGCCGTCATAGTCGATCGTCGCCTCGTTCTTCTTCAACTCGAGGACCTTTCCCAGGTGATGGTCCTCGTCCAGGACATAGTCTCCTTCCTTGAGGGTGGGAAGAGGGACTTGCTTCTCAGGCTCGACCTTCTTGTCCTTCTCCAGGAACTGGTGAAGCTCGCCCTTGGCCTTGCTCAGCTCGTTGAAGCTCAGCTCCTTCCTTCCCTTGCCTTGGAAGAGGAGGTCGAGTTCCGCGATCTTCTTCTCGACGATCCTCTCCACCTTCTCCTGGGCCCTGAGATGGATGTTGCTCTTCTCGAGGTTGATGGCCTCGAGCTGCTGTTTCTTCTTCGTCTCCAATCGCTCGAGGTCCTTCAGGCGGTTGTCGATCGTCTTCTCCTTCTCCTCGAGCCTTCTCTTCTGGGCGTTGAGGTCATCAACGATGCTGTCGACATCGATCTCGTTGCGGCTGCGGTTATATTCCTCCGCCCTCTTCAGGATCGACTCCGGAAGACCGATCCTCCTTGCCAGAAGCAGGCCGTAGGAATTCCCGGAAGTCCCGACCAAAAGGCGATAGGTCGGGGAGAGGGTCTCCTTTTTGAATTCCATCGCCGCGGAGAGAACCCTCTTGTCGGAAAGGGCATAGTTCTTCATCCCGTCGAAGTGGGAAGTCATCAAAGTCAAAGAAGAGAGATCCTCGAAGTAGGAGAGCAAGGCGATTCCCAGGGCCTCCCCGTCCTTTGGGGACGTTCCTTCCCCAACCTCGTCGATGATGACCAAGGAATCCTTGTCCGCCTTCTCGACGATCCCCTTGATTCCCAGAAGATGGCCGGAGAAGGTCGAGAGGTTGTCCATCACCGACTGATTGTCTCCGCCCAGGAAGAGGACATCCTTGAGAAAGGGAACCTCCCCTCCTTGATGGGCGGGAACGAAAAGGCCCAAACGGTCCATCAACACCGCGATACCGACGGCGCGGATCAGAATCGACTTTCCGCCGGCGTTGGGGCCGGTGATCAAGAGAAGACGGGGCTTCTCTCCGCCCATGGACAGGGTGTTGCTGACGATTGTCTCGGCATTGAGAAGAGGATGGAAGAAGGATTCCAAGGTCAGGGAATCCGTGGACAAAGTTGCGATCGACCCATCATAGGAATGTCCGAAGTCCGTCGCTCCGAAGAATCGGTCCAGACGAAGAAGGACCTCATAGTCCTGTGCGAGGGAAGGAAGGTTCTCCCGGGCCAGGGAAGAGAGGTCGGCCAAGATCTTGAGGATCTCCTCCTGCTCCTCCTGACGAAGGGAGAGGAGCTTGTTCTTCTGCTCCAGGACCGCATAGGGAACCATGTAGACCGTCTCCCCGGTCTTGGAATAGGAGAGGACCGTTCCCGGAACCTGTCCCTTGTCGGAGAGCTTGACGGGAAGAGTCTCCATCCCGGCCTTGATCGTCACGCTGTCCAAGGAGAGATAGCGGGAATAGCGCCGGCGATAGACTTCCATCGCTCCCTGGATTTGGCTTTCGAGACTGCGGATCTCCCCTCTCAGGGAGAAGAGCTTTCCGGTCGCCGTGTCGGAGATCGTCCCGTCGCTTTCGATGCTCTGGGAGAGCTTCTGCTCCAAATTCGCGATTGGTTTGAGAAGATAGGACTCATCCACCAGGATCTCCAAATTCTCCAGCGACAAGAGCTCCTTCTGGATCTCCCGGACGGAAGAAAGAAGGTCCTTGATCGAGAGGAGGGAGGAAACCTCCAAAGCCCTTCCCTTGTCGAGATCGGTCAGGATCGGATCGAGGTCGGGAAGGTTGGGAAGAGAAAGACGATGCCCTGCCTTCAGGAAGAGCTCGCACTCCTTGAGATAGTCGTGGTCGCGCAAAAGCTCGTCCCTGTCCTTGCTCAGGAGCAAAGAGAACGTCGCCTTCTTCTTCATCCCCTCCGTCGCCAGAAAGAGCCGATATCTCTTCAGGACCTCTTCGATCTCTTCCCGCAGTTTGTTGTTTTGTTCCATAAACGTAGTGATTTTAGCACATCGAAGGAGAGAATCTATGCTATATATAGAGGCGGAGGAGAATAGCATTTGATCTACGCCAAAATAAAGGTGACCCCAGAGAAGGCCGAAGAGATCAGGGATTTCTACAAGGCCGAGGAAATCAAGGACGAGAAGAGACCCTACGACTACTTCCAGGTCCGCCGCCAGGGCATCGACATCCACGCCTACAAGAACCGCAAGGAAGTCTATGCCATCGTCTTCTCCGGCCCGAAGGAGGCCAAGGAGGAGGCAGAGCTCTTTTCCAAGGACGTGACCGTCACCGAGAGCGAATCCACGGAGAAGAATGAGGAAGGTTTCGAAGACCTCTCGAGGCAGATCGGAACCGACGAGGTCGGAGTCGGAGACTTCTTCGGCCCCTTGATCGTCGTCGCGAGCTACGTCGAGGAGAAGGACATTCCCCTTCTGGAGCGTTTCCGCATCGAGGACTCGAAGAAGATGAAGGACGACTACATCCTCGAGATCGGAAAGAGCATCGAGAGCAAGTTCCGCTCCTATTCCTGCTCTCTCTCCGCCCACAAGCTCTCCGAGATCGTCACCCGGGGACAGAACATCCACAAAGTGATGGCCATCCTCCACAACTACAGCCAGAAGAAGCTTGCGGAGCGCTACCACATCAGCAAGAAAGTCATCTGCTACGTCGATCAATTCGAGAGCGAGGACCTCTACCTCAAGCACGTCGGGAAAGACCGGATCGAAAACCCTCTCTACTTCCGCACCAGAGGAGAGACCTTCTTCCCTTCCGTCGCCCTATCCTCCGTTCTGGCACGATACCACTTTCTCAATGAGTGGAAGAAGATGGAAGAAGACTTGAGCTGTGAGATTCCCAAGGGTGCCTCCGCTCAGGTCGACCTCGTCTTCCAGCGTCTGCGAAAGAAGGAAGGAGCGGAAAAGGTCGATCGCTATGTCAAAAAGTACTTCCGAAACTACCAAAGGGACTGAAAAGGCGCTATAATCGGGGTCGAGAGGAGGTTCCGAATGAAATCGTTTCTTTTCGCCGCGCTGAGCCTCGTCTCAGGCCTGGGCAAGGATCAGGAGAATGAAAGTCTCCACAATCTAGAGATCGAGAAGAACAGCGACCAGATCATCGAAGGACGATACGCCTGCGTCAACAACCTCTGCACGCTCTCGGTCAAGGACACGCTCACGGAGGACTATCTCTACACCTTCGACGCCAAGGAAGCCAAGCACGTCTATCGGAACAAGGAAGAAATCCATCCTGAGGATCTCAAGGACGGGGATCTGCTTCGCATCACCTACGACGGGACAATCGCCCTGGAATATCCGCCACGCCTGTCCAACATCTCCAAGATCGAAGTCGTCGACGAAGGATCAAAAAAATAGCCCCCGAGGGAAGAGCTCGACAAGAGGAAGTCGAACCCTCCCCAAGAGGGCCTTTTTTCGTTTCAGCGATAGAAGAAGCGGAGAAGCTCCTTCATGTACTCGTCCAGAGGCGCATAGAAGGCCATCCTCTGGAGCGTCCTGGGATGGAGAAAGGAGAGGGAGAAGGCGTGAAGGGCCTGTCCCTTATCGGCAAGAGGATTGGCCGTCTTGTTGTAGAGAGGGTCCCCGATTAAGGGATGGTGGATGTAGGCGAGATGGGCACGGATCTGATGGGTCCTTCCCGTGTCGAGCTTGCAGCGGAGCAAGGCGACCTTGGATGTGGAGGAGAGGGTCGCAAAGTGCGTGATTGCCTCCTTTCCGCGGATGGGATCGACCATGGCCTTCCTCTGGCTGTGGTTTGGCCTTGTCAGAGGGGCGTCGACGCGGAAGAGATGATCCCGAACCTCTCCCTGGCAGAGGGCGAGGTAGAGCCTTTCGAACTCGTGCCGCCGGATCTCCTCCTGAAGGACGGATTGGCTCTCCTTGTTGAGGGCGACGACAAGAAGGCCGGAGGTGTCCTTGTCGATCCGATGGACGATCCCGGGCCGGATGTCTTCGCTCTCAGCAAGGTCGAAGTCGAAGTCCTCCTCCCGGGCGAGGTAGTTGACCAGGGTGTCGTCCTGATGTCCGGGTGCGGGATGGACGACGATTCCTCTTCTCTTGTTGATGACGGCGATGTCATGGTCCTTGTAGACGAAGTCGAGCTCGTCCTCGCCCTCGGCCTTGCGGATGTCTTTTCTCTTCTCTTCCTTGCGGGGAAGAAGCAAGATCCTCTCCCCTCCCGAAAGTGGAAAGGAACAGCTGTTGACGGCCTTTCCGTCGACAAGGACAAGGCCGTCCCTAATGTCCTTTGCGACCCGGCTTCGGGACTGGCCGAGCTTGTCCTTTAAGACGACATCCAAGCGTCCCTTGCTCTCATTGAGGATTTCCTTGTTCTCCATCCGTGTTCTCCTTTTCCTTTTTTTCATCCGCATCCTTGATCTTGTCGATGTCGACGATCTCCAGCTCCTTCTTCTTGTCGGCCATCTGGCTCTTGATGAGCTGAATCAGGTAGTAGACAAGAAGGATCGCGATACCGATCGTCAGGTAGCTGTCGGCGAGGTTGAAGACCGGAAAATCGGTCCAGAAGGCAAACTGAAGGAAGTCCACGACTCCCCGGGAATAGATGCCAAGTCCCGCCCAATAGCCGATGCGATCGATGAGGTTTCCATACGAGCCCGCAACGATCAAGGCCAAGGCCAAGGAGACCGTCTTCGGAAGCTTGGAAAAGCGGAAGAGATAGAAGATCAGGACACCGCTTCCTATGGCAAAGGAAAGCAGGGTCAGAAGCCATTTCTGATCGGAGAGCATCCCCCAGGCCGCTCCGTTGTTGAAGGCGAGGACGAAGTTGAAAAGGCCCGGTATCGCTCCCAAGACATTGCCCTCGGAGGAGAGATGGACATAGGCGAAGTACTTGCTGAGGATGTCCAGGACGACAAGAAGGACAAGAAAAGCGGTGAAGGACAGAAAGTAGGGAAGTTCCTTCTTCGAGAGAGAATCCCGGATGCCGAGGAAGAACTTCTTCACTTGTCCGCTCCTTCGATGGCCTGCTTGCAGCGCGGGCAGAGATGGGCGCCGTCCACTTCCTCGAGTTCGTCGAAGTAGTTCCAGCAGCGGTCGCACCTCTTTCCCTCGTGATGCTTGGCCAAGGACTTGTCGCTCACCTGGAAGGAGGAGACGATCAGGATGGTCTGCATGTCCTTCTCCCCGATCTTCTCGATCAGCTTTCTCTCCTTGTCCGACTCCGGACGGTAGAGAACCATTGCCTCGCTGGAGGAGCCGATCTCGCCATCCTTGCGCAGAGGCTCAAGCAGGCTGTTGACGTGGCTTCTCAGCTCGAGCAGGAGCTGATAGTCCTCGCTGAGCTCTTTCTCCGGAAGTCCGAGTTCCGGATAGTCCTCAAGGGCGATACTCTCCTTTCTCTCGGGGATGTCCAAGGTGTCGTAAATCTCCTCCGTGGTGAAGGGGAGGATGGGAGAGAGGGCGATGGCCAGAGACTTCGCAATGGTGTAGAGGACGTACTGGAAGCTTCTTCTCTCCTGTGAATCCTTCTTGTCGCAATAGAGGATGTCTTTTCCGAAATCCAAGGCAAAGGAGGAAAGATCGTTGATCATGAAATTCGTCAGGGCGTTGCAACTCTTGGAGAAGTTGTAGCTCTCGTATCCGCTCTTCATCTCCAAGAGGACTTCCTTCAGCCGGTTCAGAAGCAGACTCTCGACTTCCGAAAGCTTGGAAGGGACGTAATGAGGATCGAAAGCGTGTCCTTCATCGTCGTCCAGAAGGTTGGAGAGAAGGAACTTGAAGGTGTTGCGGATCTTGCGGTATTCCTCGCTGACGATCTTCAGCAGCTCATTGGAGAGCTTGATCTCCGCCGTGGAATAGTCGATCGTCGTCGCCCAAAGGCGCAGGATGTCCGCCCCGAAGTTCTTGCAGATCGTCTCGGGGTCGATGCCGTTCTTCTTGCTCTTGGAGAACTTCTCTCCGTTCTGGTCGACGAGGAAGCCGTGGGTGACGATGGCCTTGTAGGGCCTTTCGCCATGGGTGGCGACCGCGAGGATCATCGAGGAATTGTACCAGCCGCGGTATTGATCGTTTCCCTCGAGATAGAGGTCGGCGGGGAAAGGATGCCCCAAGGCGATGCCCGAGCCCAAGAAGGAAGAGCCAGAGTCGAACCAGACATCCATGATGTCCTTCTCCTTGGTGAAGGTCCCGTTGGGGGAGTGCGGAGAGTGATAGCCTTCCGGCATCAGGTCCTTGACTTCCCATTCATACCAGATGTCGCTTCCGTGCTCACGGACGAGTTCGATGACATGGTCGAAGAGGGCCTTGTCCAAAAGCGGTTCCCCGTCCTCGCCATAGAAGATCGGAATCGGAACGCCCCAAAGGCGCTGCCTCGAGATGCACCAGTCGTCGCGGTTGGAGAGCATGTTGACCAATCTCGCCTTGCCCCAGGAAGGAAGGAATTCCACCTTCTTCGCTTCCTCGACCAGCTTGTCCTTGATGCGGTCGATGGAGCAGAACCACTGCTTGGTCGCGCGGAAGATCGTCGGTTTCTTCGTCCTCCAGTCGTGGGGATAGGAATGGACGATGTCCTCTTCCTTGAGCAGGGAGCCGTTTCTCATCAGGATCTCCAGAACCTTGTCGTTGCATTCCTCATAGAAGAGACCCTGAAGCTCCGGCCCGGCCTCCTTGGTCATGTATCCTCTCTCGTCGACCGGGCAGAGCGGAGGAAGGTTGTAGCGCTTGCCGACGCGATAGTCGTCCTCGCCATGTCCCGGTGCGATGTGGACGCAACCAGTGCCGGAATCGCTGGTGACATATTCGTCGGTGATGACGATCGAATCGCGGTCGTAGAAAGGATGCTTGCAGACGACCCCCTCTAGTTCCTGTCCCAGGAAAGTCTTGACTTCCTCCATCCGAGAGAAGGATAGCTTCATCATCAGGGGATCGGCCAAGTCCCTGAGCAGGACGAAAAGGCCCTTGTCCGTGCGATAAAGGCCATAGGTCAGACGCGGATTGACACAGATCGCAAGGTTGGCCGGAAGAGTCCAGGGAGTCGTCGTCCAGATGACGAAGCTCGCCTCCGAAGGAAGGATTCCGTGCCCGTCCTTGATCGGGAAACGGACATAAATCGTTTTCGCCGTCACGTCCTTGTACTCGATCTCCGCTTCCGCCAGGGCCGATTCGCTCGAAGGAGACCAGTTGACCGGCTTGAGACCCTTGTAGATCAATCCGGACAGGGCCATGTCGCGGAAGATCTCCAGCTGGTGGGATTCATAGACCGGGTCGAGCGTCAGATAAGGATGCTCATAGTCCCCGACAAGGCCCAAGGAAAGCATCTGCTTCCTCTGGCGGTCGACCTGTCCGAGAGCGTACTCCCGGCACTTGCGACGGAACTCCGCCGGCGGAGTCACTCGGCGGTCGACACCGCTCTTGGTCACGCAAAGCTCGATCGGCAAGCCGTGGCAATCCCAGCCCGGAGTATAGGGGACATCGTTTCCGATCAGGTTGTGATAGCGGATGATCATGTCCTTGAGGATCTTGTTCAGGGCATGTCCGGCGTGGATTTCGTTGTTGGCATACGGCGGTCCGTCGTGGAGATAGAAGGGTCTCTTGCCTGCGTTCTTCTCCCTCAATTTCTCATAAAGGTGGATGGACTGCCAATGTTGGACCAAAAGAGGTTCCTTCTGGGGGAGGTTGGCCCGCATCGGGAACTTTCCTTTGGGCATGGTCAGCGTCTTTTTCAATTCCATAGAATGCCTCCGGGTTTCATACGAAAAAAACAGGCAGCAGAGCTGCCTGTCTATTATAGAGAAATTCTCTTGCCTTGGAAAGGGAATCACACCGCCCCCTGGTCTTCCTTGCGCTCCCTTTCGTAGTCGGGATCGAGCTCGGCGAAGATCTCCTGGAAGGTCGGGATCGGATTTCCGTCCTCATCCAGGGCGACCTTCTCCTTCCTCTCGATCATCGGCTGGACCTCCGCCGAAAGAAGGTGCGGAGTCCCGAAGGCAAAGGAGAGGATGTCCTCGAAGACGATCCCGTTGTCCCTTGCGTTCTTCAGGATGCCGTGATTCATACCCGGATAGACATAGAGCAAGGTCCTTTCCTTTCCGCAAGAGCGAATCTTCTTGATGGAGTGCATCGTGGAGAGCTCATCGTCCTCTCCGTGGATGAGGAGGGTGTCGCAAGTGACCTTGCGATAGCTCCCTCGGCAGGAGAGAACCGAGCGGAGGATGGAGAGGAGAAGGCCAATCATCCCCCTGGTCGTCTCCCTTCCCATGGCCTTGGCGATCGCCGGCCCGTATTTCTTGGTCAGCCTCCGGAACTTCAGGACATACTGGATATAGCCGGCGATCATGTTGTTGACGATCGTGTCATAGACCGGGGCGACCAGGATCAGCTTCCGAATCTTGGGATGGCGGGATTGTATCTTCGCCGCCAAGGCCGCGGAGAAGGAATATCCCATCAGGACGATGTCGACATCCTGTTTCTCGTATTCCTCGATCTTCTGCTCGAGAATCCTCTCGTAGAGATGGGCGTGATGGGTCTTGGGTTCGGAAGGAAGGAAAAGCTGGACCGGGACGATCTCGCAGTTGGGGAAATCCTTGGCGAAGTTCTTTTCGAAGTATTCGTGCATCGCCGTGGAATCGTGGATATCGGCGTTCTGAAAGCCGTTGGTGCACAGAAGCACCGTCTTCCTCTCCGCCTTGGAGAAGTCGAATCCCGGATTTTTCTCTTTGATCACTTTAGCTTCCATTTTCATCACTCCTTCGAATAATGGTAGAGAAAGATCGAGCATGCGATCGCAACATTGAGAGAGTCGATGTTGTCCATCTTGATGCGGAGCTTCTCCCCGAGGTTGCGGTTTTCCTCCCGAATCCCGTGCCCTTCGTTTCCAAAGGCGAGGACAAAGGGTCGGGAAAGAGTCTTAACCTCTTCCATGTCCCTTCCGTCCAGAGTCGTCAGATAGATGGAGTAGCCTTCCTTCTTGAGCTTGGAAAGGCTCACCTTCCGGAAGGGAAGGGCGAACAGGGCCCCCTTGGTGCTCTGAATCGCTTTCTTATTATAGACAGAGACGCAATCCTCGGAAAGGGCAATCCCGGTGTAGGAGAAGGCCAAGGCCGTGCGGAGGATGGTTCCGAGGTTTCCGGGATCCTGGATGCCGTCGAGATAGACGACCTTCGCCCCCAAATCCTGGCTCTCCTTCTTCTGGCAGAGGGAGAGGCACTTGGGAAGGGACTGATAGCTCGAGAGGCTCTTGTAGAGATTTTCCCGCAGATAGAGGACATCCGGAAAGTCCGTCTCGAAGGAAGAGCCTTCCGGAAGGATCAAAGTCTTGAGACAGTCATGCTTGCGGCTTTCCTCGTAGAAGTCTTCCCCCTCGGCCAAGAAAAGGCCTTCCTCGTAGTTCCCCTTCTGGAGCCGGAGAAGCTCCTTGTAGGTGTTGTTGTCCCGACTATCGATAGTTTTCTTCATCTTTCTCTCCTTCGAAATATCCATTCTTCAGAAAGGCATTCTGAGTCGCATAATCCGGGTCATGAAGGTTCAGGATGCGGTAGAAGCGCTTGTCATGTCCCTTGACGACAAGATGCGTGACTTCGTGATAGAGCAGGGAATCGAGAATCTCCTTGCGGAAGGCAAAGGTCCGAAGGTCGAACTTGAGCTTCTTCTTCGTCGGAAAACAGCATCCGAAGTAGGAGCCGAAGAAGCCGACCCCGAGACAATATTGCGACAGGTCCAGATCGTATTCCTTCCCGATTTCGACAAGACGCTCTCTCAGATAGGAAAGGAACATCGAGCGATAGCGAGTCAGAGGCGTCTTCGCCGTTTTGGAATAGTAGAAGTACTCCGGATCGTCCTTCTTCCGCACATCCTGGGTCAGCTTCTTCCTCTGTCCCAGAAGGTAGATATACTGCCCCTCCTGGTAGAAAGGTCGGTTGACCATCACGTGCTTCGGGGAGGAGCAGACCTTGCGGACAAGATCCATCATCGCTTTCTCCTCCGTGAAGCGGTGGGCCAGAAGAGAGAGCTCCCCATATTGGACACGAGCGGAAAGGCGATAGCTCGGGCGTGGATTGAGATAGACCTTCACGTCGAAGCGCTCTCCCCTCCCGTCCGTGCAGGAGAGAACCTTCAACACTTTGCGCTTGGACATACGAATCTATTTTAATTTCTCTTGCTTTCCAAAGAAAGGGTTGATATACTCTATGAGCTGTTTGCGGACGTGGCGGAATTGGTAGACGCGCACGTTTGAGGGGCGTGTGGGCTTCCCATGAGAGTTCGATTCTCTCCGTCCGCACCATCTTATAACTAACATTTTGATACAAAGTAAGGGTCTCAAAATGAGTCGATATTTGCTCGAGAAATCGGGCATTTTTTCATTTTAAGCGTTTTGCTAGTAGAGAAAAATTGATTTGAATCTACGGATTTTAGAATTTTGGTTCTACTAGCTAAACGAAACCCTTACTAGAGAAACGTTAGGCTACTAGAAAAACGAAACCCTACTAGATAAATGACACCCCCTAAAAATTAAAGATATGACTGAAATAAATGCCTTTTGAAGTTCTAAAGACTTTGAGAGGTGTTTATAAATGATCAAAGTTATAGAACTTTTTGCGGGTATAGGAAGCCAAAGAGAAGCATTAAAAAGAGCCAATATCGAACATGAAATAGTGGCAATCAGTGAAAATGATAAATTCGCTATTAAGGCTTATGAATTACTTCACGGGCCAACTAACAATCTTGATGATATAAGAGAAATAGAAAGATTACCAAAAGCTGATTTATGGACCTATTCATTTCCATGCACTGATATTTCTCTTGCAGGAAAAATGAAAGGTTTTGATAAGGGCAGTAATACCCATTCATCGCTTTTATGGGAAGTCCAAAGATTGCTTGAGGTAGCAAAAGAAAATGATGAACTTCCTAAATATTTATTGATGGAGAATGTGAAGAACATAGTTTCAAAGAAATTCATGCCATTGTTTCAAGTGTGGTTAGACTATCTTGATTCATTAGGCTACAAAAACTTTTATAAGGTTCTTAACGCCAAAGACTATGGCATACCTCAAAATCGAGAACGATGTTTCATGATTTCAATTAGAGATAAGAACGCACACTATGAGTTTCCAAAACCTATCCCTTTAACTAAAAAGCTTGCAGATCTATTAGAAAACGATGTTGATGAGACATATTTTCTTAGTGAAAAGCTCATCACTTGCTTTACTGATATGAGCGATAGGCATGGACTCATTCGTGGATTGAGATTTAGACCGAAATATATGAATGAAACTGACTATGCTTTTGCTATCACTACTCACGCTGGTTATAGACCGACTGACAATTACATCATCATTCCTCAAGCAACCAAGGAAGGTTATGAACTAGCGAGTGTCGGAGATGGTGTTTATACAAACCGATGTCAATATAAAAGAGGAGTGGTTCAAAGATCGGTGATTCCTACCATCAAAACATCAGTTAGTGATATAGGAGTAGTCGCTAATGATAAAGATGAACTTATATCTATTCGAAGACTAACGCCCAGAGAGTGCTGGAGACTTATGGGCTGGTATGATGATGAAATAGATAAAGTTATTAATGAGTTTAGTAACACTCAACTTTATAAGATGGCAGGTAATTCTATAGTAGTGAATTCACTTAAATTAATTGTGAAAAGCCTTTAATATGCATATTTTTGAATAATTTTCAAATTTTCCATGTTATAAAATGCTATAAAATGTTATAATGTCATTTGGGTGATTATATGATATTAAAAGATAAAATAACTTATATAAGAGCACATCTAAATTTAACGCAAGAAGAATTGGCAAAGGAAATGGGTGTTTCTTTTGCGACAATTAATCGTTGGGAAACTGGAAAAAATAATCCAACCAAAAAAACGCAGCAACAATTAGATACTTTTTGCTCCCAGCACAATATTATTTTGCCAGACGAAAAAGTTCTCAGAGTATTTGAGGGATTTGCTGGATATGGTGGGGGAAGTTTTGCTCTAAAACGTGTTCAAAATCTACATCCAAATTTTAAGTATGATGTTGTTGGCTATTCTGAAATAGATAAATATGCTTGTGAACTTTATGATGCAAATCATAGGGATGCAAGCGGGCGACTTATTACTAACTTTGGCGATATAACTATAATTGATCCAACATCTCCGTCATTCCCTGATTTTGATATTTTTATGGGTGGTTTCCCTTGCCAACCATTTTCAACTGCCGGAATGCAAAAAGGAGAAGATGATCCTTATGGTCGTGGAACTCTATTTCAACACATTATAAGAATATGCGCCGTTAAAAAACCACGCTATATTTTAATGGAAAATGTAAAAGGCCTTCTTTCTAAAAAATTTGATGCCACTAGAGCATTAATGATTAAACTCTTAAGAGAAATTGGATATGTCAAGGACAAAAACAATCCTAATGAATCTCCAATTGCTTATGCGGTATTAAATAGTAAGGATTATGGAATTCCTCAAAATAGAGAACGTGTATGGATGTTCGCTCGCCTCGGTGGCTTGCCTGATAATTTTAGTGTTGAACCACCTCAAAGAAAAAATGACCTAAAAATGGCAGATTTTTTAGATCCAGAAGGATATGTTCCTAAAGAAATGTATCTTTCTAAAAAGCAAATTGATCATTTAAAGGTAAAACATAATATTCCAAGTTTTAAGGTGGATACCCCACTTTGCCTAGATATTTATAATAAAAAAATCAAATATGATGGTTATTCTATTACTATCACTTTGCCTGAACACAATAGTTTAAGAGTAATTGAAGCCCATAAAAATCGAGAAGTCGTAAGAAAAATGTCTGTAACTGAGCAATTTAGACTAATGGGACTAGAAGGTCTCAAAGGTGTTGGTAGAAAAGTTGATATTGATTTTAATGGACAATCTTATACTCAGTTGTCTAGACGTGCCGGCAATGGCTGGGATGTAAATTTAGTAACCATTCTTTTAGAATATATATTGAATCAGCTTCAGAATTTAGATTTTGATTTGTTTGACTTTTAGGAGGTAGAAGCGATGAGACTTGATATAGGATCACTTATGTTCAATATGACCACTGATATTGGTGGTACGCCATCTTGGGGAACAGATTTGGGACAAGGGGAAGGCTATAAGTTTAATTTCGAGAATTTCGAATCTTTCCTCACGGCCATGCTTTATTGCAAAACTAATGAAAAAGTTTGGTGTCCACTAGGTAAGGGAGGAGGCAGGCAAGATGATTATGATTACGTCTTGGCAAGCCAATTTCAAAAGATTTATGCCAATGACATTGAAGTTCCTGATGCTAAATTTGTTCTGCTTATAGTCAAACAGCTTTCAAGTGCAAGCAACAATCATATTGGCAGACGCAGTTTAAAGTATTCACCAAGAATAGAATTAAATGGTTTTAAATATAATGAAGATTGTTATAAGAAAATTCAAAATACTTTAGGTCTTAATGATAACTCTGCCTGGTTTGTATATGAAATTAATACACAAAATCAAGATGAGTTACATTTTAGAATTATTATCGCAGATAAGAATAAATCCCTACATTTCCATAGCACTGATGAAAGAAAAAGTTTCGTCAATTCGTTGATACTTAAAGAAGATGAGACTGAAGTTGTAAAATTTAAAGGCTTACTATCTTGGTTTGTTCGTCAATTAAGAATCAATAATGATTTGGAAAATGGCGTTAAAACATCGGGACATGGTTATAAGGGTGAAAGCATAAGAAAATTATATGAGGATTTTAGAACTTATAATGGATTTACATTAGATTGTAATATTCAATCTGGCTATAATAAATGTTCTTCTAAGGCAAATTATATTCATGTAACAAACACTGGTATCAATATTAGGCCACTTTTTGAATCTAAAGATGTTAATTATTTATATTTGGATTTATATAACACATCTATCAACGGCTATTCTGACCTATTGACAAAAAAATACTTTATTAAAGATTTGGATTTATTTTCTAGTGAAAAGCCTAATAGTAAGTTAAGAGAATTATTTAGAGATTATAAACTTTTAATTTTTGGGCTCTCTAATTCTTTAAACAATGACCTTCCAGTTGATGGGAACTTGGATAAGGGCTCTTTTTCTCGTTGTGGAATAAATGTAATCCTTTATGGCGTTCCGGGTTCAGGAAAAAGCTATACAATCGATCATGATTATGTTCATGCCGGTGAAGCTGAGTCTATAAGGCTCGTTTTCCATCCTGATTATACATACTCTGATTTTGTAGGCCAGATTCGTCCAATAATGAAAGATGGTGAAGCGAGATATGATTTTGTTCCTGGGCCATTTACGAATATATTAAAAATGGCATACCAAAATCCAAGTAAAAAATACTATTTGGTAATTGAAGAGATTAATCGTGGTAACGCTGCTTCGATATTTGGAGACATTTTCCAACTTTTGGACCGTGAAACAGACCATAGCAAAGACAATTATCAATGGAGTAAATACTGCATCTATAACGAAAATATTGCTAAAGTTATTTTTGACGACCCAAAACATGTAATCGAAATACCTTCCAATTTAGGACTGCTTGCTACCATGAATACATCTGACCAAAATGTGTTTACTTTAGATACAGCTTTTCAAAGAAGATGGGACTTAAGACAAATAACAAATACTTTTGATAAGACTGATTTGGAAAGCAAAGAACTAGCCGAACAAAATATATTAGACACATCCATATCTTGGGAAAAATTTATTAAAGAGATTAATAAAGCTATTCTTGCCAATAATGTTGGACTTACATCTGCCGAAGATAAAAGACTTGGCACGCATTTCTTGCTAAAGGACGATCTTATACTAGAGAATGATCGAGAGACTGGCATAACAGAGGAAGAACGTATTTCTCGAAAGTTGCACAATCAGAAATTTGCTGAAAAAGTCATTAAATATCTTTGGGATGATGCATTTAAATTTAATAGGCCAAAAGCGTTTAGATCCAATTATAAAGATTTAGAAAGTCTTATTAATGCTTTTATGCAGGCTCAAAAGAATGCACGTTTTAATATCTTTATCGATGATATCACCAACGCTTTAAATGATGTTGCTGGCGAAAATAACGATAATACTGGCAATGATGGGGATGAAGATTAATGGACGATTCTGATGATATTTTCCAACATTGTCACGTTGACTTAAATGACGATGGTGATCGATTTGTAGGAATAAAAGGAGACCATAATAATTTAATGGTCTATTTTCCTTGCGGATATGAACTTCCAAATGATGAAAATGAAGTTAGACAAGAAATAAGGGATCTTTTTAATGTTTTAGCTGAATTTACAACTGAAGATGACAGAGTTTTAGAAATAGATAGAAATGCAGCAACTATTTCCGTTAGTTTTCCAATACAAGCGTATAGGACCGTAATTGAATACTATCTAGAAAGGCAGAAATATTATTCTGATAATGAAATTGTTTATAAAAGGTCTGATAGCGGTCCTATTAATTTCGCTATGACTTTTAAAAAGAGTAATCCAATAATTCTACCTAATTCCTCTACATTCATGTTCGATGATTATTTTAGAATGCAAAAGTCACCGCAAAAAAACCAAATGATAACAAGGATTCATAAGTTTTGTGTTTATGAAAGCTTTAAAAAACTCGGGATTATCTATACGCCATTAATTCCTGAAAAGCCTGATTTGATGATAGATCCAAAAGACCAAGATATGATCAATTCTTGCATAAATTTACTTTACGAAAAACTTTATGAAACTCGTAACGATGTAGATAATAGATTATTTGAAGCAATGATAAATATGCTTCGTTATTACGGAAGCAATAATGATGAAAAACAATATTATTTTGGGACCGATAAGTTCGAACATGTGTGGGAACGTTTAATCGATAAAGTTTTCGGTGTAAGTAAAGAAGAAAAACAAAAATATTTTCCTCGTGCTTATTGGCGTGTGTTTCTTGGAAAAGATAAAAATAAAAAAAGGCATCCTTTGGAACCTGATAGCATCATGATTTTGAAAGATGCTGATGGGAACAATGAGTATTATGTTTTGGATGCAAAGTATTATAGATTCGGAATTACAGGCAGTATTTCCAACCTACCTAATTCATCTGACATCAACAAACAGATTACTTATGGAGAGTTTGTAAAGAAAAAAGCTGATGGACATAGTCCGTTCAACGCATTTATCATGCCATATAATAAAAACAATAATCTTTTTGGAGTGGACTCTGATATTGTTAACTCATCTGTTGCTTCAGGTGATTGGATTGATCACGAAAGAGAGCCGCACGAAAAAATACAGGGAATCCTAATAGATACAAAAACACTGCTTTGCCGATATAGAACTATTTATAATGATAGGTTGAAAAAGAAACTAGCTGAGGAAATCAAAAAACAATATGATTGAGGTGCATCATGTACCTCTTTTTTTATGGGTCATTCTATATTTTCTTTGAGAAGCACAATTTCTACATTTATCAGAGCAATAGATTTTCTTGGTAGAAGTTGACTTATCGAGTTTGAAGGGTTTATGGCAATACTCACAAATTCTGTATATCTCAACTTCTGGATTCATATAGAAAAGTGAAAAATATAAAGCAGTTAATAAATCTTCTACATTCCATGAGGGTGACATTTTTTCTTTGTTATATGAAGGCTTAATGTTTTTGACATAGTAATCTATTTCTTCTTTAAATGTGTCTTTGGCAACTTGGAAAAGTGCAGGTTTTAAAAAACTATTGTCGCTTTTATCTCTCTTGCAAAAATAATAGTTAACAAAAACATCTATTGCCTTTTTTTCGATATCATCAAATTTGAAATTGCCAAGCACATAGAGCTCATACAAACTTTTGAAATATGGGTTTGCTCTCATGGCTTTAAATTCAACATCATTTGAGTGAAGAAAATCATAATAGAATTCAGAATCTAAAGTAACATTTGTGTTTCTTGCTGAATCAAAGATAGTTATTTTTCCAGTTTCATCTAGAGATTTCCTTTTTTGAGCGGAAAGAAAATTAGAAGTATTTAGTATGATGGTACTCAGTTTATGCGGAGACTGATTAGTGCCTCGATGGAACATTAAGAACTGAATAATTGAAATAGTATCTTCAACATTTAGCCTATTTCCATGTGATAATTTTGATGAGAGAGCGAGCAATTGACTAAGAAGTCTGTTTTGATTATCCAATTCTTTTAAAGTAATAATTAAAGGCTTGTTGTTTTTAATCGAATTTAAATAACCATTTTTTTCAAAAAAAGTTTTATATGCGTTTATTCGTTTGATGTCTGATTCTTGATTAATAATAGATACAAAAGAACCTAATAGGTTTTCTTCATCAACGCTTCCGTTTTGGCGCAGTCTCACAAGGCCTTCTTTCGCTAAGAACCCTAATGATATTGTTTTGGTATCGTCAGGGATAAGTTTAATTGCAATTCCATCTTCGTAATTGATAATAAAGACGAAAGAAGGTTGATTTTTCACGATAAATAATGATTCTAGATAAAAATTTTCATTTTTTACTTTGCGTTTCATGCTTGTATTATCCTCCGATATTACTTGAGATTTTGCTTTTGCACTTACTCTTACATAAAGAATAATTGAAAGAATAATTAACAAAACTATTTTAACATAGAAGTAACCTAAAATCATTAGAAACCCAATTACTTTATTAAATATATAATCACTATTTTGGCTATGTATTATTACTCATAGCCTTTTTATATACTTCTCATGTAAGTCAGACGTGGCTTAACAATTCTGCCTCGATACTAGTTAACCATTCGGGTGGAGAAAGGTATGTAGACGAGAAACTTAATGGTGATGTTGCTCCGATATTAAGGCAACAACATTGTCTACAAAATTCAATAATTCTTGTACTAGCAAGAACACACCATTTCATGACTCCGATTTTATCGGTGGCCCCGATGGCAAAAGGGAAGATTGGCGCTATCCAAGCAAAGATCGTCCTTATTACATCTATGTAGAAGGTCAAAAACTTTATGTTCCTGAAGCTATCTATGATGCAACAGTCAGAGACGATTGGCGAATGAAAAAGGAATATGAGCTTCGAACCAAGTGCATCATCACGACTGAAAAAGGGAATACAGCAATTTGTAGGAAATCATGCGCTGAATGCCCTTATTACAGCCAAAGAAGAATGAATCTTATCTCTATCGATTATATGGATGAAGTTCATGGTGTTGATGTTTCTTATGAAGCTCAAGCCTATGTAGGTGGAGAGTCGCCGGCTGAATATACCTCTCGAATAGAAAGAGAAGATGCAGTCGATGAAGCAATAGTGAAGTTTAAAGATCCTATTGATAAAGACGTCATTGCTTTCTTGATGGGCAAATCGACCTTAACTGAAGTGTCAAAAAAACATCACATTTCAATGTCTAATTTGTATCGCAGAAAAGAAAAAGTAGTCAAGGAACTTCAGATTCTTCTCAAAAATTACAAATAAGCGAAAAACCTGAAAGTTGAAGTTCTAAAGAAGTTGAAAGAGATAACAGGGCTAAATTGAAAGCTAGCTAGGCCTTGCTGCTCCTTCACTAATTTAGGAGGAAACATATGGAAGAAAGCAAACAAGAAAAATTACTCAATGCCATTTTTGGGACTGAACCAAAGCCTAAATCACTTCGCTTTTCATTGAATCTTGGAGATGTGACTGTGGATGTCGCTATCAAGAAAAACAAAAAGAACGAAGTCAAAGGTTGTTCTGGTTCTTGCTCAGGTGGCTGCAAATGCGGAGGTAACAAACGATGAACTATTTTAAATGCAAACCTTCCTATGCAAGCGAGGAAGAGGACTGGAACGCTTGGCGCGATGAAGAACTTATCCGCGACGCATACGAAGAAGAAAAAGAGGTAAAGAGAAATGAATCAAAAGATTAGTGAGCTTCTAATTGAAGCTAAAAACAAAATTGATGAGGCCTTGAATCTTCTTGATTCAAAAGAAGTAAAAGAAGAGAAAAAGGCAATTACTCTGGATGAAATCCGTGCAGAACTCACATCTTTTGCAAGAAAAGGATTCACTAGCGATATTAGGGACATCATTATGGGCTTTGGGGCCAATAAGCTATCCGAGCTTGATCCAAAGCACTATGAAGAAGTCTTGAGCCGCGTGAGGGACATCGCCGATGGAAGATAAAAAACAACATTGTCTATTAGGCGGCAGTTCCTCTGAAAGGTGGATCAATTGCCCGCCCAGCGCAAGGCTTACCGAGGATATGGAAGATGTGACTTCGGTCTACGCTGAAGAAGGAAGCAATGCCCACGCCTTAGCTGAGTACAAACTCAATAGGGCTATTGGCGTCAACTTAGAGTATCCAAAACTTACCATCTTCAATAAGGAAATGGACGAATATACCGATTCATACGTTTCATTTGTCTTGGAGCAAATCGAAGCCTTGAAAGAAGAGGATGCTGGGAACGCTCCATACGTGATGGTCGAACATCAAGTCTCATATGACAAGTGGGTAGGTGGTGGATTCGGAACCATTGATTTCTTGGCCGCGACAAACAAGACGCTTCATATCATCGACTTCAAATATGGGCTTGGGGTCAAGGTCGATGCCACCGAAAACTCACAGCTCAAGATCTATGCTTTAGGCGCTATCCAAGAGCTCGAATGCCTATATGATTTCGAGAAGATAATCCTGACAATATATCAACCTAGAATCGGCAACGTCTCGACTTGGGAAACCGCCAAATCCGATTTGCTTAAGTGGGGCGAGGAAGTCTTAAAGCCCGCCGCCGAATTAGCCGATAAAGGCGAAGGGATATTTAGAAGCGGTCCTTGGTGCAAGTTCTGCAAGGCTAGGGCAATCTGCAAAGAAAGAAGCAAAGTTGCACTTGATATCTTAAATAAAGAGTTCAGGAATCCTGCTTTACTTAGCGATAACGAGATTGAAGAGATCCTTCTTAAAGCAGACGACATTTCTTCATATCTAAATGACATTAAGGACTTTGCGGTTGCAAAAGCACTCGATGGCAAGAAGTGGATTAACTTCAAGTTAGTCGAAGGCAGGAGCACTAGAAAATTTATTGATGAAGGAAGCGTCATAAATGTCTTAAAAGAAAATAACATTAATCCATATGACACTAAGCTTCGTTCGATAACCAATATTGAAAAAGAGCTAGGTAAAGCCAAATTCAAATCCCTTCTGGAACAATATGTCAATAAGCCACAAGGAAAACCGACGCTTGTTTTAAGAAGTGATAAAAGAGAAGAACTAAACCTAGTAAATACTGATTTTGATGTATTCAAGGAGGAAAAATAATTTATGAATAATCAATCAACAAAAGTAGTAACTGGACCTAATACGAGATGGTCATTCGTTCATGTTTTTAAGCCTTATGATCCAAACGGAAATGATGCTAATGCTAAATATAGTTTGTGTTTAATCATTCCAAAAGATGATGAACAAACCATTAATGCTATTAAAGAAGCTATCAAACTCGCTTATAAAGAAGGTGAATCAAGACTCAAAGGAAATAATGGGAAACTCCCTACTCTTGAATCTTTAAGAATTCCTCTTCATGATGGCGACCTCGAAAAGCAAGGCGATGAAATCTATCAAAACGCCTTCTATATCAATGCTAAGACCAACAAAAAGCCTGGCATCGTCGATAAATATTTACGTGAAATCACTAATGAAGAAGAGGTCTATAGTGGGTGCTATGGTAGAGCATCAATTACATTTTATGCCTATAACTCCAATGGAAACAAAGGCATTGCATGTTCTTTAAATAACCTTCAAAAAATTAAAGATGGTGAAAGACTATCTGGTAGAGCAAGTGCTAAATCTGACTTTAAGGGCTTTGAAACTGATGTCTTTGATGACGAAGATATACTCTTCTAATTCATCAAATTATAAGGGTGGTAGGAGGCTGACTCTTATCGCCCTTATTTCCTTATGAAAGGAGTGCATAGCAAATGAAGAATTTAATTATTGATATAGAAACTTATTCTAGTGAAGATATCTCAAAATGTGGTCTTTATAAGTATGTTGAAGCCAATGACTTTGAAATTCTTTTACTTGGATATAGTGTAGATTTTGGTGAAGTTAGAGTAGTTGATTTAGCTAGAGGAGAGCTAATACCTCAAGAAATTATAGAAGCAATTAAAAGTAATGATGTTCTTAAATGGGCTCATAATGCATCGTTTGAAAGGGTCTGTCTTTCGAGATATCTAGGCTTACCTACTCACACTTATTTAGATCCATCTTCATGGCGCTGTTCGATGGTATATGCCTCTTGTTTATCTCTTCCAAAGTCACTTAAAGACTTAGGGTATATCTTAAAACTCGATAAGCAAAAGCTAGAAGAAGGGAAAGAGCTAATTAAATATTTTAGCGTTCCTTGCAAACCAACAAAATCCAATAACTATAGGACTAGAAATTTGCCTAAAGACGATCTATTAAAATGGGAGACATTTAAAGCTTATAACAAGCGTGATGTTGAAACTGAATGTGAGATT
The DNA here is from genome assembly GCA_949290645.1 of uncultured Bacillota bacterium. Classification (GTDB taxonomy): domain Bacteria; phylum Bacillota_I; class Bacilli_A; order RFN20; family CAG-288; genus Enterosoma. The sequence goes on from CASESG010000006.1 coordinate 90,629, forward strand.
ATTAAAAGATTGGAGTCACACTCTCTAGTAAGCACAATTTGGATGGAATATGGAGAAAGTGAAACCGTTAATGATAGAGGAGTCTTAATAGACGAAAAGCTAGTAAATAATGCTATTGATATTTCCGATAAAACTACATTAATTCTTAAAAATACCCTTCAAAAGTTAACTAATTTAGAAAATCCAAACTCAGTAATGCAACTTAAAAATTGGTTAAAAGAACAAGGATTAGAAGTAGAAGATTTAGGTAAGAAAAACGTTCAAAACATTATAAAGAATGCTCCAAGTGATCTTATAAATTTAGTTCTTGCTTTAAGACTTCAAACATCCAAATCTTCAATTAAAAAATATGAGGCTATTAAAAACTGCAAATGTTCAGATAGTAGAGTAAGAGGCATGTTTCAGTTTGTTGGTGCCACGCGCACTGGCCGATATGCTTCTAAATTTGTCCAGCTTCAAAACTTAAGACAAAATCATTTATCAAACTTATCCGATATTCGAGAACTTGTAAAAAATGGCGATATTGAAGCATTAAATCTACTTTATGACGATATACCAGATGTACTTTCTCAGCTTATAAGAACAGCCTTTATTCCTAAGAAAGATCATAAATTTATAGTAGCTGATTTTAGTGCTATTGAAGCTAGAGTTTTGGCATGGTATGCAGGTGAAACTTGGGTTCTTGATGCATTTAAAAATGGCGAAGATATCTACTGCGCTACTGCAAGCAAAATGTATGGAGTACCTGTTGTAAAGCACGGAGTAAATGGAGATTTAAGACAAAAAGGTAAGCAGGCTACTTTAAGCTGTGGATATGGTGGTAGTGTAGGTGCACTTAAAGCAATGGGTGCTCTTGATGCAGGATTAAAAGAAGATGAACTTCAAGAGCTAGTCGACACTTGGCGAAGCGCAAATCCGCATATTGTTAAGTTTTGGTGGGATGTTGATAAAGCAATCAAAAAAGCCTATTTAGAGCGAGTAACGGTTAGACTTAATAACCTCTTATTCAATTATAAGGGTTCAATAATGTATATCACCTTGCCTAGTGGAAGAAGTATCGCTTATGTGCGTTTTAGAGTAAGGGAAGATGAATCGATAACTTATGAAGGGAAACTTCCAAACAATAAATGGGGAGAGATTGAATCTTATGGCCCTAAGTTTGTTGAAAATATCGTTCAAGCTACGGCTAGAGACATACTTTGTAATTCCATTCATAACTTAAAAGCCTACGACATAGTGATGCATATTCACGATGAAGTAGTTATTGAAGCGAGTTTAGATACAAAGTTAGAAGAAGTAACTTCACTTATGAGTAAGTCGCCTTCATGGGCTAATGACTTACTTTTAAGAGCTGATGGATATGAGTGCGATTTCTATCAAAAAGATTAATCAAAGGAGGAACTTAAACTAAATGATTACCTTATATATTTCAAATTTTAGACAAAATGAAAAGAATACAATTTATGGAAGAAAAGTTGAGATTTGCAGTGTTAATGACCTAAAATCTGCAGTTTCAAACGACTATGTATGTGCAAAATATAAGAACAATAAAAGAGGAAACGATAACTTTATTGAGTCTGATTGCCTTCCATTTGATATTGATAATGACCACACAGAAGATGAAAAGAAATGGATTAAACCAAGTGATGTCGCTAGGAGATTTCCTGATGTCGAGTTCTTTGTTCATTATTCAAGAAATAACATGAAAGAAAAAGATGGGAAGAAGGCTAGACCTAAGTTTCATATCTTTTTTAAGTGTGAGAAGTGCTCAAATAAAGACGATTATATTAGACTTAAAAACCTCTTTTATAAGTTCTTTCCTTATGTTGATGATAATGCCTTAGATGCAGCTAGGTTCTTTTATGGAACTGAAGAACCTAAAGTTGAACATTACGATGGTGAACTAGGCATTGACGATTTTCTTAGTATCTACTCACTTAACGATATGTCATATGAAATCGATGAAAATGGTGAAGTCATAGACTCTAATGATATTTCAAGCAATAAGGAGATCATAAGAGAAGAAATAGGCGAGGGCAATCGTAATGCTACAATGTTTAAATTAGCTAGAAAGTTTATCTGGCGCCACGATGATACAGACTTTGCTCATGATCTTTTCTTAGAACAAGCTAAATATTGTAACCCTCCTCTAAGCGAAGGTGAACTTACTAATATTTGGAAAAGCAACCAAGCATATTTAGCCAGAATGAAAGCTCAAAAGAAATACATTCCTCCACAGGAGTATTTCAAAAAAAGTGCGGTTATTAAAACACTCAAGCCAAAAGACTTTACTGATTTAGGACAAGCAGAAGTTATGGCTAAATACTTTAATGGCAAAATTGCTTATTCAAATGCGACAGGTTTCTTAGTTTATAAAGATAATTATTGGCAAGAAGATCCTGTATATTCCAAAAGATGTGCTCAAATTATCACGGATAAGCAATTAGAAGAAGCTAAAAATCAATTCTTTAGTGCTAATCAAAAATTAAATCAATATGCAGGTCAAAGTAAAGATATTACAGCTGCTATTAAAAATGGTAATGATCCAAAGTTAATGAAAATTGCAGCTGAAGTCAAAGAAGCTAAAACTTATGAAAGTTACATCTTAAAAAGAAGAAACTCATCAAAGCTTCAAAGTTCACTAGAAGAATTAAAACCTTTAGTCCAAGTCTATGTTAAGGACTTAGATAGAGATCCTTTTCTTCTTTCGACCCCAACCAAGACCTATGACTTAAGAAAAGGAATAGATGGAGCATTAAATCCAGATGCCAAAAATATGATTACTAAATCCACGATCTTAAGTCCGTCATTTAAAGGACAAGAGAAATGGTTAAATTTCCTCAATGAATGTTTTAATTTCGACCAAGAGTTAATTGACTATGTTCAAAAAATATGTGGGCTTGCAGTAATAGGTAAAGTTTATATAGAAGGCATTATTATTTCTTATGGTGATGGCGGTAATGGGAAGTCGACTTTTTGGAATACGATAGCAAGGGTTCTAGGCTCGTATTATGGCAAAATAAGCGCCGACGCTTTGACAACTAACTGTAAGAGGAATGTTAAGCCAGAGCTAGCAGAACTTCGCGGTAAAAGGCTTATTATTGCCTCAGAAAGCCAAGAGGGGGCAAGGCTTAATGATAGTGAGATAAAGGAGCTTTGTTCGACTGATGATATTAGAGCAGAGAAGAAGTTTAAAGATCCATTTGATTTCACTCCAACACATACACTTGTTTTATACACTAATCATCTACCAAAAGTTAAAGGAACTGATGATGGCATTTGGAGACGAATCATCGTTATTCCTTTCAATCATAAATTTACGAAGGATAATACCGACATTAAAAACTATAGTGATGTCCTTTATGAAGAGGCAGGGGAGTTTGTTTTAACTTGGGTAATTGAAGGCGCCAAGAAAGCCTATGAGTCTAACTTTAAGTTAAGAAATCCATCAATAGTTCAAGAAGCAATCAACAACTATAAAAAACAAAATGATTGGTTTGGAATTTTCATAAACGAATGCTGTGAAGTCAATAAAGATTTTAAGTGCAGTTCGTCTAGGCTATACCAAACTTATAGAGAATTTTCTTTAGCACGTGGCGAGCGTCCTAGAGCCACAATTGACTTCTATTCTGAGCTTGAAAGACAAGGCTATAAGAGAATTGAACTCAAAAATGAGTTAAATAAAAGAGAGCTCACGGTCCTAGGTTTAGGTATAAAAAACATCGATATTATCGCGGATTTTGACTTCCTAAACTAGTAAATTTACGAGGTCTACGAGGTCATTTCTATAATACTTACGCGTAGCGAGAAAAAGAAAAAAATAAATTATATATATATTAAGGAATTGACTTCGTAGACCTCGTATAAACCTTGTTTGAGGTTAATAAAAACGATGAAAAGCAGGAGGTCATATGAGAGAAAAATATCTAGAAGAATTGCTCATAAAAGCAGTGAAGAAAAGAAATGGTCTAGCATTAAAACTTTATTCACCTAGCTATATAGGTGTTCCAGATAGATTAGTTCTTATCACATTTGGTCATATTGGTTTTGTAGAACTTAAGGCACCTAATAAAGTGGCAAGACCTATACAGCTTAAAAGGCATGAAGAATTAAGAAATTTAGGGTTCA
>CASESG010000007.1 GCA_949290645.1 uncultured Bacillota bacterium
TTACCCGCACCCTTGCTTTTCATGTAGGATAATCTTTTAGCCCATGCGGGGAGCGTGTCCCCTTTCCACGCTTCCCGTTATGGGCTATTTGTCGTTCCGTAACAGCACATCGGAAACGGTGTACTGTTACAGGCCGACAAAGCCTATTGTTCCTTGTCAAAGAAAGCCCGCAAGATAACGGCGGCGCAGTATAACAGGCAAACGAATACATACCGCTTATATCGAGCCGAACAGCGTGTACGCCAGGACAGCTTTTCACACAGGGAAAGCCGAGCGAGAAATACCGCGCTGCAAAACAGGTTTAGCAGCTTGTGGGCGACGACATATAGGCGGGACGAAACGCCTTTATAGCCATAGTCCGAGCGTTAAGAGCGTCGCAGGCATTGGGTAAAGCTGCCTTAAATGAGCAGGGGTGAAACTCCCGCGGTGCTGCCGCTGACAGCCGTTCGTTTCTGCCTTATTTCTCATATCGTACAAGCCGGAGCGCATATTCTGTATTATGTCGCTATACCGGGAGGGAAAGAAGATGATTAACAAGGTGCAGCTTCAACAAATGAGAAGCGTTGATATAACACAGGTAGACCGCAGCACTTTGGTTGACATTCGGAATATCCATATCGACAGTTCTTTGCCAGCGGCAAAGAAAATGCAAAATTACTTTGAGCAGATCGTAAATCCTTACTGTTTTCTTTGCGGCGACACACCCGTAAAAATACGGTTTGTGGCAGAGGATAAAACATTGAAACAATCATTGTGCGACTACTTTTTAAGTCTGAAATGACTTGCCTACTTTCCCTACCCCAAAGGGTAAAGACCTTGTGATTATGGGGCTAAAATGGTATAATAAACCCGTAATTATAGGGGGAAAGGAGGTATTATGCCCCGCATACGCAAAGACAAAACGGCACGCAGCTACGCCGAGCCGTTTTGGAAAATCGGGCTATACATTCGACTATCCAAAGAGGACGATAACGAGGACGAAAGCGAGAGTGTTATCAATCAAGAAAAGATACTCCGCGACTTTGTAGACAGCTATTTTGAGCCGGGTACTTTTGTCATTGTAGACGTGTTTGCCGACGACGGATTGACAGGCACAGACACAGCGCGACCAAACTTTAAGCGGCTTGAAGGCTGCATTGTCCGTAAAGAAGTAAACTGCATGATTATCAAATCCCTTGCACGCGGTTTCCGCAACCTTGCCGACCAGCAGAAGTTTTTGGAGGAGTTCATACCGATTAACGGCGCAAGGTTTATTTGCACAGGCACGCCATTTATTGATACCTACGCTAACCCCCATTCGGCAAGCGGGCTTGAAGTACCTATAAGGGGAATGTTCAATGAACAGTTTGCCGCCACCACTTCCGAAGAAATCCGCAAAACTTTCAAGATGAAACGGGAGCGCGGCGAGTTCATCGGTGCATTTGCCACCTATGGTTATAAAAAAGACCCGAACGACAAAAACAGCCTATTGGTAGATGAAGAAGCAGCGGAAGTTGTGAAAAGCATTTATCATTGGTTTGTGAATGAGGGGTACAGCAAAATGGGGATTGCCAAAAGGCTTAATCAAATGGGAGAGCCTAACCCCGAAGCCTACAAAAAGAAAAAAGGATTGAAGTACAACAATCCTAATTCCGGCAAAAATGACGGGTTGTGGTCTGCCAGCACGATTGCAAGGATATTGCAGAACGAAATCTATACGGGCGTAATGGTACAGGGCAGACACCGCGTTATCAGCTACAAAGTACACAAGCAGATCAGCGTCCCGGAAGATGAATGGTTTGTCGTCCCCAACACACACGAAGCGATCATTGACCGAGAAACATTTGAGAAAGCGCAAGCCCTACATAAGCGCGATACAAGAACGGCACCGGGCAAACAGGAAGTCTATTTAATGTCCGGCTTTGTCCGTTGTGCGGACTGTCAAAAAGCCATGCGGCGAAAAACCGCCCGCAATATTGCCTACTATTCTTGCCGCAGCTACACAGACAAAAAGATTTGCAGCAAACATTCTATCCGGCAGGATAAATTGGAAAACGCGGTTTTGGCAGCTTTGCAAATGCAAATTGCCCTTGTAGATCAGCTTGCAGAAGAAATTGAACGTATCAACAATGCGCCTGTAATCAACAGGGAAAACAAACGGTTATCCTATTCATTGAAACAGGCAGAAAAGCAACTAAAACAGCACAATGACGCTTCCGACAGCTTGTACCTCGATTGGAAAAGCGGCGAAATCACAAAAGAGGAATACCGCCGCTTGAAAGGCAAGATTGCAGAACAGATACAGCAGCTTGAAGCAAATATCTCTTATCTGAAAGAGGAAATGCAAATCATGGCTGACGGTATCGGAGCCGACGACCCGTATCTAACCGCCTTTCTGAAATACAAAAACATTCAGAGCCTAAACCGGGGAATTGTAGTTGAACTTATCAAAGCGGTTTGGGTGCATGAGAACGGGGAAATAACGGTTGACTTCAATTTTGCCGACGAGTACCAGCGAATTATTGATTACATCGAGAACAACCACAACATCATTACGGTGATCGAGAGCAAGGCGATATGACGGGCTTTCTACTCACCGCAAAACAAAAGTTAATGTTGTGCATAAATAAACGGCTCTACAGCGGCATCGGAGACAACGTCTTCCTCCGTCTCTCAACAGGAAAGCTCTAATTCCACCTCTGCGAGCAATCCGCCGCCGGTCTATCTCGGCATGACGATTCACAAGGATCAAAACGTCTCCTCTCAGGCGACGACCTTTTCTGTCGAGGAGCAAAGAAACGTCGTCCGCCCGGCTTCGAGCAAGCAGGATCTGGATGATCTCGTCGACTATCCGGTAAAGACCGATGGCGAGGTCAAGTATTTCTTGGAACCCGGCGAATGGTTCTATCTCAACATCTATCTTTCCAATCCCTACAACTTCGAGATCCAGTCCTTCTATCTCAACGGGCTGAAATATACCAATTACATGTTCGAGGACGGGAGCGATCTGGAAAAGATTGTCCTTCGCCTCCAAGCTCCGGACATCGAAGGGTATACGACGTATCACATCGGATCGATGAAATACCTCGACAACCACGTCTTCAAGGACGTCGAGATGAACAGCGACACCACGGTTCAGGTCGGAATCCCGTACAAGACCCTTCCGACCTGCGACAGTAAGCTGGAGATCTACACGGATGGCGTCCGTGCCCATCTGGATGTCGAGGATCCCAATTCCCTCTCCAAGGATTATCCAATCTATTTCTATCTTTCCGATGGAGAGAAGATCCTGCACCGAGAAGAGCTTTCCGTCGGAGAGAACGATGTCCAGGTCTCTTCCCTGGACGTCAACAACACGTATCAATACGGAGTCATCACGGCCTATGACGAGGCCGACGGCCAATACGACCATGCCGAATGGTTGGTCAAGGAGACGTTCAAGACGGGAGCGCCGATTGAGTTCTCCTATGTCCAGAGCGACAAGGAGGAAATCACCTTCGCCATCCGGCCGACGTCGGAAAGAAGCCTGGAAAATGTCCGTGCCACCCTTTACAAGGGAATGGATGTCGTGGGAGAGATCCCGGACCTTCAAAGCAACGTCGAATACCATTTCAGCCACCTTCTCTCCGAGGCCAAGTACCGACTGAGGGTCGACTACGAATACGTCGTCGACGGTGTCCGCTATTACGAGAACATCGAGGAAGAGGTGGAGACGGATGGCTTCGAGGCGCCGGAAGCCTCTTTCGAAGTCGTCGAGAAAGGATACGATTCCCTGACTTTCGGTTTCCATGTCCTCGATCCCGACAATGTCTTCCGGCTCCGGGAAGTCACCTTGAGGGATGAGGAAGGAATCGTCTTCCGATGCACGGAGCGGAAAGAGCAGTATGTCATCGACGGGCTCCTTTCCGACCATACCTATTTCATCAAGGCCAGCTATGAATATGGGCTCAACGACGGAACGGGCCTGAAACAGAAGGAGACATCGTCGATTTCCGCAACGACAAAGGCGCACGTGAAACCGATCCTCGTCGAGACAAGATGCTCCATCGAAGCCAATCGGCTTTCCGTCGCCTATGAATTGGAAGGCGATGCCATGGGCAAGGTCGAGAGCATCTCCATCCACGACGGAGGAAGTCGGATTGAAACGATCGAGGCGGATGCGGCGACTTTTGAAGATCTTCAAGAAGATCATCAATATGAAATCGTCGTTCGTTATTCCTACAACCTGAACGACGGAAAAGGAGATGTTCAGGAATCCAAGACTTTCTCGCACAAGACCTACACGCCCTTTGACGTCGAAAGGGCATGGCTGAGTGTCGACGGAATCGTCGAAGTCGGGGATTCGATCAGCTTCACCGTCTTCCTCAACAACGACCCGAAGTACGAAGTCACCTCTCTCGGCATCAACGGAAAGATCGTCGATATCTCTCCCTTGTCCTCCGATGGCGTCGTCATCGCCTCCCTGATTAATGACGGAAGCTTTGGCGAGGGAGAAATCGAATTCATCCTGGAGGGAGTCTATTTCCTCAACGAAAGGCAGGAAGTCTGCTATCTCGAGACGAATGTCTCCTGCGGCACATGTTCCCTCTTCAAACCGATGGAATTCCTCTCCGGAAGAATCGTCGACGGACAGGGCGAGGAGAAGGAATACTATCTTCCCGGAGACGCAATTTATCTGGAACTGATCTTCCAAAACGAGGGGCAGTTCGAGATTGTCGGAGTCAACGACCAAAGCCTGGAGGAATTGGATGCCATCGTCATGAATCCTGCCACCCTTTATCTTCCCATCGAATACGACGGACCGGTCATCGACAGCTTCGCTGTCAAGAATGTTCAATATTTGAGCAATGGAGCAGCGAAGACCTTGAATGTGTTTCAAGGTTTCAACTATATCGTCCTTCAGAATGACGAACCCGTTCTTCTGGACAGCCCAGAGGATTTCCATGACCTGGAACCATTCCGAATCTATGATGTCACCAAGGATATCGACTTCTTGCAAGACCCCTCTTTCCAGGGAACTTCTCTTCAAGGCATCTTCAACGGGAACGGGCATGTCCTGAAGGACTTCATCTTCAACGAGACGGTTTCTAGCCCAGAACCCATTGGCCTTTTCCCCACGGCGGAAGGATTGATCCGCGATGTGAAAATCCAGAGATTCCTGATGTCGGCAAGATATGATACATCTGAATTGCCGGGCGCTAGTGCTGGCATTCTTGTCGGAAGAGGACACGATTTGATCATCCGCAATTGCGACATCGATGGGGATAGCAAGCTTGTTGCGCAGAAGTCCGCTGGTGAGATGTATCTTGGTGGTATTGTTGGATATGGTTTTATGACTTTTACCATGGAAGATTGCAACATTTCTGCAAGCATCGAAGGAATCGACTGTGTGGCTGCCGGTTTGGTTGGTAGAGTCTCGACTGTCGTCTCTACCTATTGGAACGAATTCGACAAGGCGGAAGCTATCGACCCCACGTGTCCGACTCTTGCAACGATCCGGCGTTGCCGGATGGATGCCAACATTTTCACGAATGGCAAGGAGGCGGTGGGATTTGTCAATATAGACGGAGATTCGTGTTGTATGTACACATATATCTCCGATTGCAACAATTCTGGCAAGATTGAAAGTTCAACCCCAGATAATTCCATCTCCTTTGTCATGGGCTATTCAACAACGCTTTCCCATTGTGTCAATCTTTCCCAATCGCAGGTCAATAGACGTCTTATCGATTCACTCTCTAACTATTCTGGTATGTCCCTATATGAATGCATTGATTTGTTCGAGGTATCGGATATCAAGAACAATCTCGTTGAATTGAAACCAGGCCTTTCGAGTGGCAAGGACTATGGGCTGTCCACCTGCTTTTTCCCCTATTGGGAGTATGAGACGAAGAAAGCCGAGGACATCGACTTCTACGAGGACATGCACTTCGATCCGGACATCTGGCATTTCGAAGTCGAGGAATCCGGAAAGGTCCGCGTCTGGTTCAAGGGAGAGGAATGAAAAAGACAGGCCCCTGGCCTGTCTCGAATGATTTTCTTTGATTGTCTATCCGTCAGCGGGAAGCCTCTTCCTTTTCGAGGTTTTCCCGAGCGATGGAAAGCATCAGCTTGATGCGGTTTTCCTGGTTGACCTTCGGGGCTCCGGCATCGTAGTCGACGGCGACGATGTTGGCTTTGGGGAAGATCTCGACCACTCTTCGGATCATTCCCTTGCCGGAGATGTGATTGGGAAGGCATCCGAAAGGCTGGGTGCAGACGATGTTCTCGTATCCCGACTCTGCGAGTTCGAGCATCTCCCCGGTCAAGAGCCAGCCTTCTCCCATCTTGTTTCCGTATCCGTTGATTCCCTTGACGAGCTCCTTGACATGTCGATATTTTGTCGGTACTTGGAAATCGCTGTTTTCTTCGATGGCTTTGCAGAAGGCATCTTGAATCTTCGAACAATAATCAAACAACTTCTGACAGACGAATTTCTTGAGGTGATGCCCGCCGTAGAGCTTGCAGTCGTCGATGCGGTTGTCGACCTTGAAGAGGAAGAAGTTGAGCAAGCCAGGAAGGTTGACTTCGCAATCCTGTTCCCGGAGGAAGAGCTCGAGGTTGTTGTTTCCTAGGGCGGCATATTTGACGTAGATCTCGCCGACGATTCCGACCTTGACCCTTCTCTTCCCGTCTCTCTGGATCTGGTTGAAGTCCTGGGCGATCTTGTTGAGGTTCTCCTTGAGATACTTGCTCTTGTAGCCCTTGCCTTCGAGAATCTCCTTGCTGAGTCTCTCGATCCAAGTCTCGACTTTCCTCTGGCTTTCTCCCTTCTGGACTTCATAGGGCTCGCTCTGGTTCTTCAAGCACATCAGCATGTCGCCATAGATGACGGCGGAGACGGCCCTTCGAATCATGGGGAGGCTGATGTGGAAGCCGGGATTGGGCTCGAGCCCGGAGAGGTTGAGGGAGATGACAGGGATGTAGTCCATCCCCGCTCTCTTGAGGCCTTTCCTCAGGAGCATGATGTAGTTGGAGGCTCGGCACCCTCCTCCGGTCTGGGTGATCATCAAGGCGACCTTGTGGAGGTCGTGCTTTCCGCTTTGCAGGGCATGGATCAGCTGGCCGCAGGAGAGGATGGCGGGATAGCACATGTCGTTCTGGATGTACTTGAGACCGGTCTGGGCAATCTCGGGGCTGGTGTCGGTCAGCAGCTCGCTCTTGTATCCGTAGTGGTCGAAGACCTTCTGGATGAGGGCGAAGTGGATGGGGGCCATCATCGGAAAGAGGATGGTGTATTCCTTCTTCATCTCCTTGGTGAAGAGCACCCTTCCTGTCTCGTCACGCTTGAGTTCCATCATCTTCCCTCCTTTTTCTGCCGGAGAGCTTCCAAAAGAGAGCGGATGCGGATCTTGACCGCCCCGAGGTTGGTGATCTCGTCGATCTTGACCTGGGTGTAGATCTTTCCGTGCCTTTCCAGGATGTCCCGGACTTCGTCGGCAGTCACGGCATCGACCCCGCAGCCGAAGGAGACGAGCTGGATGAGCTCCATGTCCTTCTGGTGTGCGATGTAGTTTGCGGCCTTGTAGAGGCGGGAATGGTAGGTCCACTGGTTGAGGACGTGGCTAGGTTCCGGATTCTTCTCCAGGCGGCTGATGACATCTTCCGTGACGACGGCACAGCCAAAGCCCAGGATCAGCTTGTCGATGTCGTGCGAGATCAGGGAATCGACATGATAGGGACGTCCCGAAAGGACGATGATGGTCTTCTTTTCCCTTCTTGTCTCTTCGATGATCTCCTCGCTTTTGCGGGAAAGCAGCATCTCGTATCGCCGATATTCCTGATAGGCCTTGTCGCTGGCCTTTTTGACCTCCACGGGTGAGAGGTCAGGGAAGTCCTTCTTGAGGAATTCGTAGATCTTCTCCGGGAAGTGGTTTTTCTCCGACAAATTGACATACGGATTGAGATAGAGGACATCCTTCTCTCTCAGGGCCTTGGCGTTGGCCTTGATGACTTCGGAGTAGTAGGCGACGACCGGACAGTTGTAGTGGTTGTCGGTTTTCTTCTCCTCGACGTTGTAGGACATGCAAGGATAGAAGATCGTCCTCACACCCTTGTTGAGAAGATCCAGGACGTGTCCGTGCATGAGTTTTGCGGGATAGCAGACGGTATCGGAAGGAATGGTCATCTGCCCCTGATGGTAGAGCTTGCTGCTGGAGGGAGAGGAGAGGACGACCTGGAATCCCAAGGAGGTGAAGAAACGATACCAGAAAGGAAGAAGCTCGTAGAAGTTGAGACCCATGGGAAGGCCGATCTTTCCCCGGGGGAAGGAAGAGCTTGAGTGTTCGCTGTCATAGCTTCTGAGGATCTTGTTCTTGAAGTCGAAGAGGTCGAGGGAGAGGTCTTCGCTCTTCTTGGTGATCGGCTTCTCGCAGCGATTGCCGCCGATGAATGTCCTCTTGTCGTCAAAGATGGAGATCGTCAGGTGGCATTTGTTGTTGCAGCCATGGCAGATGGAAGAGACAACCTTTCTCCTGAAATTGGCGATGCTCTCCTTGTCCAGAATGGAAGATTTCGTCAAATTCAACCTCTTGGCATCCAAAGCCGCACCATAAGCTCCCATCAATCCGGCGATGTTGGGTCGGATGACTTTGACATCGAGCTCCTTCTCAAAGGCCCGCAAGACCGCATCGTTGAGGAAGGTTCCTCCCTGGACGACGATCTTCTTTCCGAGGTCGTCCTTGCTGGAGCAGCGGATGACCTTGTAGAGGGCGTTCTTGACGACGGAGATGGCAAGGCCGGCGGCGATGTCGTTGACGCTGGCCCCGTCCTTCTGGGCCTGCTTGACGGAGGAGTTCATGAAGACGGTGCAGCGAGAGCCGAGATCGACCGGTCTTTTGGCCGTCATGGCAAGTTTCGCAAAGTCCTCGATGGAATAGCCAAGCGAGGAGGCGAACGTCTGGAGGAAGGATCCGCAGCCGGAGGAACAGGCCTCGTTGAGGAAGATGTCGTCGATGACGCCGTTGTGGATGCGGAAGCACTTGATGTCCTGTCCGCCGATGTCGATGACGAACTCGACGTCGGGGAGGAAGTGCTTCGCCGCTTCGAAATGGGCCATCGTCTCGACGATTCCGTGGTCGAGAGCGAAGGCGTTCTTGGCCAGGTCTTCTCCGTATCCGGTCGCGGAGGCACCGGCGATGACGCTCTCCTTGTCTCTCTTCTCGTCGATCTCCAGAAGCATGTCTCTCAAGAGGGAGATGGGATCTCCTTGGTTGAGGACGTAATGGGTATAGCGGATGTTGCAGTCCTTGTCGATCAAGACGGCCTTGAGGGTCGTCGATCCGGAGTCGATTCCGAGATAGAGAGGACCCTTGTATCCTTCAAGAGGCAGGGTCTCGACCTTGTCCTTGTCGTGCTCTTTTCGGAAGCTTTCGTATTCCTTCTCGTTGCAAAAGAGGGGCTCGATGTAGGAGAAGTTCTCGCTGTTTCGATAGCTCTGGACCTTCTCAATCAAGGAAGAGAGCTCGACCTTCTCGTCCTTCCTTGCCAGAAGGGCCGTTCCGATGGCGACGAAGTAGAGGGAATCCTCGGGAAGGATTCCTTTCACGGAAAGAGTCTCGTCGAAAGCCTTTCTCAGCTGGGAGAGGAAAGTCAAAGGACCTCCCAGGTAGAGGACGTTCTTCTTGATCTCCCTTCCCTGGGCAAGGCCGGCGATGGTCTGGTTGACGACGGCATAGAGGATGCTCATGGCGATGTCTTCCTTCCTCGCCCCTTGGTTGAGCAAAGGCTGGACATCGCTTTTGGCGAAGACTCCGCAGCGGGAGGCGATGGTATAGAGCCTCTCCGACTTTTTGGCCAAGGTGTCGACGGCCTCGACCGGGACGTTGAGCAAAGAGGCCATCTGGTCGATGAAGGCGCCCGTGCCTCCGGCACAGGTTCCGTTCATCCTCACCTCGACGCCATCGGTCAGGAAGAGGATCTTGGCATCCTCTCCTCCGAGCTCGATGATGCAATCGGTCTCCGGATATCTCTCTCTTGCGCACTCCCTTGTGGCATAGACTTCCTGGTAGAAGGGGAAGGAGCAGGCTTGCGCAATTCCCATGCCGGCCGATCCAGAGAATCCCATGGGGACTTTCTCCATGCCCTTGAGTGGCCCTTCCTTGAGCTGGTCGAGGACTTCCTTGAGCTTCTCGGCGATGCGGGAATAGTGTCTCTGATAGGTCTTGAAGAGGACTTTTCCATCCTCGGAGAGGACGACCGCCTTGATGGTCGTCGACCCGATGTCGATTCCGACACTAATCATTCTTGTCCTTCTTCTCCTCGTCTTCGCTCAAATCGATGACGATTCCGGTTGGATTCTCTCTCGGCGCATCCGTCTTCTCTTCCTCTCCTTCAGACTGGGAAGGAGTGGTGGGAGAGAAGGTTGTCTCCGGATGGTTCTCCTCGAAGGGAGTGGAGAAGGGATGCTTTTCCTGATAGGTCTGCTCCGGAACGAAACAGCCGCGGGCCGAGGATTCCTCGCCGTGGATGTAGTTGGGATTGCGGTAGGTCTGATAGATCGTGAACTTGATCTGGGGATTGATGCTCTCCAGAAGGACATCCTGGCTCTCCTCGATGATGCAGTAGTCGTTTCCGATCCAGAAGTACTGCAGGAAGAATCCGAAGAAGAGGGAGATCGTGGGAGAAAGCAAGAGGATGATCGGCATCACCATGGTCTCTGTTGTCTCGATCATGCTGCATCCGTAGAGAGAAAGGCCGTAGATGAGGACGAAGGCGAGAAGATAAGGCCAGTTCAGGCGGATGGAATTCTTCAGTCGATAGCCCTGGAAACCGCGGGCGAACTGGATGCGGGAAAGAGTCCTGGCCTGGGCTGCGGAGAGGTTCTTGTCGATGTCGGGAAGGACGATGGTCGCGATCTGGTGGTTGGAGAGATTCATCGGAAGGGCGTAGAAGAGAAGATAAGTCATCGGCAGGAAAGCGGTCACACCGACCAGGATGGTGAGAGGCTGGGTGAGATAGAAGGTGTTCTCGCTCAAATAGGTCCAGAATTCCTCCGGCAGTGTCGCCTGGGAGAAGAAGAGGTTTCCGATTTCCGTCAACACCTCGCCGGCAGGAGGGAAGCAGTTGGCCAGAGGCTGAGCGGCGTATTCGAGGATGAAGGACAGGGCGATGATCAGAAGGAAGCTGATCAAGAGGGCGTTGATGAGGCCGAAGATTCCTCCCATATTGTCCTTGAAGAAGGCTCTGTATCCATCGGCATAGGTGAAATTGGTTTTCCCGATTCCAGTCACGGATTGGCGCATTCTTCTTTCGACCGTGTAGAACATCGGAAGGACGAAATAGACGAGAAGCAGGGAGAGGACGAAAGTGAAGAGGGCAACAAGGACGATGATCAGCGTCAAGAGAATCGGCGGGACAAGGAGAAGCATGTTCATCCAGACGTCCTTGTGGAAGAGTCTCTTCTGTCTTTCCTTGATCTTCTGGTTTCTTTCTTTTTGATCCATGTCTGTACCTCCGAAGGGGTTCGTGAAAGCGGGGTCACGAAAACTATTGTAATACAAAGAGGGGCCTTTCCGCCCGTTTCCGGAAATGTGGGACGAATCGGGAAGAAGCGTGCAATTAGAGGGAAGGAGTGTATCCGGCTGAAGAGATGCAATCGACGGCCGTCTGAACGTCCTTCTCCTCGACTGAGACGGTCTTGTTCTCGAGGTCGATCGTGCTCTTGATGCCTTTTCTCTTGAGGGCCTTTTCGATCTTCTCTTGGCAGTGGATGCACTTCATGTCCGTCACGTGGATTTCTTTCATCTTCTCTTCTCCTTTCTTTTTTCGGGTTTATAGGCACGGACCCTGAGGCTGTTGATGGTCAAGGTCAGGTTGGAAAAGATCATCAATGCGGCGCAGAGATACATCGGAAGAAGGCCAAGGATCGCCAGGGGAATCATCGCGACGTTGTAGAGGATGGCCCAGAGGAAGTTCTCGATGATGTTGACGTAGGTCTTCTTGGAGATGTCCAGGGCGAAGAGGAGGACGGAGAGTTCCCTCTTGAGCAGAAGGGCGTCGGCGCTGGAGCAGGCGATGGCGTTGGCTTTGTAGGATGCGAAGGAGAGGTCGGCTTCCTTCAGGGCCAGGGTGTCGTTGATTCCGTCTCCGACATAGCAGAGGAAGCCTTCCTTTTCCCGGATCTTGCGAAGCATCTCGGCCTTGCTCTGCGGAGTGGCTTCGGAGAGGACGTTCTCCTCCTCGATGGAAAGCCTCTTGGCGATCCTCAAGGCGTACTCCCGCCGGTCTCCGGTGATCATGTAGACGGCGATTCCGCGTCTTTTGAGTTCTTTGATCGTGTCGACGCTGTCCTGGCTCAATTCATCGACCAGGGCGAGGATAAGAAGGACTTCTTCTCGATCGGAGAGATAGAGAAGGGAGCTGTCCTTGTTCTCTTCCTCGAAGAGGGAAAGCTCCTGGGAGATTCTCTTTCCCTGGATGGTCTTCCGGTTTCCGAGGAAGTAGGAACCAGTCGAAAGGCCTTCTCCCGGAATCTCCTTCACTTCCTGTATCGTCTCCTCTTCCGCGTCCTTGAGGTAGGAGAGAAGGGAGAGGGCAATCGGATGGAGGGAGTTCTTCTCCATCGCCTTGACCAGGGGAAGGAGGTTCTTTCTTCCGGCCATGCCGACGACTTCCATCCTTCCGGTGGAGAGGGTTCCCGTCTTGTCGAAGACGGCACAGCGGATCTTTCGAATCTTCTCGAAGGTATCACCACTCTTGAAGAGGACACCGTGTCTCAGGGCGCAGTCATAGCCCGACATTGCGGAGATGGGAACGGCAAGGCCAAAGGCGCAGGGACAGCTGACGGAGAGGACCGAGCAGGCCCGGACGATGCTTTCCTCGGCATCGAGCTTCATGGCGAAGAAGCAGAGCAGGAAGGAAAGGAGGGAAAGAAGGAGGATGGCCGGGGTGAAGTAGGCGGCGATGGTGTCGGAGAGCTTGGAGAGCTTTCCCTTCTTCTGGTCGAGGGCGTAGCTCTCGTTCTGGATGGAAGAGTAGAGAGAGTCGAGGGCGATCTTGTCCACCTCGACGATCAAGGGTCCGTCCTGAAGCGCCGTGCCGCCGAGGACCTTGTCTCCGACAGCGACAAGTCGGGGCCGGCTCTCTCCGGTCAGGGAGCTCTCGTCGACGTGACCTGTTCCGGAGATGACATGTCCGTCGCAGGGCAGGATCTCCCCAGCGAGGACCTTGATGTGGTCTTTGACGTCGAGGTTGTCGCTGTCGAGGACTTCGGTCGAGCCGTCCGGATAGATCAAGGTGCTGTTCTTGGGCGGTTCGATGGCGGCCTTCTGATAGTTCTTGTCCGCCTTGATCTTGATGCGGTCGGTCAGAAGGTGGCCTAAAGTGATGATGGAGAGGATCATGCAGGTCCCGTCGAAGTAGGTCATCCGATAGCCTTCCATGTGATGGGCGTGCATCGAGAGGGGATCGATTCCTCTCTGGATGTTGGTGATGAAGAGATAGAGGGAGAGGACATAGCTTGCCAGGGAGGAAAGGGAGATCAGGAAGTCCATTCCGATGTTCTTGTATCGAAGTCCCTTGACGGCACGGATGAAGAAGGGAATCCCGAGGACGAGAAGGGCAAGGGTGGCGAGAGTCAGGAAGGTGACGTCGTTTCCGAAGAAGAAAAAGAAAGGATTGTCGATCCCGAAGTGATAGACGATCCCGAGAAGGGAACAGAGGAGCACCAGGATGGCGACAGGGACGAGGATGAAGTTCTTGTCGAAGGTCTTCTTGTCGTCGATGACAAGCTCATAGCCGGCTCTCTTGACAAGCCTTCTGAGATATTCGAGGCTGATCTTCTCCTCGTCATAGGTGAATTCGACCCGATTGTGGGTCAAGTCGACATGGGAAAGAAGGCCCGCCTGTCCCAGGGCGTTTTCGACCGCTTTGGAGCAGTGGGCGCAATACATGCCCTTGACTTCGAGGTTGGCCTTCTTCATCTGATCTTCTGCCCTTGCTTGCGATATTCCGACTTGATTCCTTCCGAACGGTCTTTGAGCATCTGGATGAGCTTCTCGCTCTTCTCGTGGGCGATGGGGAGAATCTCGTCCTTCTCCGCATCCTTGATGGTCTCCTCAAGCTCCGTTGTGGAGAGGAAGAAGAGACCTTGTTCCTTCCGAACCATCTCGGGAGGGAGAAGGAGGCTCTTGTTGTAGCAGACGACGTTGACGAAAAGCGTGGAATCCTCCTCGACTCCGATCAGCTTCTTGAGCTTCTCGATGACTTCCCGGTTCTCAAGAACCGGGTTTTCGATCTTCTCCTTCTTCTTCGAGGAGTCCTGATGGAAGAGATAGGGATCCTCGAGATTGCCGTAGATGGCGCCGTCTTGATAGAAATCCTTCACGACATAGACATATTTGTCGGCCAGAAGGATGTGGTCGATGCGCGTGGCTTTCCTCTCTCCCGGCAGGATCAGGCAGCAGTTGTTGATCAACAGCTGGTCGTTTTCTTCCGCATAAAAATGGAGGGCTTTGTAGACTCTTTGCCGATACCTTCTCCGTTCGAAGAAACGCCGGATGTCCGACTGGAAGAAGAGCAGAATCGAGGCGATCAGGAGAAA
This sequence comes from uncultured Bacillota bacterium, assembly GCA_949290645.1. Taxonomy (GTDB): domain Bacteria; phylum Bacillota_I; class Bacilli_A; order RFN20; family CAG-288; genus Enterosoma. The sequence goes on from CASESG010000007.1 coordinate 14,561, forward strand.
GAGGTAGAGCAAGACCAAGAGAACGTCGATCAATTTTCCTTACTCCTTGATGCAGTCGAGAGCGACTTCCATCATGTTGGTGAAGGACTTCACCCTCTCTTCGCTTGTCGTCTCCTGATGGGTCAAGAGGCTGTCGGAGATGGTCAGGATCGCCAAGGCCTCCTTCTGGAAGGAAGCGGCTGTCGCAAAAAGGCCATAGCTTTCCATCTCGCAGCAGAGGCAACCCATCTTGGCCCACTTCTTCCAGACCTCCGGCGGATCGTTGTAGAAGTTGTCTGAGGAGAAGACCTGTCCGACCCTGTGGCGGAAGTTGTGACGGACGGCGGAATCGACCGCCTCCCGCAAGACAGGATAGGAGGAGATGGCACTATAGGTTCCCTCTGGCAGGTTATATTGTTGAATCCAGCTGGAATTGGTCGAGGCTCCCTGGGCGATGACGATGTCGAAGAGCTTGAGGTCTTCCACCATCGAGCCCGCCGAGCCGACGCGGATGATCCGGTCGACGTCGTACTCGCTGTAGAGCTCATAGGCATAAAGGCCGATCGACGGGATGCCCATGCCCGAGCCCATGACCGAGACCTTCTTTCCCTTGTAGAAGCCCGTGAAGGCCAGCATGTTCCGGACGTCGTTGATCTGTCGGACATCCGTCAGGAAAGTCTCGGCGATGAACTTGGCGCGCAGGGGATCTCCCGGCATCAAGACCGTCTTGGCGAAGTCGCCTTTCTTGGCGTTGTTGTGCGGTGTTGGCATAATCATTCCTCCATCGATATTGATAGAGAAATTGTAACATAAAAACAGCAGGAAGAGGGTTTTGACGCAAAACAAAAATCGAGGCGATCAGTTCGCCTCGATCTGGTTTCGGAAGATCATTTCGAATTCATCGGACTTGATCTTGTCCAAGATGCCCGAGTGGGCGATGGAGATCTGTCCCGTCTCCTCGGAGACGACGACCGTGACCGAGTCGGTGAGCTTGGAGATGCCAATCGCCGCCCTGTGCCGAGCGCCGAGCTTTCCCTCGTATTCGTCGGTGGAGTTGTCATACATCACCGCTGCGGCGATGATGATTCCGTTCTTGACGACGATCGCTCCGTCATGAAGTCTTGTCTTGTCGAAGAAGATCGTTTCCACAAGCTCCGGGACAAAGGGGGCGTTGAGAATCGTTCCGTTCTGGATGTAGTCGTCCATCGGGGTCTTTCTCTCGATGGTGATGAGAGCGCCCGTCTTCGTCTTGCTCAGCCATTTCACGGCCTTGCAGACGTTGGAGATGAACTCTTCCTTGTTGTAGACTTTGTTCTCGGCCTTTGAAACACTTTTTGAGTTCTTGAGGGGAATGGCAATATATGTTCGAATCAAACCCAAGTTCACGAAACAGACGATGACGGAAGCTCCGATGATGAGAACTGCAATTATGATTGCCAGGATTTCCATCCCGAAGGCAAAGGCCAGGACATAGCCAATGTCGGCAATCAGGTAGAAGATCCTCACCGGCAGGCGGTTGATGGCATAGGCGAGGATTCCGGTCAGAAGGATGATGAGGAAACTCGACATGCAAAACTCAACGACAAATGAGATGTCTTGGAAGTTCTGCGTGATGCTGGTGGCATAGTTCGCTAGAAAAAGTGTTCCCCGCATGTTCATCGTATTTCTTTCCTGAAATAGTTTATCGCAGGGCAACGCCCGTGAAAAGGGGAGAGGGGACGAAAATCAGCAAAAAGCAATCTCAGAGCGAGGAGACGATGCTATCGGCAAGACTCTCAAGCTTCTTGAGACCTTCCTCGTCGAGTCTCGACTTGACGGTGACATTCTCTCCGACATAGCGGAAGGGGCCTTCCTTGACCTTCTCCTTGAGCAGGCGGTTGGCGGCTGGGGCCCAGGTTCCGTTCTCGACAAGGGAGATGGCGCGGTTCTTCAGTCCCATCCTCAGGAAGTCATCGACGAAGATCTCGACGGAAGGATAGATGGTCATGTTGTAGGTCGGGGTGACAAGGACGATGTTGGAGAGACGGAAGGCCTCGCTGACAAGCACGGAGGGAGTGGTCTTGCTGCTGTCGTAGACCCGGACGTCGTGGACACCCTTCTCGGAGAGCAGGGAGGCCAGGCATTCGGCGACATTCTCGCTGTTTCCGTAGAGGGAGCCGTAGACGATCATGACGCCTTTCTTCTCGGGCTCATAGGTCGACCAATGCTGATACTTGTCCAGGAGGAAGGCGATGTCCTTTCTCCAGACGGGTCCGTGGAGGGCGCAGATGTAGTGGATGTCCAAGGCGGAGAGCTTCTTGAGGGCCATCTGGACCTGGACGCCGTACTTGCCGACGATGTTGGTGTAATAGCGGCGGGCATCGTCGAGCCAGTCGCGCTCGAAGTCGACCTCGTCGGCGAAGAGGTTGCCGTCGAGGGCACCGAAGGTTCCGAAGGCATCGGCGGAGAAGAGGACCTTGTCCGTCGGGTCATAGGAGACCATGACTTCCGGCCAGTGGACCATCGGGGCGAAGACGAAGTGCAGTTCGTGCTTTCCAAGCTTGAGGACGTCTCCGTCCTTGACGACGACTTTCCTTCCCTCCAGGTTCAGCTCCGGATAGAACTGGTGGATGAAGAGGAAGGTCTTCTCGTTTCCGACGACTTGGCATTCGGGATGGCGGACGAGGATCTCCTCGATGTTGGCGCAGTGATCGGGCTCCATGTGATGGACGACCAAGTAATCGAGCTTTCTTCCGTTCAGGACATGGGCGACGTTTTCCAGATAGAGGCGGGTGATGGAGGAGTCGACCGTGTCCAGAAGGCAGGTCTTCTCGTCCAGAAGGACATAGGAGTTGTAGGAGACTCCTCTTGGTATGGGGAAGAGATTCTCGAATTTCTCGAGCCTTCGGTCGTTTCCTCCGACGTAATAAAGATCATCCGTGATTTTTCTTGTGCAGTGCATGGGAACCTCCTGATTTTGGCAAGGACATTATAGACGTTTCGAAAAGAAAAGAGAGAGGATTCACTCGATTTCGAGGAATTTCTTGATCTCTTTCGGAACCTTTCGGAAATCGGCAAGGACGAGGTCGACAAGTCCCTCCACGGGGGGCTTGTCCCTTCTGTTGACATCGTCGATTTCTACCACCATCCCGACCTTGGCGTTGCGGGCGCTGAGGATGCCGGAGAGGGCATCTTCGAAGACGAGGCAGTCCTCGGCCTTGACGTTGAGGGCCTTGATGGCCCTGTTGTAGATCATGGGATCGGGCTTTCCTTTGGTCAAGGTGCCGTCGTCATAGATGATGTGGCCGTCGTCAAACCATCTCTCGAGATGGAAGGTCTTCTTGTACCAGTCGACGTTGGGCTTCATGGAGGCGGTGCAGATGGCGACGGGGACGTGTTCCTTCTGCAGGAGATCGAGGAATTCCGGAAGGCCCAAGACGAGGTGGAGATTCTTCTCGTCTCTTTCGCAGAGCTTCTGGTATTCCTTCTCCTTCTCTTCGGCAAGCTTCAGAACTTCTTCCGTCGAGAAGGTCTTTCCGGTGAGGAAGTTCAGGATGCTGTCGTTGGAATGGCCGTGGATGTGGTTGACGAAGTCCTCGTCCTTGAGGTCGACGCCGAACTTCTCCTTGGCGAAGCTCTTCCAGGAGAGGACGTGCTTGTCCTCGTCGAAGAACATCGTTCCGTTGAAGTCGAAGATGACGGCTTTCTGCATCTTTCTCTCCTCCTTTTTCATCGGGTCGGGGAAGCAGTGGTCATAGGTCTTTCTCAGGTCGGCATAGGTGACGTGGGTGTAGATGCTGGTGGTGTTGATGGATTCATGACCCATCAGCTCCTGCAGGACGCGAAGGTCCATGCCGTTGTTGAGCAATTCGGTCGCGAAGGTGTGACGAAGCATGTGAGGATGGATCTTGAGAGGAAAATCTGCCTTCCTGGCCGAGCTTTCGACGATGCTCTCCAGCCCTCTCTCGCTGATCTTCTCCCCTCTCTGGGTCAGGAAGAAGGTCTTCTCCTCCTTGTCCTTTTTCAGAAGCTGGGGACGAAGGGACAGGGCATAGTCTTCCATCGCCTTCTTCGCCCTTTCGGAGAAGAAGACTTCCCTCTCCTTGTCTCCCTTGCCCCGAATCCGGATCGTCCTCTCGGAGAGATGGATGTCCTCTTTCTTCAGGAGGATGATCTCCCCGGCTCTCAGGCCGCTGGCAAAGAGCAGCTCCAGAAGGGCGAGATCTCTTTTGGCCAGTCGGTCTTTCCGCAGGGCGGTCTTCTCCAAAAGCTCCTTGATCTCCTCGTGGCTGAGAAAGGAGGGGAGCCTCTGCGCTTTCTTGGGCGCATGGATGGTCTCGAAGGGATTGTCCTTGAGCTCTCGGTAGCGATAGAGATAGCGGTAGAAATGGCGCAGGCTCGCAATCCTTCTCTTGATCGTGCTCTTGCTCTTCTCCTCGACGGAGAGGGAGAGGAGATAGGTTCTTATGTCTTCCTTTTGAACCTCTCTCTTGTCTTTCTTCTCCTTCTTCAGGAAGAGCAGGAAAGAAGCGATGTCATAGGCGTAGGAGAGCTCGGTCTTTGCGGAATAACGGCGGATCAAAAGGAGATATTTCCGAAAGCTCTCCAAGTCCGGGTCTTGGACCTGTCGGAGGATGTTTCCTGTTTCTTTGTCGGTCACGAATTCATTTTACACGGCCACTCGGGAAAGAGAAAGGCCAGGCAAGGCCTGGCCAGGAATCACTTCTCCTTCTTCGTCTTCTTCTCGTCTTTCTGGATGTAACGGCACTTGGGATAGTTGGAGCAGGCGATGAAGGTCTTTCCCCAGCGGCTCTTCTTTTCGATCAGGTGTCCGGTGTGGCAGCGCGGGCAGAGCGGTGCGTCCTTTGGGATGACGACTTCCTTCTTCTCGATGGTGATCGGCGTGCCGTCGAGGGTCTCCATGTAGTTGCAGCGCGGATAGTCCGAGCAGCCGATGAAGAAGCCTTTCTTGCCCGAGCGCTTGACCAAGGGCTTTCCGCACTTTGGGCAGACCTTGCCTTCGATGATCTCGGGCTTCGGCTTCTCGATGTAGTCGCAATCCGGATAGCGGGAACAGCCGACGAACTCGCCGTACTTTCCCTTTCTCAGAACCAGGGGAGCGCCGCACTTCGGGCAGTTTCTTCCGACTTCCTTGGGAGGGATCTTCTCCATCTTCTCCTCGGCGTTGTGATAGAGTTCCTTGAACTCGTTCCAAAAAGATTCCAGAAGCTTCTGCTCGTCGATCTTTCCTTCGGCGATCTCGTCGAGGTTCGTCTCCATCTGGGCGGTGTAGGAGACATCCATGTACTTGGGAAAGTAGGCGGTCAGCTTCTCCACCGTCAGCTCTCCTTGGTCGGTCGGGATGAGGGAGCCCTTCTGGTTCTCGATGTAGTCGTGATCGAGAAGGTTGGTGATGGTCGGGGCATAGGTCGAAGGACGGCCGATGCCGTTCTCCTGCATCATCTTGACGAGCTTTCCTTCGTTGTAGCGGGCCGGAGCCTTGGTGAAGTGCTGCAGCTTCTCGATGGAATCCTTCTTCAGGGTCTCACCCTGGGTCAAGGACGGAAGCTGGACCTTGCTTTCCTTCTCCTCGTATTTTCCATAGATCTTGGTATAGCCGTCGAAGACGTTGATGGAGCCGGAGCAGCTGAAGACATAGTCGTTTCCGGTCAGTTGGATGGTCGTGATGGAATCCTTCCTTCCGGACATCAGGGAGGCCATCGCTCGCTCGTAGATGAGGGAATAGAGCTGGAACTCGTCCTTGTTGAGGGAGTCCCTGACTTTACTGGGAGTCAGAAGGACATCAGTCGGACGGATGGCTTCGTGGGCATCCTGGACGTTCTTGGTCGACTTCTGCATATGGGCCTTGCCCAGGTATGCCGAACCGAAGTTCTGGAGGATAAAATTCTTGGCGTCGTTCTTGAACTCGTCGGAGAGACGGGTCGAGTCGGTTCTCATGTACGTGATCAAGCCGGTCGGGACGCCGTTGATCTCGATGCCTTCATAGAGCCTCTGGGCGATGGTCGCGGTCTTCTTGGTCGAGAAGTGGAATTGGGAGAAGGCTTCCTGCTGCAGGGTGGAGGTGATGAAAGGAGGACGGGGTTCTCTGGTCTTGATTTCGTTCTTGATGGAAGAGACGACGAACTCTTCCGGAAGTTCGCTCTCGATCTTGTCGGCCTGTTCCTTGTTGTCGATCTTGATCGGCTTTCCCTTGTAGGAAGAAAGCTCAGCCTTGACCGTGTTTTTCGCGTCGGAGAACAAGCCGGAAATCGTCCAGTATTCGACGGGGACGAAGGCCTGGATCTCCTTCTCGCGATCGACGACGAAACGCAGGACGACCGACTGGACACGTCCGGCGGAACGGGACTTGATCTTCTTCTGGAGGATGTTGGAGAGACGGAAGCCCATGATGCGGTCGATGATGCGACGCGTCTCCTGGGACTTGACCAGGCGGAGGTCGATGGTGCGCGGATTCTCCAAGGCGCGGGAAAGGGCGGTCTTGGTGACTTCGTGGAATTCCAATCTCTTGGTCGTGCTCAGATCCAGCTTCAGGACCCGGGCTAGGTGATAGGCGATGGCTTCTCCTTCGCGGTCCGGATCGGTCGCCAGATAGACTTCATCGGCCTTGGCAACGGCATTCTTAAGTTCCTTGACAACGCTTTCTTTATCCTTGGAGATGACGTATCTCGGAGCGAAGTTGTTCTCGACGTCGACTCCCAGACCCATCTTTCCGTTGGCGGCGAGGTCGCAGATATGTCCCTTGGAAGCAAGGACTTTGTATCCCTTTCCCAAGAATTTGCCGATAGTGACGCTCTTGTGCGGCGATTCAACGATGATCAGTTTCATTGGCACACTCCCTTGAAAACCTCACCCATTATTGAAAGGGGGTCTGTCCTTTGTCAAGTAAAGTCCAGGCCCTTAGCTATCGCTAAGAAAAATCTTTCAGGGCTTCGCAGAGGTCCAAGCTTTCCAAGACGGGACGGGCACCATCGCGAATCAAGGTGTTGGTGAGGTCGTCTCCGGTGATGTTGCAGGGGAGGGCGAGGATGTCCTTCCCTTGCTCGAGGGCCTGTCTTGCGGTCGAGGAAGTTCCGGAGCGGTTCTTTCCTCCGGCGACGAAGACCACTTGTCCGCAGGCGGCAAGGAGACGGTTGCGGAAGGTGAAGTGGTCGGCCAGAGGCTTGCTCTTGAGCGGGTATTCGGAAAGGACGATTCCCTTTCCGCTCTTGCAGAACTCGTAGATATCCTTGCTGCTTTCGGGATAGGGATTGTCGATTCCGGAACCCAGGATGCCGATGACCGGGATCTGCTCTTCCATCGCCGTTCTCATCGCCAAGGAGTCGATGCCTTCGGCCATTCCGGAGACTAGGACGACTTTCTTTTTCATCTTCGCAAAGCATTCCTTCAGGAGCCTGGGCAGGACTTCGTTCTGATAGTCATTTGGTTTCCTCGTGCCGACGACGGTCAAGCGTGGCCCTTTGTTCAGGATATCCAGATTGCCGTAATAGTATAAAAGGAAAGGCGGTTGATAGACCGATTTGAAGTAATCGGGATATTCGTCGTCGGTGATGGCGAAGAAAGGAGCCTTCTCCTTGAGGATTTCCTTTTGGAATTCCTCATCGGTGAATTGGATTTTCTTGACGACGATCTCATAGATGTCCTTCCATTCTCCGTGACAGCGGACGGAGAGGGCAAGGATGATGTCTCGAGCCTTCAGATTCATTTTCTCTACCTCCACCCATCATTGTCGGCAAAGGGAGAGAAAATTTACCGATTTCAGAAGAGGGAGAGCTGCTTGATGCCCAAGGCGACTTCCCGGACGGGTTCGAAAGAGAGGCGATGGACGCCAGGAACATAGCCATATCGTTCTAAGGCCTCGAGGTGTTTCTTCGTGCCATATCCCTTGTTGTGCTTGAAATCGTATTGCGGATATTTCTTGTCCATTTCAATCATATAATCGTCTCTCGTCACTTTTGCCAATATCGATGCCGCAGCGACGGAAAGGGATGTGGAATCTCCTTTCGGGATGGAGAGCGTCTCGATTTTGGTATGAAGTTTCATGTAATCCGTGATCAAAAAATCGACCCGGTTCTTTTTCTGGATCTGATTCAAAGCGATTTCCATTCCCAGGCGGTCGGCTTCGAGGATGTTGATCTTGTCAATCGTCTCGACTGGGACGAGTTCGACATGATAGGCGATGGCCTTCTCCTTGATCTCCTCGAAGAGCATCCTTCGTTGGTGGTCCGTGAGCTTCTTGCTGTCGTTGATCAGGGGATTGTCGTAATCGGGAGGGAGAAGGACTCCGGCACAGGAAACAGGGCCGGCCAAAGGGCCGCGCCCGGCCTCGTCGAAGCCGGCGATGTAGAGAACGCCTTTCTCCTGGCGGATCTTTTCGTCGAAGAGGCGCAGGGAATCAGCGGTCAAGGGAAATCCTCCCGAGCACGCCGCTTCGCAATTCGTTGAGGACGAGCTTCCTGGCCCGTTGGGAATCCGGCTCTCCCTTGGCAAGAAGGAGATTCCTCTCCTTGGCGATGAGCTTGAATCCTTCCTCCGGGTTCTCTTTCTTCTGGTAATGGTAGCGGGAGACAAGCAGGGGAAGATAGTCTTTCTCAAGGAGCTCGAGCATGTAGTCGGTCAGGGCGACAAGAGGGAGGATGTCCATCCGCACCGAACCGAGGATGGCAAGCTTGGCGATGCTTTCCTTGTCCTCGTAGTTCGGCTCGAGGATGCCAGGAGTGTCATGGATATAGAGCCTGTCCTGGATGCGGAGCAGAGGTTCGTCCCTGGTCTTTCCGGGCCGATTCTCCACAGGGGCCTTCTTCCTTCCGGAGAGGGAGTTGATCAGGGTGGACTTTCCGACATTGGGGATGCCGATGACCATGAAACGCTTGGAAGGGGCGGGAAAGCCGAGCTTGGCATAGCGCTCTTCTTGCTTGGTCTTGACGCGGGAGAGGTGATTGAGGAGAGTCTTGACGTTCTTCTTGTCCCGAAGGTCGAGTGCGAAAGGCTCGATTCCTTCTTGTCGGAACTTCTCCACCTGTCTTTTGAGGACTTCCGGGTCGGCAAGATCGGCCTTGGAGAAGACGAAGACCTTCGCCTTTCCTTCCGTCAGCCGATGGAGATAGCCAGGGAAAGAGGAGAAAGGAGCGCGGGCATCGCCGATTTCGATCACGCCATCGCAAAGAGCAAGCTTTTCCCGCATATTGCGGATGGCTTTCTTCATATGTCCTGGAAACCAGTTGATTTCTCTGAGTTCGTTCATCGATAAATTGTTTGTTTAAATAAGGAAAAGATTCATTCCGCAGACCTTCTCGACGAAGGAGGGAATCTCATTTGGGCTGAGGTTGAAGACGACCGAGATCTCATCTCGGAGAAGACCGGTCAGGGTGCGTAAGAGCCTTGTGTCGAAATCGGAGAAGGCCTTGTTGAGACGGATGCGTTCCTCCCGATAGGCAAGGAGCGTAAGGATGACGCGCAGGCTGTCGATTCGATTTCCGGAGTTGACGAGGTTCTGGAATTGGGTCTTTCTCTCGTGGGGTCCGACTTTCGGGAGGATTTCGATCGAAGGGACTTGCTTCAGAAGGTCGAGGGCCTCTTCCTTGGTGAGCAAAGGGCGAAGGAGCAAATCGGCCTTGTCGACGGGGATGAAGCATTGATAACCGTGAGTGAAGTCATAGGCAAAGCAAGGGCTGAGGACAAAGTAAGGGACTTTTCCGCTTCCGAAGTCCTTCTCCTCCTGAGCGACGATCTGGAAGATTCGTCCTCTCTTGTCGATGGCCCGACTGCCAATGCCAAACATGGAAACCCTCCTCATATGAAATGCTTCTTCTGCTTTTGTCTTGTTTCCTATGACGGAATAACCACATTTATTTTATCATTTCTCCTCGCTTTTTTCTATCGGAGGAAGGAAAGAAATCGGAAGTCCTTCGCTTTTCTTGAAAAGAGCATAGCTCTTTTTGGCGTTGGAAATAACTCTTGCTTTTGCTTACAATATCAGACGGGTCTATGGACCCATCGATCCTTTTTCGATCTGTCTCCTGAGGAGGGACCCATGAAAGAAGAAGACGTAAAGAAAATCATCCATTCCTATCCGAGAAATGTCTACGGGCAGCTTTCGACCTCGGCTCAAGGCCTTTCGGAAGAAGAGGTGAAGAAGCGCCTTTCGCAATACGGAAAGAACGAGATCACCAAAGAGAAGAAGACACCGCTTTGGAAAATCTTCGTCTCCAATTTCATCTCGCCGATGGCCATCCTGCTTTGGGTGGCCGGAATCCTCTCCCTGATCACGTCCTTCATCGGCACGAAGGAAGATGTCGTGCTTCAAGATCCCCAGATGCTCTATCTGGCGGTCGCCATCTGGCTTGTCAACATCATCAACGGAATCTTTTCCTTTATGCAGCAGTTCAAGGCCGGGAAGATGACCGATGCCTTGGCCAAGATGCTTCCCCAGTATGCCCGCGTCATCCGCGACGGCGAGGAGAAGAGAATCTCGGCGACGGAACTGGTTCCAGGGGACATCATGATCCTGGCCGAAGGAGATCGGATCTCCGCGGATGCCCGCATCCTGATGTGCGATGACCTCTCCTGCACCCAAGCGGCCTTGGACGGAGAGGCCACCCCGGCCCGCAAGACCCATGAACCGCTCAAGGAAGAGCCAGATTCCCTGGTCGGAGCGAAGAACCTGGTCTTTGCCGGAACGAGCGTCTCGACCGGCTCGGCTCGCTGTGTCGTCATCGCCACGGGCATGGAGACGGAATTCGGAAAGATCGCTTCCCTGACCCAGAACATCCAGGCGAAGAAGTCCCCTCTCCAGAAAGAGATCGAGAGGGCGACGAAGGTCATCTCCATGATCGCCTGCTCGGTTGGTGCTTTGGTCTTCCTTCTCGGCATCATCGTCAACGGCATCCAGAAGGAGAGCTTCTCAAAGCCCAATCTCTACCTGGAGCAGTTTGTCTTCGCCCTGGGAATGATCGTTGCTTTCATTCCGGAGGGTCTTTCTCCGACAGTCACTCTCTCCTTGGCCAAGGCTGTCCAGAGAATCGCCAAGGACGGGGCCTTGATCAAGTCCTTGACCTCGGTCGAGACTCTGGGATCGGCGACGGTCATCTGCTCCGACAAGACAGGAACCCTGACGAAGAACGAGATGACCGTAAAGTCCCTTTATCTTTCCACGGGTGTCTTGACCGTCACCGGGAATGGCTATTCTCCGGAAGGACATATCGTCGATGAGACGGGCAAGGAACACACCGGGCAGAACGATTATGCCCTGAAGAGGCTTCTGACGATCGGAGGTCTCTGCTCCGATGCCCGTCTGATTCCTCCGGAAGAAGGGAAGGAAAACAAGCATTACACCGTCCTTGGAGACCCGACGGAAGCCTGCTTGGGTGTTGCGGCGGAAAAAGGCCTTGTCAGCCCGGGAAACCAGCTCAACCTGATGCCCCGTATCCGCGAGCTGAACTTCGATTCGGTCCGCAAGATGATGTCGACCATCCATCAGCTCGATCACACCGTCGACGGGGCGCAGAGAGTCAGCTTCACCAAGGGGGCCCCAAAGGAAGTCCTGGAGCGCTGCTCCTATATCCTGGACGGAGAAAAAGTCCGTCCGATCACGGAAGAAGATAAGAAGAAGGCGATGGATCAGAATGATCGCTATGCCAGGGACGGACTCCGCGTCCTGGCGATGGCCTATCGCCTTTTGAAGAAGGATTCCGACATCCCTCTGGCCCTTTCCGCCTACACGCCCGAGATCATCGAGAAGGAGATGGTCTTCGTCGGCTTGGAGGCGATGCAAGACCCGCCGAGGGAAGGAATCAGGGAAGCGATCGCCCAGTGCCACAGGGCCGGAATCAAAGTCATCATGGTCACGGGCGACTACGGACTGACCGCCCTGGCAATCGCCAAGAAGATCGGCATCGTCCATTCGGACAAGGAGATCGCGGTCATCACCGGAAGCGAATTGGCGAAGATGACGGACGACGAGCTGAAGGAGAAGCTCAAGGGTGAGGTTCTCTTCGCCCGTATGGCTCCGGAGCAGAAATATCGGGTCGTTACCTGTTTGCAGGAGCTTGGCGAGATCGTCGCCGTCACCGGCGATGGTGTCAACGATGCTCCGGCCCTCAAGAAGGCCGACATCGGTGTCGCAATGGGCATCACCGGAACGGACGTCGCCAAGGATGCGGCGGACATGATCCTGACCGACGACAACTTCGCCTCCATCGTCAAGGCCATCATGGAAGGAAGAACGGTCTACAGCAATATCAAGAAGTTCATCACCTATATCTTCAACTCCAACGTCCCGGAGGCGATTCCCTTCCTGCTTCCGACGTTGACGGGAAACCTCGTCCCTCAGCCTCTGACGATCATGGAAGTCCTCTTCGTCGATCTGGGAACAGACCTTGTCCCGGCTCTGGGCCTTGGCTCGGAGCTTCCCAACGAGAGCGTCATGGACGAGAAACCGCGTTCCAAGGACTCCCATCTGATCGACAAGCGTCTTTTGGGAAAGGCGGGTCTCTACGGAATCACGACCTCCATCTTGGCCATGGCAGCCTACTTCCTCTTCGTCCTCTTCAACCAGACTCCGGGCGTTCCTTTCCACTTCTTCACCAGCGAGAGCAATCCCGAGCTCTGGATGTCTTCGACCGCGGTTGTCATCGTCAGCATCGTCTTCTGCCAGATCGGCATGGGCTTCAATTGCCGGACGGACAAGGAATCGGTCTTCAAGCTGGGCCTTTTCTCCAACAAGCTTCTGGGAATCGGCCAGATCCTGGAGGTCGTCCTGGTCCTCGCCATCGTCTTCATCCCGTGGATCAACGCCGAGATCTTCCAGGCCTACAACATCACGACCTGGCAGATCTGGCCGATTCTGATCAGCTTCCCCTTCCTCGTCTTCTTCCTTGAGGAAGGTCGGAAGTATCTCATGCGACGGAAGGAAGAAAAAGCTAAAGGAAAGGAGCAGACAGTATGAAAGCTATCGTCATCGGATGCGGAAGATTGGGTTCCGCCATCGCCCTTGAGCTCTATCGCAAGGGAAACGAAGTGACGGTCGTCGACAAGGACAGCGACAGCTTCGCCCTTCTGGGCAACGAGTTCAACGGCAACACCATCGTCGGCATCGGCTTCGACAAGAACGTCCTGGAGGAAGCCGGAATCCAGTTCCAGGATGCCGTCATCTGCACGACCGACTCGGACGAGGTCAACGTTCTCTGCGGAAAGATCAGCAAGGACATCTTCATGGTCCCGCAGGTCGTCGCCCGTCTCTACGATCCGCGCAAGGCCAAGATCTTCGAAAGCCTCGGGATCAAGACGATCTCGACGACCGGATACGGAGTCGACCGGGCTATCGAACTTCTCAGCTACGACAAGATGGACTCCATCACGCTTTTGGGAGCGAGAGGGGACACGGAGCTGGTTCGCATCCATGCCACCAGCAACGTCGAAGGAGCCCTGGCTCACGAGCTGACGGTCAACGGCGAGTTCACCCTCCTTGCCATCGTTCGGGACAAGGAGTCCTTCCTTCCCAAAGCCGACGATGTCATCAAGACCGACGATATCCTCTACTTCGCCGTCGACATTCAGAAGAAGCACAAGTTGAAAGTGCTCTTGGGCATCTAGGAGGAACAGAGTATGAAAGTCATTATCATCGGTGGCGGTCAAGTCGGAACCTACATGGCTGACCTACTGATCAAGAATAAATGCCAATTCGTTATCATCGAGGAAAATCGTCAAAGGGCGCATAAACTCAAGGAGCGCTATGGCGAGGATCATGTACTGCTAGGGAACGGAACCTCCCCGACCATCTTGGAATCGGCGGAATGCGACAAGGCCGATGTCGTCACCTGCGTCACGGGTGCCGATGAGGTCAACCTCGTTGCTTCCACGATCGCAAAGTTCGAGTTCCAGGCTCCGCGGGTCATCGCTCGTGTCAACAATCCGGTCAACGCCTGGCTCTTCAACCTCGGCATGGGTGTCGATGCCTCGGTCAACCAGGCGGACATCATCTCGCACATGGTCGTCGAGGAGATGTCCATGAAGTCCCTCATGACCTTGATGCAACTCTCCCGCGGTGGCTATTCCATCATCCAGCTCACGGTCCAGGAGCAGAGCCTTGCCGTCGGCAAGGCCATCAAGGACATCCGTCTGCCCTCTTCCTGTTTGATGATCGCCATCTATCGCGGCGAGACGATGCTGATTCCGCACGGCAACACTTCCATCTTCCCGGGCGACAAGATCATGCTCTTCTCCGACAGCAAGGCACACGAAAAGCTCGACGAGCTCTTCGGAAACTCGAAGGCCTGAAAAGGAATACGACTCTAAATTCGGCTTCCTTTCGCTCCCTTTTTTGGAAGTTGAGAGGAAGCCTTTTCTGAATGAAAAGAGTCAACAATCGTTATTTAAGGATATCTTCAGGATAATTTTAGCAGTCGGCCATTGATTCTCTTATTGTAGTACATAGCAAAAAAAATATATGGAGATAGAAAGGATAAATAGGTCTCTTGAAGGTCATCGAAAAAGCATCTCTTTCTGGAAAAAGTCAGAAGAAAGGAACTTTATCTAGGACAGCAACAAAATCGTTGATTCTTCTCTTCAAACGAAAGACGTGGATTGGTCTTTTTCTGACACCCATCCTTAAGGAATTTGTTTCGCTTACAGCCTTATGCTAAAATGAACTCAACGCACGAGTTGTTGCTTCGTGAGGGAGGAGATTGGTTTATGTTTTTCCGTTCCTCGATTGCTCTCCCGCTTCTGTTTTCGACCTTTGCCATCGGCCAAAAGACCCAAGATCCCATGTGCGATGGATATCTTCCGGTTTTACGACGTTTTACCAAATCCGAAGCTTGGTGCGGAACGAAAAGGACGATTCGGGATAAAAGTCAAAAGGAGTATGAATATTTCCCACTTCGGGAGAGTGGCCGATACCTCGGCTATGTTCTATGCGATGGGACGGGGGAATTCCTTCAAGCCTACTTGAGTGACAAACCATCGACCAGAGAAATTCTGCCGACTATTTTTCCGTTTGCGGATGAGGTAGAAACTCTTCAGCCAAAAGCAGCGAAGAACAAATCGGCCGCGGAGATTTTCTTTCCTTGGCATTATCCGGAAGTTCAGAATCCAAATTCCTCTTATTCATGGACGGATACAAGCGACTATAGCCAGTACTTCTGGCTGGAAGGCGTTCCGGAGTACTACTGGAGTTCGGGATGTACGCCGACCGCAGCAGCGATGTTTGTTTCGTATCTAGATCGCTATTGTCCGGATTTTCAAACCCTTATCGATGGCTTTCTTCCTCTGAAAACTCCGCTTCCAATCCTGGACGAGGACAATGTCAATGGCAATGCCGTCGAATGGGTTATCGATGAGTTGGCCGACTGCATGGGGACGAAAGATGGACAGACATTGGATATCGGCATCTGCGGAGGAATCGAGAATTATTTTGCCCGGCATGGTGTGGAAGACTACTATATGAAGAGTTCGACGGATTATTCGCTGCTGACTTGTATCGTTCGTGAGGCAAGACTGCCTGTTGTAGTCGATATCAAAACGGACGTCTATGGGGATGTCGATCATACCGTTCTGGTCTATGGATATGTTTATCGCCCTTATCAAGTTTTGCCTGATCTCATCTGTCGTTCTACTTGGACAAGTGCACCTGGCAACTATTTCTTCTCGCCCAATCATTTCTTCGATTACCGATACGTGACCAACGTTTCTCACTGATGGAGGTATGAAAGATGAAAAAGAGAAATGCTTTTCTTGCTCTTACCTTGATCTGTTTGACGTCCTGCAAGTCGACAGGTGAATACGACTTGACGAATTATCCGTCAGCCAGGATTTCCATCTATTGTCTTGACGAGAAATACAACGGGCATTGCGTGGAAATTACGGACTCCGCTCAGCAATCTTTGATATGCGATCTGTTCGATGATAATTTGGACAATCTGGATTACTATAGCGATGTCAAGCCACATGTGATTGGGCAATTATATATTTCTGTAAACCGTTATTCGGTCTGGTTTGACGATGGAGGCAATGGATTTAGCTGGGGTATGGAGTGGAACGACGAAGACGAGAAGATAGAATACTATCTTTCGAATATCTACGATGAGGAAACGATGACAAATGCTCCCAGGCTCAAGGCGAGCAGCAAAGACAGAAAAACCTATCTCATGATTCAATATCTTTACGAGAGCCAGATCACGGAGAAGAACAAGATTCACTCCTCTGCCCCCTTCCTCCCGCGGATGTTCGAATATGAGTAAAGGAGGGAAGCTTGGAAGATAGATCTGTTTAGGCAAGCTTCCTCAGACTTTCCGTCAGGAACAGAAGGTCGTTGAGATAGTCTTTCGTTTTGGTCAGAAGGAATTCGAATTGGCGTTGCTTGATCTTGACTCGAAGCTTTCCGAAGAGGGGACGCAGTTCCTCCTCGAGTTTCTTGTAGAGCATCGGTCGGTTGGAAAAATCCTCGCTGGCGAGCAGGTCGTAGACTCCAAGGCCCTCCTGGAAGGAGGAGAAGATTCCGCTGTTGAGGATGATCTCGATCTGCCTCTTGATGAGAAGGTTGGCGACCTCCTCGGGATAGGGACCGTAGACATCCCGAAGCTTCTTTCCGAAGAGGGAGAGGGACTTCTCTTCTCTGCAGTCGGAGAGCTCTCGGTACATGTTGATCCTCTGCTCCTCGTTTCCGTAGTCGCTGGGAATGTGCGCATCCAGGGAGAAGGAGAGCTCGAAGTCGGATCGATTCTTCTTTTCCTGAGCCTTGTCGACGACGCTCTTCTCCTTGAGGACTTCCTCGAGCAGTTCCATGTAGGCGTCATAGCCAAGGGAATCGACGAATCCGGCCTGTTCGGATCCGAGAATGTCCCCGGCTCCGCGGATGTTGAGGTCTTGCATGGCAATCTTGTATCCGCTCCCCAGTTCGGCGAAATCCTTGAGGGCCTTGAGTCTCTTCTTGGCCTCGTCCGTGATTTTTCCAGAACTCTTGAAGAAGAAATAGGCATAGGCCAAGCGGTCGCTTCGTCCCACCCGTCCCTTGATCTGATAGAGTTGGGCCAAGCCGAAGTGGTCCGCGTTTTCCACGATGATGGTATTGACGTTCGGGATGTCCAAACCGGATTCGATGATGGAGGTGCAGACCAGGATGTCGATCTCGGCCGCATAGAAGGAAGACATCACACGCTCAATTTCTTCCTTCTCCATTCGGGCATGGACGACAGCGACTTTGGCACTGGGAAACATCTTTTCAATCTTGCTCGCTGTCATAAAAATTGTCTTAATATCATTGTGAAGGAAGTAGACTTGTCCTCTTCTTTGGAGTTCTTTTCCGATGACTTCCTCAATCAATTCCCAATCCATCTTGGCGACATAGGTCTTGACGGGCATGCGGTTGATGGGAGGCTCTTCCAGGAGGGAGAGGGAGCGGACGTGAAGCAAGGACATCTGCATCGTCCTCGGGATGGGGGTGGCCGTCAGGGTGAGACAGTCGACGTCCTTGCTTCTCTCCTTGATCTTCTCCTTGTGAGCGACGCCGAACTTCTGTTCCTCGTCGATGATGAGAAGGCCTAGATCCTTGAAGACGATCTGGTCGGAGAGCAGGCGGTGCGTTCCGATGACGAGGTCGATCTCCCCATCCTTGATCTTCTGGATGTTCTTCTTCTGTTCTTTCTCGTTGACGAAGCGGGAGAAGACACAGATCCGCACGCCAAAGCTCTCGAAGCGGGCCTTGGCGACTTTGTAGTGCTGGTCGGCGAGGATGGTCGTCGGGCAGAGGAAGGCGACCTGCTTGTGGTCCAATATGGCCTTGAAGGCCGCATAGAAGGCAATCTCGGTCTTTCCGAATCCGACATCCCCGGCGATCAGGCGATCCATCGGATAGGGAGATTCCATGTCCTTCTTGACGTCCTCTATGGCTTGGAGCTGGGAACGGGTATAGGGATAGGGGAAAGTCGAAAGGAAGCTGTGTTCCAGCTCCTCTTCGGACGGGAAGGCGTGTCCGACTTCTTTCTGTCTCTGGGAATAGAGGGAGAGAAGCTGGTCGGCCAGGAAGGAGATCTTGCTT
Source organism: uncultured Bacillota bacterium (assembly GCA_949290645.1). Classification (GTDB taxonomy): domain Bacteria; phylum Bacillota_I; class Bacilli_A; order RFN20; family CAG-288; genus Enterosoma. Next base: position 32,571 of record CASESG010000007.1, read on the forward strand.
CGGATGCGGCTTTTCTTCCGCGACCAGGTCGAGCCGCCGAGCTTGTCCAAAGTGGGAGCGTGTCCTTCGCGAGAGGCGTATTTCCGGATCAATCGATACTGATTGAGAGGAAGATAGAAGACAGCCTGATCCGCGTACTGGATCTTCAGGTATTCCAAACCATCCAGGGTGGCGACACCGACATAGCGACCCACGCCATGGACTTCGTGGACGACATAGTCTCCTTCCTTGAGGTCTTCGTAGCGGCGGATGATCTTGCTCTCCTTGTAGCGGGAGAGGAAGCGGGACTTCTGGTCGCTGACACCATAGATCTCCTTTGCGGAGAGATAGACGTGCTTCTCTTTCGGGATCTCGAATCCGTGCGTCAGCTTTCCTTCGATGAGCATGATGTCCTCGTGATGAGGCTCGATGCCGAAGGGAATTCCTCTTCCCTGAAGATAGTTCCGGTAGTTGGTGAGGTTGGGCTCCGGAAGGACGATGCGGATCTTGTATTCTTCGTTTCGATATTGCCTGAGGACTTGGTCGCTTTCGGCATAGCTCAAGGCCCGATAGGAGTTCTCGCGCAAAAGGAATTCCTTCTCCTCATCGCTTTCGACCCTGCGGAAAGAGGAGAGGTCGGGATTCTTCCTGAGATAGATTCCTTCTTCCGGCAAGGAGAATCCGCTTGCGACGCTCTTGTGGAAGTATTCGTCTTCCTTCTTCCAGCTCTCCTTCAGGGAAGAGAGGATTTCCTTGGCATGGAAGAGATAGCACTGGTAATCCCCGATGTAGTCCAGAAGGGTCTCGGCCTTGTCGGTGAAAAGGGGATAGAAGCGCTCGTCGATGCTGGGAAGGTATCCTCTCTCGGCCTGGAGCAGAAGCGCTGAGAGCCGTTCGGAGAGGTCGTCGAAAGCAAGGCGCTCGCTCTTTTCGGACAAGGAATGAAGCTCCTTCTCGACAATCAAGGAACCTCTTCTCTGCTCCTCGGGTTCGAGGAGGAAGAGGGAGCAGGGATGGATGTCGATCTGTTCGACGTGCTGGAAGGAGAGCTCGTCCCTGACGTTGAAGAGACGGATGTCGTCGATCTCATCCCCGAAGAACTCGATTCGGACAGGATTTTGGTGGCTGGGGTCGTCGATGTCGATGATCCCTCCGCGATGGGCAAATTCCCCGGCGTGTTCGACGCGGTTGACGCTCTGATAACCCAAGGAGAGAAGCTTGCTCTGGAATTGGGGTAGAGAAATGAAATCTCCTTTCTTCAAAGACAAGGTGTTTTTGACATAACGCTCTTTTGGAAGAATCTGAAGGATGCTTGATGAGATATGGGCGACAAGGATGGACGGATTGTCGCTGAAGATGGAGGACAAAGCCAGGGAACGCTCTTCGTCCATCTCGGGGGAGACACCGATCGCCGAGGTGCGGAAGATCTCGTCGAAGGGGAAGAAATAGCATTCGTCCTCGCTCACGTAGTCTCCCAAGAACTGATAGAAGCTCTCCGCTTCGTAGAGGGTCGGGAAGAGGAAGAACATCTTTCTCTTCTGGTCGTTGAAGCTCAGGGCCGCAAGCATCGCCAAAGCTTCGGGAGAGGAGCAGAAAAGGTCTTCTCCCTGACTGATTCTCTGTTCGTTCTTCTCGTGGAAGAGATAAGTGAAGAGAGAGAGTTTGTTCAGGACGGACATCAGTGGTTGTATTGAGACATGGCTTTCTCGAAGGTGAACTTGAGGCTATACTCGAGCGCCTCGCAAGCCTTGGAGATGCCGTCCTTCCAAGCCGAGTAGACACTCGGGTCTTTCGGGGCGGAGAGGACGAAGTCCGGAGTGTTCTGGAACTGGGGACGTCCGATTCCGATGCGGATTCTCTTGAATTCCTCGCTCTGCAGGACTTCGATGATGGACTTCAGCCCGTTGTGTCCGCCGGCCGAGCCCTTGAGCTTGAGACGGATGTGTCCCGGCTCGGTATCCATGTCATCGACAAGGACGATGAGGTCCTCCTTCTCGAGCTTGTAGAAATGCATCGCCTCGATCAAGGCCCTTCCGGAGAGATTGACGTAGGTCAAGGGCTTGAGCAACAGGACATCTTCGCCGAAGGCCTTTCCTTTTCCGACCAGGGAATGGAAATCCTTCTTCCGGATGTCGATCTGGAAGTCCTCGGCGAACAGGTCGAGGGCCTGAAAGCCCGAATTGTGTCTCGTGTCCTTGTAGATGTCTCCGTAGTTTCCGATTCCCAGGATCAGCCTCATCTCTCTCCTCCCAAGTATGCGACCAACTTCTTCAGCGCCCTTCCCCTGTGGGAGACGCTGTTCTTCTCTTCCGGGCTGGCTTCGCCATAGGTCTTCTTCAGGGCATAGGAATAGAAGATGGGATCGTAGCCGAAGCCGTTTTGCTTTCCCTCTTTGAGCTTTCGGATGATCTCTCCCTTGTCTTCCCCGAGGAAGCACTTCTCCGTCTCTCTTTTCTCGTCGATGTAGGTCATCACCGTGAGGAAGGAAGCCCGTCTGTCCTCGATTTTCTCCATCTTCTCCAGGATGGCCTTGTTCTTCTCGAGATAGGAGTGTCCTTCCATGAAACGGGCGGAGTGGACACCCGGAAAACCATCCAGGGCAAGAATGGAAAGCCCGGAATCGTCGGCGAGGACGGCGATGTCCTTGCACTGGGAAGCGATGTCCTCGGCCTTGATCTTGCTGTTTCCCTCGAAGGTGTCGGAAGTCTCTTCCTTGGTTTCCTTCAAGCCGAGGTCGGCAAGGGAGAAGACCGCATATCCCAGGGGAGAGAGCATCTCTCTTACCTCTTCGACTTTGTGTGTGTTGTGTGTTGCGAATACGATTTTCTTGTTCATCGCCCTCTATTCTAAAGCAAGGGAAAAGAAGAGTAGAATAGTTCCGAGGAAAAACACCATGGATTTGAAAGAAAAGAAATTGGCCTCCAAGGAAATCTACAAGGGAAGGATCATCAATCTCTATGTCGACGATGTCCTTCTCCCCAGCGGAAAAGAGAGCAAGAGGGAGGTCGTCCGTCATTGCAAGGCCAGCGCCGTCTTGGCCATCAACGACAAGGACGAAGTGATCCTGGAACGTCAGTATCGCTATCCATACGATGAGGTTTTGACCGAGATCCCGGCCGGCAAGTGCGACAAGGACGAAGATCCTCTCGACACGGCCAAGAGGGAGCTGGAGGAAGAGACCGGATACCAGGCCAAAGAGATGACCTATCTCGGAAAGATCTATCCGACCTGCGCCTACACGGACGAAGTTATCTATATCTACCTTGCCAAGGACCTGGTGAAGACCAAGCAGCATCTCGACGAGGGGGAGTCTTTGGACTACGCCTTCGTTCCGATGAAAAAGCTCTTGGAAGACATCGAGAAGGGCCTCGTCCCCGACGCCAAGACCTTGGCCGCCGTCGCCTTCTATCAGAACCGGAAGTAGACGATGCGATACTTTGTCGTTTCGGACATCCATTCCTGTCACGATGAGCTTTTCTCGGCCCTCTTGGAGGCGGGGTATGATTCTTCAAGGGACGATCAGATTCTGATCGTCTGCGGCGACATCTTCGATCGCGGGCCAAAGCCCATCGAGACCTTTCGTGCACTCCGAGAGATTCCAAGAGAACGGAGAATCCTGATCAAGGGAAACCATGAGGATCTTCTCGTTCGAGCCCTGGAAAGCGGAGACTTGACGGCAGCGGATCTGCAAAACGGAACGATCGAGACGATGCAGATCTTTTCCCGTCTTGAGGAAAGAATCCTGGATGGCTTGGCCTTGCGCTTTGCGATCGAGGAAAACTACGATCTTCTGGAGTGGCTGGAAGGCGACCAATGGCAGGATTGCTTCGAGATCGGTCCCTATCTTTTCGTCCACGCCGGCTTTCCGACCATGGCCATGACCGAGGAAGGAATCACGGAGGACTTCTCTTGGCGCCATCCTCAGGAGGGAGTTGCTCCCGACTGGAAATCCGCTCGCTGGGAGAATCCGTTGCTCTTCTCGAAATCCCGTTTCTTCCAGAGAGAGAAAGAGAGAGGGACGATCCTGGTCGCTGGCCATAGGCCAAACGATCGCTACTGGAAGGAAAAAGGAAAACAAGATATTTACTTCGATGACCATTTCATCGGTATGGATGGAGGTTGTCATTACTCTGGACAGATGAACGTCCTCGTCATCGACGATTCGGACTGGAAAGCGATTCCGTTTCATTATCGAAAGGAGAGGACAGGATGATCGGCGCATTGATGGGAGACATGATTGGCTCTCCTTACGAATGGGAGAACACCGACAGAAGGGACATTCCGATTCCAGGGACGGGCGAGCACATCACGGATGACAGCGTGATGACGATGGCCGTGACCAAAGCCCTTCTCGGTTCGTGCCACGAATCCTTGAAAAGCGACCCGCAGGGGTTCCAGCGCCGGTTGATTGAGGAGATGGTCGAGCTCTACCATCAGTATCCCGACGCCGGTTATGGCGGGATGTTCGTCCAGTATCTACTCTCTGAGGAGAAAAGGCCCTATCATTCCTACGGGAATGGCTCGGCGATGCGCATCTCTCCGGTGGGATGGATGGCCAAGGACGAGGAAGAAGTTCGAGGAGTCTCCGCTCTCTGCACCGAGATCACCCACGACCATCCGGAGGGGATGAAGGGGGCGGAGGCCGTTGCCCTTGCCATCTTCCTTTCCCGAAAGCGAGAGAGCCGTCAAGAGATTCAAAGAAGGATGGCCTCTTATTATCCGGAACTGAAAGACCCAGAGGAATATCTTCGCCAGGTACGTGGAATCTATGGGGATTGTTCCTGTCCGCATACCGTACCGTTGGCTCTTGCCTCTTTCCTTCTTTCCGTAGATGAAAAAGATGCTTTCTGTCTAGCAATCTCTTTGGGAGGAGATAGCGATACGATCGCATGTATGGCGGGCTCTGTTGCGGAGGCTTTCTATCATCCTCTTTCTTTCTCTCCTTTGGAGAAGGAATATCTTGAGAGAATCCCGGTCGATTTCAAAAAGGACATTTGTCTTTTTCACGAGAAATACGGCACTGGAAAAAAGCTGTGATTCCGCTTAATCTTGATCTTGAAAAGGTCTTGACGACCTCTTCGATTGTTGATTTCCCTCTTTTTTAATATCAGGAGGAATTGGACTCATGAAGAATTTGTTTCTTTTGTCGCTCCTTCTTTTCCCCAATCTCGACTCGGTTTTCTTGACCACGAGAGAGTCGTCTTCCACGTTTTGTCCTATGGAATTGTTTATCGTCCCTCGCAGAGCGCACCGGACATCATCGCCCATTCAACGTGGGCTTCACATCCGGGCAATTACTTTTTCTCATGCTCGGATGCTTGGGAATTTTACTATGTAACTAATGTTGGATATTAAGGATGATTGATTCAATGAAAAAGACAGTATCACTCGCAGCAACTCTCTTTGCCATCTCTCTTGGCACGCTCTCCAGCTGTCATGCCCCGGTTCCTTACGGAACGGACATCGACGTTGCGAAAAAGTGTGCGATTTCGATCTTTTCCTTCGATGAGGACGGAAAGGGATATTGCGTTCCCGTCACGGAGAAAGAAGACAAGGAAACGGTTCTGTCTCTGTATCAAGACAATCTTTCGGAAGCGAAGTATGACAAGGTCTCCGATGCGGAGGATAACATCTTCATGAACAAGGTCAACGTCTGGTTTGATCTAAGAGATCGTGGCGATGGCTTCATTTGGATCTTGGATTCGACAGACAAGGGGGAGACGACCTATTCCTTGACCTATCGTCATTATGAGTATGCGAACTTCCCGCTCTATGGCAGAATGACACGTCCGGGAACGGAGAGCTATCAGAAAATCGAGGAAATCTATCAAGAGGGATGCGTCGAGCTCAACGAAATCCGCACCTACATTCGACATACGGATCCGAACTATAACTTCTTCTACGTCAATCGCTGAACAAAGAGAGAGGTTGCCCGCAAATCATCGGGCAACCTCTTTTCTCATGGATGGATTTTGTAGTGACAGCTTTTCGGAAGGTCGATGTCGACCGGACAAGTATCTTCGCTTCGGAAGTCGATGCCCTTGGGGTTGTAGATGGACTGGGGAAGCTTTGTCAAAGTCCCTCTGGCGGTGGTTCTTTCAAAGGCCCGGTCTGTCCCAGGAAGGAAGGTGCAGTCCTCGAAGGCGAGGTTCTCGGAGCAGACGAAGGGCTGGGTCCCTTCGATGGTGCAGTTGCGGAAGGTGATGTCCTTGGCATACCAGGCGATGTACTCTCCCTTGAGATGGCAGTTGCTGACGGTGATGTCATGGCTGTGCCAGAAGGCATCCTTGGTATCCAGGAAGCTGTCCTCGATCGTGATGTCGCTGCAGTGCTGGAAGGAATACTTGCCGACCATGTGGAGGTTCTTGATCGTTCCGTGATGGCATTCCAGGAAGGGATAGTAGGAGCGGAAACGGAAGTTGTCGATCGTGAAATTCCGAATCTGCCAGAAGGATTCCGTTCCGGAGAGAGAGCTGTCCTCGATCGTGATGTTCTGGCATTCGCGCAGGGTCTTGGGGGAATTCATCCGACAGGAGACGAGTTTGGCATTTTGGACATACCACAGCGGTGCCCGGTCGAGCCTTGAGAAGGAGCAGTCCTCGACGTAGAGGTCCTTGTTCTCCCAGAAGGCATAGCGGGCATTGATCTTGCAGTTCAAGGCCGCGATCTTGTGACATTCCTTGACGGGACTTTCTCCTGGACCGTCAAACTGACAGTCGAGAAGGAGGAGATGTCTCTTGCGGAAGACTTCTCTCTCCTCGTTTCCGCGATAATCTTTCAGGACGTGAGTAAGGGAAAAGGAGCAGATTCTTTCGATTTCCTCAATCGTTCTTTGTTCTTTCTTCATTCTTCTCTCCTTGTTGCAGGAAGGGGACGCGTTTTCCGTGGATCAGGATCTGGTCGACCTCTTCCGGATCGAGCATGTCGGTGCTGGATGTCTTCTCTGTGAAGCCGAAGCCGAGGACTTCCTGGGCTTTCAGGACGGTCATGAAAGCCTTCGGGTCGATCATGTGGACGGCCTTCTCTAGGACGTTGTAGTCCCTTCGGTCGAAGCAGACCTCGATGACCATCGTGTCCAGACGGCTGTATCCGCCCTGGGCCTTGATGAGGGTCGTTCCTCTTTGGATGTTCTTGTTGATGTAGTCGTTGATCTCCACCCAGCGATGGGAGACGATGAGGGCGACATAGGACTTGTTCTTTCCGGAGAAGATCATGTCCAGGGTGACGGAGCACAAAATGGCGCCTCCGGCACCGATCATCGTCGCCAACAGGTTGCAGTCATTGGTGAAGAAGAAACCGGCCAGCATGATCAGGATGTCGCACATCAGGGAGGAGGTTCCGATCTTGATGCGGAAGTACTTGTGCATGGTGACGTTGATGATGTCCGTCCCGCCGCTTGATCCGCCGCCGATGAGGGCAAAGCCGATGCCCGCTCCCATGATGGCTCCTCCGAAGAGGGCCGAGACGAGATAGGCAATCGGTTCGAGATCCTCGGCGGATATTCTCAGGTCGGAATTGATGACGATTTCCTGGACCTCCCGGATGTCGAAGACATGGATCATCGCTCCGTTGACGTCAATCTGGACGTTCTCGATCAGGAAGGTGAAGAGCATGATGAAAAGCGGATTGAAGAGGGTGAAGACGAGGGTCTTGAGGGAATACTTGATTCCCAAGACGAACAGGCCGATGACAAAGACACCCCAGTTCAGGATCAGGATGTAGGTGTCGGCGTCCAAACCTCCCACGGTGTGCTCCAGGATGATGGCAATCGAGGCCAAGCCCCCGGAGATGACGTTCATCGGGACGGTGAAGAAGGCGGTTCCGATGGCGTAGATGAAGGCGCCGAAGATGACATAGAGGTTGTTCTTGAGCAAGGACTTCCACGTCTCGCCGGCGAATTCTTCCTTGAACTGACGGACGATGTGCGATGGGATAGAGCAGATCTTTTGCTTCAGAAGAGAGCCGAATTTCTTCTTGTCACTAGGCATTTTTCTTCGCCTTCTGGCTCTGCATGAAGTCGTAACGCAAATAGGCGTCGATGAAGTTCTGGATGTTTCCGTCCATAACGTTCTGGACGTTGGCCTCGGAATAGTCCGTCCTCAGGTCCTTGACGAGGGTGTAGGGGCAGAAGACATAGGAGCGGATCTGGCTGGAGAAGGAGATGTCCTTCTTGACACCACCGATCTTGTCCATCTTCTCCTGTCTCTTCTTCTCCTCGAGCTGGAAGAGCTTGGAGCGGAGCATGTTCATGGCCATCTCCTTGTTCTGCATCTGGCTTCTCTCGACCTGGCAGGAGACGACGATCCCCGTCGGCTTGTGGGTGATGCGGACAGCCGACTCCGTCTTTCGATCTCCAAGTCCGCCGGATTGATTTCGATGTTGATGGAGTTGTCGAACTCGGGCATGACGTTGACGGAGGCGAAAGAGGTATGTCTTCCTCCGGATGCATCAAACGGAGAAAAGCGGACAAGGCGGTGGACTCCGTTTTCGGAACGGAGGTTTCCGTAAGCCATCTTTCCTGTGATCAGCAGGGTTGCCGATGAGATTCCCGCTTCGTCTCCTTCAAGGATATCCAGAACCTTGAAGTTGAATCCGGCGATTTCGGCATAGCGTTCGTACATGCGAAGGAGCATGCTGGCCCAGTCGTGGGCTTCGGTTCCTCCTGCTCCGGGATGGAATTCGAGGATGGCGTTGTTGCTGTCATAGGGGCCACTGTAAAACAGGTTCTTTTGGAACTTCGTCATCTCCTTGTCCAGCTGGGCGATGGCGATCTCGCATTCCTTGTGGAGGTCTGCGTCGTCTTCCTCCTTCAGGTATTCCACATATTCCTGGATGGTGCTGAGTTTCTTTCCGAAGTCTTCCGATGTCTGGATCTTGTCATTGACTTCGCTCAGCCGGCGGTTGATTTCCTTTGCCAGTCCTTGGTCCTTCCAGAAACTTGGGTCGGCTGTCTTGGCGCTGAGCTCTTCGCTCTGATGGTGAAGGTCTTCGAGGTCAAAGACAGCCTCGCAAGTCGAGAAGTCGGTTTTCCAGCTCTTTGCTGAGGCTGTTGAGTTCCGAAATTTCTTTCATTGCTCGGCTCTCCTTTCATTTTTCGACGTCTTTTATTCTAACAGAATTTCTGCTCTTTTTGTTCCAGAACAAGAACAAACGGACGAGGAAAGAGAACAGGACTTCCTTTTCCTCGTCCTTCTGTTGACATCGTGTCGATTGAGAAACGATAATTCTTATCGAAGAAACTTCAAGGAGAATGAAGATGGACAAGAGAATGATTGTGCCAGGAGTCGGCGGCGACCATTATGTTCCCTACGAGGAGAGGACCGGAGAGAAGTCGATCGTCTATTTCACAAGGGACCTCTCGGCGGAAGGATTGTTGAAAATCTATGAACGAATCAATAAGAACTTGACCGGGAAGGTGGCCATCAAGCTCCACACGGGAGAGCCCCATGGACCCAACATCATCCCTCGTCCCTGGGTGAAAAACCTGATCGAGAAGGATCTTCCGGATGCGACCATCGTCGAGACCAACACCTACTATGAGGGAGGGCGCTATACGACCGCCCTTCATCGGGAGACCTTGAAGACCAACGGCTGGACTTTCTGCCCGGTCGACATCGTCGATGACGAGGGGACGACCCTGTTCCCGATCAAGGGCGGAAAGTGGTTCGAGGCCATGTCGGTCGGAAAGGGTCTGCTCAAGTACGATTCCCTCTTCGTCCTGACCCACTTCAAGGGACATACGCAGGGAGGCTTCGGTGGCTCGGCCAAGAACATCGGCATCGGCTGCGCAGACGGCAGGGTCGGAAAGGCCTGGATCCACACCACTCCGGGCTCGGCGGACATGTGGGACATCGCCAAGGAAGAGTTCATGGAGAGGATGATGGAATCGGCCAAGTCGGTCGTCGATCACTTCGCTTCCCACATCAGCTTCGTCAACGTCATGCGGAACATGTCCGTGTCCTGCGATTGCGAAGGAACGGCGGCGATGCCGGTCGTGACACCGAATGTCGGTATCCTGGCTTCCCTGGACATCCTGGCGGTCGATCAGGCCTGTGTCGACCTGGTCTTCGCCATGAAAGAGAAGGACAATCACGCCCTGGTCGAAAGGATGGTCACAAGACACGGTCTTCGCCAGCTCTCCTACATGAAGGAACTCGGCATGGGAAACGACCTCTACCATCTGATCGACATCGACAACGGCGATGTCGAGATCTCCCAGAAGGATGCCGTCGCCCATGTCGTCCCCTTTGTGGAAGAAAAGTAAGGATTGATTTCGGCAGGAGCCAAGCTCCTGCCTTTTTGTTCCCGAAAATTGGGAACATAGGAAGGACAAGCGGATTTCCACTCCAAAGCCTTCAATCCATAAATAAGTTGTTTTTCTTATGTTTGGGAGAAAACAGAAAGGATTATCAAGAAAGAAAAAAGGCCCTTCCTTGCGAAGGGCCTTTTGAATTCAGTTGATCTTGGCGGTCGGGTTGCTTCGGTCGATGCCGTCATCATCGGGAGTGATGTTGGCGTTTTCCGCCGGGTTGTACTTGACGGGTTCGACCTTCTTGACCTGGCCTTGACTGGGAGTCGGGGCCTGGGCGTTGGGGTTCTTGCGGAAGGTGACGTGGAGCAGGGTACGGACGACGTCGGTGGCGATGTTCTCGTTCATCTTCTCGAACATCTCGAAGCCTTCGTTGGTGTAGGCCTGGAGAGGATCGGTCTGGGCATAGGAGCGGAGCCAGATGGCATCGCGGAGCTTGGACATCTGATCGATGTGCTTCGTCCAGCGACGGTCGATGCAGTCGAGGGTGACGGTCTTCTCGGCAAAGTTGCGCATGTCCTCGGTCCAATCCTTGCTGTGGGCGGAGTAGATTTTCTGCAGCTGGGCCGAGAGCAATTCGACGCAGTCGGCATAGCTGATCTGATGGAAGGCCTGGATGGGGATCCACTCGGCCGGGATGGAGAGCAGTTTGCTGGCGCTTTGGGCCAGTTTCTTGCCATCGATGATCTTCTCCTGATCCTTGAGGAAGGAGGCGCTTTCGGAGATGGCCTTGCTGACGAGGTCGAAGTAGGAAGGGATGGTCTCGCTGACGGACTTGGAGAAGAGGATCTGGTCTCGCCTCGCATACATGATCTTTCTCTGGCGGGAGAGGACGTCGTCGTAGTTGAGCAGCTGCTTACGGGTGTCGAAGTTGTGTCCTTCGACTCTCTTCTGGGCCTGGGTGATGGCGTTAGACATCATCTTGGACTGGAAGGAGTCGTCTCCGAGCTTCTCGTAGAGGGTTTTGTAGGAAGTCGGGGCGAAGCGGATGAAGATCTCGTCTTCCATGGAGACATAGAACTTGGAATAGCCAGGGTCTCCCTGACGTCCGGAACGTCCCTTGAGCTGATTGTCGATACGGCGGGATTCGTTTCTCTCGGTCGCGAGGACGGCCAAGCCACCCAGTTCCTTGACGCCTTCGCCGAGCTTGATGTCGGTACCACGGCCGGCCATGTTGGTCGCGATGGTGACGGCGCCCTTCTGTCCGGCCTGGGCGATGATGAGAGCTTCCCGGGCATGGTTCTTGGCGTTGAGGACTTCGTGCGGGATGTTGGCTTCGTTGAGGAGCTTGTCCACGATCTCGGACTTCTCGACAGAGGGAGTGCCGATCAGGATCGGCTGTCCCTTGGCGTGTCTGGTCTTGACGTCTTCGATCAAGGCCGCATACTTGGCGCGGGCGTTGCCGAAGATGGAATCCGCATCGTCCTTGCGGATGACCGGACGGTTGGTCGGGATGGTGACGACACGCATGTTGTAGACCTTGCGGAACTCTTCCTCTTCGGTCTTGGCCGTACCGGTCATGCCAGAGAGCTTGTCGTAGAGACGGAAGAAGTTCTGATAGGTGATGGTCGCCAAGGTGACGGTCTCGGGCTTGATGGTGACGTGCTCTTTGGCCTGGAGGGCCTGCTGGAGTCCGTCGGAGTATTCACGGCCCTTCATGACGCGGCCGGTGAAGGCATCGATCAGGAGGATCTCGTCGTCCTGGACCATGTATTCGGTGTCTCTCTTCATGATGTAGTTGGCCTTGAGGGCTTGCTGGATGCGGTGGGCGAGGTCCGACCACTGGGCATCGTAGAGGTTGTCGATGGAGAAGGCCTTCTGGATGAGCTCGACTCCATGGTCGGTCAGCGAGCAGGTCTTCTTCTCGATGTCGATGGTGTAGTCCCTGTCCTTGCGAAGACCCTTGACGGCTCGGTCGGCCGTGACATAGGAGGAGGCCGTGATGCCCGAGCCGCCGGAGATGATCAAAGGAGTTCTCGATTCGTCGATCAGGATGGAGTCCGCCTCGTCGATGATGGCGAAGTGGAGCCCGCGGAGGACGCGGTTCTGGACGGACTTGGCCATGTTGTCACGCAGATAGTCGAAGCCGAGCTCGGAGTTGGTGGAATAGGTGATGTCGCACTTGAAGGCCTCCTGCTTCTCCTTGGCGTTCTTCTCGCGGAGGTTGCAGCCGACCGTCAGGCCGAGGAAGCGGTAGATGTTTCCCATCCACTCGGCGTCACGGCTGGCGAGGTATTCGTTGACGGTGACGACATGGACGCCCTTTCCCTCAAGGGCATTGAGGTAGACGGCCATGGTGGCGGTCAAGGTCTTTCCTTCGCCGGTCTTCATCTCGGCCACGTCGCCTTCGTTGAGGACGGTGGCGCCGAAGACCTGGACCGGATAGGGGAACTGATGAAGGACTCTCTTGGCGGCTTCCCTGGCGGTGGCGAAGGCCTCCGGAAGGATGTCGTCGACCGTCTCGCCCTCGAGAAGTCTCTTCTTCAGCTTGGGCGTCATGGCCTTGAGGTCGTCATCCGAAAACTTGCTGTATTCGTCTTCGAACTGGAAGACTCTCTTGGCTTTGCGTTCGATCTTCTTGAAAGCACGTGCATCGATTCGAAACAGTTTGTCGAGAAAGCTCATTGCATACTCCTTTCCAGCCATATCCTAAGGGCGAGCAATTCTATTGAATAAAAGGCACACAGCTTTATAAATATATATCATCGTATCTTTGCTTTCAAAGAGAACTTTGTCACAGCATTTCTTCCTTGCTCTTTCTTTTTATCGCCGAAAAAACATACAATATTTATCCGAGGAGCCCAATCGGCTCTCCTTTGAGGTAAACGAATGAAATACAAGATCATTTGCGACAGCTCTGCCAACCTTCTGAAGGGAAACTTTCCCGAGGATGATATCGTCTCCTTCGGCAATGTCCCGCTGACCCTCTTCGTGGGCGACAAGGCCTATCGGGATGACGGGACAGCCAACATTCCGGAGATGATGGAAGACATCAAGAAACCGGGCATCAAGGCGACTTCCTCCTGCCCTTCCCCCAACGACTATCTCACCGAGATGATGGGAGCGGACTACTACATCCTCATCACCATCTCGAGCAAGCTTTCCGGATCGTACAACTCGGCCTGTCTGGCCAAGGAGAACTGCGAGCATCCGGAGAACGTCTTCGTCCTGGACTCCCTCCTGACGGCCGGAGCGATGGAGCTGATGGCCTTGGAGGCCAAACGGCTCATCCATCAGGGACTTTCCTTTGGCGAGATCGAGAAGGGACTTCTGAGCTATCGAAAGAAAGTCGATCTCCTCTTCGTCCTGGACAAGTTTGACAATCTCATCAAAATGGGCCGTGTCAGCAAGTTGGTCGGATTCATCGCCGAGAAGTTCCGCATCAAGCCCCTCTGCTGCGGCGAGGAAGGCGAGATCAAGATCAAGGAGAAGGTGCGGACGATCCAGGGCGTTCTCAAGCGCCTTGTCATCAACATCGGAAACCTCTGCCCGATCCAGAAGGGCAAGATATGCATCATCAGCCACACGCTGGCCAAGGAGTGCGCCGAGTCTCTCAAGAAGGAGATCACGAGCAAGTACAACTTCGACAAGGTTACAATTCGTGAGAACAATGCTCTGTGTTCTTTCTATGCGATGGACGGCGGATTGATTGCCTGCTTTGGCTAAAGACAATCAGAACATTATGATAAAAATTGTTTAAGGAGCTCGGGATGGAACAGGATCGTTTGAGACGATATGGCGTCTATCAGATCTATCCGATTTCCTTCTGCGATTCCGATGGCGACGGAAAGGGAGACCTGAAGGGAATCCTCTCCAAATTGGACTACCTTTCCTCTCTTGGAATCCACAATCTCTGGCTCTCTCCAATCTATGTCTCGCCGATGCGGGACATGGGCTATGATATCGCGGATTACTATGCCATCAATCCGATTTTCGGAACGATGGAGGATTTCGCCACCCTTGTCAAGGAAGCCGAGAAGAGAGACATCAAGATCATCATGGACCTGGTGGTCAATCACACTTCCAGCGACCACCCCTGGTTTCAGGAAGCCCTCAAAGCTCCCGATTCCAAGTATCGCGACTACTACATCTTCCGCAAGGGAGAGAACGGAAAGAGACCCAACAACTGGACGAGCTCTTTTGGCGGTTCCGCCTGGGAAGAAGTCGAGGGAGAGAAGGGAACCTACTATCTCCATCTCTACGGAAAGGAACAGCCGGATCTCAACTGGCACAACGAGGAAGTCTATCAGGAGGTCAAGAAGATCCTGAACTTCTGGATGGACAAGGGGGTCTACGGCTTTCGCTGCGATGTCATCTCGGAGATCTACAAGACGAGCTTCGAGGATGGGAAGAAAAGAAAGATCTCCGAGCCGGTCGGGGCGGAGCACTTCATTGCCCAGAAAGGCTGCCATCAGATTCTCAAGAGATTGCGCAAGGAAGTCATCCAACCGCGCCACGGTGTCCTGATTGGCGAGCTATATGGTGTCGATGATAAACAGGCCCAGGAATTCCTCGACGGAGAACTGGACACGCTCTTCGGCTTCGAAATCACGCACACGAAGTCCCTTCTCCGCCAGAGGATACGTCCCAAGGATTTCAAGAACGTCCTTGTCAAATGGCAGGAGAATGTCTCCTGCAACGGCAACTATCTGGAGAATCATGACCAGCACCGCTCGGTAGGGAAATATGTGAAAAGAGGAAGAGACGAAATCGCCGGAGCGAAGATGCTTCTGACTCTGCTCTGCGCTTTGAAAGGCGTTCCGTTCTTCTATCAAGGACAGGAGTTGGCTCTTGTCGACTACAATCATCTCTCCGAAGAGGAAAGCCATGATATTGTGAGGAAGTTCTTGGAGGAGTTGCTGAAGAAATACGCCGTTCCTCCTTTCCTTCGCCACTTCATCGCCCGCAAGTTCGGCCGCGATGATGCCAGAGGCCCGATGCCTTTCTCGAGCATCGATGGCTTTGGCTTTACCCTTCCTGGCCGAAAGCCGTGGCAGAAGTTCTATGACGTCTCCAAGGAACGCAATGTCGAAAGGGGAGAGAAAGATCCTTCCTCGGTCCTCTCCTATTTCCGAAAGGCCTTGTCCCTGCGTCAGAGCGATGATGTCCTCTCCTTCGGAGAGATTTCTTTCCTTCCTTCCGACAGGGAGGTCCTCCTCTTCTTGAGGACGTATCAAGGAAAGAGGAGAGTGGCTCTCTTCAACCTTTCGGACAAGAGAAAGGAAGTGCCTTCTTTTCCCGAGGGGAAGAAGGATCTTCTTCTCTCCAACGTCTATCCAAGAAAAAAGGAGGATTCTCTCCTCCCCTACGAAAGTCGAATCTATCGAATCGACGAACCTTTTTCGAAAAACGGATGAAGGACAGGAGAGAGTCACTTTTCTTCCGTCTTTTCTTTCTTGGCGAAGAGCAGGTCTTTTTTGTCGTGGAAGTTGACGTGGATGGCTAAGGCCAAGAAGAAGAGAAGGGCATCCAAAGGAGTGAGCAGAGAGCCGCAGCTTGCGATTTGTATGTTGCTTTCGAGGGTGGCGAAAAGGACAACCCTCGTGATGTCGAAGGCAAGCTTGAGGAAGAGCAGGACAAAGAGGGAGAGAGGAACCCTTGTCAGGGTCTTTTCCGGCAGGAAAAGGGCGATGAGGGAGAGAAGGAAGAGCACAGAAGAGAGAATGAGGATTAGGATGGTCATGGCCGAGCAGTAGTAGAGAGCATCTCCTTGTGCTTGGAAGAAGGAGAGGAGCTGATAGCCGTTGATGGTCCCGCTCTGTCCCAAAATTTCGGTCTTGAGGAAGGGAGCAATCTCATAGAGGAAGAAGAAGAGGGAGGAGAGGATGCCGATATGGAAGAGGACTCTTCTCTTCTCCCTGAGGGAGAGGAGAGTCTTTTGCACTTTCTCTTTCATCATCGGATGTGGACAAGGCGCAGGGCCTTGCCCGTTCCTTTCTCGAGAATTCCCAATTTCTCGACGTGCTTCTCGATGACTGTCCTCTCGACATAGTTGATCTTGCTGGCGAGGGAATAGTCTTCGATGCTCCCTGTGTCGAAGAAGACCACGGCGATGTCAAAGCGCAGGGCCTTGTCGTTGAGATGCCTCTCGTTTCTCAGAAACTGGACGAACATCAGCTTCTCGACGAGGCTGTGGAAATGAGAGACGAGATAAGGAAAAAGGGAGGAAGGGATGTTCTCGAGCGCACTCTCCTTTTGGATCCAGTCCTCATACTGCTGGATGGTCAGGGAAGAGAGGGTCTTCCTCGGAAGGGTCGTGTCCAGGACGTCGAGGAACACGACGTTTCCTCCGATGTGGAGGACGGCATCGAAATCCAGCTCTCTCTGGTGGGCATAGGGAAAGAGCCTCTCGTAGTCGCTCTTGATGTCGATGGTTTCGCTCTCTTTCAGAGAGAGGTCATCGAGGAAGGCGAAGATTCCCTTTTCCTTTTCATAATAGAGGACTTTCTCCGGAGACTGGATACGCAGGACATCCTTGATTCCGAGGCGAAGTCTCTCCTTTTCGCTTTCGTTCATGGAATGATTCTTTCCTTTCATCATTATTTTAGCGAAAAAACAGGGAAGTGGAAGCTTTCCTTTCTTTACAATCCCTTTACAAAGTTTAACAAGTTCAAGGTATATCGCCCTCGTGCCAAGTGATTAGAGTAGGGATGTTCGGAAAGAACGAAAAGAGGTAACGAAAATGAGAAAGTCGCTTTTGTCCTGCTCCATCGTCCTTGCTTCCCTTGGCCTTCTGGCTGGTTGTTCTGAGCCTAGTAGCAGCGTCAGCTCTTCCACAAGCAGCGGATCTGCGGAAAAGGTTGACCTGACGGGCGAGACCCTTCGTTTCGTCGGGTCCACTTCTGTCGAGAACATGTCCAAGAGACTTTCCACGGCTTGGCAGAACACCTTCGACTCCAGCAACAAGCCGGGTGTCGATCACAACCACACTGGTTCGGGTGATGCCTACACCAAGGTCAAGGACGGCACGGGCGACATCGGTTTGGCTTCCCGTGAGTTCAAGGACACTGAGAAGGGAGAAGGCTTTGCGGACGACAAGATCTGCCGCGATGGCATCGCGGTCATCGTCAACGCCGAGAACCCGCTTGCGAACATCACCATCCAGCAGCTCCGCGACATCTATGTCAGCGCCACGGCGATTGCCGATGGGGAGACTTCGGTCGCCAATTTCGGCACGGACTATTCTGCGGAGGATCCCATCGTCGACTGGAATGCCTTCGGCGATTCCTTTACAGGCAAGATCAATCCGTACACTCGTGACACCACTTCCGGAACGAGAGACGGCTTCTGCACCAAGATCGGCATCGAGAACGCCAAGACCAAGGATGACTTGCTCTCCGCCAATGTCAGCCAGGTTGCCAGCAACGGCGATATGATTGCCAAGGTCGAGAACGACAAGTACGGAATCGGCTATTGCTCCTTGGAGGGACTGGAAAGCCATCCGAAGGTCAAGGCCATCAAGGTCGAAAACGTCGAGGCCACGGCCGACACGATCCGCAAGGATGAATATCCTCTCCAGAGAAACTTCAACTACATGTACCCGACCGCCGCGAACGGACGTTCGGACATCAAGATGGCTCTCATCGATTCCTTCATCGCCTATATGGGCTCGGCCGAAGGCCAGGGAATCGTCACTGGCGAAGGCGGAATCCTGGATGCGACGACCGCTCTTCCGGAACACTATGCGGACATCGTCGCCAAAGCGGATTGGGCTGTCACGCTTGGACTTCGTTAATCATTAACTGTTTGGGAAAGGTCGAAAGGGAACGGATTTGTGCCGTTCCCTTTTCGCCGATATAAGGGGGAAGAAATGGAAAAGGCCACCGATCGAAAACAAGAACAGTCGATTTTCCAAAATGATGCGCTCTGCCATCGGGCGGAAAGGAAGAAGAAGTCGGATGCCGTCGTGAAGGGAATCTTCATGGCCATTGCGATCGTCTGCGCCAGCATCATCGTCTTTGTCGTCGTCTTCGTCTTCATCAAGGGAATTTCCTCTTTCGTGACGACCTATACCGAAGAAGGAGGAATCACAGGCAAGCAGAATTTCTGGACCTTCTTGTCGCACACGACCTGGAACGGCGGAGCCTTCAACTTCGGCGGCGGATATTTGATCGTCAACACCATCTTCTTGACCCTGCTCTCCCTGATTCTCTCCATCCCCCTCTCGATTTTGACTTCCCTGTTGATCACGAGAATCGCTCCCAAGGCTGTCTCGGCCGTCTTGCAAGCCGGGGTCGAGCTTCTGGCTGCGGTCCCTTCGGTCATCTATGGTCTCTTCGGTGTCGGCTTCATCAATCCCTTGGTCAACGGCATGGCGGAAGCGATGGGAATGACGACCAAAGGCGGAAACTCCGTGCTTTCGGCGATTGTTGTCCTGGCGTTGATGTCGGTTCCGACGATGACGATGATGGCAACGACAGCGATGAAGGCCGTGAGCAAGAATTTGATCAATGCTTCGATTGCTCTTGGGGCCAGTCCAACGCAGACCAATTTCAAGATCGTGCTCAAAGATGCGCAATCTGGTATCTTCGCTGGCATCATCCTTGGCATCGGTCGTGCCCTGGGTGAGGCGACGGCCGTCCAGATGGTCATCGGAAATGCGCCCTCGGGCATCCACTTCGGTCTCTTCGAATCTTCCTCGACATTGACGACACAGATGCTGATGGGAATCGGAGAGGCGACTCCGGGAACGCTTGGCTATGACATCCGCTTTTCGGCCGGTCTCTTCCTGATCCTTCTGATCCTGGTTGTGGATCTGACCTTGAACCACATCAAGAACTGGATGTATGCCACAAAGACCGGACAGAAGATGAAGCCGTCCCTCTTGAAGATGTTCTTCACTCGCTATCTCCCGATGCTCTCCAGAAAGCTCGTTTCCCCGAAGGAGGAATCCCATGACTGACTATCAACGATATCTCGATCCCTTCCTCGAGGAAGGACTCTCTCCAAAGAAGGCGAAGAGTGCGCTTCGCAAGGAGGTGCGTCGGCTGTTCCGTGGCGATTCTACCCTGTTCGATAAGTATGAAGTCCAGGACGAGCGGGAGGCGATGAGAAAGGCGGACAAGATTCTGGCCTGGCTTAGTGGCGATGCCCTGACCTTGGCGGAGACGGATTATACGGATGTCTCTTTGGATTCTCTTTCCGACACGCACGAGGATGGTTTCGAATACACGGCACAAGAGAAGAAGGAGAGCCTGGACAAGATCTTCCGCGAGAAGAGAAAGAAGAGAAAGATCCGCATCCTGACGGATGGGATCAAGAACTTCCTGACTTATTTCTTCTCCCTGATCTCGGTCGTGGTCCTGGTCGGGATTGTCTATTACTGCGTCTCGACCGGAGGCTCGACTTTCTCGCTCGACTTCATCGCCGGCGATGATGTTCCGACCCAGGTCTCGGCCAAGATGGACAACAAGGATGCCATCCCGATCGACCTCTCCTTCGATGCTCCTTCCGACATGAACGAGAATTGCGCCTTCTCTAAGCGCTGGGGAATTGTCTTTGAGGATACGACGGCGACAGACGGCTCCCATTCCTTGACGATCACGTATGTCGATCCTCAGTCTCCATTCCACAAGATGAGGGATGGAGAGGGAAATCCCTTGGACTTCACGTCGAATTTCAATGTCACCTATCTTTCGGCCTATACGGACTTCGACGAGGAGCTTGGAGGCATCCAGATTGCGGCCATCAATCCGAAAATCGACCATGCCGAGCAGGCGGCCGAGAAGTTGAATGGCTTCCAGCTGATCTTCGATGCGGGCTTCGAGCTCGGGGGCGGAGGCATCAAGGGTCCACTGATCGCGACCTTGTGGTTGATTCTCTTCTCCCTTCTCTTCTCTCTCCCTCTGGGAATCGGAGCGGCGATCTATCTCTCCGTCTATGCGAAGAAGAACCGGGTGACGGAGGTCATCCGCACCCTGATCGACATGATCTCTGGCATTCCTTCGATCATCTTCGGTCTGGCGGGTGCGATCATCTTCATCCCGATCTTCTCGGGAGGTTCGGGCATCGGTAACATCCTCTCGGGTGCGGCGACTCTGGCCTGCATGGTGCTTCCGACGATCATCAAGAACACGGAGGAGGCGATACGGGTCATTCCGCCATCGCTCAAGAACGCCTCCTTGGCCCTGGGGGCCAGCCAGACGCAGACGGTCTTCAAGGTCATCCTTCCCAATTCGATTCCGGGCATCTTGACGGGTGGCTTGTTGGCCATCGGTCGTATCATCGGAGAATCGGCGGCCTTGATCTTTGCCATGGGCACAGGCATCAAGGATGTGGTCACTCCGACCACGGGGAATGTCTCCAGCCTTGCGGTCTACATCTGGAAGGTGGTCTCCGGAGCGGAGAATCCGAATTACAAGGCGGCTTCGGCGACGGCCATCCTGATCCTGATCGTCGTCTTGATCTTGAACATCACGGTGAAGCTGATCGCTTCCAAGCTGGACAAGTTCACTCCCAAGCCTCCGAAGTCCTGGCCCAGAAGGGTCTATGAGAAGTTCGTCAAGAATCACAAGCTGAGGAAGGAAATCGTCTCAGAGAAGAAGGCTCTGCCACAAGGAGGAACGGCCAATGACTGACAGGAAGGATCAGGAGATGACAACCCCGATCTTCGAACAGAAGGAGAAGGAGGAGGAGGTCATCTTCGAATCGAAGCATCTCAATCTCTTCTATGACGAGAAGCAAGCCCTCAAGGACATCAACATCAGGATCTACAAGAACAAGGTGACGGCCTTCATCGGCCCTTCGGGCTGTGGCAAGTCGACCTTCCTTCGCTGCTTCGACCGCATGAACGATTTGATCGATGGCTGTCGTGTCGAAGGGGAACTGCTCTATAATGGAGTGGATATCCATTCCATCAATCCGATCCTTCTTCGCTCCAAGGTCGGCATGGTCTTCCAGCAACCCAATCCCTTCCCGATGTCGATCAAGGACAACATCACCTATGGCCCGCGCTGCCAGGGAATCCGGGACAAGAAGTATCTGCACCAGCTGGTCATCGACTCCCTCAAGGAGAGCGCGCTCTACGATGAGGTCCAGGATCGGTTGAAGTCCTCAGGCATGGCTCTCTCGGGCGGTCAGCAACAACGTCTTTGCATCGCTCGCTGTGTCGCCATGCGTCCGGATGTCATCCTGATGGATGAGCCGACCTCGGCCCTCGACCCGATCGCGACGAAGAAGATTGAGGATCTGATCCAGAAGCTGAAAGAAAAGTATACGATCATCATTGTCACACACAACATGCAGCAGGCGACGAGAGTCAGCGACTACACGGCGTTCTTCATGTTGGGAGAGCTTGTCGAGTTCAGCCGGACGGAGGAGTTCTTCTCCCATCCGAAGGACAAGAGAAGCAACGACTACATCACGGGTCGTTTCAGTTGATCGAAGGAGGAAAGAGAAGATGCAGCTCGAACAGGAAATTCAGAATATCGACAGCAAAGTCTACGAGATGCTCGATTCGGTCATCGAATCCTGCAAGGTCGCTTTCCATTACTATCTCGACAAGGACAGCGGATATCAGAAGGATCTCTTCATCGACGACGACAAGATCAATCTCTACGAGAGGGAGATCGAATCTCTCTGCATGCAGATCCTGCTCAGGGAGAAGGTCTATTCGGGAGACCTGAGGGACATCATCGGAAACTTCCGTCTGGTCGAGGATGTCGAACGCATCGGTGACCAGGCCTATGACATCAAGGAGACGACCGACCTGATCAAGAAAAGAGAAGGAGAGGTTCAGGTCGTCAAGGGGATGGACGAGATCATCACGGTCGTCCAGAAGATGGTTCAGGACTCCCTTTACTGCTGCGTCAAGATGAACGTCGAGCAGGCGCAGGAGCTCCTCTCTAGGGACGACTATGTCGACGACAAGTTCTGGAAGATCGTCCAGGAAATCGTCCGTCTCAACAAGGAAGGGAAGATCTCGGCGGAGAACACGGTCTATCAGACCATGATCGTCAAGTATCTCGAACGCATCGCCGACCATGCGACCAACATCGCCGAGTGGGTCGTCTTCATGGTCAACGGATTCCACAAGGATCAGGTCATCATCTGATTGGAAAGGGGAAAGAGATGACAAACATCATCTACTCGGTCGAGGACGATGCCAACATCGCCAAGATCATCAGCATCGCTTTGGAGAAGCAGGGCTATGAGGTCCACAGCTTTTTCGATGGGCAGTCCTTCCTGGAAGCCTTTGCCAAACAGAAGCCGGATTTGATCCTTCTCGACCTGATGCTTCCCGATTGCAGCGGCCTCGATCTTCTGCGCAAGATCCGTGCCAACGAGAAGAACGACGACGTCTCGATCATGATCGTCTCGGCCAAGAACCAGGTCCTCGACAAGGTCGACGGCCTCGACCTCGGGGCGGACGACTATCTGGAGAAACCTTTCGACATCCTGGAGCTGATCTCGAGGGTCAACGCGAGGCTGAGACGGATCCGCCAGCTGACCACCATCACGATCGACGGGGTCTCGATCGATTCGGAAAGAAGAGTCTGCACGGTCCTGGGAAAGGAAGTTTCCCTGACCAATGCGGAGTTCACGATTCTCTTCGCCCTGATGCGGGCCTCGGACAAGGTCGTCAGCCGGGATCAGTTGCTCAGCATCCTCTGGGGGGATCGGAACGTCTATGAGAGCCGGACGGTCGATGTCCACGTCAAGGCCTTGCGCGCCAAGCTTCAGGGCCAGGAAAAGCACATCGCCTCGGTCTACGGAATCGGCTACAAATACACGAAATGACAAGGAAGAGAATCATTATCGAAACCGCTGTCTTCTGCTTGACTCTGTTGATTCTTTTCGTATGCGCATTCCTTTCCTTCTTCTTTACAAGCAGAGACGCCCTTTATGAAGAGATCGAAAATGTCGCCTCGGTCTCGGAACGGCTTTTCGATGGCAACGATCTGAGCACGGGAGAAGAGACGATGGATGCCTTCCGCGGCGAGAAGGACTATCGCATCTCGATCATCCAGAGGGACAAGGAAGGCTATGAGATCCTCTACGATTCGCTGGGGATGACACAATCCAACGAGGAGCCCAAGGAGATCCTCGGCGGGAATGTCGGTACTTTCGTGACCCGAAAGTCCTCCTATGGCTATCCGATGGTCTATTACGCCATCTCGGACAAGGAGAATCCTCAGTATTACGTCCGTGTCGCCATCAAGGAGAGCACGGCGACGAAGCTGGCCCGGGATTTCCTTCTCTATGGCCTGACTCTGCTCGTGCTTCTGATGCTTTCCTATATCTTCTATCGCTGCTGGAACTATGCTCGGATGGTCAAGCCTCTCCAGGATCAGGTCGAGCGTCTGCTCTATGTCGCCCATAGCCCGGAGAGGAAGATCCAGGGCGACAACGATGTCGGCTTGATCACGCAGGCGATCGACGATGTCGGAAAGCAGTTGGATCAGAGGATCCAGGACCTGGAGCGGGAGAAGGAGAAGACACAGCTAATCCTGGACTCCATCAAGCAGGGATTTCTGGCCGTCAGTCAGGAGGGAAGGATCATCCTTCTCAACCGCAAGGCCGCCCTTCTTTTCGGCTATCGGCAGGAAGAGGCCTTGGGAAAGGATTTCCACATCCTCTCGGCAGGGGAGGAGTTTGCTTCCCTGGTCGAGAAGGGAATCCGGGAAGGGACCGATCAAGGCCATGTCGACATCATGGTCGAGGGAAGGATCTATCAGTGCGATGTCATGTCTTTGAAGGATTGCTGGTTCGGGGAGACAAGAGGGGGTGTCGCGGTCCTGTTCTTGGATGTCACCAAGGAGAGAAACCTGGTCAGGATCAAGACGGATTTCTTCGCCAATGCCAGCCATGAGCTGAAGACTCCGCTCACGTCGATCCTGGGCTATCAGGAGATGCTCTCGGCCGGCTTTCTGACGACGGACGAGGAGAAGAAGGAAGCGGTCGACATCTCTCTTCGGGAAGCCAAGAAGATGAAGGACCTTCTCAACGACATGCTGACCATCTCCCGCCTGGAGAACGGAAAGATGACCGGGGAAGTCGTCGACTTCGATCTCGAGGGTGTTCTTCGCTCCCTGCTTCAGGATGCCGCTCCCCGGATCAAGGAGAGAGACCTCCAGCTGGAGACGCACCTGGAGAGCTATCCTCTCCATGCCAACGTACAGGAGGTCGAGAAGATCTTCAGCAATCTCATCGACAACGCCATCAAGTACAACCACGAAGGAGGAAAGCTTGTCGTCTGCATGAATCGCAAGGCGCACAAGGTGATGGTGACGGACACGGGAATCGGAATCAAGGAAGAGAACCTATCCCGTATCTTCGAGCGCTTCTATCGGGTGGACAATTCCAAGACGCTTCAGAATGTCGAGGGGACGGGTCTTGGCCTTTCCATCGTCAAGCACATCTGCCAGAAGTACGGCTATCACGTGGAAGTCCGTTCGGTCTATGGTCAGGGCTCGACCTTCACCGTACATACCTGATTTCTCTCTTCGTTTTTGCTAGAATACCTCTATATGAATCAAGACAAACGCTATCATCCGATCGTTCGTTTCCTTCTCGGGGTCCTGGGAGGTTCCCTCTCTGCCCTGCCGGGCTTTCAGATGCGGGATTATGAGGAGACTTTCTGCCTCTTGAGGGAGGAGAAAGGAAAGGTCCTTCCTTTCGTCAGGAAGAGGATCCTCTATGTCGTTGGCTTTGTCCTCGGCTTCCTGCTCTTCTTCTTCGTTCCGGTTCAGATGCTTGCGGAAGGCTATTCCTTTGCCATCACTTGTCTTCTTCTTGCTCTCTTCCTCTCCTTTGCCATCTATGATGTCTATCGTCTCATCCGGAATCAGGACAGGAAGCATCTTGTTTCCTCCCTTCTTCTCTTCCTTGTCTTCTGTGCCGTTCCTTTTCTCTTCCACTTCGTGAAGATCGACCTCTCCTCCTTCTCCGATACCATGCTCCTTCTTGTCTTCTTCCTCTTGGCTCTGTTCTCCTCCTTCTTCTCTTCCTTTGCTGGCATTGCCATGGGCTCTCTCTTTTTTGTGACGGCGACCTATCTTCCTCTTTCGGAGAGGCTCTTCTCGATCGTCCGGGGACACTTCGACGGTCAGCTTCTCTTCCTTCTTGCCCTTGTCGTTGGACTTTTCCTTGGCTGGTGTCTTTCTCTTCCTCTGCATCGGTATTCCCTGAAGATGGAAAGACACGCTTCCAATCTCGGCTTTTCCTTGGCGACGATGGCGACGATCTTCGCCTTTGACTTCCATCCGACTCTGGAGATGGAGGCGACTTCCTCTGTCCCGGCTTCCTTCTTCATCCTGCTCGCATTGGTTCTCGGTGGCCTTGCTCTCGGCCTGGCTTTCACGGCTCATGGATATAAATCTCTTTCTCCCGAGGAGAACCCCATCTTCGAAGAGGTGGAAAAGAAGCAGACGACCTTGGAAGAAGCCCGTCATGCCCTGGGCTTGCACTACAAGGATTTGCTCTTGGACGGCCTATTTGTCTCGGCGATGAAAGTCGATGAGACAAAGGTCTATCACAAGGAAACAATCCCGACTCAGAAGACAGAGAATGTCGGAATCGACCTCGACAAGCTCAAGGCCGTCGAACAGGAGATGAAGGAGAGATGAGGCTGGACCGTTTTCTCTCCCTTCACGGTTTTTCCAGTCGGAAGCAGGCCAAGAAGATCGTCCGGGACGGTCGCATTCAAATCGATGGGGAAGTCTGTTTCGACTACACCCGTTCGATCGACGGCAACAACAAGGTCTTTTTCGACGGCAAGGAGATCGAGAATCTCCCCTATGCCACGCTGATGATGAACAAGCCGGAAGGCTATCAATCTTCGATGATCGACGAGCGCTATCCCTCGGTGATGAATCTGGTTCCGGAGAGCTATCGCAAGAGAGTCCGCCTGGTGGGAAGGCTCGACAACGACACGACCGGCCTTCTGCTTCTGACGGATAACGGGATTCTCAACAGCCGCTTGGCCAATCCCAAGCACGGGGTTCCGAAGACCTATGAAGTCTATGTCAATCACATTCTCCATCCCGATCTCATCGAGAAGTGCAAGCAACCCCTGGATATCGGAAGAGGGGACATCGCCCATGTCGACGAGCTGGAGATCCTGGATGAATCCCATGCGAGGATCACGGTCCACGAAGGGAAGTATCACGAGATCAAGAGGATCTTCGGGAAGTTCAACTACGATGTCCTTTCCCTGAAGAGAGTCCGCTTCGGCCCTCTCTCCTTGGGAGAGCTCAAGCTCGGCGAATGTCGTCTGCTCACGGAGGAGGAATACGATTCCTTGTTGGATCTGGTTCACCTCCAGAAGAAGGATCAGCTGTAAGCATGAACGACAAGAAAGAAATCCGTTCGATCCGTTATGTCCAAAAGATGGGAAAGACCATCGACTCCGTCGGGACGATCGTCCTCTCTGCCCTGGAAGACGGGAGCGCGGAGGTTTCCCTGGATTGGGACATGATCAAGAAGAAGAAAAAGCTGTCTCCGGAGGAGCTCTCCTCCTTTGTCTCCTTTTTGGAAAAGGACTGTCATTTTGCCGATGACCTGCTTTCGCAGAGGGTCTATCAGCAACACGGCCCTTTTGCGAGTATCGATGAAGAAGCTTATTTCGAGATACTCTACCAGGATTTCACCTATGTCGCCTATGTCTTGTCCGGCTTGAAGCCGGATCCGAACCTGATTCGGGCTCAGGAGGGATTCCAGAAACTGTTCCAAGAATCGAAATGCGCATAAAAAAAGACCCAGTGACACAATTCAACAATTGCGGCTGGGTCTTTTCATCCGATGGACGAACAGTCTTCGTTGTTAGTAGTGATGATCGTTGCTCCCTTCTGGCAAGTTCGGATTGCCAATTTCAACTCGTCCCGACAACGTCCCGACACGTCTCAGCTCAACTCGTCCCGGCAAAGTCTCGAATCGTCTCGAACCGACATTGTGCAGGATTCTCTGTTGTCCATCGGATGTCGAATCGGCTGCACCTCCTGCTCAATCATCTCATCTCGACTTTTCGTCCCTGCTCGAAACGTCTCGTCTCTGCTCTTCCCGACACGTCTCATCTCATCTCGTCTCGACACGTCCCGTCTTGTCGGTGGCAGTCGCTTTTGCCATGGCGTGATTCCCCCAAGGACTGCCGACGTCCCAATCTCATCTCGTCCTGGAATTGTTCCTTCATGTCCTTTTTTGAGGAGTTCTTTTTCTTTGTGCCTAAAATCCTTTTCTGTGTCCGGGAGGAAGGATTCATCGTCGGACGTCTCAGCTCCATCCTCGGATGTTCGCACTTCACGCTCCCATCATCGTGGCAATTTAGCCAACAGGAGGAAGGGAAAGAAAGGAAGTCCGGAGAGGAAGGACAAAGGTCGAATTCTCAGGATTCTTGAGGTGGAAAAAACAACTCGTCCCATCTCGTCAATGAAAGGGTTGCGTCTCGTCTCGACTATATCATGGCCAATGATATCAACGTTTGATAAAGAAACTCTGCGCCCGAGTTTATCGAGGGAAGATTTCCGCTCGCTTAGTTGCGATCAGAAGGTATATTCGTGGCAGAGTTTGTCGAAGCCCTTGACGGCTTCTTCCTCGTCCTCTCCCTCGCATTCGATGGTGAGAGAGGAACCAGGGGTGATGGGTTCGATGGCGACGAGGGCGAAGACGTTCAAGATTGACTTGAGGTCGCAAGATTCGCCGCTCTCTCTCTTGAGACGAACGTCGCAGCTGTGATGATTGGCTTCTTCGACGAGTTCGGCGCAAGAACGGGAAGTGAGCCCACCCATGTCGGTGACTTTAATCGTGTAGGTTATCATTGAAATCTTTTTCTTCTGCCTACATTATAGTGAAGAATGAAAGCGATTGCAACCAATATTCGAAAAGATTTGATGAATGACAAGAAATGTCCGAAATATTTAGCAAAAAATAGACGTTTTGTCCAATTGGTGGCGTTATTTGCTTGTATCTTCTGAAGGCTTTTGAAGTTCTTTTCTTCGCAAACGGCTTCGGAAAAGAACTTTTTTCCGGCCTGTTTCCTTCGAATGGAGAAAGAAGGAAGGCATTCTTCTCGTCGAAGAAAAAGATCCGACGAGAAAGATGGTATAATTGACTCAGTATTCGGACGTCAGGAGGTCATCATGAACAAAGTCACGAAGGCGGTCATCCCTGCGGCGGGGCTTGGAACGCGTTTCCTGCCAGCGACGAAGGCATTGCCGAAAGAGATGCTCCCCATCATCGACACCCCCAATATCCATTACATTGTCAAGGAAGCGGTGGAAGCGGGAATCAAGGATATCTTGATCATCGTCTCCCATGCCAAGGAGCCGATCGAAGACTATTTCGACGTGAACTACGAGCTCGAAACCCGTCTGAGAGAAGCCGGGAAGGAAAAGCAGGCGGAGGAAATCCGTGAGATCGCCAACATAGCCAACATCTTCTATGTCCGCCAGAAGGAGCCGAAGGGCTTGGGCAATGCCATCAGCTATGCCCGCTCCTTCGCTTCGGGAGAGCCGATTGCGGTCTTGCTCGGAGACGACCTGATCGATGATTCGGAAAGGCCAGCCATCGGGGAGTTGATGGAAGCCTATGAGAAGACGGAAGGCACGATCCTGGGATGTCGGAAGGTCCCTAGGGAACGGCTCAAGAAATATGGCGTCGTCAAGCCGACGACCAAGGCGGAAGGAAAGGTCTTCGAGGTCAGCGACATGATTGAGAAGCCGAAGGATCCTTCCCTTGCCCCGTCGGACATCGCCGTTTTGGGCCGCTATGTCCTGCCGCCGGAAATCTTCGATGTCATCGACCGCACGCCCAAGGGTGTCGGCGGGGAAATCCAGTTGACGGATGCCATCAAACTCAGCTTGCAGCTTCGGAAATGCTACGCCTGTCTCTTCACGGGACAGAGATATGATATCGGAGACAAGTTCGGCTATATCAAGGCGACAATCGACTTCGCTCTGCGCCGGGATGATCTGCGCGAGGATGTCCTGGAATACCTTCGCCATCTCGTCGACTGAGAGAAGAAATCAAAGAGGATTATCACCATGGAACAGAAAAAGAAAACTTTTATGACGGGCGATCGACCGACGGGAAAGCTTCATATCGGACACTATGTCGGAGCCATTCGCCGCAGGGTGGAACTCCAGAATTCGGGGGAATTCGATTCCTGCTATGTCATGATTGCGGACACGCAGGCCCTGACGGACTATTACGACGATCCCGACCGCATTCGGGAGAGCGTCCTTGAGGTCGCCTTGGATTATCTCAGCTGCGGTGTCGATCCCGCAAAGTCGACGATCTTCGTCCAGTCTCGGATACCGGAGCTTTTCGAGTTGACTTGCTATTATCTGGACCTGGTGACTCTCTCTCGTCTGGAGCGCAATCCGACGGTCAAGAGCGAGATGAAGCTGAAGGGGATGGAGGAATCCATCCCGGTCGGCTTCCTCTGCTATCCGGTCAGTCAGGCGGCGGATATCACGGCTTTCGGAGCGGATGTCGTTCCGGCCGGGGAGGATCAGGCGCCGATGGTGGAGCAGTGCCAGGAGATCGTCCACAAGTTCAACTCCCTGTACGGGGAGACGTTGACGATGCCGCACCTTCTGCTTCCGGAGAACGATTCCTGCAAGAGGCTTCCGGGCTTGGACGGGAAGGCGAAGATGAGCAAGTCTCTCAACAACTGCATCTATCTCTCCGACGACGAGAGGACGGTGGAGAAGAAGGTTATGACGATGTTCACCGATCCGACCCACCTGACGATCAACGACAAGGGACATACCAAGGACAATCCGGTCTTCATCTATCTCGATGCTTTTGCGACGGACGATCACTTCCGCCGTTTCTATCCGCAGTACGAGAATCTCTCTGCCCTCAAGAGGAAGTATGAGGACGGTGGATTGGGAGACGTGGAGGTCAAGAAGTTCTTGGCCCGTGTCCTCAACGATGTCCTCGATCCGATCCGAAAGAAGAGACACGAGTACGAGAACGACATTCCCGGGGTCTACAAGATCCTGGAAGAGGGAACAAGGAAGGCGGAGGAGAAAGCCAGGGAGACGATTTTCAAAGTCCGCCGTGCCCTGAAGATCAACTACTTCGAGGACAAGAAGCTTCAGGAGAGGCAGAGCAAGCGTTTCCGGAAGCAACATCAGGACGAGGAGAATCTCAAGGCCTATTTGGCCAAGCAGAAGAAAGGCTGATCGTATCCCTTTTCTTTCCGCCCTCGCTGCGATATAATTTTCTCACCATCGCGACTGTATTCGTCGAACCTGGTCAGGGCCGGAAGGCAGCAGCCATAAGATTGGATCCAGGGTGCGATGGCTTTTTTCTTTATTCATGACTGTGGAAATGCTTCAACGGAGGCTCGACCTCCTCTATCGAGAGTGCGAGAAGGCGGCGAAGGACGGGGAAATCCCGATCGCGGCCCTTGTCTTTGACGAGGAAGAGGAAGTCCTGCTCCACAACGAGGTCGAGAGGAGAGACGATCCTCTCTCCCACGCCGAGATTCTCGCTCTCGAAGAGATGATGAAGAGAAAGAAGACCCGCTATCTCAAGGACTGCTCTCTTCTGGTCTCTCTGGAGCCTTGCCTGATGTGTCTTGGGGCGATCCTCAAGGCCGGGATCCAGGATCTGTATTATGTCCTGGACGATGAGAAGAAGGGGGCTTTCTCCTACTATCACGTCTTTGCGGATGACGTCTTGAGGATCCATCGGATCAAGGACGATCGACACAAAAAACTCATGGACCGATTCTTCCAGTCCATGAGGGAACAAAACAAAGAAAAGAAGATTTTATCTCAGAATTAGAAGGTGTCTCTTTCGTCGTCCTCGTAGAAGGACATATCCATCATCTTCTCGTCGAGGACGATCTTCCCTTCCTCGTGGGATTTCTTGACGTCGATGCAGAGTTGGTTCCGACTTCCCCGATTGTTGATTCCGATGGAGCGCAGGGAGAGGAGGAACCGGCCGTCGACCAGGACGTCGAGGTAGGAGAGAAGGACGAGATAGCGCATGTCCTTCTTCCCGAGCTCGAGGATCTCCTCGTAGGTGTAGCCTGTGTAGGCGATGATGTGGAAGTGGAAACGCTCCTTGGCTTCCCGGCTGACGGCGATGGCTTCCTCGAGGTTGCAGAAGGGATCTCCGCCCGAGAGGGTCAAGCCGGAGGTTGTTTCCTTGTTCTTCTCGAACATGGCCAGGATCTCTTCCAGAGGCACTTCCGTCCCCTTGTCGAAAGGCCAGGTCGTCGGGTTCTGGCACGAGGGGCAGTGATGGAGACAGCCCTGGAAAAAGACGACGATTCTCACGCCGGGGCCGTCGACGATGGATTCCTGGGCAAAACCCGCAAGGCGAATTTTCATTTTCTTTCTTTGGAAAAGCCTGCCGAAGCAGGCTTTTTTCTTCAGTTCTCGAACTTCCTTCCGAGCTCCGAAGCGTCGGAGTAGCGGTTGTGCTTGACGCGGTCCTTCACCTCGGCCTTCTTGGCGTTGTTGAAGCGGTCGAGCGTGCCGACGAGGTATCCGGTGATGCGGCGGATCCTTTCGAATCCGACTCCTTCGGCATCCTCGTGACGGCCGCACTTGGGGCAAACGTCGTTGATGATGCCGTTATAGCCGCACAGAGGATCGCGGTCGAGCGGATGGTTGATGGCTCCGTAGCCGATTCCCTTCTCCTTCATGTGACGGACGATCTTCTCGAAGGCGTCGGGGTTCTTGGCGACATCGCCGTCGACCTCGATGTAGGTGATGTGTCCACCGGAGGTCAGGGCGTGATAGGGGGCTTCCAAATCGATCTTGCGGAACATGGAGATCGGATAGTAGACCGGGATGTGGAAGGAGTTGGTGTAGTAGTCCCTGTCGGTGATGCCCTTGATCTTTCCGTAGCGCATCTGGTCGATGCGGACGAAGCGACCGGAGAGTCCCTCGGCCGGGGTGGCGATGACGGCGAAGTTGAGGTTGTACTTCTTGCTGGCTTCCTGGGCCTTCTTGTCGAGCTCGCCGACGATCTTGAGTCCGAGGCTCTGGGCGGCATCGCTCTCGCCGTGGTGCTTTCCGATCAGGGCGACGAGGCATTCGGCCAAGCCGATGAATCCCAAGGTCAAGGAGCCGTTTCGGATGACGCTGTCGATCTCGTCATCCCAGGAGAGCTTGTCGGAGTCGATCCAGACGCCCTGTCCCATCAGGAAGGGCATGTTCTTGACGCGGCGATGTCTCTGGATCTCCATGCGGTCGAGAAGCTGCTTGATGACGAGGTCGGCCGTCTCGTCGAGTTTGTGGAAGAAGAGGTCGAGGTCGCCGTGGGAATCGATGCCCAGGCGAGGGAGGTTGATGGAGGTGAAGGAGAGGTTTCCTCTTCCGCAGGTAACTTCGTTCTGGGGATTCCAGGTGTTGGCCATGACGCGGGTGCGGCAGCCCATGTAGGCGACTTCGGAGTTGTAGTCTCCGGGCTTGTAATACTTCTTGTTGAACGGGGCGTCGAGGAAGGAGAAGTTGGGGAAGAGACGCTTTCCGGAGCAGACGATGGCTTCGCGGAAGAGGTCGTAGTTGGGATCGCCGGGGTTGTAGTTGACTCCTTCCTTGACCTTGAAGATCTGAATCGGGAAGATCGGGGTCTCGCCATCTCCAAGGCCGGCTTCGGTGGCCTTGAGGAGCATGTGCATGACAAGTCTTCCTTCCTCGGAGGTGTCGGTTCCGTAGTTGAGGGAGGAGAAGGGGACCTGGGCACCGGCTCTGGAGTGCATGGTGTTGAGGTTGTGGATCAGGGCTTCCATGGCTTGATAGGTCTCGTTCTCGATCTCCTTGGCGGCGAACTCGACGATGGTGTGACGGGCCTTCTCCCAGTCGACATCGGGGAAGTCCTTCTTCAGGAGCTCGAAGGTGCTGTCGATGGTCTTCTGGTTCTTGTAGCGGGGCTGCTTTCCTTCCCCGATCAGGTTCTTGAAGAAATCCTTGAGATCCTGCTCATAGCGGTCGGAGGAGAGCTGGTATTCGGCGACGCGGATGCAGTTGTTGCGAAAGGCCTTGTTGTAGGACTTCAGGACACCCGGAGCCATGGAGTAGTCGAAGTTGGGGATAGCCTGTCCGCCGTGCATGTCGTTCTGATCGGCTTGGATGGCGATGCAGGCCAAGGAGGCATAGGTGCGGATGGAATTGGGCTCGCGGATGAAGCCGTGTCCCGTGGAAAAGCCCTTCTTGAAGAGCTTGACGCAATCGATCTGGCAGCAGGTGAGGGTCAGGGAATAGAAGTCGAGGTCATGGATGTGGATGTCTCCGTTCTTGTGGGCGAAGGCGATCTTGGGGTCGATCATCTTCTCGAGATAATAGGCCTTGGCGGTCTCGCTTCCGAACTTGAGCATCGTTCCCATGGCGGTGTTGGCGTCGATGTTGGCGTTCTCTCTCTTGTTGTCGTTCTCGCTGGAATCCTGGGTGGCGATGCCGTCGATGGTGGACATCAAGTCGGTCTTGGCTTCGCGGATGCGGGAACGGTTGGCCCGATAGAGGATGTATTCCTTGGCGGTCTTGGCATAGTTGTGCTCGATCAGGACGTCCTCGACGATGTCCTGGCAGTCCTCGACCGTGGCCGGATGCTCGAAGTCGGAGAAGTTGCGGTTGATGGTCATGACGACTTCGTCCGTCAGCCTTCCCAAAGGCAGGGTCTCGTGGGTGACCTTGCTGGCATTGGCGATGGCCTGAAGGATCTTGGTGCTGTCGAACGCGACGACGCGACCGTCTCTCTTGACGATCTTGGTGACAATATTGGTCGGGCTGTAGGGGTTGGTGAGCTTTGCAATCATATTTTTCCTCCTTGGTGATGGGCCGAAGAAAAACAAGCCTATGGAACGGAGTCTCTCAAAGAGAGAATCCTCTCGTATGACGGGTTTCCCTTACCAGCGTACGGCAATGATTATAGACGATTCTGTTTCCCTTCGGGGCAAGAAATGCTCAGAAAATTTCGGGGAGAGAAACAACTTTGAAATGACTGGTGTAGGCCATCCTGCGGAAAGTGTCGAGCCTTGGCTCAAAACGGATTTCGATCGCTCTTTTTCGGCTGCCGGATGATCGCTTTTGTAAATTTTTTAGGTAGGAAGAAGTTTCCTTTCGTGGGAAGTCATGAAAGGAAGCTTTTCCCCTCTCTTTCCCGAAATCCGGGGTGGAAAGAGGACCAGAGAAGGTTTTTTGACAAAGAAATCGATTTGCCATCCCGTCCGTATGGTATCATTTTCCATATGTCCAAGAAAAAGAGAGGGTCTTTCCCTTCCAAGAAGGGTTTCCGCTAGCGTCCTCTTCCTTGTCGAGTCGCTTTTCGGATGGAAAAAGGAGATAGAGAAACCATGGATTACATGCAGGAAAGACTCAAGGCGATGAAGAAGAGACTCCAGGACATCGACGAGATCCTCTCCAAGGGAGAGGGGGACTACAAGGTCCTGGCTCAGCTCTCCAAGGAGCGCTCTTCCTTGGCGACGCCGGTGGAGATGTACGAGAGCATCCAGTCGATGGAGAAGAACATCCAGGAGGAGAAGGAGATGCTCAAGGATCCCGACCTCGAGATCCGCGAGATGGCCCGTCTGGACATCCTCTCCCTGGAGGAGAAGATCGAGAAGACGAAGAAGGATCTTCAGGTTGAGCTTCTGCCCAAGGATGCCAACGATGACAAGAACGTCATCATGGAGATCCGCGGGGCGGCCGGTGGGGACGAGGCGAACATCTTCGCCGGAGATCTGTTCCGGATGTACGAGCACTATGCGGACAAGAAGGGATGGAAGATCAAGGTCCTGGACAGCCAGATGACGGCTCTTGGCGGATATTCCCTTGTCTCCTTCATGGTGGAAGGAAAGGGTGTCTACTCAAGGCTGAAGTTCGAATCGGGGGCCCACCGTGTCCAGAGAGTCCCGGTGACGGAAGCAAACGGTCGCATCCAGACTTCGACGGCAACGGTCTTGGTCATGCCGGAGATCGAGAAGGTCGACATCGAGATCAATCCGGCGGACTTGGAGATCGACACCTATCATTCCTCGGGAGCGGGCGGGCAGAACGTCAACAAGACGGAGTCGGCTGTCCGCATCACCCACAAGTCCGCATCACCCACAAGCCGACGGGGATCGTCGTCTCCTGCCAGGTCGAGAGAAGCCAGATGCAGAACAAGGAGATGGCCATGGAGATGCTCAGGGCCAAGCTCCAGAGCAAATACGAATCGGAGCAGGAGGAGAAGGTCGGAAACGAGCGCCGTCTCAAGGTCGGAACGGGCGAGAGGAACGAACGGATCCGGACGTACAACTATCCCCAGAACCGGGTGACCGACCATCGAATCGGCTACACGATGCTCAACCTTCCCCGCTTCATGGACGGGGACATGGACGATCTTCTCGACGCCCTGAGGGAAGCCGACCAGACGGACAAGCTGCAGGAGGAGACAAAGAAGCTCCAGCAGCAGGGGATGTGAAGCCTTCCGAGATCCTCCGCCTCTACCAAGGGAAAGGGATTCCCCTTGCGGACATCCGCCTTGTCCTGCCGCTATTCGGGACGGACCTGGACCATGCGGAGATCGACGGGAGGGAGGTTCCGGAAGAGGAAGTCCAAGCGATCCTCTCCCGTCTTTTGGAAGGGTATCCGGCGGCCTATCTCGCAGGAAAGATCGAAATCCTCGGAATCGAGCTGTTCCTGAACGAGGACGTCCTGATCCCGCGCACGGAGACGGAGGATTTTCTCCGAGCCGAGATCTTTCGAAAGAAAGACCTCTCCGGAAAGAAAGTCTTGGATCTCTGCACGGGCTCGGGATTCATCGCCCTGTCCGTGAAGAGGAGATATCCTCTCTCGGAGGTCGTGGGGACGGACATCTCGGAGAAGGCCTTGTCCTTGTCCCGACGTTCCATGGGACACAACAAGCTGGACGTGAATTTCCATAAGTCGGATTATCTCGAAGAGGTCGACGGCCTTTTCGATTTGGTTCTCTGCAATCCGCCCTACATTCCGCAAGGAAAGAGGACCCAAGCGCCCTTCGAGCCGGAGCTGGCCCTGTTTTCCGGCGCGGACGGGATGGATTCGTATCGGAAGATCTTTCCGAGGCTGGAAGCGCACCTTTCTCCTTCGGGCGAGGCCTACTTCGAACTGGAGGCGACCATGGCGGATGAGGTTCTTCTTCTCTCCCGGAAGCTTCTTCCGAACATGGAGGGAAGGATCCTTCTCGACATGGAGGGGAAGAAGAGGTATCTGCATCTTGTTCGGAAGAAGGTGTGAACAGAAAACAACATTAATGTGTTGAATGGCTCTTCCCATCAAGGTAAGATGAGGATATCTTTTTTGCGGAAAGAGAAAGGTGTCCGAGATGGAGAAAAGCGCATCCGAGATGGCAAAGGAATGGAAGATATCCAAGCGCAGAGTCCAGCTTCTTTGCGAGCAGGGCCGTGTGGAGGGAGCCAAGCTTGTCGACGGCTCGTGGAGGATTCCTTCCTTGGCCAGGAAACCAGAAGACGGTCGAAAATATCCGGCTTTTCGGACAGAGGAGGAAGGGATGACTCTTCTTCAGGTCTGCCAACGTCTTTCGATTTCCGAGCAGACGGCGCGGAACTGGATCCGCCTGGGAAGGCTCTCTCTCTTGAGGGATGAAAAATTCTTTTCGAAGAGACAGGTCGAGGACCTGGCGAAAAGAATCGAAAGTGGGGAAGAAAACCTTCTCAAGAGCCGGAGAAACAAAAGAGAGATCCGTGGCCGAAAGCTGTACAAGGGCTATGTGAAAAACGCCGAGAGCGAGAAGATGGTCGGTCGGCTTGTGGAGTGTTTTCCGAATGTCGACGAGAAGACGAAGAGGCTTTTCTTGGCCCATTATTTCATCGAATTCTATTGCCAAAGCAGAAACATTTCGCTGGATCATGAGAATTATATCGGTGAAATCCGAAAGATTGACGATGAGACGTTTTTATATCTTGTCCATGAGATGCTGAAAGGATATGCGGAGCTTGAGGAATTGGATTCTGTCCAGGATGCCCTTTCGGATTATGTGTTGTCCTTTCTTCCTGGGGAGGATGTCCTCGGCCTGCTCTTCCTCTCCCTTTGCGATGCGGGAGAGAGGAAGAGAAATGGGGCGTACTATACGCCCTCTGTGCTTGTCAACCAGTTGGTCGACCAAGTTCTCAAGGAAGGGCACGGCGAGACGTCTTTTCTCGACCCCTGTTGCGGGACGGGAAACTTCCTTCTGGCCTTGGCAAGAAAGGGAGTCCCTTCGTCTTCTCTCTATGGGCAGGAGATCGATCCGGTCTCGGCCTTGATCGCGAGGATGAACCTCTTTCTCATGGACAGAGGCTGGGCGAAGGATGCCCTTTGTTCCCACATCCGTGAGGGGGATTCCCTGCGGGATTCTTTTTCTCGAACTTTCTCGGTCGTGCTCGGGAATCCCCCTTGGGGATCTTCTTTCTCCGCGGAAGAAAAAGCCTTTTTCCTGAGTCGCTATCGACTGGCCAAGAAGAGAGGAACGGAAGCGTTCGACTTGTTTGTCGAAAAAGGATTGTCCCTTCTTCAAGAAGGAGGGATCTTGGCCTATGTCCTTCCGGAAGCTTTCCTGACGGTTCGTTGTCACCGGAAGGCTCTTGAACTCGTGCAAGAACAGACTTCTCTTCTTTTTGTCTCCTATCTCGGGAATGCCTTTTCCTCGATCCTCTGTCCGACGATCCTTCTCGGTGTTCAAAAAGGCGGAAAGGAAAAGACATGGGATTCTCTCTCCTTCTGCCAGGATGAGAGGGAAGAAGCGTGTTTGCTCTCGATCGAGAAGGTCAGGGAGGCCTGTTTCCTGAAGGATCACGCTCACTTTGCCTTGGGCATTGTCACGGGGGACAACAAGCGTTTCCTTTCCGAGGAATCGGGTGAAGGAAAGGAGCCGATTGTTCGGGGAAGTGATGTGTTTCGTTACCATATCCAGGATCCCAAGACCTTTGTTTCCTTCTCCCCTGCTTCTTTCCAGCAAGTGGCAAAGACCGAGTTCTATCGGGCGAAGGAGAAGATCTTCTATCGGTTCATCTCCGAGGTTCCGGTCTTTGCTTATGACGATCGAAAGAGGCTTTCCCTCAACAGCTGCAACATTCTCATTCCGGAGATCGAAGGCATCAAGATGAAATATGTCTTGGCCTTGCTCAACTCGAGCGTGGTCGCCTTCTATCTTCGAATGAAGTTTCATTCCGTGAAGCTTCTTCGTTCCCATCTGGAATCGATTCCATTGCCGAGGGCGGATCTTGAGACGCAGAAAAGGGTGATCGACAAGGTTGAGGAGATGGAAAGAAGACAAGACAAGAAAGAAGAGATCTATCGTCGGTTGGATGACATCATCTTTGACCTTTATTCCCTGACGAAAGAAGAGAGGGAGACGATCAAGAAAGCCTTATCCGGGAAGAGTCTCTTCCTGTCTTAGAGTTCCTTTGCTGCTTTTTTTCGAACCTGTTCTTCGATTTTGGTCTCTTCGGTCTGATAGGGAGCGAGGTCTTTTTCGGTCAGGAACACTTGTCCTTCGTAGATGTCATCTTTGCCTTTTGTCTCGGTTCTGTGCTGAGTGGAGAACTTGCGGACCGTCTGAATCTCCTTGCTGGTGAGGACCCAGTAGAGAAGTTCGTCTCGACAGACGCCGATCAGGATGAAGACATCGGCACAGCTCGTTTTGATCTGCTGGAAGTGATATTCGAAGTTCGCCTTCCTCGCTTCTTCAAGCGAATAGGCGCGTTCTTTCAAGGCTTCTGCTCCGGGTTTGTTTGCCCGGCAAGCCTTGACTTCGACTTTGATTCCGTCGAGCCAGAGATCGTATTCTCCGGAGAAGGAGGGGTCCTTTGCCTTGAGGTTCTCCTTTGTCGCCTTGATGAAATCCGGAAAGAGGGAGCGGATTTTTTCTTCTCCCCAATTCTGTCCGAAAGTGCGAGGCGAGAGATCGTAGAGTGGGAGATAGGGATTGCTCTTCTGGAATTGTGTGGCGAATTTCTGATAGTCCTCGAAAGTGATCTTTCTTGTTGTTGCGAGGTAGACGAAGAGGCTGGTTTCGATCTCCAAGAAAGGAACCAGATTGCGGATGTTCTTGATGTCTTCTTCTTTCAGCGCATAGGTGTTTTTGAGTTCTTTCAACAATGGACTTGTTGTCTTTTTCATGAACTTGTCTCCACTTTTCTTCGTTATTATAGGCGGGAGACTCGAGTTTTCAGGGCTGGAAAGAGAAATTCCTCCAGGGCTATTCGTCGCTCTCGGCCCCCATCCAGGTGCGTCCCTCGACGACTAGGGTCAAGAGGAAGGAGAGGAAGAGGGCAAGGAGGGAGGACAGGGGGAAAAGCGGGGACAGGGGAAGGTCCTTGCAGAAGAAGAACAGGGCCAGGGAGAAGAGAAAGCCGTTGTAATAGAACACGTACTTGTAGCTTCTCGGAAAGACGTGGGAGAGGAAGGAAAGCAGGACAAGGAAGATCAGGGAGAGGGCGCTGGTCTTCCGCAGGAGCAGGCTTTCCTCCGTGTCGCCTTGGAAGGAGAGCAGGAAGACCAGGAAGCTCACGAGGACGTGGATGACTCCGGAGAAGAGGCGCAAGAGGCGCGAGAAGCGGACTTTCTGGGGAAAGAACTTCTTGCTGATGGCCTTGTTGTTGTCCCGGGCGCTGACGAATTCGAGGAAGCTGTCGTGGTTGGTTCCTTCCAGGAGCAGGCGGTTCTGCCTTCGGCTGGTCCCGATCATGGCGATGCCGTTGAGGGCGAAGAGAAGGAGGCAGTAGATCATCTCGCTGATGAGAATCCCCTGGGTCTGGACCGGGAGAAGGATGCCCTCGGCGGCCTGGGTCCATTCGTCGAAGTCGGTCGCCAGGAGAAACAGGACTTCCAGGAAGAAGAAGGCGGGGACTTTCTGCGGATGGTACAGGGAGAGGGAACCGGTGCCAAGGAGAACTCCCAGGATCAAAAGGGAGGGAAGGACCAGGACGAGATTGTTGTTGTCGTCGTAGACGTGGTAGAGGAGGACGGAGGGGAGGATCAGGAAAAGCGCCATCGCCAGGAAGACGGCGATGCGATTGAAGACGTCGACGCGGAAGAGGAAGGAGAGGATCTTTCGGAGCTTTCTTTTCATCAAGGAAACATTATAGGAAAAACGAGG
Source organism: uncultured Bacillota bacterium (assembly GCA_949290645.1). GTDB lineage: Bacteria > Bacillota_I > Bacilli_A > RFN20 > CAG-288 > Enterosoma. The sequence continues at coordinate 72,877 of CASESG010000007.1, forward strand.
GGAAGGAGAGAAAGGGCTTCCTTTCGGGGTGGATTCCAGGGGAGGGAGGAATCATTGTAAACGGAAGGTAAAGTCTCTTGTCAGCCTTGAATTGTCGGCCGTTTGGGGGATATACTTGAATCAAGCGGATTTGATTTGTTTAGCACGAAAGGAGTCAAAGATTCCATGGAAAACCTCTCCATGCTGATTGCCTTGATCGCAATTGTCTTCCTCCTTGCCTTCCTGATCGTGGCTTTTGTGATGCTCTTCCGGATGCGCAAGCGTCTGGTCCTGGAAAAACATCATGACGACATCGTCGAGGAGAACATCGCTCTCCAGTATTCGAAGTTCTTGCGGAGCAAGGATGCGAAGGACGCGGATTTCCGTTCGTACTCGAGGAAGAGGCTGAAGGCCAAGAGAAGGTGGGGAATCCTTTGGGATGTCCTCTGCGCTCTTGTGGCGATTGCCGCCGTTGCGGTCTTGGGCCTTTCCGTCGCCTATCGCTATACCGAGGGAACGACCTACGTCGGTGGGAAGGCCTTCCTTGTCGTGACGACCGACTCCATGTCGGAGAAGCACGAGAAGAACGAGGATCTCGTCGGACACGACGACCAGATTCCCCAGGGAGCCTTCGTCACTTTCGACCGCGTGAAGGACGGCGAGGCGCTGGTCCCCTTTGAGGTCTATGCCTATCTCAACGAGGACGGGGAAGTCATCGTCCACCGTCTGATCGAACAGAACGAGGACGGGACCTATCTCTTCCGCGGAGACAAGAACCAGTATCCGACGGCGGACGATTCCAAGGTCCAGCGCGACCAGATCATCGGAAAGTACAACGGCGACGCCAACGTTCCGTTCGGATACACGATCCTCTTCCTCAAGTCCCCGATCGGACTTCTGGTGATCGCGGCCCTGTTCTGCATCATCGTCATCCAGACGACCTATTCGGACAAGCTCGCCAAGCTCTATCGCGAGAGGTGTCTCACCCTGATGGACGATGCCGAGGAAATCTATCGAAAGTATGTCCGCATCGACGAGGACCGAAGGATCAAGAGAACCCTGCTTTCCGACATCGAGCTCTATCCGGAAGGAAGTCGTTGCTATGTCCTTTATGGCGACGAGAACTTCTCCATCGGGGAACAGATCGTCGTCGAGGGCGAAGAGAAGGGGGAAGTCGAGGGACGCATCGTCTCCTCGGTCAATCCCTATCCTTCCGCCAAGGTCCGCATCCGCAAGGAAATCCTCACGGCCAACCTCTCGGAAGATCGGTGAACACCTGACACACGGGTTTCATAAAAAACGTTCATTTAGGAGGGAAAACAATGAACAGAAGAAGAAGATTCGGTTCGACCATCCTTCTCTCTTCCCTGGCTGCCTTAGCTGTCGTCGGTACGGGTTTGGCAGTCGGCGGCACGCTCCTGGCGGAAGGAAGCCAGGACTTCAACGTCACCTTCACGGACAACACGAAGCCGGAAATGGGAACGGTCGTCGTCTCGGAAGAGCTCAAGAGCACGACGCTGGATGTCGTCTTCGATGACGAGGGCGGAACGGTCGCCTTCTCCAATGACATCGTCTTCGAGTACACGCCGGCCGAGGGAACCAACCTCGATGGCAAAGTCCTCTCCCTGGATTACACCGCCACCTTCACTCCCGATGCCTTCCTGACCTACTTCGACGTCGCCAATGCCGCGGGCACTCTCGCGGTCGATCCGGTCGCCACCACGGCCGATGGCGTCTACACCTTCACCCTCAAGAAGGATGCCCTGGGCATCACCCTGAAGGCCGAGCAGACCTACAAGGCGGCCAAGGAAGCCCTCGAAGGCCAGGCCAAGGTCAATCTCGCCTTCCAGGTCACGGCCGATGACGAGGAAGTCCCCCCCGAACCCGTTGAGCCCGTCGTCACGGAGGTTAAGCTCGATTCGGACGCTCTCACCCTCACCGCCGGTGGCGAGGCCAAGACCCTGACCGCCACGGTCACCGTCGACCAGGGCGAGGCCCCGATCGTCAACTGGACCATCCCCGAGAACGATTCCATCACCGTCACCGGTGAGGACACCAACACCCTGACCATCACTCCGGTCAAGGCCGGCACGGTCGACATCACCGCCACCGCGGGAGAGAAGTCGGCCAAGGCCACCATCACCGTCGAGGAAGCCATCGCACCGGAGCCGGAATATGTCGAGAAAGGGAAGCTCGGTCTGTATCAGATTACGAGAGGAGAGGCCCTCTACTTCACGGGAGAGATGGACGGCTTTTACTTCGGAACCACAACGGACTTCTCCGCTGCTGTCGATGTCTATGCCTACGATGCCGGAGAGGGCAAGCTCAACCTTCGCATC
>CASESG010000008.1 GCA_949290645.1 uncultured Bacillota bacterium
CGTAGACCGTCTTGAGGTTCTCGACGTTCATCTTGAAGCCGGGGTTCTTCGGGTCCTGGCTGGTCGGGTTCTGCCTCATCGTCCTCCCGACCCTCGGGGTCTCAACGGAGACTCCCGAGTCCTTCCTCGCCGGCCCGGCTGCGCTCCCCATCGAGAGCAGGGCGAGCGCCGACAGCATCGCCACTTTGAGTTTCTTCTTGGACATCCTTGTCCCTCCTTTTTCCTCGCTTCCCTTTCCGTCCTTCCGTCCCTACCTCCTCGGGGTGTCCTTCCTGCCGAGCGACGAGAGGAACCCTCCCGTGTTGGCATGGAACCCCGTCGCCATCGCCAGGCCCCGCAGGTACTCCGCCTCCGGGTCCCCCGTCGCCAGGGCCCGGAACTGCTCCATGTCGTAGAACTCGTGGAGCAGGGCCGACCGCTTACGGTCGCCTCCCGACTTGCGGACGATCTCCTCGCCGCGCCTCACTCCCTCGGCATAGCCGGGGACCTTCCTCGACTTCCTCATGAACTTCATGGGACCTACCTCCTATCTCCTAGGCGTCGTGCCCATCCCCCGCTCGATCGCGGAGAGCTGCTCGTCGACGCTGTCCGACCTCCCGGGGTCGAGCTCGTAGACGAACTCGTCCCCCGACGTGCCCTTCCTCCGGTGGATCCTGCCGTCCCCGTGTTTCTTGACGAGGACGACCAACCTCCTTCCGTTGCCCGTCAGGGTCACCTTCCTTCCCGGGACGTCCTGCTCCACCTTGTGCCCGTCGTACCATCCGAGGGCGCTGGCCATGTGGAGCCATCCCAGCTCCAGCTCCCTGTCTCCGTTGTCGAAGCGGACCTCCAGGGGATGCTTCCCGCTCATCGTTGGACCTTCTTCGCCTCGCGGACGTCCTTGGTCGACCCGTCGTCGTACCAGATCTGCATCTGAACGCCCTTGCGCGCCAGGTTCCTCACGTCCCTCCGGAACGACACCAGGGTCGCGTAGTCCCCGACCTGGTACCGCCCGTCCTTGCCGATCTTGAACGCCACCGGCTTCCTTCTCGACTTCAGCGGATTCTTCATCTATCAATCCTCCTTGATTTACGAAACTGAATCGACTAACATCTCTTTGCCAGCTATGCCCAGGGACACGTTCCCCGGAATTGATCATGTGGCCCGAAAGGGTTTCATCACGGCAAACTGCTGGCGTTTTTTATTTGAAATAAAGCTTTGCCTTGGAGTTGTTCCGCAGGAACCCCTCGATTTTCTCCTTATCAGCCGAAGAAAGGCTCCACTTGGAATAGTCGAGAAACTTGCTCTTCGGGACCTCGACGACACGGGATTCCCAATAGTTCTCCTGCTCGTCATAGGGATTCGGATTGACGGCGAACTTCCGATTGCTCATCTTTGAACCGCGCTTCCTGGAATGGGTCATCGGGATGAGCAAGAAGCGATCTCTCGACTCGCCGACGAGGATTCCCGGATGCCCGGAAACCTGCCTGCCGAACCGATAGGGAACCCTCTCGTACCTCTCGTCCATGTCCTTCCTCCCGTCATCTCCTCGGCGTTCCCCGACCGGAGGGCCGATCGAAGTCCATCCCATACTGCTTCTCGAAGATCAGCAGGTGGGCCAGGACCGCGTCGAGGAACTGCCTCCTGTCACCGTCTTCGGGATACCTCTGGGCCAGGGCATGGACCCTGACGTAGGCCTCAGGTCCGTTGTTCCGGACGCAGGCGTCCGCGTATCTCGAGACGCGCCTGTGCCATCCTAAGCTTCCGTGGTTTGCCCTATGCAATGGCATGCCAATCACCTCCTTGAATTCGACAACAAACATCGGATAGAATCTTCCTGCTCCGGCTAAGCCCTAGGCCGCAAGGCCATTGGAATGATCATGTGGCCCTAACAGGTTTCATCATGGCAAACTGCCGGAGCCTTTTTTATTGGAAATGAAGCTTCGCCATAGTCTTTCCTCCTAGTCCTCCACGGGAATCCTCCCAAGCCACCTCGACAGCTTCGCGGCGTTGTAGTCGTTGGCCCAATAGTGCCGCACCGTCCCGTCGTCCAGCTCGCACCGCAGGATCTTCCCGTGGCAGATCGCCGTGCACCTCTTCGTCCTCTTCACCGTCGGATAGTTGACGAACTTCCAGATCGTTTCCTTCACGTACGCCATGTCCGTTCCCTCCCGTCGGATGGGCCAGGGACGGAAAGGGAGCCGAAATCCCCTGGCCCACCCAACGCGAGGGCCGTCCCGGAGGACGGCACGGCCCCTAGCCCAGGTCGTCGAAGTACCCGACGCCCTTGACCGAGCCCGCATAGCCGCGGTCGACGACGCCCTCGAGCCCGAGGCACTCGACCAGGTCCACCTGCGAGCCCGTCAGGAGCTGGTTGAGGTAGACCTTCCTCTCCAACGGGGCGGCGTAGCCCTCGACGTAGTAGTCGAACTCGTGGCCGTCCTCCTCCGACACGCCCCTTCCCTTCACGACCCGGTAGGGGAACGAGACCGTGTACTCGCTCTTGGTCGAGTCCTTCCCCCTCAGCCTGGCGACCAGGTGGTAGGTCGCACGGTCGATCGGGAAACGGACCTCGAGCCGCGAGTCGAGCATGTAGACGTATGCGTTGAAGCGGACCTGCCCCGTCCGGTCGTTGGTCGTCTCGACCATCCTCATCGGGAGGCGGGGGAGCTTGAGGAGCTCCTCGACCGAGAACTCCGACAGCTTGCGGAAGCCCTCCGCGACGACGCCCTTCTCTTCTTCTGCCATGTTGTGTGGCTCCTTTCCTAGCAAGAAATGCTATTTATAAACGATATTAGCATTTTTTTTTTTTTTGCAAGGGGTGGTTGCCAAAAACTTAAAATATCCACAAATGGACAGACCAAAGAACCTGTTTTCGGAATACCGGAAGGACAAGGGACTCCGCCAGAAGGACGTCGCGGAATACCTGAACGTGGCCACCGCCACATATGCCAATTGGGAACAGGGAAGGGCGGAACCGGACCTCGAGACGTTGAAGAGACTTTCGGAGCTCTACCAAGCGACGATCAACCAGCTCCTCGGGCTCAAGGACAAGGACCTGATACTGACTTCAAGGATTCAGTACGAAAGGATTGTCCAGGCACGGGACATCCTGGATAAAGTCGTCTACGAGATGCACATAAACTCCGGCATCGAGATTGTCGGCGACAACAATCGAATCGAAATCAAGAAGAGAATCAAGAAATAAACGAAAAGGGGACCGTCTTTCCCAGGAGAGACACGGGAAGGATCGATCCCCTTTTTGATTCCAGCCTTTCTCCTTCACGGGAACCCGTCCATTGAAACTGGAGGTTCCCGATGAAAAAGAAAACGAAAAGAAGACTAGAGATCGCAGCTCTAGTCTTCGACATCTTGGAAGCAATTGCAACGCTTCTAAGTATCATCTTAACACTAATCTAGGATTAGTGTAAAGAGCTGCCCTCTCGAGTCCCTTTTCGCCTCAATCCACCCTCACGCCATCGATGGACAGTTCCTGCCATCGCCCCTGGAACCGATAAAAAACAAGCGTTGATACAGATTTGATACAGATGACAGAGAAATGATAATTTCTCTGTCGCCAAGACTGCGACTTGAAAAATGCATGAAACCTTTTATTAGCAAAAACAGCTAATAAAAGGTCAACGCCGAAATCCGAAAGTTCTCTCTCACTCCGCCAGTGTGACGCCCAAAGAACCCCGTGTCTTCTTGCATGGGGTTCTTTTTTCGTAGAAGAGAGAAATCAGGAATTCTTTTCGAGGGTCTCGTATCGCTGGATCCACTGACGATACTCGCCGCTTTCCACGTGCCGGAGCCATTGCTGATTTTCCAGGTTCCAGCGGATGGTTTCCTGGATTCCGGTCTCGAAGCTGTGCTTTGGCTTCCAGCCGATTTCGCTCTCGATCTTGTCGGGGCAGATGGCATAGCGACGATCGTGACCAGGTCTGTCCTTCACGAATTCGATTTGGTTCTCTTCCTTTCCCAAGGCTTTCAGGATGGTCTTGACGACTTCCAGGTTGCTTCTTTCGTTGTGGCCACCGACATTGTAAATTTCGCCTTCCTTTCCGCGTCGGACGATTTCATCGATGGCTTCGCAATGGTCATAGACATGGAGCCAATCGCGGACGTTCCTTCCGTCTCCATAGACAGGGAGCTTCTCTCCTTTTCTTGCTTTTTCAATCATCAGCGGAATCAATTTCTCCGGGAACTGATAGGGGCCGTAGTTGTTGGAGCAGCGGGAGATGGTCACTCCGAGATGGAAAGTCCGGTGATAGGCCATCACCAGCAGATCGGCCGCTGCCTTGGAGGCGGAGTAGGGGGAAGAGGCCTTGAGAGGAGTGTCCTCGTGGAAGAGCAAGTCTTTTCTCTCCAGAGGAAGGTCGCCATAGACCTCGTCGGTCGAAACCTGATGGAAACGGCGGACTCCATATTTCCGACAGGCATCCATCAAGACCTGGACACCTAGGACGTTGGTCTCCAGGAAGATGGACGGATTCTCGATCGAGCGGTCGACATGAGACTCCGCGGCGAAGTTGATCACGACATCGAACTTTTCCTTCCGGAACAGGTCGTCGACCAAAGAGCGGTCGCAGATATCTCCTTTGGCGAAACGGAAGTTCTTTCTCTTCAGGACTTCCTCCAGGGTCTCCATGTTTCCGGCATAGGTCAGCTTATCCAGGCAGACATAGAAATCCTCGGGGTATTTCTCGGTCATGATCTGGAGGAAGTTTCCTCCGATGAAGCCGGCACCTCCGGTGACAAGAATTTTCATTTTTCAGTCTCTCCTTCCGTGAGGAAACGTCTCAAGGCATCTCTCCAATCGGGCAACAGGGAAAAGGAGTTGTCCTGCAAGGATTTCTTGCTGAGCTTGGAGTTCATCGGTCTCTTGGCCAAGGGATGGCCGATTTCTTGATATTGGGCGGTCGTGACGGGAATGATCGTAACATCTTTGTGCGATTCTTCTGATATTGCTTTGGCAAAATCGTACCAGGAACAGAAGCCTTCGTTCGTTGCGTGATAGAGTCCGTATTTTTCGGTCGTGATCATATCGCAGAGCAGTTTTGCCAAATCCTTGGCATAGGTCGGAGAGCCGATTTGATCCTGGACGACTTGGACTTGCTCGTGGTTTTCGAAGAGGCGGAGCATCGTCTTGACGAAGTTTTTCCCCTTTCCGAAGACCCAGGATGTCCGCACCACGAAGGACTTCTCATAGCTCAAGGCGAAGAGCTCGCCGAGTCTCTTTGTCTCGCCATAGACGTTGATGGGATTTGTCCTGGAGTCGATGTCGTAGCACAAGTCCTTGTCCAGCTTTCCGTCAAAGACATAGTCGGTGGAGATGTGGAGGAAAGAACAGCCGACCTTGCGGCAGTTCTCGACCATACGATGGACGGCCAAGGCATTGATTTCCTTGCAGACTTCTCTCTCCTGTTCGGCCTTGTCGACGGCGGTATAGGCCGCGGCATTGAGGACGACATCGGGCCGTTCCGAAAGAATCCTGTCCGTGCCGTGCTCTGTCGTGAGGTCGGCCTCTTCCTTGGAAAGAGGAACGACTTCGTTTCCTCTTTCCCGGAGAAGAGAAAGGCATTCCTGACCGACCTGGCCATCGGGTCCAAAAAGCAGGACTTTCATTTTGTCTCGACCTCAAAGGCGAGGGGACATTCCCTCAGCGTTGGATGTTCTTGATCCTTCTTGGAAAGAAGGAGGCCTTCCACTTCGGGCCATTGGACGTTGATGTCCTTGTCGTCATAGCGGATTCCGCCCTCGTCTTCGGGATGGTAGAAGTCATCGCACTTGTAGACGAACTTCGCTTTCTCGCTCAAGACAAGGAAGCCATGGGCGAAGCCGCGGGGAATCAGGAACATCTTCTTGTTGCTGTCGCTGAGAAGGACGCCATGCCATTTCCCGTAGGTTGGGGAATTCTTTCTCAGGTCGACGGCGACATCGAAGACCTCTCCTTGGACGACACGGACAAGTTTTGCCTGCGGGTGTTTCTTCTGGAAATGCAAGCCGCGGAGCACTCCTTTAGAGGAGAGACTCTCGTTGTCTTGGACGAAATCGTAGAAGAGTCCGTTCTTCTCGAAGTCTTTCTTGTTGTAGCTTTCCATGAAGTATCCCCGTTCATCTCCGTGGATGTCGGGGGAAAGGACGAGTAGGCCCTCGATCTCTGTCTTTTCGATTTTCATTTTTGCACCTCAGTGTGTCTTCTCTTTCAGCTTCGCAAGCTTGAAGAGGTATTGTCCGTAATCGCTCTTGGCCATTCTTGTCGCTGCCTTGAGGAGTTCCTCTTTGTCAATCCATCCGTTGTTGAAGGCGATCTCCTCCGGACAGCAGAGTTTCCGGTCCTGATGGTCCTCGATGGCCTTGACGAAGAAGCAGGCATCGGTGAGGGAATCCATCGTTCCGGTATCCAGCCAGGAATATCCTCGGCCCAGAAGGTCGATTTCCATCCTTCCATGCTGAAGATAGAGGTTGTTGAGGTCGGTGATCTCCAACTCTCCTCTTTCCGAAGGAGAGAGGGTCTTGGCCAAGGAAGAGACGCCCTGCGGATAGAAATAAAGCCCGGTGATGGCCTGGTTGGATTGGGGAGAGGGACTCTTCTCGACGATGCGAAGAGGCCTTCCGTCCTTGTCGAACTCGGCCGTTCCGAACCTTTCGGGATCCTTCACGGGATAACCGAAGACCGTTGCCGTTCCTCTTTCGGCGCGTTTCTTGGCTTCCTGAAGATGTCGGATCAAGCCATCGCCGTGGAAGATGTTGTCTCCCAAGATCATGCAGGCGCTGTCTGTCCCGAGGAAGGATTCTCCCAGAAGAAAGGCCTGGGCCAAGCCTTCGGGCTTGGGCTGGACGAGATAGGAAAGACGGATGCCGAAACTCGATCCGTCCTTCAAGAGCTCCTCGAAGCGGGGCGTGTCCTCCGGAGTGGAGAGGATGAGGATGTCTTGGATCCCGGCCATCATCAAGACGGAGAGCGGATAGTAGATCATCGGCTTGTCGTAGACGGGAAGCAATTGCTTCGAAGTGACAAGGGTCAGAGGATAAAGCCTTGTTCCGCTTCCGCCGGCAAGTATGATTCCTTTCATGTTCAATCTCCTTCCTTTTGATTTTACCACTCTCCCAAGCAAAGATTGAGAAACTCTTTCCTTGCTACGAAATCGGCAGAAATTGTTTATAATGATGAAACCAATTGTAAAGGAGCGATCCGATGAAAAAGACCTTTCTCCTGAGCTTTCTGCTCATCCTGTCCCTGTCCTCTTGCCTCCCCCAGGAATCCTCGACTTCCTCTTCTTCGGCTTCCCACTCTTCCTCTTTCTCCACCATAGAGAACAGCTCTGTGGGAAGCACGACCACAAGCTCAGAGACCAGCACTTCCTCTCCGGAGAAGGGAGACGGGATTGTCACCCTTTACAGTGTCAATGACTTTCACGGCAAGATCGCCCAGGATTCGCAATATCCGGGCCTTCTGGCCCTTCAGGGAGCCATCAAGTCCGACGTGAGATACGAGAACTCCTCCCTCTTCTTCTCCGTCGGAGACATGTGGCAGGGAAGTTATGTCTCGGGCTATGACAAGGGAAAGTCGACGACGGAATTGATGAATCTCTTCCCCTTCTCCGCCATGGCTTTAGGAAACCACGAGTTCGATTGGGGTGTCGATACCATCCAGGACAACATCGCTGTCGCCGACTTCCCCTTGCTCTGCTCGAACCTGGTCGAGGAAGAGACAGGAAAGAGACCCGATTGGATCCAAGACCATGCCGTCTTTGAGGTCGAAGGCCACAAGCTCGGTATCGTCGGTGCGATCGGCGCTGACCTGGAAAGCGACATCAAGGCCTCAAGATTGGAAGGCTATTCTTTCACAAACAACAAGGCCGTGCTGAACGAATCCTATCAAAAGTGCCTTGACGAAGGGGCCGAAATGGTCTTGCTCCTCCTTCATGACGATGAGGATTCCGGATATACCGATTTCATTCAAAATTCTGGGATTGGATTCTCTGCCATCTTCGGAGGTCATTCCCATCAATTCCAATATCAAGAGAATGCAAGGATTCCTTATGTCCAAGGAGGAGCGGACTCGAAGGGATATTCCTACATCCAGCTGGATTTCAACCGGAAAGAAGTCGTCTCCCTGGGTTATGAGCACGTCAAGGCTGACTATTCTTCCTTGGCGGATGAACTTCTGACCGAGGCCGTCCAGGAAGTCATCGACAGCGTCCCCTTGGAGACCATCGGCTACATCCAGGGAAGTTGGGACAGGGAAGAGACCGCCAGCCTTGTCGTCCATGCCATGTTCGATGCGGCCGTATCGGCCTATCCGGAACGGGAATATTCCGAAGAGAACCTCATCGCTGCCCACAATACCGGTGGCGTCCGTGCGGAATTCCCGGACAGCTCCACTTCCTATCCCGTCACGATGGCGGACATTCAGCTGGTCTCTCCTTTCGACAACGAAGTCTGGGTCCTTCCGGACAAGGAAATCTCCAGCTATGGCATGCGCTACAACTATTGCTACCCCGATGCCTCGACCTTGGACGGAAAGGTAGCGGATGTAGTCCTGATTGATTACCTTTTGGACACGTATCACGAGCCGATGTATGACTCCCAAGGCGGAGAGAAGCTTCTGGACGAAGAGGGACAGCCCTACGTCATCTACGACATCATCGCCGATTACATCGCAAAGAACTCCTCTTTGGAAGATCCTCTGCGACCTTCGGACTTTCGCTGATTCCTTTGCTTCTTCTCTTCCTAAGAAAGCCGGACTTCCTCTCCTTTTGCGGGGGAAGTCAAACTCGGATGCGGGATGCGATATAATGAAAAGATACAAGGAGGATTCCTATGGGAACTGTCGTCTTGGTCATCGACATCGGAACGCAATCCCTCCGTGCCTCCTTGGTCGATTCCGAAAAGGGAATCGTCCTCTTTGCGCAGGAGAAGTACAAGGAGCCCTATTTCTCAAAAAGAAAGGACTATGCCGAACAGGAACCCGACTTCTATCTCGAGACTCTCTCCAAGGCGACACACAGCCTGAAAGAACAAGATTCGACTCTCTTTTCCCAGGCGAAGGCGATGGTCCTGGTCGCTTTCCGCGACACGGCCGTCATCCTCGACGAGAACAAGAAACCCATCCGTCCCTCGATCTTGTGGTGTGACCAGAGGACGGCGAAGATCAAGAATCAGCACAATCTGCGCTTCTATGAGAAGCTTTTGTTCCGTCTCGTCGGCATGGGAGATGCCGCGAAGTTCAATTCCAAAAGGACCGCTTCCTTCTGGATCCAGGAGAACGAACCCGAGAACTGGAAGCGCATGCGCTATTACACCCCCTTGACCGGTTACTTCAACTATCGCATCACGGGAAACCTGGTTGTCTCCTCCGCCGATTGCATCGGCCATTATCCGATCAACTTCAAGAAGGGAAGGTGGTATCCTTCCTGGCATCCGAAGATCTCGGTCTTCGGCATTCCCTTGAAATCCCTCCCTCCCCTGATCGAACCTGGGAAGATCCTGGGCTATGTCACGAAGGAGTTCTCGGACTTTTCCGGCATTCCGGAGGGCTTGCCTCTCTACGCCTCGGGCTCCGACAAGAGCTGCGAGACTTTCGGAAACGGAGCGATTGACCCTTCCGTCGCTTCCATCTCCCTTGGCACGGCCTGTTCCATCGATGTCGTCAGCTCCAAGTACAAGGAACCGGAAGCTTTCCTCCCTTCCTATCAGACTCCCTATCCCGGAAGTTACGATTATGAAGTCCAGATCTATCGCGGTTTGTGGATGATCCGTTGGTTCTATGAGCAGTTCGGATTGACCGACCAAGACGAAGCAAGGAGAGAAGGACTGACTGTTGAGGAATTCCTCGACAAGAAGATCGCTTCCATCCTTCCTGGCAGCGATGGACTTGTCTTGCAGCCTTACTGGGGGCCGGGCTTGAAGAGGCCCAATGCCAAAGGCTCCATCATCGGCTTCTCCTCGGCCCACACGAGGTTCCACCTCTACCGGGCCATCATCGAGGGAATCGGCTTCGCCTTGCGGGAGGGCTTGGATGAGATCGTCCGGAAGACCCATCGCATCCCCGACCACATCGTGGTCTCCGGAGGAGGAAGTCATTCCGACCTCTATCTCTCCATCCTGGCCGACATCTTCGGAATCGAGGTTCGCAAGGCGGTCTATACGGAGATGACGACTCTCGGCGGTGCGATGTCTCTCTTCTTGGCCATGCACGTCTTCTCCTCTCCGAAGGAAGCGGCCCAGAAGTTCTCTCGCACGACCAAGGTCTTCCTTCCGGACAAGAAGAACCATCAGATCTATGATCTTCTCTACAAGGATGTCTATCGCAAGCTCTATCCTGCCCTGAAGGAGATCTACTTCAACTGCAAGGAATTCTACAACCTGGTGAACGAGGAATGAGAAAACTGTTCTACATTCGGGATTTCGATGTCTCCGGAGTCGGCTTCAACGCCCTCAACAAGTCCCGGAAGGACCTGCAGCAGATCTATGAGTCCCTTTCCTTCCAGAGATTGGACGGAAAGGATTTGACTCTGCAGGATGAGAAATTCCAAAACCTGCGGAAGAATTCCAAGGCGCTTTCCGGATACGTGGATTCCTTGCTGGACCGTATCGACGCGCTTTGCTCTCCGGGAGACTTCCTCTTCATGGATTTTCCCTTCGCCATCAAGTTCCTGGGCTTCAGCAAGCTTGTCTCCTATGCCCGGGAGAAGAAGGTCAAGGTGGTCTTCTTCATCCACGACCTGGATGGAATCCGCTTCCGCAACACCTTTCTCAACGCCCTGGATTCGACGTGCCTGGACATGGCCTATTCCCTGATCTCCGCCAGCAAGGAGATGAACAAGGTCTTGAAGGAGAGCCTGCGCATCTCCTCCCGTCCCAAGATCGTCGAATATGAATATTGGGATTACTTGGCCAAGGATATCCGGAACACGAAGAAGAAGGCCTTGCTCTGCTTTGCCGGAAACCTGTCAAAGTCGACTTTCCTCTCCCAGCTTCCTCCCTCCCTGGTCGATCGTGGCATCTTTCTTTATGGAAAAGGGATGCAGAATAATTATCTTGGCAGCTATCAAGGAGAATTCGACGATAATCAAATCGTTCAGGAAATCGATGGTCTTTTCGGCCTGGTCTGGGACGGAAACAGCGCCAAAAGCTGCAGCGGGAACTTCGGAACGTATCTGAGAATCAACGCTTCCCACAAGTTCTCCCTCTATGTCGCTGCCGGAAAGCCGGTCATCGTCTGGAAGGAGAGCGCCTTGGCGAAGGTTGTCAAGGCGAAGAAGATCGGAATCGCGGTCTCCTCCCTGGACGAGATCCCCTATCGGATCTCTTCCCTCTCTTTGGCGGAATATGAAAAGATGGAGGAAAACACCCTCCATCTTCGCACAGACCTGATCACGGGAAATCACCTCAAGAAGGTGATTCTCTCGGCCACGGATTGATTACTGGACGATCTCCTTGGCGTTGGGATCGTATTCGGGATCGCCGACGTGACTTTCCGCTTCCCGATTCTCGGCGATGTCGTTGTTGATCTCCTTCAAGGTGTTGGAAAGATCGGTGAACTCATCCTTGACGGTCAGGTAGTCGCAGCACTGATCGTATTCGGAGAGGGAAGGGTCGTCTCCCTTGAGGAGGCGCTGATACTCGGCCAGGTTTTCCTTCACCTCATCGATGTAGGAGAGGTAGACCAAGGCGAGGAAGGACATCTGATAGCAGAAATCCTCGGGGCTGGCGTTCTTGATCTTCTGATAGACGGCATGGTAGGCGTTGCGGAAGTTGTCTCCCAGAGGCTTTCCCTTGTTCTCCTCGACCGTGTAGACCTCGCCCAGGGCGATGAACTTGCAGGCGATGTCTAGGAAGGAGGCATAGCCATCCATCATCTTCCTGCGACACTCTTCGGGTGTTCCGACATTCGGCAGAATCTTCGAGTCGTTCATATTATCGTCATCTCCTTTCCATGTTTTTCATCCAACGGCGGACAGCGTTCTTGAACTTGCGGATGTCTTCGTCGTCATCCGCATTCTTCTCGGTCATCGTCTCCAGCTCTTTTCTCTTCTCCTCTTCGCTCAGCTTGTCGATCGGTTTTCGGAAGTCTTCCTGGTCTCCCTCTTCGACAAAATAGAATCGCTGACCATAGTTTTGGATTCCGGAGGAGATTTCTTCGAGATCGTAATAGAGGCGAAGCAGTTGGATCAGGTACCTTTTCTCTGCTTCGAGAGTCGAGATTTCCTTCCCGGCAAGAAGTCTCAGGAAGGTGGCGGCTTTCTCTTCGGAGAAGAATCGGGAATCGATCAGGAGGGAAGTCAAGCTGTCCTCAGAGGCATCCCCAATCAGGGGAGCGAGATAGAAGGAAGCCTTGCCATACTTCTCTTCCTTTTCTTCGAGCTCGCCTTCTTTTATGCCGTGGTCGTCATCGCAGATGAGGGAGAGAGCGAGAAGATTGACGAAGGAGTCCAGGAGGATTGGCTTTCCTTCCGCGATGAGAGTAGGAAAAACGATTTTAGTTTCCATACGAAACTATTATAGCTCAATGGGGAGAAAAATGTTCGGATGGGACAGCTTTTTTCCAAAATGAGAAGGAACATTCTCAATTTCCGGCCCCATTTAGGATATAATAGAAGCAACAGGAGGTTATCAAATATGGATGATAACAAGCTTACGGGAACAGTGTTGGCTGTTTCGGGAAACAAGACGCTCGTCTTGGTCAAGGGAAACGAGTATTATCTGCTCCGCAATCGCGTGAACGATCACATCAACGATACGGTCGAGTTCCGTGCCGCCGACGCCCTTCCGATGCCTTCCTATCTGTTCGCCATCGCTGCCTTGGAAGAGCCGGACCTTGATGCGACTCTCGACAGAATTCGCACCAAGTGGTTCGGAGATTGGAGAAACTAAAGCGTGTCTCGTCTCCTTGTCATCGCCCAGTATGACGGAGATTCCGGAGCGGATCAGAACTTCCTTCTTGCCATCCGCTCCTTTTTCGTGAAGAATCCCCGTTGTGAGCTGGGAGTCGTCGCTCCCAAGAATAGCCTGGGCCTGCTCAGCGTGACCAATGCGAAAACCTATGCCAAGGAAGAGAGCACCGATCTGGAATCTCTTGTCGAGCAGGGCGGATATGACCGTATCCTCAGCTTTGTCTGTGAGCTTCCGTCCGCTTTTCCGAAGGCTCTCCTCTCTTTCGAGAAAACGGCTTTGGAAATCGTCGAGCTGGAAACGGACATGCAGACGAAGAGAACTTTCTGGCTAGGGGATCTGAACCCCGAGAACCGGGATCGGACAAAGATGGCCGAACTGGCGAAAGATTACGCAAACCGTCATCGTCTCCCCTTCCGCTACTTCGACTTTGCCGGAGTTCCCGTTCCGGAAGATCCTAACGAATGCCTGAAGCTGGAGAACATCTTGGCCTATGACGGAATGCTATTTGCGGATGGATGGCTGTCCTCGATATTCCTGAGCCTCTCGATCTTCTTCTACGGCCTTGAGGAGCAAAGGGAATCCATGCGCAAGAAGAAGGGAATCGGGGATTACTTCTTCAATCGCGGTGCCTTCCGGAAAGAGGAGAAGAAGTTTGCCGACTTCTTCAAGAAGAAGAGCTATTCCCTCTTCGATGGTGCGAAAGAATGGACAATTGCCGAGAAGCCCTCTTCGGTGAAGGAGTTCCAGCGCTATATCGAGCTCATGCTTCCGGAAGAAACGCCGGAAGCCGACGACATGTCGAAATCCAAATAGCCGAACACGGTCAAGAGAACCGCAAGAAGGATTTGAATCACCGTGAAGACAATGCCGAAGATCAGCAGTCTGCGGTGGTTGACGGAATCCTGGAGACGAAGCTCTCCGCTCATGGCATAGAGAATCAGGATGACGATCCCTCCGAAGAACAAACCGGTTCCAATCAAGGTCCAGTCGGAGAGGGGATCTTTCTTGCCACGGACGCCATCGACGTAACGCAGGCCGACCATATAGGTCATGAATATTCCGAGAATGAAGATTGTGTAGAATATCGTTCCGCTCATCTTGTCACCCTTTCTTGGTCGCCGGGCAAGGCGACCATTTTTTGTGTCAAAAAAGGACTGCCACAATATTGTAGCAGTCCTTCGAATCTCAGTGGAGAAGAAGATTTACTTCTTCTTGAGGTACTTGGCGCAGTCGAGGGTGACGGCGACGAGAATGATGATACCCTTGATGAGGGACTGAAGGTTGACGTTGACGTGCCAGTAGGAGAGGATGAGGTTGATGGCGGTGAAGAGGATGGCACCGATGACAGCGCCACGAATCTTACCGACACCGCCGGAGAAGGAGATTCCGCCGACGACGCAGGCCGCGATGGCATCGGATTCATAGCCGAAGCCGAAGTCCGCGTTACCAGATCCGATACGGAAGGTCTCGAGCGTTCCGCCGATACCGTAGAGGGCACCAGCGATGAGGAAGACGGCCATCGTGATCCAGAAGACCGAGATACCGGAGACCGAAGCGGCATCGCCGTTTCCGCCGACAGCGAACATATACTTACCGAATTTCGTCTTGTTCCAGACGAACCACATGATGGCGACGATGATGATCATCCAGATGACGATCTTGGAGAGACCGCTGCTTCCCATGTAACCGGCGATGGTGGTCGTTGCGCCTTCCGTGAACTTACCGGAAGGCTGGTTGCCGGAGGCGAAGGCGATGATGCCGTAGACGATCAGCTGAGTCGCCAACGTGGAGACGAACGGATGCATCTTGAATCTTGCGGAGAAGAAGCCGGAGATTCCGGAGAAGACCATACAGAAGATGATGGAGAGGAAGAAGCAGAGGAAGATACGGCCGCCGAGCGACATCGCATTGGTATCGATTGGGATATCGAAGAATTTCAGCGATTGGCTACCCGAGTCTTGCATCATCAAGAAGGTGATGAAGGCGGAGAGACCGACGAGACGACCGACGGACAAGTCCGTACCGGCAAGGACGATCAATCCCGCAACACCGAGGGCGAGGATAATACGAGGAGATGCTTGGTTGAAGAGGTTGGAGAAGAATCCCCAGGTGAGAAGGTCGGTCTTGAAGGCAGGGCGGGAGATGATACAGGCGAAGATGAAGAAGACGATCAAGATGAGATAGATGGCGTTGTTGAGGAGGAAGGTGTTGAGATTGAACTTGTAGCGATAGGTTTCCCACTTGTTCTCGATGGTAGAAAGAAGCGTTGTCTTGTGGAAGAGGAGGGATCTTTCGTAGGAGAGGGATTCCTGATACAGCTCATAACGGCTGTCCTTGATCTTCTGGAGCGAAGCCGTGTAGAAGTTCTTGGCCTCGAAGAGACGATTCTTCTTTGTGGTGAGAGCGTTCTTCTTCTTGGTCTTGACTTCTTCCGGATCACCACCGGCGGCCTCGATTGCGGCCAATTCCTTGGCGTATTCGTCATTGGCGAACTGGACGGCAACGCCGTATTCGTCCTTGGCCTTGGCGCGGGCGGAGGCGAAGGCGGGATCGGTAGCGCCGCGGACTTCCTTGTAGCATTCCTTCAGCTTCAGGACGCCTTGGTGGCCGACCTCTTTGATGAGGTCGCGCTCTTCCTTTTCCTTGGCGTTGTAGGCCTCAAGCTGTGCTTTCAGCTCTTCCGTCGGACGTCCTTCGGCTTCCGCTGCCTTGATTTGCTCCTCAAGCTCGAGGTTGCGACCTTTGGCAATCGCCAACTGTCTCTTGTCTTCTGCAATCAGCTTTGCGCGAGTTTCATCGTCGAGGTCGCGATTCTTCTTGATGGCTTCGATGTCCAGGTGAAGTTTCTCGACACGGGCTTGGCGATTTTCGCGGAGAGCCTCTAGTTGCTTCAGTTCTTCGGCAACCGAATCATGAAGCTTCTGCTTTTCGCTCGCGATATCGGGCATGATGGCCGCGATTGCGTTCGTGCTGTTCATTTTTCTCTCCTTTCTATAGGTACTTCGCTGATAGTCTCAGCAACTCTTCCTGATTGGTTTCTTTCGTGTTGACGATTCCAGCCAATTGCTTGTTGGAAAGAACGGCAATACGATTCGTGATACCGAGCAGTTCGGGCATTTCGGAGGAGACCATGATGATGGTCTTTCCTTGTTCCGCCATCTTGATGATGAGTTGGTAGACTTCGTATTTGGCAAGAATGTCGATGCCTCTTGTCGGCTCATCCATCAAGAAGACGTCCGGCGAACGTTCCATCCACTTTCCGATGATAACTTTCTGTTGGTTACCACCAGACAGAGACGTGATCATATCATCGGGGCCCATGCACTTGACGTGCATCCTCTGGCATTCGTTGATCGTAGCCTTGCGCATCTTGGAATTGCTCAGAACGAAGCCTAAGTTCGTATAGGCGTTGAGATTCGTGATACACGTGTTGAAGATCAGGTCACCGTTCTTGAACATGCCGTTCGCTTTTCTTTCCTCGGTGATCATGGCGAAGTTTTCCTTCATGGCGTCACGGGCACTTCGGAAGTTGATCAACTTGCCGCGATAACGGATTTCGGCAGAAGCGATGGTGCGGAGACCGAAGAGGCATTCCAGCAACTCGGTGCATCCTGCGCCAATCAAGCCGTAAATGCCAAAAATCTCGCCCTTGCGGACAGAAAAACTGATATCCTTGAGGACAGGTTCATACTTGGAGAAAAGGCTCTTGACGGTAAGGACGTCTTCTCCAGGCGTGTTTGTCATCGGAGGGAAACGATTCTCCAAGGAACGTCCGACCATTGCCGTGACGATTTCGCCCATGTTCGTTTCCGGAACGGGCTTCTGGAAGATGACCTCACCATCACGAAGAACGGCGACATCATCACAGATTTCGAAAACTTCATCCATCTTGTGCGAGATGTAAACAAAGGAAACGCCCCTCTTCGTCAACTTTCGAATGATTTCGAAGAGCTTCTTGACTTCATTTTCGGCCAGAGAAGAAGTCGGTTCATCAAGGATGATGACTTCCGCATCGTACGAAACAGCCTTGGCAATCTCGACCATTTGACGCTGAGCGACGGGCATGCGGCGCATAATCGTGGCAGGATTGATATTGATTCCAAGCTCATCAAAAAGACGACGAGCTTCCGCTTTTTCGCGAGCCTCATCGATAACGATGCCAAGCCTTGTCTCGTATTTTCCTAAGAACAGATTGTCTTGAACGGATCGATCAAGGCATTGATTGAGCTCTTGGTGAACCATCGCAACGCCGTGGAAAAGAGCATCGCGAGGTCCGGCAAACTCGGTCGGATTTCCCTTGTAGTAAATCTCGCCGCTGTTTTTCTGATAAATGCCGAAAAGGCAATTCATCATTGTCGATTTGCCGGCGCCGTTTTCACCCATCAAGCCAAGAACACGTCCTTTCCGGAGCTGAATGTTGACATTCTTAAGAACAACGTTCTTTCCGAAAGCTTTCGACATGTTCTTAATTTCGAGGATTGTTTCGTCAGCCATATTTCCTCCGTTTTAGTGAAAGAGAAAGGGGGGAAGCCCCCCTTTCTCTGGACAGTCTAGATTGAATTGAAGCTTACTTGTTGGCGTTGTACCAGTTGACGACCATTTCCTTCATGGCGTCACCCTGGCCATCACGAGCCGTTCCGACAAAGTAGGTGTTGGCTCTTTCCGCGATTGCCGTATCCGCAACAGTGGAGCCATCCTCAGCCTTGGAGGGCTGTCTGTTGTAGAAGACGATCGGAGCACCGGACTTGGCGGCATCAATCTTCTTGACGTATTCTTCCCAAGCGGTGTTGGTCTGGACGTTGATGATGAAGGCATCGTACGTTTCGAGGTTGACCATGGCATCATAGATCTTCTGGTCGGAAGTTCCATCGCCCATGGCAATTTCGCCACCGTTGTTGATCTTCAGGTTGAAGTGCTCGCAGTATTCCTCGATGGCGGGATAGACGTTGTTCGCAAGGAAGTCATCGCCAGCCTTGTAGCCGCAGACGAAGACGTTCTTCTCGGTGTAGGTCGTCGTGTCGGAGGAGAGGTCGATGGTTTCGCCGGCCTTCAGAGTTTGAGCGGCTTCCTTCGTGGTGACAGGGGTAACCATGGAGGCGAAGTTCTTGACGTTGTCGGTGTAGACCTTCTCGTGATTCATCTTGCCGATGAGCTCGTTCCAGTGATCGGCGTTGGCTCCGGTGAAGTTGCCTTTCGCATCGATGGAAGCGCCATCGAGCAGAGCGCGGACGACAAGAGCGCAGAGGAAGCCCTGGTCATTTCCGTTCTGGGAGATGGTTCCAGCGAATCCCTTGCCTTCGATGATGGCATCGAGGACGGTCGGAAGAGCATCGAAGCCGAAGATAGGAGCGTTGATGCTCTTGTAGCTCTCGGATTCATAGACGGCATAAGCCATACCGTCGTTGTTGGAAAGGATCGCGTCGATCTTGTCGCCATACTGAGAAGCCCAACCATCGAAGGTGTTCTTCGCCGTTCCGGCGTGCCAAGCACCCGCATTCGGATCTCTCATGGTCTGCTGAGCAAGACGAGCGACATCGACGTTGTTGGCCTTGCCGATCTCGACCATACCCTCATCGAGGCCTTCGGTTCTGGCTTCGGCTTCCGGGTTTCCGTCTTCGCCCTTCATCAGGACGTAGCCGAGCGTTCCGTCACCGTTCTTGTCCCACTTGTTCGTGGTGACCTTTTCGGTTCCCTCGGGAACAGAATAGACGACATCAGCATAGCCATCTCCACCGCACGAAGTGAGGGTGAGGCCGACGAATCCTAACACTGCCAAGGGAATTAAATTCTTTTTCATGTTTCCTCCTTAATTCCGGGTTTGGTCTGAGCAGAGAAGATTTGTGCAGAAGCAATAAATCTCCACTGCTGTTGTGATTATAGAGCGTATGCGCTTTCAATGCAAGCGAGAAATGTAAGCTCTTCCTAAAATAACATTCAACTTGTCTATCAAAAAGGAAGAAAAACTTGTTTCTGGCCCTGATCAATCGATAAAAGAGCTTCTTTTCACTCTCACTCTTTCCAGGTGAGGATCGGTCGCACGCTCTCTGCGGTAAGGGAGGGATTCGTCTCCTTATTAAATAAATAGAACGCGCACGAGAGGGAGAGGCTGTCTCTCGATGAGGGAATCAGGTCCAGATAGAGGTAGCTGATGCTCGGCCTTGACGAAAAATAGAAGAAGTTGTCGGTCATCGCGACGAGATTCCCTTCCTTGTCGGTCGTCTGGATGCTGTAGCGAAGGTAGGGGTCGCAAAAAGGCGGAACCTGATAGAGACAGAGGAAGATCTCCTGCTCGGCTTTCCAATTGCGGAGATATTCCATGTCCTTTTCCGTATAGCTGAGTCCGGGAAGGGAGAGGAACTGCTGGATCTCTTCCCTGTTTGTCAAAAGATAGAGGTTACAGAAGTATTTTCCCGAACTCTCTTCGTCAAAGCGGTTGAGCATCTCCTTCTGCTGGATGCTTTCCATGGGAAGGGAAAAGGAAGGGACTAGCATGGTCGAGTAGTACTGGCGATAGCTTTGCTCCGGGCTAGCACAGGAAGTCAGCAGAAGGAGCAGGGGAAGAAGAAAGTTTCTTTTGGGCATGGACTTATTCTAAACTATTGGAAAAAGAGAAAGATAGCGAGGAGAAAGAATGGCTCACGAAAAATCGTCGGATATCCTCTGCAACATGTGCCTGGTCTATCGCAAGGACGGTCAGATCTTGGTTCAGATGCGCCACAAGTCCGATTGGCCGGGCTTGACCTTGCCCGGAGGACATGTCGAGAAAGGCGAGCATCTGGAAGAGAGCATCCGAAGGGAGATGAAGGAGGAGACCAACCTGACCTTGGGAAGGCTGGAACTCTGTGGTGTCCTGGAGTGGGATTTTCCCGATGTCGATCACTACCTCGCCTTTCTCTATCGGACAGACGAATACCAGGGAGAGCTCCGCTCTTCTCGAGAGGGGGAAGTTTTCTTCATCGACCATCGGGAGGTCGGGAAGTATCCCCTTTCCCTGGATATGGACAAGATTCTGGAGATGACCTTGAAGGGTCTGTTTCCGGCCAAGTGAAGTCAAGAGGAACCTTCCCGTCCAGGATGTCCTTGTAGAACGGGACGAAGAGGATCTTTCCGTCGAAGAGAAAGACCGGATACGACTTTCGGTAATAGAAGGGAACTTTCTGTCTCTTGAGGAAAGTATGGACATCCTTGCTGACGAGATCCGTCTCGATCTTGTCCTCTCTCCGATTGTTTCGCATGAGGAAAGGAAAAGAGGGCATGTGGAACGTCTTGGAATCCAAGACTGTCAGGCGGAAAAAAAGGGTTTGGTAGACGGCTGGTCTTGTGACCACGATCTCATAGTCTTCTTCCGCAATGCTTTCGGCAAGAAAGAAGAAGGCCTTTGTCCGGTAGAGGACCTTTTCGGGAAGAGAGAGGCAGCCATCTGCCTTTCGATGAAGGAAAGCGAAGAGCTCTTGTGCAAGTCCTTCTTTTCTTTCCGGAGAGATGCTTTTCAGGTTCTCATCGAGGAAGAAGAAAAGAAAACGTCTCTTCTCTTCCTCTGTTAATGAGTCATAAAAAGAAAAGGGAACGACGTTGTTCCACTTTCGGAAGCGAGGGAAGAGAGAGGAGAGCTGCTCGTTTCTTCTCTTCATCTCGAGAAGCAGGGAATCCCTCTCTGGAAGAGGAGAGGCTTTGCGCAAGAGATTCCTCTTCGTGTGGTCATCGTGATTGGTGCAGTCTTCGTAATAGGGAAGCTTCTCTTCTTGGAGGAAGTGATAGATCTCTGCTTTCGTGACGGAGAGAAGAGGTCTCAGAAGCGGATAGCCGAAGACTTCGGTCTTCTCATCAAGGCCATAGTGGAGAGGGAGATTTCCTCTCTCCTTCTGAAGCAGGTAGGTCTCGATGGAATCGTCCTGGTGATGGGCTGTCAGGACATCGTCCAAGAGAGAGGAAGAGAGAAGCTGACGGAAGAAGGAATAGCGGATTTTCCTCGCCCAGTCCTCGAAGTTTCCTTCGCACTCTTCTCTCCGGACGTCCTTCTGATGAAGGACAAGGCCGTATCTCTCTTGATAGAGGAGGACGATCTTCTCTTCCTCCTCTACGAAAGGAGAGTCGTGATAGTTCACATACGCCAGCTCGACATGCTGCGGAAGGTTCTCTTTGTAGAACGAATGGAGCTGTTTCAGGAGATAGACGGAATCGGGGCCTCCGGAAAAAGCCAAAAGATGCCGGCGGGGAAAGAAAGACTCCTCAAACAGCTTCTTGCTCATGGAAGGATTTCGTACATCTCTGAGGCATCCTGGATGGTGGAGACATTTCGGATCTCGCAGACCTTCGCCCGGATGCTCTTCCCCAATGGAGAATGGATGTCGATCACATCCTCCAGATGGATTTCCGTGCTGGGCTTGGCGATCTTGCCGTTGATGCGAACGAAGCCCTTCTCGATGAATTCCTTGGCCGCCTCCCTTCTCTTGATGAGCCGGCTGACTTTCAGATATTTGTCCAATCTCATAGTGGATAAAGAATAGCACATCACGAAGGACGAGGATAGCATCCCGACACAAACAACAGCCTTCCTTGAGGACAAGAGAGACGGAAGAAATGAAAAAAGCCCGATTTCTCGGGCATTTTTTTAACATTGGTGGGTCTTAGTAGGCTCGAACTACCGACCTTGCGCTTATCAAGCGCACGCTCTAACCAACTGAGCTAAAGACCCGTTTCAAGCAAGGGTTATTGTAGTCTTTCGCCCCTTGTCTGTCAACAGTTTTGTGACTGCTGGAATGGAACTTGCATATTGATGGGCTAAAGCATACAATACTCTTGTTCCTGGAGGTATATCATTATGGCTAAGAAAGTTGAAATCAATGCCGAAGCTTGCATGGGCTGTGGCCTTTGCAACGCCACCCTTCCCTCCGTCTTCGGAATGGGAGCGGACGGCAAGGCGGAAGTCGTTGCTCAGCCTGCCGATGGCGATGATGTCGATACGGTTGCGGCGAGCTGCCCGGTCGGTGCCATCACCGTCTCCGAGTAAGGACAGACTTCAGTCGGCCTCTTCGGAGGCCGTTTTTTGTGCCTGGATTCTTGACAGCTTCATGTATGGGCTTACAATATTCTTGTTCCCGGAGGTTCAGAATCATGGCGAAAAAGATTGAAGTCGATACGGGCCGTTGCATCGGCTGCGGAGCGTGCGCCGGGATGAGACCCGACGTCTTCGCTCTCGAGAACACGACCGAGGGTGCCAGGGCCCATGTCCTCACTCAGCCGGTCGACGAGAACGGGATCGAGGAAGTCATCAACTCCTGTCCCGTCGGCGCCATCTCTCGCTCTTGATGTCTTGGGCTTCCCTCCGCGGAAGCCCTTTTCAGTTCTGATAGGGTTTTTTCTTGTTCTTTTTGTTTTCCAGGCAGATCTGCCTCAGTTTCTCGACCTCTTCGTCGCTGAGGCTTCGATACTTGCCGACGGGAAGGCGACCAAGGACCAGGTTTCCGATCCGGACGCGGTTTAGGGTCAGGACTTGATGGCCCAGGGTCTGCATCATGCGCCGGACTTCTCTCTTCTTTCCCTCGTGGAGGATGATGGAGAACACGACGCTGTCCTCTTCCTCCTTCAGGACTTCCATCTTGGCGGGCGCCGCCCTGTAGCCTTCCCTGATGATATAAAGGCCGTTGGCGACTTTCTCGACCTCATCGCCGTGGAGCTTTCCCAGGACCTTGACGACATATTCCTTCTCGGGAGAGGTCGAGGGATGCATCACGAGATTGGAGAACTCGCCGTCGTCTGTCAGCAACAGCAGACCCGAGGAGTCCATGTCCAGACGGCCGATCGGGAAGAGCCTTCCGTATTCCTTCGGGATGAGATCGAGGATGGTTCTTCTCTCCTGCGGGTCGCTGAGCGTGCAGACATAGCCCCTGGGCTTGTTGAGAAGAAGATAGCAGTGTTTCTCCTCTTTCTTGTTTTGGACCAGGTTTCCGTCGACCTCGACCTTGTCTTCGGCGGAACAGGAGAAGCCGATCGGGACGACTTCCCCGTTGACCTTCACGCGGCCTTCCTGGACGAGCTGTTCGGCTTTCCTTCGGGAGCAATATCCGAGGGAGGAGAGTATTTTTTGTATTCTTTGTTTTTCCATGGTGATTCTATTTTAGTAGAGAATTCCTTGGGGAGAAAGGCGAAGAAAGAAAAAGCCCGATCTCTCGGGCGAAGAAGCTCAATTGGTGGATCAAGCAGGATTTGAACCTGCAACGACACGGTTATGGGCCGTGGACTCTAACCGATTGAGCTATTGATCCATTTTGGTGGCTGTGGGGAGGGTCGAACTCTCGACATACCGGGTATGAACCGGCTGCTCTACCAACTGAGCTACACAGCCAAACGGAGCAAAGAGAATTATATAGAAGAGTGCGACCTTTTGCAAGAGCGATTTCGTCAGTTACAAACGACCGCCGTCTATTCTATAATCTTTGCGGACGGAAAAAGGGAGGATGACCATGACCGAGGAAGAGAAGATGAAGGCCGGAAAGCTCTATGATCCGAGCGAGGAAGTTCTTGTCGCCAAGAGGATGCGCGCCCATGTCCTCTCCCGGCAGTACAACGAGACGGACGAATACATGGTGCCGGAGAGGAAACGCATCCTCAAGATGCTTCTTCCCCATGCCCATGAAAGCGCCTGCTTGACAGGCCCGATTCAGTTTGACTACGGAGAAAACACTTCTATCGGAAAGAATTTCTTTGCCAACTTCAATTTCACGGTCCTGGACTGCGCAACGGTCACGATTGGAGACAATGTCTTTGTCGGACCCAATGTCTCCTTGCTGACTCCTCTTCATCCCCTTCGTTTCCAAGAGAGGAATCCCTTCCAGAAGGAGGACGGAACCTGGACGGACAAGGAGAGCGCCAAGCCCATCGTCATCGAGAGCAACTGCTGGCTGGCCGCAAACGTCATCGTTCTTCCGGGCGTGACGATTCACGAAGGGTCGGTCATCGGTGCCGGAAGCGTCGTTTCCCGGGACATCCCCGCCCACTCCCTGGCTTTCGGAAATCCCTGCCGTGTCATTCGCACGATCGATGAGAACGACCATATCGAAGAGGAGATCTCCGAAGATGATTCGAATCGATAACCTAACCAAGAAATACGGCACAAAGACCGCCGTGGACGGATTGTCCCTTGTGGTTCCGGACGGTTCCATCTATGGCTTGCTCGGCCCCAACGGCGCCGGAAAGTCGACGACCATGAAGATGATGGTCGGAATCCTTCATCCGGATTCCGGAGATGTTTCCTATGACGATTTCTCCATCCTCAAAGATACTGACCAAGCCAAGAGGACGTTTTCTTATATTCCCGACAGCCCGGACATGTTCCTCGGCATGAAGGGAAAGACGTATCTCGCCTTCCTTTCCTCCCTGTTCAAGATCCCGGCGGAAGTGGCGCAGGAAAGAACGGATGCCATCGCAAAGAAACTCGAAATGAGCGAGCATCTCGACGAATACATCGCCACCTATTCCCACGGCATGAGGGAGAAGATCTTCCTGATCGGAGCCATGCTCCACGATCCCAAGGTCTTGATTCTGGATGAACCTCTGACCGGCCTTGATCCGGAATCGGCCTTCGTGGTCAAGTCCCTCTTCCTCGAGCACGTCATGAAAGGCAATTCGATCGTCCTCTCCACCCACATTCTTGATGTGGCCGAGAAGATCTGCACCCACATCGGAATCATCGACAAGGGGCGATTGCTCTTCAGCGGAACTTTGGAAGAGCTGAGAAAGCTTCGCAAGGAGGAGAATTCCTCCCTCGAGACGCTCTTCCTGGAATTGACAGCGAAATGAAAGACTTTCTCCTTCTTCTGAAGGCCATGAAGGCCAATTCGGCCACCATGGTCAAAAAGCGAGACGGGTCGATCCGCGTCCGCAGATCGACTCTGCTTCCGACCCTTCTGACGGGAATCCTATTTGCCTTGGTCTTCGGCTTTTCCTCCATCAACGATTGCTTGAGCCTGCTCGCCGTTGGGGTCGACCAATCCCTTGTCGGAGATTATTTCGCTTTCTCTCTGGCCTTTTATCTTCTCTATACTTTTTTCATCGACTGTGCCCATATCGTCAACAACTTTTTCCTCAACGACGATGTCGTCTTCCTACCGCTTCCGATAAAAGCAGGAAAATTGTTCCTTGCTCGCTTTCTTCTTTCATTCGTCTATTCCTTTTCTTCGACCTTCTTTTGCTTGGCAGCGATGCTTGTCGGATATGCCGTCCTCATCTCCCTTGAGATCTCCCTTGTCTTCCTGCTCTTCTTCCTCGCTCTCTTCCTCACCATCGGCCTTTTTGCCTTCGCCTTCCTCTTCGTCAATCTTCTCTACCGACTGATTGGCCAGCGTCGGACAAGGAAAAAGAACATCGCCTTTTCTTTAACCTTTTCTCTTCTTTCCATCCTTCCTCTTCTTGTTCCGATGTTCTTTCCTTTGGATGTCTCTTCGCTGTCCGCGGCACAGAAAAGCCTTGCCTCTTGCCAGAGTCTTCTTCCCTTTGTCTTCTGGCTTTCCTTCTTTCCGACCGCCCTGTTCTTCCCTTCTTCCCTGACCTGGCTTTGGACTCTTCTTGCCTTCCTGATTCCGGTTCTCGTCTTTGTCCTGGACTATCTTTTCGGAAGCCGGCTCTATCTCTCTAATCGTGTCTTTGGCAAGGAGCGGACAAGGAAGAAGAAAGAGAAGAAGGATGCGCTTTGGAAGGAACTTCTTTTCCGGGAGAAGCATCCTCTGCTCTTCCTCCTCAAGAGGGAATTGTCCAATTATCGAGGACACTACGGATTGCTTGTCGGCGCCATCTCGACCTCCCTTCTGGTCGTCCTTTCGATGGTCGTCACCCTCACGAGCCTTTCGGATGGAGACACCCTTTCCTCTCTTTCCCCGTCCCTTTTCCTTCTCTCCTTCCATGCGACTTTGTTCTTCTCTTCCTATCAGCCCGTGTTCAGCTTCGCTTCCTTCTCTTTGGAAGGCCCGGGAATCCAGATCATCCAGACTTCCCCGTTGAGGAGAGGACCTTATCTCTTGGTGAAGCTTGTTCCCGGCACCATCCTTTCCTTCCTTCTCTCTTTCTCCTTGCTTCTTGGCTATGGCTTTGCCTATTCCTTGGATCCTCTCTCCTTTGTCTTTTCGGCCCTTGCCTTGCTCTCCTATACCCTGGTTTCCAATCTTGTCTCTCTCATCCTCGGCATTCGCTTCTGCCAGTTCTCCTTCGACAATGCGACGGAAATCGTCCGAAGAGGAATCGGTCCGACCCTCTCTTCCTTGATTCTCTTCTTCCTTCCGATCGTTCCCCTGGCTGTCGAGACGCCCCTCCTTCTTCTGCTCCCTTCCCTCTTGTTTCTGGCCCCTCTTCTTGTCTTTGTCCTCTTCGCCCTTCTCTCTGTCCTGCTCTTCTTCCTGGCCGGGAAGACGTTGAAAAAGAAGCTTGCTTCGCAGCTGTTCTTATAAAAGCTTTTTTCTTCGATTCACCAGAAGATGACGTTGAGCCACCAGAGATTGAAGAGACGGATTTTCCATTCCGGCTCTTTGCGATAGGTGCGGAGGAAATAGGAACGGCTCTTCTTGCAGAGCTTGAATCCCTTGCGGGTGATCAGAGGGCCGACGTGATGGTGTTCGACCATCTCCCCGTCCAGGATTATCGCCTGCTTGAATCCGAGTTTCTCGAGCTGGAAGGCGACGGTCGCCCCTTCGTTGTAGAGGAAGATGTTCTCGTCGAAGAAACCGACCTTCTCGAAAGCATCGAAGCGATAGAAGCAGAAGGACTCCCTCACGAAGCCGCAGGTGAAATAGCCCTCGTGATCTTCTCGAGAGCGGATCCGGCGAGAGAAGTTCCCGTCCCCTTTCATCGTGGAGGAAAAGGTCGGGATGTCATAATAGTTCCTCGTCCTCTTTCCCTTCTGGGTCATCAGGGTCGAGCAGGCCGCGATTTCCGGATGGTCGGAAAGGAATTGATAGCAGTCAAGACAGGCCTTTTTCGTGGGCACGATGTCGGGATTGATGGTCAAGACGACAAAGGGACTTTCCTGTTCCTTGAGATAACGCAGGCCGATGTTGTTTCCGGCTCCGAAGCCGCCGTTCACTTTGGAATAGAGGATGACGATCTCGTCCTCTTTCTCTTTCTTCATCTTCGCTCTTTCCTCTTCCCTGGAATTGTTGTCCACGATCACGATCGTGCGGAAGAGCTGAAAGGAAGAGAGCATCCTCGCCAAGGACAAAGAGCGCTCGGAATCGTTGTAATTGACAAGAACAGCAGCCATGTCCATAAATCGCACCTCAGCAGAAATGGGATTTGACGCTCAGAGGAGTCGTCTGTCAACAAAGACGTGATCAGTATAACACAAGCGACGGATCGGAAAGGATGCTTCTTCCGCATTTTCACAAAGGAAAATGAAAATCGTGCCGGAAAAAGGCTGTCCGAACAAGTCCGATCCCGTCTTGTGAACGAGAAAGGAAACGTCCGCCACAAGACAGGGCCTTCAAAGTTCTGGACAGCCCTTTTGGAATCACTTCTCTTCCTTGTCTTCCGAAGTCTCTTCTCCTTTTTCTTCTTTGACAGCAGGAGTTTCTTCTTCGTCCTTCTTCTCTTCGGAAGGAGTCTCTTCTTTTTCCTCATCCTTTTCCTCTGAAGGAGCCACACCGCCTTCCGTTGCGGTCACGACCCTCTTTCCTTCCCGGATGTAGCCGTAGGAAGACAGGATGATGGAGGAGAGGACAAAGCCCAGGACAAGGCCGAGGAAAGCGCCGATGAAGGCATTGATTCCGCCATCGGTGGAGACGATGCCGGGATAGGCATAGACGATCGTCGAGCGACGGTTCTGGTAGAGGGTGCGATAGATGGTGTTGATGTCGTTGGTGTCTGTGGAAAGGGAGCGTTCCAGCTGAGTGAGCTTCTCGAAGAAGGCCGTGTTCTTCTCGACCCAGGAGGCCTCGTCTCTTCCGGCCTGCAAGGCTTGGAGGTGCTGGATGGCTCCGTACTGGGATTCCTCGATCTCTTCGTAGGAGGGGAGGGTGACGGTATAGGTTCCGTTTGTGTTCTCCAGCTGATACCCGAGGATGGTCAGCTGGGTGATCAGGCTCTCCTGCTCCTCGATCAGTTCGTCCATCTGCTGGAGAAGGGAGAGATAGTATTGCTGGATGTCGGCGGAAGGAATCTTGCTGGCTTCGAACATCGGAGCGAGGCCGGAGATGGTCTCCTGGACGCTCGTGATCTTGCGGCTGAAGTTGTTGAGCCGATAGGTGAGACCGGTTCCGGATTCCATCAAGGAAGAGAGGCTCGCCTCGAGGTTGTCCTTCTCATACCGGGCGTAGCCGTTGGCCGTGAGTTCATCGGACAGGGAATCGAAGATGGTCCCCGCTCCGGTCGTGGAATTGTAGGGCATGAGGAAGTTGATGTTGTGGTAGTTGGCCAAGGTCCAGGATGTGTTGTCCATCTGGAATTCCGCCGATGTGCCGAAAGTGGAGAGGAGGCTCTGATATTCCTCCTCGATGCTCTCGTACTGAGCTTCCATCTGATTCAGAAGGGAATAGGCTTCCAGCTCTCTTGTGTTGCTGGGAATCCGGTTCATGACGGGATTGCTGGGGATGGCAGAGGAGGCCTTCTCCAGGACGTTCTCGAGCAGGCATTCGACAAACTGGGCGACTTGGTCGTGGTTGCCGATGTATTCGTCATGGATGGTGAGGACATAGCTGAAGGAATCCGGAGAGGTGGCCTTTCCTTCGCTGTCGGTGTCATAGGCGATGGAGATTCCGTTCTCCTTGATGAGCTTGTCGATGTCGATGTCGAAAATGGGCTTTCCCTCCTCATCGACATTCTTCTCGATGACTTCCTCGATGTTGCTCTGGGAGATGATGTCATAGAGGGAATAGTGGCTGCCATCGAGATAGGTGATTCCCTGAAGGGTACCGTCCTCCGCATAGGTGGTCTCGACGGGAAGGCTGAGCTGGATGCGGGAAGTGGAGACCTCATGCCGGGGGTTCCAATAGAGGGAGAGGACCAGATATCCGATGATGGCGAAGATCAAGCTGATTCCCAGGATCCAGTATTTGAAGAGGTTGACCTGATGGCAATAGTCGCTCCAGGTGAAGTGCTTCTTTGCGTTTTCGTGCTCTTGGATGACGACGACCTTGTGATTGTTTTCGTCCATGTTTTGTGACTCCTCGATACAAGTTTATAATATAGCATATCGAAGCTTGCGATTCTTGAATGGGAGGATGGGCGATGGTTCTTGCAGCGGTTGTCGTTCTCTATCGACCGGACAAGGAGCGTTTTCTGCAAAGCATCCAGTCCTATGCCACGGGAATGGATTTTGTCTTCGTCATGGACAATTCCGAAAATCCCGATTCCACGCTTCTTGAGGAACTCTCCCGCTTTTCCAATGTCCGCTATCAGGCTTTTGGCGAGAACAAAGGCCTTTCCAAGGCCATGAACAGGGGGGTTCGCCTTGCCTTGGAGCAAAAGGCCGATTGGATTCTCCTCATGAACCAGGACAGCGTCTTCCCCGAAAATCCCCTGCCGGAATATCGAAAGTGGATGAAAGAGGATGTGTCCTTGCTCGCTCCCAAATACAGCACCTTCAAGAAGAAGGAAGAGAAGGGCGAGGGTGTTTCCAGACTCTCCTTTGCCCAGACCTCCGGCTCCTTCCTCTCCAAGAAATGCTTTGAGGAAATCGGTTTCTTTGACGAGAATCTCTTCCTGGAATGGGTGGATGTCGACTATTGCCTGCGCCTTGAAAAAGCGGGGAAGAAACTCCTCCAAGTCAATTCCGTCGTCCTCGATCACCTTCCCGGAACGCCGAGAAAAGTCCGTGTTCTTTGGAAAGAGGTGCAATATTCGAGATATTCTCCGTTGCGGAAATATTATCTGGTGCGCGGAGCCTGCTATATGAGGAAGAAATTCCACTGTCCTTCTCTCTATCTCAAGATGCGAATCAAGCTCTGGATCAAGATGTATGTTTTTCGGGAAAAGGATCTTATAATAAGCCGCCGTTACATTCGACAGGCCAAGATCGATTTCCGGAAAGGAATCCACGGGCCTTTGAAGAATCCGCCGTCAATCCGGTCGAAACACTGATTCATGACCCAACAGAGCAAGTCCAAGAACCTCAAGGCCAATCTCATCTTCAACATCATCTACCAAGTCCTTGTCCTTGTCACGCCATTCATCACCTCCCCCTATGTCGCACGTGTCCTTCTGCCAGCAGGCCAGGGCTCGTATTCCTTTGGCAACTCCATCGTCTCCTACTTCAGCCTCGTGGCCGGCTTTGGCTTTGCCAATTACGGAACGATCGCCATCGCCAAGTGCCGTGACGACAAAAAGAAATACAGCTCGATCATCTGGGAATTGATGATTGCGAAAGGCCTTCTGACCGCCCTGGTCACCGTGGTCTATTCGGCCATGCTCTTCAGCGGGGTGCTCTATTCCTCCGGCTATCCGATGAACGACCTGAAGGTCTATCTCGTCTTCGGCCTTTTGATTGTCGGAAACGTCTTCGATTTGACTTTCATCTTTAACGGACTCGAGAACTTCTCCTCTCTCTGCTATCGAAATATCTTCATCAAAGTCCTGAACATCGCCCTGATTTTCCTCTTCGTGAAACAATCGTCTGACTATTTCAATTATGTCATCGTCATGACGGTATGCTCCGTTCTTTCCGCCTTAAGCACCTTGATGATCCTGCCGAAGAATGTTTGCAAGACACCTATTTCCTGGGCCAATATCGGACGCCATTTCAAAAGCTCCTTGATCTACTTCGTCCCAACCATTGCGATGACCTTGTCTCCCCTTCTGTCCAAGACCGTCCTGGGAACTCTTGTCGTCGATCCCGACATCAGCGGCTATTATGAGTCGGCCGACAAGCTGGTCACCATCGTCACGACCGTCATCTCCTCGGTCAACACCGTCCTGCTTTCGAGGATGTCCTATCTCTACGAGAAGAAGGACGAGAAGGCCATCGTCCATCTCACCGCCAAGATCAACGAGCTCTATCTCGTCTTGGCTCTCCCTTGCTTCTTCGGCTTGCTGTCGATCAACCGCTTCTTCACCCCGGCCTTCTTCGGCGATGCCTTTGTCTCTTCCATCCCCCTTGTCTATTTCCTGGCACCCAAGATCCTGCTTCAGCCGATCTACAACATCCTGACTTCCATCTATTATCTGCCCAAGGGAAAAGTCACGATGACATCGATCTTCCTTCTGATCGGCATGCTTTTCAATCTGCTTCTGACCTATCTTTTGACCAAGTACTTCTCGGCGATCGGAACGGCCTTGGCCTCCACGTTGACGGAACTTCTCCTGGTTGTCCTCTATGTCTCCTTCGCCCATAAGCACTTCCGTTTCTTCACGGCCATCAATGCCTTCTGGAAAACCTTTGATGCTAGCCTTCTGATGTTTATCGCCTGCTTCTTCGTCTCGGCTCTCTTTGCCAATCGGTTCTCGAATCTCGTGCTCTCGATCTTGATGGTCGTGATCGGTTCTCTCGTCTATGGCATCTCTGTCCTTTTGTTCCGGGAGAACCTTGTCGTCAATAATGTCCGCCTTGTCGGGAACAAGGTTCTTTCCCTCTTCAAGCGTCTTTCGAGGAAGGAGGAGAGAAAATGACCTCTCTTGAGGCGGTTCTTTCCAAGGACGAGACCGTCTTCGTCCGAATCGAAACCCCGCGGTGGACGGCTTTTCGAACCTTTGTCTTCGCCTTTGCCGTGATCTTCAAGTTCATCGATCCCTTCCTCGGTTTCCTCCCAGGACGTTTTGTCCTCTATCTGGGGGTCTTGATGGTTCTCTCCCTCTTTTCCCTCTATGCTTCTCGCCCCAGCCAAAAGGCCTATCTCACCTTCGCCTTCCTCTATGTCCTCTCCGTCTTGCTCCTTGTCTTGGGAGAGTCCGGAATCCCCTATAGCGTCTTTGTCGCCGCAAGCATCTACAAGCTCGGCTACCGCAAATGCATGCGAAGGGCCTTTTGGATCGGCTATTTCTCTTTGATTCTGACGATGGTTCTCTCCTTTGTCCTGGGAATCAACTCCCAGTACAACAACATCGCCGGCTCCTTCCTGGAGAACCGCTACACCCTGGGATTTTCTTCCCCCAACACCCCAGGAACCTTGATTATGCTTCTCTTTGCCCTTTCCCTCTGCGGAAAAGGAAAACTGGATTGGAAAAGCCTGCTCCTTTTTGCCGTTACGATCTTTGCGGTCTATCTGTTCACGAAATCGAGGACCATGATCTTCACGATGGCTCTCTTCTTGATCTTCTATCTTCCGGCCTGTTTCCTGCTCAAGTGGAAGAAGTCGTGGGTTCTCTTTGCCATGATCCCGATTCTCTTCACTCTCGGATCGTATCTCCTCGGCATCTTCTTCATGGATGGCCCGATCAACCATCTTCTGAGCGGACGCCCGAATCTGTTCCACTACTACATTTATAACCGCTCACCGGTCTTGGTGTCGGTCGAGGATGACCCCTCTCTTGCCGGATATTATCTGGACAACCTCTTCCTGGCCGACATCTATCGCTTGACGATCGTGAGCTTGCTTGTTCTCTTCGTGCTCTCTTTCGTCGCCTTTTCCCTGATGCGGAAATGCTGCTTGAAGAAGACCTATCAAGGGATTGCCCTGGCTTTCTTCATGCTCATGATCGGGTCGATGAGCGAGAGCTTCCTGGCGACGAATTTCAATGCCGCCTATGCTGGGTTCTTCTATTTCATCGCCCTGGCCCAGGAGAAAGGAGGAATCCTTTCCCTAGTGCGGAAGGCGGATGAGACACTCGGGGAAATCCCTGCTCTTGAAAATTGGCAGTGAGGTCTTCTTTTCTGGAACGGGAGGTAAGGAATCATGCGGAAAATCAAGGTGGCGCAGGTGTTGACCAAAGGGGCGGACAGCGGAACGGAGGTCGTGGTTCGGAACTATTGTCAGGCCCTGGGGAATCGGGTCGATTGGTTGATCCTGATCGAGAACGAATGCCGAGTGCTGAACGAGAAGGTCGTCTCCGACTTCGGAGGGAAACTCTTCCTCATTCCTCCCTATTCCCATTTCCTCTCTTATGAAAAGCGGTTGAAGGAAATCTTCCTTGCGGAAAAGCCGGACATCGTCCATGCCAACCTTTCGACGGTCTCCTTTGCTCCGCTCATGGCGGCGAAGAAGGCTCAAGTCCCTGTCCGGATCGCCCACTCCCACACGATGGCTTCTCCCGGGGAAGGGATGAGGAACGTCCTCAAGAAGATCTTCCGAAAGTGGACGATGCATTATTGCAACGACTATTTCTGTTGTTCCCAAGAAGCCGGAGAGTTCCAATTCGGGAAGCGGGTCGACAAGAAGGACCTCTTCCTTCTTCCCAACGCCTTTCCCAAAGGGGCCTTCTCTTTCTCGGAAGAAGCCCGGAGGGAGGTGAGAGAAAGGCACGGACTTTCTGATGATTGCTTGATCCTTGGCTTTGTCGGACGTCTGGAGAGACAGAAGAATCCCCTCTTCCTGATCGATGTCCTGAAAGAGCTGAGGATTCCTTCCGTTCTTCTCGTCCTCGGGGAAGGATCCATGAAGGAAGAGATGGAGAGCAAGGCGAAGAGCACGAACGTGGACGTCCGTTTCTGCGGAACGACGACGGATGTCTCTTCCTATTATTCGGCCATGGACATCTTATTGGCTCCTTCGCTCTTCGAAGGCTTCGGAAACGTCGTCCTGGAGGGACAGGCCAATGGCCTGGATGTCCTTCTTTCCGAGAACTTCCCGAAGTCGGTCTGCCTGGAGGAGAGAATCTGTCATGTCTGCCCTCTGGATGCTTCCTTCTGGGCAAAGGAAATCACCTATCTTTGGGAAGAGAGGAAGAAGGTTCCACTTGCAGAGAGAAGAAAAGAGAGCAAGAGCCTTGATCTCTATGACATCGACAAGGCGAAGGAAAGGCTTCTGAAACGATATCAGGATGACCTCGAGAGACTCCTCTGAAGGATCTCTTCGATTTCCTTGACGGTCTCTTCGGGCAAGGAGACTCTCCAGTTCAGCTTCTGCGGGCATTTTTCCCATTCTTTTTGATTGTCTAAGTCAAGAAGGAAGTTCTCTTTCATCGCTGAGTCGAAGTCTCCGTCGATTTCGATCGTCCGATTCAGGGCATCTTCTCCGATCTTTGCGCCGCGGATCGTGTCGAGAAGGTCATCGACCATGAAATAGTCGTAGGGATATTTCTTCTTTTCGTAATGTTTGCGGAAACAGTCCAGGAAGGCTCCGGCGACCGGGGAGCCCTTCCTTCCGGCGATGAAGTAGGCATTCCAGGTGTAGTGATCCTCTCCCAGATTCCGCCAGCTCTTGTTGTTCTCTCCGTAGGCGGAGCCAAAAGAGCGATTGTCCGCAAGCATGCTCTCCAAGGGAAAGCGAGTGAGGAAGAGAAGAGTCGAATCGACCCAGTATCCGCCGAGAGTCTCGATCAAGGTCATCCGCAGATAGTCGGAGAAATTTTGGATGGTCACGGTTTTCTCAAGAAAGCGTCGGTAGACGATGTCCGTGCGAGAGACATAGTTCTCGACGTTGCTCTTGTCGATGAAAAGAATCTCATACTCCGGATAGAAGAATCGAAGGGATTGATAGCAGAGACGAGGGACAACAGGCATCTTGGATGGTCCATCCCACCAAAAGAAGAAGATTCTCTTTGGAATCGGGGACTTCTCGATTGTCACGCTTTTCCATTTCTCCATGATTGGAAGGAAGCGCCGTTTTGTATAATCTGCCATGAACTCTGCTTTTGCTTTCGTTCGATTGCGAGAGAAAAGCATCTTGAAAATAAAGGAAATCGAATCCTTGAAGCCCAGAGCGGAGAGGAGGTGAAGAACTTTCCTCGTCTTTTCTTTCATCGGGTCAATCCTTTCAGGAAGAGATAGCAGAGAAAGGTGCAGTGATGGGAGAAGAGGAAGGCGAAGATTCTTTTGACAAGCTTGATGTTGCCGTTCAATCTGGTTCGATGTTTTTTCGCAAGAAACTGGTAGCGACGGAAGATCTCCTTGGCGGAGGAGTAGTTCATTTTCAGGCGGATGGAATTCTGGAGATTGACATAGGCGAAGGTCGAGATGCGGCAATACAGGGCTTGATGGAATTCCTTTTCCGTGAGCAATCCCTTTTCGATGGCAGACAATCCTCTTCTTTCCAAGGCTTGGATGAGTTTCTCGTCCCTTTCGAAGATGATCTCGCAGGGGGTGAGCCTCCGGCTGAGGGACGAGGTGTTGAAGCAGTAGTGGTAGTATCCTTTGTCAGCGTAGGAGAAAGTCGCTCTGGAGAGGAAAACGTCAATCAAGAAGCAGTTGTCTTCTCCGCTGGTCAAGGATTGTTCGAAGTGGACTTCCTTCTCCGTCAGGAATTCCTTTCGATAGAGATAGCGCCAGAGATAGCCATACCAACCCTCGTCTCCGCCATAGGAGGAGATTCCCTTGTAGGAGGCGAAGAAGAGACTGATCAGGATCTGGTGGAGGGAATGCCTCTGGACTCTTGTCTTCAAGGTCGTGTTCTCGCTCTCCAGAAAATAGGGGAAGATGATCAGATCGAGACCCTCCTTCATCGCAGAGGAAATCGTGGAGAACAGATCCTCCTCGATCTTGTCGTCGCTATCGACGAAGGCGAGATATTCCCCGGTGCATCGTTCGATACCGGTCGTCCTTGCGGCAGCGGGGCCTTTGTTTTCCTGCCAGAAATAACGGACCTCGAGCTTTGAACTGAGGGAGAGACAGAAATTCTCCAATCCCAGGACATGCGATCCATCCTCGACGATCACGATTTCGAAAGGAAGGGAGGAATCCCTTTCGGAAGCCTTTTGGAAAGTATTCAAAAGACTTTGGATCGTGGCGAGCGGAGTTTCGTAGACTGGGATGATGAAGGAGATTTTTGGCTTTTGTCTTTGCTTTTCCATAAGACCCCCTCTCTGGGACAAGAACAGCTTATTATAGCAAACCCCTTCGATTGATTTGGCGCTCTCGGAGAGGATATACTTGTCTCGTCGAAACATGAAAGAGAAAGCCTTTTTGCAAAAACGCCCCGAGAAGCGAAAGAAAATCTTGCCTCTTGTTCTTTGTGTCTTGGCAAGTCTTTTTCTGACCGTCGCTTTTCTGGAGACTCTCACCTTCAATCTCTATCATGTCTTCTCGCGGCCGTCGGATTATTCCGTCTTGCTCGTCTTGACTCAGCTTTTGAAGATTGCTTCCTATCTTCTTGTCCCGCTGGCCGTCTTTCTTCACCACCGCACGTCGAAAAACATCCTTCGTTTCCTTTACCCTCTGGTCTCTGTCGTATCCCTGTTTTGCTATTCGGAATATGTTTCCATCGTCAAGACACCGGAGAACACGCCAAATCTCAACCATCTCGATCTTGTCACCCTGGAAATCTATGACTCGATCAATCTCTTCATGCCCGAGTGGGCCATCAAGTCTCTCTTCTTGGCCGGGGACATTCTCCTTCTTCTGATCTCGGTTCTG
Source organism: uncultured Bacillota bacterium (assembly GCA_949290645.1). GTDB lineage: Bacteria > Bacillota_I > Bacilli_A > RFN20 > CAG-288 > Enterosoma. The sequence goes on from CASESG010000008.1 coordinate 36,305, forward strand.
TTGTATTTTCAGGACAACATTGTCGGGAAAGACCTTCTGTCCCTGTGTTATTTGCCCGTCGTGGTCTTGGTGACCCTTCCCTTGAACATCTTCACGGAAGCGGTGTCGAAATTCCCCAGCGATGTCTATGACTTCCTGGTCGTCGATAACTTCAATTTTTGGCACCTTTTGTCATTCCTTTTGGTCTTCTTCATGACTGTCGTCCTCTTCTATTGCCTCCGCCCCTTGAGCCGGGAGAAGCAGGATTTCTATCTCCGGGTTCTGGCCATCGTCTTGATGATCCACTTCATGAGCAAGAACTCGATGCTGATCGGCGATGGATACAACGTCTACAACATCATCTTTTCCTCGATCCCGCTCTTCATCTGCGACATCGGAAAGTTCCTTGTCTTCCTGGCCGTCTTCACAAGGAAGAAGATCTTCTATGACATCTCCTTCTTTGTCCATTCTGCCGGTGCCGTCTCGGTCTTCTTCTATTTCGGGCGCATCCAGAACTTCGGCACCATCCTGAACTTCTCCTTCCCGTATTTCGCCATCACGCACATGATCCTCTTTGCCTTGGCCGTCCTTCCGAGGATGTTGGGGCACTTCACCTTCAGGGGGCGGGATGCCGTCGTTCCGGCTCTCTATTATGGTGTCGTCATCGTCTTGGCGACGATCACTTCGGTCTGGATCACCAACCTGTCGGCGACTTGGACAACCGCCTCGGGAGAACATCTACCCGAACTTCTCGAGCTGAACTTCGCCTTCACCCAGATCAATCCCATCCCCATCGAATTGCCGGACATCTGGACCATCACGATCGGCTATTGCCAGGTCGACTTCCTCTATCTTCTTGTCCTCTATCTGGTCTATGTCCTCATCTTCACTGTTTTCTTCTTCTTCCAGAAAGGAGTCTGGAAAATATGGCGTCTTCGCAATCGCCATCTGCTGAAAAGAAGATGCCTTCCTCGTCAGACGAACACCATTTGAACTGCATGAAAGAAACAACTATAATCAGTCTGTCCCGGCCCAATAGCTCAGTCTGGATAGAGCATCAGTCTTCGAAACTGAGTGTCGTAGGTTCAAATCCTACTTGGGTCACCATATTTGTACGACATGTCTGATACAAACTTAGAACTTCTAAGGGTGTGCAGACTTTTTTTATTTTATCCGATAAATACGCACTTTTTGAAATTACGCCGTGTAGCAACTAATAAATAAGTGAAGAAAATTTATCATTTTTTAGAGCCAAGTTTACACGGCGTAGGAATTTTTACACGGCGTAAGGCTTTTGAATAAGTCCCTTGCACACCCCTAGAAAATCAACATAAACTTATCATATTTGAAACCCATTCTTGTTGGAGATTTAGTTCTCTAATAGGGATGGGCTTTTTTAATGTTCAAAATAATTTTTTATTTTTTTGGAATTTCACCCCCATCAAAACACCCTAGTTTTCTCCATTATGGTGAGAAGGAGATATGTGTGCTCTTCTCGGAAAGGAGAAATTTTATGAAACACAAACTTAAAATCGGCGTTTCTAAGAATTTCCCAAAGAGCAATGTCGTTACTTATAAGAAGGTATCACCTGATGTAAAGGTTAAAGACTTAATAGGTGAATCAAATAAAGTAACAATCATCGTTCCTGGAGATTCAGTTAAAAGCGTCACCATTGAAGAAACTGTCAATCACGGATTAATTTTGTACAAAAGGGTATCCAGACTTTTTTTATGCGATAAATAGGTGTTTTTGAAAATTGCTCCGTTTGCCTAGTAGTCAAAAATGACGATATTTAGGCTACTAGAGAAATTTTTTGCCTACAAGAGAAACGATAGTTAATCTATTTCTCAATCATTTAAAATTTAACTCTTTAGCAATATAATATAGGCGAAAATGAGTGTGGACTTTTCCGGAGTCATCATCTTTTTGCCACACAATCTAGTGATGAATAAGTAATTTTGTATTTATCATGATTTTGGAAGGAGAATGATATTCATGGAAACTGATTTTATCAAATTAATTGAAACTAGAAGAAGTATAAGAAGCTATAAGAAAGAACCACTGTTACTGGTTCTAAGTATCGTGAAAAAATAACTGAGCTTAATGAAAAGGTTAGAAAGACAAGTAATGATCCATATTACGGAGCACCTGTTGTTATTTTAGTTTTAGCTGATGGTAATGCTTCTAATTTTGTTGAGGATGGCAGTTGCGTTCTTATGAATATGATGCTTGCTGCTCATTCTCTTGGACTTGGCACTGTTTGGGTTGCTAAAGAGCGTGAGATATTCGATAGTGAAGA
>CASESG010000009.1 GCA_949290645.1 uncultured Bacillota bacterium
CGATGTCTATGCCTACGATGCCGGAGAGGGCAAGCTCAACCTTCGCATCGGCGAGGACGGCCAGTACATCGCGGCCAAGAAGAGCGATGACGGCGAGCACGAAAACATCGTCATGCAGGCCGATCCCTTCGCTTGGGGCTACGACGAGGCTCACGACGCCTACGTCGCGACCTTGAGCGACGGAGACTACTACATCGGAAATTACAGCAGCTATGATACCCTCTCCCTCAGCTCGACGAAATACATCGATACAGCGGGCAACAACATCGCCCACATCGTCCAGGAGGAGATTCCCGGCCCTGTGCTGGAGACGATCGAGATTGACGGCAGCCACTCCGTTGCCATCGGAAGCCAGATCACTCTCAAGGCCACGCCGAACCTCGGTGCGGAGCTCGTCGACGTTGTCTGGACTTCTTCCGATACGGATGTCGCCAAGGTCGAGAATGGTGTCGTGTCACCGGCCTGACGGAAGGAACGACGGAAATCACGGCCAAGTCCGGCGAGGTCACGAGCGATCCCTTCGAGGTCACGGTCAAAGCCGCTGGTGAAGTTGCGCCTGAGCCTTATTCCTACACTTTCGAATCCTCCCCTGGCTTTAGTACGAATGGCGGAACAAAAGAATTAGGTGGCATTGTTTGGAATTATGATGCCGCTAAATATTTTGGTTTCGATAGTCAATACGGAAAAGGAGCGCAGATTGGCTCTGGTAGCAATCCGGTAACAACCTGGACGATGTCGACGAGTCTTTCGAATTTTGCTGCCCCTGTCACGCAGGTCAAGGTGGAAGCTTCGACTGCCAGTAGCGGCAATGCAACTTTGAGTGCGACTGCTGGCACTGAGACTCTGATCAGCGAGCAAAAGCTTACGACGACTTCGACTGAGTATGTAAGTGAAATCGTTGCTGGTGTCTCTGAAGGGGACTTGGTGATTACTCTTTCGAATAGTGCCCAAAAAGCCGTCTATATCAAGTCCATTACGGTCGTCTTCTAACAACTTGTCATCGAGCGCCGCTCCGAAATGGGGCGGCGTTTTTCTTTGCTTTCTTCCTCCCAGGCAGAGACTTTCTTCCGGGAAAGGGATATAATTCTGTTGTCTTTGTATCTTGAGGTGATTCCATGGGTGAAAAGAAATCTTGCTATGTGACGACTCCGATCTACTATGCTTCGGGGAACATCCACATCGGGCATACGTACTGCAACGTCTGCGCGGACACGATTGCCCGTTACAAGAGGATGATGGGATATGATGTCCGTTTCATGACGGGCTCGGACGAGCACGGGGAGAAGATTCAGAAGAAGGCCTTGGAGGCGGGTCTGTCCCCGAAGGAATATGTCGACAAGATCGCCTCTTCCTTCAAGGAAGTCTGGAAGGCGATGAACATCTCCTATGACTATTACGTGCGGACGACCGACGAGAGCCATGTCGCCTGCGTCCAGAAGGTCTTCACGAAGCTTCTGGAGAAGGGGGACATCTATCTCGGGAAGTATGAGGGCTGGTACTGCACCCCCTGCGAATCCTTCTTCACGGATGCGCAGGTGGGGGAGGGGCATCTCTGCCCGGACTGCCATCGTCCGGTCCACTGGGAGAGCGAGGACAGCTATTTTCTCAACGTCAAGAAGTTCGTTCCCGATCTCCTGAAGTTCTATGAGGAGCATCCTTCCTTCTGCCGGAAGGACAAGCTCAACGAGATGATCAACACCTTCATCAAGCCGGGTCTGGATGATCTCTGCATCACCCGAACCTCCTTCGACTGGGGTGTCCCGATCAAGGAGAATCCGAAGCACATCGTCTATGTCTGGATCGATGCCCTGCTCAACTATGTCTCGGCTCTGGGATATGAGAGCGGGGACGATTCCTTGATGGAGAAGTATTGGGGAAAGGACACGGAGATCGTCCAGCTGGCGGGAAGGGACATCAATCGCTTCCACACGATCTACTGGCCGATCCTGTTGATGGCCTTGGGACTGAGGGAACCCGATCACATCCTGGTGCACGGCCTGCTTCTGACCAAGTCGGGCGTGAAGCTTTCCAAGTCCTTGGGGAATGCCCCTTCTCCCTATCCCCTGATCGAACGCTATGGCGTGGATTCCTTGCGCTACTACATGGTTCGGGAGATGCAGTTTGGGGAAGACGGGGCTTTCACTCCGACGCAGTTCGTGGACCGGCTCAACGCCGATCTGGCCAACAACTACGGAAACCTGGTCAACCGCACGCTCTCGATGGTCAACCGCTACTTCGATGGGGTGATTCCGACCTATCGCTCTCCTTCCTCTCCCCTGACTTTGGAGATGATGGAGAAGGCGTTTTCGAAAATCGAGGAGTATGTCTCCTTGATGGACAAGTATGACATCACTTCCGGAGCGGGAAAGGCGATGGAGCTTCTCGCCTTGGGAAGCAAGTATTTCGATGACATGGCTCCCTGGAACCTGGCCAAGGAAGGGAAGACGGAGCTTCTGGAGGAGACCCTCTATGCGGCCTGTGAGCTGATCCGGATGGGATCGATCCTTCTCTCTCCGGTGATGCCGGAGAAGACAAAGGAAGCGCTCGACCAGGAGAATGTCCCAGAGGAGCTTCGCTCCTTCGAGAAGATCAAGGAGGTCGGAAAGCTCTCCTTGATCCATGTCAACACCCTCTCTCCGCTTTTCCCTCGTCTGAAGAAGGACGAGGAGCTTTCCTTCCTGACGAAGCTGATCGACGGAGAATAGATCTTCTCGACAAGGAAAATGGGATGCCAACTGGCATCCCATTTTATGTCTCTCTTTAGAGCCCTTGGAGGAAGGGGTTGTGTTCCTTTTCCCTTTCGAGGGTCGTCATCGATCCGTGTCCGGGATAGATGACGAGGGTCTTCCGCAAAGGGAGCAGCTTCTTCAGGGATTCGTCGATCTTCTCTGGCTCGGAGGTGTCGAGGTCATGCCTTCCGATGGAGCCTTCGAAGAGGGTGTCGCCGGTGAAGAGGGCGTTGTCGTCGTCGAAGAGATAGCAGACGCTTCCTTTTGTGTGGAAGGGCGTGTGGATGACCCGGACCGTGAAGTCCCTGATGGGCAGGATCTCCTTGTCCTTGATGTCGACGGTGTCGATGTTGACCCGGACGTTGTCTCCGAGCATCAGGGAGCTGTTCTTCTCGGCGTCGTTGAGTAGTTCCCTGTCCAGGGGATGGAGATAGACGGGGATGTCCCGATCCCGGAACGCTTTCTTCAGCTTATCGATTCCGCGGATGTGGTCGAAGTGGGCGTGCGTGAGCAGGATTCCGGAAATCTTGTCGTAGTGTTTCTCGATGTAGTGGATGAGGCTGTCCTCGGTGGTTCCCGGGTCGATGACCAGGCACGATCCGCCGATCTTCCCGACGACATAGGTGTTGCAGGCGAAGGGACCGGTGCCTTCCTTGTGAACAAACGCTTTGACCATGTGTTTCTCCTCCGTGATATTTTACTCCAAATCCTTCTCTCTGGAAAGAAAGAGGAGTCTTTCTTGTCGAGCCGCTTTCGTTTATAATCGACAATGCTCTGAGGTGAACAACATGAAAAACGAAGAATATGTCGTGGATACCGAAAAGGAGAAGGTGAAGGCCACATTCCTTCTGGTCTTGATCTTCCTGGGTTGGTTCGGCATCGACAAGATCGTCTATGCCAAGTCCTTCGCCGTCTCGTGGAAGTTCTTTTTGGTCAAGTTCGCCTATTCCCTGATCGGGGTGGGCCTGCTCTGGAACATCTTCGACATCGTCCAGTACTGCCGCCACCGCTATCAGTTCGACTTCCGAAACTATTTCCTGTGAACGTCTTTTTCTCCTCTTTCCTGGGTTGCGCTATACTATCCTTGGAGGTAAGAAGAAATGAATGTCCAATTCTACAAGAATACGAAGACCGGTGAGGTGACCTATTCCATCCTGGGAAAAGATCATGTCGTCCCAGAGGGAGAAGTCGAGCTCAAGGCCAACTCGACCGATGCCGCGACGGAGAAGCATGTCCCGGTCGTGACGGTCGAGGGAGACAAGGTCCATGTCGAGGTCGGTTCGACGCTCCATCCGATGACACCGGAGCATCACATCGCCTTCATCTGCCTTGTCACGGGAGACAAGGTCGAGCTCAAGAAGCTTGATCCGACTTCCGCTCCAATCGCCGACTTCGTCCTGGCTCCGGGCGAGAAGGTCAAGGAAGTCTACGAGTTCTGCAACCTTCACGGACTCTGGGTCAAGAAGCTCTGATCGACAAAAGCGGGCTTGAGGCCCGCTTTTCTCATGCCTTCTTTCGCATCTGGAGGTATTGCTCGACCATGTCGATATCTCTGGCGGGAAGGTGGTCGACAAAGGAGAAGAACTCCCGAAGGTCGAGATCGGTCTCCTCTTCCAGTTCCGGAGGGATGAGGAGGTCGAAGAAGAGGACTTCCTTCTCCTCTTTCTCTTTCTTGAGAAGGAGGTAAGGGAAGATCTTCTCGTCCAGGACGAGCTCTTCTTCCTTCTCTTCGAGGATGGTGCGGAAGAAGTCCAGGATGTTCTTGTCCATCCTCCGGTCGTAGAAGGAGAGGTAGAGGGAGGGACGGTCGACGCTGCTCTGCTCATAGCCGGAGATGCGGAGGTCTTCCTCTTCGGCCTTCTCCAGGAAGAGGACCTTCCTTGCGGAGGTCAGGGCCAGAAGCAGGGCGCTGTCCGGGAGTCCCTTGCTGTCCTCGACGATGAGGATGTCGACCATCTCGGAAGAGAGCATCGGAAGGTCTTCTCTCTTCGCAAGCAGCAGGGGATAGAGAGCGGGGATGGTTGTCGTGATGTCTTCCTGTTCGATGCTCTCCCCTCTCTTGGTCAACTCCTCGACTCTCTGATAGGTGTCCTGGAAGAAGATGTCCCTGGTCTTTCTACCTCGCATCCGCTTGAGCTTTTCCTTGAGGAAGAGAGGAAGGGTCTCTGGGATTTTCTGGACCTCTTCCAGATAGAGCTCCCTTTTGGAAAGCCATTCCTCTTCCTCGTCCTTCCTGTTCTTTCTCTCTTCCTGGTAGAGGCTGAAAAGAAGGGAGAGAAGATAGTCTCTTCTCAGGTGGAGGAGTTTCTCTCCGGAGAGGATCCTTCTTCTCAGGACCAGCTGCAGGGGCATGGAGATCTCCTTGCTCTCCTTGAGGAAGAGGGCGTATTGGGAGAACAGGGGATAGGAGCCTTCCTCCTTCCTCTGGAAGAAGAGGAGCATCTTCTTCATGTCCATGTGCAGGAAGTCTCTCCGGTCGTCCAGGAAGAAGGTGATGTAATGGTTGATCTTGCTCTTGATCCTCTGGTACTCCTTGTCATAGAGGGAGAACTCTTCCATCCGGCTTTGGGCATAGCGGCGGTCTCTCAATCCCTTCTTGATCAAGGGATGTTCCATCGAGAGTCCCTTTCTCTTCTCGAACTGGCGGAAGCGCTGGATGTAGGAGCGGTTGCTCAGGATCTCGATCAATCCGTTCATCGTCCGCACGCTGTCGCCATAGAGCTGGGCATAGCTCTCGATGGTTTTGGAGAACTCCTCGTCGCTCTTTAAGGAGCGAAGAAGGAGTTCTTCGATGGTCTTCTCCTCTTCCTTGCGGACTATGTGTCCGATTCTCCGGGAGAGCTCCTTTTTGGCTTTCTCTCTCTTGAGGAAGGAGGCGGAAGAGAGAAGCTCCGCAAGCTCTTTCTTCTTTTCCGTCGTCAGGTCTTCGTGGAACAGCGAGCGAAGCAGAAGCAGGGTGGAGGAGCGGTCCTGGTAGATCTTCTTGAGCTTGAGAAGCTCCTTCTCGTCGATCTCGATGTCGAAGTATTTCCGCGGAAAGCCGGTGTATCCAGCAAGGAGGTGGACGCATTCTCCGTAATCCTCAAACTGAGCAAAGGTAGAGATCGGTTTTCCTTCAATATCGAGAAAATTCTCTTCTTCCAACTTGCCAATAAAAGAGGAAAGACCGGATACGATCTCCTTCAGTGTCTCCTGAAGCTCTCGATAGTTCTCCTCCTTGGGGGAGACGGAGAGACCATAGTAGAGGAAATCCTTGAGGGAGGTGTTCTCGATCTCGTCGAGGGTGGAGAGAATCGTGAGGAAATGGAGATCCTTGCGGAAGTCCGGCTCCTCGTACTCTCCCAAAGACAAAGGCATCACTTCGACGGGGCTTTGGAGAAGCTCCTCGATGTTCTTCTGGGGGATCTGGGAGAGGAAGGCCTTGGTCTTGCGAAAGCCTTGTCTTCTCTTCTGGGCGACATGGGCATAGTCCTCTCTTCTCTTAGTCAAGGAAGAGAGAGCGTCTTTCTCTTGCTCTTCCTCTCTCTTTCGGAAATAGCCTTGGGGTGCCTGAAATGGGGTTCTCCAGCAGGAGAGATCGTAGGCTTCCTTGTCGAGCCTTGTCCTCTCCCAGAAGAGGTTCTCTCTTCTCTCGCTGAGGAAGAGGACGCTCTCCTCTTTCTGGAAAGCGGAGAGCAGGAAGTCGGTCAGGAAGGGAAGCTTCTCCTCTTCGGTGCGATAGACGACCTTGATGGCCTTTCGATTCTCCAGGGTCTGCTTGATGTCCTGATAGCGATGGCGAAGGAAGGCCCTGGGGAGAGCGGAGAGGTTCTCGTTCTTCTTGTCGCTCGAGAACAAACCGTAGTATTTCTGCGGCCTCTGGCTGGGAGAGAAGAGAAGGTGGAGCGTGTCGTGGACGAGGATGTGATCCAGGGCCTTGATGGGATGGAAGAAGATTCCCTTGTGGAGAGCGAGTCCTTTTCCCTTGCCTTGGAACTGGAGACGGGCTCCCAGAAGGAAGTTCAGGGAAGAGGGCTCTCTTGTCCACTGGTCGGAGTCGGAGATGTCGATTTCGTTGCTTTTGAGCACTTCCAGGGCCAGGGGATTGAGATAATCCGCCTGCTGTTTCCTCAGCTTTCCTTCCCTGTTTTCGATGCGGTGGAGCATCAGGGGATAGAAAAGATTGTCCTTCTCGTCAAAAAGGTTCAGGACGCTGAGGATTTTTCCTTCTTCCGAAGAGGGATTTTCGATTTCCTTTCCTTGGAAGAAGAGGGAGAGTTCCTCGTCGGTGATTGAAAAGCCTTGGTCCTTGCGGGTGAGAAGATCCTTTTCTTCGCCTTTCAGGTCTAGGAGGTCGAGGGCGTGTTTCATGGAAACATTATCTTCCCTAAGGAAGGCTTGAGGCAAGAAAAAACCTCCCGGAGGATCCGGGAGGCAGAGGAACCGACGATTAGTTTTCCTGGTTGAGGACGCCGTACGTGAGGAAGGAGAGGACGCGGTCGAAGGTCAGGCTGTCCTTTCCGACGAAGATGAGACGATCGCCCGAATGGAGAGCGAAGTCCGGGCCGACGGACTGACGGCAGATGTTGTCGGCGCCGATGACGGCGACGATGGTCGCTTCGGTGTAGTTCCAGAAGTAGACCTCGCCGATGGTCTTTCCGTTGATCCAGGAGTTCTGCGGAACCTCGGCTTCGGAGAACTTGACGGCTTCGGTCGTCTGATAGGTGAAGGAATCCTTCATGTCATCGATGGCCGTGATGATTTTGGACTGGAGCTCCTTCTGCTGGTTGAGCAGCTGCTCGAGGGTGGCGTACTTGTCCTTGATCTGGGTTTCGGCCTTCCACTTGTTGGCGAATTCCTGAGCGTGAAGGACGGAATCGACGAAGACGCCGACGCCTCTCTTGGAAGAGACGACCTTGTCCTTCTCAAGGATGTTGAGGGCCTTGCGGACCGTTTCAGGAGAGACGCCATAGGCGGCTCCGAGAATCGACCGTCCCTTGAGCAGGGTTCCTTCCGGATATTCGCCGGTCAGGATCTTGCCGCAGACATCTTGGGCGATTTTGATGTAACGAGGAGTCGATCTTTCTTTTGCCATAATGTAATTTTCCTCCATGTGGATTGCCCTCCTATTATAGGGAAGAAGAAGGCAAAAAGCAACTATCGATGCGTAAATCATGTGTTAACGATTTTCAAAAAAAATAAAGTTGCTTATTGAAATCGTCTCTGGTTGTCAAGGTTGTTTCTCCAAGATTGTCGGCAAGGTTGGCTTTTTTGCCCGCTCTTCTTTCGCTCCTGCTTTCTTCTGGATACTGGACTTCTTCTCCGCTTCTTGTCTGGTGTTTTTTTCGGTTGTCCTTCCTTCTCTTTGGGATGCCACGAGAAAAGAGAAAACAAATATTCATGGTAAGAAAGGAGCAAAGAAGGTTTATGATGATTTCGTTTGAAAAGACAAGCGAATATAATAGCAATCTAATTTGAATAACAAAGTTGGCAATCTGTTTCAAAAATAACAAACGCTTTCATTCAACCTTTGTCCAGAAAGGTATAAACTATTTGCGAATTTCTGTGAGGTGATTCCATGATTGGTTCGAAACGCAAGCGTCTCTGGGAGCAGGTTCACCAGGATCTTCATTATGACAGCCATGACGTCAAGGTCGACAAGGAAGACAGCAGGAAGACGATGGGCATCTATCTCGCCTGCCTCAAGCCTTCTTGGAAATATGTCCTTCTGGATTTCTTCGTGATCCTTTTGGATGCGATCTTCGAAATCCTGATTCCGTACTTCTGCGGATTGCTCATCCGCGAGGGCCTTCAGCCTCTCGACCCGTTGCTGGGCTGGTCTCAGCCGGCCTTGCAGGCGGTCTATCTCTATGGCGGATTGATCATCGGTCTGTCGCTTTTTGCCATCTTCTTTCAGTCGATCGGCATGAAGCTTTCGGCCATCATCTCCTCGGATTACATCGAGCGCTTGCGAAACACGATCTTCTGGAAGGCGGAGCAGTTCTCCTTCTCCAACATCAGTCACTTCCCGGTCAGCAAATTGACGACGATGCTTTCCAACGACTGCAACAACATCCGTTTCTTCGTCCTGATGATGGTCCGCATGGGCTTCAAGCAGACCACGATCGTCCTGGCCTGCTTCATCTTCATCTTCACCTTGAACTGGGCGATCGGACTCATCACCCTTCCTCTCTCTCTTCTGGCCTTCTTCATCATCTGCACCATCATCGTCAAGACGAAGCCTCAGTTCATCATGACGCAGACGGCCCTCGATCACGTCAACCGCAATGTCGAGGAGGATACGGAGGGCATCCGCGAAGTCAAGGCTTTCTGCCGGGAAGAGCACATGGATGACAAGTTCGCCCGTTCCAACGAGGATCTGACGGCCATCAGCTATTCGGCGGTCAGCAAGATGGGAATGGCGACGGCGATCACGACCTTGGCTGTCAACGTCACGATCGGCCTGATCCAATACTTCGGTGGCTTTGAGATGCTCTACACAATCCAGCAGACGGACAACGCCATCTGGATGTCGATGAACTACGGGCGCATCTTCGATGCCGGCGAGCTTTCGATGCTCTCCTCCTTCGCGGCGGTCCTGACGATTGCTTTCTCCTTCATCTCGACTCTGGTCCAGTTCTATGGCCGTGCGGAGGCGAGCAAGGAGAGAATCGACCGTGTCCTTTCGGAGAAGGTCGACATCTCCTATGCTCCCAAGCCCAAGACCCCGGACTTCGATCCCGACCATCTTTCGGATGGCCATGTCTTCTTCGACCATGTCCTCTTCTCCTACGTCGGCGATCCTTCCAAGGCGGCATTGGGCCCGATCAGCATCGATGTCCGCTCGGGGGAGACTCTGGGCATCATCGGCGGCACGGGTTCGGGCAAGTCTTCTTTCGTCAACCTGATCCCTCGGCTTTATGATGCCACCGAGGGAACGGTTTTCCTCTCGGGACACGATGTCCGGGATTACTCGGTCCGCGCCCTGCGCGAGGATATCGGGGTCGTGCTTCAAAACAACGTCCTTTTCACGGGAACGATCCGCTCGAACCTGCTCTGGGGAAAGAGGGAGGCGACCGACGAGGATATCTGGGATGCCTTGGAGATCGCGCAGGCCGCAGATTTCGTCCGCTCTTTCCCGCAGGGATTGGACACTCCTGTCGCCCAGGGCGGAAAGTCCGTCTCCGGCGGTCAGAAGCAGAGGCTTTGCATCGCCCGCGCCCTGCTCAAGAAGCCGAAGATCTTGATTCTGGACGACTCGGTCTCGGCCTGCGACATGGAGACCTCGCGAAGGATTCAGGAGCAATTTGCCAAGCGCTTGAAGGACACGACGGTCTTCCTGATCGCGCAGAGAATCGATTCGGTGCAGAACTGCGATCGAATCCTGGTCCTGGACAATGGCAGGCCGGTCGGCCTTGGCACGCACTCGGACCTCTTGGCCAACTGCTCGATCTATCGTGAGATCGACGCGATTCAAAGAAAGGGTGTCAACTGATGAAAAAGCTCAATGGTTTCAATGCGACGGGCATGGGGGACATCATCGACGATGTCCGGATTCAATATTCCTGTGGGAAGGAAGGCTATCAGAAGATCACCGCTCGCTACAGCGAGCGCCGGAAGGGCTATGCCAAGCCGGAGCATTCCTGGGCTTCCTTGATTCGTGTCTTCGGCTATCTCAAGCCGGATGCCTGGCGGATCATCGGCATCACGGTTTTGACCATCTTCATGATCGTGGTCAATCTTCTCGGTGCCTTCATCTCCGCTCCGATTGTGGATGCGATTCTCCAGCCAGCGGCCTATTCGCTCTCGGGGAGCTGGGGTGTTTATGGAAGTAGTGCGGTCTATTACGAAAAGGTCATCGCTGACCAGATGGGCCTCTACTCCATGCTCTTCCAGTCGATCGATTGGAATTCGACCGCGACGGTTCTTTCTCAGTCCCTTACGAGTTTGGGAACGGTCATCGGCATCATGATGGCTCTTTATGTCGTGGCTTTCCTCGGAACGATTCTCCAGGTTCTGATGATGACGAGGGTCGGGACAACTTCCTTGATGCGTTTGAGAAATGACATGTTTCAGAAGCTTCAGAATCTTCCTTTGAAATATTTCGATTCGACGGCGCACGGAGACATCATGTCCCGGTTCACGAACGATGTCGACAACCTCGCACAGCTGTTCAACACAGGATTGATTGAGATCTTCACTTCCCTGATCATGATCGTCGGCCTTCTCGTCTTTGTCTTCCTTCTGGACTGGCTTCTCGCCTTGCTTTTGATCTTCATGGAACTGGTGGCGGTCGGGATTGTCGCCATCAACGTCCATCGCTCGGTCGCAGCCTTCTCGGACAGCCAGATTTCCATGGGTGAGATGAATGGTGTCGCGGAGGAGGTTCTCTCGGGACTGAAGGTCGTCAAGTGCTTCTCCAAGGAAGAGGACATGTCGCAGCTGTTCAAATCAATCGACTATCGTCATACGATCGACAACCACAAGTCGGTCTATCTCTCCTCGGTCAACATTCCAATCGTCAACAACATTGTCAATCTGACGACCGGCCTTGTCGCTCTGGTCGGCTGTGTTCTTCTGGTCTCGGGGGCTTCCTCTTCCCTGGGGCTTATCATCTCGGCCGGAACCTTGATGGCCTTTGTCACCTTCGTCCGTATGTTCGCTCGTCCGTTCAACTCGATCTCGAACATGATGACGATGCTTCAGGCATCCCTGGCGGGTGCGGAGCGCATCTTCCAGATGATGGATCAGAAGCCAGAGCCGAGCTTGCAGAAGGCCAAGTGGCGTTCCTTCAAGGCCGAGGACGGAAAGTTCTATTGGACGGACGGGAAAGAGACAAAGCCGGTCTTGGGACAGGTCGACATGCAGCACGTCAACTTCTCCTATGAGCCGGGGCAATTGATCTTGAAAGACATCACTCTCTATGCCCATCCAGGGCAAAGGATCGCTCTTGTCGGTTCGACCGGGGCGGGCAAGACGACCATCACGAACCTTCTGACGCGCTTTTACGACATCGATTCGGGATCGATCCTGATCGACGGCATCGACATCAAGGACATCGACCGCGTCTCGATGCGCCGCTCGATGACTCTGGTCTTGCAAGACACGCACCTGTTCAGCGGGACGATCTACGACAACATCCGCTACGGGCGTTTCAAGGCGACGGACGAGGAATGCGAGCAGGCGGCGAAGATCGCCTGCGCCGATCAGTTCATCCGGAAGCTTCCGGACGGCTATCGGACCTTCATCGACGGTGCTAACGCCTCCCTTTCCCAGGGGCAGAGGCAGCTTCTCTCCATCGCCCGCTGCGCAGTCGGCAATCCGCCGATCTTGATTCTGGACGAGGCGACCTCTTCGGTCGACACGAGAACGGAGCTCTTGATCTCACACGGCATGGACAACATCATGAAAGGAAAGACGACGTTTGTCATCGCGCATCGTCTATCGACGATTCGCTATGCGGATTGCATCATGGTCATGGATCATGGAAAAATCATCGAAAGAGGCACTCACGAACAACTTTTGGCACAAAAAGGACGATATTACGAGCTCTGGACAGGAGCAGCCGAACTCGATTGATCTAAAATATCTCTGTTTCTGTCCCACAGAAACGCCACAAAATCTTTGATTGTGAAGTTCCTTTTGAGACCCATTAGAATTCCTGACAGAGGATTTCAAAATGAGGATCTTGCACTTAGCCGATTTTCACCTTGGTAAGCTCATGGACGGACACAATCTCCTCCCCTACCAGCAGGAAGTCTTGCTCCAAGGAGTCGCTGACATCGTTTCGAAGCAAAGCTGTGATGTGCTGTTGATCTGCGGCGACATCTTCGAGGATATCTATCCCGACGATGTCGCTATGTGCGTCTTCAACAGCTTCTTGACGAAAGTCCGCCCTTTCGTCAAGGACATCATCATCTGCGCCGGCAATCATGACAACAGCGCCATTTTCGAGTTTTTGTCTTCTTTCCTGGAGGGCTCGCACGTCCATTGCTTCGGGCAGGTGAGGACGCAGCTGAGCAAAGTCACTCTCTTTGACGAGCAGGGGCCGGTCAATTTCTACATCCTTCCTTTCCTGAAGGCGCAGTTCTTGACTTCTTTCGCTCACCCTCTGCTTGTGCAGGGAGCGACGGCGGTCTTTCTCTCGATTCTCAACGCCAGCCATCTCAATCCTGAGGAGAGGAACGTCCTTGTCGCCCATCAGTATTTCTACTCTTTTGAAGAGGCGAGAAAGAAGAAGATCGTCACCGTGAAGCAGCCGGACATGATCGATGTGACGGCCTTGGAGGCCTTCGATTTCGTGTTTGCCGGGCATGTCCATGAGCCGACGAAGGTGAACGATCGTGTCGTCTATTCCGGGTCTCCCTATCCGATGCACTACACCGATCGGAGCGAGAAGTGCGCTTCCGTCGTGGAGCTTGGTGCTAAAGGAGAGGTGAGGCGGGAATTCGTCTCGATCGACCACCACGCCCTTCAGATTCGAGTCTATAAGACGACCATGAGGGCGAAGTCTCGTCTGCCCCCGAACAACAACGATTTCGTCTATGTGCTTTTCGATCAGGATGTCGTGCCGAAAGCCGTGCAGGAGGAACTGGCTTCGAAGTACCCGAAATTCTGCCGCACGATTGGCAAGACAACTGGATTGAAAAATGACCTTTTCTCGAAGACGACCAAAGAAAGGAACGTAGAGAATTATGACTCTTCGGGAATCGCTGGTAAAATAGGCGAAGATTTGACCGACAAAGACTCGCTCTTCTTGACAACTCTCTTTGCGAAAATTAAGAGGCATTTCAAACTATGAAAATACTTGGTGTATTTTTAGAGAGGTTCCGTCGCCAACCTCAAGATCTCTACTTGGATTTCATCTCTGATGGGAACTACGCTGGATGCCATGATGCCAATAAGAATGATGTGCTGGATGCGATGTGTTACGCGTTGTTCGGGGACTATCCGAACTCTCGCCGGAACAACAGCTACGGGACGAAGAAGAACGGATACTACGTCGTTCGGGTCTACATACTCGATCACGGAACGACCTACTCCTTCACCCGCTTTGGGCCGACAAGAGAAAATCCGTTGAAGCTGAGCATTTCTCCTTTCCAAGCCCGTGTGACCGCTCCCGACAATTCGGTGAAGTTATACAAGGGCGGAGAGGCGGAAGAAGTGCGGCGGCAAGTCGTCGGTTCGAGCAAGATTGCGTTCCTTGGCTCTTTCTTCCTTCAAGGAAAGGAAAACGACGCTTTCCTTTCCGGTCCGGCCAACAAAGAGACGGTGTTTTTGCAGGCTTTCGGACCGGAGAAGCGGGAGCAGGCGATTTCGGCCTTGAAGGAGGCAAGCACTTCCATTCGGGAGAGGCGGAGCTTTTTGAAGAAAAATCTGGAGAATCAATGCCGGAATCTCTTGGCGAAAGCGAAAGAGG
This sequence comes from uncultured Bacillota bacterium, assembly GCA_949290645.1. Taxonomy (GTDB): domain Bacteria; phylum Bacillota_I; class Bacilli_A; order RFN20; family CAG-288; genus Enterosoma. The sequence continues at coordinate 14,128 of CASESG010000009.1, forward strand.
TTCTGCCGCTTCTGCCTTCCGAATTGATTGATGCCAAGGCGCTGATCTTCAACGGCGTCCGCTCCTTGCAACCCCTCTATGAATTCCTCCAACAGCAGCAGGAGAATGCTTCCGCACTTCTGGAAGAGGTGCGGCAGCTGAGATTGGAAGGGCTGAAGAAGATGAGCCCTCATACGGCTCAGTTCCAGAAGTTCTTGGGGTCGAACACCAATCGAGATCCCCTGCATATCGGAACAACAGCCCGTCGTGTCGTTGTCTATACGAGATACCTGACGGTCGCGGAAGAGATGGAGAACGTCAACGGCCAGATTCAGGACATGCAGAAGATGATCAGTTTGTTTGACGAATTCCACAAGAATCTGAGCACTGCCAAGAAGAAGATGCGTGAGCAAGTTCAAACCTTGGCGGAAGAGAAGGTGGATGCGAATTCGATCGATTCCTTTGACGTTCAATATGCTCAGCTTGGGGATAGGAATGCGGAGTCGTTTGTCCTGGAAGATCCGCTTTCGACCAAGACGGCGAACTTCTTCAACGCCAAGTTGGAGAAGATCCATGGTTGGCCGGAGCCGGAAGCAGAAGAGCAGCCGATCTGTGTGAACAAGTACCTCCACGTCGATGCCGAAAACACGTGGCTCCTGCCCAAAGATGCCAATGAGTACCAGAATTTCGGTTGGACTTTCTCCTTCATCGGACTCGAGAACCAGATTCGGGCATCTCTGATGGACAGTCTGACGAAGAAGACGGATAAGGAAGAAGACGATTACGTTGCCTACTTGGATCGGGGTTTGGAAGTGCTCAGTCAGCTTGAGAAAGAGCTGGAGCAGCGAACCTCAGCGTTCCAGGAAGCGAAGGCGGACCTGATGGCGAAGTATGATGCTTTGATGCAGCGCAAGGAGACTTTCTTGCTCAAGAATCTCTCCACAAAAGCCGTCGCGTTCCGACTTGCTGCCCTGAGAAAGGAACTGGATAAGGCGAGTGTCGAATTCTCCAAGGAAGAAGAAACCGTTCAATCCTCAAACATGGACGAGAAGGAGAAGAAACTCGCTCTGAAACCGGCCGTCATCAATCTGGAGCGCACGTTCCAAGACATCCTTGCTCGCTGCGAGGAACAGGTGAAGAGAACGAAGGAAACCTTCAAGAACTTCGCTCGTTTCCTTGCTCAAGCCAGGGAGATCTATGCAGCCATCAATCGAATTCAGAACGCCCTCGATGTCTGTGACGTAAGCTATTCGACCGCGATTGAGGTGTTGCAGAAGCTGACGGGAAAGAGTCAGTTTGCGAACGCCTTGCGCCGGGTGAAAAACATCAGCCCTATCGCCGTGAGTGTTCGTGAGATGGCGAAAGATGTTCTCGAAAAGGCTTCTCTCATCTACAGTGAGCTGGTGGGGAAGAGATACTATCTTCTCTTCGAAGAGCCGACAGAAACCAGAGACATTTCTCAGTGCTTCGATATCGTGATATCCGAAGATGGGAAATTGCCGGCGGACTCCGAATCGGAGGACGACATGAAATCCAACGCTTCCATCGACAACCTTCCTCCGAAAGAAAGTCAGCTGGTTTCTTTCGCCTTGACCTACGCCCTCAATGTCGTTTACCGAGAAAGGTACGGAGAGGTGTTCCGAGAGACGATGATTCTGGATCAGTTCGACGACGAAATCACGGAGGAGCAGAGAAACGTTCTGCAGCAGTACGTCGATGAGATGTCAGACGTGAAATTCATCTATATGCCACCGAATAGGGAATCGTGGTTTACGATCCACCGGACTCCCTTCAGCCTGAAATTAAGGAGGTGATGAAGCGAATCAAGTGACAATCGAATTCTGACGAAGAAATGACAGGCTTTTCCTATTGCCGAGACCTTTCTTGCCTCAGCCAAACAATTGGCATCGGAAAAGCCTTGATGTGTGATGTGGGAGGTTTTCTTCCACTAGACGCAGTGGATGTCAAGCGCCTCTCTGATCTCTTCGCCGTCGATGTTGGCGAAGAGGCCGAGAGGCGTTTTCTGTTGAGCGCATTTCGCAATTTTGGCGCCGATTCCAATGCTGATAGCTGAAGGAGGAATGACGTTTTTTTGTGAGACGTGTCGCCATGTTCTGGAAAGAACCGAACGAGTCAATGATCCGCTAAATTGGAATTTTGGATTAAATATTGAAAAAGAGGACGAAAACACAAATTCTGTATGAACCAGGATGGGCACAATTTGCTTTCGAAATGACCATGGAAAGGATGGTGAAAAAATATTAAAAAATTTGTTGACACGATTTTTCCACGATGATATACTTCCACTTGCGCCTAAAAAGGGGTGCGATACGATCGCTCTTTGAAAACTGAACGGGAAGACCAGCCAAAACAACGAAGGAATTCGTCATTCCAGAGGTTTTGAGGCAAACGGACAGTAATTTCCA